>CAWATT010000001.1:0-41279 GCA_963785055.1 uncultured Pseudomonadota bacterium
GGCCGCATCGGCTACTCCAGCGGACGATGGGAAGGCGACGTGCTGGTGGTGGAGACCAACAACCTCGTTGAACAGCTCGACCAGCGCACCACACCGCATTCCGGCGAGGCCACCATCGTGGAGCGCTACCGTCTCGATGGCACCGACAGCCAGGGACGGCAAATCCTGGTGGCCCAGGTGACGATGACGGACCCGACGTTCTATGCCGAGCCTCTCGTACTCACGCGCCGGTGGACGCAGGTGCCGAATGGTCACCTGCTTCCCTACGAGTGCAACGAGGAAGCCTGGCGCGACCGCGTCGAGGGTCTGGCCGAGAAGGCCGGGGTAAAGCTGCCGTAAGGCACGCCTGATGATCGCCAGCAGTCCACCGCGCAGACGCACGGCCCTCATCACCGGCGGCACCGGCTTCATTGGCCGGCACCTCTGTCAGCGGCTGCAGGCACAGGGCTGGGACGTGATCGTCTGGCGACATCGGCAGGGGCTTCCCCCTGCCCTGCAGACTGTCCGGCGAGTAGACGCCGTGGTCAATCTGGCTGGCGCGCGCATCCTCGGCAAGCCCTGGACCAAGAGCCGACGCCGCGTGCTGCTGGAGAGCCGCCTGGGTCCGACTGCCGCGCTGGTGCGGTGGCTCGCGCAGTGCGAGGAACGGCCGGAAGTCCTGGTGAGCGCCAGCGCTGTCGGTTTCTATGGCGTGCGCGGAGAGGAGCCCGTGAACGAAGCCGCAGGGCCGCAGCAGATCTTTCAATCCGACCTGTGCCGCCGCTGGGAAGACGCTGTCTCGGAGGTTTCCGGGCTGGGTCTCCGGTGGGTGACGTTGCGCTTTGGCGTGGTGCTGGGGACCGATGGCGGAGCACTGCCGGCATTGGTGCGCCCCGCGCGAATGGGACTGGCGGCGGTGATGGGGCACGGCCGCCAGGGTTTCCCGTGGATTCACATCGAGGACGCAGTTGGCCTGATTCAGTGGGCCATGGACCAGCGCGAGGTGCAGGGGCCCGTGAACGCCGTGGCTCCGGAGGCCGTCTCGCAACGCCAGTTCCAGCAGGTGTTGACCGACGTGCTGGGGCGGCGGCTCCTGCTGCGGGTCCCGGCGTGGCCAATGCGAATCGCTATGGGAGAGATGGCCCAGCTGCTGCTCGACGGGCAATACGTAGTTCCGGCACGGGCGCTGGAGGGCGGGTTCCAGTTCAGCTTCCCCGGGTTGCGGGGCGCCCTCGAGAACCTTCTGTCGCGATGACAGACGTAGGAGCTGGACTACTCCACCTTGCCATCCGGCGCCCTTCCATCTGCCGGCAGCGGGGATAAAATTCACATCGTGACCGCACGGGCGCGGATTTTCAGGTGCACACGATGACAAGGATTTTCGGGAACCGGAACTGGTCACTCGGATTCGCTGCGACCGTACTGCTGTGCGCGTGCGGCACCAATCCCGTGACAGGCAAGCGCGAGATACAGCTCGTCTCGGAAGGCCAGGAGATCCAGCTCGGCGCGCAGAACTATGCCCCCATGCGCCAGAGCGAAGGCGGCGATTACAAGGTGGTCCCGGACCTGACTGCCTACGTTAGCGAGGTGGGCCAGAAGCTCGCGGCGGTTTCCGATCGCAAGCTGCCTTACGAATTCACCGTGCTCAACAGCTCCGTGCCGAATGCCTGGGCGCTGCCGGGGGGCAAGATCGCCATCAACCGCGGCCTTCTTGTCGAACTCAAGAACGAAGCTGAACTTGCGGCGGTCCTGGGTCACGAGATCGTGCACGCGGCCGCGCGGCATGGCGCCAAGTCGCAGGAGCGGGGCATCCTGCTGCAGGGCGGACTGGTAGCCGCACAGATCGGTGCGGCGATGGGCGGCATGAGCGACCAGGCTGCGCAGATGGTCCTGGCCGGCGCAGGGGTGGGAGCACAGCTCATCCACACCCGCTACGGGCGCGAGGCGGAACTGGAAAGCGACCTCTACGGCACGGGCTACATGAAGGCCGCAGGCTACGATCCGAGCGCTGCCATCAGCCTGCAGGAGACCTTTGTGCGCCTGTCCGAAGGCAGGCAGCAGAACTGGCTTGACGGCATGTTCGCATCCCACCCTCCATCGGCAGAACGAGTGGCGCGCAATCGCGAGACCGTCGCGAAGCTCGGCGCGGGTGGCGAGATCGGCGTGGAGCGCTATGCCGCGCGTCTTGCCCCCCTGCTGAAGATGAAGCCGGCCTACGACAAATACGACCAAGCGCTGCTCGCGATGCAGAAGAAGGACGTGGCAGGCGCGCGCAAACTGGCTACGGAGGCCGCGCAGCTGGTGCCGGCTGAAGGACGTTTCCACCAGCTGCTCGGCGACATCGATCTGGGCGAGAAGCGCAATCGGGACTCACTCGCCCACTATCGTCGCGCCATGGACCAGAGCCCGGACTATTTCGGATCCTGGCTCGGCGCAGGTGTGGCGCAATACCGCCTGGGCAACCGCACCGAGGCGCGCCAGTACCTCACGCGCAGCATGGAGCTGCTGCCGACTGCTCCGGCGGCTTTGTTTCTCGGCAATATCGCGCGCGATGCGGGCGATGCACCGGGAGCGCTGAAGCTCTACCAGATGGCTGCCTCTTCGCAGAGCAGCATTGGCCAGGAAGCGGCGCGTGAAGCCGTGATGATCGACCTGCCCACCAATCCCGGCAACTATGTGGCGGCCGCATTGCGGGCTGGCTCAGGTGGCCAGCCCCTGCTGGTGGTGCAGAACAAGTCGCCGGTGCCACTGGGATCCATTTCGGTGACTCCGGTCCTCGTGAGTTCCGCGGGCGAGATCGTGCAGCAGGCTCGCGCCGTGGTTATCCGCGGTCCGGTGGGACCGGGAGAGCAGGTCGCGGCAGACGCAGGACTCGCTGGCCTGACAACCGAGCAGCTTCAGGCGGTGATATTTATAAATCGACGCCGCGCGCGTCGCGCAGTAACAGGAATCAATCGGGGGTCTACGGGGTGCCCACGACCTGCACCGGGACCGTCGAGCCGGTAACGCCCGGTCCGACCCCCAATTGGAAGCTGGCATTCGCGCCCCAGCACCATATCTGGCTACCACTTCGCCCGCAGCTGTGAATGATGCCGGATTGCAGGTCACTGAAAATCAGCCCGCCCGAAACCGCCACGGGTACATTTGTGGAAGCGGTATTGCCGGTGCCCAGTTCGCCATTGTTGCCGCCACCCCAGCACCAGGCAGCACCGGCGGCGGTGCGACCACAGGCGAAGTCGCGCCCAATCGACAGCTGCACGAAGGGCGGTGCACCAACCACTTGGGATGGCACATTGCGACTTTCACCGAATACACCGCCAACCCCGGCGAGCGCCTCTCCCCAGCACCAGGCACTGCCGTCGGCCTTGAGGCCGCAAGTCCGGTGGACCCCTACCGTCAGGTCGGCAAAGACATGACCACCACTCACCTGTTGCGGAACCCGATTGTTGCCGGCGGCGCCGCGCCCAAGCTCCCCGGATACATCGCGTCCCCAGCACCAGACTTCGCCGCTGCCGGTGCGCGCGCAGGAGAAGCTTTCACCCACATCGATCTCGACCACCGGGGGCAATCCGGCGACCTGGACTGGAGAAATACGATCGACGACGGTGCCATCGCCAAGACCGCCAAAGATGTTGCGACCCCAGCACCACGCGCTGCCATTGGCCTCGAGCCCGCAGGTGGACTCGCCGCCAAACGAAACGTCGATCGCGGTGAAAACCTTCGGCGTATTCACGACCGCCGGGTAGGTGTGGTCGTTGGTGGTCGCGCCATCACCGATGGCACCGTAGCGACCCAGTCCCCAGCAGAACGGAAACCCGGAGAAGCTCAGACCGCAGCTGTGTGAGGAGCCGAGCGACAGGATCGCCATCGCCGGATTGTGCGCGACGGGCGTTGGAGTGGCGATATTTGTGGTGATGCCGTTGCCGATCTGGAGCTCCACTGCCCTGCCCCAGCACGCGCGCGTGCCATTGCGAGTGAAGCAGTTGGTATTCGGGCCGACGACCAGGCCATCAGCCAGGGTAGGGCTCAACACCACGGAGACCTGCGCAGCACTGCTCTTGCCCTCGCTGGTCGCAGTGATGATCGTGGTTCCGGCGCCGACACCCGTCACGACTCCACCGTTGACAGTCGCTACGCCTGGATCTGCGCCGCTCCAGACGATGCTCCGGCGAGCGAGCGGCAGGCGCGCGGCATCGAAGACCGTAGCCGTAAAGGCCTGGGTCAGTCCCACCTCGATGGAAGCGCTCGCCTGCAAGACGCACCATGGCATCGACGGGAACTGTGGTCACCGTGACTGTCTCCTGGGCCACCTTGCCTTCACTGACGACGCCGATTGTTGTCATGCCAACGCCTACGGCCGTCACCACGCCATTGGATACCGTGGCCATCCTACGGCATCGAGCTGCTCCAGGTGATCACCTTCCCCTCGAGCGAGCCGCCGCTCGCGTCCCTCGGTGTGGCGGTGATGATGCCGGTAGCGCCCACCACCAGCGCGAGCGCGGAAGGTGACACCTCGATTGACTCGATGTTGCTTGCGGGTGGCGGGGGCGTCGGCAGCGCAGACGGTGGAGAGGCAGGCCCACCAATGCCACCCAGGCGCAGAGCAGCATTGGCCAGGAAGCGGCGCGTGAAGCCGTGATGATCGACCTGCCCACCAATCCCGGCAACTACGTGGCGGCCGCATTGAGGGCTGGCTCAGGTGGCCAGCCCCTGCTGGTGGTGCAGAACAAGTCGCCGGTGCCACTGGGATCCATTTCGGTGACTCCGGTCCTCGTGAATTCCGCAGGCCAGATCGTGCAGCAGGCACGGCCGGTGGTGATCCGCGGCCCGGTGCAGCCGGGAGAACAGGTGGCGGCAGATGCGGGACTGGCAGGCCTTACGCCCGAGCAGCTACAGGCAGTACGGTTCCGGATCGACGCCGCGCGCGTCGCGCAGTGACGAGTATTCACGCGCTCACAGTCCTCGCACCGGCGCAACGGCTCGATCCCGGCCCCGCGTGCGGTACAGGGAGGCGATGACGCCCATTGCCAACAACCCGAACGTGACGCTGAGCGACACCAGCGGATCCATCTTCCCGACGAACTGGCTGTAGAAGATCTTGCTGCCGATGAAGATCAGCACGGCCGCGAGGGCGTACTTGAGGTACGCGAAGCGATGGATGACGGCTGCCAGCGCGAAATACAGTGCCCGCAGCCCCAGGATGGCGAAGATGTTCGACGTGTAGACGATGAACGGATCGTTGGTGATCGCGAGGATGGCAGGCACCGAATCCACCGCGAAGACAAGGTCCGCGAATTCCACCAGGACCAGCGCCAGGAACAACGGAGTTGCCCACCACCTGGCGGTCGATGCCGGCGCATCGCCAACTGGCAGCTTCACCCAGAACCTGTTGCCGTGCAGGGTTTCGGTGACGCGCATGTGCCGGCGCATGAACTTGAGCAGTCGGTTGTTCTCCAGGTCAGGCTGGCTGTCGACCACGCGCAGCATCTTGAGCCCGGTCAGGATGAGGAACGCCCCGAACAGGTACAGCACCCAGCTGAACTTCGTCACCAGCGCCGCGCCGAGGCCGATCATGATGGCACGCAGCAGGATCACGCCGAGGATTCCCCAGTAGAGCACGCGGTGCTGGTACATCCGCGGCACGGCCAGGTAGCTGAAGATCAGCGCGATGACGAACACGTTGTCCAGCGCCAATGACTTCTCGATCATGAACCCGGTGAGGTAGTTGAGGCCGGACTCGCGGCCCAGGTGCCACCAGACCGCGGCGCCAAAGGCCAGCGCGACGAGGATGTAGCCTGCCGAGAGCCACAGGCTCTCGCGTACACCGATTTCGTGATCCTTCCGGTTCAATACCCCCAGGTCGAACGCAAGCAGCCCGATCACGACGGCGACGAACGCGACCCAAAGCCAGGCGGGGGTGCCCAGCAGTTCAAGCTGCAGTGCGGGTAGCAGTGTTTCCACGGTGTGCTCCGGTGAAGTGTCGTGCTGACGACATCGCAGCACCGGTGCTGCCAGAGGGGCCCGTCATTGGAGGTGCAGGCTAGCGCGCCCAAGTCGGGTCTGGATATTCGAATCTTTATTGTCTGATCTTCGGTTTTCTCGAAGATCCGGGTCCGACCAGCGCCGCCGGTGCACCGGAGATCACGGCCTTGACCGCCGGATGGTGCACGCGACGTTCGCTCGAGATGGCGAAGTAGGCTTCCTTCAGGCCCTCCACGATGCCGAGCAGCACGCAGTCGTACTGGCGCTCGACGTCTTCCTGCACGGCCAGCGGCGCCGGGAAGATGCCTGCGCCGGCCGCGCCGAAGGTCTTGAGCAGCGCGGTGTCGTCGAACTCCGCCACCACCTGCGGCACCAGGCGTCGCGCCTCGCACCACTCCAGCAGCCCATCGCGCAGCGGCGAGCCGGCCCCCGGCAACAGCAACGGCTGGCCATGCACGCAACGGGGAAAGGGAACCTTGTGCTGCCCGGCGACTCGACGCTGGTACAGGCCAATGCCCGATTCTCCCAGCCGGTGCGTGTAGCCCCGGACATTGAGCCCGGCGGGCACGGGCCGGGTGGATAGCACCAGATCAAGCCGGTGCAGGGCCAGTTCAGCGAGCAGCGCCTCGAGATCTCCCTCCCGGCAGATCAGGCGCACGGGATCGGCCTGCGCCAGTACGGGCGCGAGCACGCGGCGCGCCAGCGCCTTCGGAACGGCATCGGCCACACCGACCCGGAACGACCGCACCCTGGCAACTGGCAGCGAGGAGAGGGCCTCACCCAGCTCAGCGCCCAGCGAGAACATCTCGTCGGCGTAGGAATAGGTCGTGCGTCCGGCCTCGGTCAGCTCCAGGCGCTTGCCTGCGGAGCGGAACAGCTGCAGGCCGAGGCTGGCCTCCAGCTGCTTGATCTGGCCGCTCAGCGTCTGCGGCGTGAGATGCAGGCGCTCGGCGGCGCGAGTGATTCCTCCCCAGCGCGCCACGGCCCAGAAGTAATGCAGGTGCTTGTAGTTGAAGTGGCGGCTCATGCTTCGGGAATTCCTGACATCGATATCAGGATATTCGACTTCTTTCGCAGTGCGCATGGCGGGTACAAGGCTGCCGCCATGCGGAGGATGAATTCGACCATGCTTGAGGGTGCCCGGTGATCGATCCGGTCGTCTGGTTCTTCGTGCTCGGCGTGGTCGCCCGCCGCCTTGGCTCGGACATGCGACTGCCCGGCAGCGGTTCCGACAATCTGGCGCTCTTCCTGCTGCTGGCCATCGCGTTGAAGGGCGGCGCTCATCTGGCCGAGAGCCCGATGCCACAGGTGGCTGCAGTGGCCGGCGCCGGACTGATGCTCGCGCTGGCTTTGACTGCCGCGCTGTTCATCTCGCTCTGGCGCTGGAGCCGGCTGTCGCGCCTGGACGCCGCCGCAGTGGCCGGGCACTACGGCTCCGTGAGCGTGGCCACGTTCACTGCGGCCACCAGTGAACTCACGCGGATCGGCTGGAGTTCAGAGCCGTTCATGCCGGCCGTGCTGGCGGTACTCGAAGCACCGGGCCTCATGCTGGCGCTGGTGCTGGCGGGTGGACACGTCGGCCGCTCCTGGTGGCACGACCTGGTGGCGGGCAAGACCATCCTCGCCTTGCTGGGCGGGCTGGTGATCGGCGCGATGGTGGGCGAGGAAGGCCTCGAGCCACTGAAGCCTGTGTTCTTCGACGCGTTCAAGGGAATCCTGGCGCTCTACCTGCTGGATCTCGGCACCCGCACCGCTGACCAGTGGGGAATGCTGCGCGGACGCCTGCTTCTGTCGACGGTGGTGGGGATCGGGGTGCCGCTCGCAGCCGGTCTTCTGGCGCTGCTCGTTGCCCAAGGACTGGGTCTGTCGCCCGGTGGCAGCGTGCTGTTCGCGATCCTGCTCGCCAGCGGGTCGTACATCGCCGCACCCGCCGTGTTCAGGCTGGCTCACCCTGAGGCCAACACCTCCTTTGCCACGGCGCTGTCGCTGGGGTTCACCTTTCCGTTCAATGTGCTCGTCAACATTCCTCTTCTGGTTTATCTGGCCTAGCTCGTCAGCTGCCAGCACGGCGGAAATTCAATCGGCTGCCTCTGGCCTGTACGTACCAGCGGTGGCCTTGGCAACTCCCGCTTGGGACACGTATCGTCTATTCTTGGACGAATCGTCCGAGTCCGCGGGTCAACCCGGATCCTGAGGGTTATCACCCGATGCCGACAATCTCGAACCGCGTTTCGCCTGTTGTGCTGGCCGTGGCTGCCGGCTGGTTGGCTGGTTGCATCGGAGCGTCGCCGACGTCTCCCGATGGAACGAGTCCGACCGTGGACGAATTCATCGCCGAAACCAGCGCCTCTTCGGTGCTCGGGCCGGAGGCGCGATTCGCCGGAAGTCCCTATCCCGACGTCGGCGTGGACGGCCTGTTTCCGGTGCACGCCCCGGAGGGCTGCCAGATCGCAGTGCTTCAGGGCGGCGAAGATTCGTTCGCAATTCGCCTGCAGGCCCTCAAGAACGCGCAACGTTCGATCCGGATCCAGGCGCTGATCTTCAATGGTGACGAAACGGGCCTGCGCATTGCCGAGATTCTCAAGCAGAAGAAGGCGGCCGGGCTCGACGTGCGCGTCATCGTGGACGCCTTCTCGAATCCCGCGCTGCAGACGCAGTGGATGTACTTCGACCTCAAGCAGAACGGCATCGAGATCGAGGGCTACGAGGCAGTGGCCCTGCAGTGGCTAAACGAAATACCGGTCCCGAAGCTGGTCCCGCACACGGATCCCGATGCGCTCGACAAGCGCTTCCACGAGAAGATGTGGATCATCGACGGGGAGACGGAGGCCGGCGTCGCGGTTACCGGCGGGCTCAACATCGGCAACGAATACTTCCGCGCCAATCCGGAAGATCCCGACGCCACCTGGCGCGATCAGGACGTCGTCGTCCGGGGCGCAGTCGTCGGGGACCTCGTTGCCGCGTTCGATCGGAACTTCGATTACTTCGTCGACGTGAAGAAGAGCCGCGGCATCTTCAATACGAACCTGTATTGGGACGCCACGCGCGCGGTACTGGACAGGACCGGCAAGGTGCCGGTCCACTACACGACCGATGCCACACTGGTGGCGAACGTCGCGGCACTCGAGTCGCGACGGCCCACGCCCGATTTTCACAACGCCACGTGCCGATTCCTGCAGAATCGCCCGCGCCTGAAGGAAACCTACATCCAGCAGGCCTACGTCAAGCTGATCGAACGCGCCCGGAGAGAAGTACTGATCGCGAATGCATACTTCATTCCGACCCCTTCGCTGTTCACGGCGCTCACGGACGCCGCGAAGCGCTGCGCGTCCGTCCAGCTGATCTCCAACAGCCCGCAGACCAACGACCTCCCGGAGATCACACTGGTCGGCCGCGGCTATTACAGTGATCTTCTTGCAGTGAACGAGTCAACGGAGGTGCGCTCATGCAGCAACCCCGATGCGGGACTGCGGATCTGGGAATGGGTTGGCCAGGCGCCAAACGAGCCCGTCCAGAGCCAGGGCACGATGCATTCGAAATTTGCGGTGTTCGATTCGGAACGCAGCCTCGTCGGCTCCTATAACCTTGACCCGCGCAGCGAGAAGCTCAACAGCGAGACGGCCATCGTGTTCCTGCAACCCGCCCTGGCGCAGCAGCTGCGCTTGAAGTTTCTCGAAGAGGATCTTCGTTTCGCACGGGAAGTCACGCCCGAAGAAGCAGCCCTGTTCGAGGCGCCGGAAAGCGTGATCGTTCGATTCCGCAAGTCGCTCGGGCAACTGTTCGAGGAGCATCTTTGACACTGGCGCGGAGATCGATCGGCCCCCCCTTGCCCATCGGCATCACGGCGCTGCTGCTGCTGTCTTTCGCTGGCTGCGCGACAACTTCGCTCGCGCCGGATCGACTGGTCACGCCGGACGAGCTTCGGGACGTCAAGTCCAAAACGATCGGCGACGCCAGTGTGTCGGTCTCGATCCTCACCGACGCCCAATCCCGGCAGCACTTTGGCATCGACCTCGGCAAACACGCCGTACAGGCGCTGTGGATCAGCGTGCGCAATGAGTCCGACCGTCGCCTGTGGTTCATCCGGAACATGCTCGATCCGGATTTCTATTCAGCCGAGGAGGTGGCGCTGCTCGTGAAGAACGATGGTCCGCGAAATGCGCGACCGGAGCTGCACCAGCTGCTCAGGGACGAGTCGATCCGCTCGCAGTTGTTGCCGCGAACCGTAACCGAAGGATTCATGTTCCTGCCCAGGGTCGAGGGTGGCCGCTACGTTGACATCCGCCTGCAGGGTGACGCGTACCAGGTGGACAGCCAAAGTCACGGCACGGGCACAGCCGTCTCGTCATTGCTGCCTGGACCACCCCGGGAGCTGCGTTTCGACTTCGCCCTGCCGCTGCCGGACGGGGATTTCGACTACGAGCGCATGGATACCACGCGAATCTACAGCGGCCAGCTGCAGCCGGACCTTTCCACGGACCAGCTGCGCACGACCCTGGAACAGTTGCCCTGCTGCGCGAAGGATTCCGATGGCCAACAGGATGGTGACCCGCTCAACATCGTGATCGTCGGTGAATCCGCGGACGTCCTGAACTCGCTGTCGCGCAGCGGCTGGTCATTCACCCACCGGATCGACCTGAGTACGGTTCGGCGCGAGATTGGCGCCGCGATCTCGGGAGACGCCTATCCGGTGGCGCCGGTCAGCAGCCTGTACGTGTTCGGCCGCAAGCAGGATGTCGCATTGCAACGCGCGCGTCGCTCGATCGCCCAGCGCAACCACCTGCGCCTCTGGCTGGCGCCTTTCCGGTTCGAGGGCCGCCCGGTGTGGGTCGGCCAGATCAGCCGAGACATCGGCATCAAGGTCACGCCAAAGTCGCCGACGCTGACGACCCACATCATCGATCCTGAAGTGGACACCACGCGAGAGTACCTGCTGCACAGCCTGGTCGCGGCAGGCTTCGTGGATCGGTTCGGGTTCGTCAAGGGCAGCGCCGCCAGCACGCGCCTGCAACCGCGCACGAATCTCACGGGCGACCCCTACCACAGCGACGGCCTGCGGCTGGTCGTGATCCTTTCTCCCGAGCCGGTCACGCCGGACCGGATCCGCAGCTTGCTGTGGGAACAGTCGGCTGCCCCGATCGCCGAGGGTCAGAGCGCGGCGGCCGAACGGAATGTACGTCCGATCGACTGAGTCCCGCCCTGCAGCACCTGGAATCGCAGCGGGACCCAGCATGATCAGCGCCGCGGCAAGCAGCGACGGCTGCGCCCGGCATGGCTGAGTTTGCCTGCACTACAAAGAACGCGAACCCACCTGTCCGCCAGAACATGGCAATCGCGGGAAGCCTAGAATTCGAGCGTGCGATCGAGGCGGAGGACCCAGCCGGCCTCTCCCTTGGCAAGTTTGTACTGCAGTTGGCGCATTTTCCCGGTGGGCATCCCCTGCTCGTCGTGAAGCGGAAATCGCCGCGCCAACACGTTCTCTACAACGGCGAATTCGTCCTGTCCGAGATAGCCTGACCGGTCCTCAAGTGGAGGGAGCTGAATGGAGCTGAGCGACTTGCGGCTGTTCGCGGAATAGGCCACCAGCAGGCGCTCCGGATCTGGCTTGTCGGACTCGACATAGACGTAGATTTCCGGGGAACCATCCACATCCAGGTCAGCAACCTCCGCCTGCCTGACCACCCCATCGACCTCATCGGTCCAGGCGAAATTGTCCTCTTCCAGCCCGGCTGTCGTGATGACGACCGGATTTGGCGTTCCAGCATTGGCCGACACCACTGAGAACCTCACGCCCTGCAACTCGAGGCTCTGCTCGTACGCTGCAGCCGCAGGAGGCCCGACCGGCGCGGGCGGGCTTCCTGTCGTTGCAGCGGGTTCCCGTGCTCCACATGCCGTCATAAGCAGGAATGCAGGGCAAATGAAACTCGCTTTCATCTATTTGCAGCTCTCGGTACCGTACGCCACCGACGAGACGCGGCGGTCCGCATTCATGTGTACGACGACGCACTGGCCACCGGAAGCGGGCCGGTAATTGCTCCAGATCTCGCCGCCGGACTGGGAGTCCTTGACATGCCGGTAGCCGCGACGGGACATCTCGTCCTCCACTTCGGCGCCAACCCACTTCCCACCCACGAGATTGCGGAGGTCCGATGGCGTGTCACCCACCTGATGAGTACCGCCGCCTGAGTGGGAACCACCGTGGGAGGAGCCGCCGCTGGATCCTGCGTTGAAGCGCACGTTGATCCTCTGTCCATTCCACTTGTACTCATGCTCGCCCTGACCGTTGACTGTGCGGACGACCTGCTTGCCGTTCTGGTCACGATAGCGGTTTGGCTTGTCGGATGGGCTGAGACTGAAGCTCTCGCCGTCGCGCAGGGTGATGTCCACATAACCCTGGCGCTGCGAGAATGTGCAGGAGCCCGAGGCGTTCTGCTTCATGTCACCGTGCTTGCGCAATTCGCAATTCGCTCCGGTGGTGTCGGCTGTCGACCCGGGCGCCCAGGTACATATCAGCAGCGCCAATGCAGGGATTGAAGTTTTGAAATTGGTCATGAGTCCTCCTTGATTATCGAATGAACGCCGATACCAGAACCTGACCCTCTGTTCCGGCGGCAGGTAGAGTGCGTCGCCCGGCTGCACGTCGAAGGCCTCGGTCGACCTCGATATACGCCAGATGCTGTTCGCGCACGGGAGCGGTCGTCGCCGGGATTGATGCTCGTATCCATCGCCGAAAGATCGATGCCCCAGCCTGGGCTGCCTGATTTCCCTGAGGCTAGCGCTGCGGGAGGCTCCGAGCGGCTGCACGCAGCAAGCACACGGAGGAGTGCCGCCAGCGGAACATAGGACTTCATGGGAACTCCTGGCGAACGCCAGTCGACCCGGGGTCGAACGTCATGGTTATTGCTCTCCCTGCAACGCCGACCGGCGACACAGTGAAGCCGTGATTAGACCGGGGAACCCATGTAGCGCGCGTAACAAGTTGTAACGGGCCACCTACGCGCTCGACTGCGCCCAGGAGCCAAGGGGACCTGCCCTACTCCCCTTTTCGAACCCGCTCGAAGTAAGGATCAAACACCCTCACCTTCTCCAGGACCGGGTAGGTTCGCGCGCCCGGCGCGGCATCGAACACCATCACCTGATTGTTCCTGTCCGTGAAGGCAGGCCACTGGGGCAACCCCTTGCCATTGGGATCTCCGGCCACTGCGAAATTCACGTAGTACGAACTGATCATGTCCGACAGCGCCAGATCCGCCGGGCTCGGTGTCCTTCTTCCCGCGAGCGTCTGGAACGCAAAAGGCACATCGCTGCCGTGGCCAGCGCCTTCAGCCTGCGGCCCATGGCTGTTGAAGTAATAGCTGTACACCTTGCCCTTGCCCTGCTTCGACTGCTCCCGTGCCCAGGTCCACGCGTTCCAGGCAAACGAGGTGTCGTTCCGCACATGACGCGTGGCCTTGAGGGCATCGGCTGCGCTGGCATGCGGATAGGCTTTCAGGACGGTGTCGGCCTGGGCACCGAACTGCGCCCTCATCTGCTTTTCGAAATCGGCGGGCGTGACCGACTTGGGCCCGCCAAAGACGATCGTTTCATCCGAGGTGTGCCCCACCAGCACCGGTGTGTCGTTGAACCTGCCCTGCTGGTAAAGGGTGTACAGGTCATTCGACAGCACATGGCCGTCGGCCGCGGGCCGGAACGAAAGGCCCCCGCCGGTTGCAGCCTCGAGCGCATCCGCACTGAGCTTGCGGGCCTCGGCGATGTTCTTGACTCCCAGCTTCGAGAGGTAGGCGCTTCCGGTGGCCTCGGCCACCTTGAGCGCGGGAATGCCCATGCCGAAACTCGCCCTGCTCCGATGTCTGCAGCGGGGTGAAGGAGCCGCCACTCATGGCAATGACCCGGTGGAACAGTCCCTTGGCCTGCGGCGTGGCGGCCAGGAAGCTGACGGCCCCGGCGCCGGCCGAATGTCCGAAGATCGTGACGTTGCCGGGATCGCCACCGAAGGCCGCGACGTTGTCGCGCACCCACTGCAGTCCGGTCACCAGGTCCTGGATGCCATAGGTTCCCGAACCCTTTCCGCTCTCGCGGCTCAGCTCCGGGTGTGCCATGAAGCCATAGGGACCGAGTCGATAGGCAAGACTGACGAGGACCACGCCCTTCTTCGCGAACCCCGTGCCGTCATACATGCCGATGCTGGTGGAGCCGCCGACGTAGCCGCCGCCGTGTATCCAGACAATGACGGGCAACTTCGCACTCGCCGATGTAGCGGGTGTCCAGACGTTCAGGTACAGGCAGTCTTCACTGACCGGCGCGGTGTTGCCCTGCGAGTTCGGGGCCTGCATGCAGGCATTTGCAAACGCATCGGCCTTCCTGACACCCGTCCAGGGCTTGACCGGAGCAGGTGCCTTCCAGCGCAGTTCACCGACCGGCGGAGCGGCGAATGGAATGCCCTTGAAGATCGCGATGCCGGCTTCGGCAACACCGGCGACTTCACCACCGGTGACCCTGGCCTGGATGATCTGTGCCAGCGCCGCGTTGGCGGGCAGCAGGGCAAGCAGTAAAGATGCAAGAGCACGCATGCGTGTCGACCCCCTGGTCATCGTTGTTTCTACTTCGCGGTCGCGGGCACCGCGGGAATCTGGTTGCCGCCGAGCTTGCGTCCATCGGGAAGCACTGCCTGCATGAACGAGCCGCCGGGTTGCCCGTCCCGCAGCGGATGCACGGTGATCTCGACCTGGTCGCCGGGCTTGAACGTGTTGCGCTTCCAGCCCTGGCGACCGACGAGATTGGGGCTGCCCCCTTCGATCGACCATTCCACAACCACGCCCGAGGCGTCCGTCACGTTGAGCTGAATCCACGTATGCGGATTGGTCCACTGGAACTCCTTGACCTCACCTTTCAGCACGACTTCCTTCTTGTCGTCGAACATGTTGAATGAGTGATGGGCAGCCACCGGCAACGCGGCGCCGGCGAGCAACAGGCAGTGCAGCAACAGATTACGGTTCATGGCTTTGGCTCGTTCTGGCCGGGCAGGAAGATCTCGCGATTGTTCTCTTCGCATACGTACTCCATGATTCGCGCGTCCGGCCCCCCGCGCCGGTACGTGCGCACCACCTTCCAGGGGGCGGTGAACGCACCGGGATCGGTGACGGTGATCTCCGCGACCAGCGTCTGCGGATCCCGCAGGAAGATCCGCTCGCTGACCGTCAACTGATCGCTGTGGGTCAGCGGCGAGGCATCGAAGCTGGTGTCGCCGCGGATGCCGACCGTATCCACCACCAGCGCCTGCCCTTCCCAGCGCCCGACCGAATGGCCATTGAAGGTGATGTCGACCTCGTCGGCAGGCGGATGGCCTCGTCCATCAGTGAAGATGCGACGCACCTGGCTGGCCCACTCGGCGATGATCGTGACCTGGCCCTTCGTCTGCAGGATCTCGAGCGGGTAACTCGCCACCATGAAGCGCGGCATGCCCTGCGGCATGCAGCGCGAGGTGGGATCGGCGACGCGCTCGCCGCGGTTGCGTGCCTCCATCGCGAGTTCGTAGCGGCGGCGGTAATCCGCGTTGTACGGGGGCAGCTGGCCGCCGGGGTTGAATCGGATACCCTCGATACGCTCCCAGATGCCGCTGAAGTCCGGGACTACCGTGCCGTCCGGAAGCTTCGACCCGGGAACCTGCGCCACGACGCGGGGGGCCGTACCCAGCAGAACTGCGGCAACGAGCAGAACCACTCCAGGCATGCGCACCCCACCGCGACTTTCAATATTCATTGGCCACACTCCTGAAAGCTGACTGCGAATGAGTACGCTTGTCAGTCGCCGTTGACTCGCCCCCCGAGCGGCGGGCCTACAATCGCAAGGGAAGGCTCCGCATGCAACATCAATTCAATCCTGGGGAACACATGACTCGCCATTTCCTTGCCTTGATGATCGGTAGCGCACTCGCCCTGGCTGCGTGCTCCAATCAGTCGCCTGGCCCGCAGGCAGCGGCTACTCCCGCGACTGCACCTGCGCCGCCCCCGGCACCGGCCCTGCGGCATCCCACCAGCCTCAACGCAATCATGGTCGGCGCGGTCGATCATGCATCCGATCCGTTGTTCGAGGTCGGCAATGCAGCGATGGGCAGCGGAAAACTGCCGACCACCGACGACGACTGGCTCAACGTGCAGTACCACGCCTACCAGATGGTCGCGCTGGGCACGGCGATGCAGGTTCCGGGCACCGGACCCAAGGACGACGAATGGACCGCCACGCCGACGTGGAGATCATGGTCCGAGCAGGTCTCCGCCATCGGCATGGACATGCTGCAGCTGGTCGAGAAGAAGGACGCCAACGGGTTCGTCGACGCCGGCAATCGCCTGGTCGAGGCCTGCGAGGGATGCCACAAGGAGTTCAAGCCGGAGATTCCGACCATGAACATCCTGCACCGGCCGACGTTGTAATGCGTTACTGAACAGGCCCACCCGGGGCGGGAAACCAGCCCTGGGTGCGATTGGCAAAGGCGACCAGCGACAGCATGACCGGCACTTCCACCAGCACGCCGACGACGGTGACCAGTGCTGCGCCGGAATTGAGGCCGAACAGGCCGATGGCCACAGCCACCGCCAGTTCAAAGAAATTCGAGGTGCCGATCAGCGCGCATGGCGCCGCCACATTGAACGGCACCTTCCACAGTTTCGCCGCGCCATAGGCAATCGCAAAGATTCCATAGGACTGGATCAGCAGCGGGACCGCGATCATCGCGATCAGCAATGGCTGATCAAGGATGATCCGGCCCTGAAAGCCGAACAACAGCACCACCGTGCCCAGCAGTCCGAGTATCGACAGCGGCTTGGCGCGGGCGTTGAAGCGCGACACCGCAAGTTCCGCCTGTGCCGGGTTCTCCGCGCCATGGGTGAGCTGTACCCGGGTGATGACGCCAGCGACCAGCGGGATCAGCACGTAAAGCCCGACAGAGAGAATCAATGTCGCCCACGGCACCTGGATGTCGGTCACCCCGAGCAGCAGGGCAACCAGCGGAGCAAAGGCGAAGATCATGATGACATCGTTGAGCGCCACCTGGGCCAGCGTGTAGGTGGCATCGCCCCGGGTCAGTTGCGACCACACGAAGACCATGGCGGTACAGGGCGCGGCGCCAAGCAGTATCAGGCCGGCAATGTACTGGCTGGCATCGGCGGGATCGATCAGATCGGCAAAGATATGGTGGAAGAACAACACGCCAAGGGCGGCCATGGTGAAGGGCTTGATCAGCCAGTTGACCACCAGCGTGATGATCAGCCCCTTCGGACGCTCGTGGATGCGCTTGAGGCTGGAGAAATCCACCGACACCATCATCGGGTAGACCATGAGCCAGATCAGTATCGCCACCACGAAATTGACGGAGCCGTATTCGAAGCCGGCCAACGTCTGGAACAGATCCGGGAGCAGCGTGCCCAGGCCGATACCCGCCGCGATGCACAGCGCCACCCACACGCGACAGGTAGCGCTCGAAGACTCCGATGGGCGACCGCCGCGTATCTCGCCCTGTCATGCCCTGCTTCCCCAGTCTGGCGCTGTGATAGTTCCTTCAGGTGCGGGGACAGTGCTGGCAACAGTGGCTTTCATCATTTGATATTTCTAGAACTGTTAACTTTTGTCAATCGCTGGTCGATGTCTGAAGCAGTGGCGGAATCGCGCCTTATGCCAAATCGTCGTCGGATTTCGGACCCCAAGCGAGAAGCCGTTCTTGCGCTGCTTCGAGAAAGGCCAATAGGATGAGAATCTGCTCAGGCTCCCATGACTTGATGCCATTTCAATGAACTCCGCTCCGGTGAACAGGAAGCGGCCGCCGGGGCCGACGGGCCAGATCTCGCTCAGTAGCCAGAGCGGCGAGGACATTCCGCAGTTCGAGATGCTGCAGCGGCTCCACGAGCAGTACGGCGACTCGTTCGGGTATTCGACCATTGCGGGCTCCCTATACGTCTTCGTTCACCCCGACGACGTCAAGTCGGTGTTTCAACGGCTCGAGATCACCCGCACGCCGCTGCTCGGGCTCGCCCTGGGAGAAGGTGTTCTCGCCGCCGACAACGATCACTGGCGGCGCCAGCGCAAGCTCATGCTGCCGGCATTCCGCCGTCCCAATGTGGCGGAGTTCGCGGCACTGATGGCCGCAACTACAGAGGAACACGTCGACTCTTGGCTCGGGCGCCCTTCCGGGCAGTTCGACGTCGTGGACGCGATGAGCAAGCTGACGTTCAGCATCGTTGCGAAATCCCTGTTCAGCATCGACCTGACTGCGGAGATGGACAGCTTCCTCCGAGCCTATTCGTTTACGATTGAGTATCTCGCCGGCATCGCCAACGCGACATCGTTCAATTCGAAGATGATCCTGTCGCCGACGCGCAATGCGGAGTTTCGCGCAGCGCTCGAGGAGATGAACGACGTCGTCTACTCCGTGATCGAACGGCGGCGGCGCACCGCCCCAGCCCCACACGATCTGCTCACGCTGCTCATGGAAGCGCTCGATGCGGAATCGGGCCAACCACTGACTGACCTGCAGATCCGGGATGAGGTCATCACGATGTTGCTGGCCGGTCACGAGACCACTTCGCTGACCTTGACGTGGGCGTGGTACCTGCTCGCCAGGCACCCAACCGTCGCAGAGCGGCTGCGCCGCGAGATCGAGGCCGCCATCGGAACGCGCACCGTGACCGAGCAGGATCTGCGCGCGATTCCCTACTCGCGCATGGTGCTGGAAGAGTCGCTCCGGCTGTATCCGCCCGTCGCGGCGATCTATCGCCAGAACGACGTCGAGATCGAGATTGGCGGCTACACCGTGCCGGCGCATTCCGGTCTCGTGGTCTGCCCCTACCTGACGCACCGGCACGCGGCGTTCTGGCCGAACCCACTCGAGTTCATGCCGGAGCGTTTCAGCAAGGCGGCCGCCGCGGACCGCCATGCCTATTGCTACGTGCCGTTCGGCGCCGGCAGACATCTCTGCCTCGGGAAGCACTTCGCACTCCTGGAGGGGCAGATAATCCTGATTACGCTGATGCAGCGCTGTCAGCTGCGCCTCCCGCCAGGCGAAGTGCCCGAGCCACACCTGACTCTGACGCTGCGACCGAAGCACGGCCTGTACGGCATCATCGAGCGCGCGGACGCCGGGGACAGGCGATGAGCGGCCTGGTGCGCGCAACTCTGGCCAAAGAGGCTGCAGGCCTCGCGAGTCACCCGTCCGTCGTACATCGGATGCGCTGGCTCGCGCAGCATCGCCCGGACGCAGTCGCGATCAGGTTCCTGCCGCAGGGCACCGTGATAGAGACGGAATTGAGCTACGCGGCACTCGATTCCGCGGCGCGTCGGTGCGCAGCCTCTCTTCGCAGCGCAGGGCTCGCCGGCAAGCGAGTGGTCCTGATGCTGCCATCTGGCAGCGACTATCTCGTCGCGTTCCTCGGCTGTCTGTACGCTGGCTCCGTGGCCGTTCCGAGCTTTCCGCGCCGGCCGAACCGGCATCAGGACAGGCTGGTCTCGGTGCTGGCAGACTCCGCGCCTGCTGCCATCATCGTGCCTGCGGGTCGCTCGGCCTTCGAGGGGGCGCGCGAGCTCGCGATCAAGGCCGCAGCCCCAGCGCTGGACGTCATCGCCCTCGACACGCTTCTTGAGGGGAACGGCGAGCATTGGGTCAAGCCGGCCATCGGCCCCGATTCGCTCGCCATCCTGCAATACACCTCGGGATCCACGGCGACCCCGAAGGGCGTCATGATCTCCCACGGCAACATCCTGCACGACATCGACTCGATCGCAGCCGCCCTGCAACCGGACGACGATACGCGGGGCTTGAGCTGGCTGCCCCTGCATCACGATATGGGCCTGATCGGTGGAGCGCTCACGCCGCTCTGCGTGGGCTTTCCGATCTACCTCATGACTCCGGAGTGCTTCCTGATGCGGCCGTGGCGATGGCTTCGGGCGATTTCCGAGCATCGCATCAATTGGTCAGTGGCGCCGAATTTCGCTTATCAATACTGCGTTGACCGGATCGGTCCCGAACAGCGGGCCGGGCTCGATCTTTCGTCGTGGCATACGGCGATCGTAGGGGCGGAGCCCGTTCGCCAGACCACGCTGACTGCGTTTTCAGAGGCGTTCGGCGCCTACGGCTTCGCCGAGCGCGCCTTCGTTCCCTGTTACGGGCTCGCCGAAGCCACGCTGCTGGTGACCGGCGCGGCGCGCGGCGCCGCGCTGCGCACCAGCGGAACCAGCATCGGCTGCGGCAGGAGTTGGGGCTCGACAGAAGTGCGGGTCGTCGAAGCGAGTGGCTTACGGTCCTGTGCCGATGGCGAAGTCGGCGAGATCTGGGTCTCCGGGCCGAACGTGACACAGGGCTACTGGAATCGGCCGGAGCAGACACGCCACACTTTCCGGGCGCGCATTCCGGGCGACGAGCGTGACTATTTGCGCACGGGCGATCTCGGCTACTTCAGGGACGGCGAGCTGTACATCTCCGGAAGACTCAAGAACCTGATGATGGTGGCTGGCCGCAACGTGCATCTGGAAGACGTCGAGGACACCGTCCTGCGCTGCCACCCGCTGCTCCGCTCCGCTGCCTGCGCAGCGTTCGCAGTTGACGCCGCCGCGAGCGAAAGACTGGTGATCCTCGTCGAGCTCGATCGAAGCGTACCGAAACGGGAGACCGGCGATGGAGCCCCGGACGCTGTCGTGGAGATCGCTGATGCCATTCGCCAGGCAGTGACCGAAGCCCATGAACTTGCGATTCACGAGCTGCTGTTCGCAGAGCAGTGGACCATTCCGCGCACCTCGAGCGGCAAGATTCGACATGACGAGTGCCGCAGGCAGTTTCTCGATGGCGTCTTTCACGGAAGTAAATAGAGCAGGCCCAAGATGAGCAGCGTGGAAACAGCAGCCGATGCATCGGCAACGCGGGCGCGAAGCCACGAAGAGATTCAGCAGTGGATCACGAGCGAGGTTGCCAGGCTCCTGAAGGTCGACGTCAGCGAAGTGGACTTGAACAAGGAGTTTTCGAGCTTCGGCCTCGACTCGCTGGGAGCCTTTGCGGTGACGGGCCAGCTCTCGGAGTGGCTGGCTCGCGACCTCTCCGCGACATTGCTCTGGGAGTTCCCGACGATCGCGAGTCTCTCCGACTATCTCGCCAAGGGAGCAGCAGAGCCGAAACCAGGAACCCGCCGCAACCATCACTCGATACGGCTCGCGGGCAACGAGCACCAACCGACACTGTTCGCGATCTGCGGCATCGAGATCTATCAGGCGCTGGCAAACCGCATGGCCGACACGGTGTCGACCTACGGGGTGTATGTCCCTCCCGAGAGGGAGCTCGGCAAGTTCGGCGAGGGTCTCGACGACCGGTACGGCTACGACACCGTCGAGGGCCTCGCAGCGCAGTATGCAAGGGAGATTCTCGAGGTCGCTGCGGAAGGCCCGTACGCGCTGCTCGGACTATCCTTCGGTGGAGTCCTCGCCTTCGAAGTTGCCCAGCAGCTCAAGCGAGCCGGGCATGAAGTGGCGTTCGTCGCCCTGCTCGATAGCGTGATCCTCAGCGCCCTCGAGAAGCGTGCATATCGGCACGTCATCGACTTCGTGAAAGGCATGAGCGCGCTCGGCCGGCGGGCGCAGGACGCGTCGCCGAGGACTGAAGAATCGCCCGCGCACGAAGACCTGGGCAAGTATCGCGGCCGGTACTACTGGACGCTGAGCAAGCGCTATGTGCCGCAGCCTTTCGCCGGCCGCGTGATTCTCGTTCGGGCCGCACAGGCCAACCTGTTTGGACGCGGCTACATCCAGGATGTGCAGATGGGCTGGCGCAATCTCGTTGCCGGTGATCTCGAAACGATGACGATGGACTGCGCGCACACTGGAATGCTGAAGTCGCCACACGTGGAGCAGCTCGCGGAAGCACTGCGACCGCGTTTCGACGCAGCAGGAATGGTGGAAAGGGAGGGACTCGAACCCTCGACCCCGGCATTATGAGTGCCGTGCTCTAACCAGCTGAGCTACCTTTCCGCCAGGCCCCGACCCGGGTACGGGGCGGGGTCGCGGATTTTCCGGGCCGGGGACCCGGGGTGTCAAGGCAAGTCGGGGGACGCGGAACCCGGCCCCTGCCCCCGACCGCCCTCAGGCCCTAGAACTTCTTGCGCAACGTGACCGCGAACTCGCGCGGGCGACCCGGCTGGCCGTCCGTGTGGCCGGCACCGGCGTACTGGTCGAAGCGCGTGACGAAGTAGTACTCGTCGGCCAGGTTGGTCCCTTCCACCGACACTTCCCAGTCACCTTCGGTGTTCACCCAGGTCACGCGGGCATTGATCGTCGTGTAGGCGCGGATCCAGTTGGTGGGCTGGTTGTTGCCGTTGGTGTAGATCGCGTCCTGGTGCGCGACGTCGAAACGCGGGGTCAGCGTACCGAGGTCGCCGATCAGGAACTCGTACTGCGCGCCAACGCTCCACTTGCCACGCGGCATGTTGGGCGGAACCATCCAGTCCCGGATCGCCGTTACCTGCGGGCTCAGCTCGGTGTACTCGAAATCCATGAAGCTGAGGGATGCGTCGACCAGCAGGCCGTCGAACAAACGCAGTGTGGCCTCGACTTCCGCACCCTTGATGTCCGCATCGCCTGCGTTGGCGATCACGCCGCAGGGCGCGCCCGGGCACAGGTTCAGCGCCAGCTGGATGTCATCGTACTTGCCATAGAACACCGAAGCGTTGACGCGCAGGCGCCGGTCGAACAGGTCGGCCTTCACGCCAGCCTCGAAGTTGTCGAGCGTTTCCGGATCGAAGGGCAGCGCCTGGGCCGGCACGAAGGGACGCGGGCTGACGCCGCCGCCCTTGAAGCCCGTGGCGAACTGCAGGTAGGTCATGAACGTCTCGGTCCAGTCGTACTGCACCGCGAGGCGGTAGTCGATGTTGTCGCCGTCGTATTCGCTGGTCAGGCCGTTCAGCGCACCCAGGAACGGGTGCACCGCGCCGTCGCGCGTCAGGCGCACGAAGTTGTAGTCCTTGTGCTCGTCCGTGTAGCGGATGCCGGCGGTCAACGCCAGCTGGTCCGTGACGTCCCAGCCGACATGGCCGAAGAAAGCCATGGAGTCCGCGTTCACGACGTCGTTCTGCTGGAACTGCAGCGGGTAGTTGCCCGTGTAGCGCAGGTCCTGCCAGGACTGGTACCTGGACTTCTGGTCGATGTAGAAGCCGCCGAGCGTGTACTCGACCCGGTTCTCGAACAGGCCGCCGTTCAGGCGCAGCTCCTGGCTGAAGGAATCGAACGGCAGCGTGCCGTCGCCGATCGAGCTCGAGAGCGGCGAGAGATCGTTGTCGTTGACGAAGCCGCTGTCATAGGAGCGAAACGCCGTGATCGACTTGAGCGAAAGCCCTTCGGCGATCGACCAGTCGGCCGTCAGCGAGGTACCCCAGCCGTCGAAGAACTGGCCCGGCTTGGCACGCGTCTCGGCCATCGGGTAGTTCGACAGCCGCGTGCCGTTGAAGCTCGTGTCGTAGGCACCCTGGATGATGCCCGGAGGGCCCGGGTTGCCGTTGAAGGGCGCGTTCGGGCTGTAATAGCTGGCGTAGTTGTAATACGAGCCGGCCGGCGTGACGAAGGCCGTGCCCGGTGCGTTGTTGGCCGGGTTCGTGTCGACCACCGCCTGGATGTTGGCGAGGTTCCAGGCCGGCAACGCGCGGTAGTCGACCAGCACGACGCCGGTCGGGTTGCGCTTGTCCGTGGTGTAGTCCGCCGCAAGGTTCAACTCGAGCGCGTCGCTGGGCAGCCAGCGCAACTGCGCGCGCGCAGCCGTGAAGTTCACGTTGCTGTCGCGGTCGATGACGCAGCCGCGCAGCGAGGCGGTCAGCGACGGGATGCCGTAGGGATTGCCCGGGTTCGCGCAGCCATAGTCGACGCGATCGACATAACCATCCTGGCTGCGGTCCACGCCGGACACACGCAGGAACAGGTTGTCCGCGATGGCGAAATTGACCATGCCGCGCAGGTCGATGCGGTTGCGCGTGCCGTAGGTCACGCCGAAGGAACCGCTGGTATCGGCATTCGGCTTCTGCGAGTAGAGCTTCACCGAACCGCCGATCGAGTTGCGGCCGGCGAGCGTTCCCTGCGGTCCGCGCAGGATTTCCACGCGATCCAGGTCGAGCAGGTCGAGCACCGAGCCGGTGAGCGTCGCGTAGTACACGTCATCGACGTACAGGCCGACGCCGGGCTCGAGCGCCGGGTTGAAGTCACCCTGGCCGATGCCACGGATCGAGGCGGCCATGGAGGGACCGAATCCGGCGCCCTGCTGCTTGAGGGTCACGTTCGGGGCCTGGCTGGCGAGGTCAGTGATGCTGACCTGGCTGCGTGCCTCCATCATCTCGGCCGATACCGCGGTGATCGACAGCGGCGTGTCCTGCACGCTCTGTTCGCGGAACTGTGCCGTCACGATGACTTCCTCGAGGGCGATCTCCTGGTCGGCAGCAGACAGCGCCGTGGCGCCGGTCAGCAGGCTCAGGCCTATCGCGATGCGTACGGCAGCGGAAACGGTGCGGAATTGGCCTTCAGGCGCGCGTGTGATCGTCATGTTCGGGTGATCCCCAGTGGTTCCAGTGGAAAGGTGGCTCTAGGGGAAACCCCCAAAGCGCCGGGGATCATACGGACTGCCAATCGTTGCGTCTACGCCTCAATGTTGCCGCGTAGCAACAATAGCCGCACCAAGCAAGCCAGCTCGCGGGCCGCCCGGGACTTCCGGCCTGTTCGGGTCGTTAAGTCGCATGGCATCCTCGACCTGCACACGCCAAATTGAGGGCATGGGACTCGTGACCGCCAAACTGAAGTTGGGCAATCCGCGCGACCGGTCCGTTGACGTGAACCCCCAGAGCCCTAACATCGCCTCGGGGATCTGCAAGCGTGTGTACCTGTCAGACGTTGAAGCGGAAGTGCATGACGTCGCCTTCGTGGACGACGTACTCCTTGCCCTCGAGGCGCAGCTTCCCCGCCTCCTTCGCCCCGCTCTCGCCCTTGCAGGTGATGAAGTCGTCGTAGGCGATCACCTCGGCCCGGATGAACCCGCGCTCGAAGTCCGTGTGGATCACGCCCGCGGCCTGCGGCGCCGTTGACCCGGCGCGCACGGTCCAGGCGCGGACCTCCTTCACGCCGGCGGTGAAATACGTGTACAGCCCGAGCAGCTGGTAGGCACCTCGGATCACCCGGTTCAGGCCCGGCTCCTCGAGACCGAGATCCTTGAGGAACTCGGCCTTCTCGTCGTCGGCCAGCTGGCCGATCTCCGCCTCGATGGCGGCGCAGATCGGCACCACCACCGCGCCCTCTTTCGCGGCGCGCGCGCGCACCGCCTCGAGCATCGGGTTGTTGGTGAAGCCGCTCTCGTCGACGTTGGCGACATACATCACCGGCTTCAAGCGTCAGCAGGTGCAGCTCACGCAGGTCGCGGCGCTCCTCGACGCTCAGCGTCATCGATCGCGCCGGCGCGCCGCCATCCAGGTGCGCAGCCAGCCGCTGGAAGAGTTCGCGGCGGCGAACGGCATCCTTGTCACCGGTCTTCGCGTCCTTGGTCGCGCGATTCACGGCCTTCTCGACCGATGCGAGATCCGCCAGCCCCAGCTCCGTGTCGATCACTTCGATGTCGGCGATCGGATCGATCTTTCCGGCCACGTGCACGATGTCATCGTTGGCGAAGCAGCGCACCACGTGCGCGATCGCATCCGTCTCGCGGATGTGTGCGAGGAACTGGTTGCCGAGCCCCTCGCCCTGCGAGGCGCCGGCCACCAGGCCCGCGATGTCGACGAACTCCATCGCCGTGGGCAGGATCTTCTGCGGCTTCACGATGGCCGCCAGCGCCTCGAGCCGCGGATCCGGCACGCCGACGACGCCGACGTTCGGATCAATGGTGCAGAACGGATAGTTCTCCGCCGCGATCTGCGCCTTGGTCAGCGCGTTGAAGAGCGTCGATTTGCCGACGTTCGGCAACCCGACAATGCCGCACTGGATACCCATCAATTCCCCTTGTCTGGTTCAGCAGGCCGCGCGTGCAGCCGCTGCATGGCAATGCCGGCGCCCTGCTCGAGCAGCACCGGCACGATGTCGGCCGCCTGCTGAATGGCCACCAACAGCACCTCGCGATCCACGGCCGGCGTCGGCGACAGCAGCCAGGGCGTCACGCGTTCACGCGAACCCGGATGCCCGACGCCGATGCGCAGTCGCCAGAAGTCCTCGTCGAAATGCGCGATGAGGTCCTTCAGCCCGTTGTGGCCGCCCGCGCCGCCGCCTTCCTTCAGGCGCAGCTCGCCCGGAGGCAGGTCCAGCTCGTCGTGCGCCACCAGGACCTGGCCGGCACCGTACTTGTAGAACCCCGCCACCTGCGCGGTGACACGGCCACTGTTGTTCATGTAGTCCTGTGGCTTGGCGAGCCAGACCTCGGCGGCGCCGATGCGAACGCGCGCCAGTTCGGCAGGGAAGCTCCGCTCCAGGCGGAAGCTTCCACCATGCCGGCGCGCCAGTTCCTCCACGAGCCAGAACCCCGCGTTGTGACGCGTGCTCTCGTACTCGCGGCCCGGATTGCCCAGGCCCACGATGAGCTTGATCGCGGGCGCGGGCATGCCGGTGGCGCGCAGTCGTAGTCCGGCCGCGGCGCCGGATTACTTCTTGCCGCCTTCCTTCTTCGCCTCGGCGGGAGCAGCCTTGGCATCCCCCTTCTTGGCGTCCGCCGCGCCCGCAGCGGGCGTCGCGGTTGCCGCAGCAGCGGCCGCTTCGGCTGCCACCGGCTCCGGTTCCTCGGCACGCGGCGCATGGATCGCGACGACGGGCGGATTGCGGTTCTGGGTCAGCGCCGGCAGCGTCACGCCCGCGGGCAGCGGCACGTCGCGCAGGTACAGCGTCTCGTTCAGCGACATCTTGCCCATGTCGAGCTCGAGCGCCTCGGGCAGGTCCTTGGGCAGGCACAGCACCTCGACGTCGGACATCAGGTGCGAGACGTTGCCGCCCTGCACCTTCACGCCAGGCGAAGTGGCCGCGTTGAGGAAGTGCAGCGGCACGTGCAGGCGGATCGGCTGGTCATCCAGCACCCGCTGCAGGTCGACGTGCACCACCTGCTTCTTCGCCGGGTGCATCTGCACGTCCTTCACGATGGCGGGCTGCGGCTGGCCATCCACCTTGATCGTGATGATGCTCGAGTAGAACTTCTCGTTGTCGATGACCGTCAGCAGCTGGCGCTGGTCCAGCGTGACGTTGGCAGGTTCACCCTTGCCCCCATAAATAATCGCAGGCACCTTGCCGGCATGACGCAGGCGGCGGCTCGCACCCTTGCCCTGGTCATTGCGGCTGTCGGCGCCGATTTCGAAAGTCTTGGCCATGTTGTACTCCTGACAGTTGCTTCAACGACGCCCGCCGCGACCAACGGGCGTCACCTTCCAAAAACTCAATCGATGTACATCGAGCTGACGGATTCCTCGTCGCGGATGCGGCGGATGGTCTCCGCCAGCAATCCGGCCACCGTCAGCACGCGGATCCGGCCGCAGGCCTTGGCCGCGGCGGAGATCGGGATCGTGTCGGTCACCACCAGCTCGTCGAGCTGCGAGCCGCTGATGCGCTCTACCGCCTTGCCCGACAGCACCGGATGCGTGATGTAGGCGACGACGCGGCTCGCGCCCTGCTCTTTCAGCGCCTCGGCCGCCTGGCACAGCGTGCCGGCCGTGTCGACGAGGTCGTCGATGAGGATGCAGCTGCGATCCTTCACGTCGCCGATGATGTTCATCACCTTGACCTCGTTCGCGCGCGGCCGCCGCTTGTCGATGATGGCGAGGTCCGCATCATCCAGCTGCTTGGCCAGTGCCCGGGCGCGCACCACGCCGCCGACGTCGGGCGACACCACGACGATGTTCTCGTAGCGCTGCCGCCAGGCATCGCCCAGCAGCACCGGCGAGCCGTAGACGTTGTCCACCGGGATGTCGAAGAAGCCCTGGATCTGGTCGGCATGCAGGTCGACGGTGAGCAGGCGATCGATTCCCGCGCCGGACATCATGTTGGCGATGAGCTTGGCGGTGATCGCGCCGCGCGTGCCGCGCGGGCGGCGATCCTGGCGCGCGTAGCCGAAGTACGGGACCACGGCGGTGATGCGCTTGGCCGACGCGCGACGGCAGGCGTCCACCATCACCAGCAGCTCCATCAGGTGATCGTTGGTCGGTGGCGAAGTCGGCTGCACGATGAACACATCGCGGCCGCGCACGTTCTCCATGATCTCGACGTTCACCTCGCCGTCGCTGAAGCGACCGACCGAGGAGCGCCCAAGGGGTACATTGAGATGGCGGGCGATATCATGGGCAAGCGCCGGGTTGGCGTTGCCGGTGAATAGCGCCATCGATTCGGCGTCCACGCGAAGCTAACCTTCTGATATCGCTAGGGAACTTCCTATTATATCCGATTTTCGGGGGAATACTTGACCATGAATGATCCTCGCAGCGCGCCGGACACCTTTCCAGGCGCGGTTTCCTCGGTTCACTGAGCCTCGCCGCCGGTGCCTCCGGCATCCTCGGGGCCATGTCCCCTGCCCTGTATGCCCAGAACGCCGGCGCGCCAGGGGCGGCCTTCCAGCCACCCCAGAAGCCCCCGCTGGCCAAAGTCGAGGGCAAGACTGCATACGTCACCGGCGCCTCCAGCGGCATTGGCCTTGGCATCGCCCGGGCCTGCTACGACGCGGGCATGAACGTGATCATCGGCTACATCGACGAACGCCAGGTCGACGAGGCGCTCTCGTTCTTCGCGGACAGAAGCCGGGTCATGGCCATCAGGCACGACGTCACCGACCGCCCCGGCTGGGACCGGCTGGTGGTGGAGGCCGAGAAGCGCTTCCGCCGCGTGCACCTGCTCGTGAACAACGCCGGCGTCGGCCTGTTCGCAACGGTCTCCAAAGGCAGCTTCAACGACTTCGACTGGGGCATGGCCGTCAACGTCACCGGCGTGTTCAACGGCATCCATACCTTCGTGCCGCGCATGCTGGAGTACGGGGAAGGCGCCCACATCGCCACCACCAGTTCGATGAGCGGCATCCTTCCTGGCGCCACCGCCGGCATCTACACGACGAGCAAGTTCGCCACCTGCGGAATGATGGAGGCGCTGCGCGTCGAGCTGCAGGCCACCAACATCGGCACGTCGGTGTTCCTGCCTGGCGGCGTGAACACCAACATCCGCGACACGGAGCGCAACCGGCCGGAGCAGTTCCGCAACCCCTCCGCTGGCGCGGCACCCGCCGCGAACGGCGACGCCGCCGCCTGGTGCGGCCACCGCTGGCGCACCACCCGCTGCACAGCGCTCGGACAGCGGCCAGTCCGGCGGCATGTCCGCCGCGATGGATCCGCTGGAGGCCGGCCGCAGCGTGCTGCATGGCGTGCGTCGCAACGACCTGTTCATCTTTTCCCACCCCGAGTTCAAGGAAGGCACGCGCGAGCGCTTCGACGCGGTGCTGGCCTCGTTCCCGGTCGGGCGCAGCGTTCCGCAGGAACGCCTGGCAATGGAGCGAGTGACCATGCGCGTGCCGCTGTACGCGGCGGAGACCGCGCGGCTGCAGGCCGATCCGGTCGGGCCGCTGCCCAAGGCCTGAGACAAAGAAAAAGGGCGGCGGAGTTGCCTCCGCCGCCCGGTCAGCTGCCCGAAGTGACAGTGATCTTCGTCAGAAGCCGGACCTTCACGCCCAGGAAGTAGCGACGACCGATGGTGTCGTAGAAGCCCGGTGTCGTGATACCCGCGCCCGTGCTCGGCAAGGCTGAACCCGCTCGGATTCACGCAGCCCTGGTCAGCGCATCTGCCGAGCAGACCGCGTTGGCCGCATCGCGTTGTTCTGCTGCCAGCGTCAGGCTCGGATCGTACGGACGACCCGCCGATGCCGCCGTGATCGATTCGGCTGGTGTATCGAACAGGTTGTCGATGCCGCGCGCGGATCGAGATCCGTGTCGTTGACGTCCCAGTTGATCGACAGGTCGAAGGCGTTGTAGCTGTCCACCTTGATGGCCGGTCGACGGCGTGTAGCTCAGCATGATGCCTTCGCCGCCAGCCGCCACCGCCTCGTTGTTGGCAATGATGGCGTTCTCGCTGGCCTTGTCGGCACGCCCGACACGGAAGGCAGGTGCCTCCAGCGCAGGCTGACGCTGAACGCGTTGACGCTGTAGTTCAGCGAACGCGTTCAGGCGGTAGCCGTAGGCACCCGGGTTGGTGCCCGACAGGTTCGGCCCCAGCGAGCCCGACCCAGTCCGTCTCGACGTCGATGGGCAGCGGTGACTGCTTCGTCTTGTAGTAGTCGAGTCCAGCCGACCGTCACGTTGACGCCCAGGCCGCCCGGGACTGCCGCCAGGCCGATGTCCTCGAACTGCGCGAACCAGTTGATCGACAGCGTCGATACCCGACGTCTCGATCGTGGCCTGGTTGTCATACTCGAGCAGCGTGGCGACCGTGCTGCCGCTGGACTGGTTGCGTGCCACGTTCTGGCAGGCTCGGGTCGCCGCCTGCGCCTGCGCCTCGGCCGCACGTGGTCACGAGGTTCTCGCCGTAGCAGCGGTAGCTGCGCGTAGTCCATGGAGTACTGCTGGATGGCGTCCGAGATGTCCACCTTCCACCAGTCCACCGACGCCGTGGAAGCGCGAGAGCCAGGGATTGTCCGACGCCGACGTGAACACCAGGCCCGCCGTCCAGGTGTCGGCCACTTCGGACTCCAGGTTCGGGTTGCCCTGCTGCAGCACCCAGTCGAACACCGCCCGCACCCGGCGTGGCCCAGGGGAACGCCGCCTGGTTCGCCGTAGAACTGCGTCGCGCCCGTCGTGCCCATCTGCGCCTGGCAGATCAGGTAGGCGCTGTGCGCACCCTCTACGGTCTGGCCCGCGGCCAGCGGCGGCGGGCGGTCTCGGCGCCGGTCAGCGACCGGGTCCGGCGCCACGCCGCCGGCACCGTACGGCGCGTTGGAACGCAGGCCGCACGGATCGCCGAAGTTCGCGCCGCCGATGGTGAAGATCTCCTGCACGTTCAGGAACAGCTCGCCGAGGTTCGGCGCGCGCGTTGCGCGGTTGTAGCCGCCGCGCAGGCGCAGCCAGTCGTTGAACTGCCAGTTGCCGGTGATCTTGTAGGTGAAGGTGCTGTCCGTGTCCTCGTAGTCCGAGTAGCGACCGCCCAGCTCCAGCTCGACCCTCTGCGCGAACGGCAGGTCCGACACGATCGGGATCAGCAACTCGCCGTAGTAGTCCATCACCGAGGTCTCGGCATCCAGGTAGCCCGTCGGGTACACGCCGATCACCTGGTCCGCGAACGAGGAGGTCGACTGCAGGATGTCCGGGGTGAACTGTCGCCGCAGTTCTGGCGGTACTGCACGCCGGCCGCCGCGCGGACCTCACCGGCCCGCACTCGAACAGTCCACCCTGGAAGTTCGACTGCGCCGATGTCCTGCGGTGTTGTGTGCACGCGTCTGCAGGTTGGCTATGCACGGCAGTGCGGCAGTCCTCCGACGGGCGCGTGTCGCCGGCGAAGATCATGTCGTAGAAGCCGCTGGTGCAACGCGACCTGCGCACCGCCGAAGCCTGCGCTCGCCGGGGGCGAGACTGCCGGCGAGGTGTTCGGCTGGTTCGCCTCCAGGTCGGCGTTGCGGCCGTAGTCGTTCTGCGTCACCAGCAGGCGCCAGCGCGTCAGCGAGTTGTTGCCGTAGGCCTGGTTGTAGGTGGCGGACTCGCCGTGCGAGAAGTAGACGTCACCCGTCCAGTCGCCGAACGGCAGGTCGAAGCGCAGGCCCGCATCGACCTGCCACGCCTCGTTGGTGTTCACGGTGGCGCGCTGCGTCGAAGCTGTCGATCGGGTAGGTCTCGAGGATCCAGCCTGCCCGCCGGATCGGCGCGGCTGTTCAGCAGGATCGCGGCGAACTCCGGTGTAACCGGGTGCTGCGCGCCTGCCGTGCCCGTGGGGATGTAAGCCCGGGTTGGCATACAGCGGGTTCGTCGGATCGCGCGAGCGCCGCCGTAACCGACTGCCGCGTCGTTGTAGTTCAGCGCCGGATCGCAACGGGCTGTCCGTCGTCGCGGTTGTACGGGATCGTGGCTTCCCAGCCGTAGCTGGCGTTGGCCGGGAACAGCCGCGTGCTGGTCTTGCTCTCGGCCCACAGTGCCGCGGGCATAGAACTGCACGTTGTCGGTGATGTCGTAACTGGCCCGACGCGAAGATCGAGTAGCGGTCCTGCGGGGCGCTGGCATACGCGTCCGTGTTGTTCCACTTCAGCGTGTCGACTACCTGCCCGAAGATCTGCTGTCCCGTGCCGTTGACCAGCGTGCCGTCGTAGGCCCGCTGCGTGGCGTACTCGCGACCGTCGATGACACCGCCGCCCTGCGTGAACTTGTAGAGGTTGTTGCCGGTGCCCGTCGCGAAGACCGTGCCGTTCTCGTTGAACCGGAAACCTTCGAAGAAGCCGAGTCGAACCGCACCGCGCGCACGCCAGTCTGCAGGCCAGCGCCCGGGCCCGACGTCCGGTAGACCGGGCGGTCGCTCGAAGATCGCCTGCAGCGTCGGCACGCTCGGCGCATTGGGCCGGAGTCGAACGCTGCCGGATTCACGAAGCGGGCCGAGTTGTAGCCGTTGTAGCCGAAGACGAAGAAGTCGCCGCCCACGGTCGGGTCGGACCAGGCGTCCGTGTAGAAATCGCGGTTCTTCTCGTAGGCGGCCTTGCGGTTGTAGTACTCGACAGCCGATCGTCACGTTGCCGCGGCCGTCGGCGAAGTTGGTGCCCAGCACCGCGTAGGCGCGCGATCTTCCTCGCCGTCGCCCGCCTCGGCGATGCCGTCTGCAGGTCGACTTCGAAGCCCTCGAAGTTCGTCTTGCAGGATGAAGTTCGTGACGCCGCCGATGGCGTCGGCGCCGTACACGGCCGAGGCGCCGCCGGAGATGATCTCGACGCGCTCGATCAGCGCGGAGGGAATGCCGTTGATGTCCGTGACCATCAGCGGGTTGATCGGGACCGTGCGGTGGCCGTCGACCAGCACCAGGTTGCGGTTGGGACCGAAGCCGCGCAGCGAGATCGAGGCGATGCCGACCGAGTTGACCGGCGTGATCTGCACGTCGCCCTGCGTCGTGACCGGCGAGGCTGGCCGGGTTGAAATTCGGCAGCTGGTTCAGGAAGCGACTCGACGTTCAGGCCGGTCCGGCTCTCGAGGCTTGCGCTGCTCCGACCGTGACGAGCGGGCTGTTGGATTCGTAGTCGCGGCGCGACGATGCGCGAACCGGTGACCGTGACTTCTTCGATTTCATCGACGGACCCGTCGGCAGACAGGGCGATCGGCGAATAGACGGACATGGCGACGGTGCCGAGGATCGCGGCAACCGACGCGCTGACTGTCATGCGCTGCAATAGACTTCTTCATGTATCCCCCCAACAAATTCAAATCAATGATGGATCGACCCGCAGGCGCCGGAACCCGTCAAAGCACTCAAGAAGGGGAAATGAGCCGGCCGAAACGCGTCCGCATCGGCCACGGCAGTCCACAACAAGCGCATCGCACGCATGCGATGCGGCAGTGAAACTGCTTTCTTACCCCCCTTCAGCGCCTTGAATCGTGGTTCCTGGTCGCTGACGGCTGAATCTAATCATGGGTAGTGCGGCACGCACAAGCCCTTTGTCCCGGGGGATTACATAGTACTTGCAGTACCCGTGGGAAAAGGAAAGGCCGCATGCGGTTGCCCGCATGCGGCCCTGAGTTGAAGCGGTCAGGCGTCAGTTAGAACTGCGCGCGAACACCAACCCTGTAGTACCGACCCATCGTGTCGAAGAAGATCGGCTGCGTGCCGCCCGATCCCCCACCCATCAGCGGCGGGTCCTTGTCGAACAGGTTCGAGATGTTGGCCCAGAAGTCGATCGAGCTGGCGCCCATCACGTTCTCGAGCCGGTAGCTGGCATTCAGGCCGAACACCGTGTAGCTGGGGACACTGTTGTCGTCCAGCCGCACGTAGTTCGCCGGCGCGGTGATGTAGAAGTCACCGTCGCTGGGATCCACGCCCAGGTAGTTCTTCTTGCCCGAGCCGACATAGTTGGCCGTCAGCGTCGTCGAGAACGGCCCCGTCAGGTAGGTCATGGACAGCTGGGCATTCCATTCAGCGGCCGGATTGTTGTCGTTCAGGAAGCTGTTCGCCGTTCCCGTCTGGCCCACGATGTCCACCGGAGCCTGCCCCGGAACCGGGGAGAACAGCTGCTCCAGCATGTACGTGGCCAGCAGGCGGAAGTTCAGGCTGCCAGCGCCACCCATGTCCAGGGCATACGAGCCCGTGAAATCGATGCCGCTGTAGTCATACAGGCTGCCGTTGAACGACGTGGCACGAAGCAGGTAGATGCCCTCGCCGGTCGCCGGATTGTAGTTGTAGTTTCCGTCGGTCCCCGGAGTGGGCAGCGCGCCCGGATCCGGCGTGATGTAGTCGCAGAACTCCTGGAGGCCGGAGATCTGGCATCCATCCCGCACGCGGGCCACGTTCGCCTGCTGGATCGCGTCGTTGATCTTGATGTGGAAGTAGTCCACCGCGAACTCGAACCCCGGGATCCACTCGGTGGGCCGGAACACGAGGCCGACGGTCGTCGTGTCCGACTCTTCCGGCTTCACGTCGACGTTGCCTTCCAGGCTCCAGGTGCAGGCGTCGGGAATCGCCGTCTGCGCCGAGCCCGGGGGCGTGCAGAACCCGAACCAGCCGCCGGCCTGGATGATCTGGCCGTAGTACAGCTCGCGGAAGTTCGGCGCGCGCGCGTCGCGCGACTGGCTCGCGCGGACCCGCAGCCAGCTGACCGGATCCCAGAATCCGGACACCTTCCAGGTGTAGAGGTCGTGGTCACGCGTCACGCCCTCGCCGGGGCCGAGCGTGCCTTCGTTCTGGTAGTGGGACCAGCGTGCCGCGACGTTCAACTCGAGGCGATTGGCGAAGGCCATGTCCCGCAGCAAGGGCAGGTTCACCTCGCCGTATACCTCGCTGACGTTGACGTCGCCGGCAAAGGATTCGCCGTACTGGATCAGGTAGTCATTGCGGACATAATCCGGCGCGCCATCCTGCGAGCCGATGTTGCTGCCCTTCTCGATGCGGTACTCGACACCGGCCGCGCCCTGCACGGTGCCGGCACCAAAGCCTTCCCACAGGTCGCCCGTGGTGTTGAAGGCAATGACCTGCTGTTCGACTTCGGTCTCCTCGTTCAGGAAGCCGAAGGCGTAGGCCTTGGCAGCCGGATCCATCGGCGCCGTGCCGAAGATATCTAGCGCCACGCAACCCTGCGCAATGTTCAGCATGTTCTGCGAAACGTTGGACGGTACCGTGCCGTTGCGGATCTGTTGCGTTATGCGGCACTCGATCGGGCGGTTGTTGCCCAGCGCGCGCGTATTGCGGCAGGTCGCTGAACACCGCATCGGCGGCGAAGTCGTAGGCGTTCAGGTGCCGGTTGTCGTACACGGTCTGCGTGCGGTTCGGACTTGCCGTACTGGTAGTAGGTGTCCCAGGTCCAGCTGCTTTCGCCGAACCTGCCATCGAGGCCCACGGCAATGCGGCTGACAGTCGTATCGAATTCCGAGTGCGGGTTGGTCTGGGGTGCCCAGTCCTTGTTCAGCTGCGTCGGGAAATTGAACAATCCCGGGATGATCAGGCTGTACGGGGGTCCCAGCAACGGCTGGATCTGCGCGTTGAGCGCCGGGCGCTGCAGCAGGAAGGCGTTGTCCGTGCGGATGCCCTTGCCGAAGAATCCGCCGTCATCCAGCGCACCGGTGCGCTGGTCGGTGTTCACCTGGCCGTAGTTGGCCTCGGCCGTCAGGTTGATCGAGTCGGTGATCGCGAAGTTGAACGTGCCGCCGATGACGGTGCGTTCCACGGGCGAGCGCAGGTTCGTGTAGTAGTAGGCGGGGCGACCCTCGCCACCGGAAACCGCGGACGAGAACACGTTGCTGCCGACGCCGTTCTGGAAGGGCAGCAGCTGCGTTGCGTTGCTGTTCACCTGGCCGAGCGGGCCAGCGAACGGGGCAACGACGACACCGGCGCCCGAGAATGGCGAACGTACATCGCTTCGCAGGATCGAGGCCGGGCGCGGATTGTCCAACGTGACCAGCTGCCCACCGAAGGCCCAGCCGCCCAGCGCCGCACTGTAGGCGCCGGCATCCGGGTTCGAGATCAGGTTGACGTTCTCGGCGCACCAGGAACGGGCGTCGATGCAACCGACTTCGTCCATGTTCTGGTATTCGACGGCGAGCGAGAAGTTGCCACGACCCTCCGCGAACGAGGAGCCGAAAGCCGCCGCCATATGGCGATCACGCGCATCCTCTTCCGAGGACTGGCCATAGTCGAGCGCCACCTTGATTCCCTCGAACTTGCGGTCGAGGAAGATGTTGTTGACGCCCGAGATCGCACCGGAGCCGTATGCGGCGGACGCACCACCGGTCACGACGTCCATGCGCTCGACCAGGATCGAGGGAATGAAGTTCAGGTCGACGCCGTCGCCCTGGTTGGTGGGGACGTGACGACGTCCGTTGACCAGGTTCAGCGTGCGGCTGCCGAAGAAGGGATTCAGGCCGCGCAGGTTCGCGATGGTCGACCCGGCAAAGAAGTTCGAGTTGCCGGTGGTCGTCGGCGAAAAGTTCGAGACGTTCGAAGGCAGCGAGGCAATCGCATCGCCTACGTTCACGATGCCCAGGTTCCGGAAATAGTCCGAGTCGATGACCGTGGTCGGATTGGCGGTGTCGAAGTCGGTGTTGCGCTTGATGCGCGTGCCCGTTACCTGCACTTCCTCGAGCGCTTCAGCATCGGCTGACCACGCGGACGTGGAATAGACGACGGAGCCCAGGATGGCAGCAACGGCAATGCGAACCATGTTCGGGTTCGCGCCGGGTAGGCGGATAGACATTGTGGTTATTCCCCTTCGAAGACAGCGTTCTAGTACTCGGGCGACCCTGTGAAAATCATCACGGATCACTCTCGATCGCGCGGGAGTATCCTCCCGGCTGTCGCCGGAATGCAAGCAGTGTTGCGAGAACGCAACTTCAGGATATTGCGTGCTTCTACCGCTGGTTGCTGCATATGCAGCCTGTGCTGTGGTGTGGATACATCAACAGTCAGGCCAGTGAAGTGGCTGGGGTGGAAGGATTCGAACCTCCGAATGGCGGGATCAAAACCCGCTGCCTTACCACTTGGCGACACCCCAACGATCGACGATTCCCTGGACGACGAAGGCCTGCCAACCGGACGGCAGCTCCGCAGCCGCTGCCCTGGCCTGCCCGGCCGAATCGAAGGCAGCAAAAACACAGGCACCCGTTCCGGTCAGCCGCGCGGGAGCTCGCGCGCCCAGCCAGTCCAGCGCCGCAGCGACTTCCGGGTAGCGCCTGCGCACCACCGGCTCGCAGTCGTTGTGACCGCCCCCGGGCGGGACGGCGGGGATTCTCCGGGCCGGCGTATCGCGGGTCAATTGCGTATCGTTGAAGACCTCGGCGGTCGAGACCGAAACGCCCGGGTGGAGGATCAGGAACCACCTCGCAGGCAGGATCACCGGTTCGATCACGTCGCCGCGGCCAGTGGCGAAGGCGTTTCGTCCGTGCACGAAGACGGGCACGTCCGCGCCCAGTTGAGCGCCCAGTCCCGCCAGGCGTTCGCGCGACCAGCCCAGGTCCCAAAGGTCGTTCAGCGCCAGCAGTACGGCGGCGGCATCGGAGCTGCCGCCGCCCAGTCCGCCGCCGGCCGGAATGCGCTTGGTTACATGGATGCCGGCGCCGAGTCGCGTGCCGCAGGCCGCCTGCAGCAGGCGCGCCGCGCGCACGGTCAGGTCCGCCTCGTCCGGAAGGCCGCTCAGCAGGGGATCTGCCGGCGGCGGATCACGCAGGATCTGGCCATCCTCGCGCACGGCGACGCGCACTTCGTCGCACAGGTCGACCAGCTGGAACAGTGTTTCAAGCGCGTGATAACCGTCTGGCCGCCGGCCGGTGATGTGGAGAAAAAGGTTCAGCTTGGCCGGAGCGCTGAGCGTCAGCACGGGAGCGGCACTCACGGGGCCAGGGTCCAGTTGTCGATCACGAGTCGCAGGTCCAGCATGTCGCGCGTCGCGCGCAAGCGGCGCGGCATGGCGGCCCGCCCCTGCGCCAGCGACTCGTCGCGGTACTCCTGGTATTCCACCTGCCAGCCGTCCTGCTGCAGGCTCGACAGGCGTCCAGCCCCGTCGCGCGTCTGCAAAGCCGGCGATTCCGGCGCGGGAAGCCCCAGCAGCCACCAGCGCAACGTTGCGATCGGAGGCGCGAAACCGAGCATGTCCGCGAGCGCCAGTTCGGCATCCGGGCCCGACAGGCGAGTGCCCTGGCTGTCCTCGATCGAAAGCACCTGGCCTTCGAGTGCTACGCGAAGCGCGCCTGCTCCAAAAGGACCCGAGAGTCGAAGTCTGGCGTCAGCGCCGTGTTGCGCCCAGATCAGCGTTGCCTGAGTGCCCTTGTCGCCCTGCCGGATCGCGACGCGGCCCTCGAAGTTGAAATCCTCCAGTTCTGAAAGGGCGGCCTCGGCATCGGGTCGCTCGAGCACGGGTTTGACGTGGCGCGGCGCAACGCAGCCGGACAGCAGCAGGAATCCTGCAATCAGCAGGAACGAAGACGCACGAGGGCGGCGCGGCATCGCGCTCAGCGGGCCGGCGGCGCCTCGCCGGTCAGGCGTGCGACGGTCGAACGCAGCAGGGCGTCATCCGGATCACGGGCCAGGGCCTGCTGCCACAGGTAGCGCGCTCGCCCTTCTTCCCCGTTCTTCCACAACACCTCGCCGAAATGCGCGGCGATCTCGCTGTCGTGGCTGTTCAGCCAGGCGCGCTCGAGCACCGGCACCGCCTCGGCGATCCTGCCCTGCTTGAACAGCACCCAGCCGTAGCTGTCCTGGATCGCCGGGCTGTCGGGCGAGACCGCGAGGGCCTTGCGGACGTTCTGCTCCGCACGGGGCAGGCGCTGGTTGTTGTCCGCCATCGTGTAGCCCAGCGCATTGCTGATCAGGGGATCCTCCGGGCGCGCCCTGTCGAGCTGTTCCAGCAACGCGATCGCCTCGCGACTGCGTCCCCCGGTCTCGAGCACCGTCGCCTTCTGGTAGAGAAGGTCGGGGTGGTCCGGATAGCGCTCGAGCATGGCCTCGAGATCCTTCACCGCATCGTCCGCCCCACCGGCCTGCGCGCGCAGCTGTGCACGGGTCACCGCCATCTCCACCCTGCGATCCGGGTTTGCCGCGGCATAGTCGTCCAGCAGTGCCAGCGCCTGCTGGGGCTGGCCGTTCTTCAGCAGCAGCCGCGCCGCCGCCACGCGGGCCTGCATGCCAAAGGAGCTGTCTGCCAGCAGCCGGTAGCTCTGCAACGCCCGCGTCGTGTCTCCGCGCTGTTCGTAGACCTGCGCAAGGTAATACAGCGCGATGGCCGCGCCGCCCCGCTCGCCGAGCAACGGCTCGAGGCGCGCCTGCGCCGCATCGAGGTTGCCCTCCTCTATCGCAAGGCCAACAAGCCGACGCTCTGCACCCAGTCGCGTCTCCGGTTTGGCCGACAAACGGTCAAGCTCCCGGCGCGCCTCGTCGTGGCGATCCGCGGCGACCAGCAGGTCCGCAACCAGGAACGCATTTTCCTCGTCGAGCCGATCGCCGAGCGCGCGCGCGGCGCTGATCGCCGCGTCGTACTCGCCCAGCACGGCCCGGGCGCGCAGCTCGATCACCGCAGCCTCGGTGAGGTCGGTGTCCATCGCCTGCGCCGCCTGTGCGGCGGCAATTGCCGCGCGCATGTCCTGCGCGCCGAAGGCGAGGCGCGCCTGCGCGAGCTTCACCGTGGCGGTCGGGTCCGGGCCAACCAGCACGTCTGAAAAGACCTGGTGCACGACGGTTGCGCCGACTTCGTTTTCGAGCAATTCAGTGAAGCGCAGGGGATCCTGCGTCGCGATCGAACCCGAGTCGCTCCACAGCGTGAGCAGGCGCCGTGACTCCGGCAGGTCGTGCAGGCGCAGCGCGACGAGCGCCCCGGCCAGCGCCGCGTCGCCCGAATGCGGCGCCAGTTCCAGCCAGCGATGCGCCGCCGCCTTCGCAGTGGCGAACTGCTCGCAGCCATAGCCCAGCTGCGAGGCGCGTGATGCCACGGCCGGATCACTGCTGGCACGCGCGGCGGCCAGGTAACTTTCAGCCGCGCGTCGGCAGTCGCCTGTGCGCAGCGCATCTTCCGCGTCGAGGATCCACTCGGATTCGCCCTTCTGCGAAGCGGAAACCCTGGCCTCCCGGTCGCCGGCCGCGCCGCCGCTGGCGCAGCCGGCAAGCAGCAGCAGAACGGAAACCAGGCCGCAGCAGCTACGCAAGGCTGCCGAAGACCGCATCGATTCAGGCATCATCGCTGAACTATAGCCGGTTCCCCGATGAAAGCCTCGATCCGCACAAAACTTGAAAAAACCGCCGAACGCTTCGAGGAAATCGGCGGTTTGCTGGCCGATTCCTCGATGGCCGGCGGCTCCGCCGAATTCCGCAACCTGTCGATGGAATACTCCCGGCTGGAACCGGTCGTGGCCAGCTTCCGCGATTTCCTCGACCTCGAGAGCCAGCAGCAGGCGGCTCGATCCCTCGCGGCCGACGCGGACCCGGAAATGCGCCAGATGGGTGAGGAAGAGGTGCGGCGCCTCGACGCCCGAATGGCGGAACGCGACGCGGCCCTCGGCCTGTTGCTGTTGCCGAAGGATCCGCGCGATGAGCGAAATATCTACCTCGAGATCCGCGCCGGCACCGGCGGAGACGAGGCGGCGATCTTCGCAGGCGACCTGCACCGCATGTACACGCGCTACGCCGAATCGCGCGGATGGCAGACGGAGGTGCTGAACGCCAACCTCGGCGAGCACGGCGGCTACAAGGAAGTGATCAGTCGAATCGTCGGCCGTGGCGCATTCTCGATGCTCAAGTTCGAGTCCGGCGCGCACCGCGTGCAGCGCGTATTTGAATTCTATTCGTCTTTGCAGTATCATTTGTTTTTCTGTAACTTTGTGTAATGACATCTGAAAATTTTCGAAGCGGCTATGTTGCCTTGATCGGTCGTCCGAACGCCGGAAAATCTACGCTTCTTAAATCGTCTGGTCGGCGAAAAAATCGCCGCCGTTTCGAACAAACCGCAAACCACGCGCCACCGAATTCAGGGCATCGTCACGAAAGACGCGGGACAAATCGTTTTTGTTGATACGCCCGGCGTTCACAAACCCGGATTTCTGCTCAATCGGCGAATGATGGCGGCGGTTCACGACGCGATTCTTTCGGTTGATCTTCTCGTTCTGATGCGCGACGCTTCCGTGAGCACCGGAAACGGCGATCGGTTCGTCTTGGAATTAGTCAAACAAGCC
>CAWATT010000002.1:0-232297 GCA_963785055.1 uncultured Pseudomonadota bacterium
GGCCACGTATTGCTAGTCGACGCAACAGATCACCTGGCGGCCGACTTGCTCCGGAACTGGGCGGCAAGGGCAAAGAGATCGCCGAACGTGATCAGGCGAGTGAGATGGACCACAAGAGAATATATGGACATTCCAACGATGACCGAGAGAATCATACCGGCGAGGGAATCGAAAGCAGACTGCACGTAGCGTCCCGCAAAGAAGGCCGGGAATACCCGCCCCGACACCCAGATAGAGAATGCTGGAAGATCTGACCGTAAAGCGAAAATAGCGGGATGCCACGGAGTCGGTGATCACGTACAGGCTGATACTCGTCAGGGTCGTGCCGGAGAATCGCCCCGTACCAGCCCCGCGCGGGGTGTGAGAATCAGTTGTAGCGCGATTGCAATCGCGGCAGTCGAAGCGAGGATGTAAGGCTTCAGTCGGGTCTGCTTTGCAATCACGATTCCGATGTCCGACAGAGTCGCGATACTGAAAGACGCAACCAATAGCCACCAGGGAACCAAGTCGCTTGCATAGGCAAACTCCGGGGGCGCTAGCAGGCCTACAATTAAAGGAGCAGCCAAGCTTGTCAGCAGTCCGATGAAGACGGAGAGTCGCAACGTACTTCATGAACAGAGAACCGATTATTCTCTGGTCCATCAGGCTGCATGTGCACCGAGAAGGCATAGGGCATCCAAATGCTCTCGAGTGGGGCGGTCAGCACAGACAGCGCCATTTCACCGAGTTTGGAGGCCAGGAGAGTAGCCCTAGCGAAGCGGCGAAGCCGAAGTGTAAAGCGTGAGTCTGTCGGCGTTCGCTAGGACATATCCGAAAATGGCAGTCGGAATGAAGGGAGCCCCGAATCGCATGAGGTCCATGATTGTCGGAGTGGATATGCGGGTTCCTGCCCAGCGCCGAACAGCAGGATCGAGGCGACGAGTCCAGATACCGTCGCTGCCAGGAGATTTCCCAACAGAGCGCGGTCCATGCCGAGCTTGAGAGTCGCGAGCATGAAGTAGTTGACGCCAATCAGTAGGATTACGCGAGCCGTCTGGGCGCACACGTAAGGCAGAGAAAGAAATCTCACTTGCAGAAAGGACAGGCCGATCAGGTAGATCGCCTCAAATGTCAGCCAGAAGGTAAGTAGGACGCTGGCGCCAAAAAAGGAAAAGTCGAGGCCGCCGAGCGACACGGGCAATAGCGAGGCCAGTGCGAATAGCGGAAACAAGACGCACGCACGACAGCGAATATACTTAAGAGTGTGCTTGACGTCAGTCTTTTCTGCCAGTCGACGGACGACTCATCGAAGTAGAACCTCAGGTAGCCCTGTCGCAGGCCGACAGAGGCGACGAGTAAGCACATACTGACGAAGCGAAGAGCCGTCGTCGGCAGACCATACTCGGCTGGCGAGAGGGCGTGCGTGTACATTTGGCAGCAGAATAATGCTGCCGAGTACGGCGGGAGGCCCCGAATGTGTAGACCAGTGAATGCCGCCCCAAGTTCTCGTCTTGCACGTTCGAACTCAAGGGCTACAGTTCATCCCGCTGACAGGCGGGGCAAGTCGGAGCCCTCGTCTCAACACTGGATGTGACGTCGCTCTCAAGACGTTGTCAGAGGAAGGCGAATCGACCAACAGGTGCTGCTGAGAGTGGGAGTGCTGCTGCGAAGCGAGTGCGTGCATGATGGGTCAGGAACAGCGGCTTGCTGGCCATCCTATTGAGTTGCAGGTTCATCCGCGTCGCACAAGTGGCAACTTGTCTCCTCTCCGGAGAGGCGGAAGTCTCTCAGACTCTTCGATCCGGCGCACTGGCTGCTTGAAGCATACCGGACTATGGATCGCTGGGTCTGCGAGGAAGAGGAAACGGTGCTTTAATTGGGGGCGTCCTCGCCCCTATCGCTTGCCTAGCCGCGCCCGATAGTCATGCAGATCATCCGGTCCACAGCGGCATCACGCTCCGACTGGTTATCCAGGTATTCGCCAACCACGCCTTCCTGGAACTTGCGCCATGTCCTCATGCGCGCCCAATGCGTCGGCTGCCCTGCCAAGGTAGAGCGATCCGCGCTCCTTCAGGTGCACTCTCTGGAGGCGACTGTTCTCGATATCCTCTATCGCAGCCTGCATCATGTTCACGCCGAGTTCACGCAACCTTCACATAGAGATCGTTAGCGGGAATCGGTCCGCTCGATGGCGGGCCTCCCCTGGTAGAGACGACGTCACCGTCGTCGATGCCTGGCGAAACGAAATGCACCGTGGCGCCCACGTACTCGGGCTCGCCGTTGTCGACTTCCCAGTCCGTCGTGTTAAGGCCCCGGTAGCGCTGAGAAAGCCCACCGTGGAGATTCAGTGAGCCCAGGCGCGGAACCTTGAGCATCTCTTCCTTGAGCAGGGAAGTTCCACAGACGGCAACCAGATCAGGTTGAAGCGCCCGCAGCCATGCCACGTACTCCGGAGCATTGATCGGGTTGCTGTCCCTGTGTAATTGACCTGGCAGTCTGCAAGCGGATGGAGCGACAGCCCGAAATCGCCAAAGTCCGTCTGATACTCGGGGCGGCGGTAGATGGGCAGACTTCTCGAGGAACCTCCAGGAGAATGACTGGGCCAAACGTTTGGGGAGGTTCCAGCGGTCTCGATGCAACTCCAAGCAGCTTTCGGAGTGCAGAAACCTGCTCAGGTTCCCCGGTCTGGTTCTCCACCAGGACGCCGACGACGTGGACCCGGCGCATCAGCTCGTTCGCGAAATACAGATCCGAACGATCCTTGCTCACCGCAACCGCGACGCGCAGGCGGCCTCTTGCGCCAGCCTCAGGCGTCACGAGCGGATGACGGCTTCACCGAGAAGTGCTTCCTGTACTGCCGGCCTGCGAACGCACGGGACGCGCGGTACCAACGCATCGGCAGCATCGTGATGTTGTCCTTGATCCAGTAGGTCCGGAGAGGCTCCTCAAAACCGAAGCGAGGATTGTCGAAATGCACAAAGAAATTGACACCGATGTTCAGGCCCGCACAGACTCTTCGTAATGCGAGAATCCCGCAGGGATGTAGATGATCTCGCCTGGATGAAGCACGCCGCGGAATCCGCTGCCGTGCTGAACCTCTCCTGGAATTCGGGCTGCACATCCAGTGGTGTGATCTTGCTATGAAGGACCGCGTCCTTTGCCAAAGCGCCATACTCAAGGCTACGACTGAAACATCTTTTCTGTCTGGCTACGCGGGAACATGAAGAACTCCTTGGTTCCCTGTGCGAGAAAGAGAAATCCATCCCAGGCATCGTAGTGAAGCAGCGTGCGATTGTTTCCCGCACCGATCCACAGGTTCGAAGAGTAGATGCGCTTTCTGCGGATCCAGGGGCGGGTGAATCGGAACGAGATCCGCCATCTGTCCCAGGCCATCCTTGTCGCTGCGCATGCGTCCGTTCTTCAAAATTCCCGGGCGCCAATGTAAAGGCTCTCTCCCACTGCGGATGCGCGATACGAACTCGCTAAGCGGCAACTTGAAGTACTTCAGGAAGTAATTGACGCCATCGGCTTCGGGCTTCTGGACGGGAACGCTCGTATTTCAGCCGCTCGAAGAAGTCGAGATTCCAGTCCTTGAGAAACGCGCCTCCTTCTGGAGGCCGGAAATAATCAGAGGGCGGTTCGGATTGCTCCGGATGGCAGGGCCAACTTCGTCGCCCGAGCGTGAACTGAACTCGTTCGACTGGGTACGGTGTGCGGGTTCGCCTGGATGCGCATTGTGCGAGTCCCTCTCAGGTCGAACCGTCCTGGCTGATATGAATGCTTGAGCCTCCTGCGAATTATAGCTGAAGCACAGTCCGCCGATTGACCAATGATCCCGACTGGTTATGTCGCCTCAATGACTCGACTCGTCGGAAACCCATCCGGCGGGTTGCGTCTCCAGGCATGTACCCAATTGCCTCACGAAGGGGGCGAGTAGGTATTCGATCGCGTAGGCCAATTGCTGAAATGGGCCGGAAGCGGAATAGCTCGATGTCGGCGTGCTCGCGAAAGTCCTCCGTCCAGTTGCGCAAATACCAGTATTTGTTTGCACAGCTGCTTCATACAGAGTGATAGAGCCGTCCATGAAGAGATCTTTCAGGACCGAGTATTCGACCGACCGAGCCAGGGCCGAGTCCCGATGGTCTTCGTCAAGAAAGTCCGCTCGAAGGGGAGTAAAATGCTTCGGAAACGGAGGTGAAACTCATATGCAATCGCTTTTGAGCCGTCCGTGGGATCCAGGCGCGCTGGTTCCACCGTCAATGCCAAACTGGGTAATCAGCTCCCGGACGAACGCCAAGGCTCCCGGCTGTGTAACAAAGGTCTGTGCCAACTTTCGCTTTCCAGCTACGTCCTGAAACCGAGGCCATGTCGCGAAGTGCCGGATCTTCTATCGAGCGCAGCGTCACATGCTCCATCTTCGATCCACTGGTAGTGAATCGATTCACCTTGTTGCGCAGACCCTTTCGGAATTTCTGGGAGCGACCGTTGAACAAGGTCTCCCAGCTCGAGTTGATTCGGATAATCGGGGAGGTGGTCGAAGCCCTGCGGCCGATCCAGCCAGCCTCGCAGTGGAATGCATTTCAGAGCATGTGCACCTTCCGCCGAAGGCACCCGCTGAAAGGAGATCACGTCCGCACGCGAAGTCCCTTGGATAAATGCAATCATTTCGCCAAGGGCGACATCCGTAACTGCAGGATCAACTAGCGGTTCCCAGAACGGCGACAGAGCATTTGTGAGCGATGCCTCCATGGAAACCGGAAGACCCCGATAGCGGGACCTTTCCAGGAGCATCGGGAAAACGCCAATCAGTCCGCTGGTCCCGTAGAAGCAATGAATACGCAGCCGACGCTGGTCTCCGAAACTGACCCACCAGGACCGGACCCAACGATGGGAGTGCGGGACTCCTGCTTCGGCTCCCTGCAAGCAAGGCCTTCCAGTCCTCAAGAGCTAGAAGACCCTCGAGGTCGTCCACTACGACGTGTCGGATGCGGCAGGCGTCGGTCACGCCGGAAGCTCGTCAAACAGCGGGAGAACCCGCCAGCGCTGTCCGTTCAGCGCGCGTATCGCATTCGCCTATGGCCAGTGCAACGGGGGGACTCCAATCTCCCTCTATTCCGCCCGACGGCAAGTCACTGTTCATGCAGTGAACTTCAATTTCGGGCATCTCGTTGATTCGCAGTACTCCGACGTCCTCCAGAGTGTTCTGTTCGATGCGCCCTCCCGCGATCGAAATGCCTCGCTTTAGCGCGCCGGTCAAACCGAAGGCGATTCCACCCTCGATCTGGGCACGCGCCCTCAACGGATCCACAACTCTCCCGCAATCCACAACACAGACGACGCGCCGGATGGCGACTGCTCCAGCGCCGTCCTCGCTCACCTCCGCGATCTGCGGCAACGTAGCTGGTCCTTGGAAAGGATGGATTGCCACGCCACGCCCAACCCCACGCTCGGCCATTCCCTTGCCAGGGCGCGATCTTCGCGACCTGGTCCAGCACCGCCTTCATGCGTGGCGAGTGCCCAAAGATTCGCGAGGCGAAAAACTATCGGGATCAGTCGACGATAGGGCCGCAAGCCTGCTCCGTCAATGACACTCTCACGTGCAAAAGCATTCTGGGAATGCGACGTGGAGCGCCAGGAGCCCGTCGGGATTCCGGTCGGGACTGTGACCGTTTCCACCCGAACGCGGTCACATTCGTACGGGAGGTCGGCCCCATGGTCCATGATTCCGAATCCCGAGATCCGGTGCAGCCATTGCCCTAGCCGGCCGTTGTCATCGAGAGTGGCCTCGATCCGTGGAAGCTGGCTGGCCTGAACTGGTCGCTGTGAATATCAGCCTGCTGGTTCCAGATCATCTTGACCGGTGCGCCCGCGGCCTTGGAGGCGCAGCACGGTATGGCGGACAAACCCCTGATCGAGGCGCCGGCCGTAGCTCCCTCCCATGGGCATTGGCGTGACGATGATCCGCGAGCCAGCGTCTCCAGTCGCCTTCCTGACAACTTTCTCTCGCAGTGCTGTTACGCCGTCAAGGCCACTCTCAGCTGCAACGCGATAGGTTATCCATGGGGACTGAGTCGGTGCCCATACCCTGCAGTGATCGCCATCGCAATCGGCAACACAAACCGTAGGTTCAAGAGTCGAATGGGGTTGAATGCCCACGGCGAACTCGCCGATGTGAGCGCTGGAAGGCTCCGTTGAGTCAAGGAAAGCAGCGCCGCGCTGGAACCAAACCTTCCCGGGTGTCACTGCAGCAGCACGGAGTTGGCGCCACATCAAACCACTGTCTGACACCAGATCCGCCGGATCTGCCCAGGTGACACGCAACGCCTTGCGTGCCTTCTCGGCGTACCAGTAGCTGTCGGCTACGACAGTCACCGCGTCTCCAGAGTTCAGCACCAGGCGTACGCCGGGCATAGCAGACGCGACGCTGCTTTCCAGTTGCGCGACTTGGGCTCCGGGAGACTGAGGGATGTCGATGGCGGCATACAGCATTCCAGGAAGGCTCACATCGCCCGTGTAATAGGGTTCGCCCCTGATGACACGTTCCGCATGGACTCCCGGAGTCTCTGTTCCAACTAAATCGAACGTACCTTCGGGCTTGAGTTCGATAATCCCGGTGACAGGAAGTCGGGAGGCAGCGTCCGCCAGGTCACCGAAGCCTGCTTGCTGGCCTGCTGGCCCAAAAACAAAATGATCATGGATTCTCAGGCTGGATGGTTGTATCCCCCACATCTCCGCAGCAGCGCGCATGAGCTGGGTGCGCGCGACGGCCGCGACTCGCCGAATGAGCAGTGCAGACTCCCGAATCGAGCTGCTGTCTTGCGTGTCGAGACTCCCGAACGTCTCCTGCAGGGGCGCATGTTCAACGTCGATCTTATCGAGCCCGCATCCCATCTCTTCTGCGACGAGCAGGCGGACGGCATTGAAGATACCCTGGCCCATTTCCATGCGGGGGCAGTGGACCAGAACACGGCCTGTGTGATCGATCCGAATCCAGAGATCCCAATGAGTTCCAGTATCGCCTTCAGGCGATCGCGAGCATCCGTCTAGACTTCCTGCTGATATCAAGATCCCGGATGACACGGCAACCCCTCGAAAGAGATCACGCCTGTTCATTGTGGGAATGCCCATGGCGGAGTGCCTCCTCGACTCCCGAATAGTCCTAGCTTGGCTGCAGACGACAGAGGTATAGAGCCACGGCGACCCGGAGCGCACGGGATCGGCCTCCTCCCCCCGGTCGTCGAGCACCGACTCGACCCGGTATCCAAGCCGAGCAAGCTCCTTGAGCTGGACTTGAGGCTGGATATGATAGATGTCGATACGGAAGTCATGATCGCCGGTCTTGAGAATGGCCCAGTCCTGAGCACGAATACTTTCTTCAGATTCCCTGTTTGCTCGCTTCAATCTGAAATTGAACCATAGAGCCTTTGACAGATAGTACGTTGAGCGTATGGGAGACTTCCAACGAAAAACAGGGAGCCGCCGCGATTCTGCGAAAGTGCTGAGCGAGTGAGTCGAAAAGAAGAAATACCCATTCGGCGCCAGAACCTTACGAATTTCCTGAAGAGCCTTCTCGCGACCGGCGTGATCAAGTGAATCCAGGCCATTCATGCTGAACAACACGAAATCGAATCCGGAGCCGTAAGTTGGGAAAGGTCCCGGGCATCGAGGCACTTCAGCGAACAATTCGCGGTATTGCGTGCCAGTTCCCGGCAGCGTTCCAGCATTCGCTCCGGTAGTCCACACCGAGGTACTGCTTGCTGATATTTGCGAACGTATGCGTAGTGCGACCGTCCCGATTCCAATATCAAGAACGCTCATGCGGTGCCAGTGATCCCTGAACTTTCCGAGGATCACTCTTTCCGGAGGATACAGATGGGCGTCCGTGTACTCGTAATGAAAGTCGTTGTAGACGTTCAGGTTATGGTCCAACGCACACTACTCCTTGTGGGTACCTGGGCTTCTTTCCGTTGCCCTGTCGACAGCAAGAATCCAATCGGTCATTCGTACAGTGTGCGGATCACGAAGCGGGGCTGCAATGATTCGATCCACAACGTTTGACTGAGTCTGGCATCAGCGATGCTCTGAAGACTCGTGACCAAATCCACATTAGTAGTTGAGAGGGACCGCCAAACTCTGCCCCCGAGGCTACGGAACCAGCTTGCGACCAACCGCAGAAAGGGCGCTTTCGGCTCCGGAGGCCGCAAACGCACTCACCGCGAAATAGTGCGTGCCGGAAGCCAATCCGTCGACCACGACGACCGTGATGCCGGGGCTGTCTACGCGCACTGATGGGCAAGAGCCCCGTCGCCGCTCGCCCGGAGTAGACCCGGTACCCGGCCAGATCGAGCAGGGGCGATCCATCCGTGTTCTGGGTGGGCGGTAGCCAGGAGAGCGTCGCCACGCCGTTGCCGGTAACTGGCGCGACCGGAGGCTGGCTCGGTGGTTGTTCATTGGCCGACACGCGCAGATCTACCGTGTTGCCACATGCCGAGACGAGGCTGGCAATCGCCAGGACCGTGAGCAGATATGCAGGAGCGGGTCGAAACGGGCATTCGCGTGCTCCAGCGAATCAGGGAATCGTCTTGCTTCCGACCGGAGTACGGTCGCTCTCTGCTCCGGATGCAAGAAAGGCGCTGACCGCAAAATAGTGCGTGCCGCGGGCAAGACCGTCCAGCACGACGGACGTGATGCCGGGGCTGTTGATGGTCCTGGCCAGCGCGAGGTTATTCGCGCTGTTGCCCTGATACACGTGATAACCCGCGAGGCTCGTAACGGACGAGCCATCGATGTTTTCGCCGGCGGCATCCACGAGAGCGATGCCGACCCTGAGGCTGTGTTGCCTGTGGCCGGGCTGGTGCCCGGGCTCGTGACCGGAGCGGGACTTGCAGCGGCGCTGCCGCTGGACTGCCGCTTCCTCGCCACCGCCACCACAGGCGGACAACAGCAGGAACGCCGCAGAAAGCAGCGCAGCATGAATATGTAAGGTCCGCCGGAACATGTTTCTACACTTTAGCGGATACACGTGGGAGTCGGGAAATCGTCGCCCTTGCGCGACCTGTGAGTGCAGTGCCGTAGAGCCCCACCAGCCCCCAGTGCTACATTGCCGACCGATCCGGCGCACTCCCGCCTGCCTCAAGGACGAACAGATGCCGCGCACCTGGCGCAAGGATGCCTTCGACTCCGCCTACCAGCAGCACATCTGCACCGGCATCTTCCAGGAGGAGGGCGACTACTACCCCCGCTACATCGCCCGCTACCGCGACGTGATGGAGCTCTATGCCAGCCTCGCGCCTGCAGGCAAGCAGGACGTGCTCGACATCGGTGGTGGCCAGTTCGCCGTGTTGGCCTCGAAGATCTGGGGCGACAACGCCCACATGGCCGACATCGGCGGCACGCACCTGGAGGCGCTGCGCTCGGTCGGCGTCACGCCTCACCAGTGGAACCTCTGCAACGGCGAGGCTCCCGTTCGACGACAAGTTCGACACGATCTTCTTCTCGGAAGTGCTGGAGCACCTGCTGATCTCCTCGCCCGTCGTGCTCGCGCGGCTGCGGCGCTGCCTGAAGCCGGGCGGAGTGTTGATCTGCACAACGCCCAACCTGCACCGGCTGCGCAACGTCGCCTACATGATCATGGGCACGGCAGATCTTCGATTTCTTCCGCACCGATCCGGTCGAGAAAGGCGTCGGGCATGTCACCGAGTTCAGCCGGGAGCACCTTGCCTGGCACCTGACTTCGGCGGGCTACCGGGACGTGAACGTCGAACTGCGCAACATCGCCCACTCGCCCGTGAGCCTGGGCGATCGCATCGGCTATTGGCTCGGCCAACCGATCACGTGGATCCCGAGGTATCGCGACTGCCTGTTCGCGGTCGCGAGGAACTAGCCCGCTAGCTGCCGATGTCGGCGCAGCGCTCCGCGCAGGATCTGCTCGAGGCCGGCTGCGAAAGCCGCTGCGGGCCTTATCCCCGCCGAAGCCGCGATGCGCTTGCGCAGCGCGTCATCGCGCAGCAACGCAATGCAGTGCCGCTCGAACTCCGCTATCGTCGCGCGCGACCAGTAGTTCCTTCCCCGGGGACAAGTATTCCGGCATAGCCCTCTGCGGCAAACGCAGAAGCCACGACGGGCCGCGCGAAGCCCACGGCTTCGGCGAGCTTCACGCACGCCCCGGCTCCCGACCAGATGGGGCACACGACGCCGGCGGCGTTCCGGTACGCGTCATTCAGCGACGCAACGAACCCTGGCACGCGCACGCCGCGAGCAGACGCGTAACGCTCCCATCCCGTGCCGGCGATCGTCAGCGTTGCCTCCGGAAGCTGCGCAAGTATCCGCGGCCAGATCACCGAGACGAACCTTGCGACGCCTTGCGCGTTTGGCGGATGCCCGCTTGAACCGAGGAACAGCAGGTTCATCCCCGCGTCGCCTTCCTCCGTCGGTTGCGCGGACGTCGATATGCAGGGCAGCACGCGCACATCCGGATGGGGAACCTTTGCGACGTCGGATTCCTTCGTCACGAAGACCGTCCGGTAGCCCTTGAGTGAGCGACCCAGCAGTCCAAGTCTGAGCCGGCCGGTCGGCAAGTCATCCAGGTCGATCATGGCCGGCGCGAAACGCGGGGCATCCAGCGCCTGGGTGAACGAGTAACGGCAGAAGATCGCGCGGACGGGCTCGCGCTCCACGATGCGTCGCGAGTTCACGCACCAGGCGCGGCTCGGTACGAAAGGGCCCGACGCCGATCTGCCGGCGCCAGTAATAGGCCCGTTCGCTGCCGCCCGGCGCGATGGCGTCGATGACATGGTCGCAGGCCCCGGGTTGCACCGGGGCATGCCAGGGGTGGCGCAGCAGCAGCACCCGGGTGGGGCCTATGGCGCGCAGTGCCTGCAGGATTGAAGCAGAGCGCTCCCCGGCGCCGAAACCGGTGCCGGGGAGGATGGTCGTGACGAACAGGAAGGGGCGGTCTGGCGTGCTCAAGCGGGGAGAGAGGCTAGCATTGGGGTGGTCGAGCGGCCGACCCATGTGTTGTGCGCCAGAAGGTGTTGCAAAAGCCATGAGCAAGAGCACCGACCCATTGAAGCTCCCCCCGAGCACCGGGTTCCTGCGCGAGCAGGCAGGGGATGCCCGGCCCGAGGACCTTCTGCGCTATGTCCGGGCGGCGCCGAAGGTGCCGCCGGTTCCTGGGGATGAGCCACCTCACGATAACCCTACCCATGTTGATTTTAAGATCAACAACTCATAGCATGCCGACATGGTGGAGACCGTCTACGGACTGCAGTCCCTCCTTGCGCGAGCTTTCGGGCGCCGCCCGGCGGCGGAGCCTGACGGACAGCGCCTGGGCGCGGCTCGCGGGCTTGCCCAAGGAATCCCTCTCTCGGCTGCGAAGGCGGCGCGACTGCGACTGGGCGACGCTGGAGCGGCTCGCAACGGCGGTCGGGATGCGGCTGGCGGTGTCGCCACCGACCGATGTGAGCCTCACCCCCGATGGTCATCTGCCCCTGGCGCTGACCCGCGACTCCGAGCAGCGGCTTTACGAACTCATCCGCTCCGGCGACCTCACTCCGGCCACTTGGCGCGCGCACGGTCCAGCGTTCTTCATGGCGGGTCTCGCGGTGCTGCTGGCCTACGAGGGCAATCCCGATCGCCGTCGATTGCTTGAATTGGCGGAACTGCTGCACCCGGGAATGTCCACCCCGGAAGTGGCCAACATCTGGATGCGTCGCACGCCGATCGAACCCTCGCGCTTCTTTGCGCAGCTGGAGGAAGGCGGGCGGCGCGTGACATAAACCGTGCGCTGGTTCGCATCCGCGCGAGGGATTCGTCGCACCTGACAGGTATCATGGCCGGATGCTGATTCCCGTCCTGCTGTCCGGCGGCGCCGGTACCCGGCTCTGGCCGCTGTCGCGCGAGCTTTACCCCAAGCAGCTGCTGCCGCTGGTCGACAAGGAAACCATGCTGCAGGCGACGGCGCGCTGCGCGTCTGACGGGCTCGGCGCAGCCGCGCCCGATAGTCGTCTGCAACGAGGCAGCACCGCTTCCTCGTTGCCGAGCAGCTGCGCGTGATCGATGCACCCGCCCAGGCCATCCTGCTCGAGCCGGTCGGGCGCAACACCGCGCCGGCCATTGCGCTTGCGGCACTGGCAGCGCAGCAGCGCGATGGCCAGTCCGATCCGCTGCTGCTCGTGTTGCCTGCCGATCATGTGATCCGCGATGTCGCCGGCATTCCAGGCTGCCGTGCGCAAGGCGCATGCCGCGCGGCGCGAGGCAGGGCGACTGGTCACCTTCGGCGTCGTGCCCGACGACGCCGGAAACCGGCTACGGCTACATCCGGCGTGGCGCGACGCTGGGTGCCAATGCAGCAGGTGTGCATTCGCAATCGTCGGCATTCGTCGAAAAGCCCGATGCCGCGCGCGCCGCGGAGTTCCTGCAAGCGGCGACTACCTGTGGAACAGCGGCATGTTCCTGTTCCGCGCCTCCGCTACCTGGCAGAGCTGGAGCGCCATGCCCCGGACATCGCCAGCCGCCTGTCGCGAGGCCTTCGACTGGCGCGCGCCATGACCTCGACTTCACGCGCGTCGGACGAGCAGGCTTTCGCGGCCTGTCGCAGCGATTCCATCGACTACGCGGTGATGGAGAAGACCGATGCCGCGGCCGTCGTGCCGCTCGATGCCGGCTGGAGCGACGTGGGTTCGTGGTCGTCGCTGCATGCCGCGCTCGACAGCGATGCGCCGCAGGCAACGTCACGCACGGCGACGTGGTGCTCGAGAACTGCACCGGATCGCTATGTCCATGCCGAGCAGCCGCCTGGTGGCGGCCGTGGGCCTGAAGGACCACGTGGTGGTCGAGACCAAGGATGCCGTGCTGGTCGCGCCGCATGGACCAGGTGCAGGACGTCAAGGCGCTGGTAGCGCGGATCAGGAACGAGGGCCGCACCGAGCACCTCCTGCATCGCGAGGTGTTCCGGCCCTGGGGCAGCTACGACAGCATCGATTTCGGTGACCGGTTCCAGGTCAAGCGCCTGACGGTCAAGCCGGGTGCGTCCATGTCACTGCAGCTGCATCATCATCGCGCCGAGCACTGGATCGTGGTCTCGGGCACCGCGCGCATCACGCGTGGCGAAGAAGTCTTCCTGCTGGAGGAAAACCAGTCCACCTACATCCCGATCGGCACGAAACACCGCATCGAGAATCCCGGGCAAGATCGTCCTGCACATGATCGAGGTGCAGTCCGGCAGCTACCTTGGCGAGGATGATATCGTCCGCTTCGAGGATGTTTACGGGCGCGAAGGAAACTAGATGAATCGCAAGGGCATCATCCTCGCCGGCGGCTCCGGCACGCGACTGCATCCGCTCACGGTTCGCGTCAGCAAGCAGCTGCTGCCGGTGTACGACAAGCCGATGATCTACTACCCGCTGTCGGTGCTGATGCTGGCCGGCATCCGCGACATCCTCATCATCACCACGCCGCACGACGCAGACCTGTTCCAGGCGGTGCTGGGCGATGGCGCGGCTGGGGCCTGTCGATCACCTACGCCGAGCAGCCCAGGCCGGAAGGCCTGGCGCAGGCCTTCCTCATCGGCGACCGGCATGTGGGCAACTCACCCTCGGCGCTGGTGCTGGGCGACAACATCTTCTACGGCCGCGGCTTTGGCGAGATCCTGCCGGCGCGCCGATGCGCGCGAGGAGCGGCGCCACGGTGTTCGGCTACTACGTGCGCGACCCGGAGCGCTATGGCGTGGTGAGCTTCGAGCGGCCGATGGCAAGCCCAGCGATATCGTCGAGAAGCCGCAGCAGCCGAAGTCGAACTTTGCCGTCACCGGGCTCTATTTCTACGACAAGCGACGTGGTCGACATCGCCAAGTCCATCAAGCCCTCGCCATCGCGGCGAGCTGGAGATCACCGACGTCAACCGGGTGTACCTGCGAGCGCGGCGACTCTCAATGTGGAGAAGCTCGGGCGCGGCTTTGCCTGGCTCGACACCGGCACGCACCAGTCGCTGATGGATGCGGGCACCTATGTGCGCGTGGTCGAGGACCGGCAGGGCACGAAGATCTGCTGCCCCGAGGAGATCGCCTGGCGCATGGGCTTCATCACCGCCGCGCAGCTGGAGAAGCTCGCGCAGCCGCTGGTCAAGAGCGGCTATGGCGAATACCTGCTCGACGTGCTGAAGCACGAGGCGCCGTGAACGTCATCCAGACCGCGCTGCCCGGACGTCCTGATCATCGAGCCGACGGTGTTCGGCGATTCGCGCGGCTTCTTCCTCGAGAGCTGGAACGAGCAGGCTTTCGCGAAGGCCGGGCTCACGATGAAGTTCGTGCAGGACAATCACAGCCTGTCCGCGCAGGGCACGCTGCGTGGCTTGCATTACCAGATGGCAGCACACGCAGGGGAAGCTGGTGCGCGTGACGGCCGGCGAGGTGTTCGATGTGGCGGTGGACATGCGGCGCTCTTCACCCACGTTTGGCAAGTGGGTCGGCGTGAGCTGTCGGCGAAGCAAACAAGCGCATGCTGTGGGTGCCGGAAGGCTTTGCCCACGGCTTCTATGTCGAGCAGCCCACGAGGCCGAGTTCCTCTACAAGTGCACGGACTTCTACGATCCGGCCTCCGAGCAGACACTGGCCTGGGACGATCCGGCCGTCGGCATCGACTGGCCGCTGGTGCCCGGCGTCGAGACGCTGCTTTCGGCGAAGGACCGGCAGGGCAAGCCGGCTGAGCCGAGGCCGAGGGGTTCGCATGAAGGTTGTCGTTACCGGTGCGGGCGGGCAGCTCGGGCGGGAACTCGCGCGCACGGCGCCGCCGGGGGTCATGCCGCGATGCTGCTTGTCGAGCACGGCAATGCGATATCGGCGATCCGGCCGCCGTGCGCGGCCTGGTCGAGCGCGAGCGACCACGATGTGGTCATCAATGCAGCGGCCTACACTGCCGTCGACAAGGCCGAGAGCGAAGCGGACGCTGGCGACGCGCATCAACGCGCTGGGGCCGCGGAACCTCGCCGGCGCCGGCCACGGCATCCGCCTGCTCCATGTCTCCACGGATTTCGTCTTCGACGGCACGCAAGGGCGAGCCCCTATCGCCCGGACGATGCACCCAATCCGCTTTCGGTCTATGGCCGCACCAAGCTCGAAGGGGAAGCGCCCGTGCGTGCGCGCGGCGCGCGCGGCCTGGTGCTGCGCACCTCCTGGGTCTATTCGGTCGAAGGCAGCAATTTCGTCAAGACCATGCTGCGCCTGATGGCAGACTCAGCCCGGAGATGCGCGTCGTCGCGGACCAGATCGCGCTCGCCGACCTGGGCACAGCGGACTGGCGCGTGCGCTGTGGCGCGTCGTCGAGCTGCCCGACCTGCAGGGCGTGCATCACTGGCGCGATGCGGGCGTCGCCTCCTGGTACGACTTCGCCGTGGCCATCGCCGAGGAGGCGCACGACGCTGGGCCTGCTCGACGCGGCCCGTGCCGGTGATAGCCGATCGCGACGCAGCGACTATCCGACGCCCGCGCGCCGTCCGGCATTCAGCCTGCTGGACTGCACGCGAGACCTGGAAGCGCTCGGCACGCCGCCACACTGGCGCGCGCACCTGCGGCAGATGCTGGAGCCATCCGGCGCCTGATGGAAGGGAAGATGCGCCTCATGAAGGAACAGACCTGAGAAGTTGCTCGTCACCGGCGGCGCCGGATTCATCGGCGCGAATTTCGTGCGCCACTACGCGGCCAGCATCCCGCGGCCACGCTGGTGGTGCTCGATCCGCTCACCTATGCCGGCAACCTCGCCAGCATCGAGGACGTCGTCGATGGCAAGCTCGTGCATTTCGTCCGCGGCGACATCGGCGACGACGCTCTCGTGCACGACCTGCTGGTGCGGCACGACATCGACACGCTGGTGCATTTCGCCGCCGAGTCGCATGTCGACCGCTCGATCATCGGGCCGGACGCCTTCATCCAGACGAACGTCGTGGGCACGCACTGCGCTGCTGAAGGCCGCGCGCAAGGCCTGGCTGGGCCCGCAGCGTCGCGAAGGGCATCGCTTCCACCATGTCTCGACCGACGAAGTGTTTGGCACGCTCGGGCCCGCAGGATCCGGCGTTCACCGAGACCACGCCCTATGCGCCCAACTCGCCCTATGCCGCGAGCAAGGCCGGCTCGGACATGCTGGTGCGCGCCTACCAGCACACCTATGGCCTCTCGACCACGACCTCCAACTGCTCGAACAATTACGGCCCGTACCAGTTCCCGGAGAAGCTGATCCCGCTGTTCGTGATCCGCTGCCTCGAGGGCGGCCCGCTGCCGATCTATGGCGACGGCATGAACGTGCGCGACTGGCTGTTCGTCGAGGACCACTGCCGCGGAATCGAGGCGGTGCTGGAGCGTGGCGCCGAGGGCGAGACCTACAACATCGGCGGCCGCTGCGAGCTGCCCAACCTCGCCGTGATCGACACCATCGTGCAGCGCCGTCGACGAGGCCTTTGCGCGCGACCCGCAGCTGCGCGAGCGCTTTCCGAAGAGCCCGGCCGCGCGCGGCGCGAGCTGCGCGGAACTCAAGACCTGCGTCACCGACCGTCCCGGGCACGATCGCCGCTATGCCATCGACCCGCGCAAGATCGAGGCGGCGCTCGGCTTCACGCCGGCCTTCCAGTTCGAGTCGGCGCTGGCCCGCACGGTGGAGTGGTACCTGGCGAACGAGTCCTGGTGGCGGGCGATCCAGACCAACGAGTACCGCAAGTGGGTCGAGGCCAACTATGCCCACCGGGCCTGACGGCGCGGGCGCGAAGCCCAGGCTCGCCTATCTGGTGAGCCGTTACCCGACGCTGTCGATGATCTTCGTGATCCGCGAGGTCGTCGAGCTGCGCCGCCTCGGCTTCGGGATCGATGTCGCGTCGATCAACAGCCCGGACCGCGCCCGCGCGGCGCTGAGTGCGCTGGAACAGGACGAGCAGGCGACGACGCATTACATCAAGGCGGAAGGGTTGCTTGCCGCGCTGACGGCGCATTTGAGGTGCCTGCTCACGAACCCCATCTCATGGTTCACGGGGGCATTGCATGTAGTGAAGTGGGCAGGCCTGGACCTGAAGCGGTTCTTCTACCAGGCGATGTACTTCACCGAGGCGCTGATGGTCGCGCGATGGATGAGGGTGCAGGACCAGCGCCACCTGCACGTGCACCTGGGCAATGTGGCGGCCACCGTCGGCGTTTACGTCAAGGTGGTGAGCGGCTGCAGCCTCTCGATGACCATCCATGGCCCGGACGAGTTCTACGACAGCCGCACAATGCTGCTGCGGGAGAAGGTGCGAGGTCGCGGACTTCATCGTCTGCATCAGTCATTTCGCGCGCAGCCAGATGATGCTGGTCAGCGATCCGGTGCACTGGCACAAGTTCGTGGTCTGTCGCCTCGGCGTGGACATTGCCGCGTTTCCGCTGCGCCAGGAGCCGCCCGCGGACGAATCACCACCGCGCGTGCTGTGCCTCGGTCGGCTGACGCCCGCCAAGGGCCAGCACATCCTGCTGTCGGCCCTGAACGTGCTCAAGTCGCGCGGCCGGCGCTTCGAGGCGAGCATCGTCGGGGACGGACCGGACCGTCCTTCGCTCGAGGCGCAGGCGAGGGAGCTTCGACTGGGTGACTGCGTGACGTTTGTCGGCCCGGTCAATCCGGACAAAGTGCGTGGCTGGTACGAGCGCTCGGCCGTGTTCGTGCTGCCGAGTTTTGCCGAGGGCATTCCGGTCGTACTGATGGAAGCCATGGCAACCGGCGTACCCGTGATCTCGACGACGGTGGCCGGGATCCCCGAACTGATCCGGCATGGCGAAGACGGCCTGCTCGTTGCCCCTTCGGACCCGGACGGGCTGGCCGATGCGATCGAATCACTGCTGATGGATGCCGACCGGCGGCGCCAGTTCGCATCCCGCGCCAGGGCGCGCGTCGAGTCGCTCTACGATCTGCGGGTCAACGTCGCCCGGCTCGGCGACGTGTTCCGCGAACGACTGGGGTCAGGGAAGCTCCCTGCGCAGCGTCTCGGCAATAACCGGGACGCCGGCTGACCGCAGGATGCCCAGGTGGTCGCCCGGCGCGTCGATCGCCGCCAGGTTCGCGACGTGTTCGCCCCAGCCCAGCGCGGGATCCGCACCCACGCCTGCCGCGCGGCGTTCACTGGCCCGGACGACCAGCAGCCGGCCGGGGTAGGGGCTGGTCCGGTAGCCGCGCATGGCCCGCTCGTAGAGTCCGCTGCGCAGGTCCGCAGGCGTCAATGGCGCCTCCAGGGCCTTTCCAGGCCCTCCCAGCAGCGCACGGACCTGGTTCACCACCGCGGACCGCATCCGGCCCAGCGAGCGCCTGAGGCTGCGCCGCTCCTCGACGGGCGGAATGTCCAGCACGACCACCAGCGGGACCGGGTCCCCGGCTCGCGCCATCTGCTGGGCCATCTCGAAGGCCAGCACGCCGCCGAACGAGACGCCCAGCAGCGAGAACGGGCCGTCCGGCTGCTCGGCGCGGATGGCCTCGAGGTAGCGCGCGGCAATCTCCTCGACGCCATGGTCCTGGGCCTTGCCGTCCCGCAGCACGGACTCCTCCCAGGGCAGGAACACGCCACGCACCGGGACATCCGGACCCAGCGCCTGCGCCAGTTCCCGGTACAGCTGGATGCCGCAGATGCAGTAGAGCGGCGGGCGCGAACCGGACTCCTGCAGCGGCAGCACGACGGCCCCTTCGCGCGAGCGCAGCGAATCACCCAGCGCACGCGCCAGCTGCCGCACGGTGGGATGGCTGAACAGCATGCGCAGCGAACAGGGCTGCTCGAGTTGCCGCTGGATGAGATCCGCGAGGCGGAACGCGAGCAGCGAGTGGCCGCCAAGCGCGAAGAAATCGTCATCGACGCCGGCTTCGGGCCGGCCCAGCACCTCGCGCCAGATGCCCAGCAGCTGCGCCTCGCGCGGGGAGAGCGCTTCCGCCTCGACGACCGGTGCGGCCATCGCCTCCAGGCTGGCGAGCAGCGTCTTGCGGTCGACCTTGCCGCTGGACAGCAGCGGCAGTGCCGCGCGGATCTCGATGCGCTGCGGGATCATGTAGCGCGGCAGCACCAGCGCAAGCCTGGCCTTCACGTCGTCGACATCGGCGCCCGAGCCTTCACGCGGCAACGATGAACGCGACGAGCATCTGCGTGTCCGTGCCGGCACCCGGGGCAACAATCACGACGCCTTGCGCGATGCCTTCAAGCCGCTGCAATGCCGTCTCGACTTCGCCGATCTCGATGCGATAGCCGCGGATCTTCACCTGTCCGTCGCGCCGGCCGGAGAACTCCAGCGTGCCATCGGCGCGCCAGCGCGCCCGGTCACCCGTGCGATAGACGCGGCCACCCGCATGGAACGGATCCTCGATGAACCGCTCGGCCGTGAGGTCCGGGCGCTGGCAGTAGCCTTGCGCGACGCCGGTGCCGCCGAGGTGCAGTTCGCCCCACACGCCGATGGGCAGCGGTTGCAGGCGTTCGTCCAGCACGTAGCTGCGCAGGTTGGCGATGGGCCGGCCGATGGGCGCGACCGTCGCGTCCCAGTCCGAGATCTCCTGGAACGTGGCCCAGATCGTCGCTTCGGTCGGCCCGTAGAAATTGCCGATGCGCGCTTGCGGCAGCACTTCGTGCAGCGCGCGGGCCAGCGGCATGTCCAGCGCTTCGCCGCCGCACGCGAACCAGCGCAGCGACGTGCACTCAGCCAGCCGGCTCGAAGCCAGCAGCAGTCGACAGGAGGAGGGCGTCGCCTGATGCAGCGTCACGCCGTGCCCGCACATCAGGCCGGCGATGTAGTCCGGATCCATCTCGCCCTGGTCGCGCGCGATGACGATGCGGCCGCCCACGAGCAGCGGCGCGAACATCTCGACCAGCGAGATGTCGAACGTCGGCGCCGTGCGGAACAGCACCGCGTCGGAGGCCGACATGCCGGTGCAGTCGATGAACCAGTGGTGGTGGTTGCACAGTGATTCGTGCGTGATCTCCACGCCCTTGGGCGTGCCGGTGGAGCCCGACGTGAACAGGATGTAGGCGATGGGCGAACCGGTGCGCGCAGGGCGCGCGGGCGCCTGCGCAGCATGCGTCTCGATGGCATCCGGTCGCAGCACGAGCCGCACGCCGGCTGCCTCGATCACCGTCTGCAGGCGTTGCGCCGGCCAGCGCGGATCGAGCGGCACATACGCGCCGCCGGCCCTCATGATCGCGAGGGCGGCGATGATCAGCTCGGGTGAACGCGGCATCAGCACGCCGACGGGTTCACCGGGCTTCAGGTCCAGGCGTTGCAGCGAGCGCTGCAGGGCGTCGATGCGCGCGGCCATTTCGCCATAGCCTGTCGCCACGCCCTCGAACGCCATCGCGACGGCCTGCGGTGTTCGCGCGCATTGGGCGAGCACGAGTTCGTCCAGGCGCTCGCCACGCTGCCGTGGCACGGCGGTCGCGTTCCAGTCTTCCAGCAGCTGCTGACGTTCCGCGGGCGCGAGCATCGGCGCGGCCAGCGCGGCGGTGTCGGGCGCGGCGGTCACGGCGGACAGCACCGCCAGGTAGTGCGATGCGAGGCGCGCGATGGTCGCTTCGTCGAACAGCTCGGTGCGGTATTCGATCTCGACCCATGGCTGTGCGTTGGTCTCGCCGACCTCCAGCGTCAGGTCGAACTTGCTGGCACTGCCGCGCAGCGACAGCACCTCATGGGCCAGGCCTGCAAACGCAATGGAGCCGCGCGGCTGGTTCTGCACCGCGAAGGCCACCTGGAACAGCGGATTGCGATTGCCTTCACGGGCGGGCGCAAGCTCGCCGACGATCTGTTCGAAGGCGACATCCTGCCGGGCCATGGCTTCGAGCACGGCTTTCTGGACCTGCCGCAGCACTTCGCGAAACGGCGCCGGCTCTGCCAGCGGTGCGCGAATGACCAGCATGTTGACGAAGTAGCCGACCACACGCTCCAGCGCTTCCACCGGGCGATTGGCTGCCGGAATGCCGATGCCGAAATCCAGTGTTCCCGAATAGCGGGCCAGCAGCGCCTGGAACGCGGCCAGCTGCACGATGAAGGGGGTGACCCGCTCGCTTCGCGCCAACGCCAGGACAGACGCCCGCAGCGCTTCCGGCATCGGCAGGCGCAGCGTCGCGCCAGCTGCAGTCTGGAAGCCGGCCCGCGCGCGGTCCGTCGGCAGCTCCAGGTTCCCGAGACCGTGCAACCGGCCCGCCCAGTAGCGCAGGGATTCGGCATCCGCCCGCTCCCGGGCCCGCTCGTGCTGTGCCGCCGCGACCTCGAGCATCCGGCCCTGGACGTCCGGCAACCGTTGCGCATCGCCGGAATAGAACGCCGAGAGGTCCTCGCCGAGGATCTGCAATGACCAGCCGTCGCAGACGATGTGATGCAGCGTGAGGACCAGTGCATGGTCCGTGGGGCCGGCGCTGATCAGGCGTGCCCGCCAAAGCGCTCCGCCGGAGGCCCGGATCGGTATGCGCACTTCGCTGCGAAGGGCGTCCTGCATCGCAGACTCGCTCTCGACCTGCTCGTGCACCAGGCGTGGCGAATGGGGCACCGAGCGTCCACCGGGCGCCAGCACCTTCTGGAGAACCTCGTCCCCGGCCTCGTGGATGATGGTGCGCAGCGCCTCATGCCGGTCGCGCAGCGCACCGATCGCGCCCGAAAGACGGGCCGTGTCGACGTGTCCCGGTGAGCCGCAGCGCCAGGGAGATGTTGTAGGTCGAGCTCGGGCCTTCCAGCTTCTCGATGAACCACAGCGCCTTCTGCGCCGGGCTCAGCGGTCCCTCGGTCAGCGTGCTGTCCGGTGCCCGCGACTTGCGTGCCGCAGCCGGCGCGGCCTCGGCGACGAGCAGGGCGAAGTCCGCGAGGCGAGGCGTGCGGAACAGTGCGGTCGGAGCCAGGTCGCGGGCGAACTCCGAATGCACGCGCACGATGACGCGCATGGCGCTCAGCGAATTGCCGCCTGCCTCGAAGAAGTCCGTGTCGCGATGGGTCACCTCGCGGTCCAGCACCGCGGACCAGATCTGCGCCACCCGGTTTTCGATATCGTCGTGAAGGTCGGTGACGTCCGGAGTGGCCTGCGGCTCGGGGACCTTGAGCGCCTTGCGGTCGAGCTTGCCGCTCACGGTTCGCGGCCAGTCGTCCATGACGACGTAGCGCTGTGGCCGCATCGCCGGCGGCAGGTGTTGCGCGAGGTGTTCGCGAACGGCATCCAGGTCTTCGGCTTCGCGGAACTGCACGAACGCGACGAGCGCGGTGTCTTCGTCCGCGCCGGTGAATGCGCGCAGTGCGCACTCGCGCACCTTCGCGCACTTCGCCAGCACCGACTCCACTTCACCCAGGTCGACGCGCACGCCGCGGACCTTGACCATGAAGTCGCGCCGGCCCATGTGCATCAGCGAGCCATCGGGCATCACGCGCGCGAGGTCACCGGTGCGGTAGCGCCGCCGACCGGGTGTTCCCGTGTCCGCGAACACTTCGGCCGAGCGTTCCGGCTGGCGCCAGTAGCCGAGTGCCAGGTCCTTGCCCTCGACGACGAGCTCGCCGGTCTCGCCTTCCGGCACGGGCATTCCCTGCTCATCGAGCAGTCGGGCCTCGCGACCCGGCACCGGCGGGCCGAGCGGCATCTGGCCCTCGGGCAGCACCTCGTTCGAATCGACCAGTCGCCCGGAGACCGTGCCGGTCTCGCTCGCGCCGAGTCCGGTCCAGACACGCACGTCCTGCTGGAACAGGCTGCGGGCGAGTGCGATGTCCTCGGCCAGCACGCGGTCCGCGCCGAAGATCACGACGCGAAGCGAATTGAAACGTGCATCGGCCGGCAGCGACTTGCCGAAGTGGCGCAACACCGAAGGCGTGCAGTGCAGGATGGCGATGCGCTCGCTGCGCAGCCATTCGGCCATGCGTTCCAGCCCCTCGGTCTCGACCGTGAACGGGCAGATCGTGGCACCCGAGGGCAATCCGCCCCAGATCGTGCGCATGCCGCCGAACACCGAGGGCGAGCTCAGCATCGACATGCGCGTGCCGGGTTCTATGCCGATGTGGCTGCCCTGGATGTGCGCGATCTGCGCGAGGCCGCCGCGCGGGATCATCACGCCCTTGGGGCGGCCCGTGGATCCGGAGGTGTAGACGAGGCAGGCGAGGGTGTCCGGGTCGGGCTCCGGTTCCAGCTCTTCGCCGACAGGCGCCGCGTACAGCAGGTCCTGCATCGATGGCAGTTCACCGGGTCCCTCGTCCGAGAGCAGCAGTGACGGATCGGCGTCCTCGAGCACGAGCCGGTTGCGGGCTTCCGGATAGGTGCGATCCAGCACGACGAAGAAGCGACCGCAGCGAAGCACTGCGATCATCGAGGCGAACAGCCGCGCGTCGTGCTTGTCGATGGAGAGCGCGACGGGACGGGCGGGATCCGTTGCTGACGATTCGATCAGCGTGCGCAGCGAGCTGGAGGCGGACCAGAGATCGCCATACGTTACGTCGGTATCCCCGAGCCGTAGCGCGACACGGGAGGGCGAGCGCAGCGCATTCTCCGCGATCATCCCGAGCGCGCTGTCTGTCCTGATGAGACGGCCCGAGGCGTCGAGCCTCAGGATGCGGAGGTTGCGCGAAGTCCCGTTCACGGCTGGCGAAGTCCTGTCGAGAGGGCAGCAATGTGATGCCCTTCACGGCAGCGTATCGGGGCGCGGGACGGCGCCCAGTGATCCATGTCGCAAGTACGCTACCATCTTGAAATGAAGCCCCTTTACCGCGCCGGCGACATTGCGGACCTGCCGCACCTCGACACGCTTCCCGGTGCGCCGCCGTTCGTGCGCGGACCCCAGGAGACGATGTACACCGGTCGTCCGTGGACCATCCGCCAGTACGCGGGCTTCTCGACGGCCGAGGATTCGAACGCCTTCTACCGCCAGAGCCTGGAGGGTGGCGGGCAGGGCATCAGCGTGGCCTTCGACCTGCCCACGCACCGGGGTTATGACAGCGACCATCCGCGCGTCTCCGGCGACGTGGGGCGCACCGGTGTCGCAGTCGACACCGTCGAGGACATGAAGATCCTGTTCGGCGGCATTCCGCTGGACCGGGTGTCGGTGTCGATGACGATGAACGGCGCGGTGCTGCCCGTCATGGCCGCGTTCATCGTCGCGGCGGAGGAGCTGGGCGTGCCGCCCGCGAAGCTCACCGGCACGCTGCAGAACGACATCCTGAAGGAATTCATCGTCCGCAATACGTACATCTACCCGCCGGCGCCATCGATGCGAGTGGTCGGCGACGTGATCGCGTACTGCGCGCAGCACATGCCGCGCTTCAATCCGATCTCGATCTCCGGCTACCACATGCAGGAGGCCGGGGCGGATGAGGCGCTGGAGCTGGCCTTCACGCTGGCCGATGGCAAGGAGTATGTGCGCACGGCCATGGCGGCAGGGCTCGCGGTGGACCAGTTCGCGGGCCGGCTCTCGTTCTTCTTCGCGGTCGGCATGAACTTCTATTCCGAGATCGCCAAGCTGCGCGCGGCCCGGTTGCTCTGGTCGCAGGTCATGCAGGACTTCGGCGCGCGCGAACCGCGCAGCCTGATGCTGCGCATGCACTGCCAGACGTCCGGCTGGAGCCTCGCGGCGCAGGACCCTTACAACAACATCGTGCGCACCACCATCGAGGCCATGGCCGCGGTGTTCGGCGGCACGCAGAGCCTGCACACGAACGCGCTCGACGAGGTGATCGCGCTGCCGTCGGAATTCAGCGCGCGCATCGCGCGCAACACGCAGCTGATCCTGCAGGAAGAGAGCGGCATTCCCGCCGTGATCGATCCCTGGGGCGGCAGCTACATGATGGAGCGCCTGACCCGGGACATTGCCGACGAGGCGACGCGCATCATGGAGGAAGTCGAGTCACTCGGCGGCATGACGCGGGCCGTGGAGAGCGGGTGGGCGAAGCTGCGCATCGAGGCCAGCGCGGCCGCGCGGCAGGCGCGCATCGACTCGGGCCGCGAAGTGATCGTGGGCGTGAACCGCCACCTGCCGCCCGTTCCGGATCCGGTGGAGATCCGCGAGATCGACAATGCCGCAGCGCTGGCGCGCCAGCGCGAACGGCTCGCCCAGGTTCGCGCCAGCCGCGATGAAGCGGCGGTGATCCGTTCGCTTGCCGCGCTGGCTGCACAGGCCGCGCTGGCCGAAGCAGCCGCGGGCGCCGAACCGGGTAAGCTGCTCGCACTGGCGGTCGAGGCCATGCGGGCGAGGGCCACCGTTGGCGAGGTCAGCAGTGCGCTCGAGGCGATCTGGGGAAGACACCGCGCGCGTTCGCAGAAGGTGAGTGGCGTGTACGCATCGGGTTTCGAAGGCACACCGGAATGGGCCCGGCTCACGGGCCGGATCCGCGAGTTCGCGACGCGCAAGGGTCGCCAGCCGCGCCTGCTCATGGCCAAGCTGGGCCAGGACGGGCATGACCGCGGATTCAAGGTCGTGGCGACCGCCTTCGCGGACCTGGGATTCGACGTGGACATCGGGCCGTTGTTCCAGACGCCGGAGGAATGCGCGCGCCAGGCCATCGAGAACGACGTGCACGTGGTCGGCGTCAGCACGCTCGCAGCGGGCCACCGCACACTGGTTCCTGCGCTGATCGATGCGTTGCGCCGCCAGGGCGCCGCCGATGTGGCGGTGTTCGTCGGCGGCATCATCCCGCCGCAGGACCATGAGTTCCTGCGCAACGCAGGCGTGAGCGGCATCTTCGGGCCGGGCACGCCGATACTCGAGAGTGCGGCGGTCGTGCTGGAACAGATTTCCCGTGATCGATGAACTGCTGAAGGGCGATCGCCGCGCGCTGGCCAAGGCCATCACGCTGGTCGAGTCGACGCGCCTCGAGGACCGGGCCGCGGCGGAAGCCCTGCTCGCGCAGGCGCGCGGGCATGCCGGGCACGCGCTGCGCATCGGTGTTTCGGGGCCACCGGGGGTTGGCAAGTCCACGTTCATCGAGGCGCTGGGCATGCACCTCGTGGAGCAGGGGCGGGGCGTTGCGGTGCTTGCAGTGGATCCTTCCTCGGGTACGACCGGTGGCTCGATTCTCGGCGACAAGACGCGCATGGATCGCCTGTCCATGCACGAACTCGCGTTCATCCGGCCGAGTCCCTCGTCGGGCGCGCTCGGCGGGCTTGCGGGCCGCACGCGCGAAGCGATGCTGCTGTGCGAGGCCGCGGGCTTCGACGTGATCCTCGTCGAGACGGTCGGTGTCGGCCAGTCGGAGGCGGATGTCGCCGACTGCACCGACCTGTTCGTGCTGCTTCAGCAGCCGTACACCGGAGACGAGCTGCAGGCCATCAAGCGCGGCGTGGCGGAACGCGCCGACTTCATCGTCATCAACAAGGCGGACCTGGATCCGGTGGCTGCCCGGCAGGCCGCGCTGCAGTTTGCCGGGGGGCGGCGCGGCCACGAGTCCGTCCACGTGGTCAGCAGCATCGATGAGGAAGGCATCGCCGGACTGTGGGCCGCGTTCGAGGCTGCGCCTCGCCGTACGCGGCAATCCGCGCGCGCAGCGGGAAGTGCAGACGCCAGTGCAGCCGTGCGCCCGTTCCGGATCCTCGGCCTGCAGCAGGTCGCGATCGGCAGTGAAGACAAGCAGCGGCTTCGCCAGCTGTGGATCGAACTGCTGGGTCTGGAGCTCGTGGGGCATGCGGCCATCGCGCGCGAGAATGTCGACGAGGACATCCTGCGGCTCGGCGTGGGCGAGCACGCGGTGGAGATCGACCTGATGCAGCCCATCGAGCCGGGCGCAAAGCCTGCGGTGCACCTGCCGCCGCTCAATCATGTGGGCCTGTGGGTCGATGACCTGCGCGCTGCCGTGCAGTGGCTGGAGGCGAAGGGCCTGCGCTTTGCGCCGGGCGGCATCCGCAAGGGAGCCGCCGGGCATGACGTGTGCTTCATCCATCCGAAGGCCAGCGAGGAATTCCCGCTGTCCGGCGAGGGCGTGCTGATCGAACTGGTGCAGGCCCCGCCCGCGGTCATCGCAGCGTTGCGGGGATGAGCGCAGCGGCGCGCACGTCGGACTGGATCCAGGGGCTGCTCGGTGCCGGCGTAGCGGCCGCCGAACGGGTCGGTACCGGGGATCCTTCCCACCTCTTGCCTGAAGAGCGCGGCGGTCAGGAGCGATGGGCTCCCAAGCGCATAGCCGAGTTCGCGGCGGGTCGCGAGTGCGCCCGCGTGGCGATGGCCGCACTGGGCGTCGCGGCGCAGCCCATGCCCGCGCAGGCCGATCGCAGGCCGCGCTGGCCCGAGGGCATCGTCGGCAGCATCACGCATTGCGCGGGCTTTGCCGCTGCTGCGGTGGCACGCTCGGGCGAACTGCGCTCATTGGGCATCGACGCGGAGATCGCAGGCGCGCTGGAAGAGGAGCTGTGGCCGCGCGTGCTGGGCGATGCGGAGCGCGAATGGCTGGCGGAGAAGCCGCTGCATGAGCGCCCGAAATGGGCGACGGTTTTCTTCAGTGCGAAGGAGGCCTGGTACAAGTGCCAGAACCCGGTGACGGGCTGGTGGCTGGAGTTCCACGAGGCGCGGATCCGGATTCTTGAACTGGACGAGGGCGCGGACAGGGACGCCTCGACCTTCGACCTGATCGTGGACAGCCGGGGCATGCAGTTGAAGGGCAGGGGCGGCATCCGCGATGGCATCGCCTGCACGGCGTTCGCGTGGCGGGCGTGACGGAACGGGCCGCATGAAGTATTTCGTCGTGGTCCAGGCGCCGGCCTTTCCGATGGGCGAAGACCGCTTCGCGGTCGAGAGCGCCTTTGCAATTCATCTGCAGGAACTGCGCAAGCTGATCGGCCCCGATTACAGCGAGCTGGTGCTGATCGGTCCGGCCCTGTCCGAAGCACAGGCCGCGTCGCAGTCCGCGCACATGACCACGCTGGAACTTGCGGGCAGCGGCATACGCTTCCTGCCGGCCTTTGCAGCTGAATGTCTCGCGCGCCCGCTTCCTGCTGGGGCGCTGGGGTCCGACCTGGCGCTGGCTCAAGCAGCAGTTCGCAGGGCCGTGCATCGTGCATTCCGGCATGTCGACCGAGTTGTCCCGGCCGCTGATGTTCATGGCGAGCCTCGCGGGCTGGCGCATGGGCAGGCCCGTGATGTTCATGGTGGACATGGACTGGCGAATGCATGCAAAGCGATTCCGTCGCACCGGCGAGTGGGGCCTCGGTACCTATCTGGTCAATCGGCTCGCCTACGACCCGCTCAAGTGGCTGCAGCTGTGGCTGGCTCCGCGCCTGTTCGATGTCTGCTGCTTCAAGGGCGACACGCTGGTCCGCGACTTCGGGCGGGGCCGGCCCAATGTGCACAAGTTCCACGACACCGTGCATGGCGCCGCGGACGTGCTGTCCGGTCCGCAGCTCGACGCGCGACTCGAGTGGATGCGCAAGGCTGCGGGTCCGCTGCACATCGCGTATTTCGGGCGGCTTGCGGCCAACAAGGGCATCGATCGCATGATCGAGGCGGTGCACCTGGCTCGGGAGCAGGGCACGGACATCCGGCTGCGGATCATTGGCGATGGCGACCAGGCCGGCGCCCTTCAGGCCCTGGTCCGCTCACTCGAGCTGGAGTCCCGGGTGGAGTTCATCGGTGCAGTGCCGTGGGGCGCACCGCTGTTCAACCTGCTTGAAGGCCAGCACCTGTGCGTGATGGCGCCGCTGATCGAGGACACGCCCCGCGCGGCGTTCGACGCGTTCTGCCGCGGCCTGCCCATCGTCGCGTTCGACATCGCATTTTTCCGGGACCTGGCTGCGGAAAGCGGCGCCGTCGTCACCACGCCCTGGCCGCAGGCCGAGGGTCTGGCGCAGGCCTTCGCGCAGCTGTCGGTTGATCGGGAAGCGCTGGCGCGCATGGGCGCCGCTGCGGTCGCGTTTGCGGCCCGTAACACCCAGCAGATCTGGCTGGAGCGTCGTCTCGGCTGGCTGCGCGAGGCACAGCAGCGGAAGAATCAGTAGGCGTTCGGGTTGCCGAGCAGGTGGCGGACTGTCATCAACAGGATCCGCAGGTCCAGCGAAGGACTCCAGTGCCGCAGGTAGTCGATGTCGTAGGCGACGCGAGCCTGCATCTGCGATAGATCCTGGGTCTCGCCGCGGAAGCCGTTGACCTGCGCGAGGCCGGTGATGCCCGGCAGCACCTTGTGACGCAGCATGTAGCCCTTGATGAGCTTGCGGTAGGTCTCGTTGTGCGCGACCGCGTGCGGACGCGGACCCACGAGGCTCATCCGGCCCTGCAGCACGTTGATCAGCTGCGGCAGTTCGTCCAGCGAATAGCGGCGCAGGAACCGGCCGAGGCGCGTGATGCGCGGATCGTCGCGCGTGGCCTGCAATACCTGGGCCCCGTCCTCGGTCACCCGCATCGAGCGGAACTTGTAGACGGTGATTTCCTGGCCGTCGAGCCCGTAGCGCCGCTGCCGGAAGAACGCCGGTCCGGGGGAGTCGAGCTTAACCAGCAGCGCGATCACCAGCATGATCGGAATGGCCGGGATCATCAGCAGCAGCGTCAGGCCGATGTCGGTCATGCGCTTGGAGACGCCGCGGTAACCGTGGAACGGCGTCTCGCACATCGCGACGATGGGGATGCCCTCGATCTCTGAGGTTCGCGACTGGATCAGGTCGAACACGAACAGGTCGGGCACGTAGTAGATCGATGCGGTCGTGTCCTGCAGGTCGTCGAGCAGGTTCAGCATCCGGTCGGCGTGCTGGATGGGCAGCGAGACGAAGATGATGTCCACCTTCTCGCGGCGCACGAAATCCGCCAGAAGGTTGAGTCGACCAATCACCTTGAAGTCGTCGAACGGGCCGAGCCGGTCCATGTTGCGGTCGTCGAAGAAACCGATGATGCGCGAGCAGAATTCCGGATGGTGGGTCAGCTTGCGGGCCAGCGACAGGCTGGACATGTTCACGCCCACGATCACCGCGCTGCGCTGGTTCTGCCGCGTGAGGGCGACCTGCCGCAGCATGAGCTGCAGGCCCAGCAGCGTGCCGGCCGCGATGAACGGGCTGATCAGCGCCCAGGGCAGGACGATGCGGCGCGGGTAGTTCTCGGACAGCCCGGACAGGTAGCCGATGGCCATCAGCGCGATGGCCAGCGCAAACCAGCGCAGGAACACGCTGGTGATCATGCGCGCCGGGTTGAAGCGCAGTTCGGGCGTGTAGGACTGGGACGGCCGGAACACGAGCGCCGTGAGCAGCCAGGTCATGGCGGCCAGGCCGGCCAGGAACGAGTCGAACGGCCAGTCGAAATAGAGCGCCAGGCCCCAGAGCAGCAGTCCGATCAGCAGGCCCGGCAGCAGGTACTGCAGGGCCGTAATCAGGGCAACCGAGAGACTGCTTCGGATCAGTAGGGGTGGGGCCATCGACTCGCTGCGGCGCATGGGCTCAAGCAGCCCAAGCTTCGAGGTTGAGGCGAAGTTAAGCAAGTCCATTGAACTTAAGTGTGCGCATCGGCACAGATCCCTCTCTGTCGGACAATGTCCCGGGCGCTTGTCGGCAAATGCCCTCAGGCGCCGTCCTGGCGCTAGACTCGCCGGCAGGATAGCCGATCCATATTCAGTACGGGTTGCGGGAAGCGTGTTCGACAACATCCGTCAGGACTTTCGTGCGCACGGTCACAAATTCGGCTCACAGGGCTTGTGGGTGATGCTCGTTTACCGTTTCGGGCGGTGGCGCTACACCATCCCCACGCGCCTGCTGCGCATGCCCTTCTCGCTGGTCTACAGGATCTATGTTCAAACTGGTCCAGATTCGTGACCGGCATCGAGCTGCCCTGCGAGGTCAGGGTCGGGAAGAACTTCACCATCGATCATTTCGGCGGCATCGTGATCAGCGGCTTTGCGCGTTTTGGCGACAACTGCCGGATACGCACCGGCGTCGTCGTCGGCCTTGCGCATGTCGATGAGCCCTGTGCTCCCGTGTTCGGCAACAACGTCGACGTGGGCGCCGGCGCGAAGGTGCTCGGGCCCATCACCATTGGCGACAACGTGCTGATCGGTGCCAATGCGGTGGTCGTGAGGGATGTGCCCCCGGACAGCGTCGTCACCGGTATTCCGGGACGCGTCAGGCCGAGGAAGCCGCCGCCGGGTTCCGGTTCAGCAACGGCCTGAGCGCGCGCGCGAGTTCCCCCGCCTTTTCGCGCGACATCATCTCCAGGTGATCGGTATCCACGCGCAGCGTGGTGAGCTTCGGGATCAGGTCCGTCCAGTCGTAGCCCGGCGCGTAGTGCTCGGCGCGCATCGCCTCGACATAGATGGCCGGTCCGGTGTAGCGGCGCGGTCGATAGTCGCGGATGGCCCGCAGGTAATCCGGCATGGCGCGCCCGTCCTGGTCCGGGCCGTTCAGGGCCCGGCGCATTTCGCGCAGCACGCCCTTCATGGCCGAGGCCCGGTCTTCGCCCGGCACGTCGCTGTCGAGAATCACCAGCTGCTCCACGGTCTCGCCTGCGGCCCGCAGTTGCTGCGCGATCTCGAAGGCGAGCACGCCGCCGAGCGAGAAGCCCAGCAGTCGATAGGGTCCGCGCGGTTGCTGGGCGCGGATGCCGGCGAGATATTCCTGCGACAGGACCTCGACACTGGAGGGACCCGACACGGGGACGTAGGTCGCGAACACCGGGTTGTCCAGCGCCAGTTCGCGGACCAGCGGACGATAGAGCTGTATGCCGCACAGGCAGAACAGCGCGGGACCTTCGCCTTCCTCCTGCAGCGGAACCAGCGATTGCGCGGTGAGTGCCGGGGATTCATCCAGCGCTTCGCCCAGCGAGGCGATGGTCGGAAAACGGAAGACCTGGGCCAGCGTGCAGTTCTTCTGCAGTTCTTCACGGATGCGCGTGACCACCTGCATCGCGAGCAGCGAGTGACCGCCCAGGTCGAAGAAGTCCTGCTCGCGGTCGATGGGCTGGACGCCGAGCAGTTCGGACCAGATCTGGTGCAGCACGGCCTCGTTGGCCGACTGCGGTGGGGTGGTCGCCGCCGCCGAACCGCGCCCTGCAAGGGCTACCTGCTGCGCGAGCCTGCGATGATCGATCTTGCCGTTGGGCAGTGTCGGTATGGCATCGACCAGGACGATATGCTGCGGGATCATGTACTCGGGAAGCGCGAGCCTGAGATGCGCCCGCACCGCATTGGCATCGGGCGTCCTGCCTTCCGCCACGACGTACAGCACGAGGCGCTTGTCCCCGGCCGTTCCGGTCGATACCCCGATGTGGGCGCGCGCAACGCCGGGCATGCGCAGCGCGCAGGCTTCGATGTCCTCCGGCTCGATGCGGTGGCCGCGGACCTTCAGCTGCCGGTCGAGCCGACCCAGGATGCGCAGTTCGCCGCCGGGGGTCCAGGAGCCCACGTCGCCGGTGCGGTAGTAGCGCGAGGTGTTGCCATCGACGGCCAGCGTGACGAAGCGCTCGGCCGTCAGCGCTTCGCGGTTCACGTAGCCGGTTGCAAGGCCTGCGCCGCCGATCAGTATTTCCCCGTGCACGCCGATGCCGGCCGGCCGGTTCTGCCGGTCGACGATCTCGATCGACGTGCCGCCGACCGGACGACCGATGGTGATGCCGGTGGTGTCGTCCATGACGCGCGAGCAGGTCGACCAGACGGTCGACTCCGTGGGGCCATACATGTTCCAGAGTTCACAGGTCCGGTCCAGCAGCGCCGAAGCCAGCGAGCGGGGCAGGGGTTCGCCGCCCACCAGCGCACGCAGCGTGCTGCACCCGTGCCAGCCGGACTCCACCAGCTGCAACCACGTCGAGGGCGTCGCCTGCAGCACCGTGATCTGCTGTGCGGCGATCAGGCCGGCAAGTGCGTGTCCGTCTCGCGCTTCCTCGCGACTGGCGATGACGACGCAGGCGCCTGCGGTCAGTGGCAGCAGCAGCTCGAGCAGCGCGATGTCGAAGCCCAGCGTCGTGACCGCGAGCAGGCGGTCGGTGGCGCGGATTCCCGGACGCCGCTGCATGGTGTGCAGGAAATTCGCGAGCGCACGGTCCGGGATGCTGACGCCCTTGGGTTGCCCGGTCGTACCGGACGTGTACAGCACATAGGCTTCACGACCCTCGGCAGCAGGCGCGGGGGCCTGCGGCGTCCCGCCTTCCGCCAGCAGTGACTCCAGCGTGCGCAGTGCCGTGTCGGGCGGCATCCAGTCTTCCCGCGCCGCGTCGCGCATGTCCGTCAGGATCAACTGCAGTCCGGCATCCCGGGCGATGAAGGCCAGCCGTTCTGCGGGGAATGCCGGATCGAGCGGCACGAACGCGATGCCCGCGCGCAATGCGCCGAGGATCGCCACCGGGAGGTCGACGCTGCGCCCGAGCATCAGGCCGACGCGCGTGGTCCGGCCGCCGAGCGCGCGAACCAGGCCTGCGGCCAGACTGGCGGCCCGCTCATGAAGCTCGCGATGACTCAGCGTGCGCGCACCGCTGATGACCGCCGCGGCAGCCGGCTTGCCCATGGCGCCGGCTGCAAGCAGGTCATGCGTGGACAGCGGGCTCGCCAGCCCCGCATGGCCGGAGCTCCAGCGGCGTATCTGCGTAGCCTCGGCCCGTGTGCGCTGTGGCAAGCCGTCCAGTGCCCGGCCCGGGTCCTCGAGGATGGCATCGAGCAGGTTCTGGTAGCGCTGCGACAGGCGATCGATGGTTGATTCCTGGTACAGGTCGGTTGCGTACTCGAACCAGATCGACTTCGTGTGCAGGCGATCGACGGTCAGCGTGAGGTCGAACTGCGCGCCACAGCGGTCGATCTCGATGCGTTCAACGGCCAGATTCGGAAGCGCGACCATGGCCGGGGGCGTGTTGAGCACGTTGAGCATCACGCCGAACAGCGGCGAGACGCTGGGGTCGCGCTCGACGCGCATCTGCCCGATCAGCACCTCGAAAGGCATGTCCTGGTGCTCGAAGGCCTCGAGGAACGTCGCGCGCACCTGTGACAGGAAGCCGACGAAGCTCTGCGCGCCGTCGATCCTCGCGCGCAGCGCCAGCGTGTTGAGCAGCGTGCCAAAGCAGCCCGGCGCCCCCGGATGGTTGCGGTTCGCGATCGGCATGCCGACGACGACGTCGTCCCGGCCGCTCTCGTTGCGCAACTGCAGCGCCAGCGCCGCAAACAGCAGCATCGACAGCGTGGCGCGCTCGCGCAGCGCAAGTTCCTCCAGCTGCTGCCACGTGCGCTCCGTCAGCGCCAGGCACCAGCGCGCGCCACGAAACGAGGCGAGCGCACCGCGCGGCCGGTCCGACTCGAAGGTGACGCGGGTGGCACCTTCCAGCTTGTGCAGCCAGTAGGCGCGGTCCTGCTGGAACGCCTTGTTGCGGAACCAGGCGCGATGCCAGATCGCATAGTCGGAGAAGCGCGGATCGTGCGTGGTGTCCGGCGGCGCGGAACCGAGCAGTTCATGCGCGTAGGAGCGCGACAGGTGGTCGAGCAGCAGCTCGTAACTCCACTGGTCCATCACGATGTGATGGAACGCGAACACCAGCAGCGCGCTGTCCGGTCCGGTGCGAATGAGGGCGGCTCGCGCCGTGTCGCCGGTCTCGAGGTCGAACGGCGCGTTGCAGAACTCGGTTGCGATGTGCAGCTCGGCGTCGGGGCCGGAAGCGCCACCGGCCAGCGCGGAGATGACCCGCAAGGTCAGCGACGATGCTTCCAGCGGCAAGGGCAGGATGCCTTCGGCCGCGGGCAGGAAGCGCGTGCGCAGGATGTCGTAGCGCCGGGGCAGGGATTCGACTGCACGAGTCAGCGCGCCGATGTCGACCGGTCCGCGCAGGCGCAGGCCGAAGGCGACGTGATAGGCCGCGCTGCCTGTCGCCAGCGCCTGCATGAACGCCATGCGTTCCTGTGAGAAGGACAGCCGGCGGCGACGGCGGCGATCCCAGGACCCGGAGCCCATTTCGGCCGGCTCGGCGGCTTCACGAAGGCGGCTGATCTCGTCCAGCCCCGCGGCGAGTTCACCCACGGTGCGGGCCTCGAACAGCAGTCGCAGCGGGACGGTGACGCCCAGTTCCTGGCTCAGCTGGACGGCCAGCCGGGTGATCTCGAGGGAGTCCGGCGCATGCACATGCAGCGGCGAATCGCCATCGACCAGGGCGGCTTCACCGGCACGCCTCAATGACCCCCGAAGCAGCCTGAACAGCCGCTGCCCGCCCAAAGTCCGCTGGTTGTCGTGCATGGCTTCAAGGACCATGATCCCAGCCCGTCCGGTGCGCCACAAGTGCCGCCTTGCGTCACGGTTTGGGGGCTGCGGCGGCTGCTAGACTTTCGCCCCGATGGCAAGTGCGGTTCAGGAACACGGCTCGCTGCGCAACCGGGCGGTCCGGGCCAGCACTTGGAGCGTCGGCGGCTTTGTGGCCGCCCAGGCGTTGCGGATGGTCAGCAGCCTCACGCTGACCCGTCTGCTCACCCCCGACCTTTTCGGCCTGATGGCCATCACCACGATCGTCCAGACGACCTTCGGACTGCTGTCCGACATCGGCCTGCGCCAGGCGGTGGTGCAGAACCCGCGCGGTACCGACGCCGACTTCCTCAACACGATCTGGGGCCTGCAGGTGACCCGCGCCGTGCTGATCTGGCTGTTCTCGACGTTGACCGGCGTCGCGATGTTCGCGTTGACCAAGGCCGGCGTCGTGCCCGCAGGATCCGTCTATGCGGACCCGCTGTTGCCGATCCTGCTGTTTGCCACCGGTGCGGTGATCTTCATCGATTCCTTCTATTCGCCCAAGGCCCACATGGCGCAGCGGCACATGCTGCTCAAGGGCGTGACCATCATCGACCTGGCGTGCCAGGTCGGCGCGTTGATCGTGACGCTGGCCTTTGCCTGGTTCAGCCGGTCGATCTGGGCGATCGTGATGGGCGGCGTCGCCTCGGCGCTGCTGCATATCTGGCTGACGCACCGCTTCCTGCCCGGTCCTCCCTCGAAGCTGAAGATCGACCGCGACATCGCGAAAGAGATCATCAAGTTCGGCCGCTGGATCGTCATCTCCTCGTCGCTGGGCATTTTCGCCGCCAACACGGACCGGATGCTGCTGGGTTCATGGGTTTCGCCCGACGTGCTGGGCTTCTACGCCGTGGCGCTCTCGCTGTTCACCGTGCTGATGGGTGCGGGCGATCGCATGCTGGGCGGAATCATCTTTCCGATGCTGAGCGAGGCCGCGCGCGAAGGCGGCGAGCGATTCCACAACCTCTACCGCAAGCTGCACCTGCCCACCGACCTGATCTACCTGTTTGCGTCGGGCGGGCTGTTTGCCAGCGCTGAATGGATAGTGAAGCTGTTGTTCGACCCGCGCTACGAGGAAGCGGGCCACATGCTGAAGATCCTGTCGCTGTCGCTGGTGCTGGCCAAGTACGGCCTGGCGAACAACGCGTACCTGGCGCAAGGGGCGAACCTCCTACCTCAGCGCGCTCAATGCCGTGCAGCTGGCGGGCGCATGGACCATCATTCCGCTGGGCTTCCACTTCTTCGGCCTGCAGGGCGCGCTGATCGGCATCGCGCTGCGCTCGTTGCCCATGCTGCCGCTGACGCTGTACTTCAACTCCCGGCTGGGCATCAACAACTGGAAGGTGGAGATCGGCTCACTGGTGGCCTGGCCCATCGGCTACGCGGTGGGTCACCTGGTCACCGTAGTCGGGTCCGGGGTTCGCTGAAGCCTCCGCGGGAGCTTCCGCGGGAACCTCCGCATTCCAGATCGGCCTGTCGCGCACCGCCAGCGCAACCAGGTCGCCATAGCCGACGCACATCCCGATGAACAGCCAGTACGTCACCGGAATCAGCGAGATGCTGCTGACCGTCGCGATCGTGACGCATATGGCCAGCAGCGCGGCGCGCAGCGCCCGCCGGACGCTGGCTTCATCGGTGCCCGGAAACGCCCCCTCGACGCTGTGACGGCGCACGCCGCGCCACGCGCGGTACAGGCACAGCACGAAGAGCCCGAGTCCGACGAGGCCATAGGGCATCGCGAACTGCAGGTAGGTATTGACCATGTCGATGATGCCTTCGCCCTGGCGCATCTTCTCCATCAGCGGATTGGCCAGGTAGCTCATGTCGCCGAACCAGAGGTTCTGCTTCAGCACCACCATGGACGTATCCCAGAGCTGCTGCCGGTAGGTGATGGAGCCGGAATCGACACTGCCGACAAACGGCAGCATTCCGTAGAGGCTTCGACCGAACGACGTCATCATCAGCAGCCCGGTGGAAAGCACGCCCATTACCAGGGCCAGCCAGATGCGCCGGATCCGGCCGGGGCCCGAGACCAGCAGGTACAGGAAGCCGGCCACGGTGCCGACCCATGGGCCGCGCGAGAACGTGACGATCGTGCCGGCGCACAGCAGCCCCACCAGCAGCCAGCGGCGTCCGCGCGTGGTCACGCGGCTCCACAGCGCATGGGTCAGCATCAGCGCGACGCCGATGTTGTAGCCCAGCGTGATCGGATGACCCAGCGCTGCCTTGGCGCGCAGCAGCCCGAGGCTGCCGCGCGTGGTGTAGTAGCCCGCTTCCACGCCAAACGGTGCCGCCAGGGCCTGGTAGACCCACCAGGACTTGCCGGTCTCGAACACGGCGGCCACCGCCATGATGGCCATCGCCGCCACGAACGCGCACATCACCTCGCGGAACTGGTCGACGGTTCGCAGCGCACGGCTCGCGACGTAATAGACCAGGCCGATGTCGAGCGAAAGGTAGAGCAGCTGTCGCATGTAGCCCGACAGCGTCAACTGGAAGAGGGCGCACAGGAACTGGTAGCCGATGAGTGCGATCACCGCCATGTCCGCAAGCCGGAGTTCCGGCGAGCGTTTGGTGTCTCCCTTGCGGATGGCCAGGGCCGCGGGCAGCAGGATCGCGAGTGTGAGGATCCGTTCGTGGTAGAGCGAGATCAGGTTGTCGATGGGCCCGATACCCGGGATGACCTGCGAATACGGGGGGATCGCGAACAGCAGGAAGACGTACAGCGCCAGCGGATTGGGTTCGCGTCGCTGCGCCCTCAGGCAGACGAAGTAGCACAGCGCCACATAGATCCAGAAGCTGCCGATGATGAACGCAATGGCCGTTATCAGCAGCCAGAGGTTGCGCCGGCGCTTGAAGTCCTCGTTCGAGAACAGGTCCGGCGTGATGGTGCCGCGCAGGAAGGCAAACGCCACCAGGTTCAGGAACAGGATCGCGACGTAGGCTTTCAGGTGTGCGGGCATCAGGCGCTCTTCAGCAGCCGGCGCAGCGTGGCCGCCAGCACCCGGACGTTGGGCTCCAGCACCATGCTGTCGTGATTGCCCGGAACCTCGACGACCTTCAGCGTTCGCACGTGCGGGGTCCAGCCGTTGTCCGGCTTCAGCACGTTGCGTTCGTTGTCGAGCAGGCGGCCGTCGCGCAACTCGGTGGGCAATCGCGAGCCGCGGGCGGAACAGGATGGCCGCGACATCGGCCTTGCCCACCTGGTACTTCTGGAGCGCGCGCAGGAACGCGTCGCCGACGCGGCGTGAATGGAACGCCGTGGGATTGGCGCCTTCCAGGCGGCGCTCGGCCTCGGTAGCCGCGAGCTCGTCGCGCCAGGCGCGGCGCGCCTCGCAGCTTGCGTGTGACGAAGCCGAGTCCCTCGCGTCGCAGGCCGGGCAGCCACAGCTGCAGTTTGTCGCCGTACGACAGCGTCGTGGGTTCGCGTATCGGTGTATCGAGCAGTATCAGCGCAGCGGTGCGTTCGCCCATGGCTTCCAGCTGCCGCACCATCTCGAATCCAACCATGCCGCCGCCCGAGAAGCCGCCGATCAGGTAGGGACCCTTCGGCTGGATGCGGCGGATCTCCGCCACGTAGTCGCGCGCCATGTCCTCGAAGGACTCATGCGGCTGCTGCGTGCCGTACAGTCCGCGCGCCTGCAGCGCGAAGAAGGCGCGATCCTCGCCGAGCAGGTTTGCCAGGTGACTCAGGTTCAGCACGTTGCCGAACATGCCGGCGACGATGAAGATCGGTGTACCGTCTCCGACCGGACCGGACTTGATGGGCACCGCGTGCAGGAACGCGCCATCGGGCTCACGTGTTTCGCCGCCTTCGGTGGCTGAGCGCCGGCTTCCGGCAGGCTGCCGCGGATGCGCTCGGCGAGGCCGGCGATGTCCGGATGCTGGATCAGCGCGGACATGGGCAGGTCGATGCGGTGGCGGTCGGCGATTTCGTTGAACAGGCGAACGGCGATCAGCGAATGACCGCCGAGTTCGAAGAAGCTGTCGCGGATGCCGATGCCCTGCACACCGAGCAGCCGGCCCCAGGCTTCGGCCAGGGAGCGCTCGAGCTCGTCGCGCGGCGCCTCGAATTCGCTCTCCAGGCGCGGACGCGCGTACATCGCGGTCGTCCCGGTCTGGGCGCGATGGCTGGCCGCCTGCGCCTGGCGCGACAGGTCCGCCGGTCGCAGTGAAGTCGACACCAGCACGGCCGGCGCTGACGTGGTGAACAGCCGCTCCAGTGCCGCGATGCCTTCGGCCTCGCTGATGCCATGCGAGCGGTTGTGCTGCGAGGATCTGCTCGCCCACCGAAGCCGACATTGCCATCGGCTGCGTCGCGATCGGCATCGCGCGCAGCCTGCGAAGCCATCGTGGCGCCGTGCAGCGGCCGGTTGAGCCGACGCAGGGTCAAGCTGCTTCACGACGGCCAGCGGCGTCCCGGCCGCGTCGAACATCAACACGTCGAATGCCGCGGTGCCCTCCTGCGGATCCGGTTTCCGGCGACAGCCGTATCCAGCTGATGAACTCGCGCGGCAGCGGCCGCAGCTGCCGGAACTCGCCGTAGCGCACCGGCACCCACAGGTTCTGCGGCACTTCCTGCTCGCGGTAGCCCGGGAATCAGGTCCATCGCGCAACCGGTGGCGATGTCGAGCAGTCCCGGGTGCAGCGCGTAGGTGCCGAGGTCCGCTGCAAGGCCATCGCGCAGCCGCAACGCGGCCAGCGCCTCGCGCTCGCCGAGCTTCAGGCTGTGCAGCACGTGCCAGCGCGGTCCGAACTTCAGGTGCGCTTCCTGGCGGGTGCGCAGGCTGGCTTCGCCGATGGCGGTCTCGGTCGACTGCGTGCAGCGGCGGCCGATTTCCGCCAGGTCCGGCACGTCGATGTCGGCGTCCTGCGCGTCGAGCCGGACATCGGCGGTGACCACGACGATGCGGTTCACTTCGACCTGGAAGTGCCAGGTCGTGGCGGAGCCGCGCAGCCGGATGCGGAACAGCGCCGCACCGTCGTCCGGAATGAAGAACGGCTCGAGGAACCGCAGGTTGGTCGCGGTCCACTTGCCACGGCCCAGGCGCGCCGCAGCCAGCGCGGCACGGATCAGCTCCAGGTAGCCCGAGCCCGGGAACAGCGCCTGGCCGTCCACGAGCCGGTGGTCGTCGACGATCCAGCTGTCGGCCACCGACACCTGGCCCGTGATGGAGTACACCTGCTCGCGGCCTTCCTGGAAGACCTGCAGCGCCATGAACAGCGGGTAGTCGGGGGCCGCGCGCCGCGCCTGCGTGGTGGCGAGATCGTCGAGTGTCGGCACGACGCCGTTGGAGGACGAGTCGCGGGCCATGCCGACGTTCTTCCAGATGCCCCAGTCGATGGCGACCACCGGCCAGTTGCGCGAATCCCGGCAGGCCTCGGCATAGGCGTTCAGGAAGGCATTGGCGGCGACATAGTCGACCTGCCCGGCCGGGGCGACATAGGCGCTGGCCGAGGAGAACAGCACGAGGAAGTCGGGGGGCTGTGCCTGCAGCGCACGGTCGAGTACGAGCGTGCCGTAGAGCTTCGGGGCGAGGACGTCCTCGATCTCCCGTTCGCTCTTCAGCGCGATGAGGCCGTCATGCAGCACGCCGGCGGCATGGAACACGCCGTGTATCGGACCCAGCGCCTGGCGCGCGCTCGGCGAGCGCGGCCTCCACCTGTTCGGCCACGGCAACGTCGGCCGCGACGGGATGCACCTTCGCCCCGAGCTGCTCGAGCAGTCGCACGCGGCGGATCGCCACCGCGATGGCCTCGTTCGCCGGATTCTCGGCCAGCCAGCGACTCCAGTCGGCCCGCTCCGGCAGTGGCGTGCGCGACATCAGCACCAGTCGCGCGCGCTGCGTTCGTGCGAGCCATTCGGCCACAATGGAGGCGACGCCGCCGTAGCCACCCGTGATCAGGTAGGTGCCGCCTTCGCGCAGTTTCAACGCCGGATGCGCGTGCGTCCGCGCGTGCAGGCGCGAGGTAGCGAAGCCAGCGCACACCGCTTGCGCCAGGCGACCACGGCGCTGTCGGCAGGCGCCTCGAGTTCGCTGATCGCCGAGGATGTCGCCTGCTCTTCGTCGAATGACAGGTCGACGAGGCTGCAGCTGAGGTTCTCGAACTCGCGCGGAATCACGAGGCCGGGGCCCAGCACCGTGGCCTTCTCCGGATAGGGCAGCGGCTCACCGGCCACCGACGCGGCGCCGTTGGTCAGTATCGTCCAGTGCGAACGCTTGCCTTCGGCGCGCCGCGAGAACGCGCGCGCCAGGTGGAACAGCGAATAGAACCCGTGCACCTGGTTGCGGTGCAGGAAGGTCTGGCCGGGCCGGAAGGTCTCGCTGCGCGTCAGCAGCCAGGTGTGCAGGATGCGGTCGGGAACGCGGTTGTCCTCGACCAGCGCGCTGCGACAAGCTCTTCGTAGGCAGCGCCGCCGGCCTCCGGCGCCAGCGACCACGTGTGCGTGTCGATGCGGGCGAGTGCATCGCCACTCAGTACCTCGATGACCTCGTGCCCCTGCTCACGCAGTGCCGTGATGCAGGACCGGGCCACCGGATCACCGTGATGGAAGACGCACCAGACCTGTGGCGCGGGCGCTGCGCCCTGCGCAATGCCCTGCTGCACCCAGCGGGGTTCCCAGAACCACTCCGGGCCGAACGGCGCGCGCTGGGGGAACAGCGCCTCGTCGCCGTCCTGCTGCGTGTCGGTGGCAGACGCCTCGATCCAGTAGCGCGAATGCTGGAACGCGTAGCCGGGCAGCGGGACGCGCGGCCCGCCTTCCGGCCAGAGCGCGAGGCGCTCGATGTCGAGGCCCGATGCCCACAGGCGGCCGGCGACGGTGCGAAGATGCACGTCGTCGCCGACGGGTTCGTCACGGTGGCGCAGCGACGCGAACATCCGCTGCACGATCGCATCGTGCGACTGGCGGACGAACGAGCCGAGGATGTTGCCGGGACCGATTTCCACGAACAGGCGCGACTTGTCCTGCAGCAGCCGCTGCACGCCGTCGGCGAAGCGCACCGTGTTGCGCAGGTGGCGCACCCAGTATTCGGGGTCCGTGGCCTCCGCGTCGGTGAGCCAGTCGCCCGTCAGGTTCGAGACGATGGGGATGCGCGGCGCGATGCAGCGTGATGCCCTGCAGGTAGGCGCGGAAGCGCCGCAGGATGCGGCTCGAGCAGCCGCGAATGCGCCGCGATGTCGATGCGCACGCGTCGCGATTCGATGCCTTCGGCCGCGAGGCGCGCCTGCAGCGCATCGAGCGCCACGACAGGGCCCGGAGGCGATGGACAGCAGCGGGCTGTTCGCCGCCGCCAGGTCGAGATCGGGACCGAGCCGCTCGCGCAGGTCGGCGGCGCTCATCGCCACGCTGAGCATGCCGCCGCCCGGCACCTCGTCCATCAGCTGGCCGCGCAGCAGCACCAGGCCCAGCGCGTCCTCGAGGCTGATCACGCCGGCCACGCAGGCCGCCGCGTTCTCGCCCATGCTGTGGCCGATCAGCGCATCGGCCTTCACGCCGAGCGACTCCCACAGCGACACCAGCGAGTACTCGATCAGGAAGACCAGCGGCAGCTGCAGCGACGGGCGCTGCAGCTGCGCTCTGCCGCGGCAGCGGATTCGGCGTCGCCCGCAAGGAACACGCTGCGCAGGTCGGTGCCGAAGCGCTGCGCGAGAATCGAGAGGCCGCGGTCCATCGCCTCGCGAAAGGCCGGCATCGTCTCGTACAGGCCGCGCGCCATGCCCGGCGTACTGCGCGCCACCGCCGGGGAACATGAACACGACGGAAAGGCGCTCGGCGGACGGGCTGTGCGTGAAGACGCGACGGGCATCCTGCGTTTCGAGCAGCTGCGCCGCTTCCTCGGCGTTGCGCGCGACGAGCACGCGCCGGTGCGCGAACGGCTGCCGGTGGTGGCCCAGCGTGTGCGCCACATGCGCGAGCGCAATGCCGGGGTTGTCGCGCAGCCACGTGGCGAGGCGCACCTGGTAGTCGTCCAGTGCGGCGCGCGACTTGGCCGAGAAGACCAGCGTCTGGGCACTGTCGGCGCCGGCAGTCGCCGTTGGCGCTGCGGCGGGTGCCTGCTCCAGCACGACGAAGGCGTTGGTGCCACCAACGCCGAGCGAATTGACTGCCGCACGCCGCGGCGTCGGCGCCGTGCGGCCACGGCGTGAGCGCCGCCGCCACGCGGAACGGGCTGTCGTCGAGGCCGAGCGCGGGATTGGGCGCTTCGATAATTGATGCTCGGCGGAATGCTGCCGTGCTGCAGCGCCAGCGCGGCCTTGATCAGGCTGGCGACGCCGGCCGCGGTGTCGAGGTGGCCGATGTTCGACTTCACCGAGCCGATCAGGCAGTGGCCGGCTCCGCGCGGTGCCGCGGGCCGAAGGCCTGCGTCAGCGCCGCGACCTCGATCGGATCGCCGATCGGCGTGCCGGTGCCGTGGCATTCGACGTAGCCGATCGAGCTGCTGTCGACGCCGGCCAGCGCGATCGCCTCGGAGATCGCCGCGGCCTGGCCGTCGACGCTGGGCGCGAGGTAGCCGACCTTGGAGGAGCCGTCGTTGTTGACCGCGCTGGCGCTTGATCACCGCATGGATGTGGTCGCCGTCGCGCAGCGCGTCGTCGAGGCGGCGCAGCACGACGACGCCCGCGCCGCTGCCGAACACGGTGCCCTGCGCGCGATGATCGAAGGCGCGGCAGTGGCCATCGGGCGAGAGGATCTCGCCTTCCCGGTACAGGTAGCCCGCGCCGCTGCGGCAGCTCGATGGTCACGCCACCGGCCAGCGCCAGGTCGCATTCGCGCGCGAGCAGGCTCTGCACGGCCAGGTGCGTCGCCACCAGCGAGGTGGAGCAGGCCGTCTGCACGTTGAGGCTGGGACCGCGCAGGTTGAAGGCGTACGACACGCGCGTCGCGAGGAAGTCCTTGTCGTTGCCGGTGTGGCGCAGCAGGAAGTAGCCGACCGATGCGCATCAGGTCGGGATTGCGCAGCAGGTTGCTGGTGGAAGTACGTGCCGGCGCCGCAGCCCGCGAAGACGCCGATGGCGCCCTCGAAGCGCTCGGGAACGCAGCCGGCGTTCTCGAGCGCCTCCCAGGCCACCTCGTAGAACTGGCGGTGCTGCGGATCCAGCACCGCCGCTTCCATCGGGCTGAACCCGAAGAAGCCGGCGTCGAACTCGTCGTAGCCGGCCAGCGTCATGCCGGCCCGCACGTAGGCGGAATTCTCGAGCAGGGCGGGCGAGACGCCCTCGGCCCGGAGCTCCTCGGCAGAGAAGACGTGCAGCGACTCCCGTCCCTCGCTCAGGTTGCGCCAGAAATCGGAAATCGAGTGCGCACCCGGCACGCGCAGGGCCATTCCGACGATGGCGATATCGTTTTCGCTGCTCATTCCCGACGAATCAAAGTATGCAGGCCCGGATGGTATCCGACGGTATCAGGCACAGAACGGGGCCACCGCCCAAACCCGCTGGTTCGCAATATGTCAACTTGGCAGCGGCTGCGCCAGCGCCACGGTCGGTGATTGGAGACTCCTAACGTTCCTGCGCCGTGCGCTGTTAGGGTTGTACCTGACAAACGCGGATCGGGTCGGAGAGACAAGGATGAGGAAATTTCGTGTCGGCGGCCGGATTATTGCGCTCGCCCTGGCTGGATTCAGTTCGATGGTCATGGCGCCGGCTGCCCTGGCCCAGTCCCGGGACAAGGCCTCCGTCGTTCTCGTCGGACACAGCCTGATCAACTACGACATGCCCGAGTATCTCGGCACCATCGCCACGAGCAAAGGGCTGTCCTACGCGAAGGCACTGCAGGTGATCATCGGCTCACCCCTGCGCCTGAACTACGACAACTGCCGGCGCGCGACGGCCCAATACAGGGATGTTCCCGGCAGCTACTCCTATTCATGTGATGCCATCGAGTCTGGCACCGGGTCCGGTCCGTACGACGCGGTGCTGGTTACCGAAGCCAACAACACGCTGGCAGGCCACCGCCAGTACAACAACACCGACGAATACGTCGCGCGCTACCTCGAGTTGATCCGCGGTCGCAATCCGGCCGGCAGGACACTGCTGTTCACCACCTGGGAAGCCTTGCCCACCTATGGCGCGGACTGGGGCTCGCGGCAGGCAGCCGACCTGGCTGCCTACGAGGAAGTCGCGCGCAACGCCGCCCAGATCGCGGCGCGGCGCGGCACCACCGGGGACGTGGAGATCGTGCCGGTGAACATCGCGTTGCGCGACCTGCTGGCGCGCATCGCCAGCGGCAGCATCCCTGGCATCACCCGTCCCGACCAGATCTTCATGGATGACGTTCACATGACGAGGGCGGGCAACTATTTCGTTGCCTGTGTCGTGTTTGCGGTGCTTTACGGTCGCTCACCCGAGGGTGCCACGGAAGTGGTGCCCAGCCCGTATGCGGGGCAACCTGCGCTGGTGGACCTTTCGGGTGGTGCAGGGCGCGCGCTGCAGCGCCTCGCCTGGGACGTGGTTTCAACCTATCGCACCGGCGGCGTGGCGGTGCGCCCCAAGCCGCCGGGATCACTGCAGGTCCAGTAAAGCACGCCGTGTAGAATCCGCCGGGCATGCCTGCCCTCGGTTACCTCGTCCCGGAGTTTCCCTCCCAGACCCACGCGTTCTTCTGGCGTGAGGTCCAGGCCCTCCGGGCGCTGGGCACGCAGGTCCAGTTGCTCTCCACCGTGCGGCCCGATGCGCAGAGCTGCCGGCACGAGTTCGCGGCGCAGGCCACGGCCGAGACCCGCTATCTCTTTCCGGCGGGTGTTTCCGCGTTTCGCGTTCCTGCTGCGGCACCCCGTGGCATCGCTGCGATGCATCCGCTACGTGCTCGGATTGCGCGAAACCACAGTGCCTCGCCGGCTGCTGCTGCTTGGACTGATCCCGTCGGCCGCGAAGCTCGTGCTGATCGCGAGGGAGCAGGGCTTCCGGCACGTGCATATCCATTCCTGCGCGAGCTCCGCGCACATCGGCGCCCTCGCACATGAACTCGACGGCGTCGACTACAGCCTCACGCTGCACGGCGACCTGCCGGTATACGGCACGGATCACCCGGCCAAGATGCGCAAGGCGCGCTTCGTCGCCTGCGTGACCCGGCCGTTGCGCGACCAGGTCATCGCCGCCACGGGACTTGCGACCGGGCGCGTGCCGGTGATCTGGATGGGCGTGGACACGACGCGCTTCGGCTATCGCGCCCCACGGGTCGAGGACGGCGTGCTGCGCGTCATCATGGTTGCGCGGTTGAACTGGCCCAAGGGCCATCGCCATACGCTGGAGGCGCTGAAGCGCCTGAAGGGCGAGGGCCTCGGCGTGGAATTCCTCATTGTCGGCGACGGACCGTACCGGCAGGGCATTGTCGGGGAAGTGGAGGCGGCGGGACTCACGGCGCAGACGCGCTTCCTGGGCACGCTTTCCGAAGACGAGGTGGCACTGCGGATCGCGGAGTCTGACGTGCTGGTGCTGCCCAGTGTCGGCATGGGCGAGGCAGCGCCGGTGGCGGTGATGGAGGCCATGTCGATAGGGCGCCCCGTGATCGCCAGCATCATCGGGGGCACGCCCGACATGATCGACGACGGGGTCGACGGCTTCCTGTGCAGACAGGAAGACGTCGATGCACTCACTTCGCGCCTGCGCCAGCTCGCCCGGGACCCCGCGCTGGCCCGGCGCATGGGCCTCGCCGCGCGTGAGCGCGCGGTGCGTGATTTCGATGCCGGCGCGCTGGCTGCGCGGCTGCTCAGCGCTTGCGGAAGTAGAACTCCGTCGTAGGACGGCGCAGCGGCGCGAGCGTCGACTTGAGCGCGCGCCTCGCAATCGGCTTTGCGCCCGCTGCAACGACGGTTGCGGGCTTGGCAACCACGTCGAAGCCCAGTCGCGCGGCGAAGGATTTCAGTGTTTCGGGAGTGAAGGCGTTCAGGTGGTCCAGCGGATGGATCTTGTCGAAGTCCGCGCGCGACTTGATATCCCTCACATCCGTGCAGTCCGGCGTTTCCAGCACCAGGATGCCGCCCTGTGCCAGCAGCCCGGACAGCACCTGCATCAGCTCGCGCGGCTGGTCGAGGTGTTCGAGCACCTGGAACAGCGTCAGCGCATGGAACGGGGCCAGATGCGCGACCTCATCCAGCTCGGCATGGATCGCGCGGCTGTGGTTGTTGTCACGCTTGGCTGCAGAGCGGTCGACGCCACGGGCCTCGAAGCCGAAGAGATTGCACATCGCGACGAAGCCACCATAGCCACAGCCGAAGTCGAGCAGCCTCAGGCGCTGCTCGCCGCGCAGTTCCCGCGTGAGCAGCTCGAGGCCCAGCACATGCGCCACGTTGCGCGTGGCTTCCCAGTAGGGGGTCATCACCGTGGTGAACCGGCTTTCGAAGCTGCGGATCGCCTCTTCGGTCATCCAGCTCGTGAATCGCCGCTCGTTCCATTCGTCGTCGAGCACACGGCGGTGGAAGACCATGTCGCATTCGGCGCACTTCACGAGCGTCCATGACGCGTCGCGCAGGAACGGCGCCGGATTCTCGCCCCAGGGGTCCGCGGCGATGAAATCCCCGGTGAGCTCGCCGTCGAAAGGGCGCGAGACCAGTTCTTCCAGTCGCGGCGAACCGCAGGCCACGCACTGGCTGCGATCGATGAACGTGGCGCGCTCAGACTGCTGCACGGTCGTCCATCGATTCGGCATGGGTACTCGCGATGACACGGGCCGGAATGCCGGCGACTACCGTGCCGGGGGCCACATCGCGCAGCACCACCGAGTTCGCGCCGATCATGGCATGGTCGCCGATCACGATGGGGCCCAGCACCTTGGCGCCAGCGCCGAAGTCGACGTTGGCACCGACAACCGGCGTGCCGCGGAAATTCGCGCCGATGGTGACCTGCTGGAAGATCAGGCAGTTCGGACCCAGGGAGACGTCCGGATGGATGACGATGCCATTGGGGTGGGGCAGGCGCACCCCGCCTCCGATCTTCGTGTTCAGCGGAATGTCCGCGCCCGAGACGGCGGACCAGAAACGATGCCGGAACACCGCGAGGTTCCGCCGCAGCGCGCCCAGCAGCCCGCTGCCCGGCGGATTGCGTTGGTAGCAACGGATGCTCGCGATCAGCGACCGGCCGGGATCCCATGCCAGGAACCGCTTTTCCTCCGCAGACCAGTCGGGAACCAGCAGATCCTCTCCGTGGGTCCGCACAAGGGAGTGGTCGAACACCGCCGGGCCAGCCTGTGTGCTCATGTCGAAACTGCGGGAAATGTACGCCGGGCTTTCATGCGCCTGTAGTCTAATCTGCCAATGGAATGGAGTCCCGGATGTCGTTGAAAAAGCCGCGCGTGCTGGTCATCGCGGAGGCTGCCAATCCGGAGTGGGTCAGCGTACCGCTCATCGGCTGGTCGTTGTCCCAGGCATTGGCGGGTGTGGCCGAGACGCACATCGTCACGCAGGTCCGCAACCGCAATGCAATGCAGCGTGCGGGGCTCACGGAGGGCCGCGACTTCACCGCCATCGATTCGGAGGCATACCTTGCCCCCGCATGGAAGGCCCTCGCCGCGCTGCGCGGCGGCTCGCAGAAGTCCTGGACCCTCGCGACGGCGCTTTCCAGCGTCACCTATCCGCTGTTCGAGCTGGCGGTCTGGAAGAAGATGCGCACGGCACTCGAATCCGGGCAGTTCGACATCGTGCACCGGATCACGCCACTGTCGCCCACGGCGCCGAGCCTGCTGGCTTCGCGCTGCGACCGGATCGGGATACCGTTCGTCCTCGGGCCCCTCAATGGCGGCGTGCCCTGGCCCAGGGAGTTCGATGCGGAGCGCAAGCGGGAGGGCGAGTGGCTGTCCCGCGTGCGTGACCTGTACCGGCTGATCCCCGGTCATCAAGGCACGCTGCGCCACTCCCGGGCCATCCTCTGCGGTTCCGGGTTCACGCTGTCGCAGATACCGCAGCGATACCGCGAGAAGGCCTTCTACCTGCCGGAGAACGCGATCGATCCGGCCCGGTTCGCCGCGGGCAGCGCTCCACCGGATACGCGGCCGCTGCGTGCCTGCTTCATCGGGCGGCTGGTTCCCTACAAGGGGCCGGACATGCTGCTCGAGGCCGCCACGGAGCTGGTTCGCTCGGGGAAGCTTCACATCGACATCATCGGCGACGGTCCGTTGATGCCGGAGCTGCAGAAGCATGTGCTGGAGAATTCGCTCGGCGCCGGCGTCACGCTCCACGGCTGGGTGGAGCACACACAGGTGCAGGACCTGCTGCGCAGGAGCCATATCCTCGCCTTCCCGAGCATCCGTGAATTCGGCGGGGGAGTGGTGCTCGAGGCGATGTCGCTGGGCGTCGTTCCCGTCGTCGCCGACTACGCCGGTCCTTCCGAGCTCGTCGATGCGTCGATCGGAATCAGGGTCCCGATGGGATCGCGCGCAACGCTCGTGGAGAATTTCCGCAGCGCGCTCGCCGCGCTGGTCGCCAACCCTGGAAACCTTCCCGAGCTCTCGCGCAACGCCAGTTCGCGCGCCTGGAGCCACTACACCTGGCAGGCCAAGGCAGAACAGATCGGCCGCATCTACTCCTGGGTGCTCGGCGGGAAGGAGGATTTCTCCCGCGGCCTGCCGTCCCGCACGCCGCAGGTGGATTTCAGTCCCCGGGATTGAGGCCTCAGTCGGCCCGGTCTTCCGGCGGCTTGCCCGAAGGGGGGTTGTCGCGCTGCGAGCGTACCCATCCGGTCTGCCGCGCGGTCACGAAGCCCAGGTACAGCGGCAGCTTGCGCAGCACGTAGACGGGGATTCCAAGCAGCTCACGGAACGGCACGATCCGGCGGCCGAAGCGCAACCAGGCCAGCAGTACCGCAAGCACCAGCAGCAGCAGCGCGACGGAAGGAATCCACAGCACCGTGTCCGGCACGCCTGGAATCAGCGTCAGCAGCGCAGACCCGGCAAGGCTTCCCAGCGAAAGCATGACGAGCAGCGCCAGCGGAGGAACCGCAAGGTCGAGCGTGAGGCCGAGCAGCTTCCAGTTGCCCGAGAACAGCGCCTTGCCGAGAAGCCGCGGAACGCTGGCCGTGATGACCTGCAGGTGGCCGTGTTCCCATCGCGTTCGCTGGCTCGAGGCGCCCGCGGCATTGGCCGCAAAGTAACTGAATACGCGCGCCTCCGGCAGGAACACGGGCGCCGCGCCGTCCGCGGCCAGTTCGATGCCCAGCTGCATGTCCTCGACGAGATGTCCCGATGCCAGTTGCGCGCCGGCGATGAGCTTCCACGGAAACGACATGCCCGAGCCCGTCAGGTGGCAGGCGCCACCCAGCCGTTTCATGCCCAGCGGGCGGACCTCGTTCTTCACCACCCACGCGAACTCCGCAATGCGGCCGCCGAATCCCAGCTCGGGCGGTGCCTTCATCAGGTAGAGCGCCTGCACCGGACGTTGCGTCGCGAAGGCATGCCGCGGCAGCAGCGCGCAGGCTGGCCGGATCGATGATGCAATCCGCATCGACAATGGTGATGACATCGGGCGGTGCGGAGCGAAGCTGGTCGATGCCATGTTGCAGCGCATAGCTCTTGCCCCGCCGGATCGGATCGTGCGTTCCACCACCTGCGCGCCGGCATCGCGCGCCACGCGCGCGGTTGCGTCGCTGCAGTTGTCGGCGACCACGAGCATGTGGTCATCCGGCCCGAGTCCCTGGCCGATCACGCGCAGCGTCGCGGCGATGCCGCGTTCCTCGTCATGGGCGGGAATCAGCACCACGGTCCGCGGGCCGGCTCCCTCTCCGGACCCGGCGATCTGCGCGACCCGGCGCGGCAGCAGCGCGGCCAGGACCTCGACGGCAAGGATGAGGACCGGCAACGCAAGCAGCGCGGTGAGAAGGATCCAGACGGGGAGGAGGACGGCCATCGATTGCCCGATAGAATAACGCCATGAATTATGACAGCCGCAGGGGCGGCACTGCCCGGACCCAGTTGGCATTGCGGCTCGTCCTGCTCGCGGGTCTGCTGGCGGCGGGTACCGTGGCTGGACTGGCGCTGTGGTCCGCGCGCTATTTCAACCAGCAGCGCGCGGAACTGCGACTTGCGCCGGTGAATGCCGGCGCCCATGCCGCCGAGAATGACGCGGCCGGTCCGCCGGTGGGTCGGCGCGTGGTCTTCTTCGGCGATTCGCGCATCCAGGGATGGAGTCCGCAGCCGCGGATTCCGGGAACGGAGCTGTTGTGGCGCGGGTATCGGCGGGGAAACGACGGTCCAGATGATGTACAGGTTCGACGAGGACGTGTTGTCGCTGAAGCCTTCAGCGGTCGTGATCCAGGCCGGGATCAATGACCTGGTGGCCGGTGCGATCCTCGGCCGCAGGGACGAGACCGTTCGCAACACCATCGACAACCTGGATCACTTCGTGAAGGCGGCACGCGAGGCGTCGGTCGAGGTCTACCTGATGACGGTGTTCCGTCCCGCGCGCTCGCCGCCCTGGCGCGCGCCGTTCTGGCCGGAGGGCGTGGCAGCGGCCGTGGCGCAGGTCAATGACGCCATCGGCGCCATGGCGGGCGAGGGTGTGCACGTCATCGACGCCGATGCCTGGCTGGCGGGCGAGGACCGGGTGATGCCGCGAAGACATGCGCGCGACACGCTGCACCTGAACGAGGCGGGCTACGCGCGCCTGAACGAACTCGTGAAGGCGCTCGGACCGGAACGAATGCTGTTCAATAGCTGGGTTTTCGCCGCCTTCTTCGTGATCTTCTTCCCGGTGTACCTGCTGGTACGCCGGCACATCGGGCTGCGCAACCTGTGGATACTGCTCGCCAGCTACGTGTTCTACGGCTGGTGGAATCCGCGCTTCGTCACGTTGCTGGCCATCCTCGCGGCGGTGGACTACCTCGCGGCGCTCGGCGTTGCGGGGCTGCCGGTGCGCCAGTTCGATCGCGTCAAGGCCGCGCTGTTCACGATGGCCGTGACAGTGGGCTGTGCCATTCTTCAGCAACGGCGACGGGCCGTGGCTGATCAGGGTGGTCGGCATATCCGTGGTGGTGCTGACGGCGGCAACCTGGCTCATCGACCTGGCGCCCGTGGAGAAGCGCAGGCGGCTGTGGCTGTATCTTTCGATCTTCGCCAACCTCGGCGTGCTGGCCTACTTCAAGTACGCCAACTTCTTCATTGAATCCGCGCAGACGGCCCTCGCGGCGCTGGGCATGCAGGCCGACCCGATCCTGCTGCACGTGATCCTGCCGATCGGGTTGTCGTTCCATGTGTTCCAGGGCGTCGGCCGGACCATCGACTGCTATCGCGGCGTGATCAAGCCCGAAGGCTCGCTGACCACCGTGGCGACCTACCTCGCGTTCTTCCCGCAGCTGGTCGCCGGCCCCATCGAGCGCGCCCGCCGCCTGATTCCCCAGTTCGAACGCGTCCTGCCGCTCGACGCGGCGATGTTCCGCAGTGGCGCGCTGCTGTTCCTGTGGGGCCTGTACATGAAGGTGGTGGTGGCCGACAACGTCGCGCCGATCGCCAACCAGGCCTTCGGTTCTTCCGCGACGGCCGACGGCGGCACCGCGATTGCCGGCATCCTCGCGTTCACCGTGCAGATCTACTGCGATTTCGCCGGCTACTCGAACATGGCCCGCGGCCTCGCACGCTGCCTGGGCTTCGAGCTGATGGAGAACTTCAACCTGCCGTATTTCGCGCGCACGCCTTCGGAGTTCTGGCGGCGCTGGCACATCAGCCTCTCGACCTGGCTGCGCGATTACCTGTACGTGGGGCTTGGCGGCAATCGCAATGGCGAGGCGAAGACCTATCGCAACCTGATGCTGACCATGCTGCTCGGCGGCCTGTGGCACGGCGCCTCCTGGACCTTCGTGGTGCTGGGGTGCCTTCCATGGCCTGATCCTGATCGTCTATCGCGCCTTGCGCATCGACGCGCTGCTGGAGCGGATCCCGTTCCGCAGCGCCTCGGGCGTCGCACTGCACGTGGGCGCGTGGGCCGTGATGATGGTGCTGGTGATGGTGGGCTGGGTCTACTTCCGGGCCGAGTCGTTCACGCAGGCCAGCCAGATGCTGCTGGCGCCTTTCAACGGGCTGCCGTGGCAGACCGCAGAACTCGGGGTGCTGGTCGGAATCTTCCTGCCGCTGGCGCTGGTCGAGTGCGTACAGCGGATGCGCGGCGTGAGCGAGGTGCTGAATACGGGTCCGTTCCTGTGGCGATACACCGCCGCGGTCGTCGTGCTCATGGCCGTGCTGCTGCTCAGCGCGCCGCCGGGGCAGGACTTCATCTACTTCGACTTCTGATGCCCCGATGAAGCGCTGGATACGCCTGCTGTTGATCGCCGCCGGACTGGTTGCCTGGGGACTGATCCTGGCCGAGATCAGTGTGCGCGTGATGGATCCGCAGCCGCTGATGCCGCGCTACGTGACCGGCACCGCCTGGGGCGTGCGCGGCAACATTCCGGGGGCGGTCTACCGGCACAGGACGCCCGAGGTGAACGTGCAGTACCGCATCAACCCGCAGGGACTGCGAGCCGATCGCGAGTATCCGCTGGCGCCCCCACCGGACAGCTGCCGAATCGGACTGATCGGTGACTCGTATTTCGTCGGCTATGAGGCGGAACTGGAAGACACCATCGCGCGCCGCCTGGAGATCGAGCTGGAGAAGCGGGGTGTTCGCACCGAAGTGCTCAATTTCTCGGTCAGCGGCTTCGGCACGGCGGAGATGCTGCGGACCTGGGAAGGGCAGATGCGCGCTTTCGATCCTGACCTCGTCCTGATGCAGTGGCACGTGACGGACTTCGATGACAACGTCCGCTCGGGACTCTACAGCGTGAAGGACGGCGCCCTGCAACGCGGCGGGGAAACCTACCTGCCCTCGATCGCGCTGCAGGACCGGCTGATGCGCTCGGCGCTTTATCGCACCATCGCCGACAACAGCCAGCTGTATGCGTTTGCGCGCGAGCGTGCGGCCAGCACCGTCAAGTCGCTGCTGCTGGTGATCGAGGAAGCCAGGCGCGGGAAAGTTGCGCCCGAGCCCGAGGCCCAGCCCGAGCCCGAGGCCGTCGCGGATGTCCCCGCCGCGAGCGGAACGTCGAGCGAAGCGCTGCTGTCCGGCCTGCTGTTGCGCCAGGCCATGACGGAAGTGGGTTCCACCGGGGCGGGATTCCTCGTCGTGGACATACCCGAGCGCGACACGCGCGAGCGCGTGAATTCCGTGTGGAACAAGTTGCCGGCGGAGCTGGTGCAGGGCGTGCCCGTCTATCACGCCGGGGATGCACTCACGCCGTTGCTCACACCGCAGGCTTCGGTGTTCTTCGAGAAGGGTCACTTCCACCTGGTGCCCGACGGCGGTCGCCGCGGTGGCCGCGGACCTGGCCGACCGCGTCGAGCCGCTACTTCGGGATGGGCGCTGCGCCGCTCGTACCGGTCAGCAGGCAGTCGGCCCTTAGCTGGCGCAGCACCGCCAGTCGCTCCGGATCGCTGCAGGTGAGCCGATGGGATTCGCGCCCGGCCAACCGGTATCGCCAGGCGTAGAGCAGGCCAAGCGTGCGCGGGTCGAGCGTACCCGCGTCTGCGACATCGAAATGTCTTTGCGGCGCGGGCATATCCAGTGTTGCAAGCAGCGCCGCGAACGTGCCTTCGTGCCCCGCTGGCGACGAAGCTCCCGCGGTCGGTGTCTGCTGTCGAAGCATCTGCAGGAACATCAGCCCGTCAGTCCAGTAGCGCCGCAGCAGCTTGGGCTCCTGCAGGATCCGCCAGATCCATTCCAGGCCGGAGTCCTGCACCCAGGCCGGCGCGCGCTCGACGGTGCCGGCGATGAAGTTCACCGTTGCACCCAGATGCGATATCACCGGGACAGTCACGCGGTCCCGGTTGCGCGCGATCCATTCGTGGCCCTTCTTCGCGCCCAGCGCGAGCACCAGCAGGTCTGCGCCGCTGCCGTTGATGCGCTCGACGTACTGCGCCGAGCTCATCGATTCGATGGAGCCGAAGCCCGGGTCCGTCCATCCGGCATCGACGAGGCCGCCGCCGAGTTGCGCCAGCCGAGCCGCGGCGCGTTCGGCAACGCCGGGTTCACCGCCGAAGAAATGGACGCGCAGCGGACGCGTGACTGAATCGGTGGCCAGCCGCAGCAGCAGCGAACTGCCCGCCACGCGCTCCGGAAACGGTATGCCGTTGCGACGGCCGAGCCACACCAGCGGCATGCCGTCCACCAGGCTCAGTTGCGAATCCAGCAGGCTGTCCCGAAAGGCCGCATCGCCTGCAGCCATCGAGACGAAATTCACATTGGGTGTGATGACGATAAGGCGCCGGCGCGCCTGTGCCGCTTCCCGGATGCGTCGCACGGCCTCTTCCATGCCGATGGCATCGAACGGAAGTCCCAGCAGCCAGTAGGTCGGTTCGGAAAGCACGGGCGGGCGAGTATGCCACGCCGGATACCGCGCGAATCGTGATGACTCGCACGTCCCGGCAAGCGCCCGGCCAGGGGAGCTGGACGCTTGCTATACACTGGCGCCGTGCTGGATCGACGGGAATTGCGGACAGGGCTGGTTGTCATCGGGCGAAACGAGGGATCGCGCCTGACGCGTTGCCTCGACTCCCTGGCCGAGCACGCCAGTCGTTGTGTCTACGTGGATTCAGGCTCCACCGACGACTCGGTGAACGAGGCGCGTCGCCGCGGTGTCGAGGTGGTCGAACTCGACATGTCGAGGCCATTCACGGCCGCGCGCGCGCGCAATACGGGATTCCGCAGGTTGATGAAGATCGTGCCGGACATGCAGTACGTGCATTTCTTCGACGGCGACTGCGAGATCCACAAGCGGTGGGTGGGCAAGGCGCAGCGGTTCATGGACGGCCGCGCCGACATCGGCATCGTCTATGGCGTCCAGACCGAGCGTCATCCGGAACGTTCGATCTACAACCGGCTGCTCGACATCGAGTGGGACACGCCGCGGGGTGAGGTCCGCTCATCAGGTGGATTGCTGATGTGCCGTCGCCCGCTGTTCGAGAAGCTCAACGGCTTTCGCGAGGACCTGATCGCCGGGGAGGATCCGGAGTTCTGCCTGCGGGCCCGCCAGTCGGGCGCGCTGATCTGGCATCTCGACGAGCCCATGGCCATCCATGACGGCGAGATGAGCCGCTTCTCGCAGTGGTGGAAGCGCGCCAAGCGCGCGGGCTACGCCTACGCCGAAGGCGCGCGGCTGCATGGCGAACCGCCGGAGCGGCATTTCGTGAAGGAGAGGAACAGCATCGTGTTCTGGGCGCTGGCGGTTCCCGCCGCGATCCTGCTGGCGTCGCTGCTGGTCTCGCCGTGGGCGCTGCTGGGGTTCCTCGTCTATCCGCTGCAGGTCTGGCGCATCGCGCGCCGCGGGCGCCGCGATGCGCGCACCAACTGGCTGTATGCATTCTTCGTGATGCTGGGGAAGTTTCCCGAGCTGTCGGGCTGCCTCAAACACTACCGCGACCATCTCGGCAACAGTCCGCGTCGCCTGATCGAGTACAAATGAGCGGCGAGACTGTTCCCGTCACGCTGGTGGTCTCCATCGTCACCTGGCGGGCCGCCGACCTAACGCTGCAGTGCCTGCGGGGCCTGGAGGCCCAGGTACGTGAAGACCGGGGTGCGCGCGTGATCGTCGTCGACAACGATTCACGGGATGGGACCGCGGAGAAGATCGAGGCGGAAATCCAGCGCCAGGGCTGGTCGTCGTGGTTGAAGCTGATCCGCTCGCCGGTGAACGGCGGGTTCGCCGCCGGCAACAATGTGGCCTGGCGCGATGCCGTGCGCGAATACCCCGCGATGAAGTACTTCGTGCTGATGAATCCGGACACGATTCCGCATGCGGATGTGCTGCGCTCGTTGCGCGGCTTCATGGACGCACATCCCCGGGCCGGAATCGTCGGCGGACGCTGCGAGGACGCTGACGGCACGCCGCAGGAATGCGCCTTCCGCTTCCCGGGACTGGTCAGCGAGTTCGCCGACCAGCTGCGGCTCGGAGCCTTCGACCGCATGATTCGCGGGCGACTCGTGCGCATGGGGCACTTCGAGCAGCCTGTCGAGGTGGAATGGGTGTCCGGCGCATTGATGGCGATCCGCCGCGACGTGGTGGATTCGATCGGCCTGATGGATGAGTCCTACTTCCTCTACTTCGAGGAAACCGATTTCACCTGGCGCGCGCGGCAGGCAGGCTGGCAGACGTGGCATCTGCCGCAGGCCCGGGTCGTGCATTTCGTCGGCCAGCTGACCGGCGTGCGCACGGCCAATGCCCGGCCGAAACGCCTGCCACCGTACTGGTACGAATCGCGACGCCGCTACTTCGTGCTGAACCATGGGCTGGTGTGCGCCATCGCCATCGACCTCGCCGTGATTGCCGGCAATGCGCTGTGGGGGTTGCGTCGCATGCTGGAGCGCAAGCCCGCAGTGGATCCGCCGCACTGGATACGCGATCTCGTGTCCCGGGGTGTATTGACCCGCGGCAGCAGCGGGCTGCCACCGCGTCGAACGGAGTGAGCCCCGTGAAGCACTGGGTTGCCTTCCTGCTGCTGCTGGCCGGAGTCGCGTGGTTCACGTGGCCCATGTTCGAGGCGGTGCAGGCCACCTGGAGCGACGTGTACGGCGCCCACTCGCACGGTTACCTGGTGCTGGCGCTGTCTGTGTATTTCGCCGTCCGCGCGTGGCGTGCCCCGCCACCCGTTGTCTTGGGCAGGCCCGTGTGGCCCGCGCTTCCGGCGCTGCTGCTGTTGCTCTGCGTGGCCGCACTGTCGGAGGCGCTGTTCATCGGACCCAGCCGCACGGCGCTGCTGCCGTTGCTGTTGATGGCCGTGATCGGCTTGAGCCTGGGCGCCGATGCGTCGCGGCGCCTCGCGTGGCCGGTCCTGTTCCTCTACTTCGCATTGCCGGTCTGGATGGCATTCAACGAGCCGCTGCGCCGGCTGACGACCGTCGTCTCCATGTGGCTGGTGCGGGCGACGGGCATTCCGGTATACGTCGAGGGGAGCCTCGTGCACCTGTCGGAAGGCACGTTCGCGATTGCCAGCGGATGCTCGGGGTTGAACTATGTCGTCGCGGCGCTGACGCTCGCGGCGGTGCAGTGCACGCTGTACCTGCGCACCTGGCGCGCGCGCGGCCTGCTGCTGCTGGCGGCGATCATGGCCGCGCTGCTGGCCAACTGGCTGCGCGTTTCCTCGCTGATCGTCATCGGCCACCTGACCGGCATGCAGCACTACCTGATCCGTGTCGATCACCTGTGGTACGGCTGGGCGCTGTTCCTGCTGATCATGGTTCCCGTCTATCTCTTTGGCGTCCATCTGGAGGGACGGGAGGAGCGGCGCGCGGTACGGCACTCGCCGGAGAACGTGCCCGGGAGTTCCTTCATGGCCCCCGGGTTGCTGCGCGCGGCGAACGTGGGGCTCTGGCTGTTGTGCGCCATGGTGATGGTGGCTGCCGGCATTGCCTTCAGGTCCGGCCGCGGCGACTCGCAGGAACCCGGCACTGCCTGGCGAACGGATCGCATGGTTGGCGGCGACGCCGCTGCCGGTTTTGCCTCGGGCTGGAGTCCGCATTTCGCGGGCGCCGAGGAGTTCCGCAGGCACTGGATGCCGCAGGCGCCGGGCCAGGTTCCGGTCGAGCTGTACATGGCCGTGTATCCGACCCAGGCGCGCGAGGCCCGTCTGTCGTATCCGACGAACACGCTGACCGGCGACGCCTGGCAGACGACGGCAATGCAGCTGTTGAAGGGGCAGTCGAGTCCCGATGGCAAGGCCTGGCTGGAGGTGCAGGGCGTTGTCGATGGCCGCGAGCGCCTGCTGTGGATGCGCTACGAAGTCGCGGGTTCCGTGGCCTGGTCCAAGCTGACCCTGCGGGCGCGCGAGGCGCAGGGGATGCTGACGGGCCGTCGTGATGGCACGGCCATCGCGTTGATGGCGGAGTGCCGCCCTGACTGCGACAGCGCCCGCGATCGATCAGCGACCGGGTGGCTGCCGAATGAACAGGTATTCCGCGTGGCCGCAGAAGGCCAGGCGATCGGCTGGTGTCGCGCCCAGCGCGAAGCGCGCCTGCGACGCATAGCGCTCGGCGGCATCCCGCTTCGTCGTCGGCTCCGGCATCCGTCGCACGATGCGCAGGTCGCCACCACTGCGTCGCTGCAGCCGTGAAAGGCAGGACTCCAGCGGCTCGTGCCGGGCATACGGCAGCTCCGCGTAGTAGCCCCAGCCGGCAATGCCGGCGGCGCGCAGGCCCTGTTCGAACGCGTCCCGCACCTGCACGTGCTCAGGATGCGGTCCGTGGGGATCGGGCTGGTGTTTCAGGCGTCGCCACGCGCGCTCGAGCAGCGTGGAATGCCGGCCGGCGCCGGCGGGCAGCAGGATCTGCGTCTGTCGCAGTGTCGCCGCGTGTGCGCGAATGTAGCCCTCGACCGCGGTGATGATGCTGCCCGGATCGCCGGCCACACCCTCGAGATGCACGGCTTCGGCGGCCAGCAGCGCCAGCGCCTCGCGGTCTTCCGTCCGGCGGGCCTCGTGCTCGATCGCCGTGTCCGCGAAGCCGGTGAGCGTGCTCCAGCGCGTAACCTGGCCCGCGACACCGTGCGTGACCACCGTGACGACCTGGCGTGCCAGGTTCGCCGGAGTCCGCGAGCGTTGCGAACGCGGACAGCACCGCATCATCCAGGTGCGGGGAAACGACGCAGAGCCGCGCGAAGCGCGGGTCAGGCGGATCGCTATGCGGGTTCGGCATGGATGCGGATCGAATCGTACTTGTCGTCATCGGTGCCGAAGGCCGTGCGCGCGAGCAGCCGCCAGTCGGCGAGCGCCCCGACGTCCGGCGTGAAGCCGCTGATGCGCGCCTGGCGACGGATGCGTTGCATCTCCTCCATCCACGCGACATCGAACTGCCGCGCATAGCCTACATGCACCACGCGCCGGACTGCGTAGCCACAGTGCGCCAGCGCTGCCGTGAGCGAACGGCGCGTGAAGAAGTGCAGGTGACGCGGAAGGTCCGTCCAGGGCCACATCGGGCCGTAGCGGCGGAATCCCTGGCTCGCGCAGTTGGGCACCTCGATCACCAGCTTGCCCCCTGGCGAGAGCCGCTCGCGGATGCGCTTGAGCGCATCCAGCGGCGAGATCACGTGTTCGAGCGAGTTGGCCATGAGGACGTAGCGGAAGGCCTGCCCGGCGGGAAGATCGTAGTCTTCGGCAGTGCCGGCATGGACGATCCCATGGCGGCTCGCCTTCGCGCGCGCCTCCGGATCAGGTTCGATGCCGGAGACTTCGAAGCCGGCTGCGCCAAAGCGCGCCATGTTCGTGCCGTCACCGCAGCCGATGTCGAGCAGCGATCCGGGCGGGCCGAGTTCAGCAGGCTCGAGCCAGACACCCTGGTCGCGGCGCCAGGCCAGGTGGGCGCGCAGTTTCCCGATGGCCGATGGGCCTGCGGAACCTGCGGTGGCCATCGCATGCGTGTAGTACTCGATGCGATAGAAACCGGCGACCTCTTCGGGCGTGGGTGACGGCGCGACTCGTCCATACGTGCAGTCCGCGCACCACCAGACGTGGAATATGTCGGTTACCCGGGGCCTGCGATAGTCGGTCGCCGCAAACAGCGGCGACATGTTTCGCTCGCACAAGGGGCAGACCGCCACGGTCTCTGGGGCTATTCTGGACATTGCACTGAAGACTGCCACTTGAGGGAGAGCCGTACAACGATGGATTGGTCCATGGTGATCTGTACTTTGAATCGCTTCGACGTCCTGAAGTGTGCGCTGCGTACCGTGCTGTGGCAGACCTGCCTCCCGCGCCAGGTGATCGTCGTCGACGCGAGCCAGGACTGGCAGCGCTGCCGCGAGGAGGTTCTCGCGGAGTTCGGCGCAGCCTCGCCGACGATCGAGTGGATCTACATCGGCTCGCAGCGGCGCTCGCTGACGCACCAGCGCAACCTCGGGATCGCGCGCTGCACCAGCGGGATCGTCTTTCTCTTCGATGACGACACATTCCTCTACCCGGACTGCGCCAGCCGCATCCTGTCCGTGTACCGGCGCGATGTGCGGGGCGAGGTGGGTGGCGTCAGTGCCGGGTTGCGCGTGCTCAATCCGCTGGACAGCGGCGTGGACCTCACTCCGGGAAGCGCTGTTTCCGCCAGCGATGCCAGGCCCTACCGTGGCGTGCGACAGCTCATCTCGTCGCTCTGGTATCCGGAAAAGCTGTTCCTGCCTTATGACGGCCAGTATCACCGCAGGACGCCGGAGTGGTCGCGGGCGGATTCCGCGCTGATGACCGCGGCCGTGTTCCACGGGTGCCGGATGACCTTTCGCACCGCGGCGGTGCACGAAGCCGGCGGCTGCGAAGAGGTGCTGGAGCGCCATTGCTTCAGCGAGGACATCGACATCAGCTATCGCGTCTCCCAGCGCCATGCGCTGCTCATAGACAACGAGGCGCGTGTATTTCACCTGACCGCGCCGGCATCGCGTACCGGCAGGATCTCGCAGGCAACGCTGGTGCTGCTGAACTCCGCCGTGCTGTACCTGCTGCATGGCACCCGCAAGGGCAATCGCGGCGCCCACGTGCGGCGTTTCGTGCTGACGCAGGATGGCCATCGATGCGGTGCGCGATGGGCTGCGCCCCTGGCGCGGCTTTCCCAACACGCGCGGAGCCATCGGCGCGCTGCGCGAGCTGCGCGCGCTGGTGGGCCGGACGCCGGAGGAGCTGCGCCAGGTCTATCCGCTGGTTCAGCAGCGCATCACCGACGCGCGCCTGTGATCCGGGACTTCGATCGCAGCGAAGGCCCGGACACACTGGATTGCGAGCTGTGCATCGTCGGCAGTGGCCCGGTGGGCCTGGCCATCGCCCTGGAGTTCGAAGGCTCGCCGGCGCGCGTTGTCGTTCTCGAGACGGGAGGCGATGCGCATGAGGCGCAGTCTGAGGCGGTCTCGGCCTTCGAGAATGCCGGGCACCGCCGCGTGCACCCCTCGGCCGTGCGTCGCCGGATCTTCGGTGGCACCTCGTCGGTCTGGAGCGGGCGCTGCGTGCCGTTTGCCGCGCTGGACCTGCAGCAGCGCGACTGGATACCCGACTCCGGCTGGCCGTTGCAGGCGGATGAAGTCGCGCCCTACCTGCAGCGCGCGGGCCGGTTGCTGCAGGCCGGGCCTGCGGTTTACGACGATGGATTGTGGGCCCTGCTGGGAGAGCGACCGCCTTCATCCCCCTGGGATCCGGCATCGTTCGAGACGCAGGTTTTCCAGGCCAGCGTCGTGCGGCACCCACGCACCCGCGAGATTCCCGCGCCCTCCGATCCGGCGTCCGGAAGCCTGGGGTTGTTGAACCACAGCAGCGTGCCGCAGGCCGAGGACATTGCCGAGCTGGCGCGCGAGCGAATGCAGGCCTCGCGCAATGTCACCGTGCTGCTGCACGCGCATGCGCTGGAGATCGGGACTGATGCGACAGGCAGAAGGGCCGGGACCGTGCGCATCCAGTCGCCGTCGGGGCGGAGCGGCCAGGTGCGCGCGCGAGAAGTCGTGCTTGCCTGCGGAGCGATAGACAACGCGAGACTGCTGATGTTGTCACGGTCGATGCTTGCCGGGGGGATGGGCGATTCTTTTGACGTGGTCGGTCGATACCTCATGGACCATCACTATGCCGTCGTCGCGACGCTGGAGGGCACGCAGGGCCGCAAGCTGCGGCGTCGCATGGGGTATCGCTGGTTCGACGTGAAGGGGCAGCGGCATGTGGTCGTGACCGGCGCCAGCCTGTCCGGCACAACGGCAGCGCGAGGAACAGCTGCCCGCGCGCCACGCTGTTCACGTTCGAGCATGTTGCGCGCCCGGCTGCGATTACCGCGGCGCGCCAGGTGGCACAGGGCCTGCGGCCGGGCCGCCCGGGCGGATGCCGCAACGTGGCGCGCCGCGTTGCTGCATCCGCTGGATCTCGCGCAGGATGTGTCGGACCGCTACCTGTCGCATCGTCCGCCGCTCTCGCCGGTCAGCCGCATCGACATCGGCTGCAACGTCGAGCAGATGCCGGATCGCCGACAGCCGCGTCACGCTGGCCGGGTCGCGGGATGCCTTCGGGCAACCGCTGGCGCGCATCGACTGGCGGCTCAACGAGCGTGAACACCTGGGCTACGTCCGCACGGCGCAGCTGTTCGCGGGCGAGTGCCGGCGGCTGGAACTGGAGCAGCCGGTGCTGGGTTCGTGGGTGCGCGAGCCAGCCGCTGACTGGCGCGGCGCGCTGCACGACATGGCCCACCCCATGGGCACCACCCGGATGTCCGACAGTCCCCGCCACGGCGTGGTCGACCGCCACGGGGCCGTCCATGGCATCGAGGGACTTCACGTGGCCGGCAGTTCGGTGTTTCCTACCGGCGGGACATCCAATCCGACGTTGATGGCCGTCGCACTCGCGCTGCGGCTGGCAGACCGGTTGAAGGCTTCGCTCTCGCCCATGACACACACTGCTGCAGATACTCCGCGCATCGAGGCAACAGGCGAGCCGCGCGTGCGCGTCGGGCTCATCGGTGCCGGTGCGCGAATGCGGGACTGCCATGCGCCGGTGCTGGAGGCGCTGCGCGACCGCTTCGAGGTGGTTGGCGTCACGAGTCGCAGTGCGCAGGGTCGCGAGGCGCTGGCGCAGGCGCGGGGATGGAAGGCCTTCGACTCGATGCCTGCGCTCGTTGAAGGTGGGCGACCCGACTTCCTGCTCGTCGCGGTCGGCACTGAGGCGAATGTTCCGGTGCTGTACCAGGCGACTGGGCTTCGGCCTGCCACTGCTGGCCGAGACACCACTGTGCTGGAACGAGCGCGACGGATCCGCGCTGGTCAGCGCAGGCACGCGGCCGCGGCATCGCGCTCGGCATCCTGGAGCAGTTTCCCTTCACGCCGGCAGAGCAACTCAAGCGCAAGCTCATCGCGCTCGGGGCCATCGGGGCAGTCACCGCCGCAGTGAACGACTTCGCGAGCTACGACTACCACGGCCTTGCGCAGTTGCGGGCATACGCGGGGTATGGGCTGCAGGCCGAAAGCGTGAGCGCGCGTCGCGTGCAGTTCGGGCCCGACTGAACAGTGGTTGCTCGGGACCATCCGGATGACCGGGGGTGTGCTGCTGCTGCACAACTACTCCGCGGGGTACGCGATGTCGCCGACGCGCCCGCCGGGAGCAGTTGCGCGTGCTGGGCCAGTCCGGCAGCCTTGTGGGTGAACAGGCGATCTTCGTCGACCGGACGAACAGGGCGCGCACGAGTGCGCCGTTCGATCAGGACCTCGCATTCGATAGGCGTGGCGCATCCGAGCAGCTCGGGCACGTCGAATGGGAGGATCCCTTCGCCGACAGCGCCGCTCACCGACGAGCAGCGCGCAGTGGCGCTGCATGTCGCAGGCCTTCCGTGGCGTGGTTCGCGACGACGGTGTGCCGCTCTACAGCGGTGCGCAGGCGCTGGGCGATATCGAGTTGCTGCGCGCGCTGTACTACTCGGCGGAACGCGATGGCGCGCAGGTGCGCATGCCGCTGCGCACGCGCTACGAGCAGGCGCGCGTGGCGGGCCGACGCATCGGCCGCAAGCTGCGGGTGTCGCGATGAGCGCAGGCGCACGCACCTGCGTGGTGATCTGCTACTGGACCGGCCGTTCGCCGGCGCCGCTGTGGCAGCTGCTGCGATCCATGTCGAAGTTCGAGGCCGGCGCGGCCTACGACGTGCTGATCGTCTGCAATGGTGGCGATACCGAGCCGCTTGAGGCTGCCACCCGCATCTGGCCGCCTCCGGCATGCGCGTGCTCAACCGCGAGAACACCGGCTGGAACCTGGGCGCCTGGGAGGCCGGATGGCGCGCGAGCCCCGGCTACACCTAGTACCTGTTCCTGCAGGCGGAGTGCTACGTGAAGCGCGCGGGCTGGATCCATCGCTTCGAGCACCGCAGCGAGACGGATGCGGGGATCGGCATGCTCGGCGAGCGGCTGATGTGGCAGCAGATGAGCTGGGACTACGTGCGCGAGGCGACGGCGCTGGATCTCGGCGAACGCGGGCCAGTACCGGAAGGCGTGCTCGAATCCATCGCAGCCTACCAGGAGCTGCTGCGCGAGCAGGGCATAGATCCCGGCCCGCTGGGCACCCATCTCGTCAGCATCATTCTCTTCATCCGGCGGGATCTGCTGGAGAGGATCGGCGGCTTTCCGCTGTTCGGCGACAGCTACCTCGAAGCGGTGGCCGGCGAGATCGGCCTTTCAAAGCGCATCGAAGACCAGTGGCCTGCGCATTTCGCAGGTGTCCGACGCGGCCTTCTCGTTCATCGGCCACAGCCAGTGGAGCGGTGGCGAAAGCGCATGGCAGCGACTGCGCGAACGGGCGAAGACGCCTGGCGCGGAGACTAGCCTGGCGCGAGTGAGGCTTCGAGGGCCAGCGGATCGAGGTGGAAATCCTCGTTCGCCGCGCGCTTGTAGTCGGCGCTCTCGGCCACGATGCGGAAGACCCGCGAGTTCAGCGTGCCACGGCAGCCGCGCCAGCGACCGCCCTGGGCGGCGACGTACTTGCGGAAGATGTCGGTGACCAGCGCCGGCGAGAGGATCTCGATCAGGTCGATCGGTGCGTCGCCCTGCGCCACCGAACGCAGCGCGAAATGCCCGAGCGCCGCGCCGTGCACGGCCAGCACCGAGTCCGGCACGACGCATCACCGCGACCTGTTCCAGCAACGGCAGGTCTTCCATGTAGACCGTGGTGTAGCCATGGGCCTCGGCGACTTCGCGGATCTCGTCCTCGTTGACCAGGCGGCGGGAGCCGCGCCGCGGAATGAACAGCTTGTCCGATGGTGGTCGGCGGGCAGCACCGTGGGCTGCAGCGTGGCCGCGAACGGCAGCAGGTGGTAGGGCACATCCTTCAGCTGTTGCAGCGTGACCAGCCGCGCGCGCACCGCGCGATGCGTCTCGAGCGTCTCGTAGCCCAGCAGGTTCAGCAGCTGTCGTGTGAGCGGCGGCGCAGTCCTTCTCGAGGATGGCGAGGATGTCGCCCGGACCGGCACCGAGTCGCGCGCGGACGAAGCCCAGCGTTGCCGCATGGTGCTGCAGCACATGCGCGAGGTTGCCGTTGTAGACCCAGCGCGTGTCGTAGACCAGGCGGCTGCCGAGATCCAGGCACGCGGCCGGAGCCCGGACGCGTCGGACCAGTAGCGCCACTGCGTGCGCGGCCCGGAAAAGCGGCCGACACGCAGCCGATGCTGGTGCAGGTGCGTCCAGGTGTCCCCGGTTGCGCATTCCAGCCGGAGCGGGTGCGGTCCGACCGTGCAGGCAGGCAGCCGGATGCGCTCGATTTCCGGAGCGTAGATGTTGACGAAGCGGGAACGGCCGCCATGCAGCCAGGTCGCCGGCACGTCGATCGCCGGAAGCGTTTCCTCGTGGACTTGGGGACCGTCGGCGATGGGCATCCGGCGCGTGTCTTTGTTATCGGGTGGCGCAGTAGAAGCGCTTCAATCCTAGCTCATGCTGCGGTGCAACAGGCGTGACCGGGTTCCCGAGTAGACACAATCCCGCCCGACTGAGACCTGACATCACATTGGGAAAGACTGTAAGGTGTTTCGACAGGCAGGTGTATAGAATTCCGACACATGGAGGGAATCGAGCTCACGGACCTGGGCTTTGCCGTTTGTGCCGCAACTTTCGCGGTGCTGGCCGTGGCCCTGCGTCCCGGAACCGTCGGAACCTCCGCCCCGCGCATTCCGCTGCGGCTGGCCGCGCTGGCGACGGTCGTCTGGACCATCGTTGCCTGGCTTGCCCATCGCAGCGGGTCATTCGCCTCGACCTGGGCCCAGCTGCTCTCGATCGCGCTGATCGGCATCTGGCTGTGGCAGCTGGAGAACCTCGCCCGCTGGCAGGGGCAGCCTCGCTGGCTCGGGACAGCTGCTGCGCTGGAGTGGCCTGGGCGCCACGCTGGTCTTCGGAACCTGGATGGTCCTGGCCGCCCGTTCCGACACGCTGTCCCCGCCTTCGCTCGCGGCGCTCTCCATCGCCGGCATCGCCCTCTGCGCGCTGGGCCTGTTCACCATCGAACAGGTGTATCGCAACTCCCGGGAGGAGGCCGAGGTGGCCATGCGCTGGCTCGGTCTCGGCGTCGGCGGGCTGCTGGTGACGGAACTGGTGGTGTTCTCGCAGACGATGCTGCTCGGCCAGGTTCCGATGGTCGCCTGGCTCATGCGCGGCCTGATCTTCGCGCTCTGCGCGTTCGCGATGTTCCAGGGCGCGCGCTCGATGCCGGACTGGTCATTCGGACTGTCGGTCTCGCGGCACGTGGTTTTCTACGCGGGCTCGTTCGTGCTGATCGGCAGCTACCTGGTGATGATGGGCCTCGTGGGCTGGCTGCTGCTGAAGTATTCCGGCGGCTGGCAGCCGCTGGCGCAGGCGGCGTTCGCGGTCCTCGCCGCGATGCTGCTGGGGCTGTCGTTGTTCGCAGGCAGGCTGTTGCGGCGCCTGAAGGTGTTCATCAGCGCGCATTTCTATCCGCAGCGCTACGACTACCGCGCCGAATGGCTGCGCTTCACGCGCACGCTCTCCGGGGAGGCCGAGGGCGAGACGGTGCGGCAGCGCGCGATTCGCGCGCTGGCGCAGATCGTGGCGAGTCCCAGTGGCAGCCTGTGGCGCCGCGATGCCGACGGCACGCAGTTCGAGTTCACGACGCGCTGGCCCGTGGATCACGACCCGGGCAAGCCAATCCCGGCGGGAGATCCGCTGCCGGCGTTCCTGTCGCGGACGGCGTGGCTCATCGACCTGCCGGAACTGCAGCGCATGCCGGAGCTGTATGGGGGCCTCGAGGTGGATCCGCGGCAGTTCGGCGCCGGCCGGCAATGCGCTGCTCGTGCCGCTGCTGCACGTGGAGCAGCTGTACGGCTGGATCGTGCTCGAACGCGCCGGCCAGCCTGGGCGAACTGAACTTCGAGGACCGCGACCTGCTGAAGACGGCCGGCCGTCACGTGGCCGCGCACCTGGCGCAGCTCGATGCCGATGCGCAGCTCGCCGAGGCGCACCAGTTCGAGACCTACAACCGCATGACGGCCTTCGTCATGCACGACCTGAAGAACATCGCCGCGCAGCTGCGCCTGATCTCGCAGAATGCCGAGCGGCATCGCCGCAACCCGGAGTTCGTCGACGACGCGCTTCCGCACCGTCGCAGCGCCGCCAACGCGCATGACGAAGCTGATCCCCAGCTGGCGCTCGGGATCGAGGAAGTCGGCACGCTGCAGACCGTCGACCTGGCCACGCTGCGCCGAGCGTGCCGCCATGCGCTGCAGCGGCCAGGCGCCGTGCGCCGCAGCGTGATCGCGCAGTCCCGGCCGATGGTGTTCGCCGACACGGAACGTCTGACGACCGTCATCGAGCACGCGATCCGCAATGCGCAGGACGCGACGGCCGCACGCGGCGAGATACGCGTCGAGGTGGGCGAGCGTGGTCACCGTCCGCTGCTGAGCGTGATCGATACCGGCGGGCATGGATGCGCAGTTCGTCCGCGATCGCCTGTTCCGGCCCTTCGACACGACCAAGGGCGCGCGCGGCATGGGTATCGGCGCATTCCAGATGCGCGAATATGTCCGCTCACTGGGCGGCGACGTGGAAGTGCAGTCCGAACCCGGCCGGGCACGACGCATTCATTTCCTGGCTTTTCTGAGCAGCCGGTCACCGCCGACGAACAGCGCGGCGGCTGAGGATCGCGGATTCATGGCAGAGCGTGACGCAGAACCGAGCAACTGCTGATCGTCGAGGACGATGCAGCGCTGCGCGCCCAGCTGAAGTGGAGCCTTCGAGGGCTACGAGGTGGTGTTCGCGGAGAATCGCGCTGCAGGCCATCGCGGCAGTGCGCCTGCACGAGCCGCAGGTGGTGCTGCAGGATCTCGGCCTGCCGCCCGACGCCGAAGGCACCACCGAGGGCTTCGCGACGCTGTCGCAGATCCTGGAGCTTGCGCCGGCGACCAAGGTCATCGTCGTCACCGGCAATCACGATCGCGACCGGGCCGTGAAGGCGGTGGCGATGGGCGCCTTGGACTTCTACGAGAAGCCGGTGGACATCGAGGTGCTGCGACTGCATCGTCGAGCCGCGCCTTCCACATCGCGCGACTGGAGCGACGAGGTCGCGCGCCTGCGTCGCCGCGAGCAGCCCGAGTGTGTTCGAGGGCATCATCGCGGTCGACCGCTCGATGCAGAACGTGTGCCGCATGATCGAGAAGATCGCGCCGGCCGATGTCTCCGTGCTGATCCTCGGCGAGAGCGGCACCGGCAAGGAACTGCTCTCGCGCGCGATCCACAATCTCAGCGGCCGTGCCGCCAAGCGCTTCGTCGCGATCAACTGCGCGGCGATTCCGGAGCAGCTGCTCGAGGCGGAGCTGTTCGGCTACGAGAAGGGCGCCTTCACCGGTGCCGTGAAGACGACGCCGGGCAAGATCGAATACGCCGATGGCGGCACGCTGTTGCTCGACGAGATCGGCGACATGCCGCTGCCGCTGCAGTCCAAGCTGCTGCGCTTCCTGCAGAACAAGGTGATCGAGCGCGTGGGCGGGCGGCAGGAGATCCCCGTCGACGTGCGCGTCGTGGCGGCGACGAACCAGAACCTCGAGGCGCAGATACGCGAGCAGCGCTTCCGCCAGGACCTGTATCTACCGGCTCAGCGAGGTGACGGTGAATGTGCCGCCGCTGCGCGAGCGACCCAGCGACATCATCGCGATCGCGCAGGCCTGCCTCGCGCGGTTCGTGAAGGCAAAGGGCAAGGCCAAGCGCGGCTTCACCGACGAGGCGCTCAGACGCGATGACCGCCTACCCCTGGCCGGGCAACGTGCGCGAGCTGGAGAACAAGGTGAAGGTCGCCTGCCTGCTCGGCGAGGACCAGATGGTGTCCGCCGCGGATCTCGGACTGGCTCCGGGCACCGGCAATGGCCTGCCGCTGAACCTGAAGGAAGTGCGCAATCGCGCCGAGCGCGAGGCGGTGAGTCCGCGCGATGGCGGCGGCCTCCGGGAACATTTCGCGCGCGGCCGAGTTGCTGGGCGTTTCGCGCCCGACGCTCTACGACCTGCTCGCGCGCCATGACCTGGCCCCGGCCGATCGCCGCGAGGCGCCGGCGCCGTGATGCCGCAGGTGCGTGCTTGAAGCATGTTGCTGGCTCTGCGCTGGCTGCGTCATCGCTGGCCGGGATGCAATCGCCGTGTCGATCCGGCGACCGCCGAGGCCGAGGCACGGGCGTTGCTCGCCCAGGGCAAGGCGGGCGAGGCGCGCATCCTGCTGAAGAACGCGCTGGCGAGGAACCCGTCGTTACCCGCGGCGCGCGTGCTGCTGGCCGAGCATCGCCATGGACGAAGGCAACCCCAAGGCCGCGCGACGATGAGCTCTCGGTGGCGGATGCCGAAGCGCTGCAGACGCCGGAGGCCATCGCGCTGCGGGCGCGCGTTGCGCTGGCGCTGGGCGACGTCGACGAGGCAGGCCGCCTGATGCGCGAACAGGGCTCGGCCATTGCCGAGCCCGAGCGGACCATCCTGCAGGCGGGCGTGCAGCTCGCCGCCGGCGCAGGCGCCCGAAGCCCTTGCGCTGCTGCGCGAGCGACAGCGCGGCAGCCCGGCTGATCCGGACGCTCGCGATCGAAGATCGCCTCGCACGCTGACCGCGATGGGCAACCTGACACCGGCGATCGAGGAGCTGGACCGTTATCTCGCGCTGCAGCCCGCGGATCGATCCGATGCGCTGAAGGCGCGCGGCGAACTGCACCTGCGACAGGGTGCGCCGGAGCGGGCCGCCGTGGATTTCGCGGACGCGCTCAAGGCGGCGCCGGAATCGTGGCCGCGCATCAGTCGCCTCATCGACGGAGCTGATGGTGGGCGACTGCGCTGCTGGCCTCGGGCGACATTCCGGCGGCGAAGGAGCAGATCCGCCGGATCGAGCAGACCTGGCCCGGCATGCAGGGCACCGAGCTGCTGCAGGCCCAGGTCGCATTGCTCGAGGGCCGGTCGGGCGGAGGCCGCCGAGCGCATGGCGTCCGATTGCCGAGGCCAACCCGGACAACGTGCGGCTGCAGTACCTGCTGATCGACGCGCTGGTGAAGTCCGGCAATATCACGCGCGCCACCGAGCTGCTGGAGCGCCGCGTTGCCGCGGAGCCGGAAACGGCGGCAGCCCGCAACGCGCTCGCCGACCTGTACATGCAGCAGGGCCGGCCGGACCGCGTCATCGAGCTGCTGGGCGAGATTGCCGATGAGGACATCCTCGACAGCGGACGAGAGCGGTGAGCTGCTGGCCTCGGCGCGGCTTGCGCGCGAGCAGGCGCAGGCAGACATCACGACGTTGACGGCGAAGCTCGCGCGAGACGCCGGGAGACATCGAAGCTGCTTGCGGAACTGGCGACGGCACAGACCGCCAATGGCGATCCGGCCTCTGCGCTGCTCACGCTCGGGGCCATGCCGCTGCGCGGCTGGATTCCCGAAAGCGCGGCCGCGCGCATGGCGGCGCTGATCGCGATGAACAACGAGTTCGAGAGCAACCGCCTCGTCGATCGCCTGCTCGATCCTTCCTCCGGCACGGACACGGCCGTGCGGTGCGCTGGCCGCGCGACGTGGCCTACCGCGCGCGGCAGAACGCGAATGTCAGCCGCCTGCTCGATCGCGCGGCACGGCTTGATCCGCGGCAATACCGACGTACAGCTGCGGCGCGCCAGCCTCGCCTTCGACGAACGCAAGTTCGCCGAAGCCGAGAAGATGCTGCGGCCGCTGGCGGGCGGCAGTCCGCCCAACCTTGCCGCGCAGGTCGCGCTCGCACGTGTAGTCGGAGGCCCAGGGAGACCTGGCTCAGGCGCGTGCGATCCTGGCGTGCCGCAATTGCCGGGAATCCCGATGATCCGGAACCCGCGCTGCGCCTCGTCGCGCTCGAACTGCGCGCCAATCAGCCGGCCGCAGCCTCCGAAGTGCTGAACCGCATGGTCAGCTCCGCGAAGGATGGCGAGGCCGCGAACGCCGCGGCGATGATGCTGGTCGATGAGAACCGCTTTGACGAGGCGCGCACGCGCTTCAGGCAGGCCGTTGATCGCGAACCCGACAACGCGCGCTACTGGTTCAACCTCGGCCAGTCGCAGCTCGTGCTCGCCGATCCGGCGGCAGCCAGTGAAAGTTTCAGGCGGGCGGCGTCACTGGAGCCCGGATCACTGCCCGTCGCCCTCGGCTGCGGTGCGGACTGCCCTCGGGCAGACATAACGTCGCTTCCGCGCGCCGCACGGTGGATGCGCTGCTCAAGGAAGCTGCCCGATGATCCGGTCACCCAGCTGTTGCTGGGTGATGTGGCGATGAACGAGGGCAGGGCGCAGCAGGCGGAGGCCGCCTATTCCAGGTCCTTCGTGCTTCGGCCCAGCTCACTGGCGGCGATCGGGGAGTACCATGCCCGCGTCCGGCTGCGATTCCCCGCGGGCGGTCGAGCCGCTGCAACGCTGGCTCTCGCGCGAGCCCGAGGACGCGGAGGCCCGGCACCTGCTGGCGGACTACTATCTGGGACGCGGCCAGGACGCGGAAGCGCGCGAACAGCTGGAGATCCTGATCCGCCAGACACCGAACGACGTGGTGGCGCTGAACAACCTGGCCTGGCTGCTGCGCGAACACCGACAAGGCCCGCGCGGAGCAGCTGGCCGTGCAGGCGAGCGCGATCGCGCCGGACAATCCGGCCGTAGCCGATACACTGGGAACGATACTGCTTGGCCAACGGCAAGGTCGCCGAGGCGCTGGCAGTGCTGAAGAAGGCGGCCACTGCGCTGCCGGACGACCGGTCCGTGCAGGGTCACTATGCGGAAGCGCTGCGGCGCGTGGAGGGTTCGCGATGAGGATACAGGCGTGGGTGAAGGGTTCGTCGGCGACGCTGGCAGCGCTGCTGATGTGCAATGGAATGGTGCTGGCCGCCGAGCCGGCGCCACCGGCGACACCTGCACCGGCAGACGTGCCGGCAGCCGCTGTCGCAGACGATTACATCATCGGCCCCGGCGATTCGCTGCAGATCTTCGTGTGGCGCAACCCGGAGCTGTCGGTGACGATCCCGGTGCGCCCGGACGGCAAGATCTCCACCCCGCTGGTCGAGAACATGGTGGCGGTGGGCAAGTCGCCATCGAAGCTCGCCCGCGACATCGAGGTGGTGCTCGCGGAGTTCGTGCGCTCGCCACAGGTGAACGTGATCGTCGGCGACGCCGCCAGCACCTACAGCCAGGTGAAGGTCGTGGGCCAGGTGCGTCACCCGCAGGCGCTGCCCTACCGGGAAGGCCTGCGCGTGCTCGACATCGTGCTGGCAACCGGTGGCCTCACCGACTTCGCCGCGCCGAACCGCGCGCGCATCGTCCGCCTCGTCGATGGCAAGAGCGTCGAGACGCGGGTGAAGCTCGGCGACCTGCTCAATGACGGCGACCTGACGCAGAACCTCGAACTCAAGCCGGGCGATGTGCTGATCGTTCCGCAGTCACGTTTCTAGGAACTACCCGTGAACGAATTGCTCTCGATGGTGTATGGCTTCGCGCGTGCGGTCTGGCACCGGCGCTGGCTGGCACTTGCCGCGGCCTGGGTCGTGGCCCTGGTCGCGTGGCTCGTCATCATGTCGCTGCCGGACCGGTACGAGGCCTCGGCGAAGGTGTTCGTCGATGCGCGCACGCCGCTGCGACCGGTGCTGGAAGGCATCGCGATCGAGGAGGACTACGAGTCGCAGCTGTCGCTGGTGCGCGAGGCGTTGTTGTCCCGGCCGCAGCTGGAGGCCGTGGCGCGCAAGACCAACCTCGACGCGAACGTGACCACGCCGGGCGAGATGGACGGCCTGGTGTCCGGGTTGCAGAAGCAGATCGAGATCACCACGACCACGCTGGTGGGAAACCAGGCAGGGCAGATCCGCGACACGATCTACCAGATCTCCTACCGGCACCCGAACCGGGAGAAGAGCGTCGAGGTCGTGCGCACGCTGCTCGACAACCTGACCGAGGGCACGATCAGCGGCAACCGCAGCGGCTCGTCCGAGGCACAGGGATTCCTCAACCAGCAGATCGGCGAGCTGGAGAAGCGGCTGCAGGGCGCCGAAGCAGCGGCTGGCCGAGTTCAAGAAGCGCAACATCGGCATGATCCCGGGCGAGCAGGGCGACTACTTCTCGCGCCTGAACCAGGAGATGGCCGGCCTGCAGAAGGCCGAGACCGACCTGGCGGTGGCGATCAGCCGCCGCGCGGAACTGAAGCGCCAGCTCGATGGGTCGCGCGCCTACCTGCCGGGAACCTCCAATGCCGGCTCCGGCGCGAGCTATGGCGCGCCCGTCGACATCACGCTGCGCAGGCAGGAGGCCGAGCAGCACCTGGAGGAGTTGCTGCTGCGCTACACGAACAAGCACCCGGAAGTCATTGCCACGCGCGAGACCATCGCCGAGCTGAAGCAGCGCGAAGAGCAGGAGCTGGCCGAGATTGCCCGGGGTGGAATGGGATCGGGCGCCATCCGCTCGCTGAGCGTGAATCCCGTCTACCAGCAGATCCAGGGGCAGCTGAACCAGGTGCAGGTCGACATCGCCTCGATCCAGGGCGCCGCCGAACAGCATCGCGCCGAGATCGCGAACCTGCGCAAGTTCGTGGACCAGGCGCCGGAGATCGAGCAGGAGTTCGCGCGGCTGGACCGCGACTACGGCGTGACCAAGGCGCAGTACGACCAGCTGGTCACGCGCCGCGAGCAGGCGCGCGTCTCGGACGACGCTGCGCGGACCGGCATCGTGCGCTTCGATGTCATCGAGCCGCCGCGTGCCGGCGTCGCCCCGGTCTGGCCGAAGCGCCCGCTGCTGATCATCGCCTCGCTGATCGCCGCACTGGGACTCGGCATAGGCCTTGCGCTGCTGCCGCAGCTGATGTCCCCGGCCTTCAGCGACGTCAGTTCGCTGGAGCGGAAGTTCGGGCTCCCGGTGCTCGGCTCCGTCTCGGAAATACGAACCAGCGAACGGCGCGCCTGGGAGCACTCGCAGTTGAGGCGGGTGGCCATGGCGGGTTTCGCGCTGGTGGTGCTGGGCGGCTTGCTCGCAGTGTTCGGCGGTGCCGGTGCCCGCCTGCTGCGCAACCTGATCGCCTGAGGAGAATCCGATGAGCCTGATAGAAAAAGCACTCGGCAAGGCGAAGGTCACTCCGGTGACGGTGGGCGCGGAAACCGCCGCTTCCGCGCGCCGAGCCGATGCCGATGCCGAGGCACGCGAATGAACCGCATGTCCGGTTGACCGATGCCATGCTCGATACGCTTGGCCTGCGGGCGCCCAAGGAGCAGGAGCGCCAGCGCGCTTCCGAGTACCGGCACATCAAGCGCCAGGTCGTATCGGAGCTGCGCGAGCACGAAGCGCGCCGGGTGATCGTCGTTGCCAGCGCGCTGGCGGGCGAGGGCAAGAGCTTCACGTCGGCGAACCTGGCCCGCTCACTGGCGCTGGAGCCCGAACATACGGTGCTGCTGATAGACGCCGACGTCATCAAGCCCTTCATCAGCCAGAGCCTCGGCATCGCTGATCGCAAGGGCCTGATGGACGCGCTGCTCGAGCCGATGCGCAATCCGGAAGACCTGGTGCTGAAAACCGACATCGAGGGACTCTCGGTGATGCCGGCCGGCAGCGTCAGCCACCATGCGACGGAGTATTTCGCCAGTGCCCGCACCCGCGAAGTGCTCGACCAGCTGCTGCTCGTGCCGAACCGCATCATCGTGATCGACACGCTGCCGCTGCTGCAGACCACCGAGGCACGCGCACTGGCGCCGTTCGCCGGGCAGGTGCTGCTGGTGGTGCGGGCGGAATCCACGCCGCAGGCTGCGGTACACGAGGCCCTGTCCGTGCTGGGCAAAGGAAGGAACGTGAAACTGATCCTCAACGCGACGGTGCGCACGCGGATCACGCGCTACCTCGGTCATGGCTATGGCTACGGCTACGACTACAACTACGCGTCATCGCGCGGCGAGGGTCCGCGAACATGAGCACCTCGATGCGCACACTGGCGTGGGGCCTGGCCCTGCTTGCGACGGGAACCGGCGCGCATGCTGCCGGGGCCGAGCCGGACATCATCGTCGGCACGCGCACCACGCCGATCCCCGCCATCGACTACGTGGCGCGGGCGGGCTTCTCCTATACCGACAACCTGTTCCGTTCGCCCCCGGGCACCGAGAATTCGACCGGAGCGGCGGCCGTCGGAATCGAAGCCCGCGGCGCGCGGGATACCGGGCGCCTTATCTACGACACGGCGGTCAATCTCGCCTACTACGACTATTTCGGTGAATTCGGCAACGAGATCTTCGGCGACGCGCGGATCGATGGCGCCTATGCGTTCGTCCCGGACACGTTCTTCTGGAACGGCAACTTCACGTACGGGCAGGGGCGTGCCGATTTCTCCCGGCCGATGGTACCCGGCAACCTCGAGGACCAGATTTCCTGGTCGACCGGTCCGGAAGCGAGGCTGCGCATGGGGCGCGCCATGGAGGCGCAGCTGGAGGCGCACTACCAGCAACAGCGGTTCTCCGGCACCAGCCAGTCCGACAGCGACACGATCGGTGGTCGCGCCCTCATCGTGCGCCGCGCCAGTCCACGCTCGAGCCTTGGTCTGGGCGGGTCCTACGACCAGGTCAGCTACGTCGATGGCGCAGTGGCCTCGCTGTTCGACTTCGACCGGCAGGAGGTTTTCGGTCGCGTCGAGCACTCGACTGCGCGCAACCGCATGTCGTTCGAAGCCGGTTACTCGACCGTTTCGGGCCAGGTCGTCGACGACAGTGGTCCGCTGTTCCGCGGCTCGTTTTCACGGCGATTGACGCCAACCCTCAGCAGCGATGTGTCCTACGTGCACGAGTATCCCACCTCGTCGGCACCGACTTACGGCCAGGACGTGACTTCTCCGGGTAGCGGTGGGGTGGACAACACGCTGCTGACTGCTGCCCCGCGTGTGGCGGACACGCTCAATGCCTCGCTGTCGATGCAACGCACGCGTACCGAGGCCCGTGTTGAGCTACGTGTGGCGGAAGGAGGAGTCGCTGGTCGAGATCCTGGGGGAGCGCGACTCCGAGGAGTGGCGGTTCTTCGTCTCGCGCGACTTCACCCCGAAAGCATCCGGGTCGTTCTTCGCGGCGCGGTCCGACGAGAATTTCACGGTCTTTGCGGATGACAACACCGAGACGACCTTTGGCGCGCGGTTGACGATCCTGTTCGGGCAGGCACTCGGCCTCGACCTGCAGATCGAACACCGTGACCGGGAATCCGAGAATCCGCTGGGCACGTCGCAAGAGCTCGCCGGGGGCATCTTCCTCCGGTACGCGGGTGCGTTCGGGCGTCGTGGGTCGCTCGAGAACGGGGAACAGGCAACCTTGCGGTGAGCGGGAAAGCCGGGCGTCCGCTGGGGTTCCTGCTGCTCGGCGAGCAGTCGCTGCTCGTCCGGTGCGCGGAGCGGCTGCTGGAGCAGGGCCATGCCATCGCGGGCGTTGTCTCCGAGGATCGCCGGATCCTCGAGTGGGCAAGCCAGCGGAATCTGCCGAGCCACGCGCGCTTCGAAGTGTTGCAGGCGGAGCCCCCCGCGGGTGGTTTCGACTACCTGCTCAGCATCACCAACCTGCGCATCCTGCCGGCCTGGCTGCTGCGCATGCCACGACTCGGCGCCATCAATTTCCATGACGGGCCACTGCCTCGCTACGCCGGACTCAATGCACCGGTATGGTCGCTGCTGAACGGCGAGGATGAACATGGCGTCACCTGGCACGAACTGACGGCAGGCGTGGACCAGGGTCGCATCCTCGCGAGCCAGCGATTTGCGGTTGCCGCGGACGAGACGGCCTTCGGACTCAATGCGCAGTGCTACGAAGCCGGCTACGAGAGCTTTGCCGCGCTGCTGTCGCACATCGAGAGCGGAGCGCTGCAGCCGGTGGCGCAGGACCTGCGCGAGCGCAGCTATTTCGGTCTGGCGCAGCGGCCGGCGAAGGCCGGTAGCCTCGACTGGTCGCGAACCGCAGAGGAGCTCGCGCGCGAGGTGCGGGCGCTGGATTTCGGCCGCTATCCCAACCCGGTCCTGTTGCCGAAGATCGACCTGGGCTCGGGCCTGTTGCTGGCAAGGGAAGCGACCGTCGAGGCGAATCCACCGGGCAAGGGAACTCCAGGGCAACTGCTGCGAACCGTTGGCGGCGACCTGGCCGTGCGTTGTGCGCAAGGTGCGCTCGTGCTTCGCCGGGTGACCGATCTCTCCGGCGGCGCGGTGGATCCGGCAAGTGCACTCGCCGCAGCCGGATTTCCTGAAGGGTCGGTCCTCCCCGCACCGGAGACTGCTCCGGAGCTCGACGCGACGGTGCAGCGACTCGCCCGGCACGAAGCCTGGTGGCTGCGGCAGCTCCGCAGTCCTGAGCTGACACCGGCTCCCTATTCGCGCCGCGATGCGCCGATGGGCGGAGCTGCGGCAACGCGGGACATTTCAATGCCGGCGACCGGCGCGGAGCGTGCGGTCGCCGTACTGGCCTTGCTGCTTGCCCGCCTGACCAATCGTCGCGACGTTGCGTTTGCCCTTGTTCCCCGGTCGCTGGCCTCGATCGATGCGCGACTGCAGCGATTCGTTGCGCCGCGGGCGATCCTGTCTGCACGGTTTGATCCCGCGGATGCTTTTGCCAGCGTGGCAGGCGCAGCTGACCGCACAGCTGGCCCGCTGCGAGGAGCGCATCGGCTGGCTGTCTGATCTGCCTGCGCGGCAGCCGGACCTGGCAGCCACGCTGGCCTCGCTCCGCAGTGCACCGGTGCTGCTGCTGCGCGTCGCGAGCCTGGACGACGCCGCGCGAGTGCCTGGCGTCGCCGGCAGCAGTCACCTGCTGGTCGCGGTGGTGGCCGACGACGGCGCATGCCGCCTCATCGCCAATGAAGCGGGGCTCGAGCCTCGCGCGCTGGATCGCCTCGCCTCACAGCTGCGGGCGCTGGCTGCCCGCATTGCCGATGGCGCAGTCCGTTGCGGGGACGTCAGCGTTCTCGATGCGGATGATGAAAGCGCGCTCGCGCGCTGGTCGGGCCGGGTCGAGGAATCGCAGGCCTCGTTGTCGCGCATCCATGAACAGATCGAGGCGCAGGTGGCGCTTCGATGCGGCCCGGCAGGCCTGTGTGTTCGAGGGCCGGTCCCTGAGCTACGGGCAACTCAACGCTGCCGCAAACCGCATCGCGCGCTTCCTGCAGCGGCAGGGCGTGGTCCGCGGCGACCGCGTCGGCATACGCATCCCGCGCTGCCCCGAGATGCTGGGTGCGATGCTGGGCGTGCTCAAGTCCGGCGCGGCCTACGTGCCGCTCGACCCCACCTGGCCGGAAGATCGCCTGTCGTTGATGGCGACGGATGCCGGAGTGAAGTGCGTACTCACCTTCGAGGATGCCCAGGCGGCGATGCAGTCCGGCGAGTCCGGAGACGACCTGCGCCTGGCCGGCGACGCTGCGGATCTCGCCTACGTCATCTACACCTCCGGATCGACCGGGGCGCCCAAGGGCGTGATGGTCGAGCACCGCAATGTCGTCAACTTCTTCGCCGGCATGGACGAGCGCATCGGCACCGAGCCCGGCGTCTGGCTTGCGGTCACCAGCATCTCGTTCGATATCTCGGTGCTCGAGCTGTTCTGGACGCTCGCGCGCGGCTTCACGGTCGTGCTGCATGGCGATGCGCTGCGCCTGAAGGGACGACAGCCGCGGCTGCGTTGCCGGTGGCTTCCGCGCCGGCACCCGGCCATGGCCCGGACTTCGGCCTCTTCTACTGGAACGTCGCGAAGAGCGAGGCCGACTACGACACGGACAAGTACCGCCTGCTGCTCGAAAGCGCGCGGTTCGCCGACACCCACGGCTTCAATGCCGTGTGGACACCGGAGCGACACTTCGAGGCTTTCGGCGGCCTGTTCCCGAATCCTGTCGGTGACCTCCGCGGCGCTGGCGACGATCACGAAGAACGTGCAGCTGCGCGCCGGCAGCTGCGTGGTGCCGCTGCACAGCCCGATCCGCATCGCCGAGGAGTGGGCGGTTGTCGACAACCTCTCCAACGGCCGCGTCGGCATGTCGGTGGCCGCCGGCTGGGCGCCGCCGGATTTCGCGATCAAGCCCGAGAACTTCGCCAACGCCAAGCAGGTGATGTTCGAGTCGACCGAGATCGTCAAGCGACTGTGGCGCGGCGAGACCGTGACCTTCCCGGGGCCCAAGGGCGAGGTGAAGGTGCGCACGCTGCCGCGACCGGTGCAGAAGGAGCTGCCGATCTGGGTGACCACGGCCGGCAATATCGACACCTACATACAGGCCGGCAAGGCCGGAGCCAACGTGCTCACCCACCTGCTGGGCCAGACGGTCGAGGAGGTGGCCGAGAAGGTCGTCGCCTACCGCAAGGCCTGGACCGAAGCCGGTCATCCGGGCCGCGGCATCGTCACGCTGATGCTGCACACGCTGGTCGGCCCCGACGACGCGGCGGTTGAAGCGCATCGTGCGCCAGCCGCTGAAGGACTACCTGCAAAGCGCCGTGTTCCTGGTGAAGGCGGCAGCCTGGCAGTTCCCGACGTTCAAGAAGCTGTCGGACGAGCAGGGCAAGACGCTCGATGAGTTCTTCGCCGATATCTCCGACCAGGACATGGACGATCTGCTGGAGTTCGCGTTCCAGCGCTACTTCCACGACCAGCGGACTGTTCGGCACGCCGGAGCACTGCCTGGAGATGGTCGAGCGCGTCGAAGGCGCCGACGTCGACGAGATCGCCTGCCTGATCGACTTCGGCATCACGCACCGACATCGTGCTGGAGCATCTGCCGTACCTGGACCAGCTGCGCGCGCTGGCGCAGAGCGCGGCGAGTCGCAGGGCAGACCATTCGCTGGCCGGCCTGCTGCGCAGCGCAGTGCGTGACGCACTTCCAGTGCACGCCGACCATGGCGACGATGCTGGCCGCCGATGCCGATGCGCAGCCCGGCCTCGCCGGCCTCGAAACACATGATGGTGGGCGGCGAGGCGTTGCCGCCGGATCTGGCGCGAACTCTGGCGGCACTGGTGAAGTGGCCGCGTCAGCAACATGTACGGCCCGACCGAGACCACGATCTGGTCCACCGTCGGCCGGTGGATGACGTCGCCGTCACGCCGTCCAACAGCGTTTCGATCGGCACGCCGCTGCTGAACCAGACGGTGTACGTGCTCGACGACAGCAGCAGCCGCTGCCGCCGGGCTCGCTCGGCGAGCTGGTGATCGGCGGTGCTGGGCGTCACGCGCGGCTACTGGCAACGGCCGGAGCTCACGGCGGAGCGCTTCCGATCCCGGCGACGGCCAGCGCGCATGTACCGCACGGGCGACCTGGGACGATTCCTGCCGGACGGCCGCATCGAGTGCCTGGGCCGCAGCGACCAGCAGGTCAAGATCCGTGGCTATCGCGTGGAGCTCGGTGAAATCGAGGCGCTGCTGCGCGACCAGGCTGGTATCGCCGAGGCGGCGGTCGTGCTGCGCGAGGACGCGCCGGGCGACCAGCGCCTCGTCGGCTATGTGCGGACGGCCGATGGCAGCGAGGCAGAACGGACGCAGTTGCGCACGGCGCTCGCACTGCAGCCTGCCGGACTTCATGGTGCCGTCGCTCGATCGTCACGCTTGACGGCGCTGCCGACTGACACCCAACGGCAAGATCGATCGCAAGGCGCTGCCGGCGCCGCAGCGTGCGCGGCAGCGCGCGCCAGTCGCCGCAGCACGGTCGGCACGCATCGGCGTCGCCAGCGCCGTCGGTGCAGCAGCGGAACAGCTGGTCCTGGAGATCTGGCAGCGCGCGCTGGGGGTCGACGCAGATCGGCATGCGCGACAACTTCTTCGACATCGGCGGTCACTCGCTGCTCGTGATCCAGGTGCTGAAGGAGCTGCGCGAGAAGGTCGCGAGGCCCATCCAGATGACGGACCTGTTCCGCCATACGACCGTCGAGGCGCTGGCGCGCTTCCTGGGCGATGAGGCACGCACGGAACCCGCCACCGGGCGTGGCCGGGACCGGGCCAATGCGCGGCGCCTTGTGCGAACACGGGGCCAGGCGCCCTGAGCCTTGAACGACACCGGTCCAGAGCGAACCCTGGTCTGCGTCCTCGCCAAGACGCGCGCTGCCGATGTCACCTTCCCCTCGTTCGAGCGTCACGTGCTGCGCGAGCTCGACGCGGATCTGGCGCTGGCGCTGACCGTCGATGTCGGGTTCGACCGCGACAACCCCTACCTGCGACGCGCGCGCTACGCCTGGATGGCGCCTGACCCGGACGACTACGGGCAGCTGTTCGACGCGGCACAGGCCGAACTCTGCGCGGAGCGGGGCGTATCGGCGCCACCCTGGCGCGATCTTCTCGCGTACGGTGGCACCTGGGCCGGCCGCATCCACTCCGCGCACGCCCATCCCAGTGCCTCGGCAGTACTGATCTACTGCCGCTGGCTGCTGCTGCGGAACCTGCAGCGCGAAGGCCTGCTGCAGAAGTACGACCGGTTCATCATCACGCGGTCCGACTTCCAGTGGCTGTGCCCGCATCCGCCTCTCTCCGTGCTGTCTGCGGAGAACATCTGGGTGCCGGCGGACCATCACTGGAGTGGCATCAACGACCGCCACATGGTCGTGCGCGCGGCCGATGTCGAGCCGTGCCTCAACCTGCTGGAGGAGATGCTGCTGCGGCCCGCGGAGCTGGCGCAGGCCATGCGCGAGCGATCCGAATGGAACGACGAGCAGTTGCTCGCGTTGCAGCTGCGGCGCCGCGGACTTGCCGGCAGGGTGCGCGAGTTCCCCTACGTGATGTACCTGGTGCGGTCACCGCGGGATCGCAGCGCCACCTGGTCCGCGGGCCGCTACGACCCCTGGGCGGGCCACTTCGTGAAGTACGAGAGCGAGTTCCGCGCGGCGCGCGCGATGGCCGGGATCGTCCGGACCCGGGCCGACTGGGAGCAGGGCGCATGGCGCAATCTCGACTCGTCAGGCTGGGAGCCCCCGAAGGGCGGGGCCCTGCAGCAGCTCGGCGATCGCGCGAAGACGTTCGCCGCCGTGACGAAGGACCGGCTGCTGCGACCGGGCTTGCCGTCACGGCTGCGCAAGGCGATCACTTCGCGAGTCGCGCGGACCCCTTCGGCAGCGGAGAGCCTGCCCTCGGTGGGTTCCGGGGAGTACGACGCGCTGGCGCGCAAGCGCGGCTGGTAGAAGCGTCGCCGCTGGCTGCCGGGTCAGCGCTGCGGCGACCTTTGACATAGTCGGGTTTCGTCCCCCGCAGTTGTCAAAGCCAATCCAAAGCGCAGCTTTTCTGGCCATACTACGGACAGGGGAGCGAAAGTCCGACCAAGAAAAATGGCGCACACAGCGATTCATCTGTCCCAGCCGACACGTGCCCGCAATGAGCTGGCCTATATCGAGGCTGTGCTGCAGGCGCGCAGGCCTGGTGGTGGCGGTCCCTTCGGGCGGCGTGTCGAGGAGCTGCTGACGCGCGAGCATGGGAGTGCGGGCGCGCTGCTGACGAGTTCCTGCACGCATGCGCTGGAGATGATGGCGATGCTGCTCGACATCGCCCCCGGCGATGAAGTCATCGTTCCGGCGTTCACGTTCGTGTCGACCGCCAACGCGTTCGTGCTGCGCGGTGCGAGACCGGTGTTCGCGGACAGCTGCCCGGACACGCTGAACATCGATCCGCGCAGCGTGGAGCAGCGCATCACGCCGCGCACGCGCGCGATCGTCGCCATGCACTACGGCGGAATCGCCTGCGACATGGAGGAGCTGCTGCGGATCTCGCGTGCGCACGGCATTCCCCTGCTGGAAGACAATGCCCATGGGCTCTATGGCCAGTACCAGGGCAGGGCGCTCGGCTCCCTCGGAGTGCTCAGCGCCGTGAGCTTCCACGAGACCAAGAACTTCGTCTGCGGCGAAGGCGGCGCACTCGTCGTGAACGATGCCCGGTACCTGCCGCGTGCCGAGATCATCCGTGACAAGGGCACCGACCGTTCACGCTTCCAGCATGGACTCGTCGACAAGTACACCTGGCAGGACCTCGGATCCAGCTACGTGATGGCGGATGTGCTGGCGGCCATGCTGCTGGCGCAACTCGAGGAGCACGAGTCGATCCTGCAGCGCCGGCGACGGGCGTTTGACTGGTACGAGGCCGAGCTGAAGCACTGGTCTGCGGAATTGGGCATTGCCACACCGGCCGTGCCCGCTGGCTGTGAACCGGCCTGGCATCTCTACTACCTGCTGCTCGAGGACCCCGCGCACCAGGCGCCGTTCATTGCCCACCTTCGCGAGAGCCGCATCGGCTGTGCTTTCCACTACCTGCCACTGAACCAGTCGCCCTACAGCAGGCGGCACTGGCCTGATGTGCACGATTGTCCCGTGGCCGAGAGCGCGGCCAGCCGGCTCGTCAGGCTGCCGTTGCACGCCGAGCTTTCGGACGCGGACCTGGAACACATCGTCGGCGTGGTCCGCGCATGGCGGCCGCAGGCGACCGGGAGGTCGTTCGTTCCGTGCGCCTTGTCTTCCTGATCCCTGCGCTGCGCAGGGATCGCGTTTCCAGAGCATGGTCGTACTTTGCGGGGCGCAAGGCGCCTGGCCGCCTGGGCCGCTGGGCGCTGTCCCGGCAATGGAGCGTTTCCCAGGTCTGGGGCGGGACGCTGAACATCCTCAGGCACGCCGCGGTTGCGGAGGCGGTGGGTGTGGGCGCCGCGGGCGTGGAAGTGGTCGTGGCCACCACGGACGGGCGCGACTCCTATGGCGATGTGTTCGGCGACGGCCGGCGCTTTCGCTTCATTCGCTGGAATGAACGCAGGGATACGGACGTGTGCATCGTTCCGGATTTCGTGAGCCGCCTTGCCGACGAGGTGCGCGGGCGCGTGGTCGTCTACCAGCAGAGTCCCCTGCACCTGAAGGTGGATTTCGACTATCGACGGCCCGGGGTGTCCGTCTGGACGGATTCACCTTTCATGCTGGCGCTGTGCCGGAAGGCGTTCCCCGGGCTGGACATCCCGATCGTGCCGAACGTCGTCGACGACCGGCTCTTTCCGTATGTTCCCCAGTCGCAACGCAAGCAGGGCCTGCTGTTCGCGTTTCCACGCAAGAATCCGGAGTTCATCGAGGCAGCCTGGGAGCGCTACCGGAGGGACGGAGGCGCTTACTGGCGGCTCGAGGCCGTCACGGGGCTGAGCATCGCAGCGCTGGCGCAACGCTTTCGTGAGCCGCAGGCCTTTCTCGCCTCGGCTGCGAACGAAGGCTGTGCGTTGCCACCACAGGAAGCGATGGCGGCCGGCATTGCGGTGCTGGGCCGCACGGCCAACGGCGCGAACTTCTGCATGCAGGATGGGCTCACTTCGCTGAATGCGGAAACGCCGGAGGAGGCTGCGGCCTGCCTGCGGAGACTTGAAGACCCGGTGCTGCGCGAGCGACTGACCCTTGCGGCACGCGAGTTCATCTCGCGCTATTTCCCGGATGCGGAGCCACGCCGCTACTGGGAAGCACGCATCGCGGCGATGCGCCAGGCCTAGAGCAGGCCTTCCACCTCGGGAATCGCCGCGCGGCGCATGGGTCGCCCGTCCACGGGGCTCGCCGGTGCCTGGCGGATGCCGTCCTTCGGGAACACGATGGCCTCGATGGTCTCCTTGCCGATGCCGAAGCGCACGGCGGGCACCGCGATCTGCCGGTCGGCCTGCATCTTCACGCGGCGCTCGAAGACATCGTAGTCGTAGCGGCGGTCCATCAGCAGCATGCACACGGCCTCGGTGCTGTCGGAGAAGACGTGCAGCTGGATGTCGGCGTACTCCGTCGCCGTGCCTGCCAGCACCGGGCCTACGAGCCGCGGTTCGAAGCGCTCCAGCAGCTTCATTGCATTGAGTGCGACGCGGCGTTGTTCTTCCAGCGTGGTTTCGTGCTGCTCCTGCCCGAACAACCGCTGGCGCGCGACCAGCGCCGCCTCGATCTCGGTGTTCTTGGGAAGGAATGATCCTTCGACCACGCCGTAGCGTTCGGCGGCTTTCTTCTTTGCGATCCGGAAATCCTGGATGCCATGCTCGGCCATCAGGCGGGCCGCCTCTTCAGCGACCGCGCTGCGCAGGTTGTCCGCTCGGGTGGGTGCGCGCCTGGACATGGCACTAAAATAGAGGTTCCGAGCCTCCGCTGCCATCTGCCCCGGTGCCAAACGGCCGATAGCCGGGATCCCCGGGATCGGCCATCCTGGGCTGATGCTCGAGCATGAACGTCTCGTATATCGCTTCCGGGTCCATGGGATCCGCAAGTGTTCCCGTGTACGGGGAGATCTTCACGTCGATCAGCCCGTACGGGCGCGCCAGCGTCCGGGCTGGCACGTTGCGTAGCGCCTCGCGCATATAGGACATCCAGATCGGTACCGCCGAGCGCGCGCCGTCCTCGCCCCTGCCCAGGGATCGTTCATCGTCGAAGCCCATCCAGACCGACGTGACCAGTTGTCCGTTGAAACCATTGAACCAGGCATCGTGTTCGTCGTTGGTCGTGCCGGTCTTGCCGGCCAGGTCGGTGCGGCCCAGCGCGCGGGCGCGCTGCGCGGTGCCCCGCAGCACGACGTCCTTCATGATGTCGGTCATCAGCCAGGCGTTCTGCTGCGAGATCACGCGCGGGGCAAGACGCTTGGCGGGCAGGTAGCCGCGCCCACCCTGCAGCTGCGCAAGCTGCCGCAGCTTTTCGGGAGCCTCCGCATCGAAGAACGCAGGTGCCTGCGGCTCCTCCGGTGCAGGCATCGTCAGGGCTTCCATTCCGGAGCCGGAAACAGGCGCGATGGCGGGCGGTGGTTGCCTCGGCCGGTCCTCGCATTCCAGGCAGGCCATTTCCGGATCGGCCTGGTAGACGACCTTGCCGAGGGAGTCTTCGATGCGGCTGATGTAGTACGGCGAGACCTTGAAGCCGCCATTGGCGAACGTGGCGAAGCCGGTGGCCATGTCGAGCGGTGTCGCGGAGAGCGTGCCCAGCGCGAGCGTGTAGTTGCGCGGGATCACCGACTTGTCGAAGCCGAACTTCGTGGCGTGGTTGATCGCGGCGTCGATGCCGATGGTCTGCAGGATGCGGATCGACACGGTATTTCGCGACCGCACCAGCGCCTCGCGCAGGCGCAGCGGGCCGGCGAAGTCGCCGCCTGAATTCTCGGGGCGCCAGTTCTCCTCGCCACCCCCTTCGAGCACGACGGGCATGTCGAGGATCATCGAAGAGGGCGTGAATCCCTCGTCCAGTGCTGCCGAATAGATGAACGGCTTGAAGCCTGAGCCGGGCTGGCGCCGTGCCTGGGTGACGCGGTTGAAGCGGTTGTTGAAGAAATCGAAGCCGCCAGTCATCGAAACGATGGCGCCATCCTGGGGATCAACCGCCACGAGCGCGCCCTGGGCTTCCGGCAACTGCGACAGCTGCGCGCCGCCGCGCTGGTCAGGGATCACGTACACGACGTCGCCCACGGCCATGATGTCTGCCGCCTTGCGCGGCGCCGCGCCGGTGTAGCCGTCCTTGAGCTGCTTCCGCGCCCAGGACATGCCCTCCCAGGTGATGCGCGCGTCGCCCTCGCCACGGATGTGGACCACGGCGGACGTGTCGGCCACCTTCGTCACGACCGCAGGCACCAGCAGGCTCACCGCGGAGTGCTCCGAAAGCAGCCCATCCAGCGTGGTGCCGTCCATGCCGGCCTGGACCTTCACCTTGCCGATGGCGCCGCGGTAGCCGTGGCGGCGGTCGTACTCGATCAGCCCGAGTCGCAGCGCACGGTTCGCCGCTGCCTGCAGCCGGCCGTCGATGGTCGTGAACACCTTGTAGCCGGAGTTCACGGCAGACTCGCCAAAGCGGCGGATCAGCTCCAGGCGCGCCAGCTCCGCGACGTACGGCGCCTCGACATCCGAGAGTGGCGCGAACCCGCGCGAGGCCACCGGTTCCTTCGCCGCCGCCGCGGCGGTTTCCTCGTCGATGTAGCCCAGCTGCGTCATCCGCCGCAGCACGTAGCCGCGGCGCATCTCCGCTCCCTTGGGATTGCTGACCGGGTTGTAGCGCGAGGGCAGCTGGACGATGCCGGCCAGCGTGGCGGCCTGGCCCACCGTCAGGTCCTCGAGCCGCTTGCCGTAGAAGGTCTCCGCGGCCGCGGCGATGCCGTAGCTGCGCTGGCCGAAGAAGATCACGTTCAGGTAGGTCGCGAGGATCTGTTCCTTGGTGAAGTCCTTTTCCATGCGGTAGGTGACGAACACCTCGGAGAGCTTGCGTCGCAGCGTCTTGTCGAGCGACAGGAACATGTTGCGCGCGGCCTGCTGCGTGATGGTGCTGCCACCCTGGCCCGCATCGGCCGTGGCGACGTTGACCGCCATCGCGCGCGCCACGCCCATCCAGTCCACGCCGCTGTGCTCGAAGAACCGGTCGTCCTCGGCGGCGAGCACGGCCTGGCGGACGTGCTCCGGGATCTGCTCATAGGTGACCGGGATGCGGCGCTGCTCGCCGATCTGCGAGATCAGGCCGCCGCTGCTCGAGTAAACGCGCAGCGGAACGGACAGCTCCACCTTGTGCATGGTTTCTGCGTTCGGCAGCGACGGCGCCAGGTAGACGTAGGTGCTGGCGAGCGCGAAGGCCCCAAGGATGAAAAGCCCACCGAGGATCACGACGGGCAGCGAGAACCAGAGGGGAATCGAACGCTTCACGGGATAGGCATGCACGGTGGGCGGGCGACGAGCGCAGTGCCGCCATTGTAGCGGTGGCCGCCACGGCGCGGGATCTCAACCTGTCCGGCAGACCGCCATCAGCACCGTCGGGGGCCAGTGGGAAGGGGGCTGGGCCAGGGGGGCCAGCTCGTAGTCCCCGGGATAGGAGTCGGCGGCTCCATGGAATTCCGGCGGCGGCAGCGTCCGTCGCCCCAGCACCCGGCGCATTCCGCGCACCAGGCGCGCACTGGGCATGTGGTAGCTCTCGCTCAGGTACTGGAAGGTGTCGAACTCACGCTGCTTGCGCAGTTGCCCGGCCGGCGTGAGCCACTGTCCCCATACCTGGACGATCCCGTAGTGCCGGTTCAGCAGGTCCTCGAGGCGCCGCGGGTCGTACGGATCGAAATAAGAACGAGTACGCGGGCGGCCCGTTGGCCATCACCACTTCGCGGTTCGGCGTGCTGAGGATCAATACACCGTCCGGCTCCAGCAACCTGCGCGTGGCACCCACGAAGGCGTCCGGATCGGGCAGGTGGGCGAGCACCTCGAAGCTGACGATGGCCCCGAATCGCTCGCTGGAGTCGAGGACGGCATCGAGCTTCTGCAGGTCACCCACGCGAAAACCCACGGTTTCGCCCGCAAATTCGCCCTGAGCCTCGTCTATCGCCTCGGCCGAGAAATCCACGCCGATCGCCGTGGTCGCGCCGTTGTGGGCCAGGTAGTGCGCGCCCAGTCCCGTGCCGCAACCCGCATCGAGGACATTGCGGCCCCGGCAGTAAGGTGCGGCAAATTTCAATCGCTGCACGGTCTCGCTGTAGCCGCCGACAAGCGACCCATCCATCAGCGAAAGCCGTTCCGGTGCCTTCATTCCCAGTACTTCCCTGTTTGGTGGCCGCAGCGGTACCACGAATCGGTCACGGATTCCGCTGCTGAAGTTGCGCCCATTGGCCTGCAAGGCGCAGTTTCACCGCAGGCCGGGTATTCAACAATGCCCGGAGGGCTTGAGAAAGCTGTGATGTGGTTACGTTCTATTTAACCTTTGCGTGAGATATAGTTGCCAGCGATATCAGGCGGAACCAGCGTTTCGGCGCCTAACTAGCTGAAAAACAAGGGAGAACAGTGTTTCTATTTCCGCGTAAACACCGTCCCGTCCTGGGCCTCGATATAACGCCGTCGTCGATCAAGCTGATCGAGCTGGCCACGTCGGGCGGCCAGTACAGCGTGGATTCCTACGCTGCTGAGCCCACTCCCCAGAATGCGATGAACGAGAAGGCGATCGTCGACGCCGATGCCATCGGCGAGGCCATTGCCCGGGCCGTGCGGCGCGCCGGCGCCCGTACGAAGGAAGTAGCCATCGCGATCAGCGGCGACGCCGCCATCACGAAAATCATCCAGATGCCCCGGAACCTGAAGGATTCGGACCTGGAGGCCCAGGTCGAGATGCAGGCCGACCAGTACATCCCGTTCCCCATGGACGAGGTCTCCTACGACTTCGAGGTGCTCGGCACCTCCGAGAAGGACCAGGACTCGGTCGACGTGCTGCTGGTGGCCACGCGCTCCGAGAACGTCGAGCAGCGGCGGGCTGCGGTGGCGGCGGCGGGACTCACCGCGCGGATCGTCGACGTCGAGGCCTTCGCCCTCGAGAACGCCTGCAAGCTCATGACGCACCAGATGCCCGACGGCGGCATCGACCGCGCGATAGCCGTTGCGGACTTCGGCGCCAGCACCACGACGTTCAGCGTGCTGCGCAACCTCAAGATCGTCTACACGCGTGACTTCAACTTCGGCGGCAACCAGCTGACCGAGGAGATCATGCGTACCTACGGCCTCTCGCTGGAAGAGGCCGGTCGTGCGAAGAAGGAAGGCGGGCTGCCGGCCAATTTCCAGACCGACGTGCTGGATCCCTTCATCGACGACATGACGCAACAGATCAGCCGCTCACTGCAGTTCTACCTGGCCTCGGGCTCGGGCCGCGAGCAACCGGAGAAGATCCTGCTGTGTGGCGGTTGCGCCAACATCCCGGGCGTCGCCGACGTCGTGCAGAGCCGCATCGGCGTGCCTGCCGAGCGTGGCGACCCGCTCGGGCAGATGAAGCTGTCGTCACGCGCCCGTGCCCAGGCGGTGCAGCGCGATGCGACGGCCTTGCTGACGGCCTGCGGCCTTGCCCTGCGGAGTTTCGACTGACATGCCCCGCATAAACCTACTTCCCTGGCGCGAGCAGCAGCTCAATGAGCGGAAAATGGCTTTCACCGTCGGCCTCGGTGCCGCGACGGTGGGGGCGGTTCTGGCGGCCGGCGCGGCCTGGCTGTTCTTCAGCGGGCTGATCGATTCGCAGAACAAGCGCAACACGCTGCTGACGAACGAGATCAAGGAACTGGACAAGCAGATCGAGGAGATCAACAGCCTCGAGGACCAGAAGCAGCGCTTCGTCGCGCGCATGCAGATCATCGAGAAGCTGCAGCGCTCGCGTCCCGAGATCGTGCACGTGTTCGACACCTTCGTTTCGACGATGCCGGACGGCACCTACCTGACCGGCATCACGCAGACCGGCCAGCGCTTCAAGATCAAGGGCGTGGCGCAGTCTTCGACGCGCGTGTCGACGTTCATGCGCAACATCGACGCCTCGCAGTGGTTGAAGAACCCCGAACTCGAGGTGGTCGAGAGCAAGAAGGACAACCCGCTGGGCAGCGACTTCACGATGTTCGCCGACCAGGTCGCGACGCTCATCGACGAGGAGAAGCCCGCGGCGCCGAGGGCCACGCCGGCCCGGAGGCCCCAGTCATGAGCCTGAAGACCGCCATGGCCGAACTGAACCAGCTCGACCCGCGTGAGCCGGGCCGCTGGCCGCTGCCGGTCCGCGTCGGGGCGATCGTGCTCTGGTTCGTGCTGCTCTCCGCCCTGCTGATCTGGTTCCTGGTGTGGAACCAGAAGAAGGACGAACTCTCCGGCGGCGCAGGCAACGGAAGTGAAGCTGACGCAGGAATTCCGCGACAAGCACTCCAAGGCCGTGAACCTCGAGCTGTACAAGCCGCAGCTGGGCGACATCGAACGCTCCTTCGGCGCGATGCTGCGGCAGCTGCCGGGCAAGACCGAGGTGCCGAACCTGCTGGTGGACATCTCGCAGACGGGCCTGGCGGCCGGCCTGCAGCAGCAGCTGTTCCAGCCGCAGCCGCAGCAGAACCAGGGACTTCTACGCCGAGCTGCCGATCAAGATCCGCCTGACGGGCAGCTACCACCAGATGGGTGAGTTCGTCAGCGGCATCGCGGCGCTGCCGCGCATCGTCACGCTGCATGACGTCGACATCAAGCCGGTGACCGGCGGTGCCTACGACCAGCTGCAGATGGACGTGACGGCAAAGACCTATCGCTACCTGGATGAGGGTGAGCTCGCCGCGGCCGAGGCCGAGCGCGCGGCCGCTGCGCCCAACCGTCGACCGAGCAGCGCCCCATGAAGCACCTCGCCACCCTGGTCATCGTCGCAGCGGCGTTCACCGCCGGCTGCTCCTCGCGGGACAATGACCTCGAGAAGTTCATCGCCCAGACCAAGCTGGAGCAGCCGAGCGGCGTCGCGCCGCTGCCCGAGGTCAAGCCTTACGAGAGCTACTTCTACGCCGGGGCGAGCCAGCGCTCGCCGTTCGTGCCGGGTGGCGCAAGCAACGGCGGCCCGCAGGGCGTGCGGCCGGACTCCAAGCGCAACCGGGAGTTCCTGGAGCAGTTTTCGCTCGACACGCTGACGATGGTCGGCACGATGCGGCTCGGCTCCGGAAACTACGGCCTGATCAAGACACGCGATGGCCTCGTCCACCGTGTGTTGCCCGGCAACTACCTTGGCCAGAACGATGGCCGCATCACCGCTGTTGAACCCACCCGCATCACCGTGACCGAGATCGTGCCGGACGGCCTCGGTGGCTACATGGAGCGGGGCGCCTCGCTCGCGCTGAACGAATGACCGGCAGGAGACCTACGCGAATGAACCGTTACACCGCCTCATCCACGCTGCGCCGACTTCTGGTCGCCATGGCCGTGGTGTTCGGCTCGAGCTTCGCCGCAACGACGGCCTATGCGGCCGCCACGCCTGCTGCGATGCTGCAGTCGGTCGAAGTACAGCCGATTCCCGGCAAGGGCATGCAGGTCACGATGACGCTGTCCGGCCCGGCCTCGGATCCGCTGGACTTCACGATCGACAACCCGGCGCGTATCTCCTTCGACCTGCCGAACACCGGCCTTGCGCTGGACCAGCGCCGCATCGACGTGAACAGCGGCGGGCTTGATTCGATCCTCGCCGCCGAGGCCAGCGGCCGATCGCGAGTGGTGCTGAACCTCGATCGCATGATGCCCTACCAGAAGCGCGTCGAGGGCAATCGCATCATCGTGGTGCTCGGCGAGTCCGGCTCGGCGGCCGCCGTTGCCACGACGTCGGCGGGCAACCGCAGCGCGGTGGCCAGCGTGCCGACCGCGGGTGCGCGCAGCATCCAGAGCCTCGACTTCCGTCGCGGCAACGATGGCGCCGGCCGGGTGGTCGTCCGCCTGTCCGATCCGCGCACCCCGATCAACACGCGCCAGCAGGGCAACCAGGTGCTGGTCGATTTCGCCGGCACTTCGCTGCCGCAGAACCTGCAGCGCCGCTTCGACGTGACGGACTTCGCCACGCCGGTGACCAGCTTTGACGCCGTCGGCGATGCCTCCGGTACGCGCCTCGATCATCTCCGCGGCCGGAGAGTTCGAGCAGCTGGCCTACCAGGCCGACGACCAGTACGTGATCGAGCTGCAGCCGCAGCGCCTGGCCAAGGTGCGAGGTCGCGACGCGCGCCCGGTCTACACCGGCGAGCGCATGAGCGCGAACTTCCAGGACATCGAGACGCGCACGCTGCTGCAGCTGATCGCCGACACCGGCGGCAAGAACATCGTCGTGAACGACTCGGTCTCCGGCAGCGTCACGCTGCGCCTGCAGAACGTGCCCTGGGACCAGGTGCTCGACATCGTGCTGCGCACCAAGGGCCTCGACAAGCGCGTGCAGGACAACGTGATCATCGTGGGTCCGGCCGAGGAACTGGCCAACCAGGAGAAGGCTGCGCTCTCCGCGCAGAAGGACATCCGGGAACTGGCGCCGCTGCGCACCGAGTACCTGCAGGTCAACTACGCCAAGGCCGAGGACATCGCGGCGCTGATCCATGCGCAGAGCCGTCCGGGAACCGGCGGTACGGGCACGGCCACCAACTCCGGCAAGTCGCTGCTGTCCGCTCGCGGCAGCGTGACCATCGACCCGCGCACCAACACGCTGCTGATCCAGGACACCGCCGACAGCATCGCCAGCATCCGCCAGCTGGTGAGCACGCTGGACGTGCCGGTGCGCCAGGTGCAGATCGAGGCGCGCATCGTGGTCGTCAACGAGGATTTCTCGCGTGACCTGGGCGTGCGCGCCGGCTTCACCGCCACGCGGCGCAATGGCAACGTGGGCCTCTACGCGACCAGCGGCACGGCCTCCTCGACCGACACCATCCTCGATTCGGCGCTCGACAACCTGAGCAGCGGCACGGGTACGCCATTCCCGGTCGACGTTCCGACCGGTGCGGCTGCCGCCAACCGCTACAACGTGAACCTGCCGGTGGCCAATCCTGCCGGTTCGCTGGCGCTGATGGTGCTGGGCTCGGACTACATCGTCGACCTGGAGCTCTCCGCGGCGCAGGCCGAGGGCAAGGGCGAGGTGATCTCCTCGCCGCGCGTCATCACGGCCAACCAGCGGGAAGCGGTCATTTCGCAGGGCACCGAGATTCCCTACCAGGAAGCGGCTTCGAGCGGCGCGGCGACCATCCAGTTCAAGAAGGCGGAGCTGTCGCTGCGCGTGACGCCGCTGATCACCCCGGATGACCGGCTGATCCTCGACATCCACGTGCAGAAGGGCCGCGTCGGCACGGTGATCGTGACCACCGGCGGCGTGAACGTGCCTTCGATCGATACCAGCGAGCTCACCACCACGGTGTTCATCGGCGACGGCCAGACCGTCGTGCTGGGTGGCATCCTGGAGACCGAGCGCCGCGATTCGGAGAAGAAGGTGCCGCTGCTGGGTGACATCCCGGTGCTGGGCTATCTCTTCAAGACGACCAGCAAGGTCAACAACAAGGACGAGTTGCTGATCTTCGTGACGCCCAAGATCATCCGCGAAGGCATGAACACCTATTGATGCCAGCGGCATAGTCGACAAGTGACGCAGCGGCCGCCTTCGGGCGGCCGTATGCTTTGCGGGGCATGATCGGCAAACGCAACATCTACCTGGTCGGTCCCATGGGTACGGGCAAGACTGCAGTCGGCCGCCAGCTCGCGCGCCAGCTGGGCGTCGATTTCGTGGACAGCGATGCGCAGATCGAGTCCGTCGCCGGCGTCGACATCCCCTATATCTTCGAGGAGGAAGGCGAGGCCGGCTTCCGCGAACGCGAGAAGGCGATCATCGCCCAGCTCACCGCGCGCGAACCGGTGGTCGTCGCCACCGGCGGGGGCGCCGTGCTGGCGCCCGAGAATCGTCATCTGCTGAGCAGCACCGGCACGGTGGTGTACCTGGAGACTTCGGTCAGCCAGCAGTTGCAGCGCGTGCGAGGCGGGCGTGGCCGGCCGTTGCTCAAGGGCCCGGACCTGAACAAGCGGCTGGACGAGCTTCGGGCGATTCGCGAGCCGCTTTACCGGCAGATCGCCGACCTCACCGTGTCCACCGACAACCGGCGGGTCGCAAAGGTGGTCGAGGTCATCCAGCATGAGCTGGGCCGTATACTGGCGCCGTCATGATGAAGCTCGACGTCAGCCTGGCCGAGCGCAGCTATCCGATCTTCATCGGGCATTCGTTGCTGTCCGACGGCGAGCTGCTGCGCCGGCACCTGCGCTCACCCGACCTGCTGCTGGTGAGCAATACCACGGTGGGACCGCTGTACGCCCAGGCGCTGGTCGATGCGTTGCCCGACCGTCGCATCGTCGATGTGCGCATCCCGGACGGCGAGCAGTTCAAGACGCTGGAGTATGTCTCGCGCGTCCTGGACGTGATGGTGGCAAACCGCTTCGGCAGGGACTGCCTGGTGCTTGCGCTGGGCGGCGGTGTGGTCGGGGACCTCGCCGGCTTTGCCGCGGCCTGCTACCAGCGGGGAGTATCGTTTGCGCAGCTGCCCACGACGCTGCTGGCACAGGTGGATTCCTCCGTGGGCGGAAAGACCGGAGTCAATCATCCCGGCGGCAAGAACCTGATCGGCGCCTTCCACCAGCCCGGGGTCGTGATCGCGGACACGGCCACGCTGGCCACGCTGCCGGTGCGCGAGCTGCGCGCGGGCCTGGCCGAGGTGGTGAAGTACGCACTGATCTTTGACGCGAAGTTCCTGGACTGGCTCGAGTCCCATGTGGATGCGTTGCTGGCGCTCGAGCCAAAGGCGCTGGCGCATGCCATCCACCGCTCCTGCGAGTTGAAGGCCGATGTGGTGCGTCGCGACGAGCGCGAGGCGGGCGACCGGGCGCTGCTGAACCTGGGCCATACGTTCGGGCACGCCATCGAGACCGCGACCGGCTACACGCAGTGGCTGCACGGCGAGGCTGTTGCCACCGGCATGTTGATCGCCGCCGACCTTTCGGCCCGGCTCGGGATGCTGCCGGCGGCGGACGTCGCGCGCGTCCGTGAACTGCTGCTGCGCTTCGGGCTGCCGGTGGAGGCGCCCCGTGTCGGTGCGCGCCGCGCCTTCGACTTCATGAGCGTCGACAAGAAGGTGAAGGCCGGTCGCATTCGCCTCGTGCTGCTCGAACGCCTTGGGGCGGCACGATTCACGTCGGAATATGCCGATGACGCGCTCGAGGCGACATTGGCGACGCACTTCGGGTGAGCGCCATGGAGCTGGCACCGTTTGCAGCCCATGACGAGCAGTCTCGCGGGCGGCGGCATGCGGAGCCCCCGCCGCAGCTCCGTGGCGAGTACCAGCGGGACCGCGACCGCATCGTTCATTCCAGCGCCTTCCGCCGCCTGATCTACAAGACCCAGGTCTTCGTCAACCACGAGGGTGACCTGTACCGCACGCGCCTGACGCACTCCATGGAGGTGGCGCAGATCGCCCGCTCCATTGCCGTCGCGCTCCGGCTCAACGAGACGCTGACGGAAGCGATCTGCCTGGCGCACGACCTGGGCCACACCCCCTTCGGCCATGCCGGCCAGGATGCGCTGAACGAATGCATGCGCGAGCATGGTGGCTTCGAGCACAACCTGCAGTCGCTGCGGGTGGTGGACGAGCTCGAGGAGCGCTACGCGGAGTTCAACGGCCTGAACCTGACCTTCGAGTGCCGCGAGGGAATCCTCAAGCACTGCTCCCTGGGCAATGCGCGCGAGCTCGGGGAGATCGGCCGGCGCTTCATCGAGCGCCGCCAGCCCGGCCTGGAGGCGCAACTTGCAAACCTCGCGGACGAGATTGCCTACAACAACCATGACGTGGATGACGGCCTGCGGGCCGGGTTCATTTCCCTGCAGCAGCTGCGCGACGTGCCGATAGTCGCGCGCCAGCTGGACGCCGTGGAGAGGCAGTACCCCGGCCTCGGTGGCCGGCGGCTCGTCTACGAAACGGTGCGGCGGATGATCAACGAGATCGTCGTTGACGTCATCAGGTCATCCTCCGCGAACCTGTCGGCAGTGGCACCCGGGGATATCGAGGCAGTCCGTGGCCACGACTCCCCGTTGATACAGATGAGCGAGGGAATCCGTGGCGACAGCCTGCTGCTGAAGTCCTTCCTCCGGGAGAACCTCTACCGGCATTACAGGGTGCAGCGGATGACCCGCAAGGCACGCCTCGTCGTCCAGGAGCTGTTCCAGGTCTTCATGGATGATGTAATGCTGATGCCGGACGAGCATCGGGAGGCTGTCCGCACCATGGAAGCTGCGCAGGGCGCAACAGGCCGGGCGAGGGCGGTTGCCGACTATATTGCCGGTATGACTGATCGTTACGCGATCAGCGAGCACGAGCGTATCTTCGTGCCCGCCAAGAGGAGCTGAGTCGATGGCTGATTCCGCACGCGCACACCTGATTTTCTCGTTCAGGAAGGTGCTTAGGCCTCTCGTTGAAGATCTTGATTCGGGCAGGCGTCACGTTTTCGGAGTTTCGAGATGTGATTAAGGGCGCGTATGTGGAGGCGGCTGTACGTGAGGGACTTGGAAGGGAAGGCCCGGTTTCTCGCGAACGCATTTCTGCTCATACCGCCGTACCGCTGATTGATGTGGATCGGTTTATTGACGATCCCAAGTTGCTAGCCCCACCAGATGCCACCAACGCTGCGGTAATTGCTGAGGTTCTGCACCTTTGGAATACAGATCCCGATACGTGGGGCCCTTGGGCTTCCACTCGAGGTCGATTTCGACTTAGCACCGCGGTAGAAATCTCTGTGAGCTTATCTATCGTGCAGATTCGACTGTCGATCCAAATGTAATTGTCGACGAGATGGTCGATACGGGGTTTCTTGTTCGCGTCGGGCGACACCACTTCAAGAGCGGTTCACGTTCTTACCTCTTTTCCGACGTGATGACGCCCCAAGCGCTTGGAGTACTTCGGGCGTGTAATGACGGATTTCGCCAACACGCTTGAGTACAACATGGCCGTCAAGGATGAAGAGAAGAGGCTGCAGCGGTCCGTGGTTGCCGACGGCGGACTACCGGACTACGCCCTACCAGAGTTCGAGGCGCTTGTTAAGGATCGCGTCAGCGCCCTTCTCATCGAAGTCGACGATTGGCTAAGCCAAAACAACATCGATGGGTCGACGTTCAGTGTTGTTAATGTCGGCTGACGGTCTTTTACTACATCACTGAGGAACTGATTACCACCGCTGCGGGAGATGGAGGGGTTTGGTCGGACTCCTCAGAGCTCCCAGACCCCCAAGGCCGAAGCCAAGTAGCTGCCCAAGGCAGCTACATATCGCTGCCACGGCAGCGAATAATTAGACAGGAACAGCCGAACTTTCGCTCTGCTTAGGTTTGACATATCTGGCGTAAGCGCCTATTTTTGCTTCTGACTCTACATAAAACGCTTGGATTGTGACGCCGGTCACAGTACGCAGAGGATGTCGGTGCGTTGCGCGGGAGAACTTTCAGATGACGAACAAGAAAGAACCGTTCTGTTCTCACGATTTCTCTATTTGCGCTATCAGCTGCGGCATTGGCCTCAGAGCCACGTGAATCGCTGCTTGAGCAGACTTCCGTTGCGGGCAATGCGGTAGTGGCCAGCGTGGCTCCCGCAAGCATCATCGGCACGGGCTACCAGGCTGACAGCATCATCGGCACCGGCTACCAGGCTGACAGCATCATCGGCACCGGCTACCAGGCTGACGCATCATCGGCACCGGCTACCAGGCTGACGCATCATCGGCACCGGCTACCAGGCTGACAGCATCATCGGCACCGGCTACCAGGCCGACAGCATCATCGGCACCGGCTACCAGGCTGACAGCATCATCGGCACGGGCTACCAGGCTGACAGCATCATCGGCACGGGCTACCAGGCCGACAGCATCATCGGCACGGGCTACCAGGCTGACAGCATCATCGGCACCGGCTACCAGGCTGACAGCATCATCGGCACCGGCTACCAGGCTGACAGCATCATCGGCACCGGCTACCAGGCTGACAGCATCATCGGCACGGGCTACCAGGCTGACAGCATCATCGGCACCGGCTACCAGGCTGACAGCATCATCGGCACCGGCTACCAGGCTGACAGCATCATCGGCACGGGCTACCAGGCCAGTAGCATTATTGGAACTGGCCACCACTAGCGCCAAACCTAGTTGCGGCCCCGCGGAGAACGCCGCCCCATATCGGGCGGCGTTTTCGTTTCTGAGTCCGCAAATTCGCGTTGATTCGCCAGAAATGCGACTGTGCATGCACAGTTGTTTCGCTTCAGTGTTGACGCGGCACGGCCGTCAAATCTCCGAAAGCGCCCTCGATATCCGACTCGATACATGGAAAAAGGACAGCGCAAGGATCTAGTTGCACTGGAGGAATTCCTCACGGAATTCGGGCGATTTCTTCTCGCCGCGGGAGTCTCATTCCCGCAATTCGAGGTGGCAGCTCAGTCTGCCTTCGTAAACGCGGCTGTAGACAGAGCGCGATTCCGCAATTCCCGCGTAAACCAGTCTGCCGTTGCGGCAATCACTGGCCTGTCTCGAACTACCATTCGCGCCATCCTCAGGGGCAGTGAGTCCGACGTGGGAAGAAATAGGAGTCGACTGCTGTCAATGGTCTATGGATGGACGACAGATGCCGAGTTCATAGCCGACTCCGGACGCGCTAAGACTCTACCGATTAGAGGGAAGCGGGCTAGCTTTCAGAGGCTTTCCAAGATCTACGGAGGAGACGTTTCCGAGCGAATGCTCTTGGGCGAGCTTAAGAGACTCGACCTGATTGCCATCAAGGGGGACAAGGTGAGCCTAAGCCTGACTAGAGCCGAGGGAAGGTTCGCCCGAGACCTCCGTACTCTATCGGTAGCGCTTGCAAAGACAATCCAGTATCCGTCTCCGCCGTCCATCTCTACTCACATCAACGTCTCAGGTGGTGAGGTCTGCTATGAGACCCCCTCCGCAGTAGGCAAAGTCCTTCTTCGACGAAGGGTTCAGCAAGGTCTGAGCGCTCTTCTGTCCGAAGTCAGGGCGTCTGCTGACGTTGCAACCCGAACTACTGCCGCACCCAATAAATCAAACCGGCGTATGTCAAAAGTGTCTGTGCTCATCGTCTCCCAGGAATAGGATCGAGAACAGAAGGGAAAGAAGCAAAAACCATGAAGAACTCTAGAACCCTGAGTCCGGAGCTAATGAGTGGACTCTTCAATTCGATCTTGGAATTCATGACTAGATCTGGCGTTGTCCTTCCAGAAATCGAGGCACTATTCGCAAGCTGCATGCTCAATCAGCGGAAGCGATCTCGAAAGAGGGTGCTACTTCCAGCCGGAAGTGACTTCTCAGCAGCAGCTGCGATAAAGATATGGCACAACGATCCGAAATACCTCAACTCAAGCGCAAGACCGAAGGCGCTTAGGCTTCGAGGAAGGGCGCCCAGTGTGGAGTCTCTTGCAAGGAAGGCTTGTCCCGATGGAAACCACGTGTCACTCATGGTGGCTCTGCGATCTTCTGGGATTCTCAAGAGATCTGCAGGCGGCCGCTTTCTTCCAGCCGAAGAATATGCGACTCCGCAGGGACTTCACCCGATTGCCATTCAGCATGTCGCTAAGTCCGTTGTTCGTCTCGTCGAGACCGCTCTGCGAAACACGCACTCCAGTGGAAGGGGCATCTCGCTTATAGAGAGATTTGCACGCGTTCCCGACCTCGACGCCCGCGAAGCCAAGGCCTTCGCCGAGTTCACGCGTCGTCAGGGCCTGGCCTATCTCCAGTCAGTAGACGACTGGCTCGAAACCCGCCGAATCAACGGCAAAGTGAAGGCCCGGCCCCAGCGCGGCGGTACAACCGGCGCTGGCGTACACCTGTTCGCGTACATCGGCGACGAGGTGGACGATGATCTCACTCCGCGCGTCGAAGGGAGCGACGGAGAATCTTTCCCACATTTGTCTTGGGCAGGTCCTTCCGGAAGTAGACGCGCCGCGGCACCTTGTACGACGTCACATGTTGTCGCATGAACGCGATGATCTGCTCGGCGGTCAGGGCGGGATCCCTGGAGACCACGTAGAGCACAACAACCTCGCCTGAGTGCTCATCCGGCTCGGCGACTGCCGCTGCCTCGAAAACCCCGGGAATCCGGGTCGCGACGTCCTCGACCTCGTTCGGATACACCTTGAAGCCGGACACGGTGATCATGTCCTTCTTGCGGTCCTCGATGAACACGTAGCCGTGTTCATCGACCCGCCCGATGTCCCCCGTCTTCAGCCAGCCTTCCGGCAGCATGACGTTGGCCGTCTCCTCCGGCTTCTGCCAGTAGCCCGCCATCACCTGCGGTCCGCGCACACAGATCTCGCCAACCGCGTTGATGCCCAGTTCCCTGCCATCGTCGTCGCGAATGGAGACTTCCGTCGACGAAAGCGGCAGGCCGACGGAGCCATTGAAGTCCTGGCCCTGCAGCTTGCAGACGGTAACCACGGGCGAGGTCTCGGTCAGGCCCCAGCCCTGGCTCAGGGGACAACCCGTCATCTTCTTCCAGCGTTCCGCGACCGTGGCCTGCACGGCCATGCCACCACCCACCGAGGCGACGAGCCCACTGAAGTCGATACGCTCGAAACCCGGCGTGCTCATGAGCGCATTGAACAGCGTGTTGACGGCCTTGAAGATATGCGGCGGGTACTTCCGCATCACCTTCACGAAGTCGGCGAAGTTGCGCGGGTCCGGAATGATCACGCCGAAACCACCGGTCTGAACGTGCAGCAGGCAATTCCCGAGCAGCGAAAAGATGTGATACAGCGGCAGGGCGATGTAGTACGTCGCGTGTTCGAGCTTCACCTGCTGGAACCAGGCTCGTGCCTGCAGCACGTTGCTCACCATGTTGTAGTGCGTGAGCATGGCTCCCTTCGAGACACCGGTCGTTCCGCCCGGTGTACTGCAGGAAGGCGAGGTCTTCCGGGCCGGGATTCACGTCTTCGAGCGAGAGCCCGGCGGAGTCCCGCAGCACGTCGGAGAACTGGTGTGAGCCGGGGATGTTCCAGGCCGGCACCTTCTTGTGCACCCGCCGGACGACGAAGTTCACGAGCGCGCTCTTGGGAAAGCCGAGCAGGTCGCCAACACCGGTCACGATAACGTGGCGCAAGGCCGTATCGGCCTGCACCTTCTGCACCACGTTGGCGAAGTTCTCGACCACGACGATGGCCAGCGCCCCGGAGTCCTGCATCTGGTAGCGCAGCTCGTCGGCTGTATAGAGGGGATTGGTATTGACCACGACCAGCCCCGCCCTCAGTGCCCCGAACAGCGCGATCGGGTACTGCAGCAGGTTGGGCATCATCAGCGCGACACGATCGCCCTTCTTCAATCCCTGTTTCTGCAACCAGGCACCGAATGCGGCGGACAAGCGGTCGATTTCCCCGAAAGACAGGCGCCGGTCCATCTGCACATACGCATCGCGGTCGGCGTAGCGTTCGAGCCCGTCCTCGATCAACGACTTCAGCGAGCGGAAGCGAGTCGGGATCGATCTCCGCCGGGACGCCCGGCGGGTACTCCTTCAACCAGATTCTTTCCACCGGGGCTCCTGTCAGCGTCGCAACAGCTTCTGCAGGCTGGGCCAGACATTCTCGAGGACGCGCGGCTGCCCGGCGGCGTTCGGGTGCAAGCCGTCGGCCTGCATCAGCGCAGGATCCAGCGCGACTCCATCGAGCAGAAACGGCACCAGTGGCAGCTTCTGGGCCTTGGCGAGTTCACCATACATGGCCGAGAACGCCTTGGCGTACTGGACTCCATAGTTCGGCGGCATCTCTATGCCTAGCAGCAGCAGCCTGGCGCCACTGGCACGGATTACCCCGATCATGGCTTCGAGGTTGCTCCGTGCCGCTGCAACCGGCAAGCCCCGCAGCCCGTCATTCGCGCCCAGCTCCAGCACGACGACATCGGGTTGGTGCTGCGCAAGTGCCCGTTCGAGCCGGGCCTTGCCACCGCTCGTGGTCTCGCCGCTGACGCTGGCATTCACCACCCGGTAACCGTAACCTTGCTCTTCAAGCCGTTTCTGCAAGAGGGCGACCCAGCCCTGGTCGACCCTCAACCCGTATGCCGCGCTGAGGCTGTCACCATAGACCAGCAGGGTCCGCTCGCTCGCGGCCGCGGCTCCTGTCGAGGCAAGCAATAGCGTGGTGAGCAGTATTCCGATGGATCGAAACATCGTTCTCAGGGCTGAAAATCTGTCGAAGGAGGTTAGCAGTCCTGAAGGCAAGCTGACCATCGTGGAGCAGGTTTCGCTCTCGATAGGGGCGGGTGAGACGGTCGCGCTGGTAGGCGCTTCAGGAGCCGGAAAGTCCACGTTGATCGCGATCCTTGCGGGCCTGGACGTGCCCACCTCGGGCCGCGTCTGGCTCGACGGCCAGGAGATCACGGCGATGGATGAGGACGGGCGCGCGAAGCTGCGCTCCGATCGCGTGGGCTTCGTCTTCCAGGCCTTCCACCTCGTGCCTTCGCTGACCGCACTGGAAAACGTGATGCTGCCGCTCGAGCTGGCGGGTCGCCGCGATGCGCGCGCGGCCGCGCGGGCAATGCTCGAGCGCGTCGGGCTCGGCAGTCGCGGCAGCCACTATCCGCGCCAGCTGTCGGGTGGTGAGCAGCAGCGCGTCGCACTGGCGCGTGCCTCGGTGACGCGACCGGCGGTGCTGTTTGCCGACGAGCCGACCGGCAACCTCGACACCGCCACCGGCGAGAGCATCTGCCAGCTGCTGTTCGACCTCAACGCCGAATCGCAGACCACGCTGGTGCTGGTGACGCATGACGCTGCGCTGGCGGCACGCTGTGGTCGCCGCCTGCGCATGGCCGCTGGTCGACTGATCCTGGAATGATCCGCTCCGTTCCCCTGGCACTGCGCATCCTCGGCCGCGAATGGCGATCCGGGGACCTGGCCGTGCTGTTCTTCGCGCTGTTCGTGGCGGTCGCCTCGTTGACGGGCGTGGGATTCCTGGTCGATCGCATCGACAGGGCAATGCGGGCGCAGGCGAATGAAGTGCTCGGCGCGGATCTGCGCCTGGTCTCCCCGGTTGCGATCGACGGGCGTTACGAGGACGAGGCCCGGCGCCGCGGACTCAAGACCACGCATCTGACGACGACCCTGTCCGTCGTGTTGAAGGGCGATGCCACGCAACTTTCCAATGTGATTGCCGTGACCGAAGGCTATCCGCTGCGTGGCAAGGTGAAGGTCTCGGACCGGCCCTTTGGTCCGCCCGAAGAGACCCCGGACTTGCCTGCGCCAGGGGAGGCGTGGGGCGACTCGCGGACGCTGGCTGCACTGGAAGCGCAGGTTGGCGATGAGATCACCGTCGGCGCGGCGCAGCTGCGCGTGGGTCGCGTGCTGATCTCCCGCCCGGACCAGGGCACGGGCTTCGTGGATCTCACGCCCGACCTGCTGATGAATCTCGAGGATCTGCCGGCCACCGAACTGATCCAGCCAGGCAGTCGTGCGCGCAATGCCGTGCTGTTCGCCGGCGACCCGGAGGACACGGCGTCGTTTGCGGTCTGGCTCAAGGAGAACAAGACGCCCGCCGAACGCCTGCTCGATATCGAGGAGGTGAGCCCGGAGGTCAGCAATGCCAACTCGCGCGCCGGGCGCTTCCTGCAGCTGGCGAGCCTGGCCAGCGTGCTGCTGTGCGCGGCGGCGATCGCAATGACCGCACGGCGCTACGTCAAGCGCCATCTCGACATCGTGGCACTGATGAAGACGTTGGGTGCATCGCAGTCCTTCGTGCTGGCGATCAGCATCACGCAGCTCGTATGCATTGCGCTGGCAGCGACGGTGCTGGGTGCGCTTGTCGGCTACCTTGCGCATGCGGGCCTGCTGCGCATGCTCGAGGGACTGATCGCAACCGAACTGCCGCCGCCGGGCTGGCGACCGGTCTGGACCGGACTGGCCGCGGCGCTGCTGCTGCTGATCGGCTTTGCGTTGCCGTCCATCCTGCAGCTTTCGCGAGTGCCGGCGATTCGCATCCTGCGGCGGGATATCGGGCCGCCGCGCCTCGCCGTGATGCTGGCATGGGGACCTGCGGTGCTGGCAATCGGCCTGCTGATCCTGTCGGTGACGCGCGAGCGCAATCTCGCCCTCGGTTTCCTGGGCGGACTTTCGGTGGCGACGCTGGCCCTTGCGGCAGCGGGCTTCGGTCTCGTGAAGCTGGCGGCGCGTACCCGCAGCGGCGTCGGTGTGGCGTGGCGCTACGGCGTGGCGAACCTCTCCCGGCGCAGTGCGGAGAGCGTGGCGCAGATCGTGGCGCTGGGCCTGGGGCTCTCGGCGCTGCTGCTGCTGGCGGTGATCCGGGGTGACCTGGTCAAGGACTGGCGCCAGAGCCTGCCCGACGATGCCCCGAACTACTTCTTCGTCAACATTCCGCCGGACGATCGCCCGGCCTTCGAGGCCTTCCTCGACGACGAGGGCGGAAAGCTGACGCGCATGCTGCCGATGATCCGGGGCCGCATGACACAGATCAATGGCGTGCCGGTGACCGAGCTCGCGGCACAGAACCCGCGCGCCGAGGGATTCATGCAGCGCGAACAGAACCTGACCTGGGCTGCGCAGATCGGCCCCGACAACACCATCACCGAAGGCAAGTGGTTCACCGAGGCCGACCATGGCCAGCCGCTGGTCTCGGTTGCCACGGACTTCCAGGAATCGATGGACCTGAAGCTGGGTGATCGCCTGCAGTTCGACATAGCCGGCGAGATCGTCGATACGACGATCAGCAGCTTCCGTCGCGTGCAGTGGGACAGCCTGCAGCCGAACTTCTTCCTGATGTTTCCACCGGGTCTGCTCGAAGGGGCGGCCGGCACCTACATGGCCAGCGCGAACTTCCGTCCGTCCAGCCCGGGCGTGGTGGCGCAGCTCGTCCGCCAGTTCCCGAGTGTCTCGATCTTCGACATGGATGACCTGCTGTCGCAGGTACGCTCGATCATCGACAAGGCCGTGCTGGCGGTGCAGAGCGTGTTCATGTTCACGTTGCTGGCCGGTACCGCGGTGCTGCTGGCGGCCGTGCAATCCACGCGCGACGAACGTCGGTATGAGAGTGCGATGCTGCGCACGCTCGGCGCGCGGCGCGGCACCGTGCTGGCCGGCGTGCTGATCGAGTTCGCGCTGCTGGGATTGATCGCCGGCGTCCTGGCGGCGGCCGTGGCCTCCATCGGCGGCTACCTCATCGCCACCCGGTTGCTGGAGATTCCCTACAGTCCGGACCCGTTGCTGTGGATCGTGGGCATGCTGGCGGGCGTCGTGCTGGTCTGCCTTGCCGGCTGGCTCGCCACGCGCAGCGCAATCTCGCGGCCGCCGATGGAGATATTGCGCGGTGGCTGAAGCACGCCGCATGAAGCCCGCGCGCATGACGGGCTGGTACAACCCGGAGGTCCTGGCGCAGTCGGCGGTGAAGCTGTTCACGGCGAACATCTTCGGCCGGCATTCGGATACGCGGCTGATCGAGGCGCTGGGCAGCCAGCCGCAGGGGAGCTTCGACTATTCGCAGACGAAAGACGACTTCTGGCTCGACTATGTTTCGGATCTGGGCGATGGCTGGAACCCGACCTATGCCATCGCCGAGGCGATCTCGCGGCCTGGGCTGTTCGACACGAAGGCCGGGCAGGTGCTCGTGTTCGGTGGGGATGAGGTCTATCCGTATCCGACCCGCCAGGCCTATTCACGCCGCACGGAGTGGCCCTATCGGACGGCCCTGACGGGCCGCGACGCCCGTCCCGACCTCTTTGCGATTCCGGGCAACCATGACTGGTTCGACAGCCTCGTGGCGTTCTCGCGCACCTTCTGCCGGCCCGAGCGCGGGTTCGCCGGTTGCCGCACCCGACAGACCCGCAGCTATTTCGCGCTGCAACTGCCGCGGGACTGGTGGCTGGTGGGCATCGACCTGCAGCTGGGCGCCGACTTCGACGAGCCGCAGGTGCGCTATTTCCGCCAGATCGCCGCGCAGATGGGCGAACACGCGAACGTGATCCTGTGCGTGCCGGAGCCGCAGTGGGTCTACGAATGCACCTATCCGCGCTACGAGGACTACAGCGCGCGCACGCTGGCCTGGTTCGAGCGCGAGGTGCTGCGGCACCCGGTGCGGGTCACGCTCACCGGTGACCTGCATTGCTATCGGCGCGCGGAGAACGCGGAGGGTGCGCAGAAGATCATCTCGGGCGGCGGCGGCGCGTTCCTGCATCCGTCGGACAAGCCGCGGGTACTGAAGCTGAGGGAAGGGTTCGACACTGCCGTCAGCTACCCGGACGGTCCGACCTCGTCGCGCCTGGCGTGGAGGAACCTGCTGTTCCCGTTCATCAATCCCCGGGCCGGCTGGCTCACCGCGCTCGTCTACGCGCTGTCGGCCTGGTTTGCTTCGGCGCGCCTGGATCTTGCCGACATAGACACCTTCCGGGAGGCCTTCCACAGCACGTTTGCGGTGGCCTTGCGTGAACCGACGCTGGGCCTGTGGGTCCTTTCCGTAATCGCGGGGCTCGTGTTCTTCACCGACACGCACTCCAGGCTGTATCGGGTCCTTGGCGGCGTGACGCATGCGGTCGCCCACCTGTTCGCAGCGCTGGCGCTGGCCTGGCTCGCGAACATCTTCGCCGTCGAGGTGCTGGGGCTTTCGTACGCCTCGTCCACCCAGCTGCTGGTCACGGGCGGGCTGACCTTCCTGGCTGGCGCACCGGTCGGCGGCTTCATCATCGGCCTCTACCTGCTGATCTCGGTGCTGGTGTTCGGGCGACATGCGAACGAGGCGTTCTCCTCGCTGCGCATCCAGGACTACAAGCAGTTCCTGCGGCTGCGCATCGGCACCGACGGGACGCTGACGCTGTGGTGCTTCGGCATCGATCGCGTGCCGCGTCGCTGGCGCGAAGAGGAATCCGGCAGGCAGGTCGCCGACGATCCGCGCGCAACGCCGGTGCGCGAGATCGATCGGGTCAGCGTGCGATCGCGAAACTAGCCACGCCTGCGACGAAGTCGAGCCTAGCGGCGATCGCGAAACTGCCCACCCTGCGGGTGCGGAGTCCCGCGCCAGTCGAGGCCTTCCATCGAAACGGTGTAGTCGCCCGGGCCCAGCGCCGAGCTGTTCAGCGCCAGGCGCAGGTGGCCGTTGGAGTCGCGTGCGACATTGGCCAGCGTCATCACGCGCCCCTGGTCGACGCGGTCGATGGTGACCTTGAAGACGGGGAACTTCGACCATGACACGTCGAATTTCATGTCGGCCATGACGGTGTCCCCGCCGCCGATGGTCAGCATCGGGCGACTCACCGGTCCATTGCGGCTCGCCGCCACCAGCACCGTGCGCGTGGATTCGGCCGGATACAGCGGCTGGTTCTCCAGCTGGTCTTCCAGCACGGCGATCTGGTTGTCCTGCGCGCTGTTGTTGAACAGCAGCATCAGCGTCGCGATCAGCATCGTTCCGGCCAGCGCTGCGAGCCCCGCGATCGCCGTGGGCTTCTGGTAGAAGGGCGTTTTCTTCTCGGCCCAGGGCTCGGGATGCCCCGCGACATCCATCAGCCGCAGGCCGGCATGGATGCGCTCCGGGAGTCCCAGCGAGGTGAGCAGTTCCGGATTGTCCCGGCAGAAGCGTTCGAAGTCGCCGGCGCCGCGCGCCGGCAGGCGACCGGAGAGGTAGCGTTCGACGATCTGGTTGCGCTCGATGAAAGCCGCGTCCATTGCCGACGACGGTGAGCCGGAGGCTGCGGCGTTGTCCGCGGCGGGCATCGGGGCGCTCGCCGGCTGCGAGGCGGGATTGGTGGCAACGCTGGCTGTCATTGGCTGGGACCTTTGAGGTGTATCGTGGCCGTCCGGGCGCCCACAGGCCCGGACTGCCTCACATTTCTTGCCCGCGGGGATCTCCGGAATGCCAAAACAGGGCGATAAGTCACATGTCAGCGCACGCACCGGCACGGCGGCCTGCGCCGCGCTGATCCTTGCCAGCCTGGCCCAGGGGGCCGGCGCAGCGGCCGCCGAAGACACGGCCGTGACGATCTACAGCTCCGCCCAGCCGGGCGCCGTGCCGGCCGAGTTCTACCGGCCGCTGCCGGGCCAGGGCGTGCCCTCGGCCGGCAGCGTGCCGGGCTTTGCCATGGTTCGTAATGAGCGCCAGATGCCGATCGCCGCGGGCCGCGGCACGCTGCGGTTCACGGACGTCGCGGCGCTGATCGACCCCACGACGGTGACCTTCACTTCCCTGACCGATCCCGAGGCGCGGGTGCTGGAGCAGAACTTCCAGTTCGACCTGGTCGGCACCGACAAGCTGCTGCAGCGCTATATCGACCGGCCGCTGACCGTCGAGCGCGCAGGCGCGGGCGGAGCGGTGAACAGCCTCAGCGGCACGCTGCTCTCGGCTACGGACGGACTCGTGCTGCGCGGTGCCGACGGCACGCTCACGGCGCTGCGCGACTGGCAGGCCCTGCGCTTCGGCGAACTGCCGGGTGGCCTGATCACGCGGCCCACGCTGCTGTGGGACATCAACACGTCGCGCGGCGGGGATCATCGCGTGCGCGTCACCTACCAGACCGGCGGCATCACCTGGTGGGCGGATTACAACCTGCTCTTCAGCGAGGGCCGCGATGCGAACAATGGCTTCGTGGATCTGTCAGCGTGGGTCAGCATCATCAACCAGTCGGGCGCCAGCTTCCCCGACGCACGGCTGAAGCTGATTGCCGGCGACGTGAACCGCGCACCGCAGGCGCGGCCGCCCGGCGTGATGATGGCGATGGCGCGCGAGGCCAGGGCGGACGATGGCGGCTTCGCCGAGCAGTCCTTCGACGAGTTCCACCTCTACACGCTGGGCCGTCGCACCGACCTTGCGAACAACGCGACGAAGCAGATCGAGCTGTTCGACCAGGCGCGGCGCGTGCCGGCGCAGCGCCAGCTGGTGTTCGGCCCGACCATCAGCGTGGTGGGCAGCGCGGCTGCCTGGACCGACCCGGGCTTTCCCGCAGCGGGTGGCCGGGTGGAGACGTGGCTGCAGTTCCGCAATGACAAGGCTTCAGGCCTCGGCATTCCGCTGCCGGCCGGGCGGGTGCGCGTCTCGCGCGTGGATCCGGGCGACAACTCGCTCGAGTTCATCGGCGAGGATGTCATCGGCCATACGCCGCGCGACGAGCGCGTTCGCGTGAAGCTCGGCTCCGCGTTCGACGTGGTCGGCGAGCGCCGGCAGGTCGATTTCACCAGCGACACGCGTGCACGCTGGATGGAGGAGGAGATCGAGGTGGAGCTGCGCAATCGCAAGGACCAGCCGGTGGAGGTGCAGGTGCGCGAGAGACTCTACCGCTGGAGCGGCTGGAGTGTCCTGTCCAACTCCCAGCCGTTCGAGAAGGAAGACGCCAGCACCATCGTCTTCAATGCGAAGGTTCCGGCAGGCGGTGAAACGCGCGTGCGTTACCGCGTGCGCTACAGCTGGTAGGGAGGCGCGGCCTTACGAAACGTGTCGCTGCGGGCTGCGCAGCTTCAGCGACGAGAGTTCGGTCAGCGGCTGCGGACCTTCCAGCAGGTAGCCCTGCGCAAAGTCCACGCCGATGGCCGAGAGCCACTGGCGTGCCACGGCCGATTCAATGCGCTTGGCGACGCAGTGCGCGCCGAGCACCTTGCTGGCCTGCGAGATCGCCACGACCTGGGCCTGCGCAACCTTGTCGGTCAGCGCCGAGACCGTCAGCCTGGCATCGATCTTCAGCAGTCGCACCGCGCGGTGGCGCAGCAACGGCAGCACGTCGCTGTGGAAGGTGAAGTCATCGAGGATCACGTGGCAGCCGGCCTTCTCGGACTGCAGCACCAGGCGCTCGGCCTCGGCCGGATAACGTCGGCACAGGCTCTCGCGGATCTCGAAGCCGAGCAGGCGCGGATTCAGGCGCGCCTTGCGCAGCAGGTCCATCGCGTAGTCGACGAACTGCGCGTCGCGCAGCGCACCGACCGACAGGTTGATCGAGAAGGTCGCCGGTTCCTTCTCCAGTTCGTCGTGGTGGCGGGTCATCCAGCGGCACAGCTCGCCGACGACACGCCGGTCCAGCTCGCCGTGGGCGTCATCGGCGTCGGCGCGCTCCAGCACTTCACGCGGCGCTTCGACCGAAGGGTCGCCATCGGCATTGGAGCGCAGCAGGACCTCGTAGCGGCGCGTACGGCCGCTGCTGCGCAGCTTCAGCAGCTGCTGCACATACAGCGTCAGCGAGCGACCCAGCGTCTCGTGCGGCGCCGGTTCAACGCCCGGCGACTTCGTCTCGGCCAGGCACATCGCCAGGCGTCGCAGGACCACTGCGAAGGAGGGCTGGATTGCCTTTTCGGAGGCCGAGCCGCCCAGCGTCTTGCGCGTCACTTCCAGCATCACCGCGCCACGGCTCATGCCGCGCGGATCGCGAATCGGGTAGACGAGCTTGCAGCGCCCGCCCTCCAGGTCCCGCTCGTAGACATTGCGCAGCGGTTCCAGCGCAAGGGTGTCCAGCGCGTCGAGGATCAGCGAGTGATCGTCGGGTCCCAGCATGTCCGTCGACATCCACACCGGATCGCCGGCGGCTTCATGGATGGAGATGGCGCGGATATCCACGCCGGGAAGCGCGCCAGGGATGGCTTTGCCGAGCTGCACGACGGCCGAGGCACGGATCTGGGTGTTGGATTCAGGCATTGCCCGGGCATTGTGTCCGGCTGATGCCTTCTGCACCGTGACGCATTCCCGGGAGGGCGCGAAATTCCGTAGTGAAGGGTTACAATATGACCAATTCTGGCGACCATTGGCCCAATCATGAACCAGTCGATGATTGCAGATGAGATGGCGATCTTCGCGCGAGTGGTTGAACTCAACGGCTTCACGGCTGCCGCCCGCAAGCTGCAGGTCCCCAAGGTGCGCGTCAGCCGGGCGGTTTCGCTGCTGGAGCGGGAGCTCGGGCTGCGCCTGCTCGAGCGCACCACTCGCCGCATTTCCCTCACGGCTGCGGGCCGCTCGATCCTCTCGCATTGCCAGCGCGTTGCGCTGGAAGTGGAGGCTGCGCGCGCCGCGCTGCAGCCGGTGGCCGATGGCGCCTCGCTGCGCGTGCTGATGGACCAGGGCTACGGTCGCCTGCTGGTGGCGCCGCTGGTGCCGCGGTTCCTCGAGCGATTTCCGCAGGTCGCGCTGCGCCTGATCAGCTCCGAGGACCTCGCTGATGGCGCGGGCTTCGACGTTGCATTGCGCGGGGACGGGGTCGTGGCCGAAGGCGAGACAGCCAGCGTGCTGGGCAGCCCTCCGATGATCCTGTGTGCCGCGCCGGGCTATCTGGCTGGCAAGCCCGTGCCGCAGACGCCGAGCGAACTGGGCGCCCATGCATTGCTGTGGGCGGGCAGCGGTGCCGAGCCGGTGCTGCGCCTGGCAAAGGACGGCGGCACGGTGGTCGTGCCCGGCCAGCCCCGGCTGATGTCACAGGATCTCAACGCGCTGCACTCGGCCGTCGCCGCGGGCCTCGGCATTGGCGTGCTGCCGGAGTTCCTCTGCCGCAACGGGCTGGCCATGAAGCGCCTGGTACGGTTGCTGCCGGACTGGCAGGTCGCCGACCGCGTCGAGCTGCTTGCGGTGAGCCCGGCGGAGCGCGCCGCCGACCCGGCCGTCCGCAGCTTTGTAGACTTCCTCGCGGCCAACATTGTCCCTGCACTGGCCAGCGCGCCTGGTGCCAATACCTGACGTTCGGCGGAATCTCTGCATGTACCACGCACCCCTTCGGGAAATCAGCTTCGTCCTTCATGAGCTGCTCGACGACCACCCGCTTTCGGAGCTATATGCGGATGCCGGCTATTCCGCCGAAATTGCCGACAATATCCTCGAAGAAGCGGCCAAGTTCGCCGAAAATGTCCTTCTTCCCCTGAATGCAACCGGTGACCTGGAGGGTGCGCGCTGGTCCGAGTCCGGTGTGACCACGCCAAAGGGGTTTCCGGAGGCCTACAAGGCCTATGTGGAGGCGGGCTGGTCGCAGCTGTCGATGGGCCTGGAGCTGGGCGGGCAGGGCATGCCACAGCTGATGAACTCAGCGGTCGAGGAGCTCATGTTCGCCTCGAACATGGCCTTCTTCCTGGGCACCTCACTCGCGCGCGGCGCGGTCGAGGCGATAGTCGCGTCGGGCAATCCGGCGCAGCTGTCGCAGATCCTGCCGAAGCTCGTGACCGGCGAGTGGATGGGGACGATGAACCTCACCGAGCCGCAGGCCGGCTCGGACCTGGCGCTGTTGCGCACGCGCGCGGTGGCCGAGGGTGATCACTACCGGATCTTCGGCCAGAAGATCTTCATCACGTACGGCGACCACGACCTGTCGGAGAACATCGTCCACCTGGTGCTGGCGCGCATCGATGGCGCGCCCGCGGGCACGCGCGGCATCTCGCTGTTCTTCGTGCCGAAGTTCCTGATGAACGCGGACGGCACGCCGGGCAAGCCCAACGACCTGCGCTGCCTGTCCATCGAGCACAAGCTCGGCATCCACGCGAGCCCGACCTGCGTGATGTCCTTCGGCGAGAAGGACGGCGCGATCGGCTACCTGCTCGGCGAACCGAACACCGGGCTCTCGCACATGTTCATCATGATGAACGCGGCGCGCCTGTCGGTGGGCGTGCAGGGCCTGGCGCAGTCCGAGCGCGCGCTGCAACTGGCGCTGGAGTGGGCGCGCAACCGCCTGCAGGGTCGGCCGCCGCGACCAGGCGTGCCGGATCCGGCGCCGATCATCGAGCACGCCGACGTGAAGCGGATGCTGCTCTCGATGAAGGCACGCACCGAAGGCATGCGCGCGCTGGCGTACTACGCCGCGCTGGAGCTGGACCGCGGGCAGCATCTGCCCGACAAGGCGGCGCGTGCCGCCGCACTGGCGCGCGCCGAGCTGCTGATCCCCGTGGTGAAAGGCTGGTGCACGGAGACCGCGATCAACGTGACCTCGCTGGGCGTGCAGGTGCACGGCGGCATGGGCTATGTGGAAGAGACCGGCGCAGCGCAGTTCCTGCGCGATGTGCGCATCGCGTCGATCTACGAAGGCACGACCGGAATCCAGGCCAACGATCTCATCGGCCGGAAACTGGCGCGCGATCGGGGCGCGGCAATGGGCGCGCTGCTGAAGGATCTGCTCGCGCGAACTCAACGACGCGCGCGCGCTGTCGCCCGAGGCCAAGGCCATCCGCAATGCGGCTACCGAGGGCCTCACGCTGCTGCGCGACGCAACCGAAGTGCTGCTGCAGGCAACCGGCGAGTCCGTCGAAAAGGCGCAGGCGGTCGCGGTGCCTTACCTCGAGCTCGTCGGCGTGGTGATCGCGGGCGCGCTGATGGCGCGTGCAGCGGCGCTTGCCGACGCCGCGCTGCAGGCTGCGCCGGACGACCCGTTCTATCTCTCGAAGCGGCAGACCGCGCGCTTCTTCGCCGAACAGCTGCTGCCCGCGTCGCAGGGCCTGGCCCGCGTCGTGAAGGCCGGCGGCGCGAGCGTCGTGGACGCCCGCTCAGCGCTGCTCTAGCGGCATCAGGCCGTCGGCGTTGTGCCGGTTGGCGCGGGCGTGAGTTCGGGCGTGGTTGCCGTGCCGCTGTAGGCGATTTCCGGCTCCAGCTTTGCCGGCCAGATCAGCGCCGCGATCATCACGCACAGCGCCGCGACGCCGAGCAGCGCTGCGGCGAGCCAGCTGCCGGCGAAAGTCACCAGCAACACCGCCTCGACCAGCTGCAACAAGCCGAAGATCACGATCACTTCGCGCGTCACGGAATGGGGGCGGTACGCGACGATGGAATACAGCACGCCGATCAGCAGCGGCCTGGAAGCCGAAGGTCAGCCACAGCGCGCGGATCGTGTCCTGGTAGAACGGCTTCAGGCCGCTGTTGGCGATCGCGATCTTCACGCCGATGTAGGTGACGAAGTAGAACGTCGCCACGCCGAGCAGCGTGATGCCGGCGAACAGCATGCAGAACTTGAAAGTGCTGGTTCTCATGGGGAGCCTCGCAATGCCGCATACGCATCGAGCGCACGCTGACGTGATGCCTTCAGGTCGACGAGGGGACGACTATAACCGGGCGTCCCCGCCTCGGGCACGATAGCGCCGGCGATATACCCCCTCCGGATCGAACCGCTCGGCCTGGGTGTCCGGATTGAAGATCCTGAACCACGGCGCCGCGTCGGGACTGCTGCCCGCAACCCACTGCCAGTTCAGCGCGTTGTTGGCCAGGTCGGCATCCACGAGGGTGTCCCAGAACCAGCGCTCGCCCTCCTGCCAGCGCAGCAGCAGGTTCTTCACGAGGAACGAGGCGGTCACCATGCGAACGCGGTTGTGCATCCAGCCCGTCTGCCACAGCTCGCGCATGCCCGCATCGACGAGCGCAAGGCCGGTGCGACCGGCTTGCCAGTCGCGCAGTTGCGCCTCGTCCGTGCGCCAGGCCAGCCGTTCGAAGCGTGCATCGCGAGGGCGATCCGGCAGCAGCGGATGCCGCAGCAACTGCTGCGCGGCGTACTCCCGCCACACCAGCTCGGCGATGAACTTGCTGCGCCGGAACGCCTCGGGCTGATTGGCCGCTCCGCAGGCTCGCCTGTTCCGCGGCCCGCCAGACCTGTCGAGGCGAGAGCTCGCCGTGGTGCAGGAAGGGAGACAGGCGGGAACTGCCCGGAAGGTCCGGGCGGTCACGGTGGAGGTCGTAGGTGGCCAGCCCCTTGCCCACGAAGGATTTCAGCTGCGCGCGCGCGGCCAGCTCTCCCGGCTGCCAATGCTGCGCGAGCGACGTGTGCCACGAGACCTTTGGCAACAGCCCGAGTGCAGCGAGCGGTTCCGTGGCGGGCCAGTGCAGGGGAGCCGGCAGGCGAGGCGGTGAAGGCCGGGGCGGGCGGATCTCCGCCTGCTTCAGGAAGGCCTCAAGGAACGGCGTGAAGACCTGCAGCGTATCCCCGGTGCGGCCGTGGATCGATCCCGGTTCCACGAGCATCGAAGCCTGGAAGCGCAGCGACTCGACGCCGTCGCGTCGCAGCGCCTCGACCACCGCGCGCTCGGTATGCAGCGCCGCGGGTTCGTGCCGCCCGCTGTAGAACAGCCGCGTGGCACCGGTCTCGCGCGCGAGCGCAGGAAGGACCTCGGCGGCCGGTCCACGACGCAGGATCAGCGTGGATCCCTTGTCATGCAGCGCGTGCCCGAGTCGCGCCAGGGATTCATGTATCCACCAGCGGGACGCCGCGCCGGGCGGCCACTCGCCCTCATCGTCGGGGCACCACACGTAGACGGGAATCACCGCTTTGCAGCTGCGCGCGGCCGCCTCGAGCGCTTCGTTGTCCGCGAGCCGCAGGTCCTGCCGAAACCAGCACAGGCCCGCGTTCATCCTCGTGACCAGGGTGCCACAGGCTCGTTGAGCGAACCGAGGAAGCGATGGCGCGCGGCATGGTCCAGCGCCGACCAGTCGATCTTGGTGGTCATGGTCTGGCGCAGTTCCGCATCGGTGAAATGGAAGCGGCTGCGTGACCCGGGCCCGGGTGGCGCAGGCAGCAGTGGCGGAGTCTCCGCAGCCAGCAGTGCGAAAAGCCCCGCCTGCACTTTCGGGCTGCGCGGCAGGTCGCTGTGGCCGGCCTCGCAGTACCAGGCCTCGCAGCCCTGCAGCACGGCCCGGGCCTGCGGCACCGTGCCGTCGCCAAGGCGATCGCCGGTGTAGCGGAAGCCGTCCTCACCCCGCGCGACATCAACGACCGTGTCGCAACCGTAGCCTGCGATGCACACGATGCGTTCGTCCGGTCCGCCCAGATCGAGGAGCCGTGCCTGGGCCAGCAGCGACGCATCGGGTTGAGGTCCTTCGGAGGGCCATGTCCGCGGGTCGAACAGATCCAGCCCGCCGAAATGCACGGGCAGCATCTGGTAGAGGCTCGGAAACGTCGAGAACACCTCCCGGGTGAGCGTCTCGGCGCTGTGCTGGGGATCCAGCTGTGCGATGCGACGCACCAGCGGATACACGCCGCGCAGCGCCAGCAGCGGGCCGTAGGATCCGCCATGCGGCGCGCCGAGCGTGATGAGGCGCTGCACTTTCGGAATGCCCATCCGGCGCAGCGCGACGCGCCCGAGCAGCCCGCCCATGCTGTGTCCGATCACCGTGACGCGGCGGGCGGACTCCGATGCCAGGCGCTGCGCGAGCGCAAGCCCCAGCGCCCCAAGGTCCTGCCGCCAGTCATAGTCGTGGTAGCGCACCGTGTAGCCACGGGCCTCGAGCGCCAGCTTCAGCGGCAGGTAACTGTAGAGCACCGGCCCCATCGACCGGACGCCCTGATCCGGCAAGGCCAGTTCGGCGATGCGACCGTGCTGGAAATCCACCGGGTCGATCCACAGCAGGTTCGCAGGCAGCGAGTCGGAACGCGGCTTGCCCAGCTGCGAGCCCATGATGCCTGGCACCAGCACGATCACCCGGTCCGGATCCCGGGGCGTTCGCGCAGCGGCGAGAGCCAGCGGCTGCAGCGCGGCGAATTCCTCCTCGCCGAGGTAGGCCACCAGTTCGCGGCGTCGCTCGCCGCTGGCCAGCAGCGCCTCGATGGCGCCCTCAGGCCAGACCAGCCGGTCGTAGACCGAGATCTCGTCTGTCACGCGAGGTCGAGGAACTTCGGCGCAGCCTCCGCGATCACGTCACACACCGCATTGATCGCGATGCTGCGCGCGGAGGTCCGGCGCCACAGCGCGCCGATGCGGCGCATCGGTGCGGGACGGGCGAAGGGCACGATGGTCACGCCGCGTGCGCTGCCATAGGCGCCGCTGCTGGCCAGTTGCGGCAGCAGCGTGATGCCTGCGCCGGAGGCGACCATCTGCCGCAGCGTTTCCAGCGACGTGGCGCGAAAGTCCTGCTTTTCCCGTGCATCGGTGCGGGCACACACGGCCAGCGCCTGGTCGCGCAGGCAGTGGCCATCTTCCAGCAGCAGCACGGTCTGGCCATCCAGGTCGGAGGTCTTCACCGACTTGCGCCTCGCCAGTTCGTGGGATTCCGGCGCGGCGACGACGAAGGGTTCTTCGTACAGCTCACGCTGCTGCATGCCGTCGGCCGGCACCGGCAAGGCAAGGATGCCCACGTCGATATCGCCGGCGTGCAGCCGCTCCAGCATCGGCCCGGTCTGGTACTCGTAGAGCAGCAGGTCGAGGCGCGGCAACTTGCGCCGGATCCGCAGCGCGACCTGCGGCAACAGATAGGGGCCGATGGTCGGCAACAGCGCGAGTCGCAGCCGCCCCGCGAGCGGGTCGCGCTGCAGCTGCGCCAGCGAGACGATCTCCTCGCTGGCCTCGAGCATTCGCCGTGCCCGCGCGACCACCTGCGCGCCGACTTCGGTCAGCGCCACCCGCCGCGGGTGGCGTTCTATGAGCTGGACGCCGAGGTACACCTCCAGCTTCTTGAGCTGGGCCGACAGCGTCGGCTGGCTGACGAAACAGCGGGCCGCGGCCTGTCCGAAATGTCGCGTGTCCGCGAGTGCGACGAGGTAACCCAGGTCCTTGAGCTTCAGGTCGACCATGGCTTCACCGTTGCCGCCAGTCCCGCCTCAACCGCCTCCCCGGCGGTGGGCCCCGGCTTGCCCGGGCCGGCCGGCGTGCCAAGGCAGATGAAGCCGATCAGGTGGTCGTGGGGTTCCAGGCCGAAGCTCGCCTTGAACGGCGCGTCGAACACGCCGGCACCCGAGAACAGGAAGGCGGCATACCCCATGGCATGCGCCGCGCTCAGCACCAGCTGTGTTGCGCCCGCAGCGGCAAAGGCCTGCTCGATGGGGGCGACCTTGTTGGCCGTGTCGATGCGGGCCGCCGCGACGACCAGCACTGGCGCCCGCGCGGTGAGCCGGTACTTCTCGCGGTTCTGGCTGTAGCGTGCGGGATCACCCTGCACGCGGGTTGCCGCTTCGGCGAGGCGGTCGAAAAAGACCTCGTAGTCACGGGGCTGGACGACGAAGAAGCGCCAGGGTCGCAGCCGGCCGTGGTCCGCCGCGCGCTGTGCGGCGCCGAGGATCAGCTTCATCTCCTCTTCGGAAGGGGCGGGCGGCTTCATGAATGCGCCGGCCAGGGAGGTTCTCGTCAGCAGGGATTCGATCGCGGGGTTCATCATGAGGGGTAATTGTAGGGACAGCGGCAGGATAATGTGCCCCGGAGAGGAGGCATCCACTTGATCGACATGCAACCCCGGCTGGAGGGTCCGACGCTGCTGCTGCGACCGCTGCAGCCTGCGGACCGGACGGCGCTATGGGAAGTCAGCCGCGACCCGCTGATCTGGGCCCAGCACCCCAACCCCGAGCGGGCGACGCCGGAGGGCTTTGCGGCCTTCTTCGACGCGGCGCTGGACTCCGGCGGCGCACTCGCCGTGGTCGAGCGTGCCAGCGACCGGATCATCGGCACGTCGCGCTACTACGACTGGGACCCGGAGGAATCCGGCGTTGCGATCGGCTTCACCTTCCTGGCGCGCGATTACTGGGGCGGAGCGGCCAACGGCGAGATGAAGCGCCTGATGATCGAGCACGCGCTGCAGGTCGTACGCACGGTCTGGTTCCACGTCGCGACGACCAACCTGCGTTCGCGGCGCGCGATGGAAAAAATCGGCGCGCGTCTCTCGCACCAGGGGCCACGCCCGGCCGGCGGGATCATCGTCGACTTCTGCTACTACCGTATCGACCGATAGGAGATTCCCTTGGCGACCGTACACCGCGGAACTGTCCTGGGAGCGCGGCGCACAGCCCTTCCTCGACAAGCGCTACAGCCGGCGGCACGAGATGCGGTTCGATGGCGGCGAGGTCGTTCCAGCCTCGGCCTCACCGCAGGTGGTGCCTCCACCGATGTCCGACGCTGCTGCGGTGGATCCCGAGGAAGCGTTCGTGGCATCACTGTCCAGTTGCCACCTGCTGTGGTTCCTTGCGCTGGCCGCGCAGGGCGGGTTCCTCGTCGACCGCTATGAGGACCACGCCGAAGGCGTGCTGGCCCGCAACGCGGAAGGCCGGATGGCGATGACGACGGTGACGCTGCGGCCGAAGGTGCGTTTTGCCATCGGCCACGCACCCGATGCGACGACCCACGAGGCGCTGCACCACCAGGCGCACGACCAGTGCTACATCGCCAATTCGGTGAAGACCATCGTGAACGTCGAAGCGGTCATGTCGGCGTAGGCGCCGACCCGACTGCCGGCGCCGCTTCCGGCAGGCGCCAGGTCCAGGCGCCCAGTGCGACAAGCGCGATGGCGCCCAGCTCCATCACATGGTTCAGTCGCAGTGCGCCCAGTTGCACGTGCAGCAGGAGGTCGACGTGGTGGAACGTCGCAGCGCGGATCACGATGAACGTCAGCAGCAGCGCGAGTCCACAGGCGACCAGTGAATACCGTCGCCAGGCCGCGCCCAGTGCGAAGTACAACAGCAGCAGGACGCTGATGGACGCCGCGACCAGCGCCACGATGAAGGTGACCTGCACCACCTGGCGATAGGCATACCAGCCCTGCTGCCTGGCGTGGTCGCGGCCCACCGTGGTGAACCAGGACTGCAGGTCCAGCTGCTTGTTGATGGCCAGCACCACGAGCAGCAATGCCAGCGCGATCCACACGCGCTGCTCGACCGGGAATCCGCGCGCGCGCCGGGCGTTCCAGCCGCAGAGCACTGCCACGCCCGCGTAGGCGGCCACGGTGATCCAGCCGAGCAACGTCGGATCGCCGATGCCCGGCGCCCATTCACCGCTCCCGGGGATGATCACGCCGGCTCAGTCGCGGAAGTTGTCGAACTGCAGCGGCATGCCGACTTCACTCTTGCGCAGCAGGGCCATCGCCTCCTGCAGGTCGTCGCGCTGCTTGCCGATCACGCGCACCTTCTCGCCCTGGATCTGCGCCTGCACCTTCAGGCCGGATTCCTTCAGCAATCGGGTGACCTTCTTCGCCGTTTCCTGGTTGATGCCGTGCTTGAGGATCACCTTCTGGCGTGCCTCGGCGATGTTGACCTCCGGGTCCTTGACCTCCATGCAGCGGGTGTCGATCTCGCGCTTGGCGAGTCGCATCTTCAGGATGTCGAGCATCTGCTTGAGCTGGAACTCGACTTTCGCCTTCATCAGCACGACGTAGGGATCCTTCGCGTCGCGCGCGAACTCCGCGCCGGTGTCCTTGAAGTCGAATCGCTGCGTGAGCTCGCGATTGGCCTGGTCGATGGCGTTGGTGACCTCGTGGTCGTCCAGCTCGGAAACCGTATCGAATGAGGGCATTCAGGCTTTCTCCGCCAGCAGGGTACGCACGCGTTCCTCGAAATCGCGTGCCAGTTCGGTGTAGTGCTCACCGGTCGCCGGGCCCGAGAAGCCCGTGTGGATGTGGCGCACCATCCCCTTGCGGTCGATGAATATCGTCGTCGGATAGCCGCGGATGGCATCGAGCTGCGGCAGCCGCGGGGCATCGGGATCCTGCGTCGTCGTGCCGGTGAGCAGCAGCGGGTAGGGGATGTTCCAGCGGTCGCGAAAGCGCGCCACGGCTTCGCGCGCCTCGGCTATATCGTCGAGCTGCTCGAACATCAGTCCCACCACCTCGAGTCCCTCGGGGCCGTACTTCTCGCGCAACGCGGTCAGCAGCGCGACTTCATCGTGGCAGTTCGCGCACCAGCTGCCGCCAATCACCACGATGACGACGCGATCCCTGAACTGCGGGTCCGAGAATGACACCGGGCTGCCGTTGAGGTCGGGGAACGTGAACTCGAAGCGGGCATTCGGGTCGCGCACCGTCGTGAGCTGCGTCGCCTCGCCAAGGCTCGCCTTCTCGTCGCGACTCGCCGTAAATGTCTCGTGCCAGGCCAGGCCCGACCAGTAATCACCGGTCAGCGTCGCGCCGTCACCGGCAAGCCCGCCGTGGAACAGGAACGCCTGTCCGCCATTGAAGGTGGACAGGTACAGCTTTCCGCCGCGCATCTCGCCGCTCAGGTAGCGGTAGTCGCCGGTGGGGGTGAGGAATGTGCCCGTCACATCGCTGCCGTCCTGCACGAACTCGCCCACGGCCATGTAGCTGCCGCCTTCATCGTCGGTGAAGGTCGTGGCCCAGCGACCGGAGACATCCCCGCCCGGCGGCTCGGGTCGCGGGAAGAAGCGCACAGGCGCGCCGCGCAGCGCGGTGAAGGGAATGCGCTGGTGGCGGTCGCGCGCCTTGACCATGTACAGCTCGCCGAGCAGTTGCCCGCCTTCGCGCCGTGCAGTGATGCGGTTTTCAAAACCCGGCATCCGCATCAGCAACTGTCCATCGGTGACGCTGGTCTCGTCGATGCGCAGTCGTTCCCTGCCATTGATGATCCAGCCGACCAGCTTCCCGTCCTCTTCGGTGATCGACAGCCCGAAAGGCAATTCGCCACCCGGCAGCTGCAGCGCGGCTCGATAGTCGCCCGTCCAGCTGGTCGGAGTGTCGCTGCCGGATGCAGTCCGCTTCGGTGCCTCGCGCGAGCAGGCACCTGCAACGAGGATCGAAGCCGCCACTGCAATCAGCGCCAGCCGGTGAAAAACGGTAGACGTGAAACCGTTCATGCGGCCGACTGCGGAAAGCCATCGCTGCCGGTGCGCCAGGGTGTCCACAGCAGGCGTACCGCCGCCACGGCGATATCCGACTTGCGCGGCGCCACCGGCACGGCCGTCAACGCCACCGCCTGCGCGTCGAATCCCTGGTCCAGTGCCGCGATCCCGTCGGCGAGTTCCTTCTCCAGGTCAGCGTAGCGCTGCTCGACCTGCTCCTTGCCTTCCTGCGCACGCTGCGCCTGTTCGGCCTCGTGGCCGACACGCGATGCCTTGCGCGCGGCAGTACTGGCGTGGCCGACGCTGCGCGAGGACAGCAGCTTGCGTCCGAACAGTGCGCCGAGCACCGTCTGGCCGACGCTGATCGCGGCATCCACCTTCTGCTGCGAAACCTGGGCCTTCTCGCGCGCGACGCGATCCTCGGCACGCTCCACGCGGTTGCGCGCCGTCTCCAGCTTCGCCGCGTACTTGCGCTGCAGCGCTTCCTTCTGCGTGTCGCGCCGTTCGCGTGCCGCCAGTGCAAGGCGCGCCCGGAAGTCGCCCTCACTCTCGCCGGGCCGCGACGTGAGCTTGAGTTCCTCGCACCGGTACATCGTCAGCCGGCTGGATTCGTAGAGCCGGGCCGCAAGCGACTTGCCGTAGCCGGCATAATTCGCCGCCCGCAGCGCACCCGCGGGCAACTCGGCAAAGCCGGCCCCGTCCGCGGGCGTCGCGACAGCCGCGCCTGCGTCGCAGGCTTCGGCTTCATCCCACAGCGCATCGCTGCCGTCGTCCGAGAGCGGCGCCGACAGGCAGATCGTCTGCCACGTGTCGAGATCCAGCGACTTGTCCACGAAGTGCAGCTTTGCGGCACCCAGCACGCGTGGCCGGTAGGTGATGCCGTTGGCTGCGCCGCGAACAGGCAGGAAGACCTCCTCGACGCCGGCGGGCAGGGCGGGACGCGTCGCGGCAGGCGCAGACGGTACAGCAGCAGTAGCGCCGGCAGCGGCGCCGGCACGGGCGGGCGCGGCCATCTTGTGTGGGGCCATCAGTCGTGAGATCTCGGCCGACGTCAGCGGGCCGCGCAGGTACGACAAGGCCCAGCGGCTCTTCAGCAGCAGCGGGGCATCGTCGTGCACGTTGCGCATGAGGAACACGCGTTGCGTCAGCGCGCCGATCTGCTGCGCCAGTTCGGCGCGATCCGGTCCGCCACCGGCGAGCGCAGTGGTCAGCCCGTCCAGCAGCCGGTCGCGGTCGCGTTCGGTCTGCAGGCGGCCGATCAGCCAGGTGCCGGTGTTGCCCAGGCCCTTGTAATCCAGGTCCACCGGATTCTGCGTCGCCAGCACGCAACCCACGCCAAAGGCGCGCGCCTGCTTGAGCAGCGTGAGCATCGGCGGCTTCGACGGCGGGTTCGCGGTCGGCGGGAAGTAGCCGAAGATCTCGTCCATGTACAGCAGTGCGCGCAGCGACGATGTGCCGGACTGCTGGCGCATCCAGGCGATCAGTTCGTTCAGCAGCAGCGTGACCACGAACATGCGCTCGGCGTCCGACAGGTGCGCGATGGAAATGATCGCGATGCGCGGCTTGCCTTCGGGCGTGTACAGCAGGCGCTGCACGTCGAGCGCCTCGCCTTTCGTCCAGGCCGCGAATCGCGGCGAGGCGAGCAGGTTGTTCACGGCCAGCGCGAGCGCGGCGCGCTCCTTCGCGGGGAAGAACGTCTCCAGGTCGAGCGCGCCCACCTTCCCGATGGGAGGGTTCTGTACCAGCGCCACGAGACTGGCCAGGTCGATGGCGCGACCGGCACGCCACGCCTGGTCGAGCAGGTTCGACAGCAGGATGTGCTCGCGGCCCTGCATCGCGTCGGCATCGCGGCCGATGAGCGTCAGCAGGCCCGATACGGTGCCCGCGATGCGTTCGGCAAACGCGGCATCGTCGACCTGGGCCTCGGGAGGCGGCGGGGCCAGCGAGCGCAGCACCGACAGCGGCAGGCCTGTCTCGGCGCCCGGTGTGTAGATCGCGATGTCCACGGCTTCGCGGAACCGCGCGATGCGCTCGGGCGTCTGGTCCCACTCGGCCAGGCCCGCGCGCCACTGGTCGGCCACCTTCGCGGCGTACTCTTCCACGCTGAGGTTGCGTCGCGCGGCTTCCCCGGCATCCACCCAGCCCGCAAAGTCCTGGGGTGCCAGCTTCGGGAAGGTCAGCATCAGGTTGCCGATGTCGCCCTTGGGGTCGATGCAGATCGCCGGCACGCCGTCGATCGCCGCCTCCTCGAGCAGCGCCAGGCACAGGCCCGTCTTGCCGCTTCCCGTCATGCCGACGCAGACGGCATGGGTCGTCAGGTCACGGGAGTCATAGAGCAGCGGCTCGTCGGCGAGGCGGTTCGTGGCGGCATCGAAGGCCTTGCCGAGGTAGAAGAAGCCGAGCTTCTCGTACTGTTCTGTCATCCCCCCATCGTCTCACGGCGCGGGAGCTTCTGGCCCGCGTCCGGACGGCGGAAAGGCGCCATTTCTTGACGCCCGGGCCGGGGGCTGGCCATACTTCCCGGATGACGCTTGAAGTCACCTCCCGTTGCTGGTGGTGGCCCCACTCCTGACGGAGCGGGGTACTGGTCGTCATTTACAAGCGCTAGCCGCTTAAGGACTCCCGAACCAGAACCCATCTCCGGCGCCACCGGGATGGGTTTTTTGTTGTCTCGAGGAAATGCATCTGAAACCGCCATTCGACATCGCAGGTGATCTGGACACGCCGGTCTCGGCCTTCGCCAAGCTCGCCTCGTTCCAGCCCCGCTTCCTGCTCGAGAGCGTCGAGGGCGGCGAGCGGCTCGCGCGCTACTCGTTCATCGGCTTCGGCGATGGGCTGGAGGTGCGCCTCGACTCGCGGGCGCTGACCATCGGCAGCGACCACTATCCGGTGCCGGCCAACCGTGATGAGCTGCTCGGCCGCCTGCGCGAGGCCCTGGCGCGGGCGCCGCGACCGCTGCCCGTTCTGCCCGGCATGCCGCTGGCCGGCGGACTGGTCGGCTTCACGGCCTACGATGTGGTGCGCTTCTTCGAGCGCCTGCCGATGCGCCACGAGCGGCGCCCGGGCGCACCCATCCTGCATTACGTGGCGCCGCGCTCGCTGCTGGTCTTCGACCACCTGACGCGCGGCATCGCGCTGCTGCACGCCGGCAGTGAAGCGGAGCGCCAGGCGCTGCGGCGCGAGGTGATCGCGGCACTGCGCGGCGGCCTGCGCGTCGCGAATGGCCTCGGCAGCTTTGGCGATCCTGACGGTCTCGCTGGGTCGCGAGGAGTTCATGGCCGGCGTGCGCCGCGCGCAGGAATACATCGCGGCCGGCGACGTGTACCAGCTGGTGCTGTCCTCGCGTTTCCGCGGCCGGCACGACCTGGATCCTTTCCAGGTCTACCGCGCGCTGCGACTGATCAATCCCTCGCCCTACATGTACTACTGCAAGCTCGGTGGCATCTCCGTCGTCGGGTCCTCGCCGGAAGCGCTGGTGAAGCTCTCCGCCGGCCGCGCCGAGCTGCGGCCCATCGCCGGCACGCTGCCGCGCATGGCCGACCCCGATGCGGATGTGGAGAACGAGCGCCGCCTGCTTGCCGATCCGAAGGAGAACGCCGAGCACGTGATGCTGGTGGACCTCGCGCGCAACGACCTGGGGCGCGTCGCGAAGGCCGGCTCAGTGCACGTGAAGCCCTACCGCGCCATCGAACGCTACAGCCACGTGATGCATATCGTCAGTGGCGTGCACGGCGAGCTGTCGCCGGGCCGCGATGCGTTCGACCTGTTTGCGGCGACCTTTCCGGCGGGCACGCTGGTCGGCGCACCAAAGGTGCGTGCCATGCAGATCATCGAGGAGCTCGAGCCGGTGGACCGCGGCCTGTACGGCGGGCACCATCGGCTATTTCGGCTGCGCAGGGCGACATGGACCAGGCGATCACGATCCGCACGCTGGTGTTCGAGGGGGATGAATACAGCTACCAGGCGGGCGCCGGAATCGTCTCGGACAGCGTGCCCGCCAGCGAATTCGAAGAGGTCTTCGCAAAGAGCGCGGCGCTGCGCAGCGCCCTGCAGCTGGCACAGGAGGGAATGTGAATACGCCCGTGCAGCCGCGCCTGCTGCTGATCGACAACTACGACTCCTTCACCTACAACCTGGTGCAGGCCTTCCTGGTGCTCGGCGCGGAGGTGCAGGTGTTCCGCAACGACGAGATCGGCGTCACCGAGGCGCTGCGGCTCGACGCAACGCACCTGTGCATCTCGCCCGGTCCCGGCACGCCGCGCGATGCCGGCGTGTCGATGGACATGATCCGGGCGTTTGCCGGCAAGCTGCCGATATTCGGTGTATGCCTCGGCCATCAGTCCATCGTCGAGGTCTTCGGCGGCGACGTGGTGCGCGCCCCGCGGCTCATGCACGGCAAGACATCGCATGGTGAAGCACGACGGCCGGTTTCTTTTCGATGGCCTGCCGCAGCCCTGCGAGGTCGGTCGCTACCACTCGCTGATCGCCGCGCCGGAGACCATCCCGGCGGTGCTGGAGATCAGTGCGGTGACCGACCAGGGCGAGATCATGGGGGTCCGGCATCGCACGCTGTCGATCGAGGGCGTGCAGTTCCACCCGGAGAGCGTGCTGACACCGCAGGGTCCGCAGCTGATGGGCAACTTCCTGAAGATCACCTCGGCGACGAGGAGCCAGCCGTGAGCGCCTCGCTGCCACAGCTTCGCGGCTTCCTCGATGCGCTGCTGGAGAGGCAGGCGCTGTCCACGGAAGACGCCTTCACGCTGCTGGTTTCGGTGACCGATCCGGAACTGCCCCAGGCGCTGTCCGGTGCGCTGCTGGCCGCGGTGCGCGCCAAGGGCGTGACGCCGGAGGAACTGCGCGGGTTCGCGCTCGGCATGCGTTCGCTGGCGCGCCGGCCGGCCATTGCGGACACGCGCGGCAGCGTCGACATCGTCGGCACGGGCGGCGACAAGTCCGGCAGCTTCAATCTTTCCACGGGCGCGGCGCTGCTCGCGGCGGCCTGCGGCCTTCCGGTGATCAAGCATGGCAACCGCTCGGTTTCGAGCCGTGCAGGCAGCGCCGACGTGCTCGAGGCGCTGGGACTGCCGCTGCCGCTGGATGAGCAGCGCGCGGCGGAATGCTTTGCCGCGCTGGGCTTCACGTTCCTGTTCGCGCCGCACTACCACCCGGCGATGAAGGCCATCGGGCCGGTGCGCGCCGCGCTCGGCGTGCGCACGGTGTTCAACGTGCTCGGCCCGCTGTCGAACCCGGCCGAGCCGCCGTTCCACGTCATCGGCGCGTACAACGAGCCCACGGCGCGCCTGATGGCGCAGGCGATGTCGGGCATGCCGCTGCAGCGAGCGTTCGTCATCCATGGTGCCGCGGGTTGGGACGAGCCTTCGCCGCTGGGTCCGTTCCTGCTGCTCGACGTGACGCCGGGCAAGGTGCGCGAGTCGCGCCGCACGCCGGCCGACTACGGATTGCAGGTCTGCGCCGAGGACCAGCTGATGGGCGGGGACGCCGCCTACAACGCGGCTGCGCTGACGCGCGTGCTTCGTGGCGAGGAGCATGGCCCGCACCGCGACGCGCTGATGCTGGGCGCGGCACTTGCGCTCGAGGTCACCGGCCGCGCCGCCGATCCGCTCACCGCGATCCGCATGGCCTCCCTGGCCATCGACGACGGACGGGCGAGTGCGCTGCTGGCGAAACTGGCCGCGTTCTCGCGTGCTGCAACGGCCAGCGGCTCCACGGGGACTGCCCGTCCATGAGCGCCGACTTCCTCGCTTCAATGGCCGGGTCGAGCCGCGCGCGAGTCGCGCAGGCGCGGCGCCTGATGGGCGAGGCAGAACTGATGCGGTGGGCCGAGGCCTCGCCACAGCCGCCGCCGCTGGCGCTTTCGCCGCAGGGGTTCGATGTGATCGCCGAGGTGAAGCTGCGCTCGCCCGCGGTCGGCCAGCTGAAGAGTGGCGATGAGGACGTCGCGGAGCGCGTGGGCGCGTACGCCGGAGCCGGTGCCGCTGCCGTGTCGGTGCTCACTGAACCGGAGCGCTTCGAGGGTTCGCTCGACCACCTCGAGCAGGCCTCGCGCGCGCTGGCCTCGCGCCGCGTGCCGACCATGCGCAAGGATTTCCTCGTCGAGCCTTACCAGGTAGCCGAGGCGCGGCTCGCCGGGGCCGGCGGCATCCTCATCATCGTGCGGATGCTCGATCGCGCCGCGCTGCTGGCGCTGATCTCGCAGCGCAAAGCGGCTTGGCCTGTTCGTGCTGGTCGAGTGCTTTCGACGAGAGCGACATCGAGATCGCCAGTGATCTCGCGGCGAGCCCGGAGGCGCAGGGCGCAAGGCTGTTGCTGGGCCTCAACAGCCGCGATCTGGTCACGCTGAAGGTGGTGCCCGGCCGGCTCGAGCAACTCGCGTCCCGGCTGCCGGCAGCGCTGCCGCGCGTGGCCGAGAGTGGCGTCGCCACGCCCGCGGATGCCGCGCGCCTTGCAGCGTGCGGCTACGACCTGGCGCTGATCGGCAGCGCGCTGATGACGGCGCCGGATCCGGCAGCGCTGCTGCGCGGCATGATCGAGGCCGGCCGCAGGGCGCGCGCGCGATGAGCGGCTTCGTGAAGATCTGCGGCATGACCGATGCACGCGCCGTCGAGGCGGCGCTCGACGCCGGCGCCGATGCCATCGGTTTCGTGTTCGCGCCTTCGGTGCGGCGAGTCTCGCCGGCAGCAGGCGCGCACAGCTCGCGCGCCCGGCACGCGGCCGCGCGCTGTGCGTCGCCGTGACCCAGCATCCGGACGAAGCGCTGCTGCAGGAGGTCTTCGGCCAGTTCGGGCCGGACGTGCTGCAGACCGATGCCGCCGGATTTCGACGGCATCGCGCTGCCGGCCGGCGTGCAGGGCTGGCCGGTGCTGCGTGGCGAGGCCGAGCCGCCCGCCGGCGTGCGCGTGCTGTTCGAGGGGCCGCGCAGCGGCACCGGGCGGACAGCCGACTGGACGCTCGCGGCCGCGGCTTGCGACGCGCTGCGAGCTGATCCTCGCCGGCGGACTCTCGCCGCCGAACGTGGCCGAAGCGATCGCGCAGCGTGCGCCCCTTCGGCGTCGACGTGTCGAGCGGCGTGGAGGAATCGCCCGGCCGCAAGGATCCGGCGCGGATCGTCGGATTTCGTACGGACGGCGCGGGCGGCTTTCGCCAGCGCACGTGACAATGAACAGGAGAGGCTGACGTGACGGCTCACATGAACCCCGCTGAGGCGAAGCAACTGCTCGATGCCTTGCTCGCCGGCAAACTCCCCGACGACAAGGGACGCTTCGGTCCCTACGGCGGCCGCTACATTCCCGAGACGCTGGTGCCGGCGTTCGACCGCCTCACCGAGGCCGTCGCGAACCATCCTGCCGACGCCTGCGTTTCGCGACGAGCTGAACGCCGAACTGCGCGACTGGGTCGGCCGGCCCACTGCGCTGACGCCGATGCGCAACCTCTCGCGACGCTGGGGCGCGGAGGTCTGGTTCAAGCGCGAGGATCTCGCGCACACCGGCGCGCACAAGATCAACAACGCGCTGGGCCAGGCGCTGATCGCGCGCCGCATGGGCGCGAAGCGCATCGTCGCCGAGACCGGCGCGGGCCAGCACGGCGTTGCGACGGCGGCGGCGTGCGCGCGCGTCGGCCTGCCCTGCACCGTGTACATGGGCGAGGTCGACATGGAGCGCCAGGCGCCGAACGTCGGCCGCATGCGGCTGATGGGCGCGACCGTGGTGCCGGTGACCACCGGCGATCGCACGCTGCGCGCGGCCATCGACGAGGCCTTCCGCGACTGGGTGTCCGACCCGCTCAACACGTTCTACTGCCTCGGTTCGGCCATCGGGCCGCATCCGTATCCGTAGCTGGTGCGCGAGCTGCAGTCCGTCATCGGCCGCGAGGCGCGCGCGCAGATGCTCGAGCGCACCGGCGCGCTGCCGGACTGCGTCATCGCCTGCGTCGGCGGCGGCTCGAACGCGATCGGCATGTTCCACGCCGTTCCTCGGCGATCCGTCGCGTCGAGATCATCGGCGTCGAAGCCGGTGGCCGCGGGCGCGGGCCTCGGCGACAACGCCGCGACGCTGGCAACCGGCACGCCCGGGCGTGCTGCACGGCACCTACACGATGCTGCTGCAGGATCGCGCACGGCCAGATCCAGGAGACGCACTCGGTGTCCGCGGGCCTGGACTATCCGGGCGTCGGGCCGGAGCACGCGCTGCTGCGCGACATCGGGCGCGTCGAGCTACATCATGGCGCTCGATGACGACGCGCTGGACTGCGTGCAGGAATGCAGCACGCACGAGGGCATTCTGCCGGCGATCGAGTCCGCGCATGCGCTCGTGGGCGCGCGCGACTGGGCGCGGCGCAACCCGGGCAAGCGCGTGCTCGTCGGACTCTCCGGCCGCGGCGACAAGGACATGCCCACGCTGCAGAAGACGCTGCTGGCGCGAGCCGGAGACCGCGCGATGAGCGCGACGATTCCGACTCCCGCGCAGCAGCTCGAGCGCGCGATCCGCGCGGCGCGCACCGAGCGCGTCGCGCTGGTCGCGTTCCTGACGGCGGGGTTCCCGTCGCAGGACCGACTTCCGCGCGGATCTGGCAGCCGTCGCCGCCGAGGCCGACGTGGTCGAGATCGGCGTGCCGTTCACCGATCCGCTGGCCGATGGCGTGACCATCCAGCGCTCCAGCCTCGCGGCGCTCGCGCAGGGCGTCATCGCTGCAGCTGGATCCTCGAGAGCTCGAGGCCATGCCGCAGTCCCAAGGCGCAGCTGGTGCTGATGGGCTACCTGAACCCGATGCTGGCCTTCGGCCTGCCCGCGCTCGCTGCGCGCGCCGCGCAGGTCGGGTGTCTCCGGCTTCATCGTGCCGGACCTGCCGGTGGAGGAGAGCGCGGCGTTCGAGCAGGCGCTGGCGCCGCACGGCCTGGCGCTGATCCGCATGGTCACGCCGGTCACGCCGCAGGCCCGGCTCGAGCAGCTGTGCGCGCAGCGCGCAGGGTTTCGTCTATGCGGTGACGATGACCGGCACGACGGGCACGCTCCGTCAGCAGCGGCGGCGTGCCCCAGGAAACGCTGGATTACCTCGACCGCGTGCGCAGGCTTTCAAGGGTGCCGGTCTGCGCCGGCTTCGGCATCCGCGAGCACGCGCAGGTCGCCGCGCTCGACGCACATGTGGACGGCGTGATCGTCGGCTCCGCGCTGATCGAGGCCATGGAGAAGGGTGGTTCGGCGGCCACGTTGCTGCGGGGCCTGCGGGGCGACAAACCCTAGGTGAAGATCCGGCTGACAGGGCAGAGCGGGCGACCGACGATCGCGATCTCGGTGCTGCTCGCCAGCCTGTCGATGGTCAGCCCGCTGTCGATCGACACGTTCCTGCCGTCGTTCCCGGCGATTGCGAAGGAGTTCGACCTCACGCCGTGGCAGGTGCAGCAGATCATCACGGCCTACCTGCTGCCGTTCGCCTGCTTCGCGCTGATACACGGCCCGCTGTCCGATGCGCTCGGACGCCGGCGGGTCGTCATCGGCGGCCTGATCCTCTACACCATCGGCTCGATCGGGTGCCTGCTCGCGCCGACCTTTGGCGTGCTGCTGGCCTTTCGCGTGCTGCAGGGCATCGCCGCGGGCATTGGACCGACCGTGGCGCGTGCCGTCGTGCGCGACCTCTTCGACGGCGCGAACGCGCAGCGGCTGATGAGCAACATGATGCTCGTGTTCTCGATCGCGCCCGCCGCCGCACCCATCATCGGCGGCTGGGTGCACGTCGCGTTCGGCTGGCGCAGCGTGTTCGGCATGCTGGTCGTGCTCGGGCGCTTCACTGTCGGTCATCACGTACCTGGTGCTGCCGGAAACGCATCCGCCGGCGTCCCGCACGAAGTTCCACCCGGTGGTGCTTGTGCGCACCTGCTGGGGCGTGGCCACACAGCCGAGCTATCTGCTGTTCGCCGTTTCCGCCGCGCTCGCCATGGCCTCGCTGTTCGTCTACGTCGGCTCGGCGCCCGCCATCATCCTCGACCACTGGCACCTGAGCGAGACGCAGTTCCACAAGATCTTCTTCCCGATCGTCGGCGGCTTCGTCTGCGCCTCGCTGGCAGCCGGCCGCTTCGCGGGCAGGGTGAAGCGCGCCACGCAGGTGAAGCTCGGATTCGGGATGCTGGTCATCTCCGCGCTGGTCGGCGTTATCGCGCATGCGACGCTGGCATCGGTGCCGATCCCGTTGACGCAGTTCAGCTGGTTCCTGATGGCCTGCGGCGCGCAGCTGACCTACCCGGTGCTGTCGCTGGAAATGCTCGACATGTTCCCGCGAGCGCGAGGCGCGGCGGCATCCGTGCAGGCATTCATTGCGCTGTCCGTCGGTGCGGTGGTCATGGGGCTGCTCGCGCCGGTGCTGAACGGCAACCTGGCGCACCTGGCGCTGTTCTCGCTGGCCTGTGGCGCGACCGCCTGGCTGTGCTGGCGCTGGGGAACACTCCTGCACCGGCGTTCCGGGGCTGGCACGCCATGACGGCCGCCGCTATCGAAACGGCACCGAGTTCCAGGGCGTGCTCCTGCGGAAGTACATGCGGAGTTCCGGGTCGCGTAGCCACAAGGCCAGCCACATGAACGCGCCAAGGTAGATGCCGAAGAGCGTGTGGCTGAAGAGCGGGCTTTCCGCGCGCAATTGGCTGGCGATGGCGCCGCCCAGCAGTCCGGTCATCAGCACGGCCCCGATCAGGCTCGTCCGCGGAATCACGAACAGCACGACGAAGGCCAGTTCCATGAGCCCGATCAGCAGCAGGTACTTCGGCGACCAGCCCAGCGCCACGACGGAGTCGATGGCGGCCCTGGCGCCCGCGAACTTCGGGGCAACCGACGCTCCCAGCATGAACAGGGCAAAGAGTGCGGTCATGATCCAGCCGGCTTTTTTCATATCGTCTCCCGCTTGTTATTGGGCTGTCAGGCCCGAAGCATAGGCCAGGAGCGCGGCCGGGCGGAATCCGTTAGGCTGCGTGCGTCATGGTCATTCCTCGCCGTGCCTTGCTCGCTGGCGGTGCCGCGGTCCTCGCTGCGGCCGGCCTGGGCGTCCGTCCCGCAGGGGCTGCGGACAAGCGGCCCGTCCTTGGCCTCATCCTGCCGCCCGCCAAGAACGAGATACCGGAAGAGGGCATCGCGATGTACGGCGGGCAGCTGCGCTTCCTGGCGACCGGGCTCGGCATCGAGCGCATGACGCCGGACAGCTTCGAGGCCGCATTGGCCAGAATTCCGGCGGCGGCCGAAGATCTGGCCGCGGCGGGCGCCGATGCCATATTGCTTGCCGGGACATCGCTGAGCTTCTACAAGGGCGAGGCGTTCAACCAGCAGCTGCGCGAGACGGTCACGAAGGCCTCGGGATTGAAGGCCACCACGATCAGCAACGGCGTCATCGACGGGCTCAAGGCCGTCGGTGCCCGGCGCATTGCGGTGGCCACGGCCTACAACGACACGGTGAACGATCGCCTGCAGGCCTTCCTGCGTGAGCACTCACTGGAACCGCTGGTCATCACGGGCCTTGGCATCGAAGCCATGACCGACCTGGAAAAGGTGACGCAGGAGGAGCTCATCGCGTTCGGCGTGCGCGTGCGCGAGTCGGCGCCCGCGGCCGATGCGCTGTTCGTTTCCTGCGCTGGTTTGCGCACGCTGGAGATCATCGCGCCGCTCGAGAAGCTGACGGGCGTTCCCGTCATCTCGAGTCTGCCGCACGGCCTGTGGGCGGGTGCGCGGCTTGTGGGCCTGGGTGGTGCGGCGCCGGGCTACGGCTCGCTGCTGTCCAGGCCGAAGGCCAGCAACACGTTGCCCGGGACGCCGCCCAGCCGCGGATAGCCCGAGTTCACGTACACCATTCCATCGACGACCACGGGACCCGCGCCATCCAGGGACCCGCCCTGGGCCACCACGCCGTTCACCGTCGAATAGCTCTTCTGCGTATCGAAATCCCAGATCAGCCTGCCATCGACGGTCGAGAACGCACGGATGTGGCCATCCATCGAACCCGAGAACACGGCGCCGGGAATGGCGGTCACCGATCCGGGCTGCGCGGGGCTGCAGCCGTCGCGCACCGGCGCGCAGGGCGCGGCGGGCGCAAACCAGCGCTTTGAACCGTCCAGCACATCCAGCGCCGTGAGGCCGCCGCCCTTCACCGGATCAAACGTTGCGTTGCCCACCTGCAGTGAAGAGGGATCTCCCGACGTCCGCACGGCGTCGGCGACGGATGCGTAGACGTTGCGCCCGTCGCTGGCCATTCCCCACTGGATGCCGCCGGCGGTGCCACCTTGCCCGACCCGCGTCTGCCACAGCAGCCTGCCGCCATCCGCCGGGTCGAGTCCGAAGACCACGCCGGACTTCTGGCCTGCCACGAGCATTTCCCTGCCGTTGGCTGCGCGCACCAGGATTGCCGGCGCGGCGAAGTCGTGGTCGGGACCACAGTTCGGCGCGCCGCGCGGACACGTGGCGTTGAACACGTCGCCTGCCGTGGTCTGCTGCGTCCAGACAATCCGTCCGCTCTTCATGTCCAGCGCGAGGATCGCGTCGCTCTTGTCCGTGGCCGGGTGCGTGTAGTTGTCGCCAGTGGCCACATAGAGAAGGCCGCGTCTGGCATCCACCGTCGGCGCCGACCACACGCCGACACCGGAAGGTCCGTACAGGTCGGTGCCAGCTGCCGAGACGCCGGTCTTGCGCGGCTCGTCCACGAGCCATGACTTCCAGACCACGGAGCCGTCACTGACATTCAGTGCCGTCACGCTGCCGCGGAACGTGCAGCACACATAGGCAGGATCCACAGCCCGGGTTTCCTCCCAGGACGCGGCCGGAACGAAGGCGACGCCGTCGTGCACCGCTATCGCGCCCGTCAGCCGGGTGGCTTCATGCGCCTCGACGCGCGTCTTCCAGAGTGGCTGGCCCGTGAGCGCCTGGACGCCATACACACCGCCGACCTGGTCGGTGAAGAGCAGCACCGGCTGCCCCGCGTGGTCGACCACGGTCGGGGGCGTGCGCACCGGGCCATCCGCCTGGTACGTCCAGTGGATGCAGCCTGTCCTGGCATCGAGGGCCTGCACCGTGCCGCCCGCGCTGCCAACGAAAAGCGTGCCGCGCAGCAGCGTCGGCGCTGCAAAGGCGATCACGTCGCCGGGAAATCCGAAAGCCCACCGCAGCTTGAGTTGGCCCACCCGGCTGGCATCGAGTCCTGCGCCGTCAGCGCCCTGGTATCGTGCGTTGTCCGGGAGCGGGCTCCAAGCGGTCCAGCTTGCCGTAGTCGGGTGCGACAGGATCCTGTGCCCGGGTCCGCACAGTGCTTGCGGCGGCGGCGCCATGTCGTCCTTTCCCTTGCCGAGGAATGCGGCCACGGCTTCGCGCTCGTCCCTGCGCATCGGGTAGGCCACGCTCATCATCAACCCGAAATCCATCGTGCGCAGGATGCGCTGCGGCGATAGCCGGGTCAGGGCCTCCCTGGGTGGTGTGCGCGTACCCGCCTGGTCGTGGCACGCGGCACAGTGACGCGCGTAGACCTTTTCTCCGTCCGGAGACGGAGCCTGCGCTCGAGCGCCCGCACAGAAAAGCGATGTGACGGCCACGAACATCGCTGCACTACCGTATTTCAAGGAGTTTCTCCGGTCCGGAATTGCGCGTACCCTGCGGCATTCGCAAGAATCAGCAGAGGGTAGCAATGATTCTGGAGACTGTGGCGACTGGTGGCTGCCGGTCCTATCTGATCGGCTGCCAGGACACCTGCGCTGCCGCGCTGATCGACCCGGAGCTCAGCCAGATCGACCGCTACCTGGCCCTCGCCGCGCGCGATGGCCTGCGCATCCACTACCTCATCGATACGCACACCCACGCGGATCACTTCTCCGCCACGCAGCAGCTTGCACGCCAGCTCGGGGTACCGGTGGTCATGCACAACGACAGTCCGGCGCCATTCGTCGACCTGCGACTGCGGGGCGGCGAGCTGCTGGTCATCGGGAAGCTGCGGTTGCAGGCGATGCATACCCCCGGACACACGCGCGATTCCATGTGCCTGCTCGTGGAAGACGTGGTGTTCACCGGCGATACGCTGCTGATCGGCGGCACGGGGCGCACCGACCTGCCCAGCGGCGATCCGGAGGCGCTGTACGAGAGCCTGTTCAACCACGTTCTCAAGCTCGACCCGGCACTGCGCGTCTTTCCGGCGCACGACTACAAGGGACGATCGAGTTCGACCATCGGCGACGAGCTGGCCAACAACCCCCGCCTGCAGGTCCGCGACCGCAGCGCCTTCGTCGCGATGATGAACAGCCTCAACATCACCATGCCCACGCATATCACCGAAGCGCTGCGCACCAACATGAGCGGCGGCAAGACGGTGGCGCAGATGCTTTCCGAGGCCGCAGCGGCGGTGCCGTTCATGTCGCTGGCCGAGCTGCGGGCCTGCATCGGGGAGGGGAAGGAGAATCCGGTCATACTCGACGTCCGCGAGAAGGATGCCTTCGATGCCGGCCACATACCGGGCGCCCAGCTGCTGCCACGCGGCCAGCTCGAGTTGCGCGTGAACCAGGAGTTGACCGACCCGACGCGCCGGATCGTCGTCTACTGCGAATTCGGCCGCGTCTCGACGCTGGCCACCTACACGTTGCGCCAGATGGGATTCCGCGCCGCGGTTGCGCTGGACGGAGGCATGAAGGCCTGGAAGGAAAGCGGCGGCGAGATCAGGACCGGCTAGTTTCAGCCGCCGCCCGTGATGAAGAAGCGGCAGGTCTTCTCCCAGCAGTCGCGCGTCATGGCCAGCTTTCCATGCGTGCAGTCGATGGTGAAGTTCACCGCGCCCTTGAACGCCGCGGTCGACTCCTGCCTGACGGTGCAGGTATCGCTGAGGAATTTGATGGCCGGCCCGTGAAAGGGCGGGACGGTCTGCGTGGCGGCCTTTGCCACCAGTTCAATGGCGGTGCGTGGCGTGACGCCTTGCGGCACTACCGAGACCACGGAGGAGTTCCGCAGTGTCATCTGCAGGGCTTCGTAACCCTCATCGCAACTCCATGCACCCGCGCGGTTCGCACAGCGCGTGAATCGCGCGACGGGCAGGGACTCCTCTGTCCGGTGCGGCTCGCATTTCACGTCGATCTGTAGCTGCCTGGAGCCCTTTGTGGAGGTCCATGCGTCCAGCTGCGACACTCCGGGAGAGCCCTTGTCCAGGCACGCGATCTGGCCGATAGCCGCCTGGTCGCGCGATGAGAGTCCGACCGCGAACGTCTTCGGCTCCTTCGCCATCGCCATCGCCAGTGCGGCAGGGCAGCCGAGCCCGGTGAACACAAGGCAGGCGGCCAGTCGCACCGCAATGCCGCGAACGGTCATGGAGACTGCCTGCATTGCGCTACCAGAAGGCGTCGTCCTTGCGCTTGCGCACATCCTGGACGCGCCGCCTGGCGATCCTGCGAATCAACGCCTCCGGAAGTGGCTTGTCGTAGGGGATCTGGAGCAGGAGCCTGGTGGTCTTGTATCCCTTCAGCTCCTCGCGGAACGGCTCCATCCCCGATTCCATGAGCGTGAAGTTGAGGTGTGACTTGTGCGCCGAGAACGCGAACAGGAACCGGGGCTCCACGAAGAAGGGCGTACCCCACTTGATCGTCTCTTCAGCATCCGGTGCGACGCTCTTCAGGATCGCATGCAACCGGCGCAAGTGCGGCTGGCCCTCGCGTGGGGCAGCGCGGATGTACGCGTCGATCGTGGTTGGACCCTGGCCGGCATCCTGGACTTCCTCGGGGTTTTCGCCTCCCACGCCGACTTTATCAAGTCGTTCACGACGCCGACAGGCGCCTTGGAGAGTTCAATCCGCAGGCCGACAGCCTTGCCTCCCCACAGCAGCTTGGTCACGAGATCCGGATGCATCGCCAGCGCGGGTTCCCGCTGTTCCTCGGGGACAAAGACGTGAATGTGGGACTCCACTGGACGGGCGGTCAGGAATATCCTGCCGCCGACCCTGAACGAAATCCTGTCGAAGTGAGGCTCTTCCGACGCCCCCGGTAGTGACAGGGCGTACTTGCGCACCTGGGCAAGCGTCATGTCAGTCGCGCGCCATCGGAGGTGAATGCCACGAATTCCCCCTCGAACGTGCCAGCTGCCTGACCCTCGTACAAGAGCACGCTGGCGACTGCGACGCGCGCCCGGCCCTTTCGCTCCAGCATCCTGAGGAACAGCGGCCACTTCCCGGGATCCACCAGGGTCGCGCTCGCGCTGAACTCGCCGAAGATCGGCTTGCTGTACTCGATCGAATTGCGCTGGATCACGAGCCTGCTGTGAATTCCCGCGCCTTCGAGCCGCGTGTGGACCAGCGACCAGGCCGACAGGATCGCGAGCGCCGAGGCGCTGCCGCCAAAAACGGAATCGCGATGGTTGATGTTGGGCTGCAGCGGGGCGGCCAGTACGACCTTCTCGTCCGACAGGTGCAGGACGCTGACGCCCATGGCGGCGGAGAGCGGTATGTGCTCGTGAAGATAGCGTTGCAGGGCCCTGTCAGCCGTCATCGGTCACATCCTGCTGCCTCGGGGATCAGACCCGGTGCTCGCTACTCCGCGGAGTAGATGGTCGCCTGCCGCAAGGACAACTGCCACGCCCCGGTTACATCCGTCCAGATCTCGGTGGTGCGGCGCTTCACATTCTTGCCGGGGAAGCTCGACTTGCCCATGGGAGTCAGTGCCTCTTCTCCCATCAGCACGACCTCGTGTTCACCCCGTATCGCTGCGTACTCGACCGATCGAGCCAGGCTCGTGTAGTCGATCATGCCGGTACGCATGTTGTTGATCGCGTCCTTCTTCGTTGCAATCCTGTTGAACGGATTGTTCACGACAGCGTCTTCGGCAAACATGCTTGCAAATGCGGCCTCGTCCTTGGCGAGTATGGCCTTGTCAAAGCGCATGGCAGCTTCCAGCGCCGCGGCAATCCTCGGCGTCTTCACGGACTGTTCCGCGGCTGGCGTCGTGGCGCGCCAATCGGCGTTTGCGGGAAGTGCCGCAACAGAAAGCAGGATCGGGAGCAGGTAGTGGCGCACCATACGGAGACCTCCTGGCGGGACCGCATGGATAGTACGCCATTGCCGCCCCTGTCCCCGGATCGCGACCTGCGCCACCACATCCGCGCCTTGGCTTGACCTGGAGGGAGCGGGCCGGGCGTATTGCTTCGCAAGTGCCTTCGCCACCCGGGCGATCAAGGGCAAAGGCAATGGTTCGTCCAGGGGGAAGCGCAGATTCCCCTTCGCATTGGCGTACGGCTTGAGAACCTCCACCAGCCTGGCGTCATCGCGCACTGGCGGGTAGATGCCGATATGCCGCCTGAACGCCGCGCAATAGATGAAGACGCGGTCCTTCCTGAAGGCCGGAACGCCGTAGCTGATGACGCGTTGGCTGCCAGGAACGGACTTCCGGACGAGGGCCAGGATGCGCTTCAGGGCTCTCGCCTGATCCGGTTCAAGCGCAGCCAGGTAATCCGTGACCGTGGCGTGGGTCGGCCTGGGGCTCATCCTCCATCACTCCAGTCGCAGGAAGGTCATCTCGATCTGTCCCTCGTTCCAGCTCCCGCCCTCATCGGTCGAGACATCGAGTCGGTATGTGAAGTGATCCTGGTCTGGAACCAGGTAGTGCTCGCGGATCAGGATGCCCGGAGATGCGGAGGCAACCGTCACGTTGCGCCCGCTGACGCTGACAGAACCGGCGTTGGCGCTCACCTGCCTGCGAAGAAAGGACCCCGTGACATTCAAGTACTCGATGATCCACGTCCTGCGACGCGGATCATAGGTTCGCAGGCTGATTCCCAGATATGGGCTTCCATCGGGCGCGGGCGCGTGCGCTTCGTCGGCGATTGCCGTGCCGTCGAGAATGTAGCGGCCGATCCAGGTTACGGGGAACTCGGCAAAGCCTCCGTCAGGCAGCCTGGTCTTTCCCTTTCCTTCCCACTTGCCGATGAGGAACGAGAAAATGCGCAGCTCTGCCGCCGCGTCGGGACTCAAGTCGCCGAAAGTCGTCTTTGAAGGGTCGTCCACCTGTCTGGAACCTCAGGACGCAGTGACCGGCCAGGTCTTCCTGATCTCGGCCAGTCCGCCGATCAGGATCTTCTCGAGTACCTTCATGTCCACGTCCGCCAGCTTGTTGATGTACAGGCACTGCTTCAGGCCACCCTTGTGCTTGCCGAGCTGGCCCAGGAGCGCTTCCTTGCCAGGAAAGTCGGCGACGTAGATGACGAGGCTTGCCTTGCGCGGGCTGAAACCAATGGCGCAAATCGACCCGGAGTGCCCAGTGTCGTACGTGTAGTGATAGGCACCGAATCCGATGATGGTCGGGCCCCACATCTTCGGCTTCCACCCCGTAACGGCCTTGAGCAGCTTCATCAGGACTACAGCGTCTTCCCGGCGAGTGTCGTTTTCAACGGCCGAGATGAAGTCCGTTACGCTGACCGTCGTAGGCTTCGTCTTGGTCGCTTTGCTCATGTGAGTCCCTTGCAGCGTTCATGACGGGTGTGCCGGCATCCAGCACCTTCCTGTAAGCATGCTGGGTCTTGGCTCGCTCATACCCCAGCTGCTCATAGAAGGGGTGGGATTCAGATCGTGCCACGTTGGAACGAACGAAGACTACCTGGCAGTGACGCTGCAAGGCCCAGCGCTCGACGTCTGACACAAGCATGCGGCCTATGCCGGTTCGGCGCTCTGTTGTGTCGACGACCAGTCCACTGATCTCCACGCGCGCCTCGGATTCGAGCAGGATCCTGACTTCGCCGGCAATCCACCCAAGCAGCGTGTCATTCCTTTCAGCAACTGCGACCAGATGGTTTGAAGACGCCAGGAGGCCCTCAAGCCGACGGCGCAAATCGGCTTCCGTCACGGGATACCCCAGCTGGGTCGAAAGTCGTGCGATGCCCGGTGCGTCTTCCAATGACGCCAATCGAGTCTCAGGCCTCACAGGCGCACAAACTCCATGACCCAGTTCGTTTCCCAGGTTCTTGCTGTCGTCTCCTGAGAAGGCCTGCTCCCAGACCGGGTTGGAACCCGGGTTGGCATGCCATGTGAAGCGAACGGTGATTGGCTTGCCGTCCAGTTTGTCGTTCGCAAGGAAGGTGCCGACCGAACCGGCAAAGCTGCCGATCACAGGTACGTCCAGGTTGTGGGGGGTCCGGCCGTCAAGCCACCAGATGGCCCAGGTGCGTGACTTCTCGCTGAAGGAACGGAAGGCCGCAGCCCTGACTTCTCCGTCCGGGAACTTCAGCACGTTGTCTTCCACATTGCCGAACCCGCCAAGAATCTTCCTTGTTGAGGAAGTGCCCGGGAACTCCGTCCATTCCGTGCATCCGTTCATCCGGGAGTTAAGCCGACGATGCATTACCTGCCAGTCTCCGATGATGAAGTCGAAGTCGGAAGGCGAGCCTGGATGGATTGATTGGGGCATTAACCAGCCGTGGCGCCGCCCAGAGTTGAGGTCGCAGGCAGGCCACGATTGCGGAGCAGGAGGGCGCAGACAGCGCCTGCAGGCACACCCACCCACTTCGTTTCCAGCGACCCGAGAAACCCCTCGACTCCAGAATGCCAGGCGACGTAGCTGACGAAGAGGCCAGCGAATCCCGCAAGCGCTCCGATCAGGGGCGCGGTACCCGGTCGGTCGGCCCTGTGCCGGAAGTAACGCATGCCCAGCATGTGGAACTGCGCTGCGCTGAATGCTGCAATGCCTCCGAGGAAGTACGCGAACGGAACGAGCACCAGCGTCGCCTGCCAGCCGACCAGATAGTCGAGCATCGAGGACACTGCGTCCTGGGAGAGCCTGGATTGAAGGCCAGCCAGAATGTATCCGACCAGCGGGCCGACCAGGGTGAACACCAGGGTTACCGTCGCCCACGGTGCCGGCAAACCGGGTGAGTCTGGGGAGTTCTTCATGGGCCTGATGGACCGGACTATAGGCATCCTCCAGAACCCGGTGCAAACGACGCCGGCAGGTCTCCACTGCGGACCCATGACACAACCGCGTCGATCTGCTTGTCCGTTGCCTGGCTGAATGACACCAGCCCAAACCATTCGTACATGCAGGCGAAACTCATCGCCTGGGTGTACAGGCTGTCTTCAGTGACATCGACTTCCTCGGTGTCCCGGGTCAACGGTGCCTTCATCAGCGCCGTATAGAAGCGGTTGAGTGTCGCAAGTGCGTCGGTGAATTCGACCAGCGTTGGCGGCTCGTCAACGCCACGCAGCAACAGCAGCGCGTCGACGAATGCGGAATCGAACGGGTCGAGTTTCTCGACCTGTTGGGTGTTCAGCACGGCGAAACCTCGCGGGCAGGGCGAACAGGGGTTCGGCAAATCTTCGTCCTGGGCGATACTGTATATCCGTACAGTCAATTCGTCCAGCCATGCGTGACTACAAGCCGCACCTCGACTACGTCGTCCTGCTCTGGTGCCGCAGCTGCGGCCATTGCGCCACGCGACCTGTGGAGCCGGCGCTGACGGTCGAGCACGTCCGGGAACGCGCCCGTTGCGCGCGCTGTGGGCACAAGTGGATTGGCGCAGTGCAGATGTATGAGCCGCGGCTGGGGTTGGGGCCGGGTTTGCTGGCGTGCGAGCTGCAGTTGATTTCATCCGCGGTGCGGACGGCTGCTGAAGTGGAACGCAGGGCGGCAAACGCAGTTGAGCATGCCAGCGAGGGCGAGGCCCGGGCGCAGCACCTCAGGGCGGCGGAGGTGTACGGCAGGCTGGCGGAAATGCTGGCACGCGAAGCCCAATTGCGGGAGCAGGCGAAGCCACCACCGGAAGGGCTCGGGCAGCTTCAGTCCCAGCCGGTACCCGACTTGTAGACGTTGGCGTTCAGGAACACTCCCTGGACCCGTGTGATCCGGCCGTCGCGGAATTTGAACGCCTGGCCCAGCAGGTTCTCGTTCGGGAAGCGCATCGAATCCGGGAAGGGATAGAACTTGCCTTCCAGCGTGACGCCCGGGACGTTTCCCTTGCGGCGGAACACCCAGTGGCCGAATACCACCTGCCGCTCGACATCGATGACCGGAAAGCGGGCATGGTCGTAGCTGGTGATGAACGCATAGATGCCCGTGCTCAATTGCGCGGCGCAGTCCATTCCCATCGTCTTGCGTACTGCTGCGGTCCAGCTGTCTGGATCTGCAACGGGCCGCAACGGAACGGGCGGAGTGTCGTTCGGGCCGTAGGCCATGACGTTTCCGTTCTCGAGGCGCAGGCAGGAGTTCTTGCTGAACTTCACCAGCGAGCCGTCGCTGCGGGAGACTGCCTTGAGGTAATTCTCGGTCTGGGCAGCCAGTTCAGCGCGAGAGAGACGGGTTGAGGGGGATTCGCTTTGCGTCCAGAGCGCCTCCACGGGCGGCATGCTGCCGGCCATCGGGGAGCCGCGGTTGAGTACGGTTTCGATTTCCGCGATCCGGCCGCCGACGATCTTCAGACGCAGTGCCATCAGTCCGGGCCGGTCGTTCTCGACGAAAGCCACGTGGGAGGCTGCCTGCTGCGCTTCGGTGTCGAGGTAGTCGACGCGATAGTCGTGGAGGCGGCCGATGGTGAGCCAGAGGGCCTCGCCCAGCGGCACTGCCACGCCATTCTCGGTGAATCGCACGTCGCGGGTCACCGGAAGCCTCGCCGGATCATGCGCAACGAGTGCGTCCAGGTACTGCGTGATGAAGCCGGACAGGCAGGCTCTGTCGCAGGGTCCCGCGGATTGTGCTGCGGTGGCATGAGGTGATGCCGCGGGCAGGAGGGGAACAAGTGCCAGGAAGGCCAGGACGACGATGCGTGAGCGGGTCATGGTCGACAGATCATAACCCTGATCTTGCGGCAGGACCTCGCGCGGTCAATGATGGGCTCTCTGCTGGACGCCACAGGAAGTCCTCAATGACAGACGGGCAGGACGATGATCTCGCAGTCGTGGAGGAAGAAGTCGCGCTCGAAGTTGACCTGGAAGCCAGTACGGTTCTGCATCCGGACGGGTGGCTGTTTCGGGTCGTCCCGGCGTTCGGGGACTCGGATCCCTGGGAAGTGATTTGCGTCCAGCATCCGGAGCCGGTCACTGAAGCGATGACAGAGGAGGCGCTGGAGCTCGCGCAACTGTGCCAGCAGGTGTTCGCCGCCGCGCTGGCGGCAAGGCACTAGTCCGTCCGCGATGCCCTCAACCGCTGACCTCAGCCAGCGGAATGCCGAACAGTCGCACTCTTGTTTCTTCCCCGATAGGGCGCCAGAAGATCCGCTCCGGCCGGTGGGCTTCGATGATCGGGCGTAGCAGTGTTGCCTCTGACTTTCCCCCGCGGACGAACAGCCAGCGTGGCCTTGCCGTGCTGTATGGCATCGATGAGGTAGTCCACCACTGGCCAGTCGCGGTCGTCGCGAAGCAACGGGTGGAAATAGGCCAGCAGGTCCTCGGCGAAGGATTGGTCCCGAAGGTGCTTTACGCGGACGCGATCAACGAGCGACACGAGTTCCAGCTGGCCGGTAGCAAACCCGTGCTGAACCAGGCTTCCCCGGGCTCGCTCTGCGCAGCCCGGCGTCGAAAACAGCGCTATGACTCTGTCCATGAGCCAATGCTGCGACACACGCCTGATCGAAGGTATCGGCCTGAACAGGTGAACGCCGTAGTCTTGTTCCTGCGGTCTTGCGTCTCATGCCTCAACCTTCACCAACTTGTCGCGCCCGGAGGCGCCCGCCCGGATATGCACCGCGGCTTTGCGGCATTTGAAGTGCTCGGCTATCAGTGCGACCAGCTCGGCGTTGGCTTTGCCGTCCACAGGCGCAGCCTTTACCTTTGCCTGCCACGTGCCGTCATCGGACTGGACAAGCGATGCGACGCGGGAGTTTGGCTTGACCTTGACGCGAAGGGTTATTGCTGCCACGTGTCTTTGGTCTGACGGCTGAGCGTCACCTATGGCTCGCGCCTGTAGACACTCTTGCCTTCCTTGATGGTCTCCAGCACGACGATCGTGTTGATCTTCATCGGGTCGATCGTGAGCGGGTTGTCGGAGAGGATCACCATGTCGGCCAGCTTGCCTGGCTCGAGTGATCCCTTGGTCGCCTGTTCGCCGAACTGCTCGGCGCCCCAGAGGGTGATCATCTTCATCGCCTCGTAGGGGGTGACGCGCTCGTCGGCGCCGATGATCGTCCCGGAGCGTGAAGTGCGGTTCACGGTCGCCCAGACAACCTGCATCAGATTGGGCAGCGCAACCGGCGCGTCGGTGTGGCTCGTCGCATGCAGGCCGGTGTTCAGGATCGAGCGCATCGGCGAGATCCGGGCGGCCTGTTCGGGGCCGACGATCTGCTTGTACCAGTCGCCCCAGTAGAACGTGTGCATCGGGAACATCGACGGGAAGATGCCGAGCGCCTTGAGCTCCTGCGACCTGGTCCGGGCGGATGAACTGGCCGTGGATGAGCATCACCTGGCCCGGCTTGACGCCATGCCTGGCGATCACCGGCCTCAGTGCCTCGAACAGCTGGTCGATGGCGGCATCGCCGTTGGCGTGGACCTTGACCGGCCAGCCCTTGGTGAAGGCCTCGTCGAGATAGGCCTCGACCTGTTTCGCTGTCAGGAATGGCGGGGTAGCCCTTGTAGCCTGGCTGCTGGCCATCGGGCGGGATCAGGTAGGGGACGGTGCGCCAGGCCGTGCGGCCCTGGGGTGAGCCGTCGAGCGTGACCTTCAGGCCGCCGAGGCGGTAGTGGTTGGAATAGCTCGTGCTGAAACCCTTGTCGAGTTCGCTGCGGCCGGTGTAGTCCATCCAGCCGATGAAATCGATGTCGACAAGGCCGCGCTTCGCCGCGTCCTCCATGATCGGCATGCATCGGCTCCGAACATGCGGCCTTCATTGGCGGTGGTGTAGCCGAAGCTCTTGGCCAGATCGAGACCGCGCTTCAGGAAATAGTCCTTCCCCTCCGGCGTGGCTGGCGTGAGCGCCGTCAGCATGTGGGGAATGGCAGCAAGTTCCTCGAGCACGCCGTTTGGCGTCCTGCCGTCGGCCTCGCGGCGGATGACGCCGCCTTCGGGATTGGGCGTGCTGGCGTCATAGCCGATCATCTTCAGGCCGAGCGAGTTGACTGCCGCAAAGTGGCCCGAGATGTGGGTCGCCATGACCGGGACGGTCGTCGAGACCTTGTCGAGGTCTTCGCGCGTGGGATGGCGGCCGAGCAGCGCGTCGTCGTAGCCCGACGCCGAAGATCCAGCCGGTCTTGTCGCATGTCCGGCCCTGCGGCGAAGGCCTTCAGCCTGGTCACGACATCGTCGATGGTGTTGACGCCGCCATCCGGAGGCGCGAGCAGGTTGGCGCCGACGGCCTGGCCTCCGAACTGCTGGGCGTGGGCATGGCCATCGATGAATCCGGGCATCAGCGTCTTGCCGCCGAGGTCCACCGTCTGCGTCGACTTTCCCTTGTGGGCCTTCTCGATTCTCGGCCCTCGCGCCGACCGCGAGGATGGTCCCGTCCTTGACCGCCAGCGCCTCGGCGTCGGGTTGCGCGTCATTCACCGTGACGATGGGGCCGCCGACGTAGATGACATCGGCCGCGACTGCCGGACCGGAGGGGCTGCATCCCGATGCCAGCAGCGCAAGCGCACATACCACCACCAACGGCCTGAGAAAGTACATGTGATCTCCTCCTGGATATTCTCGCCGATCATTCGTCGCGACTGATAGTCGTGGCCGCCAGCCAGACCGCACCGACGACAACGATGACCCACCCCAGCACAGCCGGGACGCGCTCCGCCGTCAGCGCGACGACACCCGCAAGCAGCACCAGCGCCGGCGCGATGCCGCGCACTGCCCTTGCGGATTGCCGCGGTCGTGTTCGATGGCCATCGGCTGCGAAGGCTGAAGGCAAAGGCCTGGGCTGAGCCTGTTCCACCACCGCCCGGCGCAGCGCCGTCGGCGCGGCTTCCATCGCCTCGAGCAACTCCGGCATCTGCTTCCACATGCGCCGTGCCACGTTTACCGGGCTGTGCTTCTCGCGCAGCCACTCACGCAGGATCGGGCTCGCGGTGGCCCAGATGTCCAGGTCCGGATAGAGCTGTCGACCCAGCCCCTCGATATTGAACAGCGTCTTCTGCAGCAGGATCAGCTGCGGCTGGATGCGCGCATCAAAGCGCCGCAGCGCCTCGAACAGTCGCAGCAGCACCACGCCGAACGAGATGTCCTTGAGCGGCTTGTCGAAGATCGGCTCGCAGATCGTGCGGATCGCGGACTCCATCTCCTCCACGCGGATGTCGTGCGGCACCCAGCCGGAGTCCACGTGCAGCGTCGCGACGCGCCGGTAGTCGCGGTTGAATACGGCGAGGAAGTTCTGGGCGAGGTACTCCTGGTCGCGCGGGTCGAGGCTGCCGACGATGCCGAAGTCCACGGCCGCGTAGCGGGGCTGCGCCGGGTTGTCGGCCAGCACGAAGATGTTCCCCGGGTGCATGTCCGCGTGGAAGAAGTTGTGGCGGAACACCTGCGTGAAGAAGATGGCTACGCCGTTCTCGGCGAGCACGCCGGAAGTCCGTACCCAGTTCGCGCAGCCGGGCGAGATCGCCGATCGGCACGCCGTGGATGCGCTCCATCACCATCACGCTGGTGCGCGTCAGGTCCCAGTGCACCTCGGGCACGTGCAGCTTCGGGTCGCCGGCGAAGTTGCGGCGCAGCTGGGTGGCGTTGGCCGCCTCGCGCATCAGGTCCAGTTCGTCGAGGATGGTCTTCTCGTACTCGCGCACCACTTCCTTCGGGCGCAGGCGATGGCCTTCCTTCGAGTAGCGGTCCACCAGTGACGCGAGCGCATGCAGCACCGCGACGTCACGCGCGATCACGGCGCGCATGTCCGGGCGCAGCACCTTGACGATCACCTCGCGGCCATCGGGCAGCACTGCGGCATGCACCTGCGCGATCGAAGCGGCGGCAAGCGGCTCGGTCTCGAAGCTGCGGAACACCTCTTCCAGCGGCTTGTCGAGCGCGGCCTCCACCAGTGCGCGCGCGCGCTCGCCAGGGAACGGCGGCACGCGGTCCTGCAGCTTCACCAGCTCGTCAGCGATGTCCGGTGGCAGCAGGTCGCGGCGCGTGGAGATGGCCTGGCCGAACTTCACGAACACCGGACCCAGTTCCTCGAGCGCCAGGCGCAGCCGCTGGGCGCGATTGCCGCTGCGGCGGCCCTCGAACCACAGCCAGGGGCAGAACAGGTTGACCAGGCTGAGTCGCTGGTGAAGGTCGGTGCCCTGCACGTAGTCGAGCAGCTTGTAGCGTTCGACCACGCGGTGGATCTGGATCAGGCGGCGGGCGACGGCCAGGTTCACAGGTCCAGCTCCCGTTGCCCGCGAGGGGCTTCGAGCGCGGCGACGCGGGCTTCAAGCCGGTCGGCCTGTTCGCGCAGGCGATCCACGCCGTCGAGGAACTCGCCGGCTTCAGCCCGCGTGACGAGTTCGCGACGCTCGTGCGTGAAGTACTCCCCCACATTGCGCGCCACCGTGCGTGAGCTGTCGCTGGCATAGCCCATGGCCCGGCGCACCAGCGAGCCCAGGCCATAGGCGGGCACATCGCCGATCAGCCGCGACAGCGGCTCCTCGAGATCCGGACGCAGCAGCTGCAGCATCTCCTGGAATCGCGAGGCGATCGCGCCGTCGCCGGTGATCTGCGCATCGCCGCGCCGGATGACGTCCTGCGGGTTTTCGCGCGCGAGCGCCAGCAGCGCCAGCGGGCTGCCGGAAATCGCGGCAACGCCCGGCGCCTGCGGATTCCGGTCGAGCACCAGCCTGTCGGGCATTGCGGTGAGCTGCACGCGCCACGGGGTGTAGCGCGCCTCGATGTCGAGGCTGTGCCCCTGCAGTTCGCGCAGCAGCGTTCGCGCCCGGGGAGAGCCGGCGACCTCGCGATCGATCAGGGCCTGGATCTGTTCCGTCAGCATCAGTCGCGATAGCCGCGGTGGACCGCGACGACGCCGCCCGTCAGGTTCTGGTAGCTGCACTGGGACAATCCGGCCGCGCGCATCATGCCCAGCAGCGTTTCCTGGTCGGGGTGCTTGCGGATGGACTCGGCCAGGTAGCGATAACTCGCAGCGTCTCCAGTCACGGCCTGCCCGATGCGCGGCAGCACTTCGAATGAATACACGTCGTAGAGCGGTCGCAGCGCCGGGATGGCCAGCTGCGAGAACTCCAGCACGATGAGCTGGCCGCCAGGTTTCAGTACGCGGCGCATCTCGGCCAGTGCGGCGGGTTTGTCGGTGACGTTGCGCAGGCCGAAGCCGATGGTGACGCAGTGGAACTGGCTGTCGCGGAAGGGCAGGCGCTCGGCGTTGACCTGGGCCGTGCGTACGTTGGTGACCAGGCCTTCGTCGATCACGCGGTCGCGGCCGCGCGCGAGCATCGCGGCGTTGATGTCGGTGAGCAGAACCAGTCCCGAGGGCCCCACTTGATGCGCCATGCCGACGGCGAGGTCCCCTGTGCCCCCGGCCACATCCAGCGCGCGTTGTCCCGGGCGCAGGTTCGTGCAGGACAGCGCGAAACGCTTCCACAACCGGTGCGCGCCGCCCGACATCAGGTCGTTCATCAGGTCGTAGCGACCGGCGACTGAGTCAAAAACGCCACGGACGCGGCGGGCCTTGTCGGACCACGGCACCTGCTCGAAGCCGAAGTCGGTATCACTTTGAGGAGTTTGATTAGTCATATGCGCGCTTCCGGACCGAAAACTGCTTGCCCGGGCAGAGGGTTTCGCAACGATACGGAGCGTCTCGCCACGTTAGTTGCAAAACAACCGAATCTGTTGCTCCGGGGTCTAGCATTTGTCACAGGGCTGTCGCATAGTCCGCCTCGGCTCGACGCTGTCGCAGCGTCAGTCAGTGGGGGTCTTGTTAAAGTTCGGCCGGACATGATGTCCGGCCTTTCTTTTTTCTGGGGCGGTTCGGCCCGGTCCACTGCGCTCATGGGAGCCATTGTGGACAGTCCGGTGGAGGTTTCCTAGACTTCGCCGCCCTTAAGGAACGCTGGAGAGACTCGTGGGAAAAGGTGATCGCAGGACCCGTCGCGGCAAGATCTACGCCGGTTCATTCGGCAAGTCGCGCCCCAAGGCCCCCAAGGCCAAGAAGACCGTGAAGGCCAAGACGACCGCCCGTCCGGCCGCCAAGGCCGCCCCGGCAGCCAAGCCGGCCGCCAAGACCGCCGCCCGCAAGAAGTCGGTCTGATCCGGCAGAGCCCGCCGCCCCCTGGGGGCACGGGCGCTCCGGCGACCCAAGGGCGCTAGAGAATGTAGCGGCTGAGGTCCTCGTCCTTGGCCAGGGCGGAGAGCTGCCGGTCCACATAGGCGGCATCCACCGAAACTTCCTTGCCGGCCGTTTCCGCCGCCTCGTAGCTGGCCGAATCGAGCAGGCGCTCCATCACCGTATGCAGCCGGCGCGCGCCGATGTTCTCGGTGCGCTCGTTGACCTGAAATGCGACCTCCGCTATCCGCCGCACGCCATCCGGCGTGAAGGCCAGCTTCACGGATTCCGTGCCCAGCAGCGCCTGGTACTGCGTGGTCAGCGCCGCATCCGGCTCGGTCAGGATGCGCACGAAATCCTCCACGCCCAGCGGCTCGAGTTCCACGCGGATCGGCAGGCGACCCTGCAGTTCCGGGATCAGGTCCGAGGGACTTGCGACATGTGGAACGCGCCGGAGCAGATGAACAGGATGTGGTCGGTCTTGATGGTGCCGTACTTCGTCGACACCGTGCAGCCTTCGACCAGCGGCAGCAGGTCGCGCTGCACGCCTTCGCGCGATACGTCCGCGCCGATGGTGTCCTGGCGGCGCGCGATCTTGTCGATCTCGTCGATGAACACGATGCCGTTCTGCTCGGCATTCGACACGGCCCGGGCCTTGATCTCCTCGTCGTTGACCAGCTTGGCGGCTTCTTCCTCGAGCAGCAGCTTCTGCGCCTCGCGCACCTTGACGCGGCGCGTGCGCGTGCGCCCGCCGCCGAGGTTGCTGAACATGCTCGTGCAGCTGCTGCTGCATCTCTTCCATGCCGGGCGGGGCCATGATGTCGATGCCGGGCGGCAGCATGCGGACCTCGATTTCGATCTCGCGGTCGTCGAGCTGGCCCTCGCGCAGCATCTTGCGGAAGCGCTGGCGCGTCTCGGCGTCGCGGGGCTGGGCGGGCTCGTCGGTGGAGAAGCCCATCTGGCGCGGGCGCGGCAGCAGCGCATCCAGCACGCGCTCTTCGGCTGCGTCCTCGGCGCGCGCCTTTCACGCGCGCGGTTTCCTCTTCGCGCGCCATCTTCACCGCGACTTCCGCCAGTTCCTTGATGATCGAGTCCACCTCGCGGCCGACGTAGCCGACCTCGGTGAACTTGGTCGCCTCGACCTTCACGAAGGGGGCTTTGGCCAGTCGTGCCAGGCGCCGCGCGATCTCGGTCTTGCCGCAGCCGGTGGGGCCGATCATCAGGATGTTCTTCGGCGTGATCTCGTTGCGCAGCGGCTCGTCGACCTGCATGCGACGCCAGCGGTTGCGCAGCGCGATGGCCACGGCACGCTTGGCGGCCTGCTGGCCGACGATGTGCTTGTCCAGCTCCTGGACGATCTCGCGCGGCGTCACTTGCCACCTCCCAGCTCTTCGATGGTGAGGTTGCGGTTGGTGTAGATGCAGGTGTCGGCCGCGATGCCGAGCGAGCGCTCGACGATCTCGCGCGCCGGGAACTGCGTGGCCTCGTACAGCGCGCGCGCAGCGGACTGTGCGATAGGGGCCACCGGAGCCGATGGCGGCCAGCGGCAGTTCCGGCTCGATGACATCGCCGTTGCCGGAGATCACGTAGAGACTGTCCGGGTCGCCCACCAGCAGCAGCGCCTCGAGGCGACGCAGGTAGCGGTCGCTGCGCCAGTCCTTGGCCAGCTCGATGGCGGCGCGCGTGAGGTTGCCGAACTTCTGCAGCTTGCCTTCGAAGCGCTCGAACAGCGTGAAGGCGTCAGCCGTGCCGCCGGCGAAGCCGGCCAGCACCTTGCCCTCGTGCAGGCGGCGCACCTTGCGCGCATTGCCCTTCATCACGGTGTTGCCCAGCGTCACCTGGCCGTCGCCGCCGAGGGCCAGCAGGCCGTCGCGCCGCACGGCGAGGATGGTCGTGCTGTGGGGGTCGAAGCGTTCGGTCATCGGGCGCCTCCCGGGTGAACGGGAATGAGAATGGAATGCAGGAACTGGGGGCGCCCCAGGGTGGATTCAAGTCATTCGGCGGGACCGGCAGGCCAGATCGATGCCCTGGCCGATGGTCAGCAGCACGGCCTCCATGTCGGGCCGGCTGCGGACCGCGGCGCGGTAGGCAGTAGCCTCCGGGCGGTTGTATTCGGGGTAGAGCATGTTGTCCGCGACAATCACGCCGTTGGCGGCCAGCTTCGGATAGAACGCGTCGAGGCAGGGGATGTAGAGGTCCTTCCACAGGTCCAGCAGCACGAAGTCGATGGGGCCGGGCTGGCTGGCCAGCAGCGCAACCGCGTCGCCGAGCATGCCACTTCACGTGGTCCGACAGCCCGGCTGCGGCGATCTGCCGCTGCGCATATTCCTGCTTGGCGGGGTGGATTTCATAGGTATGGAGCATGCCCCCGGTGCGGCGCGCGGCCTCGGCCAGGTACAGCGTGGAGAAGCCGTACGAGGTGCCCAGTTCCACCAGGACCTGTGCACGGCGACCCACGATCAGGTCCACGCACAACTGGGCCACTTCCTCGCCCACCGGCAGCAGCAGCTCGTCGCGATGCACGGACATGTCGGCTCGCGACTGCTGCAGCACGCGCATCCGCTCGTCTTCCTCGACGATGCGCCGGCGATAGCCCTCAAGCACCTGCTGGAACGCGCTGCTGCTCATGTTCTGATCCTTTCGGTCAACGGTGTTGTCTACTTGCGGCGCGCGCGCGGGTGCGCGGCATCGTAGACGCGGGACAGGTGCTGGAAATCCAGGTGCGTGTACACCTGCGTGGTACTGATGTCGGCGTGGCCAAGCAGCTCCTGCACGCCGCGCAGGTCCTGGCTGGATTCCAGCAGGTGCGTGGCGAAGGAGTGGCGGAAAAGGTGCGGATGCAGCCGCATGGGCAGGCCCTGGCGCCGTGCGTGCGCCGCCAGGCGCTGCTGCACGGAGCGTGCGCCGAGCCGGCGACCGTTGCGACCCACGAAGAGCGCGTTCTCGCCCAGTGGGGCCAGCTGCGCGCGGCCTTTGGTGATCCACTCCCGCAGTGCCGCCACGGCTTTGCTGCCCACAGGCACGATGCGCGTCTTGCGACCCTTGCCGGTCACGCGGACGGTCCTGTCGTTGAGGTCGAGCCCCATGACGTCCAGCGAAAGAAGCTCCGCAAGTCGCAGGCCGGAGGAGTACAGCAGCTCCATCATCGCCAGGTCGCGCTGTTCCAGCACGTTGTCCGGCGTGTACTCGAACAGGCGCGCCATCTGGTCGGCGTCGGCGGTGCGCGGCAGGCGCTTGGCGGTCTTCGGGGACTTCACGTCGACGGCCGGGATTGCGTTGCTCGAGGCCTTCGCGCTGCAGGTAGTTGTAGAACGAGCGGATGGTCGAGAAGCAACGCTGGATGCTGCGCGGCCCGAGGCCGGCGGCATGTGAGCGAGCGCCGAAGCTGCGCACGTGGGCATGGTCCAGTTCGCCCCAGGTGGCAATGCCCTGGCGGTCGCACCAGTTCGCCAGCGCACCAAGGTCGCGGCCGTAGGCGTCGACGGTGTGGGGCGAGAGCCGGCGCTCCAGGGCAAGGTGCCGCAGGAAGCCGTCGACGGCGTTCTGCGCGGCGGTATCCATCAGCGCCGCGTGCTCATCGGCGGCGGTCAGTCCCGCGCGAGCGCATCGCCGATCAACTCGCCCAGCGTCGCGAGGAACTCGGTGCTCATGCCGGGATGGAAGCGATCGCGTTCATGGCTGCCCAGCACCAGCAGGCCCACCGGCGCCTTGCCACGCAACGGCACCAGCGCCAGCGAGCCGATGCCGCCGGCCTCCGTGCCGAACAGGAATTCGCGCTGCGTGTCGCGCACCTGGCCGCAACGCGGCTTGCCGCTCGACAGCAGCGACTCGAAGCCGGAGAGCTCCGGGTCCGTCGCCTTCACGCTGCGCACGAAGCGCTGGTCGGCATCGATGGGGTGCGAGTCGAACATCAGCAGCACGATCTGGCCCGCGTCGAAGTCCTCGCGGAAGCTGCGCTCGATCTGCGCCAGCACCTCGCGGCGCGTGGGCGCGGCCATGAGGTGGCGCGTGAACGCGTGTATTTTCGCGGCGAGTGCCTCGTTCGCGCGCGCGACCTTCACCAGCTCGACCATGCGCTGCTCGCTGGCCTGCAGTTTCTCCCGCAGCACCTCGATCTGCCGCTCGACCAGCGAGATCGCGCTGCCGCTCGGATGCGGCAGGCGAAGCTTCGCCAGCACGTCGCCATGCCTGAGGAAGAAATCCGGGTGGTCACGCAGGAACGCGGCGATGTCCGCTTCGGTCAGCGTCGCGTCGCTGTTGCGCATCGGCGAGGTGCTCATTGAGGTGGGAGAACTCCGGGTGGGAAGGATCAGAAGTCGAACTGGCCGGTGAACGATACTTCAGCCGGTCCCTCGAGCCAAAGGGAATGCCCGGGACCGGGCCAGGCAATGGTCAGCAGGCCGCCGGGCAGGTCGACCTCCACGCGTTGATCCAGCAGGCCGTCACGCACGCCCGCAGCTACGGCTGCGCAGGCGCCGGTGCCGCAGGCCTGGGTCTCGCCCACGCCCCGCTCGAACACGCGCAGGCGGATGTGATCGCGGCGCAGGATCTGCCGGAAACCGACGTTCACGCGTCGCGTGAAGCGCGGATGCACCTCGAGCGCCGCGCCGAGCGTGCCCACCGGCGCGGTGGCGACATCGGGCACTTCGATCACCGCGTGGGGGTTGCCCATCGAGACGACGGAGAACACCACCTGGCGCGGGCCGATCTCGATCTCGTAGTGCGGACCGGGCTGGCCGGCCGCGTCGAAGGCTACCGCGGCGGGCGAAAAATCCGGTTCACCCATGTCCACTGCCACGGTGCCGGGCGACTTCAGTTGTGCGCGCACCAGCCCGGCAGCACTCTCCAGCGCGACGCTGCCATTGGTCGCGCGGCGTTGCAGGCGCAGCAGCTCCGCGATGCAGCGCACGCCATTGCCGCACTGTTCCACCTCGGCACCGTCTGCATTGAAGATGCGGTAGTAGGCCAGCGTGTCGGGGCGGTGCGGGGGCTCGATGACCAGCGCCTGGTCGAAGCCGATGCCGCGGTGACGGTCGGACAGCGCGCGCCACTGCGCGCGCGTGACGCCGGCAAGGCTGGTGGCGCCGGCTTCAAAAATGATGAAGTCGTTGCCGAGGCCGTGCATCTTCGTGAAATCAACGCGCATGAGGCGCAAGGATACACCGCGCCGGCCATGGCCAGCCGGATGCGCGGGAGAGCGGGGTCAGGATCGAAGGACTATTGCGGTCCGCAGGGCTATGCCAGAAAGCGGTCTGCTGTCCGTTGGACTATTGCGGTCCGCAGGCGAGGTCGCGCCTGCTGCGCGCGTTCAACCGGGCCTGGTCGAGTTCCGCGTCGTTGAGGAAGACCTGGTTGCCCTGATCATCCACGCGATACATCACCCGCGCCCGGATCGCCTGGTCGTAGAGCTCGATGGCCTTCTTGCACTGCTCGGATTTCGCGTCGGCGGCTTCCGTGCGCACCTGTTGTGCAACCGTGTCACTCACCGGCGCGGGGCCGCCCGCCCCGGAGGTCGCGGAAGCACCTGGCGCGGCCGGTGCCGGGTTCGCCGTGGCCGCCGATGGCGGGTTGACCGAGGGCTTGCGCGCGGTCTTCACCAGTTCGGCACCCGGCTGGGGTTGATCGGAGTAATGCCAGAGGCCGTTCTTGTCCTTCCAGCGGTAGACCTCCCCTTCTGCGTGGGCGAAAAGGGGCATGAGGCAGAGCACGGCAAGGGCAGGGATTAGGCGCATCGGTTTTCTCCGCGAAAAGTATCGCCTCAGCAGCTTCCGGGGCCTGTGATGCGGTTCACAGTAGCACCGGCCGGAAGTCTCACCCAAAAGAAAAAGCCCCGGCGATCGCGAGATCGCCGGGGCCCGAGGCGAGGCCTCGATTTTCAGTTCAATCAGTCGTAGGCGCGCTCGCCGTGCTCGACCGTGTCCAGGCCTTCGCGCTCGGCTTCCTCGCTCGGGCGCAGGCCGATCGTCATCTTGATCACCGTGAAGGCGATGAAGCTGACCAGGGCCGACCAGACCACCGTGATGCCGACCGCGGTGGCCTGCTTGATCACCTGGCCGCCCATCGAGTACTCATCCACGCCGACGCCACCCAGGCTCGGCGAGACCAGCACGCCGGTCATGATGGCACCCAGGATGCCGCCAACCGCGTGGACGCCGAAGACGTCGAGCGAGTCGTCGTAACCCATGGACTTCTTCAGGCCGTTCACCGCCCAGAGGCAGACCAGGCCGGCCATGAGGCCCAGCACGATCGCGCCGCCCACGACCCACCGCGCCGCAGGCCGGGGTGATCGCGACCAGGCCAGCGACCGCACCCGAGCAGGCACCCAGCATCGTGGGCTTGCCGCGGAAGATCCATTCGCCGAGCGTCCACGCGCAGACCGCCGCCGCCGTGGCGACAAAGGTGTTCAGGAACACCAGGCCGGCGAAGTTGTTGGCTTCCAGGCCCGAGCCGACGTTGAAGCCGAACCAGCCCACCCACAGCAGCGAGGCGCCGATCATCACGAAGGGCAGGTTGTGCGGCGGCATCGCCGTCGTGCCGTAGCCCAGTGCGCTTGCCGACGACCAGTGCGCCGACCAGGCCCGCGATGCCCGCGTTGATGTGCACCACCGTGCCGCCCGCGTAGTCGAGTGCGCCGAGCTTGAACAGGAAGCCCTCGGTGTACCAGACCATGCGCGCGATCGGCAGGTAGGAGAAGGTGAACCAGATCACCGCGAAGATCAGCACCGCGCTGAACTTGGTGCGTTCAGCGAAGGCGCCCACCGCCAGTGCCGTGGTGATGGCCGCGAAGGTGGCCTGGAACACCACGAACACGAACTCCGGGATGACCACGCCGTCCGTGAAGGTCGCAGCGTTGGAGTCTGGCGTGATGCCTGACAACATGAAGCGGCTGGTATCGCCGATCCAGGCGCCGGGGCCGTTGAAGGCCAGGCTGTAGCCGTAGACCATCCAGAGCACGGTCAGCAGCGAGAACACGACCAGGACCTGCATCAGCACCGACAGCATGTTCTTGGAGCGGACCATGCCGCCGTAGAACAGTGCGAGGCCGGGCACTGCCATCATGATGACCAGCAGCGTGCTGACCATCATCCACGCGGTGTCCCCCTTGTCCGGCACCGGCGCGGGTGCGTCTTGCGCGCCGGCGATCGCCGGCAGCAGTGCCAGCGACGCGAGCATGGCTGCCCGCGCCCATGGAGAGGAGATTTTCGAGGCGAGATCAATGCGCATGTGCGACTCCCAGCTGTTCTTAAGTTGCCGCTGTTCCGGTCTCGCCGGTGCGGATCCGAATGGCCTGTTCAAGGTTTCCGACTCTTATCTGTCCGTCGCCGGCCCGGCCGGTACGCGAGACATTGGCTATCGCCTCGAGCACCGGATCGACGATGGCATCGTCGACCGCGATCTCGAGCTTCGCCCGGGGACCGTATTGCGCCTCATACACCTCGGTGACCGTCACGCCTTGAACGCCCAGCTGGGCGATCGCATGTCTCAGTTCGTCCAGCTTGAAGGGCCGAACGACTGCCGTGATGATCTTCATGACGTACATTTCGCAATGCAGCGAACCTTCGGACTCTCGTTGACAACCACTGTCTTTCCGGTCCTTCCGGACCTTCTGGTTCAGCGACCGAATCGAACATTGCAGAATCCGTGCCACGACCCGGTGCGCGAGTACGGGGCCTTTTTCGGGCATGTGAACCGGTTTGGCGCACCCTTGTGGGGTGCTGCACCGTCGAGCTGCACCATCGTGGTGCGTGCCGGGGATGAGGAGCATTTGAATGGAACAGCATCGGATTGAAGACCTCGTCAGACGACTGCTGGAAGGCTTGCCGCCTTCCCTGCAGGCGGCCAGGGACGATCTGAAGGCACACGCCGACCGGGCCTTGCGATCAGGATTGCAGCGGCTTGACCTGGTCAGCCGGGAGGAATTCGACGCACAGGCGCGCGTGCTGGAGCGCAGCCGGGAGCTGATCGCCGCCCTGGAGGCCCGGGTGGCCGAGCTCGAGAACCGCCTGAACGAGTAGCCGCCGCGAGGCCTCGTCGACAAATGGGGCGGAATGCGCGCGAAAGGCCGCTGGCAGTGCAGTGCCGGTTGGGTTGCCATGCATGGCAATGGGGTACGCACAGATACTGAGTCGCGCCCAGGTGGGCCTGGCTGCACCGCCCGTGCGCGTCGAGGTGCATCTGGCCAGCGGATTGCCGGCCTTCAACATCGTGGGCCTGCCGGCGCCGGTGGTGCGCGAGAGCAAGGAGCGCGTCCGCGCCGCGCTGTCCCACTGCGGATTCGATTTTCCGGCAGGCCGGATCACGGTCAACCTGGCCCCGGCAGACCTGCCGAAGGAGGGCGGGCGCTTCGACCTGCCCATCGCGCTCGGCATCCTGCTGGCTTCAGGGCAGGTGCCGGCTCCACCGGAACTTGAAACCCGGGAGTTCTATGGCGAGCTGGCCCTGACCGGCGAACTCAAGCCGGTACCTGGCCTGCTGCTTGCCGCGCTGCACGCGACGCAGGCAGGTCATGTGCTGCATGTCCCGGCGATGCAGGCCGCGGAGCTGCGGCTGGTGGAAGGCGCACGCCTGCGGGTGCTGCGCCACCTGGCGGAACTCGCAGGCGAGAAGGAATCCGGCCTGGACCGCGAGGACGAGGTTGCGGACTGGCTTGCGGGTGCGGGTGCGACCGACCTTGCAACAGCTCGCAGCGACGCGACGTCGCCACCGGATCTGGCGGATGTCCGCGGGCAGCACCAGGGCTGCCGCGCCCTGGTCATCGCAGCCGCCGGCGGGCACAGCCTGCTTTTCTGCGGGCCGCCGGGCTCGGGCAAGGGCATGCTCGCGCGGCGCCTTCCTGGCCTGCTGCCACCGCTGACTCGCGCCGAAGCGCTGGAAGTGGCTGCGATCGCGGCGGTCGCTCAACAGCCCTTCGGCCCGTCGGGGGTGCGGCCCTTCCGCAGTCCGCACCACACCGCATCGGCGCATGCGATCGTGGGGGGCGGCCCGCTGGCGCGGCCAGGGGAGGTGAGTCTCGCGCACCGCGGCGTGCTGTTCCTCGACGAGTTGCCCGAGTTCGACCGACGGGTGCTCGAGGCGCTGCGCGAGCCGCTGGAGTCGGGCCACGTCAGCATCTCGCGTGCGCAGCAGCGGGCGCAGTTTCCGGCGGTTTTCCAGCTGGTGGCTGCGATGAATCCCTGCCCCTGCGGCAATGCCGGTCGCGTGGCGCCGCGGTGCCGGTGCCGGCCCGGGCAGGTGGAGCGCTATCGAGCGCGACTCTCCGGCCCGCTGCTGGATCGCATCGATCTGCAGCTGGCACTCCCGCCGGTGGAAGCTGCGGACCTGCTTCCACTGGTGGACTCGCCCCGGACCGGACGGGATACCCAAAGCGCGGGGCAGCAGGTGCGCGCAGCACGCGAGCGCCAACTCGATCGCCAGGGATGCCTCAATGCGCAGCTCGGAGCGGAGGAAACCACGCGCCTGTGCCGCACGAATCGCGAGGGTCTGTCGCTGTTGCGCCGCGCTGCCACCCAACGCTGCCTGTCGGCCCGCGCCCAGCATCGGGTGCTGCGCGTGGCGCGCAGCATTGCGGACCTGGAGGGGTGCGAGACCGGAGAAGCGCAGATCGCAGAGGCGCTGGCGATGCGCTGGGAGGACTGAGCAGGCCCCACAGGGGGCCTCACTTACATCGCGATTATGTGGTCGACGGTGGCCTTGATCAGGTCGTCCGAAAGATCCGTGCGCCCGCCCTTGGCCGGCATCACCCCGGCCTGTCCGGTGAAGCCCTTGATCGCGTGCTCGTAGAGCAGGTCCTTGCCCTTGGCCACGCGCGGTGCCCAGGCCGCCGCGTCGCCGGATTTCGGCGCTCCCGCCAGCCCCACCCCGTGGCAGGCCTTGCAGGCGACTTCGTACACCTCGGTGGCGTCCGTCGGCATCGCCATTGCCGGGACGACGCCGGCGTTCGCCACAACCGGGCGAATGACCAGCGCGCTGTTGTCCACGCCGGCCACGGCGACACGGGCTGGGATGCCGGTGCGGCCTTCAATCGCCTGGACCACCATCGGGTCCGTCTGCATCGTCGTGAACTGGTGCTTGTAGCCCACATGGCGGGCGAACGCGAAGATCAACAGCGCGAACACCACCAGCATGCCGAGGACGACGCTGAAAATGTTGAAAAAATGGGTATCGTGCTTGCTCACTGGGAAGGGTCCGAATCAGGGATTTACCGGGGCGGGAGTATAGCGGAACCGGCTCAGGGAGGGGCCAGCGCCAGAGGCAACCCAACCGGCCCTGGCCGGGGGAACCTGACGCGGTTTGGGGACTCAAATGTATTATCCAACAAGGGTTTCCAGATTCCACGAAGGCACTGCAGGTAAATGCACAGACACGTCCTGAATTGGCTGGCGCCGCTGACCCTGATGGCAGCCGCCTCGGCCGCCTCCGCGCAGGCGGCTGATCCTGCGGCCGACCGCCGCTGGGGGATGTTCGAGACCTACTGCAGCGAGTGCCACAACTCGACGGACTGGGCGGGTGGCGTCGCCTTCGACACGATGTCCGTGGCCGATGTGCCGCACGAAGCAAAGCTGTGGGAAGCCACCGCCGACAAGCTGCGCGGCCACCTGATGCCGCCGCCGGGCAGCAAGCAGCCCACGGCAGGCCGACAACGACGATCTCGTCGACTGGCTCGAGACCAGCCTCGACGACCACGACCGAGACGCCGCGTGCCGGCTACACGCCGGTGCAGCGACTGAATCGCACCGAGTACGCCAATGCCGTGCGCTCGCTGCTCGGCATCGAGATCAAGGTGGAGGACCTGCTGCCGCCCGAGATCGAGGTGGACGGCTTCGACAACATCGCCGCTGCGCTGACCGTGTCGCCGTCCTTCCTCGACCAGTACATCGGCGCCGCGCGCATCATCGCGAAGCAGGCGGTGGGCAAGGAGAGCCCGCGTGCCGGCAAGACGCTGTATCCCGCGCCCGGCCGGCGCGCATGCCGAGCTACGTCGACGGCTTTCCGCTGCGGCACGCGCGGCGGCTGTCCGTTCAAGCACTATTTCCCCGCCGATGGCGAGTACCGCCTGAACATCCTCGACCTGGACGTGGGCCTCTATCCGTCGGCCGCCGAGACGCGGCAGACCGTGGTGGCTTTCCTCGACGGCCAGGAAATCTTCCGCGGTGATGTCGGCGGCAAGGAAGACCTGGGCCTCGTGGACAGCCGTCGGCGCCGAGGGCCGCGCGAAGATCATGTCGCGCTTCCAGAAGCTGCCCTTCAAGGCCACGGCCGGCTCGCACGAGATCATCGTGACCTTCGTCGAGCGTGCACGCGCCTTGTCCGACGAATATGTCGGTGGCGTCGGCGGCCAGAACGGCGGGGACTTCGGCGGCTTCGGGCGCCTGCGCATGGCGCGCTTCCTCGAGGGCGTCGAGATCGAAGGTCCCGTCGGCGAGACGAAGCTGTCGATGCACGGAAAGCCGCGCAGAAGATCTTCGTGTGCCAGCCGCAGGCGGTCAGCGAAGAAGAGGCCTGCGCGAGCAGGATCGCCGCGCACCTGGCTCGCCGCGCTTTCCGTCGCGCCGCCACGGACGAAGACGTCGGCAAGCTGATGCCGTTCTTCGCACAACGGGCCGCAAGGAAGTCGGCAATTTCGATGGCGGCGTGGAGCACCTCGTGACCGCGGTGCTGACGAGCCCGGACTTCCTGTATCGCGCGCATCCAGCCGCAGCCCGATGCCGGCGACAAGCCGTTCAGGCTCACGCGACGTCGAGCTCGCCTCGCGCCTGTCGTTCTTCCTGTGGAGCCACGGGCCGGACGACGAGCTGCTGGACGTCGCCATCGCGGCAAGCTGTCCGACCCCGGCGTGCTGCGACGCGCAGGTCGGCGCATGCTGGCGGACCCGCGCGCCTCGGCGCTGGTGACGAACTTCGCGATGCGCTGGCTGAACGTGGACGACCTCGAATGCCGTCGACCCGGATCCGCGCCTGTTCCCCGAGTTCAACGGAGCAGATGCGCCGGGACTTCGCGACCGAGATCGAGCTGTTCCTGGCGAGCGTGCTGCTCGAGGACCGCAGCGTCGTGCAGAGCTGCTGACGGCCGACTACACCTTCCTCAACGAGCGGCTCGCGCGGCACTACGGCATTCCGCGGCGTCTACGGGCCGCAGTTCCGCCGGGTGACGCTCGACGAACCCGAACCGCCACGGCCTGCTCGGCAAGGGCGCGGTGCTGCTGCGCACCTCGTACGGCGACCGCACCTCGCCGGTGCTGCGCGGCGCCTGGGTGCTCGACAAGCTGTATCGGCACGCCGCCGACGCCGCCGCCGCCGGACGTCGAGACGAATCTCGAGCACGCCCGGAAGGCGAGAAGCCGAAGACCATCCGCGCGCGGCTCGAGCAGCATCGCGCGGCGCAGTCCTGCAACGCCTGCCACGGCGTGATCGATCCGATCGGCCTGGCGCTCGAGAATTTCGACGTGACCGGCGCGTGGCGCGACAGCGACGAGGCCGCGGGCCAGCCGATCGACGCGACGCACGGTGCTGCCGAGCGGCGCGCCCATCGACGGTCCCGGTGGACCTGCGCAACGCGCTGCTCGCGCGGCCGGACGCAGTTCGCGCAGGCGCTGACCGAGAAGCTCATGATGTACGCGCCTCGGCCGCGAGCTCGAGTACTACGACATGCCGCAGGTCCGCGCGATCGTGCGCGATGCGGCCGCGCAACGACTACCGGTTCTCGGCGATCTGATCCTCGGCATCGTCAACAGCGACGCGTTCCGCATGCAGGCGCCGCCGCACGAGGCGGGCGACAAGAACCACGCGACGCTGACGACACTGGCGGCGGTGCCGCATCCCGATCCCGGCCAGTTCCGCCCGGGAGTGAGGCCATCATGCATTTCCTGACGAAGAAGCACCTGTCGCGCCGCACCGTGCTCAAGGGCGCCGGCGTTGCCGCTGGCCCTGCCGTTGCTCGACGCGATGATCCCCGCCGCCACGGCGCTCGCGCAGACCGCCGCCGCGCCGAAGCTGCGCGCCGGATTCTTCTACATCCCGCACGGCGCGATCATGGGGAACACGCCGTACGGCACGGAGATCGACGCCTGGACGCCGAGCGGCGCCGGCGCGGACTTCAAGCTGAGCCCGATCCTGGCGCCGCTCGAGACGTACAAGCGCTACGTGACCTCGTTCGGCAACCTCGAGAACAAGGCCAGCAGGACTCGGTGCACACGTCTGAACCCGGCCACCTGGCTGTCGGCGGTGCGGCCGGACCAGCAGCCGCCCGGCGCGCAGCATGGCGACGACGCTCGACCAGGTGATCGCCGCAGCAGATCGGCCAGGACACCGTCGCTGCCGTCGCTCGAGGTCTCGTCCGAGACCACCGTCGCAGGCGGCCGCCTGCGGCGGTGGCGCGGCGCCTGCTACTACAGCTCGACGCTGTCGTTCCGCAACCCGACACTCGCCGCTGCCGATGGAGTACAACCCGCGCAAGGTGTTCGTGCAGCTGTTCGGCGAGGGCGACACGCCCGAGGAGAACGCGAGATGCTGGCGCGCCAGACCGCGAGCATGCTCGACCTGCATCGCCGACCGCACCGAGGCGCTGCAGGCACGAGCTCGGCTCGCAGGACCAGCGCGGTGCTCGACGACTACCTCGAGACCGTGCGCGAGATCGAGCGGCGCGTGGAGAAGGCGAAGCAGCCGCGACCTCTCGGGCATCGAAGCTGCCCGAACGCGCCGATCGGCGAGCTGGACGACTTCGACGAGCAGGTCAAGCTGATGTTCGACCTGATCGCGCTCGCGTACCAGGCGGACCTGACGCGCGTCGCGTCCTACATCATGGTGGCCGAGGGCACGAACCGCACCTACAACCACATCGGCGTGCCGGATTCCTTCCACCCGCTGTCGCACCACGCCAACGACCGCGAGCGCATGCGACAAGCTCGTGAAGATCCAGACGCTACCACGTGGAGCGGTTCGCGGACTTCGTCGAGAAGCTGGCGAAGACGCCGGACGGCGACGGCTCGCTGCTCGACCACTCGCTGTTCATGTACGGCTCGAACATGAGCAACAGCGACCGGCACAACAACTATCCGCTGCCGAACATCCTGGTCGGCGGCGCGAACGGCAAGCTGAAGGGCGGCCAGCACGTCGTGCTGCCCGAGCACACGCCGATCGCGAACCTGCACCTGACGGTGCTGAACAAGGTCGGGCTCGAGCTGAAGAGCTTCGGCGACAGCACCGGGCGAGATCGCGGGGGTCTGAGCAGTGCGCAATCCGGTCAACCGCCGCAGACTGCTGGTTGCGGGCGCAGGGGCGCTCGCCGGCATCTCGTTCCTGCGCCACGCTGAAGCGGCCGCGGCGAAGGTGCTGGCGTCGCCGCTCGATGAGCGCCTCACGCTGCTCACGGGCCTCGGCGGCAACGTGCTCGCGCTGTCCTCCGGCGACGGAGCTGTTGCTGGTCGACACCGGCGCGGCGAAGCACACGCGGGCGCTGCAGTCGGCGCTCAAGCCGCTGGCCGGTGGCGCGAAGGTGACCACCGTCATCAACACGCACTGGCACCACGACCAGACCGGCGGCAACGACGCGTTCGGCAGGGCCGGCGCGACGATCATCGCGCATGCGAAGACGCGCCAGCGCCTGGCCGTGAGGCAGTACGTGCCGGGCGAGGATCGCTACATCGAGGCGCGCCGCAAGGAAGCGCTGCCGACGAAGGTGTTCTATCACGGCAAGGAGTCGCTGCGCTTCGGCGCGGAGGACATCGAGTACGGCCACCTGCTCGAGGCCCACACCGACGGCGACCTGTACGTGCACTTCCGCAACGCCAACGTGATCGCCGTCGGCGACGCCGCCGCGCCGCATGCCGATCCGGAGCTCGACTGGTTCGGCGGCGGCTGGCTCGGCGGCCGCATCGATGCATTGAAGCTCGTGCTGACGCTGGGCAACGAGCAGACGCGCTACGTGCCGAGCTACGGCGCACCAGTGACGAAGGTGGAGCTCAAGACCGAACTCGACGCGCTCGAAACGCTGTTCACGCGCATGTCCGAGTCGATCCGCAAGGGGCTGACCACCGAGGACATGCAGAAGGCGAACATCCTCGACGACCTGCCGCGCACCTGGGCGGATCCGGACCAGCTTCGTCTACGACGCGCACAAGGGCATGTGGGCGCACCACAACAAGCTTTCCCATTCGATTGTCTAGAGGACGCATCGGCATGCGCTTTCCCCGATTGTTGCTCCTGATGATGCTGCCGGTGCTGGCCGCGGCACAGGGTGCCTTCGCCTCATCCTCCCCGAACCTGTCTGCGCTGATCCGCGCCGGCCAGCACGACGCGGCGATCGCGGCGATTGGCGCCGGCGCCGACGTCAACGCGACGGACGGCGATGGCACCACGCCGCTGCACTGGGCGGTGTACAAGGTCGACCACGACCTGGTCGCCGCGCTGCTGAAGGCAGGCGCCAACCCCAACGCGCGCTCGAACCTCGGCGCGATCCCGCTCGCCGAAGCTGCCAAGCCTGGCGGACCTGCAGCTGGTGCAGCTGTTGCTGAAGGCGAAGGCCAAGCCCGACCTGGCCAATGACGACGGCGAGACCGCGCTGATGCTCGCCGCGCGTACCGGCTCGGTGCCGATCGGCGAGGCTGCTGCTCAAGGCCGGCGCGGACGTGAACACGCGCGAGAAGTGGCGCGAACAGACCGCGCTGATGTGGGCGGTCGACGGCGGCAACGCCGACTTCGCGAACCTGCTGATCAAACACGGCGCCGATGTGTCGGCGCGTGCCGCGGCGAACGACTGGGGCACGCAGATCACCTCCGAACCGCGCGCGCAGTACCGGCCCGCGGGCGGCCTGACGGTGCTGCTGTATGCGGCTCGCTCCGGCTGCCTGGATTGCGTGAAGGCGCTGCTGAAGACGGGCGCCGACATCGACCAGCCGACCCCGGAAGGCATCACGCCGCTGATGGTGGCCATCGACAACCTGCGCTTCGACATGGCGAACCTGCTGCTCGACGAGGGCGCCAATCCGCATCTGTTTCGACTGGTGGGGCCGCACGGCGCTGTACATCGCGGTCGACATGCACTCCTACAGCGACCGCTTCCTGATCGGCGCCGGCAACACGGCGGCCGAAGGTGCGGCGCCGCCGAATGTGTCCGAGGCGCTGCAGATGATCCAGCGCCTGCTGGAGCTGGGCGTCGACCCCAACACGCAGCTGAACTTCCACCGCCCCGGACGCGGCGGCAACAGCGGCCGTTTCACCGACGACCAGTTGACCACCGGCGCGACGCCGCTGCTGCGCGCGGCGGTGTCCTTCGACGTCGAGTCGGCAAAGCTGCTGCTGGACCACGGTGCGCTGGTCGACCTGCCGAACGTGATGGGCATGACCCCGCTGATGGTGGCTTCCGGCCTGGGGACATCCCCGCGTGATACACGCGGCTCCTACGGCAGCGACGCGCAGGACAAATCCCTGCGATTTCTTGAACTGATGCTCAAGGCCGGCGCCGACGTGAACGCACGCGTTACCGACACCAGCAGCCGCTCGGCCATCATCGCGCGTCCGAGTTCCATGACCAACCGCCAGGGCCAGACCGCAATCTTCGGCGCGATCAACTGGGGCTGGACGCGTGTCGCGCAGTACCTGATCGACCATGGCGCGAAGCTGGACATCAAGGACGATGCGGGCAAGACGGTGATGGACGCGCTGAAGGGGAATGCGGGTGGCCGCGACCATCGACCTTCCGAGGACATGGACAAGCTGATCCGCGCCGCCGCTGGCGTGTCCTGACCGGCCACGCCGGCACAGTGGTTGCTGGGGTCAATTGTTCCGGCCCCACGGTCTTTGGCTTCCGGGCGGCCGCTACTGATAATGTGCGGCGATGTCCATCAAGGCCGCCCTCCATCACCTGACCTGGTACAAGTACGACCAGCCCGTGGTGCTGGGACCCCAGGTCATCCGCCTGCGTCCCGCGCCGCACTCCCGCACGCGCGTGCTCTCGCACTCGCTGAAGGTCAGCCCCGGCGGTCACTTCGTCAACCACCAGCAGGACCCGTACGGCAACTGGCTTGCCCGCTTCGTGTTCCCGGAGCCGGTGCGCGAGCTGAAGGTCGAAGTCGACCTCGTCGCCGACATGACGGTCTACAACCCGTTCGACTTCTTCGTGGTGGAGGAGGCGGAGTTCTGGCCCTTCACCTATCCGCAGGAGCTGCAGCAGGACCTGTCGATTTACCGCGTGATGGACCCGGTGGGCCAGCGGCTGCAGGCCTTCCTCAATGGCATCCCGCTGCAGCGGCGGCGGACCACGGATTTCCTTGTCGAGCTCAATGCGCTGCTGCAGAAACACATCGCCTACGTCATCCGCATGGAGCCAGGCGTGCAGTCGCCGGAGGAGACGCTCACCGCGAGGCGCGGCTCCTGTCGCGACACCAGCTGGCTGCTGGTGCAGGTGCTGCGTCACTTTCGGCTTCGCGGCACGCTTCGTATCCGGATACCTGATCCAGCTCAAGCCCGACCTCGTCTCGCTCGACGGGCCGTCCGGCACCGATCGCGATTTCACCGACCTGCACGCCTGGGCCGAAGCCTACATTCCCGGCGCGGGCTGGATCGGTCTCGACCCCACCTCGGGACTGCTGACTGGCGAGAGCCACATCCCGCTCGCCGCCACGCCCCACTACTCGAATGCGGCGCCGATGACCGGGTCGTATACGGGCTTTGCGAAAGTCGACTTCGAGTTCGAAATGCGCGTCACGCGCATGGCCGAGCATCCGCGCATCACCAAGCCCTTCTCCGACGCGGCCTGGACCGAGCTCGACGCGCTGGGGCGCAGGGTCGACGAGGCACTGAAGGCCGGCGACGTGCGCCTCACCATGGGTGGCGAGCCCACCTTCGTTTCCATCGATGACTTCGAATCGGAGGAATGGAACAGCACGGCAACCGGGCCCGAGAAGCGCCGCCTCGCGGACCTGCTGATCCGTCGACTGAAGACGCGCTTCGCACCCGGCGGCTTCCTGCATTACGGCCAGGGCAAGTGGTACCCGGGCGAGAGCCTGCCGCGCTGGACCTTCTCGCTGTACTGGCGCGCCGATGGCACGCCGCTGTGGAGCGACGAAGCGCTGATCGCGATGGAGAAGCAGGACACGAGGCCAACCGCGGGCCAGGCCGAGCAACTGCTGACGGGAATCGCGACCGAGCTGGGCGTGGAACCGGAGATGATCGTTCCCGCCTTCGAGGATACGGCCGAGTGGCTGATCAAGGAGGCCAACCTTCCGGAGAACGTTTCGCCGGAGAACTCCCGGCTCAACAATCCGGAGGAGCGCGCACGCATCGCGCGCATCTTCGAGCGCGGGCTCACCCAGCCGACGGGCTACGTGCTGCCGATCCAGCGCTGGCAGGCGAAGGCGGCGGGACATCGCTGGCGTTCCGAGAAGTGGAAGCTGCGCCGCGGCCAGCTGTTCCTCGCCGCGGGCGACAGCCCGATGGGCTTCAGGCTTCCGTTGGGCGCGCTGCCCTGGACGCCGCCCGAGGAATATCCCTACATCAACACGCTGGATCCGTCGGTGCCGCGCGGACCCTTGCCCGTGCCGTTCCCGGTGACGGGGCCGACGCCTGCGCCCGCGGCGGCCTACAAGCACTCGACGGCGCAACAGGTTGCGAGCTTCACCGCGGCCCCGACAGGGGCAGGGGGTCACCAACCAGTCGCTCGAAACGGCACCCGGCGTCGTGCGTACTGCGCTGAGCGTCGAGCCGCGTGATGGTCGCCTCTGCGTGTTCATGCCGCCCGTGGAAACCGCCGACGACTACGTCGAGCTGCTCGGTGTGGTCGAGCGCGTCGCGCGCGATCGCAACCTGCCGCTGCACATCGAGGGCTATCCGCCGCCGCCGGATCCGCGGCTCAACGTGATCCGCGTTGCGCCGGACCCCGGCGTGATCGAGGTGAACATCCAGCCGGCCAGCTCCTGGGAGGAGTGCGTCGCGATCACCACCGGCATCTACGAAGACGCGCGCCAGACAAGGCTCGGTGCCGACAAGTTCATGCTCGATGGTCGCCACACCGGCACGGGCGGTGGCAACCACATCGTCATTGGTGGCCGCACGCTGCTCGACAGTCCGTTCCTGCGCCGGCCGGATCTGCTCAAGAGCCTGCTACTGCACTGGCAGCGGCACCCGAGCCTCTCGTATCTTTTTTCCGGCCTGTTCATCGGTCCCACGAGCCAGGCCCCGCGCATCGACGAGGCGCGGCACGACAGCCTCTATGAACTCGATATCGCGCTGAACCAGATCCAGGGCCCGGACTCCAGTGCTCCGGTGCCGGCGCCCTGGCTGCTCGACCGCCTGCTGCGCAATGCGTTGATCGACGTGACGGGCAATACGCACCGTGCCGAGATCTGCATCGACAAGCTGTTCTCGCCCGACGGTCCCACGGGCCGACTGGGACTGGTGGAGTTCCGCGCATTCGAAATGCCGCCCGACCCGCGCATGAGCCTGGCGCAGCAGCTGCTGATGCGGGCGCTGATCGCGCGCTTCTGGAAGGCGCCCCTCAACGGCCCGCTGGTGCGCTGGGGCACCGCACTGCACGACCGCTTCATGCTGCCGCATTACGTCTGGAGCGATTTCCTCGACGTGCTCGAGGATCTCGCGCAGCACGGCTTCCGGCTCGATCCGCAATGGTTCGAGGCGCAGGCCGAGTTCCGCTTCCCGTTCTGCGGCGAAGTCAGCTGCGAGGACGTGAAGCTGGAGATCCGCCAGGCGATGGAACCCTGGAACGTGCTCGGCGAATCGGGCTCGGTCGCCGGCACCGTGCGTTTTGTCGACGCTTCCGTCGAGCGCCTGCAGGTCAAGCTCTCGACCGCGACGCCGGAACGCTATCTCGTCACCTGCAACGGCCGACGCGTGCCGCTGCAACCCACCGGGCAGAACGGCATTGCCGTCGCCGGCGTGCGCTTCAAGGCCTGGAAGCCGCCAGACTCGCTGCATCCCACGCTGCCGGTGGACGCGCCGCTGACCTTCGACGTCTACGACTCCTGGAGTGGCCGTGCGCTCGCCGGCTGCGTCTATCACGTGGCGCATCCGGGCGGACGAAGCTACGACACCTTCCCGGTCAACGGCAATGAAGCCGAGGCGCGCAGGCTGGCAAGGTTCGAGCCGCAGGGACATACTGCCGGCAAATACGAACCGGCCTGGGAGCCGCTGAACAGCGAATTTCCGATGACGCTTGACCTGCGGCGCCCCGCGGGGCTTTTCCGGTGATGTCGAGTTCATTGCCGGATACGGCCTCCGTAACAAGACTTCTGGACGGCTACCACCCATTCGGGCACGTCCCCGACGAGTTGCTCGACCCGGACGGCCAGGTGCGGCCGGTGTGGCGGCAGTTCATCGAGCACTTCGCTTCGCTTTCCGCACAGGACATCTCCGAGCGCTTCGCGCTGGGTGACCAGTACCTGCGCGACGCCGGCGTGTTCTTCCGCCAGTCCGACGGTCCGGTCTCGCGCGTGCGCAGCTGGCCGCTGAGCCATGTGCCGGTGCTGATCGGTGACCGGGAGTGGCAGCAGATCGAGGCCGGGCTGGTGCAGCGCGCCGACCTGCTGGAGACGGTGGTCAGCGACCTGTACGGCGAGAACCGGCTCGTGGCCGAAGGCCGGCTGCCTGCCGAGCTCGTCGCGCAGAACCCGGAGTGGATCAGGCAGATGGTGGGCGTGAAGCCGCGCAACGGCCACTACCTCCATTTCATCGCCTTCGAGCTCGGCCGCTCCCCGGACGGGCAGTGGTGGGTGCTGAACGATCGCACGCAGGCACCTGCCGGCGCCGGCTTCGCGCTTGAAAACCGCGTCGCGACCAAGCGGATCTACAACGACCTGTATGCGAAGGCGAACGTGCTGCGGCTGTCGGGCTTCTTCCGCGTATTCCGCGACCGGCTGTTGCAGATGCGGCCGGACGGCCGCGGCAATGTCGCCATCCTGACACCCGGCACGCACACCACCACCTACTACGAACACGTCTACATCGCACGCTACCTGGGCCTGATGCTGGTGGAGGGCGAAGACATCGTGATCGAACGCGGTCAGCCGATGGTGCGCACGGTGTCGGGTTCGCAGCCGGTTTCGGTGCTCTGGCGGCGCGTCGATGCCCAGTTTGCCGACCCGCTGGAGCTCAAGGAGTCCTCGCTGATCGGCGTGCCGGGCCTGGTCGGCGCAGTACGCCAGCAGTCAGTCGACCTGATCAATGCGCTGGGCAGCGGCGTGCTCGAGACGCGTGCATTCCTGGCCTTCCTGCCGAGGATCTGCGAGCAGCTGCGCGGCGAGCCGCTCAAGCTGCCGAACATCGCCACCTGGTGGTGCGGCCAGCCGTCCGAGCTGGAGTACGTGCGCAACAACGTCGAGCGGATGATGGTGTCGCCGGCACTGTCCACGCGCATGCCGTTTGATCCGCACGACACCACGGTGATCGGCGGGCAGCTGCGCGACAAATCCTTCAACTCGATCACCGAGCTGCTGGATCGTGGCGCCTCGCATCTGGTGGCGCAGGAAGCGGTGACCCTGTCCACCAGCCCCGCTTTCGTCGACGGCGCGCTCGTGCCGCGCCCGATGAGCATCCGCGTGTTCATGGCCCGAACCGAGAACGGCTGGATCGCGATGCCGGGCGGTTACGCGCGCGTCGGGCGATCACGGGACAGCACCGCGGTGGGCATGCAGCAGGGCGGGCAGATCGCCGACGTCTGGGTGGTGGCGGACCGCGACGTGAATCCCGCCGTGTCATTGATTCCCGAGGCCAGGGCCACTGAATCGCGGGTGGCGCCCACCGAGCTGCCCTCGCGCACCGCCGACAATCTTTTCTGGCTGGGCCGGTACATCGAGCGCGCCGAGTGCCTGCTGCGCCTGAAGCGCGCCTACGAACTCCGGCAGTCCGAGAATGCGCGCGGTGAAACACCGCTGCTGCGCTACCTGACGGAGTACCTGGATGCGACGGGCATCGACGCTGCCATTTTCCTGCCGCCGGAACTCAAGGGAGTGATCTCCTCGGCCACCGGGTGCGCCAGCCGCGTACGCGACCGGCTCTCGCCCGATGGCTGGAGCGCAGTGGACGAGTTGAACCGCGCGGTTCGTGCCGCGCCGGAGCTGCGACCCGGTGTCGGCGCGGCGAACCAGCTCAACACGCTGCTGCGCTACATCACCGGATTCACCGGCCTGTTGCACGAGAACATGTACCGCAACCTGGGCTGGCGGTTCCTGACCATCGGTCGTGACCTGGAGCGCGCCATGTCCACGGTCTCGTTGCTGGCGAGCTTCACCGACGAGGAGGCGCCTGTGGGTGCACTCGAGGTGGCGCTGGAGTGCGCGGACAGTGCCATCGCCTACCGTCGCCTCTATGCCTTTGCGCTGTCGCGCGAGACGGTGCTCGAGTTCCTCGGCTTCGAGGCCGACAATCCGCGCTCGCTGCGCTTCGTGCTCGACGAGATCCTCGAGCACGTCAAGGCGCTGCCGACTCCGGATGCGCCAGGTCGCCTGTCGAAGCCCTATTCACGCATGCTGCGCCTGAGCACCGATTTCGCGGTGCAGGAGCCCTCGACGCTGACGCTGGAAGAGCTCTATCGCATGCGCCAGGAACTGGCAGGGATTTCCGACGTGCTGTCCAGCACCTACATGAGCTGACGGCCGATGCTCTACGACATCCGCCTGCGCGTCCTCTACGAGTACGAGTCGCCCACCGCCTCGAACCGCAACCTCGTGCGGATCTTCCCGCTTGACCTGGCGGGCGTGCAGCGGCCGATCGTCACCGAACTGACGCTCTCGCCGCGCCCCAACGAGCGCAGCCAGTTCCACGATTTCTTCGGCAATGCGGTGCAGGACATATTCATCCGCGAGTCGCATTCGGATCTCGAGATCCGTGTGCAGTCGCGGGTGGAGCGGATACCGTTGACCTTCGCCGGCGTTGAAGGCCCGCTGGGCGAACTGCGCACCCGGGTCGCGGAGGTGAAGTCGCTGGCGCCCGAGTCGCCGCACCACTTCATTGGTCGCTCGACGCGGGTGCGGCCGAGCACGGCGTTGCGCGAATGGGCAATGACGCACGTGCGGCCGGAGATGCCGGTATCCGAGGCGGTGCGCACGCTGGGTCGGGCATTGCATGCCCACATGGCCTTCGATCCGGAGGCCACATCAGTTGAAACCACGCACGAAGAGGCCTTTACGCTGCGTCGTGGGGTTTGCCAGGACTTCACGCACATCATGATCGCGGCGCTGCGCAGCGTCGGTGTGCCCGCCGGCTATGTCAGCGGCGTGCTTCGCACGATACCCCCGCCCGGGAAGGTGCGCCTCAGCGGTGCCGATGCGATGCATGCCTGGGTGCGCGCGTGGTGCGGACCCGAGGCGGGCTGGTTCGAGTACGACCCGACCAACACGATGGATGCGGGCGTGGACCACGTCTCCTTCGCGCGCGGGCGGGATTATTTCGACGTGTCACCCGTCAAGGGTGTGCTGCGTGGCTCGGGTGAACACGAGAGCAAGCAGCAGATCGATGTGATCGAGGTTGGCGCCGGTACGACTGCGTGACCGGCGCGGCGCCCCCTTAGCCGTCTCAGGCCGTGCCTTTGCGCCGGCGACGCAGCATCACGATGCCCAGCAGTCCGACCCCGACGAGGGCCAGCGCGCCAGGCTCGGGTACCGACGTCGATCCGTTGAATGACGTCACATGGCTGATGGTGAACTGGCCCGAGCCGCCCAGATTCATGCCGTCGGGAAGTCCCAGCGTCGAGAACACGCCCCAGCCGAGATCCGACTCATTGTGGAACAGCGCCCAGAACGAGGCGTTCTTGATGATGAAGTAGCCGGGATCGCCCGAGAGCGAGAAGGCATAGCCTCCCGGAATGTCGGTTGAGTAGTAGCTGACCGGATCTTCCTTCGCGAGGAACGTGGCCGAACCGCTGGCGCCCAGCAGGTCATTCGCCCAGCACTGCTCTGCGGCGGGGCTGCTGCCGGGACCGCAAGGCGAAAGGCTGCTGGTCACGCCAATCAGCGTGTCGGCACTGCCGACATTGGTGCCGGACCAGGAACCCGAAGTGATGATGCCTGCATGGCTGGCGCCTGAAAGCGCGATGGCGGCCACGGTGGCGAATCTGACAATGTGTTGCTTCATGACTTAACTCTGGCTTGCTTGCGTTGTGATCTTCCCGATCGTTGCGTCTCCGGTTGCAACGTGTGTGCCAATTGCCGCTTGAGCCGGCCCATCAGGGACTTGCGTCACGCGTGGCGCTCATTCGCACCAGCATCCGTAAGGCGCATCGACACCAGCTGTGGCCGTGGCCAGGTCAAGGTGAACGGCTTCTGTCGAATCGCTTGCGCTTATGTCGAGCGGGTCACCTGTTGGTCCGTCGTGCCAGCCTGAATCCAGCGCGACTTGACGGAATAGGTTGCCACGCGCAAGGTCCGCCACTGCAGTTTTTCCGAACACGAAGGGAGTCAAGTAAATGAGGATGCGCTGGAGTGTTGTCGCCTCGTTCGTATTCCTGTCCGCCATCCTTGTGGGGGGCGAGGCCAGCGCGCAGACGGGCGTAACCTATGGCCGAGTCACGGCAGTACGTCAGGTCGATATCCATAACCCGGGGGCGCAGGCAGCCGGCACGCTCGTGGGTGGCGCGCTGGGTCTCGCTTCGGGCTCCGGGCAGTCGCGCAGCAACCGCGCGCTGCGTGCCATCGGTGGCGGCGCCGTCGGCGGCAGTGTCGGGGCCGCAGCAGGATCCTCGACCGGTTTCGAATACACGGTGCTGATCGGCGGGACCAGTACCATCCGCATGGTCACCGAGCAGGCCGGGCTGCGCGTCGGCGACTGCGTGTCGGTCGAGCGCGGGACGCACAACAACATACGGCTCGCTGCGGACGCGCGCTGCGAGGCACCTGCCCGCACACCGGTTCCGGCCAGCGACCAGGTCGAAGCCGACGCCTGCGCAACGGCGAAGAACCAGCTGCTGCAGGCGAATACGGATGCGGACTTCGATCGCGCCGAGCGCCGCATGCGGCTGCTGTGCGGGGATTGACGAGGTAGCGGCTCAAGCCTGATCGCGGCTCATTTCCTCTTCTGCGGAGGAATGGAACCTTCCTTCCTCCGCTTCGAGAGTTCTTCGCCTATGCCCCTGGCGGCACCGGGCAAGAATGTTTCGGGTGACTGCCCCGCTGCGACGATCCCACCCAGTGCCCAGCTGTTCTTGTCGACGATCCAGGTTCCAAGCACCTCGCCCGAGCCCCCGTCCAGCAGTTCGATACGCGCATCCAGCCGGGCGTTGCCGGCACCGAAGCCAATCATCAGCCTCATGGCGGTGTTGCCTTCGTCCCACTGTGTGATTGCGCCGCGCATCACCAGTGTGGCGGCTTCCGTTCCGTAGAGCGCCTCGGCGCGCGAGACTTCACCGAACCCCCCACTGGTCTTCACCGTGGCGGCGATCTGGTCAGGGAATGCCTTCCTCGCTGCTTCGACCTTCGTCCTGACGGCCTGCTGCGTCTCGGTGCCGGCCTTGGCGGAGGCTTCGTCCATGAAGTCGGTTACCAGGAGCCTGGAGTAGCCGGTGAGGTCGATATTGCCGGCGACCTGCGGACCGGAAGTGAGCGAAGAAGTGGTGCCACAGGCAGCAAGGCCGACGATGAGGGCGGAACCTGCAATTACCTTGCGTGCGATGGCTGACAGGGCTGCGAATTTCATGGGTCCTCCAGCGTGGATCCGGGCCGACCATTTGTGTTCTTGCCGGGACCATGGTGAGGCAGCCGCGCCCTCCCGATACATACAGAGTGGTTACAGCTGGGCGACCCCCGACGGTCGCTGGCCGCGCCGCAGGCGAAGAGGCTTGTGCACAATATCAACAGATTGATATGATATCCAGCAGTTGATAATACCGGGTCACCCGAGGAGCACGCCATGTCCAGCACCGAGCCGCAGAACATTGATCGCCGGGGCTTCATTCACGCCTCGATCGGCGCAGCCGCTGTCCTGGGAGCCACTGCGCCAGGACATGCGCAGACGACGCCGCCGCGTGAACAACCCTCACGTCCTGCCGGTACTGGCGGGCAGTTCTCGCCGATCCGGGCCGAGGTCACCGTCAACGACTGCGTGATCGAGGGCAAGCTGCCGACTGACCTGTCTGGCGGGTTCTACGCCACGGGCCCGGATGCGCAGTATCCGATGCGCCCCGGCAACATCATTTTCGACGGCGAAGGCCATGCGCGGATGTTCCGCATCCGGAATGGCCGCGTGGACTACCGCACGCGCTACGTGAAGAGCGAGCGCTACGTTGCCCAGGACGCGGCGCGCAAGGCGCTGTTCCCGATGTATCGCAACCCCTACATGGATGACCCTTCCGTGAAGGGCCTGAGTCGCAGCACCGCCAATACGCATGTGCTGAATCACAAGGGCCTGATCCTGGCGCTGAAGGAAGACAGCCCGCCCGTGGCCATGGACATCAATACGCTCGAAACGGTGGATCCCGTCTACACGTTCGGCGGCCAGCTGCCGCGTACCCAGCCGTTCACCGCGCATCCGAAGATCTGCTCGAAGACCGGCAACATCGTGGCCTTCGGCTATGAGGCCGAAGGGTTCGGCAGCGACGTGATCAGTGTCTACGAGATCGACAAGAACACCAGCCAGAAGACCTGGGAGGCGAAGATCAAGGTGCCCTACGTCGGGCTGCTGCACGATTTCGGCGTCACGGAGAACCACGTCGTGTTCTACGTGGTGCCGCTGGCTATGGATCCGGAGCAGATCCAGCGCGGCGGCATCCACTGGTCCTGGGACAAATCCCGGCGCACCTATTTCGGCATCATGCGCCGCTTCGGTGACGGCAAGGACATCCGCTGGATCGAAGGGCCGGCGCAGAGCGGCACGCACACGATGGGCTGCTTTGAGGACAACGGCCGCGTCTACCTCGACACCGAGATGACGCCGGGCAATCCGTTTCCGTTCATGCCCAACAAGGACGGCTCACCGCCGGACCTGCCGGGCAGCTACAGCACGCTGCATCGCATATCCGCGAACCTTTCGGGCCGCAACAAGGGCTACAACGTCGAGCCGCTGTATCCGCTCAATGCGCCGTTGCCGAAGCAGGACGACCGCTACAACACGATGCCGTACCGCTGGGGCTACGCGGCCTGTCCCGCGCCCAAGGGCGAGGCGCCGGGCAGCTGCTATGCCGTCATGGATGTGCAGACCAAGAGCTACAAGCTCTGGAACGCCGGCACGCGCGTGTCGCTGGCCGAGCCGGTGTTCGCTCCCAAGAGCCCGACGTCCCCGGAAGGCGTGGGATATCTGCTCGGCGTTGCCTACAATCTGGACGAGGCAAACCGCTCCGACCTGCTCGTATTCGATGCGCAGCGCATCGGGGAGGGCCCGGTGGCCAAGGTGAAGTTGCCGGTGCAGGCCTCGCCCCAGGTGCATGGCTGGTGGGTGCGGGAGGACCAGTATCCGGCGTGAGGGAGCCGTCGATGGACTTCGAGATCCTGCAGCGCTTCGGTTGGCTGTTCCGCGAGGTCAACGTCGGGTTTCGCGAGTGCATTGACGCGGCCCTCAAGCGTAATCGCGTGAGCCTCACGTTCGGGCAGGTCTCGACGCTTTCGATCCTCAGCATCCAGCCGGGGCTCAACGGGGCGCAGCTGGCCCGACGCAACATGGTCACGCCGCAGGCGATGACCGGGGTGCTGCGCCAGCTGGCGTCCCGGGGGCTGCTCGAGCGCCGCGATCATCCCGAAAGCCAGCGGGCCGACAGCTGGCATGTGACGGCAAAGGGCGAGAAGCAACTTGCGCGGGGGCGGGTGGCGTTTGCCGAGGCCACGGAAAAAATGCTGTCGGCCCTCTCGCCCCAGGAGATCACGACATTGCAGGAATACCTGCAACGCTGTGCCCGCGCGTTCGACTGAGGCTTGCGGCATGGTTGCAGGTGACGTGCGATCTGTCCTGGATTCCCTGGTCGCGCAGGGCAAGGCCCCTGGATTGCAGTACCTCTTCACGGATGCCACGCGCCGCTTCGAACACGTGGCCGGAAATGCCCGATTCGATCCAGACCGGCCAGTCGACCCGGCAACGACATTCAACGCCTACTCGGTATCCAAGGTCTTCACGGCCTGCGCGATGCTGATGGCCGCGCAGCAGGGCAGGCTCGACCTCGACGCGTCGATTGAAACATTGCTGGGCCCCTGGGTCCCCCGAGGATTTGGCACAGTCCGCGAGACGCTGCTGCATCGCGCCGGATTCCCGAATCCGAATCCGCTGCGCTGGGTTCACGCCGATGCCGCGCACGCCGGCTTCGACGAGGAGGTATTCGCCCGCAGGCTTGCAGCCGGCCTGCGGCCCCCGGCACACGTTGGCGATCGTTACAGGTACTCGAACGTTGGTTACCTCATGCTCGGCAGGGCACTCGAGGCGGCGACGGGTGAGTCGCTGCCCGCGTTCGTGGAACGGCACCTGATCGCACCGCTGAAGCTGTCGCCCTCCGAGTACCTGGGCTATTCAATTCCGGATACGGACCAGCACGCCCGCGGCTACATGCGGCGGCTCAGTGCGCTGAACCTGGCGCTGGGCTTCATGGTGGATCGCGACAGTCTCATCGGGAGAAGGGCGGGCCCATGGGAGGAGTTCCGGCTGCATCATGTGGACGGGGCGGCGTATGGGGGACTGATCGCCAACGCGCGCGGGCTTGTCAGGTTCGGCCAGGCCCTCATGGACTCGAGCGGCAGCCTTCCGGCGCGTGTTCGCGAGGCAATGCTGGCCGGGGTGCCGGGGCCGGGCCCGGCACGCAGCCCCGGCTGGTTCAGCGGGCAACTTGAGGGCGTGCGCTGGTTCGCGCATGCAGGCGGCGGCCCCGCCTATTACTGCGAGCTGCGTGTCTACCCCGGGCGTGCAGCGGTGAGCGCCATCATGCTGAACCGGCCGGGCCTTAGCGATGCGCGGCTTCTGGATCGCATTGATCCAGTGCTGCTGTCCACTTGAGCCCTGCGCAGTTACTGGAGCATGTCGACGCCATAGCGCTCCATCAGCTCCATCATCCTGGGCGCATCATCCGGCATGACGCGCACCTGTTCGCTCATCTCGGAGAAGAACCGGTCGATCGGGCCGCCGACCGTCCAGGCCAGGAACCGGACCTGATCAGGCCCTGGATTGCGGTAGCCGTGCGCGGTGCGCGGCGGTACATGGGCGAAATCGCCCGGCTTCAACAGGTATTCGGCGGAACCTACGGTCAGCGACAGCTGGCCTGCCAGCACGAAGTAGCCTTCTTCTTCCTCCCGGTGCGCATGCAGCGGCACCAGCCCACCCGGTTCGACGGTAACCGTCATGGCCGCCATCTGGTGCGGCGACTCGTCGGAGCGAAGCAGCAACTGAATGGTGTCGCTGAGCACGGTGAGGCACGGCGCCTGTTGATCACGAACGATGGCCATATGCTGCCTCCTTCACTATGATAGACAGACAATCTGTCGAAAAGAATTAGACAGTCATTCTGTCGAGGTGTCAACTGCCATGAAGACGAACCTGGGCCCTGGCGCCATCCCGGAACGGTCGGCGACGCTCGGATTCCTGCTACGGGAGTTGTACGACGAATTGCAGCAACGGGTCTATGCGGCGGTGGCCGCAGACGGCCACCCGGACCTGCGCGAGATGCATTCACCGGTCCTGCGCCACCTGCCGAAGGAAGGCGCGCGCGTGGCGGACCTGGCCAGGCGCACGGGCCTCGCCAAGCAGAGCGTCACCTACATCGTCGAGGACCTGAGCCGGCTCGGCTACGTGGCAGTGGCCAGCGATCCCGACGACGGCCGGGCAAAACGCGTCCGGTTCACGGCCCGTGGCCGCTCGCTGGTGGGAAGCCTGCTTTCGCAAAGCGAAGCCGCCGAACGGGAACTCGGCAGGAAGATAGGAAAGGCGCGCCTTTCCGACCTGCGCACCTCGCTGGAACTCGCCGTGGCCGGGTTCGTCGCAACGGGAATTGGCTGAGTGGCACACCAGGCGGAGCCACCGCGCGTTCGACTGAGGCTTGCAGAGACCTTCACGGGTCCCCCGGCGTGAATCCGAGCTGGCCATACGAGTTCGTGCCCCAGCAGGCGAGCGTAGCATCCGTCACGATTCCGCAGGTCGCGGTGCCTCCTGCACTGATCTGCCGAAAGCGCAGGTTTCCAGCAACGGGCACCGGGCTGGCCCGGTTCTCCGTGGTTCCGTCGCCGAGCGTCGCGGACCCGTTGGTTCCCCAGCACCAGGCGGCGTTGCCTTCATCCAGTGCACAGGTGTGCCCGAATGCCGCGGTAATGGCGACGTAGCGACGTCCTCCATCGACAGCTTGCGGTGCCTGGACACTCTGCGAAGCGGCTGCGGACGACGCAGCACTGCCGACGCTGACTGAATTTCCCCAGCACCAGGCCTGGCGCGCCGCGTCAAGTGCGCAAACATGGTGCCCGCCCACCGCGAGCGCGGTGTACTGCCGCCCGCTCGTCACCAGGACCGGAACCAGACTGCGACCGGGCCCACCCTGGCCAAGCACTCCGTAGAGATCCCGACCCCAGCAGTAGACGTCACCGCTTTCGGCAAGCGCGCAAGCGGAAAACTGGCCCACACCGACCTGCTTCATGCGGACGGTGCTGGCGATCGGAACCGGCGTCAGGGCGATGTCCTCCGAGCCCGTGCCGTTGAGTCCATCGAGGCCGACGCCCCAGCAGTAGACCTGGCCTTCCAGGGCCACCGCACAGGTGTTGATCGCGGCATTGCCGTGACTGAGCGAGCGGAACCGCACGTTCGTCGCTACGCGCACCGGCGTCTGGCTGTCGGTGCGCAGTCCGTCGCCGAGTTGTCCGCCGCGTCCAAAACCCCAGCACCAGGCCTCGCCCTCGCTGGTGAGGCCACAGGAATGATCGCGGCTGAACCCGAGCGATGTGAATCGAACACCGGTCGAGACGGGAAGTGGCGTGGGAGTGCACGGGGTCATGCCGCTTACACAGCGCTGCATGGGATCCACGGTGCCGAGCTGGCCGTACGAGTTGAGGCCCATGCAGAAGGTGCGACCATCCGCGACTATTCCGCAGGTGTGCGACTGGCCCAGCTCGATCGATTCAAATGAAACCGACAGCGATGGCCTGAAAGGCGATGTCCTGACGAATGCCGGCGGCACGTTGGGCAGGTTGGGCAAGTTGGGCGCAATGGGCACGTCGTCCACATCAAAGGTTTCTCCGGCGCTGCAGCCCATGAGGGCAGCACCGAGCGCCAGCAGGACGGCCTTGCCGGCACCTGCTTCGATCTTCTTGCTGTTGGTAGTCATCGTCTCCTCCTTGCCGAAATCGAACGTGGCAAGTTTCCATGGGTCCGGAATACAGACGTCCTACAGATCACATACTTGTAGGTAACCGCTTGGCGCCGGTTGGATCACGTGGGTCGCGGACCCGCCGCGAGGCCTGTTGCTGCGCAGCACGGATGGCAATGGAATGCCGTTACATCTTGTTGCATGTCCGGCAGGGAGAACGCGCTAGCCTCGAAGAGCTGCATTCAAGAAGAACCTTCACGCCTCCGGTCGAATCCCTGCACCTCAACGTACAAGGAGTTCTCAATCCATGGCGGGTCGCAATTTCCTCTTCGTTCCCGGCCCCACCAACATTCCGGACCGCATCCAGCGCGCCATGGTGGTCGCCATGGAAGACCACCGCTCCTCGCGGTTCCCGGAGCTCACACTGAGCGTGCTCTCGGAGCTGCGCGGAATCTTCAAGACCGCGACCGGCACGCCGCTGGTCTTTCCCGCCTCCGGCACCGGTGGCTGGGAAGCGGCGCTCACCAACACACTGAACCCCGGTGACAAGGTGCTCGCTTCGCGCTTCGGCCAGTTCAGTCACCTGTGGATAGACATGGTCGGCCGCCTGGGCTTCGAGCCGGTGGTGGTCGATTGCGAATGGGGCGAGGGCGTTCCGGTGGAGCGCTACCTCGACATCCTGCAGAAGGACCGGACGCACAGCATCAAGGCGGTCCTGGCCTGCCACAACGAGACTTCCACCGGCGTGACCAGCGACATCGGCGAGGTGCGCAAGGCGCTCGATGCGGCGAATCATCCCGCGCTTCTCATGATCGATGCCGTCAGTTCGCTGGGCAGCATCGACTTCCGCATGGACGACTGGGGCGTGGACGTGTGCGTCGCGGGCTCGCAGAAGGGGCTGATGCTGCCGGCAGGACTTGCCGTACTGTGCGTCAGTCCCAAGGCGCTCGCCGCGCGGGAACAGGCGAAACAGCCGCGCTGCTACTTCGACTTCGGCGACATGATCCGCTCCAACGCGACCGGGTATTTTCCCTACACACCCTCATTGCCGATGCTCTACGGCCTGCGTGAGTCGTTGCGCATGATGGCCGAGGAAGGCCTCGAGAATATCTTCGCCCGCCACATCTACCTCGCCGGGGGCGTGCGCGCCGCGGTGCTCGAGGGCTGGAAGCTGCCCCTCTGCGCCCGCCTTCCCAAGTGGTACTCGGACACCGTGACGGCCATCCTCGTGCCCGAGGGCATCAATGGCGCGCACGTCATCGACGTCGCGTTCCGCCGCTACAACCTGGCCCTCGGCGCGGGACTGTCGAAGGTGGCCGGCAAGCTGTTTCGCATCGGTCACCTGGGAGATCTCAACGAGCTGATGCTGCTCGGTGCGCTCGGGGGTGCCGAGATGGCGATGCTTGACGTCGGCATACGCATCGAGCCTGGCAGCGGCGTGGCGGCCGCCCAGCGCTACTGGCGGGGAAACGACCAGATACCGAAGCGCCGGGTGGCCAACAGCGAAGTGGTTTATGCCTCGCACTCCACCGGCTCGAGCGAGGGCACGAGCTGATGCACGAGGTGGTCTTCCTCGAGGCCGGCTCCATCAGGCCCAATGCACCGAAGCCTACGGCGTGACGAGCCGTCGCAGCTTTTCCAGGGCCTCTTCTTCGCTGTCGAGCGGCCTCAGTACGCCCGAGAAGCTCCCGGCGCTGTCCATCAGGAAGACGGACGTGCTGTGGTCGACGTTGTAGCCGCCTGAAGGCTGCGGCACCTTCATGTAGACGACCCGGTAGGCACGGGTAATGGCGTCTATCTGCGCCGGCGTGCCGGTGAGGCCGATCATCGATGCCTTGAACAGGTCGGCATATGCACCCACTGAGCGGGGCGTGTCGATCTCCGGATCGACCGACACGAACACGATCTGCAGCTTTTCGCCGTCGGCACCCAGTTGGCGCCGCCAGTGCGCCAGTTGCATGAGTGTGGTCGGGCACACATCCGGGCAGCGCGTGTAGCCAAAGTAGATGGCGAAAGGACGGCCGAGAAGGTCCTTGTCCGTGAATGGGCGGCTGTCGCGATCGAGCAGTTCGAATGCGCCGCCGATCGGCACCGTCTGTGCCTGCGCCGCAGGCGGCTCTCCTCGGAGCGCAAGACGCAGCGCGGCACCGGCCGCAATCGCGACCAGCAGCAGTGCCACGATCGACAGCGCAGGATGGCGCAGGAATATCCGCTTCATCGCTACTTGCCCGGTTGCGTCGGCGTCGCTGGCATCATCGGTGCAGCCACGGAGCGAACTTCGAACGACACCGTCTGCTCACCGGCAGACCGGAACTTCAGCGTTACCGGCACACGTTCGCCTGCCCGCAATGGGCGCTTGAGGTTGATGAACATGATATGCAGGCTGCGCGGCTTGAGTTCGACCCGACCCTGGGCCGGGATGGGAATGCCGTCGGGCAGTTCGCGCATGCGCATCATGCCCTCTTCCATCTGCACGGTATGGATCTGGACCTCGGCGCTGGCCGGCGATGAAGCAGCGAGCAGCTGGTCGGCCGACTTGCTGTCGTTCACGATCGTCATGAAGCCGCCACCGTCGCGTTGACCTTCGGCGGTCTCGCGTGCCCACGGCGCTTCGATGCGCACGGGCCCTGGCGCGGCTGCCAGCACCCACTGCGCGCCCATGGCCGATATCGCAATGGCCAGCAATCCAGCCATCGGGTTTGCCTTCATCCGAATGCTCCTGATTGATGGCGCGCCCGACTGGATTCGAACCAGTGACCCCTGCCTTCGGAGGGCAGTACTCTATCCAGCTGAGCTACGGGCGCATTTTGGGGGCGCCTAGCCTACCGGAAGGGTCGCCGGGTCGCACCGGCTGGCGGCTAAGATCATCAGCCAATCGACGGCCGGGGGTCTACATGTGTCGAAACGCCACGCACGCTGCCGGTCCGCAATCCGCGCAGCGGCCAGATCGAATTCCAGATGCCGGTGTCCAGCCCCGCCGAGGTGGCGCAGAAGGCCGCCAGGCTGCGCACCAACCAGGTTGCCTGGGCGGCCCGGCCGCTGGCCGAGCGCGTGGGCGTCATGCGCCGCTGGATCGGCGAGCTGCTCGCGAAGTCCCGGGAGATTGCCGCGGCCGACGGCGCCGACACGGGCGGCTGCCACACCTCGCAGTTCCAGGCCTTCATCGCGGTGGCCAACATCAGCGGCTGGGCGGAGGACGCCGCGGGCGTGATGGAGCGCGCGCGGCGTGCAACGGCCGCTCGCTCACGATGCCTGACGTGGAGATCCGCTCGCAGCTGGTGGCCTATCCGCTCGTGGGCGTGATCACACCCTGGAACGCGCCGATGATGCTCTCGCTGCTCGATGCGGTGCCCGCCCTGTTCGCCGGTTCGGCCGTGCTGCTCAAGCCCAGCGAGGTGACGCCGCGCTTCGTCGGCCCGCTGATGGAAACCGTGAGCCGCGTGCCCGAGCTGGCCGAGGTGTTCGACGTGGTGTTCGGCGACGGCGCGACCGGGCAGGACGTGATCCGCAACGTCGACCTCGTCTGCTTCACCGGCAGCGTAGCGACGGGCCGCAAGGTGGCCGTGTCATGCGCCGAGCGCCTGATTCCCTGCTTTCTCGAGATGGGCGGCAAGGATCCCGTCATCGTCACGAAGAGCGCCGATATCGATCGCGCCACCACCGCCGTGCTGCGCGGCGGCGTCTACGCCACGGGGCAGGTGTGCTACTCGATCGAGCGCATCTACGTGCACGAGTCGATCCACGATGCGTTCGTCGAGCAGCTGGTCGAGAAGGCACGCCGCGTAACGCTGAACGACAGCAATCCGCTGGAAGGCCAGATCGGCCCGTTCATCTTCGTGCGCCAGCCGCAGATCGTGGAGGCACACTTGAAGGATGCGGTGGAGAAGGGCGCCAGGGTACATACCGGCGGTGTCACCGAAACACTCGGCGGTGGACTCTACATGCGGCCCACGGTCGTGACCGAAGTGGACCACACCATGGACCTGATGCGCGAGGAGACCTTCGGCCCCATCCTGCCGGTGATGCGCTACCGCACGGTCGATGAGGCCGTGCAGCTGGCCAACGACACCACCTACGGCCTCACGGCCTCGGTCATCGCCGGCAGCGAGGCGGAAGCCTTGCCGATCGCCCAGCGCGTGAACGCCGGCAGCGTGTTCGTGCAGGACACCTTCCTGACCTTCGCGAAGCTGCGCAAGATCGGCACGCACAGCTTCGGCTACTCGGGCCTGGGTGGCTCGCGCACGGGGCCGGATTCCATCCTGCGCTTCATCCGCCGCAAGGCGATCATGACGAACCACGGCCAGCCGGCCAGCATCTTCGACGACAAGCCCGGCGACGTGGCCGGACCAAAGCGCGGCTAGCGCAAACGAGCGGGAATAGAATGACAGCACAGTGGCATTTGACGGCGCTCGACCGGCTCGAGATCCAGGAACTCTTTGCGCGCTACGCCTGGGGCATCGACCTGGCCGACATCGACATGGCGCTGTCGACTTTTGCCGAGGATGCGTGGTTCGACCACCTCTGGCAGGGCCGTGTGCAGGGACACGAGCAGATCCGCAAGAACCTGCAGTCGCTGTGGTACGACCGGCAGAGCTGGTGGTACGGCCGCCAGCACCTGATGAGCCACTTCATCATGGACCCTCTGGAAGCGCCCGACACCGCGCGCGTGCGCTGTTTCTTCCAGATCCTGCAGTTCAACGTGGATTACCGCACGAACTTCGTGATGGGCCTCGGCACGCGCGACGATGTGGTGGCGAAGATCAACGGCAAGTGGCTGTTCAGGACACTGCACGTGAATGCCTGGACCGACATGGACCAGGTGCCCTGGAAGGGCGAGCTGAAGATGAAACCGCGACCGGTGGTGCCGGCCGATACGAAGTCCCCCGTTGACCGCAAACCGGAGTAACCCGATGGTCGAGCCTGTTCATTTTCCCGACGTCGAACTGTATCGCGGCTGGGGCGAGCCGATGCGCACCGAGAGCACGCTGCGCGGGCTGGAGCTTACGCAGGGCGCGATTCCAGATGGACTCGAGGGCGCGCTCTACAAAGTGGGAGCGGACCGGCAGTACCCCTCGGGCCGGCTCGATGACATCTTCATCGACGGCGAGGGCATGATTCACATGTTCCGCTTCAAGGACAACCAGGTCGACTACGTCAGCCGCTGGGTGCACACCGAGCGCTACAAGCGCCAGCTCGTCGCGAAGCGCGCGCTGTTTGGTCGCTACCGCAACCGCTACACCAACGATCCTTCCGTTGCCGGCGTGCACATGGGCGCGGGCAACACGACGGCGATGTTCCATGCCGGCCACCTCTATGCGCTAAAGGAGGACGACCTGCCGCACGAGATGGACCGCGACACGCTCGACACGCTCGGCCGCACCGATCTGGGCGGCCAGGTGCGCGCCGGCACGTTCACCGCGCACCCGAAGGTGGATCCTGTCACGAACGAGCTGCTTGCCTTCGCCTACCAGGCCAAGGGCGATGCGACGCGTGACATCGTCTACTACCTGTTCGACAAGGATCGCAAGCTGAAGGAGGAGATCTGGTTCCAGATGCCCTATGCGGCCTGCGTGCACGACTTCGGAATCACGGACGAATGGATCGTGTTCCCCTTCTTCCCGTTGATCACGGATCCGGAGGTGATCAAGGCAGGCGGCCCTTACTACCAGTGGCATCCGGACAAGGAAGTGCACGTCGCGCTGGTGCCGCGCCGGGGTGGCAGCGCAAAGGACATCCGCTGGTACAAAGGCCCGGCAGCGAGCGCCGGCCACATGATGAACGCGTTTCGCGAGGGCACGAAGGTGCACCTCGACGTGTGCTACTACGAGGGCAACTGCTTTCCGTTCTTCCCGACGCCGCAGGGGGAGAACACCGAGCCCGTGCCGCCATTCCTGAAGCGACTGACCTTCGATCTCGCGGGCGGATCCGTGACATTCGAGAAGCGCCAGCTGCTGAATATCCCGTGTGAGATGCCGCGCACGGATGATCGCTACCAGGGACGGCCCTACCGCCATGGCTATGTGATCAGTGGCCGCGCTGCCGATGGTTCCAGCGGCACCGGCCACATCGATCACGCCACCGGCAGGTTCGAAATGTATCGTCCCGGCCCCGGCGATTCCGTCCAGGAAGCACAGTTCGTTGCGCGGCGCCCGGACTCATCCGAAGGTGACGGCTGGCTGCTCGTGCCTGTGTGCCGCGTCGGCCAGATGCGCAGTGACCTCGTGATCCTCGATGCGCAGAATGTCGCGGCAGGGCCGGTCGCGACGCTCAAGCTGCCCATCCGCGTGCGGGCAACATTCCATGGGACGTGGGTGCCGGAGAAGACGCTGACGACGGGGCAGTACGAAGCGGCTCTCCGCTGATACGCCGCTTCGGGAGTCGGTGCCGCCATGGACTTCGCGCGCAATCCGCTGGTCAGTGGGGGTTGCATGATCACGACCGGGCGGCGCAGCCGCAATGTCGCGGGATGGTTGGCCGGCCTGGCGCTGTCGGTGTCGGTGTCTGCGGCACAAGGCACAGACGGCGTCGCGACCGATGCTTCCACGGCACCGGCTGAATCGCAGCGGCCGCGCACCTGCCTCGTGCTCGGCGGTGGCGGAGCCCGAGGCGCCGCTCACGTGGGCCTGCTGCGCGTGATGGAGCGCGAGCGCATCCCGGTCGACTGCATCGTCGGCACTTCAATGGGCGCCATTGTGGGCGCGTTGTATGCCGCCGGCCTCTCCGCCGACGAGATCGGCGCGGCGCTGGCGCAGACCGACTGGAACGCCGTGATGCGCGACAGCCCGCCGCGCAACGAGCGCAGCATGCGCCGCAAGGAGGACGAGCTGCGGCTGCTCGGTGGAGTGGAGGTCGGCGTGCAGGACGGCAAGGTCGCGCTGCCGCGGGGCGTGATCCAGGGCCAGCGCATCGAGCTGCTGTTCCGTCGACTGCTCGCCCCGGTCTGGCAGGTACGGGACTTTGACGACCTGCCCATTCCGTTCCGGGCCGTTGCCACGGACCTGCTGACGGGTGAGAAGGTCGTCTTCGGCGAGGGCGACCTGGTGAAGGCGATCCGCGCCAGCATGTCCGTGCAGGGCGTGTTCGCTCCGGTGCGCGTGGACGGGCGCCTGCTCGTCGATGGCGGGATCGTCGACAACGTCCCACTCGACGAGGCGCGCAATCTCGGCGCGGAGCGCCTGATCGTCTCGCGCGTCGGCTCCCCGTTTCTTACCGAGGACCAGCTCGGCTCGCCGCTGGCGGTGAGCCAGCAGGTCACGTACGTCCTGATGAAGCGCGTGATCGAGATGCAGCTGGCGACGCTGGGGCCCGATGACCTGCTGCTGCAGCCGGATCTGGGAGACATCACCAGCCAGGATTTCAACCGGTCGGTGCAGGCTGCGGCGGCAGGGGAGGCGGCGGCGGAGAAGGCGCTGGAGTCCCTGCGACGATTCGCGGTTGACGAACAGACCTACGCGGCGTTCCGCGCGCGACATCGGCCGCCGGGCGAGGCGACGCCGACGATCGCGTTCATCGACGTGGAACGCGCCGGCACCCGCACGCCGGATTTCGTGGAAGGGCGTGTGCAGCAGAAGGTGGGCGAACCGCTGGACGTGGACCAGCTCGAAAGGAATCTCGCGCAGGTCTACGGTGAAGGCCGCTATTCGCACGTCTACTGGAGCCTGGAGGAGCGGGAAGGCCAGACGGGACTCGTGGTCTCGACCGAGGACAAGCGCTGGGGCCCCGATTACCTGCACTTTGCATTGCGGCTATCGGACGACTTCGAGGGCAACAGCAACTACCAGCTCCTGGCGGAGTACACGCGCACCGGGCTCAGTGCGCGTGGCGCGGAGCTGCGGCTGCGCGGCGGCGTGGGCGAAGTCGTGCAGGCCTTCGGCGAGTACTACGCGCCTGTCGGGTCGTCGGGAACGCATGCCGTGTCCCTCTACGGCAACTACCGCGCGACGAATCGGGACCTGGGCTTTCCCGGGGAGATTCCACTGGCCACCTATCGCTATAGCCAGCTGTTCGGCGGCGTGCGCTGGTCCGTCTCGCCGCATCCGGACTGGGAGTTCGCGCTGTTTGCGGAGCGCGGCAAGGAGGACCTCGAGCTGGACGTGGGGGATTCGGGCGCGCTGGGCAATTACCGTGTCGACCTTGGCAGCATCGGTGCGCAGCTGCGGCACGACACGATCGACAGCTCGGCGTTCCCCTCGAAGGGCCAGAGGTTCTCTTTGACCTACCAGGGCTTCCTGGAAGGACTGGGCGCCACGGGCGGCTCGGGCGTGACCCGGCTGCAGTGGGATCGGGCGTGGTCGCTTGGTGACCATCGGCTGATGGGCGGGTTACGGGTCTCCACCGCTGACGGGAGTGACGAACTGCTGGCGGCGTACGGCTTTCTCGGCGGCCTGGCGAATTTCTCCGGATACGCCGAGCAGGCGATCTTCGCGCCCCAGACGGCACTGGCGCGCACGGTCTACTATCGACGTGTCTCGCATGTGGATTCCCTGCTGACGATTCCGCTTTACGTCGGCGGCAGCCTCGAGTGGGGCGGCTACTGGGCAGACCGCAACGACGTGAGCGCCGGGGACATGAGATTCGCGGGGAGCGCATTCGTCGGCGCGCAGACCTTCCTCGGGCCAATCTACCTGGGCTATGGCCGCGCTGAAGGCGGGGCCGATTCCTTCTACCTCAGCTTTGGATCGTTGCTGCGGACGCTGGACGGCTTCTAGCCCGTCACAGCCACTCGCGGTGCTTGAAATACATCCACGGCAGCACCGACGACAGCAGCATCAGCACCAGCGCCGCCGCGAAGCCCCAGGGCTGCTTCGAGGCCGGGATCAGGTCGAAGTTCATGCCGAAGATGCCGGCGATCACCGACGGCGGCAGCAGGAACACGGTGACCACCGAGAAGATCTTCAGGATGTTGTTCTGGTCGATGTTGATCATGCCGAGCGTGGCGTCGAGCACGAACGTCAGGTTGGTGCCGAGGAAGCTCGCGTGGTCGCTCATCGCGACGACGTCCTTGGACAGCGTGCGCATCCGCGAGCGCACGTCTGGCGTAAGTCACGATCGGTGGATTGCTGCACGAAGGCCGCCAGGCGCGCCAGGCTCGCGAGGCTCTCGCGGGCCTTGGCGATCAGCTCGCCGGCCTGGCCGGTACGCTCCAGCAGCCTGCGGAAGTCGCGCTGCGAATTCCGGCGCTGGGCCTTGGTGCGACGCTGGTTGAACACCTCGGCGGTCACGGTGTCGATGTCGGCGCTGACGCGCTCGATCACGTCTGCGATGCGGTTGACGATGAATTCCAGCAGGCTGACGAGCACGGTCTGGGCGCTGGTCTGCGCCTGCGGATGCTTCTCGAGCTGCAGGACGAAGCGCCGGAACGGCAACGGGTCGACGTAGCGGTTCGTGACCAGCCGGTTGTCCTTGAGGATGAAGGTGACCTGCGAGTTCTCCGGCAGGTCGGTGTCGAGCTTGGTGACGACGGTCACCGTCAGGTAGAGCCCGCCTTCCTCTTCATAGAGCCGGTTGGAGGACTCGATCTCGCTCATCTCCTCGCGCGTGGGGATGTCGATGCCGAGGCGCGCCTCAACGAGGCGCTCTTCTTCCTGGGTGGGCTCGAGCAGGTCGAGCCAGACCGTGTCTTCCGGCAGCGGCGCTTCCGCCTCGCGCTCCAGGCGCTTGAGGCCCAGTGGCGTGAGGCAGAAGGCAGTCAGCACGCGGCGCGCTTCAGCGGCTTTGCTCTATGGCAGCCAGGTCGTTGATCTGCTCGACCAGCTCGTTGTGGCCGCCAGCCATGCCGACGTCGGTCTCGTACTTGCCGTCGATGATGATGCGCGGCACGCCTTCGATCCTGAAGCGCTTGGTGACTTCCTCGGCGCGCTGCAGGTTCGTGTTCACCGCGAAGCCGTTGTACTCGCGGTTGAAGTCCGACTCGCTGATGCCGTTGGCTTTCGCCCAGGCCAGCTGCAGCTTCTGGCTCTGCGCGTCGTCGTTGGTCACCAGGTAGTTGCCGCGCTTGTGGATCTCGTCGAACGCCTTGGCGACAAGGTCCTCGCGGCCCAGCGCCAGCAGCGTGTAGTACAGCCGCGCGTGCGAGCGGTGCGCCGGGCCCCACATCACCGGCACGCCCTCGAACTTGATGTAGTCGGCCTTGCCCTTCTTCCAGGTCGTCAGGAACGGCTCCAGCGCATAGCAGTGGGCGCAGCCGAGCCAGAACACCTCGATCACCTCGACCTGGCCCGGCTCGACGCGCGTGGATTGCGCGGGGACCACCGGCTTGTAGTTCACGCCCGACTTCCAGCGGCCGCTGGGCAGCTGGGCGCTGGCCGGCAACGGCGCGAGACGCTGCAACGAGCGCATCACTGCCCTCGCTCGCCTCGACGACCGACTCCTGCGTGGACTTGGCTGCTTCGGTCAGTGCGGCACTGTCGGTTGCGGCCGGTGCCGGAGTTGCCGAGGGGGCTTCGGCAGCGGGCGGCGGCGTGACCGCCGGTTCGGCCGGCGGCTGCTTGGAACCGCAGGCGGCCAGCAGCAGGGCAGCAATAGCGATGGCGATCGCGGGCTTGATGGCCAGGGTCATCAGCGCACTCCCTGAAGGAATGAGGCGAGGTTGCGACGCTCCTCCGCCGTGAGGCGGGCGGAGATGGTGTTCATCATCTGTGCATTTAGCGGGCCCAGCGAGCGACCCTTGTCGTCACGTGCGTAGCGCGTGTCATTGGCGTAGGCCTCCAGCTGCCTGACCGTGTACACCGAGTGCTGCGCCTGCAGGGCAGGGTAGCCCGCCGCCGGAACGCCGTGGCCGATGGGGCCGTGGCAGGCATTGCAGGCCGGAATATCGCGTTGGGGGTCGCCGCCACGGTACAGCGCCTTGCCCGCTTCCCAATAGGAAGGATCGGCCTCCAGGCCGGCAGGCGTCTGCTTGGAGAAGAACGCCGCCAGGTCCGCGATGTCCTGGTCGGTCAGGTTCTGCACCATCGGGTACATCAGGACGTTCACGCGGTGACCCGCGCGGAACAGCGTGATCTGCTGCGTCAGGTACAGCGGCGTTCTGGCCTGCCAGCACCGGCCATTCCGGATTGACGCTGCTGCCATTCACGCCGTGGCAGGCCGTGCAAATGGCGGCCTTGGTCGCACCTGCGGCCGAGTCGCCCACGATGACCCCAGCTGCTGCCCCGGGCGTCGCCGCGATCGAGGCAATTGGCAGAAACACGGCCAGAGCGGCCGCAGCAAACGAAAAATTCCTCATGAGTCCCTTTGGCTCCCCGCATCGAACGATCAACCGGCGAATTGTACACTAGGGCCTTGTTTTTCAATCTGGGTGACCGTGAGCCACTGGCCCGAACTGCGATTCCTCATCAGCGTGGCAAAGCCCGCTGGATTCCCACCTGACACCGGGCGCGAATTCGCGGTAGCCGGCCGCTCCAATTCCGGCAAGTCGACAGCGATCAATACGATCCTGGCCCGGCATGGCCTGGCACGGGCCAGCCGCACGCCGGGCCGGACCCGGCTGTTCAACTACTTCGAGCTGGCGCCGGGCCGGCGCGTCGTGGACCTGCCGGGCTACGGGCATGCAGCGGTGGCTGCCGGGGCGCGCGAGAGCTGGGGGCCACTGGGCGAGACGCTGCAGGGCCGGGAAAGCCTGTGCGGGCTGCTGCTGATCGTGGACTGCCGGCGTGGAATCGGTCCCATGGACCTGCAATTCCTGGACTGGGCCGGGCTGCCGGAGGAGCAGGTGCATGTGCTGCTGTCCAAGGCCGACAAGCTGGGGCGGGGCGCCGGCCTGGACGTATTGCGGGCGGCCCGGGCAGGGTTGGTCGGCAAGGCCAGTTGCCAGTTGTTTTCGGCGCTGAAAGGTACCGGCCTGGATGAGGCCCGGGCGGTGCATAAAGCGATGGATGGCGGTTGGACAATAAAGTGCCCCGGTGGCCGAAGCCACCGGGGCGAACTGAACCGCGGGACAGGTCTCGATGTCCGGCGGTAACCCGCTCAGGGAGGGAAGCGGGGAGCGTTTTTGGCGCTCATGGAATTGGATGCGCCGGGACGGCTGAAGTTCCGGCTTTCTACAATAATTTGACCTGCCAACTTGGCTGTCGCGGCAGCCAGATCCGGGCTGCTCAGTGCGCCTCGTCCCAGTTGGCGCCGGTGCCGATGTCGACCTTCAGCGGCACGGCCAGCTCGCCGGCGCGCGGCCATCTCGCGGCGCAGCATGTCGGCCACCGCGTCGGTGGCCGCAGCGTCCACCTCCAGCACGAGTTCGTCATGCACCTGCATGATCAGCCGCGCGGGCAGGCGCTGCGTGCGGCAGGCTTCCTCCACGTTCAGCATCGCCTGCTTGATGATGTCGGCCGCGGTGCCCTGCATCGGCGCGTTGATCGCGCTGCGCTCGGCGTACTGCTGCAGCGCGCGGTTGCGCGAGCCGATGTCCGGCAGGTAGAGACGCCGGCCGCGCACGGTCTCGACGTAGCCCTGCTCGCGCGCCTGCGTGCGCGTGCGATCCATGAACAGCTTCACGCCGGGATAGCGCTGGAAGTAGAGCTCCACGTAGCGCTGCGCAGCTCCGCGCTCGATGCCGAGCTGGCGCGCGAGGCCGAAGGCCGACATGCCGTAGATCAGGCCGAAGTTGATGGCCTTCGCCGAACGGCGCTCGTCCGCGGTGACCGCGTCGAGCGGTTTGCCGAACACCTCGGCGGCCGTGGCCCGATGGATGTCCTGGTCCTCCGCGAAGGCACGCAGCAGGTCCGGGTCGCCGGACAGGTGCGCCATGATGCGAAGCTCGATCTGCGAGTAGTCGGCTGCCATCAGTACCACGCCAGGCGGAGCCACGAATGCCTGGCGTATGCGACGGCCTTCCGGAGTTCGAATGGGAATGTTCTGCAGGTTGGGATCCGTGGAAGAGAGCCGGCCGGTTGCCGCGACTGCCTGGTGGTAGCTGGTGTGCACGCGGCCCGTCGCGGGATCGATCTGGTCCGGCAGCTTGTCCGTGTAGGTGGACTTCAGCTTGGCCATGCCGCGGTACTCGAGGATCAGGCGCGGCAACGGATAGTCGACGGCGAGTTCCTCCAGCACGTCCTCGGCGGTGGAGGGCTGGCCCGTCGGCGTCTTGCGCTGCACGGGCAACTGCAGCTTCTCGAACAGGATCTGCTGCAGCTGCTTCGGGGAATCCAGGTTGAACACGCCGCCGGCGGCATGGTGCGCCTCGGCCTCGATTTCCTTCAGTCGCTTGCCGAGTTCACCGCTCTGTCGGCGCAGCAGCGCCGCATCGACCAGGACTCCCCGCTGCTCCATCGCGAGCAGCACCGTGCTGAGCGGTTGCTCCAGCTCCTCGTACAGCGCCTGCAGCCGGGGCACCGCGCACAGCTGCGGCCACAGCGCTGCGTGCAGCTGCAGCGTGACGTCGGCGTCCTCGGCGGCGTAGTTGGATGCGGTGTCGACGGGCACCTGGTCGAAACCGATCTGCTTGGCGCCCTTGCCCGCAACGTCCTCGTACTTGACCGTGTCGACGCCCAGGTAGAGCTTCGCCAGCGAGTCCATGTCGTGGCGCGCGGCCACGCTGTTCAGGACGTACGACTCGAGCATCGAGTCGTGGCGCAGGCCGGCCAGCGCGATGCCGTGGTTGGCGAGCACGTGTGCGTCGTACTTCAGGTGGTGGCCGAGCTTGGCCTTCGATGCGTCTTCGAGCCAGGGTTTCAGCCGCGCGAGGCATTGCTCGCGATCGAGCTGATCCGGCGCGCCGGCATAGTTGTGCGCCAAGGGCAGGTAGGCCGCGTGGCCTGGCTCGATGCAGAACGACACGCCGACGATGCGCGCCTGGCGGTAGTCGAGGCTGGTCGTCTCGGTGTCGAAGGCGGTGAGTTGAGCGCCGTCGAGGCGCTGGAGCCAGTCCTCGAATTGCGCTTCGGTCAGGATCGTCGTGTAGTGGCGCGCGACGGGTGGGCCGTGGACCGGCGCCGGCAATGGAGCGGGATTCGCGGCGGCAGGCCGTGCAGCGGCTGTTGCGCCCGTTGCTGCGGAAGCGGCACCTGCGGCAGGCGTGGCGTCGCCGTCGAGCTGGCGCAGCAGCGCGCGGAATTCCAGGCGCGTGTAGAGCTCGCGCAGTAGTGCCGCATCGGGCGTTGCGCGCGCGAAGTCGCCATCGCGTTCCGCGACGCTGAGTTCCGGCAGCTCGAGATCCGTGCGGATGGTCGCCAGCAGTCGCGACAGCGCGAGCGTCTCGCGGCCATTGCGCAGGTTCTCGCCGGCCACGCCCGGCACTTCCCCGGCGTGCGCGAGCAGGTCCTCGATCGTCTTCCACGTCCCCAGCCATTTCGCCGCGGTCTTCGGCCCGACCTTCTCGATGCCCGGGATGTTGTCCGAGCTGTCGCCCACCAGCGCGAGGTAGTCGATGATCTGCTCGGGCCAGACATCGAACTTGGCCTTCACGCCGTCGCGGTCGAGGCGCGTGTTCGTCATCGTGTTGACCAGCGTGATGCGCTCATCGACCAGCTGGGCCATGTCCTTGTCGCCGGTGGAGATCACCACCGTCCGGCCGGCGGCGGCGGCGCGCCGCGCCAGCGTGCCGATCACGTCGTCGGCCTCGACGCCGGGCACGCGAAGCAGCGGCAGACCGAGCGCCTTGACGATCTGCAGCAGCGGCTCGATCTGCGAGCGCAGGTCATCGGGCATCGGCGGGCGGTGTGACTTGTATTCGGCGAACAGTTCGTCGCGGAAGGTCTTGCCGGGCGCGTCGAAGACCACGGCCACCGGGCTGCCGGCCTGGTCCCTGGCGAATCGCTGCAGCATGTTGACCACGCCGAGCACTGCACCGGTGGGCTCGCCCCGCGAGTTGGTCAGCGGCGGCAGTGCGTGGAAGGCCCGATACAGGTAGGACGAGCCGTCGACCAGGACGAGGGGAGTGGATGCATTCACGCGGTCGGCCTCAGTTGCGACGCGCTGGCTTGTCTGCCTCGGAGTCGTCTGCCTCTGGGTCGCCTGCGGGCGCCTGCGGCCGGCGCCGGTGTGGCAGGCACTACTTCAATGGTGGCCCCGGTTGCTCCGGTGCTGACAGGCACCGTCTGCACGCCCTCATCCGGCAGGTACAGGTTGCCTTTTTGCCCGCACGCGGCGAGCGCGAGCAGGACGGGCAGGGCGAGTCGGCGCATCGGGCTCAGGCGCCGCCGTTGGGCATCGGCTTGTTGTCGGCCAGGGCCATCCAGCCCTTGACGACGCGGTAAGCCAGCCAGATGCCGATGAGGATCAACCCGCCGAACAGGAACGGAATGCCGATGATCAGCAGCGCGGGTATGCCAAACACCAGCCACACCGCGCAGTAGGCGAAGAACGAGATCCAGAACGTGCGGATCTGCCAGCGGAAGTGCGATTCCAGCCACGTGCCGCGGGCCTCGCTGCGCTTCAGGTAGTTCATCACCACCGCGATGATGGACGGCAGCCCGAACACGAAGGCGGTGGCGATGAACGCCGAGCTGAAGATGCCGATCACGATCGACAGCGCGTGCAGCGCGTAGATCACGCGGACCCAGGTGACGAGCTTCGGGTCGGCGACGACGGTGGTGGCAGTCGAATTTGACGTGGTCGAGGTGGTTTCATCCATGGTCGTTCAAAGATACTCCAATCAGCGTTTCGCCGGTGCCCGGACGCTGAAGGCCAGCGTCGACGCAGTTGCCGCAAGCGCCACGCCGGCGCCCGCCCAGAACGTGGTGGCAGCGCCGTGCTGGTCCCAGAGCCACCCCGCCACGCCACTGGCCAGCAGCAGCCCCGCGCCTGAGGCCAGGTTGAAGACGCCGAAGGCCGTGCCGCGATAGCGTTCCGGTGCCACATCGGTGATCAGGCTGGCCAGGATTCCCTGGGTCAATCCCATGTGCAGGCCCCAGAGCGCTATACCGGCGAACAGCAGCGTGTAGCCGTTCGCCAGCGCCAGCAGCACATCGGCCGCGACCAGAGCCAGCATTCCGAGCGCCAGCAGTGTCGTGCGGGACATCCGGTCGGACAGATGGCCGGCTGGCCAGGCAGTGGCCGAATAGACCAGGCTCATCACCACCAGCACCAGCGGCACGAAGGTCGTCGGCAGACCCTTGTCGACGGCGCGCAGGATGAGAAAGGCTTCGCTGAACCGGGCCAGTGCAATCACCGTCCCCAAAGCGACCAGCCACCAGAACGCAGTGCCGAGTCTGGATAGCCCTTCGCGGCTCAGCGGCAGTCGCGCCGGCTTGCGGGCACGATCTTGTGGTTCCGGCAATTTCAGCAGCAGCAGCACCGCGATCACGCCGGGAATCACGGCAAACCAGAGCACGGTCTGGATATCCCCGGCAAACCACCACAGCAGCACGACCGCCATCAGCGGGCCCAGCACGGCGCCCACGGTGTCCATCGACTGGCGAAGGCCGAAGCTCGCGCCGCGGATCTCGGGCGGGGCAAGATCGCCCACCAGCGCGTCGCGCGGAGCACCCCTTATGCCCTTGCCGAAGCGATCCAGCATTCGTGCTGTCGTCACCATCGCAATCGAACCGGCCATCGGAAACAGCGGCTTCACCACCGCCGACAGGCCATAGCCGAGCAGCACCAGCGGCTTGCGACGACCCAGCGCGTCGCTGACATAGCCGGAGAACACTTTCGTGACCAGCACCAGCGATTCGGCTGCGCCCTCGATCAGCCCGATGGTCAGCGCGCTGGCACCGAGACTGCCGGCGAGCAGCACCGGCAGCAGGCTGTGCACGATCTCCGAGCCCATGTCGGTGAACAGGCTGACGAAGCCCAGCGTCCAGATGGCGCGCGGAATGCGCGGGCGGCGTGCGGTAGTCGTGGCGGAAACCAAGAGGTATCTAGCCCGCCGGCTCCACCTTCAGCAGCGCAGCCTCGGGGCCTTCGGTGAGCACGTATAGCAACCCATCCGGCCCCTGCTTCACGTCGCGCACGCGCTGCTTGAGCTCCGTGAGCAGTGACTCGCGGTACTGCTCGCCGTTCTCGTTGAACACGATGCGCTGCACGTGCCCCGTGCCGGGAATGCGCCCGACCTGCAGCGCGCCGACGAACAGGTTGCCCTTCCACTGTGGAAACCGCTCGCCGGTGTAGAACATCGTTCCGGAGGGTGCGATCGATGGCACCCAGATGATCGCAGGTTCGACGAGGTCCTCGCGCCAGCGACGCTGCGAAACGGGCTTGCCGTCGTAGTCGATGCCATAGGTCAGCAATGGCCAGCCGTAGTTGCCGCCGGCCTTGATGATGTTCACCTCGTCGCCGCCCATGGGCCCGTGCTCGCTCGCCCACAGCGCGCCGGTCTGCGGGTGGAAGTCCATGCCTTCGATCACGCGGTGGCCGAACGAGTAGATCTCGGGCAGGTGCGTGGTGGAGCCGACGAACGGGTTGTCCTTCGGCACGCTGCCGTCGTCGTTCACGCGCAGCAGCGTGCCGACGTGATCCGTGGTGTCCTGCGCGCGCGCGGGTTCGCGACGGTGCGGCTGCGAGAAGAACAGCGTGCCATCGCGCGCGAACAGCAGGCGCGCACCGTGGCCGCCGGGGGCGGTGCTCCAGGCCTGGGGCACGAGCACGTCCTCCACATCCTGCAGGCGGCTGCCGTCGAAGCGGCCGCGACCGAGCGCGGTGGTGGCGTTGTACTGCGCGCCCGCCGGGATCGGGCCGCCCTTCACATATGCGAAGTAGACCCAGCCGTTGCTCGCAAACTGCGGATGCAGCGCGATGTCCATGAGGCCGCCCGTGGCGGCCTCGGCCACGGGCGGGATGCCGGCGACGGGATCGGGCAGCAGCTTGCCGTCGCGGATCAGGCGCAGGGTGCCGCGCTTCTCGGACACCAGCATGTCCCCATTGGGGAGGAAGGCCAGGCCCCAGGGATGCGTGAGGCCTTTGGTGACCACGGAGACGCGGATGCGCTGCACGGGCTGCTGCGTGCTGAAGGTCCAGGGGCCGTCGCCGAGCGGGAACTCGGGAGCAGCGGCCGCGGGTGCGGCGGCCTGCGCGACGCTGGCCAGCCCCATCGCGACGAGCATGTACGAAGGCCCGTGCTGAACTCGTCATGGACGATCCCTCGTGTGCTTCCCGGGTTTGAGCATAGACGGGCTACTGATTATGCTGCAATGCAGCAGCAACCTGCCTTAGCAGATGTTTGTTACAACTAAATGACATACCCTCAATCGGGTCGGATTCATTGGGGGATTCACATGACTACCAACACTCGCAAACACACCCTCCTCGCCCTGACCCTGGTGGGATCTCTTGCTGCGCAGTCCGCGCTGGCCTGCAAGGCACCGGCAGCTCCCAGGTCGCTCCCGGACGGACGAAGCGCCGACTCGCATGCGATGCAGGATGCGAAGCGGCAGGTGGAGCAGTACAACGAACAGGTCTCCGCCTACTTCAAGTGCGAGAACGACGCCCTCAAGCTGCAGGAAGTCAGCGAAGAGCAGAAGGCTGTCGTGAAGAGCTTCAACGCCGAAGTGCGCGCGTTCAGGTCGGTGTACCTGGTCGCAGCCGCCCGTCCAGCGGGTTGACCGGACGCTGATCGCCCGCCGCTACCCCTTTATTCTGAGGGGGTTCCGTGGCAGCTCGATGAGGCGCCTTGTCGCAAGCGCACTGATTGCAGTCTGCAGTTCAACGGAAGCCCACCACTCGCAGGGCATGTTCGTCGAGACGCCGGTCTGGGTGACCGGCGTCATCGTGCGCTATCGGCCCATCGATCCGCACGCAATGATCGAACTGCAGGAGCCGCAGCCTAGCGGCCCGGCCAGGAAATGGATTGTCGAGGGTCCGCGACGCGGCAGGCTGGAGTGGATCCTCCAGAACAATGGCGGGATCCGTGACGACCAGCTCCTGAAGGTCGGCGACCGGATCTCGGTGTGCGGCTTTCCGCTGAAGAAGGACTGGGACCCCAATCACATGTACGCGGACTGGCCACCGGAGCAGGGCCGGTTCGTGCACGGCCAGGTCATCGTCCTGCCGGATGGCCGCATGCAGTCATGGGGCCCGTACGGAGTGATCGACAACTGCGTGCGTGGCGGCGATGCGGCAAGCGACTGGGTCGCGTTCCTGAACCGGGATCCGCTGGCGCTCAGTCAGTGGTGTGGTGCCATGGGGTATACAAGGCTGGAACATCACACGCCTCGCGCCTTCATCGATGAAGTCAGTCGGGGGCTGGTTACGCCGTGCGGGGGTCGATAACGGGCCTGCGCGCTGGCTCTGCAACGCTTCCCCACTGAAGTCGGCTACATTGCAGCAGTGCGTTGCCAGCATCGGCGCCAAGCCCTGATTGATGAGATCTCATGGGGCGAGCCAGAGGCCGGTATAAGATCGAGCAGCTGAAATCGGGGGAAGAGGAATGCCACATCCCGGATTGACCGCGACTTTCGCGGCGCTGGTCACAGCTCCGCCGCGCCAACACGGCGGTTTGGGCTGGAGTTGATCGAAGAGCTCTCGAATGCCCGATATCTTTCTTTCGTATAGTCGCGACGATCAGGCCACCGCTCGCCGTTTTGCGGAAGGCTTCGAGCGCGCAGGCCTCAGCGTCTGGTGGGACCAGACGCTGAATGCGGGCGAGGACTACGACGAAGTGACGGAGAAGGCGCTGGAGGGAGCCCGTGCCGTCGTCGTGCTGTGGTCGAGGAAGTCCGTCGCGTCCCGCTGGGTGCGCGCCGAGGCGACACAGGCGGATCGCAGCGGCACCTTGGTGCCGGCAATGATCGAGCCCTGCAAGCGGCCGATCATGTTCGAACTCAAGCAGACCGCAGATCTGTCGGCCTGGAACGGCGATTCAAGTGACAAGTCCTGGCAGGCATACCTGGCGAGCGTGCGGCGGCTGGTGGAGAAGGTCGGGACGGGCGCATCGTCCCCGATTCCAGCGCTACCGGTTACGGCCCGCTCGCGGCGAATCAGCCCTGGTTGGGTCGCAGCGGGCGTTGCCGTGCTGCTCGCTGCGGCTCTTGGCCTGTGGATGCAGGGCCGCAACGATCCAGAGGCCGTAGCAGTCACGGGGACTGCCGAACCGGTTTCGCTGGCCGTGCTCCCCTTCGTCAACATGTCATCCGATCCGGAGCAGGAGTATTTCTCCGACGGCCTCACCGAAGAAGTCCTGAATCATCTGGCGCAGATCAAGGATCTCCGGGTCACGGGACGCACCTCGAGTTTTTCGTTCAAGGGGAAGAACGAGGATCTGCGCGAAATTGGCAGGAAACTCGGCGTTGCCAATATTCTCGAAGGGAGCGTACGCAGGTCCGGGGACCGGCTGCGCATCACGGCACAGCTTATCGACAGCCGGGATGGAGCGCATCTTTGGTCACAGACGTTCGAGCGCAACCAGAGCGAGATTTTCGCGCTTCAGGATGAGGTCGCCAGATCGGTCGCCAGTGCACTGCGCGTGACGCTTGTCGCTGATACGAGAGTTGAGGCAGGCAGCAACACCGCGAACCCCGACGCATACGACAAGTATCTTCGGGCCATGGCGCTGCGAAGCAGCGGGCAGCAGGGAATCCAGCGCGCGGCACAGTTGTTGAGGGAGGCCGTTGCGCTTGATCCGGACTATGTCGCCGCATGGTTTGGCCTGAGCCGCGCGTTGGTCAATATCGAGGTCTGGGATCCTGCCCAGTCCAGTGCGGCACGCGAGGAACGCAAGGTCGTGCGGGCGCGTCTGGAAGCGCTGGCCGCCGATACACCGACACTGCGCGGCATGCTTTCGGATGAGCTGGCGCAGCAACACAATTGGTCGGGGGCGGAAGCCGAAGCGAGAGCTGCGCTCGAGGCCGACACGGCATCCAGTGCGACGGGAGCGGCAGGGCGGCCCCTGGCATTCTTCAACTGGTACGTAGGTCGTCCAGCGGAAGCGATCCCGTATTTCGAGCGCGACGCCTCCACCGATCCCCTGGCACGCAGCCCGTCCGTATTCCTGCAGATTCTGCTGGATACCATCGGTCGACCGGAGGAGGCGCAGGCCGAGTACCTGCGCAGCAAGGATCTCGTTGGCGATCAGACGGCAGCGAACTGGAATGCCGTGCGCAGGATCTGGTCAGGTGACTCCGCATCGAATGCAGAGATCCGGGCGCAACTGCAGGTCTATCTCGAGAGTGAGCAGCAGCCGATGAATTTGGACCTGTTCATCGCAGACAACCTTGAAGACAGGCCGGCAGTCCTCGCAAAGATACGTGAGGCTATCGACGACCCGGCAAACCAGGTCGTTTCGCGACTGAACCGGATCGTGCGCTACGCAGATCATTTCGGCGACCGGGACCTGGCGCTGGAAGCGCTTCGCCGCCAATACATCGACCACAAGAGCAGCTACTACTCCTACTTGTGGGATCCCTTCGAGACCCCTCTCCGCACCGATCCACGGTTCAAGCAGATCCTTCGCGATATCAGACTTGTGGAATATTTCCAGGCCAGTGGCAAGTGGAACGATTTCTGCAAGCCTATGGGCAACGACGACTTCGAGTGCGAGTAGATGCAGGGCGCACCTTTGGAGCACGACAGGCCAACCGGCAGACCAGCGACGGCACCGCCAGTTCCCGGCGCAAACCGGGGTACGATCCGATCAGCATCAACAACTGATCGGATATTCATCGCATGACCACCACCGCCTCGGGCCTCCAGTACGAAGACACCGTTACCGGTAGCGGCGAAACCGCCAGCGCCGGCCATCACGTCACGGTCCATTACACCGGCTGGCTGCATGATGCCGCCGCCCCACAGGGCCGCGGCCGGAAATTCGACTCCAGCAAGGATCGCGACGATCCGTTCGACTTCCCGCTGGGTGACGGCATGGTGATCCGCGGTTGGGACGAAGGCGTACAGGGCATGAAGGTCGGCGGCACCCGCGTGCTGACAATCCCGCCGGAGCTCGGCTACGGCGCACGGGGAGCTGGCGGCGTGATTCCGCCCAACGCCACGCTCGTGTTCGAAGTGGAATTGCTCGGCATCTGAAGCATCGCATCCACATGCGCATCCCCTTTCGGAGGTTGTCGGCCAGCATGCTCTCGGCATGGGCGCTGGTCGTGATCGGCGCATCCTCGAGTTCCGTGCCGGTCGACAGTGAGCCGCGTCCGTTTCGTGAATATCCGAGCTTCGAGGGTGCAGATGCTGAAGCACCCTTGCCCGACGACTGGAACGTGCCCGGCGAACTCGTGGTGGGCCGCCTGATGTATCCCAGCGCCCGCGGCGGCCGCGGCTTCTTTGGCGGTGGCAATGACTGGCATCAGGGCGGCACCGGCTGGACCGACGACTACCCGCGCGGCGATCGCGCTCTGATCCAGATGCTCCGGCGCAATACCCGCATCAACGTGCGCTCGGTCGAGCAACCCGTGAGCCTGGATGACGGCGACGACATTTTCTATTGGCCGTTCCTGGTCGCCGGTCTGGCGCAGTCGTGGCAGCTTTCGGACGAGCAGGCCGCAAAACTGCGCGACTACCTGGAACGCGGTGGCTTCCTGTTCTGCGACAGCTTCTTCGGTGAGGACAGCTGGGCCTCGTACGCAGAAAGCCTGCGACGCGTGTTTCCCGACCGCTCCATCGTGGATCTCAAGGACGAGGAAGTGGTGTTTCACGTGGCCTTCGAGCTGAAGGGGATGACCAAAGTGTCCATTCCGCACATCAGCCAGGCGTTCGGGGGCGGTTTCGGTCTGGGCGGCACTCCGCACTGGCGGGGCGTATTCGACGATTACGGTCGGTTGATGGTGCTGATTGCCCACAACAACGACGTCGGCGACGGCTGGCAATGGGCCGACGATCCGCGGTATCCCGCAGACGAGGCGAATCGCGCGCTACGTATCGGCTCGAACGTCGCGGTGTATGCGATGACGCACTGATTACCGGCTGACCTGCAGACTGGTTCCACTGCCGGGGACGGCGCCGCGAGCACCGCTGCCGTTGGAGACCACCTTGACCCACAGTGCATCCTTGCCCTTGTAGTACGAGGTGTCGCTGGCCTTGCGCAGCGCATCCAGGCTGCCCTGCTCGCGTACCCGAGGCCGCTGTGGTGAATCCCGGCAACTCGAAGATCACCCACGAGCCGCTGTCCAGTTCGGTCAGGCTGAGGTTCACGGACGGCCTTTCGGTGGTCACCTTGATCTCGGTACCGGCTCGTACGTTGCTGCTCTGCGCGACGGTGAAGTCCCTGCCATTGCGGCTGAGAACGACTGGCGGCTGAGGAGCTGGAGGAGGCACCGAAGCGACCAGCCGGTGCACCGGGACCGGCAGCGCCGCCGCGGCAGGAGCGGCGCCAGGGCCGGGAGCACCGGGGCCGGGCAGCCCCCGCGGGCCGGCGGAGGGCCTGCGCCAAATCCGCCGCCAGGGGCGGCAAAACTCAGGCGTCCGACATCGCCCTTGCACACCGTGGCGTTCCAGTCGGGCTTGATCTCACAGGCCTGCGCGTCGGCTGCGATGCTGTCGTGGACGCCGTCGTTGATGAGGATGTAGGAATCGGGGACACCACTGACGCGAGCCGTCCTTGTCGTGGATCGCCGCGACCTTCCAGGCCGCGCTGCTGCCATTGTCGTTGCCCCACTTGCGCTCCATCGGCGGGAAATGCACCGGCTTGGCGTTGACGAATTTCGCGCGCTCGATGGAGTTTTCGGTACTGACCCCGAAGCTCGTGTACAGCAGGTAGGAGATCGCTCCCGTCTTGCGGGTGGCGTTGTCCTGGTAATTCACGAAGGTGACGTTCTCCACGTCATGACGGTAGTCGTAGTACTCGTAGCCGCGAATCGGAAAATCCGGCAGTTCAGGCTTCGGCAGGCTGCGGCCGTAGGCCTTTTCCGCGTCGGTCCTGGGGTTGCCGATGTTCTCGGTTTCGCCCACGAACAGCGAGTCAACCACCCTTGACGTATAGGGGTCACGACCGAAGTTGCCCGACGCATGCGTATAGCCGATGGCGTTGTCGGCCAGCTTCACGTTCCTGAAGGTGTGCATCTCGCCGCGGCCCCAGATGCCGCCATTGCGGTTCTTGTAGGCGGTGAGATCCGCGAAGACCGTTTTCCACCGTCTTGCTGGTCGGGTCAGCGGGATTCTCCTTGGGCTGATGCGAGCTGCCGGTAACGCCGAAGGTGTTGTTGGCCGCAATGTTCCGGTCGAACATGAACCCGTCGTAGTTGGAGTGGGCGACGTTGCCCTTGAACTCGCGGAATGGCGTGCGACGCGGCCAGGTTGCCTTGCTGATGATCCGAGCCTTCGAACTGCACCGTTCGGGTGCTCCGGCAATGACATCCAGAAGCCGTTCGAGTCGGAACCCGCCGCCACGTTGTCGCGGTAGGTGTTGTCCGGGTTGGTGATCCAGAAACTCGCCACCGTGTTGTCCGAGGGCAGCAGGACATCCTTGGAGGCCTGGCCGTTCTCTCTGACGCCCTGGCGATCGTCAAAGTTCGGGCTCTCTCCGGCTGCGGCGAGGTTGGTCGGGACGCAGGGCTTGGACGGTATGGCACTTGGTCTGGATGGCCAGGTTGCGGACGAACTCGTTGCCGTGCTCGATGCCGTCTTCCAGGAAGAAGCAGTGACCCACGGTGTTGTAGGTCACGTTGTTCTCGACGCGCAGGTTGTGCGTGCCGTGCACGGTCACGCAGCGGTTGTAGGTGTCGTGGATCGCCGCGTTCCGGATGTACTGGCCCTTGGCGTCGCCGACCAGATGCCAGTGGATCGGATACCGGGCAAGCGTCCAGGTTCTGGCCCATGCGATTGAACTCGACGCCCGACGACGATACATCTTGCTCGTGACCATCGCCATGATGTGCCCGCCGAAGAACGACTGCTCCGCGTCGGGCGATGCCTGGATCTTGATGTTGCGCGTCAGCAGGCCCACTTCGCCGCGTTCATCCACGTCGAAGGTGATCTTGCCGAAGTGCATGTAGTCCAGCTTCCGGTCGAGCGTGATCGCGTTGCCGCTGATGGCGGAAATGGTGCGCCGCTCGGCCTGCCGGGGATCGAAATCGGTCGACGCGAGGACGATCTCGTCGCCGACCCGCCAGCCGGCGGCGTTCAGCACTTCGATCGAGGTGCTGCCTGCTTCGGCGGTCTTGGCCAGCTTGGTCCAGGTGTTGGTCCGGTCACCGTGCAGGTTCAGGGTTCCGCCCGAGATCATGATCCCGCGGTCACCCATGCCCATCATCTCTTCTTCCTTGACGTTGTCGGTGAGGGTGATGGTCGCCTTGCGCGTGTGGGGCTTGGCTTCGGTGCCGATTTCCAGTTCGCCGTGCAGCATGATCCACTCGGTGGTCAGTTCCAGGTCGGCATTGTCTGCGAAGCTGAGCTTGCCGTTGATGGTCAGGCCGCCCAGCGCCGGCGGGCTGACGTCGAGGATCACTTCCTTGCCTGCCGCAATGGTGACCTTGTCGCCTGCGGCGGGCACCTTCCGGTCCGGCCAGGTGGCACGATCAGACCAGCGCGTCGCCTTGACCACTGGCGATCCCTGCTCCGCCGCTTCAACGACAGCAGATACGCTGACGAGGGCGAAGGCTGGAACGAGCAACGCAAGAAGGAACTGCCGATATTGTTCTTCTCATGGCATCAACCCCCGAGTTTCCCCGGAGGATAGCGCGGGTGCCTCGCGCCCGGCTATATCGGGCGAAAACCCCGGGCGCGAAGCGCCGGAGTCAGGGCGCAGACCTTCTGGGTCGATGCAGCAGCTCGATGGGCGTGCCGCGGAACTCCGGGCGACCAGATTTCACATATCCCAGCTTGGTCGCAACGCGCAGCGATGCGGAATTGCCCGGGTCGATGATGCAGCCGGTGAGATCGACGGGAAGATGCGCGTCGGCCCAGTCGAGCACCGCGCTCATCGCCTCGGTGGCGAGTCCCCGGCCTCCCGCGTGCGGCATCAGCGCCCAGCCCGCCTCGGGAATGTCCTGCAAGCCCGCAATGCCCCGCCTGGGCATCCAGCAGGCCTCCCTCGCCCAGGAACTCTCCGCTTTCCCGGTCCTCGAACACCCAGAATCCGTAGCCCAGCAGCGGCCACATGCCGCCATAGCGCAACAGGCGGAACCAGACTTCCTGGTCGCTCTGCGCCACACCACCGATGAACCGGATCGTTTCCGGGTGCTGCCACAGCGCCTTGCACGCAGCGTAGTCACCCTTCGCGTGCGGGCGCAGGCGCAGACGTGGGGTGAGCAGGATGGGAGCAGCGCGAGGTGTCACTGCGCGCTGCGGCCCCATGCGCACGAAGCCTACCGGCTGACCTGGAGGGTGGCTCCACCACCCAGACCGAGCTCACCGTTGTCAGGGGAGACCACCTTGACCCACAGCGCATCCTTGTCCTTGAAGTAGGAGGTCTCGCTGGCCTTGCGCAGCGCATCCAGGCTGGTCTGCTGCGCGCCCGAGGCTGCGGTGTTGAAGCCCGGCAGCTGGAAGATCACCCAGGAGCCCTTGTCCAGCTCCGTCAGCCTGAGGGCCACGGTCGGCCTTTCGGTGGTCAGCTTGATCTCGGTACCGGCTCGTACGTTGGATCCCCCGACGACGATGGGGTAGTCCCTGCCATTGCGGCTGAGAACGACGGGCGGCTGAGGAGGCGGAGCGGTCGCCAGGACGGTGCAGGACCGCCGCACCGGCGGGGCGAGCACCAGGGCCACGCAGGCCCACCGGCACCCGCGCCGGGAGGGGGACCACCGAATCTCGGCGGCGGCGTGCAAAGCTCAGGCGTCCGACATCGCCCTTGCACACCGCGGCGTTCCAGGTGGGCTTGATCTCACAGGCTTCTGCATCGGTTGCGATGCTGTCGTTGACGCCGTCGTGGATGAGGACGTAGGCATTGGGGCCAGCGCCGAGCGAACCGTCCTTGTCGCGGAACACCGCGGTCTTCCAGGCCTGGCTGTTGCCATTGTCGTTGGCCCACTTGGCGTTGCCCTGCATCGGCGGGAAATACACCGGCTTGGCGTTCTCGAATTTCACCTTCTCGATGGTGTTGTTGGAGCTGACCCCGAAGCTGGTGAACAGCAGGTAGGAGAGCGCTCCCGTCTTGCGGGTGGCGTTGTCCTCGAAGTTCCGGAAGGTGGTGTTCACCACGTCATGACGCGCATCGTAGTACTCGTAGCCGCGGATCGGGAAATCCGGCATGACGGGCTTCGGCAAGCTGCGGCCGTACGCCTTTTCCGCGTCCGTCGTGGGGTTGCCGATGTTCTCGGTTTCGCCCACGAACAGCGAGTCGACGACCCTTGACGTATAAGGGTCGGCAATACTGGCGCCACCGCCCAGGCCAGACGCCTGCGTATAGCCGATGGCGTTGTCCGCAGACTTGTAGTTCCTGATCGTGCGCATCTCACCGCGGCCCCAGAAGCCGCCATTGCGGTTCTTGTAGGCGGTGAGATCCTCGAAGACCGTTTCCACGATCCTGCTGCGCAGGTCTGCGGGATTTTCACGGGCGATATGCATGTTGCCGGTCACGCCGAAGGTGTTGTTGGCGTTGATGTTCCGGTCGATCATGAACCCGTCGTAGTTCGAGTGGGCGACGTTGCCCTTGAACTCGCGGATTCGCATGTGGCGCGGCCAGGTTGCCTTGCTGTGCATCCGAGCCTTCGAACGCACCGTTCGGGTGCTCCGGCAATGACATCCAGAAGCCGTTCTCGTCGGAACCCGCGGCCACGTTGTCGCGGTAGGTGTTGTCCGGGTTGGTGATCCAGAAGGACGCCACCGTGTTGTCCGAGGGCAGCAGCACATCCTTGGATTGCTGGCCATTCTGCCTGCCGGCCTGGCGATTCTCGTACGCATAGCTGACTCTCTCCGGATGCGGCGAGGTTGGTCGGGACGCAGGGCTTGGACGTGTGGCACTTGGTCTGGATCGCGAGGTTGCGGACGAACTCGTTGCCGTGCTCGATGCCGTCTTCCAGGAAGAAGCAGTGACCCACGGTGTTGTAGGTCACGTTGTTCTCGACGCGCAGGTTATTCGTGCCGTGCACGGTCACGCAGCGGTTGTAGGTGTCGTGGATCGCCGCGTTCCGGATGTACTGGCCCTTGGCGTCGCCGACCAGATGCCAGTGGATCGGATACCGGGCCAGCTCCAGGTTCTGGCCCATGCGATTGAGCTCGACGCCCGAGACATACATCTTGCTCGTGACCATCGCCATGATGTGCCCGCCGAAGAACGACTGCTCCGCGTCGGGCGATGCCTGGATCTTGATGTTGCGCGTCAGCAGACCCACTTCGCCGCGTTCATCCACGTCGAAGGTGATCTTGCCGAAGTGCATGTAGTCCAGCTTCCTGTCCAGCGTGATCGTGTTGCCGCTGATGGCGGCAATGGTGCGCCGCTCGGCCTGCCGGGGATTGAAATCCGTCGACGCGAGGACGATCTCGTCGCCGACCCGCCAGCTGAGCGGCGTTCAGCACCTCGATCGAGGTGCTGCCTGCTTCGGCGGTCTTCGCCAGCTTGGTCCAGGTGTTGGTCCGGTCGCCGTGCAGGTTCAGGGTTCCGCCCGAGATCATGATCCCGCGGTCACCCATGCCCATCATCTCTTCTTCCTTGACGTTGTCGGTGAGGGTGATGGTCGCCTTGCGCGTGTGGGGCTTGGCTTCGGTGCCGATTTCCAGCTCGCCGTGCAGCATGATCCACTCGGTGGTCAGTTCCAGGTCGGCATTGTCTGCGAAGCGTGAGCTTGCCGTTGATGGTCAGGCCGCCCAGCGCCGGCGGGCTGACGTCGAGGATCACTTCCTTGCCGGCCGCAATGGTGACCTTGTCGCCTGCGGCGGGCACCTTCCGGTTCGGCCAGGTGGCAGGATCAGACCAGCGCGTCGCCTTGACCGCTGGCGATCCCTGCTCCGCCGCTTCAACGACAGCGGACACGCTGACGAGCGGGAATGCCGGAACGAGCAACGCAAGAAGGAACGAGCGATATCTTCTTCTCATGACATCACCCCCAAAATTCCCTGACACAAGCCCAAACGCAGGACCACAAGCTGCACGAGGATACCGCGAAATCTGGGCTAAAATGCGGCGCGGATTCATCGATGCGGGCCTCGAGCCTCTGGAGTCAGCTGACAATGTCCGAGTTTCGCCGCCTCTTCGTCATTGCCGCCGCAATGGTGGCTCCAGCCGTGTGTGCTGCAGCCAAGCCGGATATCGAAAACGGCAAGGCGACATTCAACACCATGTGCAGCGTCTGCCATTCAGTGCAGAAAACAGGAGGCCCCATAGAGGGGCCCAATCTCCTGGGCGTCGTAGGCCGCAAGGCCGGCAGCCAGCCCGAATTCACCAGATACTCGCCTGCGCTCAAGGCCTCCGGGCTCACCTGGAGCAAGAAGACCCTCAACAAATTCCTGGTGAACCCCGGCGAGAAGGTGCCAGGCACCCTCATGCCGATGCAGATTCCGGACGACAAGACGCGCGCGGATGTGGTCGCCTATCTCGCGACGCTGAAGTAACCAGGGCTGCGGTTTCAGGCAGTCAAGCATCACACCGCGGCCAGCAACTGGTCGTAGATCTTCAGATCGAAGTTGCCAGGCAGCAGTGTGTCGATCGACCGGGCGTAGTCGCGAGTCTCCTGCAGCATCCGGCGGGTGAATCGTTTTCCCGCCGCCTCGTTGAGGCCGGGATCGAACCCCATGCTGAGCGGGTCGAACGGAACCGCGGCGCCCTTTGTCGGCAGGTACTGCGCGATCGACAACAGCGGACCCATCATGATGGCTTGCGCAAGCGCGGGCTCGACCTTGGACTTGCGCCGGTAGCCCGCATCCAGCAGCAACAGCTGGCACCAGTAGTTCAGGTTGCCGAGCCACGCCAGGGATCTGAGGTCCGGATCCTTGATGGTGTTCGGGCGTCCCTCATAGGCCGTCGGATTCACGGGCACCTGGTAGCACGGATGGCGCGCATCGTCGGCGGGAAGTTCCCAGACGCCGGGGACTTCCTTGAGCAGTGGATGAGCCCCCTCATAGAGGGACTGGAAGAACTTGAAGTGGCCGAACTCGCCATCGGCCTTGATGTTGCCGAGGCCTTCATACCAGGCGTCGTAATCGATACGCACGTCGCCGGCTTTCTTCACTTCGAGGATCGTCTCGATGATGGCGTCGTAAAGAGACCCGACATGATTCGGAGCGATGCCGCCGCCCAGGGTGGTCTTGAGTTTGTCGATCAGGAAAGCCGAGTCGTCGGTGACCGACCTCGCTCTCGTCAGGCGCGTCTTGTCCGCTTCGCAATACACGAATTTGGCCAGGTTGGCCTGACCCAGCGGTGCGAGTTCGAACGGGAAGGGATAGACGTCGGTCTCGTAGGGAAAGTCCTGGCGCGTGAGCATCGGCTTGGCATCCAGCTCCACGAGCAGCCGATTCACCGCTGCGAGGTGTTGCATCTCCTCGACGATGACACCCATGAGCGAAGTCGCATTCGGCGTCGGAGCGCCGACGACTCCGGCGTACGCGGGCTTGAGTGAAAACGCACCGTAGAGGTACTGGACCATCAGGTCGTGTTCGATCTCGACGCCTTCCTTGAGAAGCCGGATGAGTTCGAGATAGGGGTCGGAGAAATCCCGCTGTACCGGGGAGAACGTGTGGGTTCCGGCCAATGCCCTGCCGGGACCCGCGGCGACTCCCAGCGCGGCGATACTTCCCAGCAGCGCGCGGCGCGACATGCCGTTCTCTGACATGAAACTTCCCCCGATAGATCGTTCGTCAGTATGGAAAAAAGCCCCCAGCCTCAGGCCGGGGGCTATTGCTCAACCGTCAGGATTGAAGCCTGGATGCCGCTTACCGGCTGACCTGGAGGCTGTCTCCGGGTCCCTTGCCCTGGGTGGGACCGGAGCCCATGACGTCACCGGTGGAGACGACCTTGACCCACAGCGAACCGTTGCCCTTGTAGTACGAGGTGGCGCTGGCCTTGCGCAGCGCATCCAGGCTGTCCTGCGCCGTGCCCGAGGATGCCGTGGTGAATCCCGGCAGCTCGAACATCACCCAGGAACCGGCATCCAGCTCCTTCACGTTGATGTTCACGGATGGCCTTTCGGTGGTCACCTTGTACTCGGTGCCCGCTCGTACGTTGGTTTCCCCGTCGGCGGTGAACTCCTTGCCATTGCGGCTGAGAACGACTGGCGGCCCTGAAGGCGCACGGGTACCTCTGATTCGACCACCACCTGGGGCAATCTTGAAGACAACAGGTGTAGCAGCAGGGGGCGGCCTGGGGGCAGCTGCAGGACCGGCGGCGCCAGGTCCGGGCAGGACCGCCGGCACCGGGAGGACCGCCGCCAGGACCGCCGCCGCCGAAGCCGCCGAACCCAACAGGATCACCACCGCCGCCAACATTCATGCGCCCGATATCGCCCTTGCACACCACGGCGTTCCAGGTGGGCTTGACCTCGCAGGCCTCGTCGGCGTCGATTCCGGTGACGTTGACGATGTAGGAATTGGGGACACCGGTGATGGTGCCGTCCTTGTCGTTGAACACCGAGGTCTTGTAGACCGTGTTGCCGTAGTCATCGTTGCTCCACCGGTTGTCGATCGGCGGGAAATACACCGGCTTGGCGTTGATGAATTTCGAGCGCGACACGGTGTTGTTGGAGCTCATCCCGAAGCTGGTGAACAGCAGGTAGGAGATCGCTCCCGTCTTGCGGGTGGCGTTGTCCTGGTAGTTCACGAAGGTGTTGTTGTCCAGTTCATGATGGAAGTCGTAGAACTCGTAGCCGCGGATCGGGAAATCCGCGACTTCGGGGAACGGCAGGCTGCGGCCGTAGCCTTCTTCTCCGCGTCCGTCCTGGGGTTGCCGATGTTCTCGGTTTCGCCCACGAACAGCGAGTCAACCACCCGTGACGTATAGCGGGAACGACCGAGGTTGCCGGACGCCTGCGTGAAGCCGATGCCGTTGTCGGCCATCTTCAGGTTCTTGTAGAGGCGCAACTCACCGCGGGCCCAGATGCCGCTGTTGCGGTTCTTGTAGGCGGTGAAATCCTCGATGACGGACTCCACCTGGGCGCTGTTCGCGTCAGCGGGATTGGCAAGGGAAATATACCCGCCGACGGCGAACTTGCCATCGGCCCTGGGGGCGCGGTCGCCCATGAAACCGTCAAAGTTCGAATGGGCGACGTTGCCCTTGAACTCGCGGAGCTTCGTGCGGCGCGGCCAGGTGGCCTTGCTGATCTCCGTGCCTTCGAACTGGCCCATCGGATGCTCCGGGAAGGCGAGCCAGAAACCGGTCGCGTCGGAACCCGCGGCCACGTTGTCGCGGTAGATGTTGTCCGGATTGGTGATCCAGAAAGTCGACACCGTGTTGTCCGAAGGGATCAGGACATCCTTGGAGTCCTGGCCGGTCGTCTTGAAGTTCAAGCCGTCCGAGCGTCGCTCCGAACGGGGCGAGGTTGGTCGGGTCGCAGGGCTTGGACGTATGGCACTTGGTCTGGATCGCGAGGTTGCGGACGAACTGGTTGCCGGTCTCGATGCCGTCTTCGAGGAAGAAGCAGTGACCCACGGTGTTGTAGGTCACGTTGTTCTCGACCTGCAGGTTGTTCGTGCCGTGCACGGTCACGCAGCGGTTGTAGGTGTCGTGGATCGCCGCGTTCCGGATGTACTGCCCCTTGCCTTCGCCGACCAGGTGCCAGTGGATCGGATAGCGGGCCAGCGTCAGGTTCTGGCCCATGCGATTGAGCTCGACGCCGTAGACGTACATCTTGCTCGAGGGCATCGCCATGATGTGCCCGCCGAAGAACGACTGTTCCGCGTCGGCCGAGGCCTGGATCTTGATGTTGCGCGTCAGCAGGCCGACTTCGCCGCGCTCATCCACGTCGAAGGTGATCTTGCCGAAGTGCATGTAGTCGAGCTTCTTGTCGAGCGTGATCGTGTTGCCGCTGATGGCGGCAATGGTGCGCCGCTCGGCCTGCCGGGGATCGAAGTCCGTCGAGGCGAGGACGATCTCGTCGCCCACCCGCCAGCCGGCGGCGTTCAGGACCTCGATCGAGGTGCTGCCGGCTTCGGCCGTGCTGCGCCAGCTTGGTCCAGGCGTTGGTCCGGTCACCGTGCAGGTTCAGGGTTCCGCCCGAGAGCATGATGCCGCGGTCGCCCATGCCCGCCATGACGTCTTCACCCTTGACGTTGTCGGTGAGGGTGATGGTCGCCTTGCGCGTGTGGGGGCTGGCTTCGGTGCCGATCGCCAGCTCCCCGTGCAGCATGATCCACTCGGTGGTCAGCTCGAGGTCGGCATTGTTCGCGAAGGTGAGCTTGCCGTCGATGGACAGGCCGCCCAGCGCCGGCGGACTGACGTCGAGGATCACGTCCTTGTCCCTGCCAATGGTGACCTTGTCGCCTGCGACGGGCACCTTGCGGTTGGGCCAGGTGGCGGGATCGGACCAGTTCGTCGGCGCGGCTGCCGCAACAGCGGATACGCTTGCGACGGAGCAGGCTGCAACGAGCAGCGCATGCAGGAACGGCCGATATGGTCTCTTCATGGCATAAACCCCCGAGTTTTCCGAAGGATAGCGCGAGCGTCCGGCGCCAGGCTATATCGATCCTGGCCGATACGCGGAAATCCGCTCCACACCCCAGGAATCAGGGTTTGGAGGAGGACAATCTGCGAGAGTTCCCGTGAATGTCCGGGCTACCGGCTGACCTGGAGGCTCTCACCACCGCCATGGCCGCCGCGGCCGTCATCACCGGCGGAGACCAGCTTCACCCACAGCGCATCCTCGGCCTTGTAGTACGAAGTGACGCTGGCCTTGCGCAGCGCATCCAGGCTGTCCTGCTGCGCACCCGCGGCTGCCTTGGTGAATCCCGGGATCTCGACGATCACCCACGAGCCGGCATCCAGTTCGATCACGTTGAGGTCCATGGACGTGCCGTTCGGTGGTCGCCTTGAACTCAGTGCCGGCTCGCACGTTGGTGCCCACGTGGATGGAGATCTCCTTGCCCTTGCGACTCAGGATCACGGGCGGCAGGTTGGCGTCCAGCCGGCGCCGGCGGGCAATCGCGCCGAAGCCAAGGCCACGACCATTGACGAAGCTCATGCGCCCGACATCGCCCTTGCACACCGCAGCGTTCCAGGTGGGCTTGATCTCGCAGGCTTCCGGGTCGACGGCAATGCTGTCGTTGACGCCGTCATGGATGACAACGAAGGAATTGGGGCCCACGCCGAGCGAGCCGTCCCGGTCCCTGAACACGGCGGTCTTGTACGCCACGCTGCCTGCCGCATTGTCGTTGCCCCACTTGCGCTCCATCAGCGGGTAATACACCGGCTTGGCGTTGATGAACTTCACCTTCTCGACGGCATTGTTGGAGCTGGCCCCGAAGCTGGTGTACAGCAGGTGGGAGATCGCTCCCGTCTTGCGCGTGGCGTTGTCCTCGTAGTTGCGGAACGTGGTGTTCACCACGTCATGCCGGTAGTCGTAGTACTCGTAGCCGCGGATCGGGAAATCCGGCATCGTGCGGCTTCGGGAAGTGCGGCCGTAGGCCTTCTCCGCGGCAGTCTGCGGGTTGCCGACGTTCTCGGTTTCGCCCACGAACAGCGAGTCGACGACCTGCGATGAGTATTCGAGGTCACTCCCGCCAGCCGCGTGCGTGAAGCCCATGGCGTTGTCGGCGAACTTCACGTTCCTGAACAGGTGCAACTCGCCCCGGCCCCAGATGCCGCCATTGCGGTTCTTGTAGGTGGTGAGATTCTCGAATACCGATACCAGCGCCTTGCTGTTCGGGTCAGCGGGATTCTCGAGGCCGGTGTGCGAGCTGCCGGTCACGCCGAAGGTGTTGTTGGCGTTGATGTTGCGGTCGAACATGAACCCGTCGTAGTTCGAGTGGGCGACGTTGCCCTTGAACTCGCGGAACTTCGTGCGACGCGGCCAGGTGGCCTTGCTGATCTCCGTGCCCTCGAACTGGCCGTTCGGGTGCTCCGGCAGGGACATCCAGAAGCCGTTCGCGTCGGAGCCCGCGGCCACGTTGTCGCGGTAGATGTTGTCCGGATTGGTGATCCAGAAGCTCGCCACCGTGTTGTCCGAGGGCAGCAGCACATCCTTGGATTGCTGGCCACTGGCTGCGGCGCCCTGGCGGGCCTCGGTGCTCTCTCCGGCCGCGGCCAGGTTGGTCGGCACGCAGGGCTTGCTGGTATGGCACTTGGTCTGGATCGCGAGGTTGCGGACGAACTGGTTGCCGTGCTCGATGCCGTCTTCCAGGAAGAAGCAGTGACCCACGGTGTTGTAGGTCACGTTGTTCTCCACCCGCAGGTTGTGCGTGCCATGCACGGTCACGCAGCGGTTGTAGGTGTCGTGGATGGCGGCGTTCCGGATGTACTGGCCCTGCCTTCGCCCACCAGGTGCCAGTGGATGGGATAGCGGGCCAGCGTCAGGTTCTGGCCCATGCGGTTGAGCTCGACGCCGGAGACATACATCGTGCTCGACGGCATCGCCATGATGTGCCCGCCGAAGAAGGACTGCTCCGCATCCGGCGATGCCTGGATCTTGATGTTGCGCGTCAGGTTCGCCACTTCGCCGCGCTGGTCCACGTCGAAGGTGATCTTGCCGAAGTGCATGTAGTCCAGCTTGCGGTCGAGCGTGATGGTGTTGCCGCTGATGGCGGCAATGGTGCGGCGCTCGGCCTGCCGGGGATCGAAGTCCGTCGACGCGAGGACGATCTCGTCGCCGACACGCCACTCGGCCGCGTTCAGCACCTCGATCGAAGTTGCTGCCGGCCTTGGCCGTCTGCGCCAGCTTGGTCCAGGTATTGGTGCGGTCACCGTGCAGGTTCAGGGTGCCGCCCGACAGCATGATGCCGCGGTCACCCATGCCGGCCATGACGTCTTCACCCTTCACGTTGTCGGTGAGGGTGATGGTGGCCTTGCGCGTGTGGGGGCTGGCTTCGGTGCCGATCGCCAGCTCGCCGTGCAACATGATCCATTCGGTGGTCAGTTCCAGGTCGGCGTTGTCGGCGAAGGTGAGCTTGCCGTCGATGGACAGGCCGCCCAGCGCCGGCGGGCTGACGTCGAGCATCACGTCCTTGTCCCTGCCCGATGGTGACCTTGTCGCCTGCGACAGGCACCTTGCGGTTGGGCCAGGTGGCAGGATCGGACCAGCGCGTGGCCTGGGCCGATGGCTGTGGTTCCGCCGTATTCCCGACAGCAGTTGTGACGACGAAGACTGCCGGAACGAAAGACGCGAGCAGGAACGAGCGACGTAGCCGTTTCATCAATTCCCCCGAATTTCCCTTGGGTGTCCCAGGGATGCTTGTGGACCGGAGGATAGCGCGCATCTGCGGTTTGCTACCATCGCCCCATGCCTGCGAGCCGACCCGTTGCCATATTCCTGCTGGCCCTCCTGCTGTGCCCGGCCGCCGTCGTTGCCGCCGGGATCAAGGGTGATGCCGCCGCGGGCAAGGAACTGTTCATGACCAATTCCTGCCCCGCCTGCCATGGCGTGACCCGGGAAGACAACATGAAGGTGGGGCCCAGCCTGTTCGGTGTCGTCGGGCGCAAGGCCGGCACCGGGAAGAGCCTGCTGGGCGCCAGCGAGAACCTGAAGAAGTACGGCGTGATCTGGAGCGCGGAGACCCTGGATGAATTCCTGGTCAACCCCAGCGCCAAGGTGCCGGGCACTGCGATGGCGGGGGTGTTGACTGATCCACAGCAGCGCGCGGATGTGATCGCCTATCTGGCCACGCTGAAAGAATAGTAGATTCAACGAAACTTGAACAACCTGGGGGGCGTGCGCAGATGAGAAGAGAAAAAGCCGGAGTCACCATCGTGGTCTGCTCGATCGCCCTCGCTGGCGTGGCCTTCGCGTCAGATGCCAGTGCGGAATGCAGCCGCGAGACACTCCAGAAGCTGGCCGACACCTATGTCAAGGCCCAGACGGCCGGGACAGCCCACCATGGTGCCGCTCGCGAAGGGCGCGTCCTACGCGGAGAACGACAAGGCCATGGACATCGACAAGGGCGTGCTGGCCGGACCCCTGAAGGTCGACTTCACCCGCAGCTTCTACGACACGACGCAATGCGCCGCCTTCACGGAGCTGGTGGCGGCCACGGACCCGCACCCGTACGTGATCCACACGCGCATGGAGGCGACCGAGGAACGGGAAGGTGACGAAGATGGAGTCGGTGGTGACGGACGCGGGGGACTGGGTGTTCGGCGCGGCCGAGCACCTTGCCGTCACGCGGATCGAGAAGTGGGACGAGATCCCCAAGGACAAGCGCGACACGCGAGCCGTCATCCAGGCGGCGGCCGACGCGTACCTGAACAATTGGGGAGAACCCGAAGCTCCCGGTGCCGCATGGCACGCCCTGCGCCCGGCTCGAAGGCCGCATCAACACGGGCACCCGGAACCCGGAGGCGCAATACCTGCGACATGGGGGCGTTCCCGCAGAAGCTGAACGTGACCAACCGCCGCTACGTCATCGACGAGAACGTCGGCGCCGTTGCCATCTTCCACAACTTCCCCTGGCTGGATGCCAGCCAGCCCAGTCGACCCGGGAACCCAGGCCAGCCAGACGTTCCGGGTCGAGGGCGGCAAGAATCGCTACATCCACGAGGTGACGGTTTGCAGGGAGCCTGGCTGTGGGAGAGGGAGGCCGCCGGGAGCGCCGGGAGCAGCACCGGGCGCACCGGCACCGGGGGGACCTGCGGCACCGACGGGAACCAAATGACGACATCAACTGGCGTTGTCGCGGCATTGCGCCCGCTCAGGTCTTCACTCATCGCAGCTATTGTCGGGATCACTTTGCTCCTGCCTACCGCGCACGGCGCGGCTGCGCCCGGCAAGACTCCCGACATATTCGGAGTCTGGCTGGCGATAAGCAGCAACAGCGCGAACCATGATCCGCAATGGGCAAACAAGCCCTATGCGCCAACCCCTGAATTCACGCGCCTGGGGTGCGGAGCAGTCCCGGCAGCAGGGACGGCTGGGTGTAGAGCTGCCCACGCCCGGCGCGTGCGAGCCCATCAGCCCTGCGAGCTTCGTCGGCGGATTCTTCCCGACCCAGATCCTGCAGGGGCATAACCAGATCGTGCTGCTCAACGAGTGGGTTGCGGTGCCGCGCCGCATCTACATGGACGGGCGTGGTCATCCTCCCGCGGAAGACAGGCTGCCCAGTTGGGAAGGCCATTCGATCGGCCATTGGGAAGGCGACACGCTGGTGGTCGACACCATCGGCGTGAACGGCCGGACGCGTCCGCTCAATGGCTATTTCGCGGGCAACGTGAACGCAACCCCCGAAAGTCTGAAAGCGCCGCGCCTGCCCGCGAGCGACCAGATGCATCTGGTGGAACGATTCCGCCTGGTGGGCAACGGCAATGTCCTGGAAGTCGACGAAAACCGTCACCGACCCGAAGGCCTACGTGCGCCCGTTCTCGAACACCGTCTTCATGGAACGCCGCCCGGACATCGACGTCCAGGAGTACTACTGTGCGGACAACGAGCGCACCAGCGATGAAGGACATTGAGAATGAAACTCGCACCCACATTGATCGTCACTCGGGCTCTCGCGGGGGCTCTCGCGCCGTGTTCCGTTGCCGGTGCGCATCATTCCTTCGCGATGTTCGATCTCGGCAAGGACGTCACCGTCGAGGCCGTGATCAAGGAAGTGCAGTTCACGAACCCGCATGTGTGGTTGCAGATCCTGGTGAAGGACGAAAAGGGCGTGGAAACGGAGTGGAGCATCGAGTCGGGTGCGCCGGGCATGATGCTGCGCAATGGCTGGAAGCCTTCGACGCTGAAGGCAGGAGACAAGGTCACGCTGACGATGCATCCACTGCGCAACGGCAACCCGGGTGGCAGCCTCGTCAGGGTCAAGGTGCCTGATGGCCGCACTCTCGGGCCGGGCGCTCCCAACTAGGAACGAGGATCGTGTGTCGAGAATAGGGGTGGATGTCATGAGCACGAAGAATCGCTCGTCCGTTCTTCTCATTTCTTCCAGTAGTCCTGCTCGTCAGCGTGTTCGCTGTCGCGCAGGCGGCTGACGCCAAGCCACGAAATGGTCTGATCGCTGCCACCTGGCCGAACCAGGAAGGTGCCGGTCGCGGGCGACAAGGTGGAGATCGCCAGCGGCAAGGAAGTGATGCTCGACGTCAGCCCGCCCGCACTGGGCGGCCTGACGATCAACGGCAAGCTCACCTTCGCCAGACGACGCCGACCTCGAGCTGACCACCGAGTGGATCATGCTGCACGGCGAGCTCGCGATCGGCACCGAGGCCAAGCCCCATACGCGCAAGGCCACCATCACCCTCACCGACAACGTGAAGGGCGAAGACGTCATGGCCGGCATGGGTGACCGCGGCATCATGCTCTCGGGCGGCACCCTGAACCTGCACGGTGACCGCACCAACACCTGGACCAAGCTGTCCGCGACGGCCGCAGGCAGGCGCCACCTCGATCGAGGTGCTGAACGCCGCCGGCTGGCGCGTCGGCGACGAGATCGTCCTCGCGTCGACGGATTTCGATCCGCGGCAGGCCGAGCGTCGCACCATCTCCGCCATCAGCGGCAACACGATCACGCTCGACAAGAAGCTCGACTACATGCACTTCGGCAAGATCACCTTCGACGTGGATGAGCGCGGCGAAGTGGGCCTGCTGACGCGCAACATCAAGATCCAGGCCTCGCCGGATGCGGAACAGTCGTACTTCGGCGGCCACATCATGGCGATGCCGGGGAGCAAGATGTACGTCTCCGGCGTCGAGCTCAACCGCATGGGCCAGCACATGACGCTGGCGCGCTATCCGATCCACTGGCATCTGGTGGGCGACGCCAGGGGCCAGTACATCAGGAACGCCGCCATCCACGACACCTTCAACCGCTGCGTGACGGTGCACGGCACGAACAACCTGCGCGTCGAGAACAACGTGACCTACAACATCGTCGGTCACTGCTTCTTCCTCGAAGACGGCATCGAGCACGGCAACGAGTTCGTCCGGAACCTCGCGATCCAGATCAAGTGCCATCCCACCAAGCCCTGCGTGCCGACCAATCTCGCCCCAAACGGAGAGAACAGCTTTACGAACGAGAATCGCCTGGCCTACAGGACGGCCAGCTTCTCCGGCAAGGACACCCTGCTGCCTTCGGACAACACGGTGGCGGCTTACTGGATCACCAATCCGGACAACACCTTCGTCGACAATGTGGCCGCCGGTTCCGATGCGAATGGTTTCTGGTTGTCGTTGCCGGAGCACCCGCAAGGCGCGTTCCTGGGCACGGACATCGCCAAGAACACCTGGCCACGCCGCACCAGGTTCCGCGAATTCAGGAACAACACGGCCCACTCCAACTTCGACGGGTTCATGTTCGACCGGAACATCAATGCGGAAAACATCTTCGGGTTGGCCGGCCCCTCGTACATGCCCAGGGAAAACCCTGCTGACCCGGACAGCAAGAGGCTGGAGACACACTTCGAGAATCTCACCACCTACAAGAACCGCAATGGCGGCTTCTGGGGCCGCGGCGAGCTGTTCGTCGTCAGGAACCTGAAGGCGGCGGACAATGCCATTGGTTACACGATGTCGACCGGTTCCATCGGCGATGACCTGTTTACCTCACGGGTGGTTGATTCGCTGTTCGTGGGCGAAACCGAGAACATCGGCAACCCCACAACGCCGGAGGAAATTGCCTACGGCCGCAGCCTGCCGAAGCGCCTGATTCCCGATTTCCCGATCCGCGGCTACGAGTACTACGACTACCGTCTTGACGTGGCGAACACGACATTCGTGAATTTCCAGGACAACAAACAGCGCGGATCAGGAGCGCTTTCATGGCTGTTGTTTACGGGCGCCGGGGTTACCACCGAAAACACCGTCACGGGTGCGAAGTACGTCAATGCCAAGCCCGTGTACTTTCCGAAAATCGACCCCAGGTTCGATAGTGACAACCGGGGTGGTGTGGCCTACCGGACCGCGGCGATCCACGATCTGGACGGCTCGACGACCGGCATCCCTGACTCCTATGTTCTGATCCACGACGGCGAGAACGACAGCGTCGCCACGGACGACACCTGCGAGATTCATCCCACCTGGAACGCCTCTGTGTGCGCGGGTGATATCGGACGCATTCAGTTCAGCATCAGAAGGCCCGGACCCACAAGGGGTGCTGGTCTTGCGCTGAAAGATGTTGCTCTGCGGTCAGCTGCGCCTGCGCGGGCGGCTGCTCCTGCGCCTGCTCCTGCAAAGCCAATTGCCCTGAGTCGCAATGGCAAGGACTTCAAGATCACGGCCAACCAGAGCACTGTGCGCGCCGGTACCGAGATCCGTGTGAAGACCGAAAGACCGGAAGTTGCCATCAGTTTGAGTGAAATGGCCAAAGACTCATGGGTCGTGTTCGAGCTGCCGGGCTTCGCCAACGCGGCCTCCGGGAAGCAGCAGGACAGCATCGACGCCCTGCGCAAGGCGACCGAGACTTCGTATTTCAAGGGTCCGGATGCCGTCTGGGTGAAACTGGTCATCCCGACCGCCCCCAAGGGCGTTGGCAGGGATCAGTTTGGCCCGTTGGACACTCAAACCAGCATTACGGTAAGCCGATAAGCACCCTGACGCCGAGGGTTCGCTTAGGATTAGAGCTCAAATCGGGGGTTGATGTCATGAGCACGAAGAATCGCTCGTTCCTTCTTTTCTCACTGGTTCCGGCAGTCCTGCTCGGCAGCGTGTTCGCAGCCGCCCAGGCGGCCGACGCCAAAGCCACGAAATGGTCTGATCCTGCGACCTGGCCGAACCAGAAGGTGCCGGCTGCGGGCGACAAGGTGGAGATCGCCAGCGGCAAGACTGTGATCCTGGATGTCAGCCCGCCCGCACTCGGCGGCGTGACGATCAATGGCAAGCTTGCCTTTGCTGACAACGCCGACCTGGAGCTGACCACCGAGTGGATCATGCTGCACGGCGAACTGGCCATCGGCACCGAGGCCAAGCCCCCACACGCGCAAGGCGACCATCACCCTCACCGACAACGTCAAGGGCGAAGACGTGATGGGCGGCATGGGCGACCGCGGCATCATGCTCTCGGGCGGCACCCTGAACCTGCACGGTGACCGCACCAACACCTGGACCAAGCTGTCCAGCACGGCCGAACGCCGGCGCCACCTCGATCGAGGTGCTGAACGCCACAGGCTGGCGGGTCGGCGACGAGATCGTCCTCGCGTCGACGGATTTCGATCCCCGGCAGGCCGAGCGTCGCACCATCTCCGCCATCCGCGGCAACACGATCACGCTCGACCGGAAGCTCGACTACATGCACTTCGGCAAGATCACCTTCGACGTGGATGAGCGCGGCGAAGTGGCGAACTGCTGACGCGCAACATCAAGATCCAGGCGTCGCGCGGATGCGGAACAGTCGTACTTCGGCGGCCACATCATGGCGATGCCGGGGAGCAAGATGTACGTCTCCGGCGTCGAGCTCAACCGCATGGGCCAGCACATGACGCTGGCGCGCTATCCCATCCACTGGCACCTGGCGGGCGACGCGAAGGGCCAGTACATCCAGAACGCCGCGATCCACGACACCTTCAACCGCTGCGTGACGGTGCACGGCACGCACAACCTGCGGGTGGAGAACAACGTGACCTACAACACCGTGGGCCACTGCTTCTTCCTCGAGGACGGCATCGAGACCGGCAACGAGTTCGTCAGGAACCTCGCGATCCAGACCAAGTGCCATCCGACCAAGCCGTGCGTGCCGACCAATCTCGCCGCAAACGGAGAGAACGACTATACGTACGAGAATCGCCTGGCCGTCAGGCAGATCAGTTTTTCCGGCAAGGACACGCTGCTGCCTTCGGACAACACGGTGGCGTCCTACTGGATCACCAATCCGGACAACACATTCATCGACAATGTGGCCGCCGGTTCCGACGAGAATGGCTTCTGGTTGTCCCTGCCGGAGCACCCGAACGGCCAGTTCCTGGGTACCGAGATCAGCAAGAACACCTGGCCACGTCGAACGCAAACTCCGTGAATTCAGGGGCAACGTTGCGCATTCCAACTTCGACGGGTTCATGTTCGACCGCAACATCAACGTGGACAACACCTTCGGGTTGGCCGGCAACACGTACCTGCCCAAGGAAAACCCCGCTGATCCGAACAGCAAGAGCCTGGAGACGCACTTCGAGAATCTCACCACCTACAAGAACCGCAATGGCGGCTTCTGGGGCCGCGGCGAGTTGTTTGTCGTCAGGAACCTGAAGACGGCGGACAATGCCATTGGTTTCACGATGTCGTCCGGCGCCTTCGGCCGTGAGGCGTTCACATCACTGGTGGTTGATTCGCTGTTCGTGGGCGAAACCGAGAACATCGGCAACCCCGTGACGCCGGAGGAAAAGGCCTATGGCCGCAGCCTGCCGAAGCGCCTGATTCCCGACTTCCCGATCCACGGCTACCAGTACTACGACTACCGTGTTGACGTGGCGAACACGACCTTCGTGAATTACCAGGACAACGCCAGGCGCGAATCAGGAGCGCTCTCCTGGCTGCTGTTCACGAGCTCCGGGGTCACCACCGAAAACACCATCAAGGGTGCGAAATACGTCAATGCCAAGCCCGTGCATTTCCCCAGGTACGACATCCGGTTCGACAACGACAACAGGGGTGGTTCGGCCTACCGGACCCTGGCCATCCACGATCTGGACGGTACGACAACCGGCGTCCCCAACTCCTATGTTCTGCTCCACGACGGCGAGTTCGACAGCCCCGTCACGGACGACACCTGCAAGATCCAGCCGACCTGGAACGCCTCTGTGTGCACGGGTGATGTGGGGCGCCTGTACTTCCGCGGTTTCGGCCCTCCCGCGGCTCCCCGAGCCGGTGGTGTAAACCCTGGCGCGGGGCCGGCGCAGCAGATCGCTGCCGCTGCTGCAGCGCCTGCGAGACCCGTCGAGCAGCCCATCGCCGTTGTTCGCAATGGCAAGGATTTCAGGATCACGGGCAACCAGAGCACCGTGCGCTCCGGCAACGAGATCCGGGTGAAAACCGAAAGACGCGAACTCTCCCTCAGCCTGAGTGAAATGAACAAGGATTCATGGGTCCTGTTTGAACTGCCGGGTTTCGCCAACGCAGCCTCCGGGACCAGGCAGGACAGCCTGGACGCGTTGCGCAAGGCGAGAGAGACCTCGTATTTCAGGGACAAGGACGCGCTGTGGGTCAAGCTGGTAGTCCCCGCGGATCCGGAACCGCCGGTTCGTCCGACGATCATGCAAGCCAGCATCAATGTCAGCCGATAAGCGGAGATATCCATGAAACTGATCCTGACTGCTGCTCTCTCGCCCTCACGCTGCCGTTGTGGCGGCTGCCGAGCCCCAGGCCGCCAGGCCCGCCGCGCGCCCGGCCAACTACGACGCGATGGTGGTGAAGTTCCGGGCCAAACCGGGCAAGAGCGAAGAGATGAAGGCCTTCTGGCTCGAGATGCAGAAGGAAGTGGCGAAAAGCGAACCCGGCAATGTGTACTACGACCTGATGGTCATGGCGGGCGATCCGGAGGTGTACGTGATCGTCGAGCGTTACAAGGATGCCGCCGCCGTTGCCGCGCACGGCCAGAGCGAGAAGGCCAAGGCGATGTTCGCCAAGCTCGGTGAGCTGATGGCGGGCCCACCCCAGGCCGATTACCTGCAGCTGATCAGTTCGAAACCGTAGGAAGGGGATTGTCGACATGAGTGAACGAGTCTCGGTCTTGCGCAAGTCACTGGTTCCAGCACTCCTGGTCGGCTGCATCTTTGCCGTCCTGGTCGGCCAGAAGGGAATGGCCCAGGCGGCTGACGCCAAAGCCACGAAATGGTCTGATCGTGCGACCTGGCCCAACAACAAGGTGCCCGCCGCCGGCGACAAGGTGGAGATCCCCACAGGCAAGAATGTGATCCTGGATGTCAGCCCGCCCGCACTGGGCGGCGTGACGATCAACGGCAAGCTGACCTTCGCCGACAACGCCGACCTGGAACTGACCACCGAGTGGGTCATGCTGCACGGCGAACTTGGCCATCGGCACCGAAGCCAAGCCCCACACGCGCAAGGCCACCATCACCCTCACCGACAACGTGAAGGGTGAAGACGTCATGGCCGGCATGGGCGATCGCGGGATCATGATCTCCGGCGGCACCCTGAACCTGCATGGTGACCGCACGCACACCTGGACCAAGCTTTCCAGCACGGCCAACGCCGGCGCCACCTCGATCCAGGTGCTGGACGCCAAAGGCTGGCGCGTCGGTGACGAGATCGTCCTGGCGTCCACGGATTTCGATCCGAAGCAGGCCGAGCGTCGCACCATCTCCGCCATCCGCGGCAACACGATCACGCTCGACCGGAAGCTGGACTACATGCACTTCGGCAAGATCACCTTCGACGTGGATGAGCGCGGCGAGGTGGGTCTGCTGACGCGCAACATCAAGATCCAGGCATCGCCGGATGCGGAGCAGTCGTACTTCGGCGGCCACATCATGGCGATGCCGGGGAGCAAGATGTACGTCTCCGGCGTCGAGCTCAACCGCATGGGCCAGCACATGACGCTGGCGCGCTATCCCATCCACTGGCACCTGGCGGGTGACGCCAAGGGCCAGTACATCAAGAACGCGGCCATCCACGACACCTTCAACCGCTGCGTGACCGTGCACGGCACGCACAACCTGCGGGTCGAGAACAACGTGACCTACAACACCGTGGGTCACTGCTTCTTCCTCGAGGACGGCATCGAGACCGGCAACGAGTTCGTCCGGAACCTGGCGATCCAGACCAAGTGCCATCCCACCAAGAAATGCGTGCCGACCAATCTCGCCGCAGCAGGCGAGTTCGATTACGCGAATCGCCAGGAGCTCAGGAAAATCAGCTTCTCCGCCAAGGACACGCTGCTGCCTTCGGACAACACGGTGGCGTCCTACTGGATCACCAATCCGGACAACACATTCATCGACAATGTGGCCGCCGGTTCTGACGAGAATGGCTTCTGGTTGTCCCTGCCGGAGCACCCGAACGGCCAGTTCCTGGGCACGGAGATCAGCAAGGCCACCTGGCCACGTCGGACCAATATCCGGGAGTTCAAGGGCAACGTTGCCCATTCCAACTTCGACGGGTTCATGTTCGACCGGAACATCAATGAGGACAACACCTTTGGCTTGACGGGCAACTCCCATATGCCCAAGGAAGATCCCAATGATCCAAACAGCAAGGGGCTGATATCCGTCTTCGAGGATCTCATCACCTACAAGAACCGCAATGGCGGCATCTGGGGCCGGGGCGAGAACCACATATTCCGCAACGTGAAGTTCGCCGACAACGCCATCGGGTTCACGCACGCATCCGGTTCGGCCGGCCGTGACCCTTTCAGCTCACTGGTCGTTGATTCGCTGTTCGTGGGCGAAACCGACAACATCGGCAACCCCGTAACCCCGGAGGAAAAGGCCTACGGCCGCAGTGTGCCGAAACGCGCGATTCCCGACTTCCCGATTCGCGGCTACGAATACTACGATTACCGTGACGACGTGGTTGACACGACCTTCGTGAATTACAAGGACAACGCCCAGCGCGAAACAGGAGCGCTTTCCTGGTTGCTGTACACGAGCTCCGGTGTCACGACCACCAACACCATCAAGGGTGCGAAGTTCGTCAATGCCAAGCCCGTGCATTTCCCGAAGATCGATCCCAGGTTCGACAATGACAATCGGGGTGGTGTGGCCTGGCGGACCGCGGTGATCCACGACCTGGACGGCTCGGTCGGTGGCATGAACAACTCCTACATCCTGATCCACGACGGCGAGAACGACAGCGTTGTCACGGACGAGACCTGCAGGATTCAGCCCACCTGGAACGCCGCCGTGTGTGCGGGCGATGTCGGACGCCTGTTCATGAACAAGCCCGGCGGCACTCTCCGTGAATTGTCTGCCGGGTCGCCCGTCACTCTTCACCGCAATGGCAAGGACCATCGCATCACGGGCAACCAGAGCAATGTACGTTCCGGTACCGAGATGCGGGTGAATACCGAAAGACAGGAAATGTCCCTCAGCGTGAGGGAAATGGATGAAGGCTCATGGGTCCTGTTTGAACTGCCGGGTTTCACCACTGCGGCATCAGGGAAACAGCAGGACAGCCTGGACGCCTTGCGCAAGGCGAGCGAGACCTCGTATTTCAGGGACAAGGATGCCCTGTGGGTCAAGCTGGTGGTCAGCGATGCCGACTTTCAAGGCCCGGTTGTCGAACCGGTTGGCCGGTTGGTTGCCCAGGCCACCATGACGGTGAGCCGATAGGTACCTTGTGAGGGCGGGCAGGAATGGTCGTTTGAATTTTCTGCCCGCTCGATCGCTGGATCGTCGGGTTTGGGGAGCTATCGCGCGGGCGCGACACCCGGCGGCGCGTTGCCCGCGGGTTGCGGACCGCCACGGAAGCTGGCCTGGAGCAGATGCGTCAGCGTGTGCACATAGCGCAGCTTGCCGTTCTCCACCCGGAACAGGTGCGTGTCGGGTGCCCCGCTGCCGCCGTTGGGGCCGCCAGCGCCGAAGGTGCAGTAAACGACCACCGAGCCGATCACCTCGTCAACGACGAAACGCCGATTCGCGATATTCACGCCCGGCGGCACACCGGCCTCGCAGCTGTCGTCGTCCCGACCCTTGCCGGTGTACATGCCCCCTTCGATCCTCACGCAGGGGAATCCCCAGGGAACCAGATCGATCTTCGCTTCGAGGAATGCGTCCAGATAGGCGTTGGCAGCGCTCACCAGGGTGCCGCGTGTATCGCGCTTCTCCGCAGGGATCGGCCCCCAGTTTTCGATCGCGCCGTGCTCGAGGTACTTGTCGGCATTGAAGAGCCAGTAGCCGGTGGTGGTCCAGACAATCTCCAGCTCGGCGATCTTGTCGCGGTTCACCCGCATGCGGACGCCGGCCACATAGGGCTCGGCCTTGTTGGTGACGATGATCTCGGTAAAGGACTGGCACGAATCCACGTCGATCAGGTTCAGCGCGCGATCGATCTTCAGCGGCTTCGTGACGAAGCCGGTCTTCACGTCAAGCGCCTTCATGTTCTCCTGGTAGCCGAGGCCCGTGGCCAGCGGCAGTCCGGAAATATCGCCCTTGGACTGTGCGTCCAGATACAGGTTGATGGCCGTCTGGATTCCACCTCGCGAGCAGGAAACCATCGGCCTCTGCGTCGCTGCGACGGCGGCCTGACCCGACTGGAGCGGCGGTCCCGACGGCGCCGCCTGGCCCGCGAGGCCCAGTGCCGGCGCGACCATGGCGCCACAGAGTGCAAGCATCGAATAGACACGGGAAATGCGCTTCACGGGATACCCCTGGACGGTTGTTGTAATGGTTGCCGGATGATAGCCAAGAAAAGGGCGCTTACGTTGCCACGACGCGTTCAGTTGCACTCGAAGTCCTCGCCGTTCGTCGGCTTGCAGAAGTCGCCCCAGCCGTACTCACGCCAGTAGTCGACCAGGCCGATCTCACGCACCAGTTCCTTGAACTCGGGCAGCCGGCGAACTTCCTGAGCGATCGGGCGCCAGAAGCGCAGCAGCTCCGCTAAAGTGTTGCGCAGCGTGGGAGTCCGGAGCAGCTCGAACGCGAGCCTCGCGTCGCCGAAGTAAGCGGCACCGGTGCCGAACGCCGCGCGCGACTGCGAATTCGTCGCGCTGGCCCCGAGTTGGCGCAGTTCGTCCACGGCCTGATCCGGCTTGTCGAGCAACGGTTTCATCGCCGAAGTGAAACCCGAGTTGTCCAGCCCCGAGGAGAGCATGGCATCGAGCCGTTTGTCGATCAGCTTGCGGTCGCGCGTGGCCAATGCCGTGACCAGCGCATTGCCGAAAAGTCTCGGGTTTCCCTGCACCGCAAGAGCCCGATCGAGTTCAGTGAATGCCGCATCCAGTCGCCCCGTGTTCGCGTAGGCCTCGCTGAGAATTGCGGCGAGATCCACGTTCAGCGGATCGCGGTTCCGGGCGCGCTCCAGCAGCGGAATTGCCTCGCTGGCATGTCCCACGGCCAGCAGGAAATTGCCTCGCTCGACGTCCAGATTGAGCTGCAGCCCCTGGCTGGCGGCGGTGGATTCGATCTCGTCAAACAGTCTCGCGACTTCGCCCCACGAGCCATCCGACATGCTGTCGGCGATGAGGCCGAACTTCACGTAGTACGCATCGGGCGCGAGCCGCCGGCTTTCCGCGAGCGCTTCCTGCGATCGCAACAGCCAGGGTTTGCCAGTCGGTTCTGCCAACAGGAGGGTCCCTTCCCGGTAGGTGTTTGAAAGTGCCATCCATCCGAGTGCAAAGGAAGGATCCAGCGCCACAGCGCGTTCCAGCAGGTCGATTCCGCGCTGAACCGACTCTGGTGTGTTCTCCCGGATCGCGGCCCGGCTTGCGAGCAAGGCTTCGTAGGCCTCCACATTCCGGGTCATGCCCGGCACCTGCGCGAGGTCGCCCACCCCCAGTGAGATGGCGAGCGCCTCAGCGACCGCCCGTGCGATCTCCTCCTGGACCTTGAAGACTTCCTGCAGCGGCCGGTCCCAGGTACGGGACCAGAGGTGCGTGTCCGTGCGCGTATCGATGAGCTGCGCCGTGATCCGCAGCTGGTCGCGGTCCTTGCGGACGCTGCCCTCCAGGATGTGATCGACCCGCAGGGTCTGGCCGACCTCGCGCAGGCTCACGTCCTTGCCCTTGAACGCAAAGGCGGAGGTTCGCGCGGTCACGCTCAGGCTACGGAGGCGCGCCAGCGCATTGAGGATCTCCTCGGTGATGCCATCCGCGAAATACTCCTGGTCCTTGTTCGGGCTCATGTCGCGGAAGGGCAGCACCGCGATCGAAGCCGTTGTTGCGGGTGCCGTTGCTGCGGACGAGGCCGCGACCGCATCCGGTGCCTTCGCCTCGCGCCCCTGGAAATACCAGAACAGGCCCGCGCCCACCGCGACCAGTGCGGCCGCAGCGGCCGCCCAGACCATCCGTGCGTGCGGAGCAGGTGCGGACCGGGGCAGCCGGAACCGGTGCTGGCGCCGGGGTGTGCGTGAACCGTCGCAAGCCGTCGATGAACGACCGCCACTGCGCATCGTTGCGGTTGCCGTTCCAGCCCGCGAGTTCCGCCGTATGGGTCAGTTCGAACATGATGGGGCGCTTGCAGGCTTCGATCATCACCGGCGCCAGGTTGCCCCGCGCCTGCGCCTGCGTCGCCTCGGCGCGCACCCAGCGTGAATCCACGGAATGCTTCGACCAAGCACGACGACGGCCTTCGCCTCGTCCAGCGCCTGCTCGGTGATCTTGTCGTAGGCCTCGCCAATGCTCAGCGCCTGGTCCCACCAGACGTTGAATCCTTCGTGTTTCAGAGCTTCCGCGAACCGGCGGGCGGTGGCCTGGTCTTCGCGGCTGTAGGAGAGGAAGACGTCGGTCAAACGGAATCTCTTTCTTGAGGAGACCTGAATTTCATGCCGGGATCATGCCATTGCAGCAATATCCCGGGAACCAAGGTTCGGCGCGTACAGAGTTGTTGCTGCCTATGCAGCGAAGGGAGGGTCACATCGTGAGTGCCGACCGATACCACAAGCGCAAGGTCGGCAACCGCGTGTTGCAGC
>CAWATT010000003.1:0-322050 GCA_963785055.1 uncultured Pseudomonadota bacterium
CCGAGACGCAGATGATGGGCTATGGATACGATCCCGCCCTGTCCGAAGGCTCGCTCAAGCCGCCGATCTTCCTCACCTCCACGTTCGTGTTTCGCAGCGCCCAGGACGGCAAGGACTTCTTCGACTACAGCGCCGGTCGGCGCCAGCCGCCACCGGGGCAGGCCGCGGGCCTGGTGTACTCGCGCTTCAACAATCCGAACCTCGAGGTGCTCGAGGACCGGCTCGCGCTATGGGAAGGCGCCGATAGTGCGGCCGTGTTCTCCAGTGGCATGTCGGCGATCTCGACCACGTTGTGGGCGTACCTGAAGCCCAATGACTTCCTGCTGATGAGCCAGCCGCTGTACGGCGGAACGGAAACGCTCATCGCCCGCACCTTCCCCGCGTTCGGCATCGGCGCGGTGCGCGTGCCCGATGCGATCAATCGCGAGGCCGTGATGGCGGGCGCCCGAGCCGCGGTGGAGAAGGCGAAGGCGAAGGGCGGCACGGTGGGGTTGCTGATCACCGAGACGCCGGCGAATCCGACCAATGGCCTGGTGGACCTGGCCTTGTGGCGCGAGGCGTCGGAGTGGATAGGCACGCAGCAGGGTGGGGCGCGTCCTCCGCTGGCCGTCGACAACACGCTGCTCGGTCCCGTGTTCCAGAAGCCACTCGAGCACGGCGCGGACCTGGTGATCTATTCGCTGACCAAGTATGTCGGTGGCCATTCCGACCTGGTCGCCGGCGGCGTGGTGGGCGCGAAGGCCATGCTCGCGCCGGTGCGCAGCCTGCGCAGCAGCCTGGGCACCCAGCTCGACCCGAATACCTCGTGGATGATCATGCGATCGATGGAAACACTCGCCTTGCGCATGCGCGCGTCGGCCGACAACGCGGCGCGCGTCGCGGGCTATCTCGCGCAGCATCCCCAGGTCGCGAACGTGAACTATCTCGGGCACCTCAAGGGTGGCGATCCGCGCGTCGCGGTGTTCGAGCGGCAGTGCCTGAGTGCAGGGTCGACCTTGTCGTTTTCGATCCGCGGCGGTGAGGCCGAGGCGTTCCGCATGCTCGACGCGCTGGAGGTCATCAAGCTCGCCGTGAGCCTGGGGGGCACGGAGACCTTGATCTCGCATCCGGCCTCAACCACGCACTCGGGTGTGCCGAAGGAAACGCGCGATCGCCTCGGGATCACCGACGCAATGATCCGCATCTCCGTCGGCATCGAGAATGCGGACGACCTGATCGCCGACCTGGAGCAGGCGCTCTCGCGGATCTGACCAAGACCGGAAGTGCCTTGACCTGTTCCGGGGGTCGACCTCGTCCAGAGTTCAGACTATAGTTAGGTATATGCCTAACCAAAGTGCGCAGATGAACCAGGTCTTCCAGGCGCTCTCGGACCCCACGCGCCGGGCTGTGCTGAGGCGCCTGAGCCGCGGTCCCGCCGCCACGCTCGACCTGGCGCGTCCCTTCGCGATGGCGCTGCCTTCCTTCACCCAGCACCTCGGCCTGCTCGAGAAGGCAGGCCTAGTGAAATCCAGGAAAGCCGGCCGCGTGCGCACCTATCACCTCGCGCCGCAGCCGCTGCGCGCCGCGGAAAACTGGCTGACGAACCAGCGAAGTCTCTGGGAATGTCGCCTGGATCAACTGGACGAATATCTGCTCACGATGAAGGAGAACGACCATGACGAAGAATGACAATGACCTGGTACTGGAGCGCATCGTGGACGTTCCTCCCGAGCTGGTCTTCAAGGCGTGGACCACGCCGAAGCACCTGATGCCCTGGTTCTGCCCGAAGCCGTACAAGACGGTGGCGTGCGAGATCGACCTGCGGCCCGGCGGCAAGTTCTTCGCGCAGATGGAGGATCCGGACGGCAACAAGCTGCCCGCCACGCCCGGCTGCTATCTCGAGATCGTGACCAATCGCAAGCTCGTCTGGACCTCGGCACTCGGCCCAGGCTACCGACCCATCGATGCGGCCGGTGCCCCGTGGTTCTTCACGGCCATCCTGACGTTCGAGCCGCACGGCAACGGGGGCTGCAAGTACACCGCCACCGCGCTTCATTCAACCGCCGAGCACGCCGCGTCCCACGAGGAGATGGGATTCAGCCAGGGCTGGGGCAAGGTGGTGGAGCAGCTGGTCGAGTACGTGAAGAGCACGCCCATGAACTGAGCGCCTGCCGGGGTCTCGCCCTGGGGGGCCAATGGCTCTTCAGGGAATCCCCGATGGTTCTTCAGGCCGACGCCCCGCGCACGGCCGATCTCCAGGATACGCGCCCATCGCTTCCTTAAGGAGATCCGAAATGACCCTTCGACTGACAGGCACCCTGGTGGTGGCGGGACTCGGCGTCCTGGCTGCACAGCCCGCCCGCGCCGTGACTCCCCCCGCACTGACGGTGGAATACGCCGCCGACCGCAAGATCGAAACGCCGGCCGGCGACATGCAGGGCCGCGTCCATGGCACGCCCGGCATGCAGCGCAACGAAACCCGCGTCGGTGACATGACCAGCGTGATGATCCTGCGCATGGACAGGAAGCTGGGCTGGATGCTGATGCCGGCCCAGAAGATGTACCAGCAGCTGGACCTCGAGAAGGCGGGCAAGCAGGCCGGAGCCGTCGCGCCGGAGCAGACCGAACTGGAGCTGGTCGGCCGGGAGACGGTCTCCGGGCAGGACACGAACAAGTACAAGTTCGTCGCGAAGGACAAGAGCTCGGGCGGGTTCCTCTGGTACACGGACAGCGGCATCCCCGTAAAGATGGATGCGCTGAGCAAGAGCGGCGGCAAGTCCGAGCGCATGACCGTGACGCTGGAGAACATCACCATCGGCACGCAGGACCCGGCCCTGTTCGAGGTGCCCTCCGGCTATACCGAGTTGCGCAGTGGTGGACTGTCTGGCGGCGCCCTGCTGGGTGGTGGCCTGCTGGGCGGCCTGAAGAACGCGGTAACGCGACCGGTCAAGAACGAAGCCACGGGTTTGGCCAGCGACGTGGCGTCGCTTGAGGACGTGCCGGCACAGGCCGTGGAAGCCGAAGTCACCGAAGAGGTGCAGAAGGCGGGCGCGCGCAAGGCCGTACAGGGTGCGCTCCGGTCCCTCGGTGGGGCGCTGCGTTAGCAGCGGCCCGAAGCCTCACTACACGGAGCCAAATCCATGAAACCAGTCTCAACAGTAATCGCCGCGCTGCTGCTCCTTGCGGGCGCGGACCTCGCGCAGGCCGACTGCGCGGCCGACGCCACGGTTCGCGACGTGACCGCGTCTTTTGCCAAGGGGCAGAAGGCCGAGCAATCAGGCGATGCGAAGGCGGCGCTCGGCCACTACGTGGCGGCACAGGAATACACCTGCGATCCGAATCCGGTTGCCAGCCAGGCGGCTGAGCGGGCCGCGGCGATTGCCAGGCCGCTGGGTGATGCGGCGGTCGCCAAGGGCAATCACGAATCCGCTTTCGACTACTACGAGCGCGGCGGCCTCTTCAAGGCGGCGGACAAGGCGCTGATCGACTGGACCGCGGCGCGTCCCGACGATCCGGCGCTCTACGACAAGGCGCGGCAGCACTTCGAGTATCGCGCTTCGCCGGCCTTCCAGGAGAACGAGAAGGCGCGACTCGCCGTGACGGGCGCCTACTCACTCGACTCGAGCTTCGTGACGCGTGTCAGGAACATGCCCGCAGCGGGTGTGGAGCGCGCGCTGCAGGACGAGGCCGCGGCATTCCAGGACGCCTACCTGCAGAAGCGCGTCGCGCTGGTGCAGTCGCGCCCCGAGGATCCACTCGACGTCGCCGGCCAGCAGCAATACCTCGCGCGCGCCCGGGCGCTGGCCGCGCAGTTCCCCCAGGATCCCCTGGGAAAATCGCGCGACTCGCTGGAACTGGTACAAAGCTGGGCGTCCAAGTCGGCCAACGCCGGCGAACCCGAAGCCTTCGCCAGGCGTGTGCAGGAACGCGCACAGATCCGGGTAACGGCCCTGACACAGAAGTACGCAGCAGACCCGCAGCTGCTGGAAGCGGCGACGGACTACGTGTCGTACCTCCCGGGGGACTCTTCCGCCCGGGATGCACGTGTCGTCGCGATCAAGGCACAGGCGGAAAAGCTCGGCGATGCCGCGGCCGGGAAGCAGCAGCTGATGCTGGCTGCCGAGTACTACGGTGTCGCCGGCGCCGATGCCAAGGCGCAGCGCGCGAACGAGCAGCTCCAGGCCCTCGCGCAGTCGCGGATGCAGCCGTCGATGGATGCCGCGAGGAAGAATGCCGAGGCGATGGCGGCGCAGTTCGCCGATCCCGCCAAGCGGGCCGAGCTGCAGCGCCAGGCCCAGGAGATGCAGCGACAGATGCAGGAGAGCGCGGCATCGAAGCAGACGCCCGCGGCCAAACAGTCCCAGGACGACCTGGCCAAGCAGCTGGGAATGTAGGCGATGAATAAGCGCGTGACCCCCTGGCTTTGCCTGGTGCCGGTGCTCCATGGCGCAAGTGGGCTCGCCGCTGATGCGCCGGAAGCCCCACCGGTGTTCATGAGCGTGGACATGGAAGGCGCCGGCATCAGCATGGACAACTGCGAGGGTGGACAGTGGCAGCTGGGCTGGTCCGGTGCGGTGGCGGTTGAGTCGGGTCCCACCGCCGACCTGCTGCGCAGTCATAGCTCGTTCGACACCACGCAGCCGAACCAGGGCGCGGTAGCCGCCGCGAAGTTCGCCGCCGAGACCGTGACCTGCCGCGACAAGGACACCGGCGGCATCGCACTGCGCGCCACGGTCAGCCCCTCCAGCAACAACGAGGTGCGCGTCACGGTGGGCCTGGCCAGCAATCCCTCGACCGGCCTGCCGACCTTCGCCTTCACGGCCGATGAGGTGGGCATGTGCCGGGTCACGGCACAGATGCCGTACCCCGACATGCCCGTGATGGTCCATGTGATGAATGGCGGCGGCATCGGCCTGTCGCCCGCACTGGAACTGTCGCCCGCGGATTTCGAGAAGGGCTTCACCCGCAGCTACCAGTTCGATGGCCAGATCATCGGCGGTGCGTTCCCGTGCATGGGCAACCAGCTCACGCGCGGCCGAATGACCATGCGCTACAAGGCGGGTGAGGACGATCCCACCGTCGGCATCCAGGCCTGCCTGCATTTCGCGAAGGGCGAGGTGCGTGGCGCCACTGCAACCGGTACGCCTGCGGGCGGCCAGTACCGGTTCCGAACCCCGTCCGATGTGCTGCGCATCCAGTCGCAGAGCGCGGGCTCGGTGCAGGTGATGGGAAACAGGCCGGGCCCCTCCGAGCTGACGGTGGAGTATCAGCGCGGGCAGGGCGTTGCCGTGGGAACCATGGCCGGCACCGTGGTCGATGTCGTCAGCATCAACAACGGCGCTGCCATTCCCAAGCTGGGTCTCTACGGCACCAATGGCCTGCTGCGCAAAGATACCTACCCGTTTCCACTGCGCCTGGATCCGGGCGATGGCTTCGTGCAGATGACGCTCGAGCACGACACCCTTGCCAGCGTCGTCAACACCGCAAGCTCACTGCAGCTGCAACCGGTCAAGGTGGGCGAGACGCAGATGCAGGCGAAGACCCTGTGCGGCACGCCGCTGGGGCCGAAAGTCCGCATCCAGGTCGTCCGCTGCGACGACGAAGTGATCAAGCAGCTGCAGGCGCAACAGATCGAGCTGAAATCGCAGATCGACCAGGTGGTCCGCCGCATCACCGGTGTGCTGGCCCGCGACGATTTCCAGGATGCCGCGACGGGAATCGGCGGCAGCACCCGGGACCTGGCCATCAAGACCGGCGAGTCCATCGTCAGCACGCTGTCCTTCCGCGACAGCCGGCGCATCAGCTATGCCTCCGATCGCGGCATCCAGTTGTCCAAGGAGATCGTGGTCAACAACCAGCGCATGCAGATGCTGACGACACTCTGGGATCTGGGCAACCAGATGAGTGATGCGGGCGACTACGTGGGCGACCCCAACGACTGGCAGAAGGAGGCCAAGGTCTACGCCAACTCGGCCCTGGCCTTCCTGAACAATCCGCGCCATCCGATGGGCGAGATCCTGGGTCCCGCGCTCTCGCTGGGCAAGACCTACGGCGAGGCGTACCTCGCCGCGGAGAAGTTCGGACAGCACCTGGGTTCGCTGATCGGCGTCAGCGAGCAGCTCGACGAACTCAAGCCGCAGCTGGACCGGCTGCTGAAGGAGCTGGTGCGCGTCACCGAGCGACTCGAGTACTGCCAGAAGGTGCCGCCGCGGCCTGAGCCGTCCAAACCGGTTCCCCCGAAGCCGACCGATCCGGTTCCGGTGGAGATCGAGGAACCCGTGGAGATCCCGGTGCGTGAGGAGCCCAAGGCGCCAGAGAAGAACGAGCCGCCGCCGCCGAGCGAACAGCCGGGCAAGAACGTGGTGGCGCTGGCTTGCAGGATCCAGGACCTGAGGGCGCCCGGCATCGCGCGCCAGATGCAGGCGATGCGACAGTGGGTGCTGCCGGAAATGGCCGCGCCACCCGCCAACCCCGGCGAGAGCCCGATCTACAGCTTCGGGACAGTGAACATCGAGACCGCGCTGCAGCGTGCCGACGAACTGCAGGCCTTCTCGGAGTTCACGGAAAACCTGCGCGAACTGAAGACGCTTGCCGACGCGCACACCCGGAACCTGGCCGCCGCACGCATCGACCTGCAGCAATTCGAAGGCGCGGTCGAGCGCCTGAAGGTGGCGACCGAGGGCACCCAGGAGCAGGCACGTGCCGCCATTCCCGAGTTCCGCCAGGCCTTCAACGCCTTCGCACTGAAGTCTGCGGCGACCGGAGACAGCAGCCTCGACACGATGATGGCCACCGACGAGTGCCGCGACCGGTTGCAGGTGAAAGTGGATCAGGTCCGTGCGCACTACAACTAGGCTGTCTCCACTGCGCCTGCTGTTCGCCGGCCTGATGCTGTGCCTCGCCCACGAAGCACGGGCCCAGCTGGATTGCATCGTTCCCACGCGCGAGGAGGGTTTCGATGCAAGCCAGCGCGGCGCGCAGAGTGTGCGCCGCGCGGCGCTGGCGGTCGCCGCCATCGTCGCAGAAGAACGCCGTGTTCATGCAGGGCAACAAGCCCGTGCGCGTGCGCACGTCGATATCGTACTGGGGCAACGATCACGCCGAGGCCTCGGTGATCACCACGGCCTACAACCAGAAGGCGTGGGTCAGTGGCGGTTGCGCGATCAGCAAATTCGCGGATCGGGGAGGCGGCCTGTCCGATGGCAGCATCGCCATCTACATCAACAATCCGGATTCGATGCTGGCCGGCCAGCTTGGCGACCAGGCACTGCGGGCCCATGCCGCGACGCTTCGTCGTGGCAGCCTGGCGGGATATCCCGTCTATGCCGTGTCCGGCAACGATGCCAACCCGCGGGTCCTGTTGAGCCGGTCGGGCTACGAACCGTGGGTGCCGGTGACGCTGGCAGAGGTGCTGGACTGGCGGGAACGCGAGCTCGCAAGCCGGGAAGCGGATCTGCGCCGCGCGCAGCAGCCCAGCGCCAACGATCTCACCGAGGAGAAGATCCAGAAGATGTACGAGGGCATGAAGCCGTTCGATCCGGCCGGCGCGGAGAAGATGCGCAATGACATGCTCAGGATGCTGCCGAAACTGCGCAGTGACGCCGCGGCCCAGAACGCCGAAGGCGGCGCAATGCTGGCGCGGTATCGTGCGGAGTTCAACGCCTACCGCGCGTCACTGAGCCCGGCACAGCTGGCTGCTCCCGGGAATCACCAGGCAGGCACCTTTTCGCGCGAGGGCGTGGTGCGATCGGATGCCTCCCAAGGCGGTTTGTTGTCGAGGGTCGATCCGGCGTACGCGAGCCGCGATCCGAATCGCATCCACCTGCTGGTGGTGGGGATCAGTCCGCATCCCAAGGCGAGTCCGCAATATGCCTGGGCCCAGGCCTCGTACGAGGCGCTGGACTACACCGCGCTGGCAGCGCTGCTGGACTAGCTAACTGTGCCGCTGCTCGATCCACCACGTCGCGAGCTCGGTTCGCGAACCGAGGGAGGTCTTGCCGAGGATGTTGGCGACGTGGCGTTTCACGGTGAACAGGCTCAGCGAAAGTTCGCGCGCGATCAGCTTGTTGCTCTGGCCTCGCGTGATCAGTTCCAGCACTTCGGCTTCCCGTGCGCTCAGTCCAGCGGGCAGCGCATCGCTATCGTCTGTCGTGGCCGGTTGATCGGGGCGGATCAGCTCTGCCAGGCGACGCAACTGCGCCTGTTCCCCGCTGCTGAGGTGTCTGCCCCAGGCTGTCTCGGCCAGACTCCGGATGACGGCATCGCCGGCGAGCAATGCGCAGCCGACTACCTGCGGCCAGTGCGGATGAGCCAGCAGCGGCCGCAGCGTGCCCGCTGCCGCGTCGAGGTGCCCCTGCCTGCGCTGGGCTTCCGCCGCCAGCACGGCACACACGATGCCCAACCCGAAGTTGCTCCACAGGTTGATTTGCGCAGCAGCCAGCCAGCGCCTTCTCGGCCACCGCGTGTTGTTCCTCCAGCAACGCCACCATGCCGTCGGCCATGCCGCGCAGGATCCTGGCGGTACCCCATTCCCAGGCATTGGCGTCCGCATGCAGCGTCGAGCGTGTGCGACGCAAGCCATCGGCATCACCGATGAGCCAGTAGATGCGCAGTCCCAGTCCCACCTCATGGTCGCCATGCACTTTCTGGTAGGTCGTCGGCGAGCGTCGCAGGCGGTGTAGGCCTGTTCCGCGGCACGGCGCGCGGTGGCGGCATCGCCCTCGAGCGCGGCCAGCAGCCCGTGCAACTGGTTGTTCTCCGAGTGCAGCGCAAAGGGTCGCCCCAGCCACTCGATATCCTCGGCGGCACTGGCCAGCCACTCCCGCGCCTGCGGCAACTGGCCCCTGCCGAAGGCGAGCGTGGCGCGCACATGCAACACCGACGCCCGCAATACGTTGGCGCGCTGGTTGAGGCGCGTCGCGGCGATGCGGTCGCGGCGCTCCAGTATCGTCGCGGCACCGGGATACAGCGCGACCACGCCGAAGAAGATCAGGCCCTCCCAGATCGGGTCCGCAGGCGCAAGCTCGAGTTGCATCAGCATCTCGGCCAGCGCGGGCGCCACATCCGCCGACCGCAGCTCCATGTCGGCGAGGTACAGCCGGAAGTAGTTCAGCAATGCACCCGGCGGGCCCTGCGGCGCAGCGCGGTGCAGTGCCTCCATTTCGCTGCGCGCTTCGTCCGCGCGGCCGCTGTTGAACAACGCCCCGCTGCGGTAGATGCGCGCGAGCATGGCCATGTCGGTGCGACCGAGGGCCTCGTAGCCACGCATCGCCACGGACATGGCGCTCACCAGCACATCGAAATCGAACGCCTGGAAGGCGCAGAGTCCACGCAGCAGCGCCAGGTCCGGATCCGAGTCCTGCCGGTCCTTCGGGAACAGCGACAACAGCCGTTCGATGTAGCCATGCCCGAATGCGGCCAGCATGGCCGGGCCGCGCACGGTCAATTCGCGCACCGCGCGGTCGATCGCCCCCGCGCTGGTCAGCCAGGTGATCGCGCGCGCGAGGTCGGGTTCGTGGTCGGCCGCCCGGGTCAGCAGACCGGGAAGCTCGGCGGGACAGTCGCGTCGAAGGCGTGCTTCGAGGAAATCGCGGAACAGATCATGCAGTCGCAGTGTCTGCCCGGTTTCATCCAGCGGAGTCACGAACAGGCCCTCGCGTTCGATGTGCTCGAACAGCGCCGCGGCGTTGGGCAGCTGGCTGATGTGTGCGGAACGCTCGATGGTCAACTCCGGGATCACCGAGCAACGCAGGAGAAACTGCCGCAGGTCCGGCGCCATGCCTTCGAGCACTTCTTCGGCAAGGTAGTCGTACACATCGCGTTGCGACCGGTGTTTCCGCTGCCCGGAGGAATTGCCGACGGACAGCATCAGCCTCAGGCCGGCGGCCCAGCCTTCGGTGCGCCGGTGCAGTTCCTCGGCCTGGTCGGGCGACAGGCCATGTGACTGGAGCAGCGCCCTGATCTCATCCGTGTCGAAACGCAGCGCGCCCTGGCGAAACTCCGTCAGCTCGCCGCGGGCGCGCAGCCTGGCCAGCGGCAGCGGGGGCTCCGTACGGCTCGCGACCACCAGTCCCCAGGCGGCTGGCAAGCCGTCGACGATGGTTGCCAGCAATTCGAACAACCTCGGCTCGGTCCAGCGGTGCGCATCGTCGATGACCACCAGGCCACGCGGCGCATCGGCTTCGGACAAGGCATTGATGATCTCGTCCGCAATCAGTCGCAGGCCACGATCGGCCTGCAGCAGCGTGCCGAGCGCCGAGGGCGAGACCCGCCACGCGAGATCGAAGGGTTCCAGGGCGGCAGTCAGGCCAGCGAGGAAGCGGGGCACGTCGTCATCCGCATCGGCGGACACCCAGGCCAGTGCGGTGGTGGGCGGCAACTGGGAGAGTTGCCTTGCCAGGGCGGAGGTCTTGCCCCAGCCGGCGGGTGCCAGGATGAGGGTCAGTCGCTGTCCCGCCAACGCCCGCTGCAGCTCCGCGTCCAGGCCCGGACGGCTGATCAGGTCAGAACGAAGGCTGGGCGGCTGGATCTTGGTCCGGGCGAAACTCAGCTCAGCGGCAGGCCGCATACGCTCCTTCCTGTCTGCTCCTCGCGGGATCGTACCAGTTCGCTGCGGGCCGGCGCCGTGATGGTTCCATCGGGCTTCAGCGCGTGGCTCTTCTGGAGGATGTGTGGCGGGTGAGCCGTTCGCACAATGCCCGGCCATGCAGGACTGTTACGCAGACGACGCGGTCTGGCACGCACCCGGCCGTGGACTGGTGTGGCGAGGCCGCGAGGAGGTACTTGGGGGCCTGGCTCGTGAGGCCGCCTTGATGCGGGCCGACCGGGTGGTCCGCTCCAGTTGTGTCCAGCAGGGATCACTTCTGCTGAAGGAATTCGTGAAGGAGTTCGATTACCTGGGCGGGCAGATCGATCGACTCGTGCTGCCGGTCGGCTCACGGATCCAGCTGCAGCGGCTTCGCATCCTGACGCTGGTGGATTCCGTGGTCATGGCGGAGACCTGCTTCGAGTCCTGGCGCGTGCTGGGCAAGTTGGGCCTCAGGGAAGGAATCCAAGCTCCCGCTGGTGGCGCAGCGCCAGGATGCGCACCTCGTCCCGCACGATGACGAAGCGGTACAGGGCAACGTAGCCCGCGTCACTTCCGGTTGAAGACCATCGTGTTCTCGAAGGGCTGATCGTTGGGGTCGAGGCCCTTGAAGTAAAACGTCATCGTGCGTCTTGTCTTCCGACACCGTGAAGTTGAAACGGCCCATCTGCTGGCCCTTGGCTTTCGCTACGCCGGCCACCCTCAGGTCGGCCTGGCGCACCATGGTGATGGACTCGATGCCAGGGACGCCGGTCAGCGGATAGTCCCGGCCATCGAGACGGTAGGTGCCGCCGCCCTTGAGCGCCGTGCCGTCCGCACTCACCGCCGTCACCGTCATCTGCGTGCCATTGGGAATGCTGGTGAAGACCCGGGTCTGCGACTTGAACCCGGGGCCCGGTTTGAAGGTCGATTTGGCCGGATCCATCACCCAGGTGCCGATGAGCGGATCCGCCGCGTCGGCGGCGCCGGCAAGGGAAGAGACAGTGATCAGGCAGGCGACCAGAAGACTGTTGAGCGTGTGACGCATGGCGTGCCCCCCATTTTGTTGTCGGACAGGCGAAGATTCGCCTACATCATGCCGGTATGCAATTGGGCCGCCGGAGACTTCACTTTCCCGCCTCCAGGGGGGCGGCATCGATATCGAGGGCTGTGCCCGCTGCCGTGGCAAACTGCACTGCCCGGCGGCTGAGTAACCAGCGAGGGGAGGTCGCATGATTGCAGGCAGAGCAGCTCGCCTCACAGGCGCACTGGCAGCGGCGCTACTGGCATCGGCCCAGGCCTTCGCCGCCGATCCCCACCCGATTCAGCTGCGACCGCGCCTGCCTCGCCAAGCACGCCGATGCCCGCCTGCCGCTGGCGCGGGACGTGAAGTACACCGAAACCGGCATCGTGAAGCCCCTCGGCCAGGGCCTGTGGAAGACCGCCAAGGCCTGCCGCGCTACCGCCTGAACCTCTACGACCCGGAGACCGGCGGCATCGGCGTGCACGCGGTGCTGAAGGAGCGCGGCCTCGAGATGCTGATGTCGCTGCGCCTGAAGGTGGAAGCCGGGCTCATCACCGAAGTGGAGACGCTGCTGATTCCCGGCGACTCGAAGATCGTCGGCTACCAGCAGGAGGACCTGACCGAGCCCTCGCGCCTGTGGACGCGCAGCATCCCCGTGCCCGAACGCAACTCGCGCTTCGAGCTGCTGGCCGCGGCCGATGCCTACTTCCGCGGCTTCGAGACCAACGGCACGCCGGACTACATCCCCGCGCCGCTGCTGCCCGAGGCGGACCGGCGCGAGAACGGCATCCTCTACACCAACACGAAGATCGGCAACTCGATGCTCTCCACGCGCGCTCCGGCTTCGACGCCGGTCGCTTCAAGGGCATGCAGGTGCGCGACCGGCGCTATCCGGTGGTGGATTCGGAGACCGGCGCGGTGATGAGCCTGGTGCGGTTCGGGGATCCGATGGGGGCGTTGTCGAAGGCGTCACTGCCGTTCGATCGCGACGGCAAACCGCAGCAGGCGCCGGATGTGATGGTGGGGGCGGCGTTCGTCAGCGAGATCTTCGCGGTGTCGCAGGGGAAGATTGCGGAGATCAATGCGTACTGGATTCCGTCGGAGGGGAATGTGAGGACGCCGTGGGGGAGTGGGGGCGGTGCCGGTGAGGGATTGGTAGGCGGTCCCCGAATGGGCGATATGGGGTGGGCGCAGATTTGACGGGTTCGCGGAGCCTCTTGTCTGAATTTGGGGCGCTATGTCTATTCGCGATCGGTTGCAATTCAATTCGAAGTATCCTTTTTCGCTATGAAGACGATGAATGCGATCCTCGGCGCCGCGTTGTTCGCGCTTGCAGCTCCCACCGCTCGGTCGGCTGAAATTACACCCGGCACTGAACCTGCAAGGTGCTACATCGGCGTTGCGGAGCTGGGACAGAAGATAACCATTGGTCAGACGATTGACCTGTGCCGTGGCACGTCGAATGCGCGAGCGACGGTGAGGTGCCTAGTTGAGGCCTGGAGCCCGCAGTCGGAAGGAGGGTTTGGGCTTACGTTGGGCCAAGCGATCGACTTGTGCCGCGCGGCGGGCGAAAGAAGTATGCCCTAGCACGGTCACCGTTAGACGCCAGTTAGGGAAGGCAGGTCCTGTATTTCAATGGAGCCGAGCATTTCGCGGTGACATTGGAGTCTTATAGAGACTTCTCGCTGCAATACTAGAGAGCGCAATAGACCACTAGCGGCACACCATACGTCACCACAGCTATATGGCGGCGACGTCTCGAGCGCGTTCGTCGCCACGCGCCGTTAGGAGCAGTACGGGATGGACTTCTACTTCGACGAATCAGATCATCTGGCTGAGGAGTTGTTCGCGGTCGTTGCCGATCTTCCGCTAGTGGACGACTCAGAGCGCGTCCGCCTGGCAGACGTGGCCTTCTCCCTCTCGATTGAGCACTGGCACTCGGTTCGCGCGTTGCTTCAAGGAGCGCTTCTGCCTCGGCGCTTGTCGTCCACCGAGCACAGTACGAGGCGATCACGCGCTCGGTGTGGCTCGCTTATGCGGCAACCGAAGAGAATGTCGCGAAGTTCACGGCCGAACTGGACCTGGATTCCGAGCAGGCCGCAAAGAACACGCCGCTCGTGGACAAGATGCTAAAGCAGATCGAGGTGAAGGCACCGCGGCCGGCGTTCGAAGCACTGGCTCGCTTCCGCGAGCACAACCGGAAAGCCTTCAACTCCTATGCCCATGCGGGCATTCATCCGTTGCGACGGCATCAGGACGGCTACCCGGCAGGGCTTCTGCACGGGGTACTATGCAACGCCAATGGTCTTGCCGTGATGAGTTGCATGCAGGCGGCGGTGCTCGGGGGCGAGCAGCCACTGCAGCAGGTCATCCAGGACATTGCAGCCCGTCACCCCACATGCATGCCTGCGTCACTGTGACCCGAGGGGCGGGTCGGTAGATCGTGAGCAGCGGGATAGAAAAGCCGCAGTTGGGCCTGTTTGACGTGCAGGATCATTCGCCCTTGGAGTTGCTGCCTCGGGGCAGTGGCCCGAGGCGGGGCGGTTCCCACTCAACATCGGCCGTGAGCGTACGGTCGGTGAACAGGTGTTGTCGGACTTGCTGGGATCCCGGCAGCCATTGATTGTGGCCGGATACAGCGCACTGGATCACCTGATCAGTCTGCTGACCGAGTTGCACGACGGGGAGGCTCAGGTGCGACTGCTGTTCGGCTCAGAACCCTTTCCCTCCCGCCGCGAACGCTTCGAGCTGTCACCATCAAACGTCCCGCGCGAGGTCGAAGAGTATTGGCTCAAGCGCGGCATTTCGCTGCGCCTCAGCGGCAGGCTGATCCAGGCCCGCGACATGTTGAAGGCGGGAAGGGTGCAGGCTCGCTACCTCGGGAACTCGCATGTGCGGCTTCACGCAAAGATGTACTGCGGCGATCGCGCGGTCACGTTGGGGTCCAGCAACTTCACCGAGCCCGGTCTGAAGCGCCAGATCGAGGCCAATGTGCGCTTCACGGTCGACAAGGATAAGAAGCGTTTCTCTGGAGTCTCAGCGATCGCCGAGAACTTCTGGGCGCAGGGCACGGACTACACGAAGGAACTGGCAGCACTCCTTGATCAGTTGCTGAAGGTCGTGACCTGGCAGGAAGCGCTGGCGCGGGCTGCGCTGAGCTGCTGGAGGGCGACTGGGCTCGCGAGTACCTCCAGCACCAGCTCATGCCGGGAGACTTGCCGCTGTGGCCGAGCCAGGTGCAAGGCATTGCGCAGGCGCTGTGGTTGATGGAAACCGTCGGCAGTGTGCTGGTGGCCGATGCGACGGGGTCGGGCAAGACGCGCATGGGGGCGTATCTGTTGCGCGCGGTCGTGGATCGCATCTGGGGCTCTGGGCGCAAGCGCAAGGGGCGGCCGGTCCTGATCTGTCCGCCGTCTGTGTCTGCCAACTGGGAACGGGAAGCCACTCGCTGCGGAGGAGGGCTGGGTCTGGACATCCAGTCGCATGGCTCTCTGAGTCAGGCCAGCCTCGAGATGCGCGACAATGCCCAGGAAGCGATTCGCCGCGCACAGATCCTGTCGGTGGATGAGGCGCACAACTTCCTGAACCCAAATTCCAGGCGCACCCGGCTGCTGCTCGGGAACATGGCAGATCACACGGTGTTGTTCACGGCTACCCCGATCAATCGCAGCGTGACGGATCTGCTGCGCCTGGCAGACCTGCTCGGTGCAGACAACTTCGATGAGGATACTTTGCGGCTGTTCCAGCGACTGCTGACCCGACGCGGCAAGTTCGCGAGCCTGGCCCGAGACGAACAGTCACAGTTGCGCAGTGCGATTCAGCGTTTCACGGTTCGACGCACCAAGAGCCAGCTCAACACGATGGTGGACGCAGAGCCGGAGGCCTATCGGGATTCCACGGGACGACAGTGCCGCTATCCCGAGCACCGCTCCAGCATGTACTCGCTTGAAGAGTTCGGGTCGGATCGGACTATTGCTGCGCAGATCCGCGATGTAGCGGAATCGCTCACCGGCGTCGCGCTGATCAAGCAGCCGATCGAGATGCCTGACGTGCTGGTACGGGAGGGCTGGACCGAAGAAAAGTTTCTCACCGCGCGATTGCTCGCGGTTCGCAAGCTCGCCGAGTACCTGGTCATGTCAGCCCTTCGTTCCTCCCGTGTGGCGCTGCTCGAGCACTTGGTCGGCACCGAGGCCGCGCTTGCCGAATCAGGGCTCGAGGCACACGCCAAGCGACAGGCGACCGGCAACATCATGGGCACCCTTCTGGGCCAGTCTGGCAAAGCGCCGGGCACGACATTGAAGGTCGAAGTGCCCTCCTGGCTCGTGGAGGCAGAGGCTCACCGCAATGAGGCCGAACGTGAACTGCGGTACCTATGCCCGCATCCGTGAGCTATGTCTTCAGCTGACTACTGCCCGCGAGGAGAACAAGGCCCAGCACCTGCTGGGGCTGCTGGCGACCCACGAGCAGATCATCGCCTTCGACAGCAAGCCGATCACGTTGGCTTACATCGCCAGTATTCTGCTCCGCAAGCTCCCCGCCAAACAGATCATTCTGGCGACGGGGGAGAGCGTGTCCGGCAAGAAGCGTGTGCGCGAATCGCTGGCTCCCGGTTCGACCGGACGGGGCATAGTGGCCTTGTGTTCGGATGCGATGTCAGAGGGCGTGAACCTGCAGCAGGCATCAGCCGTTGTGCATTTAGACATGCCAAGTGTGGTGCGAATCGCTGAACAGCGTGTCGGCCGCGTGGATCGCATGGACAGTCCGCATCGGAGCATCGAGGCGTGGTGGCCGGAAGACACCGAGGAATTCGCGCTCAGGCGCGATGACCGGTTCATCGAACGCTACGAGACCGTGGAATCGCTACTCGGTTCCAACATGCCATTGCCGCCGGAAATGAGTACCGGGGCGTCTGGAAGAGCGGTGCTCAAGGCCAAGGATCTGGTTCAAGAGTACGAACGCGAGGCTGCCAATGCCAGCTGGGATGGTGTTCAGGACGCTTTTGCACCCGTGCGTGAGCTCGTGGAGGGTGGCGGGGCGTTGGTGGATGTAGACACCTATCGGCACTATCGCGGCGTCACGGCGCGCGTTGTCTCACGCGTGAGCCTGGTCAAGGCAACCAGACGATGGGCGTTCTTCTGCATAGGCGGAACGCGCATCGGGGCGCCTCATTGGGTATTCATCGACCCGGAGGAGGGTGAGCCACAGACGCAGATCCGGGAGGTCGTCGACGCGCTGCGCCGGCATCTGGGCCCCCAGGCCCAAAGCCTGGCATTCGATGACATTGCCGGCCGGGAGCTGGACCGGATGCTGGAGAAGCTCGCGCACAGCGAACGGCTGCTGCTACCCCGGCGCAAACGCCGAGCTCTGGAAGAGATGGAATACGTGCTGGGCCACTACCAGACGGACACCCGGCATCCATTGACCGATGTACAGCGACTCAAGCTGAATCAGATCCTGTCCGTGTTCGGCGGCGAGTACCGGACCCTCAGCGTGGACTGGGACGGGGTGGCCGAAAGTTGGCTCGAACTGGTGCGTCCGGTTTGGTACGACGGTCTGCGCAGGCGCAAGCGCTCGCGCCCGTTGACCCTGAAAGACATCCGGTCTGAGTTGCTGGGCGGGCAAACGTCTCGATATCGAGGCCGTGATCCGGGAGTTCGAAAGCGTCGAGGCGTTGCCACCCATCGATGAGCGGGTGGTTTCATGCATTCTGGGTGTTGCAGGCGGAAGCCAGTAGGTCGGCTGGCGGAGGAGACCAGCTAAGCAGGGCCGAGAGGGGTAAGGACTTTAGTGGCCAGTCGGTCGGCGCTCAGCTCGGAGTGCCGACTACGTGGAACTGTATTGAGCGACCCTGCAGTCAGCCTTTAAGCATCCCGGCCACCCGCCTATAGGCTTCTCGAAACGGAATCCCTTCCTTCAGCGCCAGCTCATACGCCTGATCCGCCGCATGAATCGACGGATTCACCTTCGCCTTGATCGCAGCCTCGTCGAACACAACCTGCGCCAGCGCCGCGGCCATGATGTCCAGTGTCTGCGCGCAGATGTCGATGCCTCGGAACAGTGGGAACTTCAGCAGCTGCAGGTCGCGCTGGTAGCCGGAAGGCAGCTTCGCAAAGATGCCAAGGGCCTCCACCAGGCACCCATGCGCCGTAGCCGTCCGCCCGCGCACCAGCTCGAACACATCCGGATTCCGCTTCTGCGGCATGATCGACGAGCCGGTCGTGAACGCATCCGGCAGCTTCACGAACCCGAACTCCTGCGTATAGAACAGCAGCAGGTCGCTGGCGGCGCGACCGAGATCCTGCATCGTCAGCGCGATCTCGAACAGCAGCTGGCTCTCGGCCTTGCCGCGCGAGAGCTGCACGGCCGTCACGGGCTCCTGCACGCTGGCGAAACCCATTTCCTTCGCCGTGGCTTCGCGATCCAGCTTCAGCGCGGGCGCGCCGTAGCCGGCGGCCGAACCCAGCGGGCTCTTGTCGATGCGGCGCAGCGTGGCGCGCAGGCCGGCGGCATCGTCGCGCAGTTCATTGGCATAGCCGCCAGCCCACAGCTTCACGGAGCTGGGCATGCCCTGCTGCATGTGGGTATAGCCGGGCAGGGCGATGCCACCCTGGCGCTCGGCCAGCGCGTCGAGCGCGGCGACGACCTTCTCGACGCCCGCGGCGAGCTCGCTGGCGGCATCCTTCAGGTACAGCCGCAGCGCGGTGAGCACCTGGTCGTTGCGCGAGCGCCCCAGGTGCACGCGGCCGCCGGCCGCGCCGATCTTCGCGGTGAGATGCTTCTCCAGCGCGGTCTGGCCGTCTTCATCGGCCAGCGTGATGGTCCATTCGCCGCGCGCGTGCGCGGCGCCGACTTCGGCCAGGCCCTTCTCGATGGCCTTGAAGTCCTCCGGCGTGATCAGGCCGCGGCCGGCCAGCATGCGCGCATGCGCGATGGAGGCGAGCACGTCGTAGCGCACCAGCCGCTCGTCGAGCGCATGGTCCTCGCCGGCGGTGAAGGCCAGCACCCGTTCGTCCAGCGGCGTGCCCTTGTCCCAGAGGCGTGACATGCGTGACTCCTCAGGCCTTGCCGCCCTGCTGCTCGGCGGGCGAGAGCGCGTTGACGTCGTTGACGATCAGCGTGCCCATGCCCTCGTTGGTGAACACCTCGGTGAGGATGCTGTCCGGCGCGTCGTAGGAGATCACGTGCACGCGCGCACGCCGCCGCGGATCGCCTCTTCGATGGCCTTGGCCTTGGGCAGCATGCCGTCCTTGATCGCGCCGCTCTGGCGCAGGCGCTCCAGGCCCTTGAGGTCGGTGTACGAGATCACCGAGCCGGGGTCCGCGACATTCTCGAGGATGCCGGGCGCGCCGGTGCACAGGATCAGCTTCTCCGCGCCGAGCGCGGCGCCGATGGCGGCGGCGACGGTGTCGGCATTGATGTTCAGCAGCGTGCCCTTGTCGTCGGCCGACAGCGGGCTCACCACCGGCATCAGGCCGTTGTCGAGCAGCTCTGTGCAGCACCTTGTCGTCCACGAGGTCGATGTCGCCGACGAAGCCGTAGTCGACAGCTTCGCCCTCGACCTGCACCGGGCGCGCGCTTGTGCGCGCGGATCAGGCCGGCGTCGACGCCGGAGACGCCGACGGCATCGATCTCCAGCTCGCGGCAGATCGCCAGCAGCTGCGTGTTGATCAGGCCGTTGAGCACCATCGAGGTGGCGTCGATGGCCTTCTCGTCGGTGACGCGGCGGCCCTGCACCATGCGCGTCGGCACGCCCATGGCCTCGGTCACCTGCGTGAGCTGCGGACCGCCGCCGTGCACCAGCACGACGCGGACGCCCAGGTAGTGCAGGATCGCGATCTGCTCGATCAGCGCGCGCGTGGCCACGCGGGTCGCCGAACACGGCGCCGCCGGCCTTGACGACGAAGGTCTTGCCCTTGAACAGGCGGATGTAGGGAGCGGCACTGCGCAGTGCGCGGATCGCGGCGGTCTTTTCGGTGCTGAGCGTGATCATGGCGGTGGTGAGCGACCTCTGGAGTGGGCGGGCGTGAGTGGCAGCGGTGTGACGGTTCGGGTCAGGCGAGCAGGCGGTGCAGCACAGCCATCTGTGCGGGCATGCGGTTGTAGGCTTCGCGCAGCACCACGCTGCGCGGGCCATCGAGCAGTGCGTCGGCGACGGCGACGTTGCGCCGCACCGGCAGGCAGTGCATGAAGTGGCAGTCCGGCTGGCTGCCGGCGAACCAGGGTTCCTCGACGCACCAGTCGTAGTGGCCGCGGCGCAGTTCCTGGTCGGCCCGCGCGTCGCCGTAGTGGCGCGTCGAGCCCCACTCCTTGGCGTAGAGCACGTGCGCGCCCTTCAGCGCGGCGGCGCGGTCGGTGGTCTCCGAGAACGTGCCGCCCGAAGCCTGCGCCAGGCGCCGCGCCTTGTCGGCCAGCGGCGTGCGGCATCTCGAAGCCCTCGGGCCGCAGCACGACGACTTCCATGCCGCGCTGCGCGGCCATGGTCATCGCGGCGGCAGGCACGGCCAGCGGCAGCGCGCGCGGATGGTACACCCACGACAGCACGAACTTGCCCTGCGCGGGCACCTCCAGCTCATCCATGCGTCTTCCAGTCGGCCAGCGCCTGGCAGGGATGGTTCATCGCCGATTCCATGTTGATCAGCGGCTGTGTCCACCAGCTCGGCCATGACGTTGAAGCCGGTCTCGGCGAGATCCGCGTGCGAGATCCTTGCCTTCCGCGAAGGCGCGGATGCCCAGCGCGTCCGCATAGGAGGCGAGCACCGGAATGCCCTCGCGGATGTGTTCGGCGCGGTCGCCGTTCATCACCGCGCCGAGCCTCGTCTCGAGGTTCCAGGTGCCCTGGCCGGGCGTGATCACGAACGAGCTGCCACCCAGGCGCGCCATGCCGGCCTGGAACGAGGCCAGCGTGCGCAGCGAGGGATTCATGAACAGCAGGCCCAGCACCTTGCCGGCGAGCGCCTGCGGTTCGGGCTCGCGCTCGAGCTTCTGCGCGAGCGCGATGAGGTCGCGCACGGCGGCGGGTTCGAGGTCCGCCAGGTCGATGAAACGTTTCATGGTGCAGGTCCTCAGGACCAGCTTCAGACGCGCTTGAGCGCAGCAGGCAGCAGGTCGACCTCGTCCTCCTCGAGGATGAACGGCGGCAGCAGGCGCAGCACCTTCGGGTCGCCGCTGGTGCCGGTGAGGATGTCGTGCTGCGTGAGCAGCGCCTTCTGCACGTTCGTTCGCCGGCACGCTGCGTGATGAGGCCGGTGAGGAAGCCCGCGCCCTGGTGGCCGGTGACCGGGCCGACCATGCAGGTCTTGCGGATGTACGCGCTGACCCGCCGCACGTTGGCCAGCAGGTCCTCGTTCTCGATGGCGTCGATGCACGGCCTCGATGGCCGCGCGGCCATCGGGCCGCCGCCGAAGGTGGTGCCCAGCGCGTCGAGCTTCACCGCATCGGCCGCCTTCTTCATCATCAGCAGCGCGGCACAGGGAAAGCCGTTGCCCAGCGCCTTGGCGTGGTGATCATGTCCGGCATCACGCCGTACAGGTTCGCGGCGAACGGGTGACCGACAGCGGCCCATGCCACACTGCACTTCGTCGAAGATCAGCATCGCGCCGGTCTCATCGCAGCGCTGGCGCAGCGCCTTCAGGTAGTCGGCGCCGAGATCGAAGGCGCCACCCACGCCCTGCACGGGCTCGACCACCACCGCGGCGGTCTTTTCGGTGATGCTGCGTCCAGCGCCGCGACGTCGCGCCGCGGCAGGAACTTCACGTCGAACGGCGTGCGCGGAAAGCCGTACCACTTCTTCGCGGCACCCCAGGTCAGCGCGCCGGCAGCGGCCGTGCGGCCGTGGAAACTCTGCTCCAGCGCCACCACTTCGGTGCGACCGGGATTCAGCGTGAACGCCATCTTCAGCGCGTTCTCGTTGGCCTCGGCGCCGCTGTTGATGAAGAACACGCTCTCCACCGGCAGCCGCGAGAACGCGATCAGCTTGTTCGCGGCGCGCGTGCGCACGTCCATCGGCACGGCATTGCTCTGGAAGTTCACGGCGCGCGCCTGCTCGCTCAGCGCGCGCGTCCAGGCCGGATGGCCGTAGCCCAGCGCCGCCACGGCGTGACCGCCGTAGAGATCGAGCACGCGGCGGCCCGTGGGCGACGAACAGCCACACGCCTTCGCCGCGCACCACTTCGAGCGGGTACTGGGCGAAGACCGGCGCCAGCGGATCGTGCGCGGCGTGCGTGGGCTCGGTGCCGGCGGCCATTGCGTGGTTCGTTGCTCATGCGTCATTCCTTATCCTCAGGTCCAGCCTGCAGCCGGTGCGGTGAGGCCGCCGTCTCGGGCAGGCCCAGCAGGCGGTTCATCCACTGCACGGCGCCGCCGGCGGCGCCCTTGTTCAGGTTGTCGAGCACGCTCATCACGGCGACGCTGCTTGCCGTCGCTGGCCACCGAGAGCCGCGCGTAGTTGCTGCCCGCCACGTCCTTCACGCGCGGCGGCTGCGCAGCTGACGCGCACGAACGGCGAGTGTGCGTAGAACGTCGCTGAAGGCTTCCGACGCAGTTCGCCGTGCGTCGCCGGCTTCGCCAGCTGGGCCTGCACGGTGACATGGATGCCGCGCGCGAACGGGCCGGAGTGCGGCACGAACGCGAAGTGCGCGTCCACGCCGCTGGCGGCCTTCGCGCAGGCCGTGACTTCGGGCGTGTGCCGATGGGCCAGCGGGTTGTAGGCGTACAGGTCGCTGTGGCGCAGCGGATGATGCGTGCCCTCGACGGGCTTGCGACCCGAGCCGGTGCTGCCGGTCACGCCGGTGACGAACAGCTGCGGCGTCGCGAGCCCAGCTTCAGCAGCGGCACCGAGGCCAGCAGGATGGCGGTCGCGAAGCAGCCCGGATGCGCGACATGCGGCGTCGGCGCGTTCGGCCAGGTGCTCCGGCACCGCGCAGGTGAACTGCGTCAGGCGCTGCGGCGCGCCGTGCGCGTGCTTGTAGACAGCCGCATAGGCCGCGTCGGTCGAGTAGCGGTAGTCCGCGGAGATATCGACGACGCTGCGGCTTCGTGCCCGCGCGCTTCGGCGCGCCGTCAGCAGCCTGTCGATCAGCGCGGCCGAGGCGCCATGCGGCGCGGCCGAGAACACGCGCTGCGCGGCAGCGTGGCCACCAGCTGTCTCGATCTCCTCGATGCGACGAGAACTTCGTGTCCGGATACGCGCGGCCAGGTGGCTGAACGCCTTCGCCACCGGCTCGCCGGGCTGGCTGTCCGAGAGGACGCCCGCCAGCTTCAGGTTCGGATGCCCGGCGATCAGGCGCAGCAGTTCACCGGCCACATAGCCGGTGCCGCCGAGCACGATGGTGGGAATCCGCGCGCTCATCTCACGTTGCGCTCAGCCGCCGCGCGACGGGAACTTCGCCGCCAGGCCGAGGCTGTCGATGACGCAGTCGCCCAGCGCCGCGCCGTTGCTGATGGCGTTGAACGCCTTCACGCTTCATCTGCTCCTCGATGATCTCGACGCCGACGCTGTTGTCGGTCGACGGGCCGGTGACCACCGAGGGCTCGATGTGGAAGCGCTCGCGCAGCAGCTTCACGCCGCCCCAGGCCGCGACCGGGTCGTTGGCCGACAGCACCACGCTGGTCATGCGCCTTGCGGATGTCCTCGCACTCGAGGATCGCATCGACGCCATAGGTGCCGATGAGGCCATCGCCCAGCTCGAACACGATGCACGTCCGGCTTGCGCGCGGCCAGCTCGGTGAGCATCGTGCGCGTCAGCGCCGGGCCGGTCTTGCCGGTGGTGGTGATGACGCCGAGGTCGGTGAAGATCAGCGCATTGCGCGCGCCGGAATCTTCCATCGCCAGGATGTCGCGCCGCAGCGAGACGCCGGTGGCCTTGAACACATCGACGATGAGGCCGCGATGGCGCATGCGCGAGACGATGGAGCAGGCGGCGGCCGTCTTGCCGGCTTCCATGCAGGTGCCGGCCAGCGCCACCACGGGCACGCCCTGCGTGTCGAGCGTCGCGTCGTAGTCGAGCTTGCGCGAGCCGACGCGCGCCGGCACGCCGATGCGCTCGCCGAGGTACGGGAACTGCAGCACCACGCCCAGCACGCTGGCAGTCGAAGGGCTTGCCCTTGTCCGGGTTGGCCGAGTCGCAGATGCCCAGCACGCCGCCGATGTTCAGCATCTGGATGATGTCGCCGGCCTTCACCGACTTCGGCACATGGCCGGAGTAGCCGAACAGCGCGCGCCGCGGGCCCAGCGCACCCACGACGATGTCGCCCTCGCACGACCTTGGCCATGCGGCCGCTGGTGAGCTCCAGCGTGTTGTAGGTGGACTTGTTGGTGAGGATCTCCACGACCAGCACCACGCCTTCCTCGGCGGGAATGTCGTCGGAGATGCGCAGGTCGTGCTTCAGGCCCAGCGCCTGCGTCACCGACCCGATCTTGTCGACCACTACCGTTCTCATCGTCTTCAGTCCTTCGCGCTTCGGCTGTCGCCGGCACGGCGATGGAACACGCCCGTCAGGGCGACGATCTTCGAGAAACCCAGCGCGTCCTGCGGCGTCCATTCGCCCACGGCTTCGCCGTAGACGCCCTTGGAGGCGGCCATCAGCGAGTACGGGCGATTCGACGCCCTCGACGAAGCACTGAGCCGGGGCGCAGCAGCACGTGCACCTCGCCCGTGACGCGCTCCTGCGATGACAGCAGCAGCGCCTCGATGTCGCGGCACACCGGATCGAGCAGCTGGCCTTCGTGCACCAGGTCGCCGTAGGGGCCGGCCACCAGTGTCCTTGATGCGCTGCTGGCGCGGCGTCATCACCAGCTTCTCCAGCTCGCGATGCGCGTTGAGCAGGATCTCGGCCGCCGGCGCCTCGAAGGCCACGCGGCCCTTGGTGCCGATGATCGTGTCGCCCAGGTGGATGCCGCGGCCGATGCCGAACTTCGGCGCCGATGGTCTCGAGCGCGCTCGATCACTTCGACCGGCGACAGCTTCTTGCCGTCGAGGCCCGACCGGGCGGCCCTGCTCGAAGTGGATGGTGTGGTGCGCGGGCCGCGCGCGGCTTGTCGAACGCATCCTTCGACAGCACCCACGCGCTGTCCGGAATGCTGCCCTTCGAGGTCAGCGTCTCGGTGCCGCCGATCGTCACGCCCCACAGGCCGCGGTTGATCGAATAGGCCGCGCCATGCGGCGGCACCGGCAGCTTGCGCGCCTGCAGGTACTCCAGCTCTTCCTGGCGCTTGAAGGCCTTGTCGCGCACCGGCGCGAACACCTCGAGGTCCGGCGCCAGCGTGCGCAGCGCGACTTCGAAGCGCACCTGGTCGTTGCCGGCGGCGGTGCAGCCGTGCGCGATCATGTTGGTGCCGAGCTCGCGCGCCACGCGCGCGATGGTCTGCGCCTGCATCACGCGCTCGGCGCCGACGCACAGCGGATACAGCTGGCCGCGGCGCACGTTGCCCATGATCAGGAAGCGCAGCACCTGCTCGAAGTAGTCGGCGCGCGCATCGACCTGGTGGTGCTCGATGGCGCCCAGCGCCAGCGCGCGCTCGTGCAGCGTCTTCGCGGCGGCCGCGTCGATGCCGCCGGTGTCGACCGTGACGGTGATGACGGGCCGGCCGGTGTTCTCCGCCACCCAGGGCACGAGGAACGAGGTGTCGAGGCCGCCGGAATAGGCCAGCACGATGGGCTTGGCGCCCGTGCTCGGAACGTCTTGAGTCATGGAGGTTTCTTCTAGACCGCGGAAGACGGAACGCAGACGCTCGAGCAGGCGCTGACTGCGCCGGCTGCGTCCTGCGTGGCGACGAAGATGGTGTCGTCGCCGGAGATGGTGCCGACGACTTCGGGCCAGTCGGCCTTGTCGATGGCCACCGCAACGCTGCCGGCGGCGCCGATGGTGGTGCGCACCACCGTGAGCGACGGCGCCGGCGGTGCGGATTTCGCGCACGAAGCGGCGCAATGGCGCCGAAGTTGCCCTGGGCGTGGCGCGACTTCCTCGGCCGGCGGCAGGTAGCGGCCCTGCGGCCTTGAGCACGCCCAGCTCGCGCATGTCGCGGCTGATCGAGGACTGCGTGACCTCGAAGCCGTCCCGGCGCAGCAGGTCGCACCAGGTCGGACTGCCGGCGCACGGGCGCGCCGCGCAGGATGGCGCAGGATGGCGTTGCGGCGGTCGGTCTGGTGGCGGTCTGTATGCATAAGAATTCGAATTCTATGCATAAAATATCACGTTGGCAAGTGCCCAGGCCCCCTGGAGGGCTCCAGGGATGCAAGAAGTGGGGGCTGCTACCGGAAGATCGTGTAGTCCAGGTCGGCGCTCTGGGCGCTGCCCGACTCGATGCGCAGCGTCCAGCGGTCGCTGATGGTGTAGCGCAGCCGCAGCGTATTGATGGCCTCGGCCAGCGAGATGCCATAGCTGATGTACAGGCGCGGCGTGAGGTAACGGCCCAGCACCAGGCTCGACTCGTCGTCCAGGTTGGTTTCCAGCGACACGTCCTGGATGCCGATCTCGCTGCCGTAGCGCTGGGCCAGGATGGCGCCGCCCTGGGCGAGCAGCACGCCGCTGGCGGCCCGCTGCGCGCTGGTGTTCTGGGCCGACTGCAGCGTGCCACCGGCGAACAGCAGCGAGGCGATCTGCCACTGCGGCAGCGAGGGTTCGGAGAAGAAGGTCATGCGCGGCGTGCGCAGCGTGCCGCGCACGTTGACGCCGGCCAGGACGTCCGGGAAGTTCCGCTGCGCGCGCAGGTCGACACCGGGATCGCCGAGCTGCTCGTTGTTGAAGATCAGCCGCCCGCGTGTGATGTCGAGCCGGCGGCCGAAGGCGGCGTACTGGCCTTCCACGATGCCCAGCTCTCCGAGTCCGCGTGTCACCTGGAACTCGTCGGTGCGCACGTTCAGCGCGCCTCCCAGGCGGCCCGTCAGACCGAAGGCATCCATGTGCACGTTGCTCGCCGAGCTCCACGCGGATGTCGCTGACGACGATCCAGCGTGTCGCGGGATCCACCGGCGGCGCGCCGACGATCACCTCGTCGTTCGAGGCCAGCGCCGCATTGGTCAGGTCCGCCGGCTGCAGGCGCACCTCTGGCAGCAGCACCTTTCCCGTCACGTCGACCCGCCGGCCATTGATGCGGAATTCGAGGTCGGGAGAGGCATGCACCTTCGCCTCGGGGATATCCGCGACCAGCAGGTTCTCCCCGGAAATCTTCAGCAGCCCGTACGGTTCACGGTCACGCCAGGCGAGGTTGCCGGAAAAATTCATGATCCCGTCACCGAGCGCCGAGTGTCCGGTGAGCTCCAGCCGGTTGGTGTCGAAGCGGGCATCCATCGTCAGGTCGCGCATCGACAGGTTCACCTGGAAGATCTCGATCTGCGCGTTGCGCAGCTGGAGAAGCCCGTCGATGGTGGGCGCGCCGAGCGTCCCGCCGATGCCGACCTTGGCGATGAGGCGTCCGGACGCGCGGTCGATGCCACCCAGGTAGATGTCGATTACGCCCAGTCCGTCGGTGCTCAGGTCCAGCGCGCCGGTGATCGGATGATCGCGCCATTCACCGACAGTGCGATCGATGCGCAGCTGGCCGGTGAGGCCGCCAGACGCGCCGGCATCGAGGCCCACATCCAGCTCCAGGGCGTCCTCTGCAGCGATCGCCACGACCTTTCCGGATCCGAAGGCCATTCGCTCCACGCGGCCGTTTGAACAGCTGGTGCTCGAGTTCCGCTCCGGTCAGCTGCGCGCGCAGCTCGCCGACGGGACTGCGACCGGCACCGCCCTTGGCCGTGGCAGTGATGTCGATGGTGCCGTTGTAGTCCACATCGCTCGACAGGCCGGCGGTCAGTGCCGCCAGCGGCAGCTGTGTGGCCTTGAAACTGGCGTTCCAGTCCTTCGCGTCGAACGCTCCCGTGGCGCAGAGTCGCGCCTCCTCGCCGACCAGGCACAGCTCGCTGATGCTGGCCGCGCCTGCAGAGGCGCTGACCAGCGCTTCCTGTTCCAGCCGAAGGTTGCAGGTCGCGGTCGTCCTTGAGCGTCAGCGAGTCGATCTTTCCGTTGAAGGTGCCGGCCGTGACACTTCCTGATGCGGTGGCGGCCAGCCTCACGGGTTCCGCAGACATCGACAAGGCCAATGCGCTGTGCTGACGGCGTGCCCGCAAGCGTCAGTTCGAGCTTCTGGAAATCCCGTCCGGCGGCCTGCAGGCCCTGCAACTGGACGTTGCCCTTCGTGCGCTGGCCCGCGCCGAAGTCGATGTCGATGTCGGCGCTGAGCGAGTCGACCCGGTAGTCGCGCCATTCGAAACTGCTGCCGGTGGCGTCGAGTTGCAGCAGCGGCGCCTGCGTCGTTCCGGCAAAGCGTCCGCGCGCGTTGAGCTTGCCGCGGGCCTCGGGGTCGGCAAGGCTGAGGTCTTCGGCATTGACGACGAAGCGCAGGTCGCGCGAGCCCGTGCCGAGCACGCCTTCGAGTTGCAGCTGCGTGCGGCCAAGTCGCACATCCACGCCGTCGAAGCGCAGGTCGGCGTTGCCGGCGCTGCGCGAGATGCGTCCCGCCGCCGCGCAGGTTCTGGTTGCGGAGCTGGCCGTTCAGCCCGTTGATCGCCACCGAGAGCGCGGCGTCGCTCGCCGAAAGGCGAGCCATTGGCCGCGAAACTGAAATTGATCCGGCCGGGCAGATCCGGTCGCAGCGCCGCGGGGTTGATGCCGCGTGCCTGGCCGTCAACGCGCCACGACTGGTTCGGCGCCCAGCGCGCCTCACCGGTGAGCAGGACCTGGCCACCCAGCGCATCGAGCTGCCCGCGCGAGATGACGAAACGCTGCGTTTCCAGCGTGCCGGCGACATCGAATGGCATCGACGGCAGCTCGGCAGCCTGCATCACGCCCGCGGCCTGCACCTGCCAGGGCTTGTCGCCGTTGATCGAATAGCGCCCTTGCGCGCTGTGGAAGGCCGCAGGTGCTCCGAGCAGTGGCCAGCGAAAATTCGTCCACTCGCCCTGGAGGTCGAGGTGCTGGCCACCGCCCTCGCGCAGAAGCACCTCGCCGCTCGTCGTGAACCGGGTTCCGGAAGGCGGATGGTGCACGCTGGCATCGCTGATCTGCAGTTGTCGCGCGCGATACTGCCCATCGAAGGAGACGTCGAACGCGCCTGCCTGGAGTCCGGCCGGTTCCAGCGAGCCACTGGCCTTGATGCCACCTATACCGACGCTGACGTCCAGCGTGCCTGAAATCAGGCCCAGCGCGTCGCCGCCGCCCAGGTCCGCCAGGTCGAAGTCCTCGACCTGTACCTGGCCTTCGAAGCGCCAGCCGGAACTGAGCGTATGGGCGATGCCTTCGGCCTGCGCGCGGAAAGGAGCCGAGACCGCGACCCGCAGCGGCATCCTGTTCAGGTCGCCATCAAAGTCCGCGGCGATCCGCCAGGGCGCCAGGTTCTCGGGCGAGTATTCGAGGTCGACATGGCCGTCGAAGTCGAGCGGGGCCTTGGCGTTCATTCGCCCTTGGGCTGTCAGGCGGGTCGAAAACGCCGGCAGCTCGGCCGACGCCTGCCGCACGCGGATCTCCTTCGGCAGGATGGTCGCGGTGGCTGCGATGTTGGTGGCCTCGTGCGTCACGCCATTGGCCATCGACAGCAAGAGGCGGTCGATCCGCGCATCCTCCACATGCAGGCGCATCATCGGGGCGAGGAAACGCGGCGTGACGGGCGGGCCTGCGCGCTTGACCGGGTGCTGCTGCACCGTGACTTCGGCGATGCGTGCGTCCTGGATGTCGATCCGCCGGCCCAGCAGCGGCAGCAGCTCCAGTCGCCCGCTGATGTCCCTCGCGACGATATCGGCATTGCGGTGGTGGACCTCGACGTGTCCGAAATGCGCCCCGCCGGACAGCGAGCCGCTCACATCGCGGATCTGCAGCGTGACCGGCCCGAGCTTCCCGATCCGGTCCACCGTGCGCGTCGCGGTCTGCAGCCCCCGCTCGGTGGTCACCACCCACACCAGCAGTGTTGCCGGCACCAGCAACACCAGCACCAGCAGCACCAGCAGCCATGTCTTCCAGCGCTTCATAGCTGCGGGGAGATGTTCAGGTGAAGGCGCACGCCGTTGTTCTCGGACAGCGGCTGCGCGATATCGATGCCCATGGACACGCCCGGAAGACGGAAGCGCATGCCGAGGCCGGCCGAGTATTCCAGCGGATCGCCGAACTCGTTGAAGGCGTTGCCGGCATCGAAAAAGGCCGACACGGCGAGGTTCCGCGGCAGCTCGCGCACCACCTCGACGCTGCCGACCAGCAGGTGCCGGCCGCCGGTCTTCTGCAGCTCGACCGAGCCATCCGGCTGCGTGACAGGCTCCTCCGGGGAGAGGCTGTCGAAGCCGAAGCCGCGCACGCTGCGGTCGCCGCCGGCGAAGAAGCGGTAGATGCCTGGCAGTTCGTTGAAGTTGTCGACCAGGGAGACGCCCAGCTCGCCGCGCAGCAGCATGCTCCATTTCGGGCGCAGCGGAAAAACGCGCTCGGACTGCACGTGGAACCGCACGAAATTCGAGTCCGAGCCCAGTGCCGAGTGCGAGCCGATCGCTTCGATGAAGAAGGGACGGGAGAACAGCGATTCGCCCAGGAAGCCCTGTGGAACCCGCGCGAAGGCGATGCCGGGAACCACCAGGTTGCTGAGGGTCTTCGTGGCGCCGTCATCGGTTGAAGTTCGCGTGAAGGCCAGCGAGGTCACGCGCTGCCATCGGCCGCGCACCTGCGTCAGCGAAGGCGTCACGGAGAACTCTTCCGTATCGAGGTCGCTGCGCTGGTCGTATTCCGTCAGGGCCTGGATCGAGAACCGCTCGAGCGCGGGATCCCCGACCGGGATGTCGTAGCGCGCATCCAGGCTCTGCTGGATGGCCGAGGCCCGCAGCTCCACGCGGAAGCGATGCCCCCGGTCGTTCACCCGCGTGTCGATCCAGCCGATGGTGCCGCGCAGCTGCGTGTCGGTGCCGTAGCCGATGGAATAGGTGAGCCGGCGGCGACTCTTGTTGGCCGTGATCGACACCGGCACGGTGAGGGCCTCCGGATCGCGCTCCCCGGGTATCACTTCAACGGAAGAGAAATAGAGGCTGTCGTCCAGCGCAAATTGTGTGCGCAGCAGCTGGTCGACCGAATACGGATCCCCCTTCCTGAATCGCAGGAAGCGGTCCATCAGCTGCGGCCGGATCGCCTCCTGGGTTATCGTGACCTCGCCGAAGTGATACTGCTCGCCGGTGGTCAGCCTCAGGTCGACCCTCGCGGTGCGCGCCTCGACGTCGACGAGCAACTCGTGCTGGAGCAGACGCGCATCGAGGTAGCCGTTCGCCTCGGCCACGCGCGTGAGTTCACCCCGCACGCGCTCGTAGTCGGGATGGTTGAGCCGGTTGCCGGGAACGAGGATGGCCTGGCTGCGCAGCCCATTGAAGATCGCGTTGTCCGCGCCCGGCCCCTCGATCACGATGTCCACCGCCTCCAGCATCACCGCCGGGCCCGGCGTGATGTTGATCCGGACGCGCCAGTCGGCGCCGTCTGCCCTGTAGCTGGAGGTGATCTCCGGTTCGTAGAGGCCGAAGGGTCGCAGCGCGTTGCGCACTTCGCGGTCGATGCGGTTGAACAACCGCAACAAGGTGTCTTCGTCCAGGTCCGGGCGGAGCTGGTTGCGCTCGACGCTGAGGAAAGCCAGCACGTTGGCGCGTTCCGGACCTTCGACGCCCGTGACCTCGACATGGATGCGGGCGAAGGCCGGTGCCTGGAACAGCATCAGCAGCAGGAACAGCAGGCCGCCGTGCCGGGCAGTGGGCCTCATAGCGGTATGCGCAATCCGGTCATGCCTTCGGGCTTGCCCATCGGGCCATAGCGCCGCTCTTCCAGGTGCGCCGCGACGCCGCGTTCCCGCCGCAGCAGGCTGCATGCGCGTGTCCCGAAACGATCATTTGCGATGAAGGGGCCCGAGGACGCGGGCCAGGGCAGCGTTGAGGGTGTGCTGTCCTGGCTCGCCAGCGCGGCGAACAGTGGCCCGGCATCGTCCGATCCCGAGTCGACATGCGCGCGCATCGCTGCGATGCCCGTTTCGACCTTGGGCCAGCGCGTGTCCAGCAGGTCGTTCGACAGGCCAAAGATGCCGGGCGGCAGCAAGCGGGCGAACTGCGGCGTGCGGTTCGAGGCGTACCAGAGCTCCGCGTCATCGCCGAGCAGCAGGTTGAAGCCGGCAAATTTTCCGGCCTCGCCCGACAGTCCCTGCAGGAACTCGCCGGGCGAGGCACTCCATGACAGGTAGCGCGTGATCAGCTCGCCGCGCGAGGCACCACCCGCCGCTGCTGTCCGGTTGTCGCGGTAGTTCGTTACCGCGGCGAAGCGGCCGTCCCGATGCATCGCGAGCCAGGTGCCGCCGGCCACCTGGTCGCGGCCGCCCGCTACGCCGGGCAGGTCGGCCCAGTGCTCCAGCTCCGCGGTGGCGCGGTCATGTTGCTCGTCGCGGTTCGTCGCGAGCACCAGATCATGGCGCGGATGAAGCTTCCAGGCGACGAGCAGCAGGCACATCTTCCAATGATAGCAACGGCCACCCCAACGCCGCCTGAATGACTAGCCCGCGTCCGGGTCGAAAGCGAAAGGATTTGCGCTGCCCGGACCTGTTTGCCGGAAGAAGGATGGCGCCCATTTGCGGACGCCAAGATGCTCCAGGGCAGTCAGGTCTGCATCCCCGGACAGATAGGCCCGCGCCTGCGCCATGGTCGGCGTCCACGCGTACCAGTTGTGGTAATCGAGCAGCGCAGTCCACGCGACCTGCTGCAGGCTGCCAGCCTGTTCGGCCGTGAGCGTCGGTGGATGCCACGCGCCGAGTGGCGAGCGCCGGTGCAGCATCGCCATGCGCAGGCACTGGACGTAGTAGGTGCCCGCCACGCCGGTCCCCTGCGTGCCGGCGCAGTCTCCCTCGCCGAAGATCGCCGCAAGCGTAGCGGCGGTATCGACGCCGCTGATGCCGGGCAGGTGGTCGTTGCAGGCGTGATCCACCAGGCGGGCCACGCAATACGCCGCCGGTGCATTTCGCAGGCGCCAGGCGTGGCCACGCTGAATGGCGGCCAGGTTCACGCGCGCGGTCAAGGCATCCCAGGCCTTCTGCATCTTCAGTTCGTAGCGGATGAAGCGCTGGACTGTCGGAGGTGCCACGCCCGGTGGCGCGCCCGGATGCCAGGCGTGCCAGAGCAGCGGCTGCGCCCCGGGGGAATGCACGACAAGCGCCTCGCACTGCTGGAGCACATCTTCCACCAGCTCACCGTGCTGCAGGCTGGCGAGCAGGTCCGCAGGTCCGGCCAGCAGAAGGTGGGTGAAGGGGACTTTCCCGCTGTCGTGCTCCCAGTGGCTGGAGACCTCCCAGCCTGCGGCGATGGATTGCGTCCAGCGGGCCGCCTCGGTGTCGGGCTGGGGACCACCGACAGTCAGCGCGCGAACGTTGCCAACAGCCGCGCCGATGGACGCGGGCTTTCCCGGCAGGGCGTTGAACCAGTCGAAGTGCGCGTTTGTGGGCGCGTCACTGTGGGGACGCATGCCCCAGCCGCCATTGATGAAGCGGCGCGAATACCAGCCCCCGACGTCCACGAACTGGTTGTAGAGGGTGGCGCCGAAGTCCTTGTGCACGCGCTGGTAGTGGTCCTGGAACATCGCGGCGCCCGCCGGACCAGAGAGGAACTGATGGGCGCGGCGCGTGATAGCCAGTGCTTCGGGTGTCATGGTCCCGACGTCATCCCAGATGTGCTGGCCGGTCTCGTAAGTCGTGATCCGGATCGCCGGGTTCTTTTGCCTGGCATTGCTTGCCGACGTGCGCATCCAGTCCGTCGCCAGGTGAGTGTTCTCCGCGCGGAAGCGCTCGGTCCACCAAGCATCAGGCTGCGTCGCCGCGTTGTCGGCGCGGAACTCCGCAAAGGTATAGGTCTTGCCGGTGCCCGGATGGCGAGGCGCCGTGTAGGGCGCCACTGCGTACTCGTCCACGATGTCCGCCATCCGTCGGCCGGGCATCACGAGCCCGGGATCGACGTAGTCGAACATGCCGCCGGCGCCCCCGAGCAGGTCCCACCAGGCCACCTGACCGTTCAGCACGAATACCAGGCGTGAGCGGGGGAACTGCTCGAGCATCGCCTTCCATGCGAGCAACGAGGCGTACGCGTTGCCACCACCGAGACGCGCCTGCAGCGTGCCGGCACCGTAAGCGCCTCCGAGCTGCGAGAAATAGCCACGCAGGAACTGGAACTGGCCGAAGCCGGTGTTCCAGGGCTCATTGCCGGTCTCCACGACGATGCGCCCGGTGGAGTTGTAGTTCGCCTTGATCTGGGCGGCGATCTGGCGGTAGTAGTCCAGCAGCTGTGCCTGCGTGAAGACCCGGGTGAAAGCCACATAGCTGTACGGCTTGTCCTTGCCCGTCGTCAGGCGGATCCGGACATCCACCGGTCCGGAGCGTGTCGTTGACAGCTGGAATCCCTGCGCGTCGACATTGCGGATGTAGACGAAGCGGTCGGATGGAATGCCGGTCTCGGCGGTGAACTGGCCTTCGGTCGGAAAGCACAGCTGGGTTCCCTCGGCCCAGCCGTGCGCGAAGCGCCCGGCTGTCACACGCGTCCGCAATGGATAGACGCGGTTCGCGGCGGCGTCGAGTTCGTACTTCAGGTTGTCGACGCAGTAGGGAAACGTGATCCAGAGATCCCTGCCTGCGGTGGCCGCGAGGTTGGCGCACGCGCCGTAGGGAACGTGATAGCTCTCGGAAAAGCTTCGATCCGAGGCCTTGGCGAGAAAGCCGGGCTGGTCCAGCTGGTAGCGATCGGCGCCGCCGAGGTTCGGCGAAAGGAGCGTCATCGTGCGCACCACCGCGGCATTGCCCAGCGAGGCGACCTTCTCGGGGCGCCAGATCGCGCCGGCGTCCAGCTCCTTCTCGTCCCGCGCGCGGAATATCCGCAGCGTGTTGAAGAGGCGGATCACGCCACTCGTGTTGTTCGTGATGCGCATGCCGAAGTCGCCCTGCGTCGGCGGATGGGCGCTGTCGCGCACCGTGCAGGTCGCGCGCGTCGCACTCGCCACCTTGTCCCCGGCAGCGGTGCCGAGGAAGTCCAGCGTGACGCCCTGGCTGTTCTTCGCAACGTACGGCCCGGTGGGGATGAAGCCGAAATAAGGGTCCTGGTCGAGATGCGTCCAGAACGAGGCGGTGCCGCCGGGCTGAAGGTCCTCCAGCCAGCCGTCCTGCCGTACCGTGGCGCCCTGTACCCCGAACCAGGCCTGGCTGCGCTTGCAGAGGTCGATCCAGGGGTTGTCGTTGGTCCAGACGTCCGCCGGTTCGACGTTGACCGCCGAGCGCGTCGTCACGCCCTGGAAGTTCGATGCGGGGGGCTGGGCCATGCGATCAGCCGGCCGCGATCCACGATTCGATGAGCTGGCGCGATATCGAATGCGTCGGGGGCAACAGGACCTCACCATTTTCGAGCTGCGGGCGGGTGAACCAGCGCGCGTCCTCCAGCTCTCCATCGGTGAAGCGCGGCTCCGCGTATTCGCCACGTGCCAGGAAGCCGAGCATCAGCGAGGCGGGGAAGGGCCAGGGCTGGGAAGACTGGTATTCGATGTTGCTTGTGCGGATGCCGGCTTCTTCCATCACTTCCCGGTATACGGCATCTTCGAGGGATTCGCCGGGCTCGACGAAGCCGGCGATGGTCGAATAGCGGCCAGGTGGCCAGCTGGCCTGGCGGCCGAGCAGCGCGCGCTCGCCGTCCTGCACCAGCACGATGACCGCCGGATCGATGCGCGGGAAGTTCTGCAGGCCACAGCTGACGCATTCGCGCACGTGGCCGGCGCGCGTGCCGAGGGTTGGCGTCGCCACAGCGGCTGCAGTGTCGGTGGTTGGCGCGCCAGATCGACAGCGCGCGCGCGTAGGCGATCAGCCCGGCATCCTCGGCCGGCAACTGGTTCGCAAGCGGGCGCAGTTCGGCGAAGTGTTCTTCCGGGCCGCGATGGCGTGGCCTCGGGATCCAGTTCGACCAGCAGGCAGCGCTGTTCGCGGAACCAGCCCAGCAGCAGCAGGCGGTCGGGATCGGTGGTGGTGGCGACTCGCGGATCATCACCGGTCAGCAGCCGCGGGCGGGCCTCCGCCATCGGCGGCAAGCCACATCAGCGTTTCGGTGCCCCGCATCAGCAGGTAGCGCGTGCCGGAGTCGTCGCGGGCCTCCGCCGAGCCAGTCCGGACTCAGGCGCGCTTCGGCGCGCCGGTCCAGGTACGAACCGGAAAACAGGTTCTGTGCGGGCATCTTGCCGGGGATCATAGCAATCCCCGACCCGGGAATCAGACCAGCGGCAGCCGGCCCTGGCGGGAATCCTCGCAGTTGAGGCAGCGCTTGCACCCCACGGCGAAGCGGTCCACGACAATCAGTCCACAACAATCGAGGCACGCGGCGGCGCGCAGTTCGTCGCCGCGCGCCAGCGCGGTGACCAGGAATACCGCGTGCTCGAAGCTGATGTTCGGCGCGGGAACCAGGCGGCGGTAGGTTTCGAACGCCTCGCACAGCGCTTCACCGCGCTGCATGCCCGGCAGGTGACGCTGCGCGTCGGCGACGCGGTTCTGCGGCATCACGCCGAGCAGGTAGCAGACGCTGGCCAGCACCGCGGTCTCGTGGCGCATGCGCGGGGTGCGCGTGAAATAGCTGGCCTGCTGCGGCGACTTGCCGCGATGGCGCGCGACGGTGCTGCCTTCGGCGACATACGAGCGGTAGAGCTTGCGGATGCGATCGTCGGTGAGGCCGGTCCAGGTGCGGGTGGTGCGCGTGCGCGCTTCGTGCTGGATGAAGCGCAACGCGAGGTCAAGGCGTGCGCGGTCGCGGCTGTACCGGTCGTCAGAGATTCTCATTTGCGCTCCCCGGGTGCTCGTGGACAGAATAGGCTGAAAATGCGAATTGGGAAAAATCTCCCAAATTTGAGGATTCGTTTCCAGCGCTTCCGCAGGCATCTTTGTTGCGGGAAAGGGGAGGAATGGCATGAATGCGCGGTTGATGCAGGTGGAAACGGCCGGTTGGCGCGACTGCACGGACACCGAGGAGGCGCTGGCGCCGCTGGTGGAAATCAACGCCCAGTGCGTGGAACTGCTGTGCGGAATGGCGAACCGGCCTGCGGCCGTGCTGCCGCCGCTGCTGGCCGGCGCGCCGCAGGCCTGGCGTTCGCTGACGCCCGGGGCGTGCCTGAAGCTGGCCAGTGTGCCCTGGCTGCTCGTGGATGCCGGAATCGGCGCCGAGCGGTCGCTCGTGTCTCCCATGGTCGTCGCACCCCTGTCGGGTGCGCCCTTCTTCGGTGCCGACTCGCGCGATCTCTTCCGCCGCGTGCTGATGTTCAGCTGGCATCTTTCCCGCACGCGTCCGCAGCTGGCACGGATCGCGCTCGGCATCCCGCCGATGGCAGCCATGGCGCTGTCCCGGCTGCGCCTGTCCGAGCTCGACGCGCTGGCCGAGCGTGAACCGGGCGCCCTGCGACCCCGCTGGGAACACAGCCCGGGTCTCTGGCGCCTGTTGCTCGCCGCAGCGCAGGAGGAGGATTGCTCCTGCATTGCCGAGGCCAGTCTCCAGGGCATCCAGCTGCTGGCCGCCTCGTGCCTGCCGCCGGCGCCGGCCCGCACTGCGGTGGGCACCCGGCCTTGAAGCAGGCGTCCGTGAAGCTATAGTCGGCAGCCATGCTGCAACCTTCTTTCGCTGGCCCCTGCGGGGCACGGCTCCTGCGCGTCATTTCCCTGGCCGCGCTTGTCGCGGTTCCTGCCGGCTTTGCCCAGGGCCAGCAGCCGGCGCCGGGCATCGCGCCGGTGGTGCTGGACCAGCCGCAGTACATCTTCGACACCGCCGAGCAGCACCGCCTGAAGGTGGTGGTGGTCGCCAGGGGTCTTGTGCACCCGTTCTCGGTGGTACTGCTGCCGGATGGCGATGCACTGGTCAGCCAGCGCGGCGGCGCGCTGCGACTGGTGCGCAATGCCACCGGGTCGGAGGGCCGCCCCGCGACACTCGAGGCCGCATCCGGTGGCCGGTCTGCCGGCCGTGGAAGAGGCCTATCGCAGCGCCGGCCTGCACGACATCGCGTTGCACCCGGATTTCGCACGCAACCGGCTCGTCTACTTCACGTTCAACAAGCCCGGTGACCTCATCCCCGCCAGCGGCAACCAGCCGGCGCGGCGCCAGAGCCGGCTCGCGGTGCTGCGCGGGAAGTTTCGACGGCCAGCGCCTGACGGGCGTGGAGCAGGTATTCCTGGGCAAGTCCGGCGGCACCAGCGGATCGCGACTGGTTTTCGGGGCGGACGGGCTGCTGTACGTGATCATCGGCGCGGCCTTCGGCGACGAGGCCCAGCGCACCGACAACACCATCGGCAAGGTGCTGCGGTTGCGCGATGACGGCGGCATCCCGGCCGACAATCCCTTCACCGGTCGCGCCGGACACGAGCCGGCGATCTACACGCTGGGCCATCGTGATCCGCTGGGCCTTGCCGTGCATCCGGTCACCGGAATGCTGCTGTCGGTTGAACATGGCCCGAATGGCGGGGACGAGCTGAACCTCATCGAGGCTGGCGCGAACTACGGCTGGCCGCGCGTGACCTTCGGCCACGGCTATGACGGAGCGCGGCTGGCCGATTCGCCGGTTGCGCCGGATGTGAAGGAGCCCCTGGTCGTCTGGCTGCCATCCATCGGTCCCTCCGGCCTTGCCGTGTATACCGGCGAGCGCTTCCCGGGCTGGAAGGGGAATGTGTTCGCAGGCAGCGTGCGCCGCGGGCAGATTCCCCGTACCGGGGGACTCGAGCGCGTCGTGCTGAACGACAAGCTGCAGGAATTGCGCCGCGAGACCCTGCTCACCGGATTGCACCAGCGCATCCGCGATGTGCGCCAGGGGCCGGACGGGCTGCTCTATGTCCTCACCGACGAGGATGACGGCGCGCTGCTGCGGCTCGAGCCGGCCCCGTGAGCGCGCTGCAGCCTTTCCACCTCGCGATCCCGGTTGGCGACCTCGCGGAGGCACGCAGTTTCTACGGTGGACTGCTGGGCTGTCCCGAAGGCCGAAGCTCTGCGGAATGGGTCGATTTCGACTTCTTCGGCCACCAGCTCGTGGCGCACCTGGATCACGCCGGAGCGGCCCGCCCGCCGCTGTACAACCCGGTCGACGGCAAGGATGTGCCGGTGCCCCATTTCGGCATCGTCCTGGAGTGGGGTCACTGGCACAGCCTCGCGCAGCGGCTGCGGGAGGCGGGTATTGCCTTTGGCATTGAACCCGGCATCCGTTTCGCCGGTCAGACCGGAGAGCAGGCCACCCTGTTCTTCCAGGATCCTTCTGGCAATGCACTGGAATTCAAGGCTTTTCGGGATCCTGCGAGGCTGTTCGCCAGATAGCCCCGTCCGCCTGCACCCGGGCCACTGGCGCCCATCGCGCTTCGAGGTTAGTTTCGGACCAATGGGGTTACGAATCCGGCGAGGGCGTCAGCAGCTCGGCCTGGCGCTTGTCGCGGGTCTGGCTGTGCTGTTGTCCGCCGTCGTCTCCGGCAGCGCGGCGAGCGTCAACAGCCCCGATCCGGCGGCGCTGGGACTGCGGCCACCCCCTCCGGAGTTCACCTTTACCCGGCTGGTCTATCAGGACAATGGCGCCATGGGATTCGGCGGGTTCCGCGGACGCGGGTCCTGGCGGACCGACGCGCCGGATGCCGAGTTCCACTTCCTGCAGGGCCTGCACCGCCTGACGCGCGTCGACGCGAACGACGGTTTCCATGCCCTGCAGCTCATGGACGACGAGCTGTTCGACTTTCCCTTCCTCTACGGCGTGGAGGTCGGCCGCTGGTACCTGTCGGACGAGGAGGCCGCCCGGCTGCGCGAGTACCTGCTCAAGGGCGGCTTCCTGATGGTGGACGACTTCCACGGCAGCCTGCAGTGGGAGGGCTTCATGGAGTCGATGCGGCGCGTGTTCCCGGACCGCGAGGTCGTCGAGATCCCGGACGACCATGAGGTCTTCCACGTGCACTTCGACCTGGAGCACAAGGTGCAGATCCCGGGCGTTTATGCGCTGATGAACGGCCAGACCTGGGAACAGGACGGGGTGACTCCGCACTGGCGCGGAATTTTCGATGACAACGGGCGTCTGATGGTGGCGATCAACTTCAACATGGACCTGGGCGATGCCTGGGAACATGCCGACGATCCGCAGTACCAGCAGCCGCTGACCGCGCTGGCCTACCGATTCGGGATCAACTACGTGCTGTACACGATGAGCCATTGATGAAGGGCAGCCGGCGACATGCTTGAGTGGCTGCTGGGGACTTCGCTGTGGGCCTGGCGCAGCGGTGAATTCGCCTTTGCGCGAGGCTGGCCGCTGTGGCTGATGTTCGCGCTGCTGCTGCTCGCGGCCCTGGCCATCGCGGCGACGTTGGTGCGCTGGCGCCAGCTGGGCCTGTGGCGCTCGATGGTTGTCGGCGCGCTGCAGCTGGCGTTCTTCGCCACGCTGCTGGTGATGCTCTGGCGCCCGGTGCTGAACGTCGAGCGCATCCGCGAGCGCGAGAACGTCGTGGCGGTGCTGGTCGATGATTCCGGCAGCATGGAAGCCGCGGCACAGGGCGAGCTGTCGCGGCGCGCGCAGGTGGTGGCTGCACTCGACAATGGCGTGCTGGAGCGCATTGCGGCCAGCTCCGAATTGCGTCTTTTCAGCTTCTCCGATCGCGCCAATGCGGTGGAGAAGACGACCGACATCGACGGAGGCGCGCAGCAGACACGCATCGGTGAAGCGCTGTCCTCCGTGCTGCAGATGGCCGCCAGCGTGCCGGTGGCTGCGGTGGTGGTCGCCACCGATGGCGCGGAGAACGGCGGCACGCTGGACGAGGCAACGCTCGCGCGCCTGGCCGCTGCCGGCATTCCCGTACACACGATCGGGGTCGGCCCCGAACAGCCGGAGAACGACCTGGAGATCGAGCAGGTCACCGCGCCGGGCAGTGCCACGGCCGGCGAGACGCTGCGCGCGCTGGTTGCGGTGCGCCACCAGAAGCAGGGCAGTGCGCGACTGCGTGTCTACGACGGCGGCACGCTGATCTCCGCGCAGGACCTGAAGCTCTCGCCCACGGGTACGCTGACGACTGCGCAGGTGGAGTTCCCGGCCGGCGACGCGGGCGTGCGGGACCTGCGCGTCGTGGTCGATGCCGCCCGGGGCGAAACGAACCTTGCGAACAACGAGCGGCGGCGGCTGGTCGAGGTCGAGGGCAGGCGCCATGGCGTGCTCTACATGGAGGGTGAACCGCGCTGGGAGTACAAGTTCATCCGCCGGGCAGCCGAGACCGATCGCTCACTGCGGCTGGTCAGCGCCGTGCGTGCAACACCCAATCGCTACTACCGGCAGGGCGTCAGCTCCGGCGAAGAGCTGGAGGACGGTTTTCCGCGCTCCGCTGCGGAGTTGTTCGCCTTCGATGCGGTGGTGATCGGCAGCCTCGAGGCGGCGGCACTGACGACCGAACAGCACGAATGGCTGCGCGAGTTCGTCGACCGGCGCGGCGGCAGCCTGCTGCTGCTGGCGGGCCGCGATGGACTGGGCGATGGCGGATGGGGTCGCGTGCCGGTGGCGCAGCTGCTGCCCGCTGCGTTGCCGGGCGGCACGAAATCCTATGGGGCGCGCGCTAGCCGCGTGCGGCCGACCCTATGGGGGCTGGAGTCCCCCATCGGTCGTCTCGACCCGGACACGGAGCGCAACGCGAAGCGCTTCGCGGACCTGCCTGCGCTGTCGGACTACCAGATGATCGGTGCGCTGAAGCCCGGCGCGGTCGTGCTGCTCGAGGCCGTCGCGGGCGAGCGCGCCGAACCGCTGCTGGTTACCCAGCGCTACGGGCGCGGCAGCACCTGGTTGATGGCGACCGCCTCGACCTGGCACTGGCAGATGCGCCTGCCGCTCGATGACCAGGCGCACGAGCAGTTCTGGCGCCAGTTGCTGCATGGCCTGGCTTCCGGCGCGCCGACGCAGGTATCGCTGCGTCCCGAACGCGGCGTGCTGGAGGACGATTCCGCCGCACTACTGGAAGCAGAGGTGCTGGATGTCGACTACAAGGCACTGCCGGGAGTGCGCGTGGAAGCCACCGCAACCGGCGAGGACGGCAGTGTTGCGCCGGTGGTGATCGAGCCCTCGGGGCGCGACGATGGCCGCTACTCGTTGCGTGTCGATGCGCGCGCGCCCGGCCTCTATCGGGTCGAACTCGTCGCGCGCAACGGCGAACAGGAGATCGGCCGCGCGACGACCCACCTGCGCCGCGAGGCCGGCACGCTCGAGCAGTTTGGCAGCTGGCAACAGCGCGCATTGCTGGAGCGCATTGCCACGGACACGGGGGGTCGCTACTGGCCGCTGTCGGATATCGGCGAGCTGCCGGATGCGATCCGGTACTCGCGCGCCGGCATGGTCGAGCGGCAGACTTTCGAGTTGTGGAACATTCCGTTGCTGTTCGGATTGCTTGCCCTGCTGAAGGGCGCCGAATGGCTGCTGCGGCGGCAGTGGAGGCGGTTGTGAAGCGCGCCTGGCTGTGGTCCTGCGTACTCTGCCTGCCGCTGGCGCTGCACGGAATGTCCGCTGCCGCGGCGACGCGCGTCATCGTGGTTAGCGGCCTGGGCGGGGACCCCGAATTCGAGAAGCGTTTCGAGGACTGGTCGGCGCGGACCGCCGAATACGCGGCTACGGCCGCCGGCAGCAGTGGCAGTGTCACGCGGCTCGCCGGCGACGCCGCGCGCGCCGCGGCGATAGAGGCTGCCCTGCGTACCGCCGCCTCACAGTCGGGCGCAGGCGACACATTCGTCCTGGTGCTGATCGGCCACGGCAGCTTCGATGGCAACGACTATCGCTTCAACATCCCCGGGCCTGACGTGACCGGTACGCAGCTTGCCGCCTGGCTCGACCGCATTCCAGCCACCGTGCCGCAGCTGGTGGTCAATGCCACCAGCGCGAGTGGTGCGATTGCCGAACGCTGGGCGCGTCCGCAGCGCATCGTGATCACCGCGACACGCAGTGCCGGCGAGCGCAATGCGACGCGATTCGGCGCCTTCTGGGCCGAGGCGCTGGGCAGCGAGGAGGCCGATCGCGACAAGGACGGCAACATCACCGCGCAGGAGGCCTATGACTTTGCCAACCGGCGCGTCGAAGATGCGTACAAGGCCGACGCGGCGATCGCCACCGAGCACTCGCGCCTGTCCGGCAACGAGCCGGGGCGGTTCGTGGTGGCGCGGCTTGGAGACGCGGCGAAGTTCGGTTCCGATCGCGAGCTGATCGCGCTGCGCGAGCAGCAGCTTGCGGTCGAGGAGCGGCTCGATGCGGTGCGGGCGCAGAAGGCGCAGTTGCCCGAGGATCAGTACTACACGCAGCTGGAGCCGGTGCTCGTTGACATGGCGCGCCTCGGCGCGCGCATCGATGCGCGGCTCGCGGCACTCGGCAGCGGGACGGGAGGCGCGAATGCGCAATAGCGCCAGGGTGTTCTGCGCAGCACTGGTGCTGGCGGGTCTCGCCGCCGCCGCGCGAGCGCAGGTGATCGACTACGACGATCGCCGCCCGCAGGCGCTGGCACGCTGCGACGATGCGGCGTGGCACGGCCGCGCGGCCGAAGCGCGCAACTGCTACCAGGGCCTGCTGCGCAGCTCGCAGGATGCGCTTGTCCGCGCCGAGGCAAACTGGGCGCTGGGCGATGTGCAGGCTGCCAACGAGACTTTCCGCCAGGCCGTGGCGGCAGACCCGCGCGCGGTGCTGCCGCGATTGCGCTGGGGCCGGCTGTTCATGACGACGCACCAGTACACCGACGCGGCGCGACTGTTCCAGGAGGCGCTGGAGATCGATCCGAAGGATGCGCAGGCACGCATCGCCATGGCGCGCCTGACCGCGGAGCAGTTCGCGGGCGACGTGTCCGAGGCGGTCAAGGGACTCATCGACGAGGACGACCGCCTGGTCGAGGCGCATCTGGTCGCCGCGCGCGTGGCCATCGAGAATGGTGCGCTCGATGACGCGCGCCGTGCCGCACAGCGCGCGCTGGAGCTCGCCCAGCAGCAGCGCCGTCCACCGCTCGAGGCCTGGACCATGCTCGCGGCCGTCGAGGTCATCGGCAACCGGGATCCGCAGCGCTGGGTACGCGCGGCGCAGGACTACAACGCGCGCTACGGCACGCTGTTCGAGACGCTCGGCTACTTCGAGGTGGTGCGACGCCGCTACCGCGAGGCCGACAGCTGGTACGCGCGCGCCATCGAGGTGCAGCCGGACCTCTGGTCCGCCCAGCGTGAGCGCGGCCTGAACCTCATGCGCCTGGGCGACAAGGACGGCGCCCGCGCGCACCTGACGCGCGCCTATGGCGGCGACCCCTACAGCACCGCGACCGTGAACACGCTGCGCCTGCTCGACAGCCTCGACCAGTTCGAGGTGATCGAGAGCGCGCCGCCGGCGCTGCGCCTGCAGCTGCATCGCACCGAGGCGGCGGCACTGTCGCCGTATGTCCAGCAGCTCTCGCGCGAGGCCATCGCCTCGTTCTCGAGCCGCTACGGCTGGACACCGACCACGCCGCTGACGGTGGAGCTGTATCCGGACCACGACGACTTCGCGGTGCGCATCGCGGGCCTGCCCGGCATCGGCCTGCTCGGCGTCACCTTCGGCGATGTGGTCGCGATGGACAGCCCGGCGGGCCGCAAGGCCGGCGATTTCCACTGGGGCAGCACGCTGTGGCACGAGCTGGCGCATGTGTTCACGCTGTCCGCCACCGCACACCGCGTGCCGCGCTGGCTCAGCGAAGGCCTGTCTGTCTTCGAGGAGTGGACCACCGGTCCGACGCCGGGCGTCAACATCGATCCACCGGTGCTCGACAAGTTCGTGGAAGGCAAGTTCCTGCCCATCGCGCGGCTCGACGAGGGCTTCATCCGGCCTTCCTACGAGAACCAGGTGCAGATCTCGTACGCCCAGGCCGGCCTCGCGGCGCTCTACATGGACCAGCGCTGGGGCTTTCCGAAAGTGGTGCAGTTCCTGCGCGCCTTCGATGGCAACACGACGACGGCCGAGGCCGTGCGCAGCGTGCTGGAGGTTTCGCCCGAGGATTTCGACAAGGGCTTCGATGCTTTCATGCGGGAGCGCTTCGCGGGCTACATCGCTGATCCGAAGCAATGGATCGACCGCCTGCGCGCGGCGCAACGAGGCCGTGGAAAAGCAGGACTGGGCGGCAGCGCGTGCAGCGGCGGGCGAGGCGATCCGGATCTTCCCCGAGTACACCGGCGACGCGAATGCCTACATGGCACTCGCGGCCGCGGAGGAGGGCGCGGGCAACCCGGCCGCCGCGACTGCAGCGCTGGCGAACTGGCGCAAGGCCGGTGGCTGGGATCCTGCCGGCCTGCGCAAGCTCGGCGCGATGCTGCTGGCCGCGGGCCGCAACAGCGAGGCCACGCCGGTGCTGGCCGCGGTGAACTACGCCGATCCGCTGGCGACCGGCGGCCACGCCGAGCTGGGCGAGCTTTTGCTCGCGAGCGCAGACAACGCCGCGGCGCTGCGCGAATATGAGGTGTTGCTGGCGCTCGCGCCGCTCGATGCCTCCACCGCACACTTCGGCCTGGCGCGGGCTTACCGCGGCCTCGGCGACACCGACGAAGGCGCGCCGCAACCTGCTGCAGGCGCTGGAGACCGCGCCGCACCTACGGCCCGCACAGAAGATGCTGCTTGAAATGACCGGAGACCCACAGCCATGACAGGGAACAACCCATGACGGATATCAACGGGGACGAGGCACGCGCACTGGTCGGGCGCTTCGGCGAATGCTTCGGCGACATACGCCGCGAGGTGCGCAAGATCATCGTCGGCCAGGACGAGGTGCGTCGAGCAGGTGCTGATCACGCTGTTCGTCGGCGGCCACTGCCTGATCACCGGCATGCCCGGCACGGCCAAGACGCTGCTGGTGCGCACGCTCGCGCAGCGCGCTCGGCCTGACGTTCAAGCGCATCCAGTTCACGCCGGACCTGATGCCCACCGACATCACCGGCACCGACATCCTCGAGGAGGACGTCGCCACCGGCCGCCGCACCTGGACCTTCGTGCCCGGCCCGCTGTTCGCCAACGTGCTGCTGGCCGACGAGATCAACCGCACGCCGCCGAAGACGCAGTCGGCGCTGCTCGAGGCGATGCAGGAGCTCTCGCGTCACGGTGCGCGGCAACACCACACGCATCGACGCCGCCGTTCTTCGTGCTGGCGACGCAGAACCCGATCGAGCTCGAGGGCACCTACCCGCTGCCCGAGGCGCAGCTCGACCGCTTCCTGTTCAACGTGCTGCTCGACTACCTGAGCGCCGAGGACGAGATGCAAGGTCGTCGACCGACAACACCACGCGCGTCGAGCCGCCCGCGATCAACGCCTGCACGAGCGCCGAGGAGATCCTGCGAGTTCCAGTGGCTGGTGCGCCAGGTGCCGATGTCGCGAGACCGTCGCGCGCTACGCCGTCGACCTGGTGCGCGCCACGCGGCCGCGCGATCCGCACGCGCCGAGACGTGGTGAAGAAGTACGTGCACTACGGCGCCAGCGTGCGCGCCACGCAGTTCCTGGTGCTGGCCGCCAAGGCGCGCGCGCTGATGCAGGGCCGCTATCACGTCACGCGAGGACGACATGCGCGCGCTCGCGCTGCCGGTGCTGCGCCACCGCGTGCTGACCAACTACCACGCCGAGTCCGATGGCGTCGACGTCGACGAAGATGCTGACGCGCGTGCGTCGACGCCGGTGCTGCCAGGCTGATGCGCACAGACCGCCAGCGAGCGCGAATCCGCACGGCTCTGCTGCGCCCGGAGGTGCTGGCGGGCCTGTCGACCTGGACCTCGTCGCGCGCGACGGCGGTGGACGGCTTCTTCCGGGCTGCACCGCTCGCCGTACTTCGGCTTCAGCCAGGAGTTCGCCGAGTACCGCGCGTACGCCGAGGGCGACGATCCGCGCTTCGTCGACTGGAACGTCTACGCGCGCACCGATCGCACCTACATCAAGCGCTACCTCGGCGAGACCAACACGCGGCTCATGATCGCTGCTCGACGCGAGCGCGTCGATGGGCTATTCGGCCGGGCCAGGTCGCAAGCTCATTACGCGAAGTTCCTCGCCGCCACGCTCGCCTACCTGGCGCCGCAGCAGCACGATGCCGTCGGCCTGATCGTGTTCGACGAGAAGATTCGCTCCTATCGGCCACCGTCGAGCCGCACGGGGAGCCTCTCGGCCATCCTGCATGCGCTCGATGCGCTGGAGCCCGGCAGCCGCACCGACGTGGCCGGCTCGCTGAAACAGCTTCGTGAGCACTCGCAGCGCCGCGGCCTCGTCGCGGTGATCTCGGACCTCTATTGCGACCCGGAGGCATTGACCCGCGCCGTCCAGCCGCTGGCGTGGCACGGGCATGACCTGCTGATCCTGCAGGTACTGGATCGGGCCGAGCTCTCGCCGACCTGGGAAGAGTCCGTGCTGCTGGAGGACGTGGAGTCCGGTGAACAGCTGGAGGTGTCGCCCGACTACCTGCGCACCACCTACCGCGAGCGCGTGCAGGCACATCTGGCGCAGATGCGCCGCGTCGCCGCCGGCTGTGGCGCCGAACATGCGCTGCTGGTCACCGACGAGCCGCTCGACCAGGCGTTGCGTCGCTACCTGATGTTCCGGCAGAGGGCCTGACCCCGTGTCATGGCTTGCCCCGTGGTTTCTGATCGGCCTGGCCGGCGTTGCACTGCCCATCTGGCTGCACCGGTTCGCACGGCGCACGGACGAGAAGCAATCCTTCGCTTCACTGATGTTCCTCGAGTCCAGCGTGATCCGCCGCAGCCGGCGCCACGAACTGCGCTACTGGTTGCTGCTGGCGCTGCGCCTGGCGCTGCTCGCGCTGCTGGCGTTCGCGTTCGCAGGCCCGCTGTTGCGCCTGGCGGCGAATACGGCGCGGACAGGGCGGGGCGACGTTGCACGTCGTGGCGCTCGACACCTCGCTGTCTATGCAGCGCGAGGGTGTCTGGGCGCGTGCGCAGGAGCAGGCGCGCGAGATCGCGGGCAGCATCCGCGGCGGCGATCGCGTGATGCTGGTGGCCGCCGACCACCGGTTGCGCGTGCTGCAGGAACCGGTGTTCGGCGCGCAGCGCGGCGTGGTGACCGCTGCGATCGAGCTCGCTGGAGCCCGGCTGGTCGCGCCTCGACTACGGCGCGCTGATGAGCGGCTCGACGGCCTGGGGGGCCGGCGCGGGTGAGCGTGTGGTGCTGCACTTCATCACCGACCTGCAGCAGTCTGCCGGTCCGCTGCGCTTTGCCGACCTGCAGGCGCCTCCCGGCGTGACGCTGGCGCTGGTGGACGTCGGGCAGGACCTGCCACCCAACCTGCGCGTCGCGCAGGTCGCGGTGGACGAGCGCGACGCGAAGGCCATCGAAGTGCGCATCGACGGCGATGCGGAGGCGGCTCGCGGCAGGACGGCCGTGCTCACGCTCAATGGCGTGGAGCGGGGGCGCCAGCCCTTGCCCGCCAACGGCGTGCTGCCCATGACGCTGGACTTCCAGGTCGGCGAACTGAGCGAAGGCGAGCACCGCGTCTCGGTTGCGCTGACGCCTGCCGATGCACTGGCCGGAGACGACTCGGGCTACGCGCTGGTCCGGCACCTGCGACCGAAGGTGCTGCTTGTTGCGGCCAATTCTTCCGGTGACGACGTCGCCTACCTGCGCGCGGCGCTGCAGTCGCTCGCCAATCCACGCTTCGACGTCGAGGCTGCAGGCCCTGCCGCGCTCGCGCAGCGTTCGCTGGACGGCTTTGCCGCAGTGGTCGTGTCCGACGCGGGCATCATCGACGAGGTCGGCCAGCGGCAGCTGCGTCGCTTCGTCGAGGCAGGTGGCGCGGCGCTGCTGACACTGGGGCCGCGCACGATGCAGCGGGGCGGCGAGGCGTTGACGGGTGCGACGCTGGCGCGCGGGGCACAGCGCGCCGCCGGCCTGCCTGCGCGGGTCAGTGACGTGGAGCAGAGCCACCCGATGCTCCGCGATGCGGCAGGCTGGCGCTCGATCCGCTTCTTCCGCCACGTGCCGGTGGAGCCCCCTCAGGGCGCGCAGGTGCTGCTGCGCCTCGACAGTGGTGCGCCATTGCTGCTGGAGCAGACGCTCGGCAACGGCCGCGTGCTGACGCTCACGTCGCCGCTCGCGCGGGACTGGAATGACCTGGCCACCCATCCGCTGTTCGTGCGCTTCGTCGCCGAGGCCACCGCCTGGCTGGCCGGCGCGCGCGCCGAGGGCGCGACTGCACAGGTGGGCAGCACGATGGATACCGGGCTGGGCGGCCGCACCAGCGGCGCGGTGTTCGACCCGCAAGGCAAGCGGGCCACGCTGCTGGAGAGTGCCGGGGATGATTCGCGCTTCGTCCCGGAGCAGCCCGGCTACTACGAAATCCGCGGTGGTGGCCGCAGCGACTACATCGCCGTCAACGTCGACCCCCGCGAATCGCGCCTGGATCGGCTGCCGCCGGAGGCCATCGAGCGCTGGCTGGCCCTGAAGCCGCCGGAGGCTGCGACCTCCGCAGGCCCCGCTGGCGGGGGCGAAGCCGCGCAGCGCTGGTTTCCGCTCTGGTTCTGGCTGCTGCTGGGCGCCGTGCTGCTTGCATTTGTGGAGCCGCTGGTGGCGAACTACCACCTGAACATCCTCCGGGAGCGACGCGAATGAATCCGCTCGCGCAACTCGACCAGTATCTCGACGCGATCCGCACCCGCCTGCGGCGGATGCATTTCGCGCGCGGTGCGCTGCTGCTGGCGCTGGCGTTGCTGGCGGTGACACTGCTCGCCGCGCTGCTGCCGCTGGGCTGGACGCTGGCTCCGGGCGTGGTGCTGGCGCTGCGCATCGGGCTGGCACTGGCGGCCATCGGTACGGGCATGTTCGTCTGGTGGCAACTGCGGCCGCTGCGCGCGGCGGATGGTGCCGCAGCGCTGGAAGCCACGTTGCCCGAGCAGGGCGGGCGCGTGGACACGTACCTGCAGGAGCGACGTCGCGCCGAAGACGGGGCCGCCTCGCCGCTGCTCGGCCTGCTCGCCGAAGACGCCCGCCGTGTGGCCGACGAGAATCCCGTGGCCCGGGCACTGCCGACGAAGCGCTGGGCGCTGCCTGCAGGCGCGGCCGCAGTGTTGATTGCAGCGCTGGCCGGTATCGTGTTCATGGGCGCCGGGCGGTGGGGCGAGTCTGCACGCCAGCTGTGGCTGGGCGAGGTGCCGCAGACGCTGCGCGTTGCCGCAGCAGCGGGCGGCATCGCGGTGAAGCCCGGCGACATTTCCATCCGCCGCAACCAGGACCTGCCGATCAGCGCGCAGGTGGCCGGCAGCGCGGGCGCCGTTCAGGTGCATGTGCGCTTCGGCGAGGATGGCGAGTGGGAAGCGGCACCGATGGAGTCCGACGGCAATGGCGGATTCCGCTTCACGCTGTTCGCCGTGCGCGAACCCACGCAGTACTACGTGTCGGCCGGCCGACTCAAGAGCGCCGAGCACCACATCAAGGTGGTGGACCTGCCGCGCATCGAGAGCCTGCGGCTGACCTACAACTACCCGAAGTGGACCGGACTTCCGGGCCGCAGCGAGGAATCCGGCGGCGACATCCGCGCCGTGGCCGGCACGCGCGTGGGCCTGGAGGTCGTCACCGACTCGGTGATGGAAGGTCCGCTGCTCATCATCAACGGCGAGGAAGACGGCCTTTCGCAGAGCGGCACGACGGCGCGCGGCGAGCTCGACGTGAAGGAGCCGGGCCACTACCGCATCGCCACGAAATTCGGCGAGGAGATCGTCGCGCTGACCGAGGACTTCACCATCGAGGTGGTGCCGGACGAGAAGCCCAACGTGGAGATCCTGCGTCCCGGCCGCGACTACCAGGCCACGAACATCGAGGAAGTGCCGGTCAGCGTTTCCGCACAGGACGACTTCCGGCTGGAGTCGCTGGAGCTGCAGTATTCGGTGAACGGCGGTGAATGGCAGCGCGAGAAGCTCGACGCCGGTGCGCCGGACGTTCGCGCCGCCGCACTGCTGCGACTGGAGGAAATGCAGCAGGCGGGACCGGCAGGCGAGGCGCCGCTGCTGGTGCCGGGGGATCTCGTCAGCTACTACGCAATGGCGCGCGACCACAAGTCCAGCTCGCAGACAGACCTGTTCCTGATCCAGGTGCAACCTTTCGACCGGCGCTATGCGCAGGGCCAGGGAGGCGGCGGCGGTGGCGGCGGGGGTGGCGAAGACGAGGAAGGCCAGATTTCCCAGCGCCAGCGCGAGGTGTTGCTGGCCACCTGGAACCTGCAGCGACAGGAAGACTCTCGCGACGTGCGCGAGGTCGAGCGCCGCGCCGACAGTGCGCAGATGCTTGCCGAGGTGCAAAAGACGCTGGCTGAACAGGCCACGACGCTGGTCGAGCGCGCGCATGCGCGATTGCTGACCGGCGCGGACGAGAACATCCGCAGCTTCGTCGCGAGCCTGGAGCAGGCTGCAAAGGAAATGCAGCCGGCGGCCGAGAAACTCGCGGAACCTGTCGCTCAAGGAAGCCGTGGTGCACGAACAGCGCGCGCTGCAGCACCTGCTGCGCGCCGAGGCGACGTTCCGCGACATCCAGGTCGCGCAGCAGAGCGGTGGCGGCGGTGGCGGCGGTGGCCAGGCCGGTCGCGACGTCTCGGAGATGACCGAGCTGGAGCTCGACCTGGAAAAGAACCAGTACGAGACCGAGCCGCAGATGACGGCACAGCAGCAGTCGCAGACCGAGAGCGAGGCGCTGAAGCGGCTGCGTGAGCTGGCACGACGGCAGGAGCAGCTGGCACGCGAGGCCCAGCGCAACCCGGTCGCGCAGGAGGCGCAGCGCTGGCAGCAGGAACAGCTGCGCCGCGAGGCCGAGGAGCTGCGCAAGCAACTCGAGCAGCTTGCCCAGCAGCGCAACGGGCCGCAGTCGGGCCAGCAGTCGGGCCAGCAGTCGGGCCAGCAGTCGGGTCAGTCTTCCGGCCAGTCCTCGCAGGGTGGCGCCGCGGATGACGCGGCCCAACAGGTCGCCGAGGCGATGCGCCAGATGCAGGGCGGTCCCGAGCAGGCGCGCCAGGCCAGCGAACGGCTGAACCGCGCGCGCGAGCAGCTGGAGCGTGGCCAGCGCGAGGCCGTGGGCGACCAGTTCGGCAACCTCGCCGAACGCGCGCGCGAACTGGCCGAGCGCCAGCGGGAGACTGAAGACGCGCTGCGCGCCGCGATGGGTCCGCGCCCACCTTCCAGCATTGCCGATCCGCGCGCTGCCCAGCGACAGGGGCTGGGATTCGAACAGGCCGAGCGCATCGCCTCCGAGAAGCGCGAGATCCAGCAGGGCCTTGAGGCGTTGCAGCGGCAGATGCAGGCAACACGCACCCAGGCGCGCGAGCGCGCGCCGAATGCGAGCGAGCGGGTCGGCGAAGCGTCCGCGGAACTGGACGAGCAGGGCACGGCCTCGCGCCTGGCCCGCAGCGCCTCCGAGATCGAGCGTGGCCGAGTTGTGCAGGCCGCGGCACGTGACGGCCTGATCACCGAGAGCCTGCGTTCGTTGCAGCAGGGTCTTGAGGAGGCGAAGTCGCTGGCCTCCAGCGAGTCTGCCGGCAAGAGCAACGAGACACCGGCTGACGCCTCCGAACTGCTGGCTGAGCTCGGCGAGCTGCGTCGTGCGCTGGAGCGTGCGCGACAGCAACAGGCCGCCCAGGGCGGACAGCAGGGCGGGGGACAGCAGCAAGGTGGGCAGCAGCCGGGGCAGCAGCCGGGGCAGCAGGCTGGCGGTCAGCAGGGCGGTGCGCAACAGGCCGGATCACCCCAGGGTGGTTCGCAGGAAGGTGGCTCGCAGCAGGGTGGCTCGCCACAGGGTGGCGCCGAGGCGGTGGCGCAGGCCGGCGCCCAGCCCGGCGAGCGCAATGGCGATGTGATTGGGGGGGGCGGGCTGTGGGGCGGCAACGACCGGCTTCGCGGCGTACCCCGCGCCTTCCCCAATGGAAGCGACACGCTGCGGCCGCAGGTGCGCGCCAGCAGCGAGCGCCTGGCGCAACTGCGCGAGCAGCTGCGGCCCGGCACGCTGACTGCGGCCGATGCCGCCGCACTGCGTGAGCTGTCAGATCGCCTTCGCCGTGCCGGCGGGGACCCGATGGCCGACGAATACCAGCGCATGGCCCTGCTGGTGAGCCAGCTCGAGCTGGCGGCGCTGCGCGCAGAAGAGGCCACCGCCAATGCCCGCGGAGCCCGCGCCGCGGAACGGGGTGACGATTCCAGTCGTTACCGCGACAATGTCGCGGAGTACTACAGGCGACTGGGCGGGGGACAATGACAGACCGGAACGTGCTTGCAGACCTGCAGGCGCTGGTGGGGCCGGACGTGGCGATGGCGCCGGATGCGACCAGCCTCGAGCGGCATACCCACGATTACTGCGTGCATGGACGCACCGACGTCGGCGTCATGGCGATAGTCCTGCCGCGCAACACGGCACAGGTTTCGGCCGTGCTGCGCTACTGCAACGAGCACGCCATCGCCGTGCAGCCTCAGGGCGGCCTCACGGGACTGGCTGGCGGTGCTGTGCCCGTCGGCCCCTGTGTGGTGCTGACGATGGAGCGGATGCGCGCGATCAAGGAGATCGACGCGGCGGCCGGCACGATTACCGTGGAAGCCGGCGTGGTGATGGAAGCGGTGCAGAAGGCCGCCGAAGCGGCCGAGCTGTTCTTCCCGCTGGATCTCGGCGGTCGCGGTTCCTGCCAGATAGGCGGCAACGTCTCGACCAATGCCGGGGGCAACCGCGTGCTGCGCTATGGCATGGCGCGCGACCTGGTCCTCGGCATCGAGGCGGTGCTCGCCGATGGCACCGTGATCGACGCGCTGCGCAAGGTGATCAAGAACAACTCCGGCTACGACCTGCGCCAGCTGTTCATCGGCGCCGAGGGAACGCTTGGGGTGATCACGGCGGTGGTCCTGCGCCTCTTCCCGAAGCCGCGCAGCACCTGCACCGGCATCTGCGCGGTCGATGACTACGCCGCAGTGCTCGAGCTGCTCAAGCGCGTGCGCACCGGCTTCGGCGCGCAGCTTTCGGCCTTCGAGGTGATGTGGCCGGACTTCTACAGGCTCGGCACCATCGAGCTGAAGCGCAATCCGCCGCTGCAGCTCGGCTACGGCGCGTACGTGCTGATCGAGACGCTCGGCACCGATCCGCTGGTCGACCAGGATCGCTACGAGAGCGTGATCGGCGAGGCCGTCGAGGACGGCATCGTCAAGGATGCGGTGGTGGCGCAGTCGCAGCGCGAGGCCACCGAGATCTGGGCCGTGCGTGATTCGCCGGGCGAGTGGTCCGGCGGCGTTCACTGGCCCCAGCTGGGCTTCGACGTCAGCGTGCCCACCGGCGAGATCGACGACCTGGCCCGGGAGATCGGCGAAGAGCTCAAGCGCCGCTGGCCGCAACTGATTTCGGTGTTCTTCGGCCATGTGGCCGACGGCAACCTGCACGTGTCGGTGCGCATGTCCGGCCACGACGTGCCTGAGCTCGACATCGAGAACGCCGTCTACGGCATCGTTGCCAAGCGCCGCGGCTCGATCTCGGCCGAGCATGGCATCGGTTCGCTGAAGATCCCGTTCCTGCACTTCTCGCGCAGCCCCGAGGAGATCGCGCTGATGCGCGCGATCAAGAAGGCGATGGATCCGAAGGGGATCCTGAATCCCGGGAAGCTGTTTTCCGACGGGACGCCCGCCGCTCACTGAAGCCCGTCGCGCCGCATGGCGTGACGATTCGTTGCCTCAGGCTATCGCACTGACGGGCGCATCGAGCAACGCCTGGTGCGAGCGACGCGCCATCCAGCCGAACAGCAGTATTCCCAGGTAGCACAGCGCCGGCACGAACAGCGCGACATGCAAGCCCCAGTTGTCGGCGGCAGCACCGAGCAGCAGCGGGACGATGGCCCCGCCGACGATGGCCATGCAGATGATCCCGGAGCCTTCCGCCGCGCGCTCGCCCAGGCCCTCGCACGCCAGCGAGAATATGGTCGGGAACATGATGGAATTGAACAGGCCGATCGACAGAAGCGCCCAACCGGAAACTGGGCCGGTGGTCGTGGCCGAGACGAGCAGCAGCAGCAACACCATCGCGGCCACAAACATGAGCAGCTTGCCCGGAGAGATCCACCGCAGTAGCCACGCACCTATGAACCGGCCAACCATTGCGCCGCCCCAGTAGAGTGGCACGAGCTCTCCGGCCGCCTGCGGCGACAGACCCATCACCGAGGTCTGCATCAGGTAGTTGACGATGATGGATCCGATCGCGACTTCTGCACCTACATACAGGAATATCCCCAGCGTTCCAAAGGCGAAGCGCGGCTGTCGCAGCAGGTCGAAGGCTCGCAGGATGTGCTGCCGTGGTACCGGCTGCTCTACCAATTGCCGGCGGCCCCACCACACCGCCAGGGCAAGCAGCAGCAGCGCCACGGCGAGGCCGAGGTAGGTGTTCCGGACCACGATGCTCTCCGCTGCGCGCCAGGCATCCAGGGCCGCGCCGTCGAGCGCAGCCGGATCCACGGCCTCCAGGGAGGCCTCGAGTATCAGGAGGGAGCCGAAGTAGGGGAAGATCGTCGTGCCAAGCGAATTGAACGCCTGTGCGAACGTCAGCCGGCTGTGGGCTGTATGCGGCGTACCCAGCATCGAGATCAGCGGGTTTGCCACGACCTGCACCGTGGTGATACCCGCGGCGAGCACGAACAACGCAAGGAGGAACAGCGGGAATGCGGCCGAGCTGGACGCTGGAATGAACAGCAGGCATCCCGTCATCATCGTCAGCAGGCCGACGCTCGCGGTGCGCATGTAGCCGATCCGTCGCAACAATGCAGCGGCCGGCAGCGAGACAAGGAAATACGCCCCGAAGAAAGCCGACTGCACCAGCATGGCCTGGGCGTAGCCGAGCGTGAACAATCCCTTGAGCTTCGGGATCAGGATGTCGTTGAGGCTGGTGATTCCGCCGAATATGAAGAACAGCGCGAAGACGAACAGGCTCAATGCCGGGGCGTAGCGGGCTGAACCAGCCTGGCCGGGAGTCGATGGAATCAAAGGAAGTTGTTGGGCCAGATCATCGTGCGCCACATGTGCGCGACGGGCGAGTTGTCAAAGCCCAGGCCTTCCTCGGGCTGCCTCCAGTGCCGGCCGATCAGGTCGGTGAAGATCGCCGGGTCGACATGCACGTTGTCGTCAAAGCTGTAGATGTCGTAGATCGTGATCAGGCGGGAGGTCATGTACCACTTGTGGGCGCGCGCGTCGCGGTGCGCCTGCTGCAGGTACTCCGGCGGTTCGTAGTCGGGCCCGAAGAACAGGTTGTAGGCATCCGGATACCTGAAGCCCGCGGGCTCGTCGGCGAAATAGCGCAGCGCCTGGTGATACCTGATCGCCCAGGAGATCTCTTCGCTGACGTAGGGAGCAATCATCTGCGCGCCCCAGTAACCGTGGTCGGTGCGCAGGAGGGCGCCGTTTGAAATGTCGTGCAGCAGGCACGCCATGACCACCGTCTCGCTCTGGCCGGCATCCATCGCGCACTTGGCCGACTGCAGCAGGTGGCGGAAGGTGATGTCGCAGAAGCGGTAGTGGAAGAAATCGAGCAGCGTCGGCTTCTCCGGCATCACCGGCAGGTTCGGGTTCTGGCCCATCATGAACACCGCGCCTTCCTCGCGCATGCGCTTGAGCATGGCGGGCTCCGGGTCGAAATATCCGCCGGGCAGGAAGTTGGCGACCGGCTGCGGCAGCACGAGGCGCTCGCGGCCCGCCTGCGGGCACTGCGCGGCGTCGATGAGCTCAGGCTTGTTTCTGTACGGAATCATCGCTGGCCTCTCCCTGGCGACGCGCCAGCCACGCGCACACCATCAATTGCAGCTGGTGGTAGATCATGATCGGCAACATCACCATGCCGATCTCGGCCGATGGAAACAGCACGCGGGCCATGGGCACCCCGCTGACCAGGCTCTTGAGCGAGCCCGAGTAGCGCAGCGTGCGCGCGTCGGCAGGGCCGAGCCCGACCAACCGTGCCGCCAGGCCCGTCCAGACCAGCACCAGGACGAGCAGCAGCGCACACAGCCCGACAAGTATAACGAGCGTCCACCCCGGCACCTGCTTCCAGATTCCCGCGAGGACCGCGGCGGAGAATGCGGTGTATACCGAAATCAGCACCGTCGTGCGATCCGCCCAGACCAGCACCGCCCGCTGGCGGGCCGCCCAGGCACCGAACACCGGGCGCAACAGGTGGCCGACCGCAAAGGGCAGCAGCAACAGCAGCACGATCCTCCAGATGCCCGACAGGGGTACCTCGCCGCCGCGCGCCGTCAGCATCAGGCCCGCCACCAGCGGCGTGGCGATGATGCCGAGCAGGTTGGAGGCCGCCGCTGCGGCGACCGCGGCGGCGACGTTGCCGCGTGCCATGGAAGTCAGCGCGATCGACGTCTGCACCGTCGAAGGCAGCGCGCAGAGGAACAGCAACCCGGCCCACAGCCCGTCCGGCAGCAGCCCGCGCATCGAGCTGGACAGCCCGAGCCCGAACAGCGGGAACACGACGAAGGTCGTGGCCAGTATCGACAGGTGCAGCTTCCAGTGCACGACGGCGGCAACCAGGTGCTCGCGCGGCAGGCGGATGCCATGCAGGAAGAACAGGATCACGACCGCGGCGGTGGCGATCACGCCCAGCCAGTCCGCGGCGACGCCGCTGGCGGGCAGCAGCGTCGCCAGCAGCAGCGTCCCGATCAGCGCGAGGATGAACGGGTCGGGCAGCAGCCGCCGAATGTCCATCCGGCGGTGAACTCAGTGCCCGGTCTTGCTGGCGCCGCCGTGGGGACCCGGCTCGCCACCCCCGGCGGCGGTGGCGGCGCGCTTGCGGTCGCGGGAGTTCCGCGACCACATGTTCAGCATCTCCACGAGCGCCGAGAAGGCCATTGCACTGTAGATGTAGCCCTTGGGTACATGCGCCCCGAAGGCCTCGGCCACCAGCGAGGTGCCGATCAGCAGCAGGAAGCCCAGCGCCAGCATCACCAGCGTCGGGTTGCGATGGATGAAGTTCGCCAGCGGGTCCGCCGCCAGCAGCATGACGATGACCGTGATGATCACCGCGATCACCATGATGGGCACGTGGTCTGTCATGCCGACTGCGGTGATGATGCTGTCCACCGAAAACACGATGTCCAGCAGCACGATCTGCGTGATGGCCGCCGCAAAGGTCATTTCGGCCTTCTGGCCGAACATGTCCGGCCCCGGGTCCGGGTCGGTGTTGTGGTGGATCTCCTTCGTGGCCTTCCAGATCAGGAACAGGCCGCCGGCAAACAGGATGATGTCGCGCCAGGAGAAACCCTTCCCCAGGATCTCGATCACGGGTTTGGTGAGCTTGACGATGAAGGCCACCGTGCCCAGCAGCGCCAGCCGCATCACCAGGGCCATCGAGATGCCGATCCGCCGCGCCCTGGTGCGCTGGTGCTCCGGGAGGCGGTTGGTCAGGATGGAGATGAATATGAGGTTGTCAATGCCAAGCACCACCTCCATCGCGATCAGCGTGATGAGGGCGACCCAGGCGGCCGGGTCTTGGGCGAGGGTATACAGGGAGTCCATGCTGGGCGGTCCTTACGGGATCGTGCAGGTTGGCGCGCCATTATGGCATGCGACTACAATGGAGTGATGCATGCACTTTCCGCCCAGGGGCTCACCAAGACCTACGGAAATGGCGTTCAGGCCCTGAAAGGCATCGACCTTGCCGTGGAGGAGGGCGATTTCTTCGCCCTTCTCGGCCCGAACGGGGCCGGCAAGACCACGCTGATCGGCATTGTCACTTCGTTGGTGAACAAGACCGCCGGCAGCGTCAGCGTCTTCGGCCATGACATCGACCGCGACCTCGACCGCGCGAAATCCTGCATCGGCATCGTGCCGCAGGAGATCAACTTCAACATGTTCGAGTCGCCGGAGACCATCGTCGTCAACCAGGCGGGCTTCTACGGAGTGGAACGGCCAGTGGCGCGTCAGCGGGCCGAGAAGTACCTCAAGCAGCTGCAGCTCTGGGACAAACGCAAGGGCATTGCGCGCGCACTCTCCGGCGGCATGAAGCGTCGCCTCATGATCGCCCGCGCGCTGATGCACGAGCCGCGGCTGCTGATCCTCGACGAGCCGACGGCCGGCGTGGACATCGAGATCCGGCGCTCGATGTGGGATTTCCTGCGCGAGATCAACGAGCAGGGCACCACCATCATCCTGACTACGCATTATCTGGAGGAAGCCGAGACGCTGTGCCGCAACATCGCCATCATCGATGGGGGCCGGATCATCGAGCGCGACCGGATGAGCAGCCTGCTGCGACGCCTGCACACTGAGAGCTTCCTGCTGAGCCTGCGCAACCCGCTGGCCTCTCCGCCTGCGCTGGCGGGCTATCCGCTGAAACTGGTGGACGACCACACGCTCGAGGTCGAGATCTCCAAGGACCAGAACCTGAACGAGGTTTTCGGCCGCCTGTCGGCCCAGGGCGTCGAAGTGATGTCGATGCGCAACAAGGTGAACCGCCTTGAGGAGATGTTCATGCGCCTGGTGGAGAACCGGCCGGCATGAGCACCGAGGCCTTGCCGCTGTCGAGGATCCGCGCGGTCGGGCTGCGCACCATCCTGATCCGCGAGTACGGGCGCATCGTGCGCATCTGGGGCCAGACGCTGGTGCCCTCGGCGGTGACGACAACGCTGTATTTCGTGATCTTCGGCAGCCTGGTCGGCCAGCGCATCGGCCAGATGGGCGGCTTCGACTACCGGGCCTTCATCGCGCCCGGCCTGATCATGATGGCGGTGATCACCAACTCCTACGGCAACGTGGTGTCCTCGTTCTTCGGCGCGAAGTTCGGCAAGCACATCGAGGAGCTGCTGGTCTCGCCGCTGCCGAACTGGGTGCTCATCGTCGGGTACGTGGGCGGCGGCCTGATGCGTGGCCTGATGGTCGGCGCGGTCGTGACGGCCGTTGCGCTGCTGTTCACGCGCCTGCACGTGCACCATGTCGGCGCGATCATCGCGGCCGCGCTCCTGACTTCGATCGTGTTCTCGCTCGCCGGCATGATCAACGCGATTTTCGCGAAGAATTTCGACCAGGTGAACTGGATTCCGGCCTTCGTGCTGACGCCGCTGACCTATTTCGGCGGCGTTTTCTATTCGGTGGAGCTGCTGCCGGAATGGGCGCGCACCATCTCGATGGCCAATCCGATCCTGCACATGGTCAATGCCTTCCGCTACGGGTTCCTCGGCACTTCGGACGTGAACGTCGGCCTGGCCTTCACCATCATGATCGTCTGCGCGATCGCGCTGTTCACATGGGCGATGATCCTGCTGCACCGTGGGACCGGCATCCGTGACTGACGAGGCGGGCAGCGAGGCTACCGGCTTCATCGCCCGCCTGTACGCAGCAGCGCGACGGCACCAGTCACTGGTGTGTGTCGGACTCGACCCGGAGCCGGAGAAATTCCCGGCGGTGGTGCGCGCCCTGCCCAGGGCGATCTTCGAGTTCAACCGGCGGATCATCGACGCGACGGCCGAGTACGCGTGCTGCTTCAAGCCGCAGTTCGCCCACTATGCGGCGCTGGGCGCCGAAGACCAGTTGCTGGCGACGATCCGCCATGTCCACGAGAAGCATCCGGGCATCCCCGTGATCCTCGACTCCAAGCGCGGCGACATCGGCAGCACGGCCGCCAAGTACGCGCGCGAGAGCTTCGACCGTTATGGCGCGGATGCGGTCACCGTGAATCCCTACCTGGGCTTCGACTCGGTGGAGCCCTACCTGCAGTGCCGCGACCGCGGCGTCGTCATCCTGTGCCGCACCTCGAACCCCGGCGCGCGCGATTTCCAGGACCTGGAATCCGGCGGCAAACGGCTTTACCGCCACGTGGCCGAGCGCGTCGCACAGCAGTGGAACGAGGCCGGCAACTGCATGCTGGTGATCGGCGCCACGTATCCGCAGGAACTCGCGGAGATCCGTGCCGTGGTGGGTGACCTGCCGTTCCTCGTGCCCGGTGTCGGCGCGCAGGGCGGCGACGTTGCCGCTGCGGTGCAGGCCGGCAGGACGGTGGATGGCTTCGGGCTTGTGCTGAATTCCTCGCGTGGCATCCTCTACGCCAGCAACGGGGACGATTTCGAGGCGGCAGCACGCGCGGCCACGCGCGCGCTGCGGGACGAGATCAACCGGTACAGGTGATCGACATGCGTATCGCGACCGGATTGGGTTTGTTGCTGTTGCTCGCTGCGTGCACACGCGAAGCGCCGCCGGTAGCTGCGCCAGCACCCGTCGCGCTTCCCGCTGGCGTGGGCTGGACCGGCCTGACGCACCCGAAGGAGATCATCACGGCGCGGCTGGAGCTGATGGAGCACATGGAAGAGCTGATGAAGCCCATCGATACGCTCCAGGTGGAAGATGTGCGCGACGCCGCCACGGTCAGGTTCAATGCGGAGATCGTCGGGGCCATCCTGACTGCCGTGCCGCACCTGTTCCCGCCGACGACCAACCTCTACGACCCGGAGGTCCTGATCCCGGAGACGCTGGCACTGCCGCAGGTCTGGCAGCAGTTCGACACCTTTCACGAGCTCGCTGATGCGGCCGTGAAGGAAGCCGGGTCCATGGCCGAGGCAGAGGGCCTGCAGGCGCAGCGTGCACAGAGCCTGAAGCTGCGGGCCAGCTGCGATGCCTGCCACGAACTGTTCCTGCGCAAGTACACGCCGCCGGTGACGCAGCCCTCGGACTATGAGTTCGACTTCAGGTCGGCACTGCCCGAGGCCGGCTGACTAGGGCGCGGCGGTTCCCTGCAGGTAGTCGATAGCCAGGCTCGACATCAACCGCACGCCAACCGGCAGGGCTGATTCGTCCGCGAAGAACAGCGGCGAGTGATTCACGGGAACCCGGGTGTGATCCTGGTCCCTCGGCGTGACGCCGAGCATGAAGTAAAGCCCCGGCACCTTCTGCTGGAAGAATGAGAAATCCTCCGACGCGCCGGTGAGCGGACTCACCTTGACGCCGTCGGCGCCAGCCACGCGCTTGAGCACGGGCAACATGCGTTCCGTGAGTGCCGGATCGTTCTTCGTGACGGGATAACCGAGGCCAAATTCCACCGTGGCCGAGGCTCCGGCCGCTTCGGCGTATTTCGTGGAAATATCGCGAAGGCGACGGTGAATGTCCTGACGTACCGACTCGTCAAAGGCACGCACCGTGCCTTCCAGCTCCACCTTTTCGGGAATGATGTTCGAGCGCACGCCGCCGCTGAAGCGACCCACCGTGACCACGGCGGGCGCTTCGGTGATGTTCACCGTGCGACTGACAATGGTCTGCAGCGCCATGACGATCTGCGACCCCAGCACGATGGGATCCACGCCACCCCAGGGCGCGGCGCCATGCGTCTGCTTGCCGGTCAGAACGATCTTGAAGAAGTCGCCGCTGGCCATCAATGGACCGGATCGATACCTGATTTCCCCGGCGGGAAGGGCGCTCACGTGCAGGCCGAAGATCGCGTCCACCTTCGGGTTGTCGAGCACGCCTTCCCTGACCATCAGCTCGGCGCCGGCCGGAGACTCGCCCTCCGGCGGACCTTCTTCTGCGGGCTGGAAAATCAGCTTCACCGTGCCCGGCAGCTGGCCCTTGAGTTTCGAGAGCACGGTTGCCGCGCCGAGCAGGATCGCCACATGGTTGTCGTGGCCGCAGGCATGCATCACGCCCACCTGCTGTCCGTTCCACTCGGCCTTCTCGACCGACTTGAAGGGCAGGTCAACCAGTTCCGTGACGGGCAGCGCGTCCATGTCCGCGCGAAGCGCCACGACGGGACCGCCGGTGGCAGGCGCCCGGCCCCCGCGCAGCACCGCCACCACACCCGTGCGCGCGACGCCGGTCTTCACTTCATAGCCGATCGAAGCCAGGTACTCGGCAATGATCCGGGATGTCCGGAATTCGCGATTGCCCAGTTCGGGATGCTGATGGATGTCGCGTCGCCAGGCGATGACCCTGGGCATGACCTCGGCAGTGAGGCGATCCACATCATCCGGAGTCGCCTGCGCAAAGGCTGGCTGCGGGGTCGCAGTGCCCGCAAGCAGCAACACGGCAAGAGTGGCGAAGGCAAGCGAACTGCTGTTCTTCATCTGCACTCCACTAGGGCTCGAACTGCACCTGCCACGTCAGCAGCACCAGCTGCCTGAAGGGGTTCTCGAACTCGAAGGACCTGACCGCATCGAGTGCAGCGAGGCCGAAGCCCATGCCGGCCGGGGATTCGTCGATCACCTGTGCTTCGACGACGAGGCCCTTTTCGTTGATCAGCAGGTCGACGCTGACGCGCCCGTCGATGCCCGCTTCCTTCGCCGCCGGCGGAAAGAACAGCGACGGCGACAGGCCGCGCAGGAAGCGAACCTTCGCGGCCTCTTCGCCCTTCACCCGGCGGGCATCGGGCCGTACCAGCGGCCCGGTGAGTTTCAGCCCGGCTACTTCTGCACCCATGCGCCGCCCGCGTTCTGGTAGTACCAGCCCGGCCGCGCGCCGCGCTCGACCCAACGGCCCGCAAAGGTCCTGCGGATGTCGTCGGCCCACTCCGGATGGTTGTTGGCGGTTGCGATCGCCGTGTACAACGCCTCCCGGTCGCGGTTGTCCTCGGCCACCAGGCGCGTCAGCACGGCTCGCTCCTGCAGCGGAACGCCGGAGGCGTCGCGCACCTCGATCAGTCCGCTGAGGGTCATGCCGAGAGCGCCGGAATCGAAGTACTTCACCAGCTGGCCGAAGCGCGACTGCATAGACGCCGTGATCGCGCGGATCTCCGGGGAGGAAATGTCGAGGTTGGCTTCCTGCGCCTGCGCCGCAGGCACGATGGCGTACAGCGCGTGGCCCAGCGCGACAACCAGCAGGTTCGGTTGTTCGTGCTCGAATCGTCCCGTCGGCGCCTGGCCGGTCGGTGCCGGGCGCGCCGCTCCCGACTCACCCGTGATCGAGTCGATGATCTGGTCGGCGGCCTTCTCGGCGGCCGCAGCCGGGAAATAGACGTTGATGGTCACGCAGGCGGCGATCAGCACGCTGGCCAGCGCGAGCTTCGTGGTCCGTGCCAGGAAGCGCAGTCTGGGTGTGTTCATCGGCAGTTCTCCCGGCGCAAGGCCGCTTGGACGACGTCCGTCCAGTGTACCGCCATTACCAGGCGGTGGCCGGATTCCCCGCGCCCCTAGTCGACGACGATCCCGTCGGAGTTCCTGATCGCAGTCCCGACCTGTGACACGAAGCGCGGCCAGTCGACGCGGTGGTTGATCCCGACGATATCGATGCGCGGTACCCCGAATCCTTTCACGATGTAGAAGCCGTTCTTCGCCTCGCCCACGCCGCCCATCACGCAGACATCATTGCGCAACCGGCAGGTCAGGCCCAGTTCGTCGTAAATGAACGTATCGAAGAACCGCAGCGCACCGTTCTGCAATGCCCGCGCGACGCCGCCACCGCCACCACCACCGCCGATGTTCGACAGGTTCTCCACTGCGCGCTGGCTGATGCGGCGCTTCGTGCGGTCGCCTGGCGTGTTGCGGATGGAAAAATCGAAGGCCGTTGCCCTGTTGCCGTACGTCTCGAGGTCCTGCAGGTCCATGTCCACGCGGCCGGTGATGTTGCCGATATCAAACACGCGCGTGATCAGGTCCAGGTCGAGCCGGCGGGCTTCGATGTCCGCGGACACCCCCGGGAAGCGACTGAGCGGTTCGCGAACGCTCAGGTTGCGCGCGACGATGGTGCCGTCGAAGACCTTTGCCTGCAGTTCGCCTTCCAGCTGCAGCAGCTGGTCGCGGTAGCGCAGGCCCGGGATGCTTCCCGAAAGCTGGCCCTCGAACTCGGGCAGGCCCAGCGCGCGTGCCAGCGGCTTCATGCTGATCGGCTCGAGGACGGCAGAAAACTCGCCAGACATCTGCGGCGTGCCGGCGTTCTCGACGGCCAGCGTCTGGATCACCAGCGCGCCGTCGAACAGCGGCAGTCGGGCCTGCTCCAGCAGCTGGAAATTGCGGTCACTGGTCGCGAAGTCGAGGCGTGAGGCGGCGCCGGCCACACCCCAGCCGCGCGCGCTGTCCCATTTCAGCCACGAGGGGCGCGGCGGGCCGGTCTGGCCTGCCGTCCAGTGCATGTCCGCGTTGACGCCGGTCACCTCGAGTTCACGGGCGTCGTCGCTGAACGAGAAGTCGTCAACAAGGAAGTCGAGCTTCACCGGCGCGCCTTCGGTGATGGTCAGCGCGCCGCTCATCCGGCCGCTGGTCACCAGCTGGTTGAACGGCGTTGTCGTGAGCAGCACCTGCAGGTAGGTGTTGTAGGCATCCGGGAATTGCAGCGAGTCGACTTCGACGTGCGCGTTGCGCAGCGAGACAGGCGCGAGCGCGATCTGGGCCTCCCCGCGCGCCTGCGAGAGATCCTTCTGGTTGCTCTCGAAGCCCTCGATCGTCAGCAACTGGCCGTCGAAGCGGCCGCTTGCGCTGACTTGCAGCGGATTGCGCACCAGGTCGAGCAGCACCGGACCGCCGAGGAACTGCCCGGCATTGCCGGAGACGTGCGCCTGCCAGGTGAGCGGCTCCTTGGCCAGGTCCAGCTCGGCCTGCAGGTCCAGCGCGAGCTTCTCCCCGATCCAGGTCGCCGCGGAATTCTGGAAACCCACGCCCGAGAGTTTCGCGTCGATGGTGGCCCGGCTTTGGCCCCGGCCAGTGACGATATCCACGGCGAGTTCGGCATTGCCGACCAGGCCCGCTTCTTCCGGCACTTCCACCCAGGGAGCAAACAGCGGAACAAGCCTGGCCAGCGCCGTCGGCGGAAGCCGCAGTGCAGCCACTGAAATGCGGCCAGTGCGGGAGAAGTCGATGCCCAGCCGGTTGCCGCCGAGTGCCGGACCCGCACCACGGATGCGCAGGCCCCCTGAATCGCCGCGCAGCTCGAATGAGCCGTCAAAGGCCAGCGGCGGCAGCTTCCGCGCGTTCACAGTCATCGACAGGTCGGTGCACGCCAGTCGCGGTTCGCGCACGATCAGGTTGCCGCAGCGAAACTGCAGCAGTTCGACCGGACCGGTTTGCGCTGCAAAGCTCTCCGGCAGCCGGGCTCGGGCGGCCCTGAACTCCAGCAAGGCGCGCGCCGGAGCGCGAAACGTCATCGTCGCATCAACGGACTCCAGCGTGACTCCAGAGTATGTGATGTCCGCGGCGGTGAACCGGATGCGCTCGACCGCGCTGGCGGGGGCACAAAGCAGCAGCAACAGAAGCAGTGCCTGCGCGCCCTGGCTGCCGCGACTCATGCCGGATTGATCTCGACGGTCACGTGGCCCAGCGAAGGCAGTTCCGCGAGCAGGCGCTTGTAGTGATCGGGCGGGTGGGGCGCGCTCGAGCTCAGCGAGAGGACCAGGCCGTGGTGGCCGGGGCCCAGGCGCCACAGATGCAGGTCCTGCACCTTCGCGCCGGATCCTTCCGCGTCGATGAGTGCCCGTACCGTCGCTTCGAGCCGGCTGTCGTCGTGCGAGTCGAGCAGCGAGTGGGCCGCCGTGCGCGAAAGGCCGATGGCCCAGTACGCGATGACGATGGCACCCACGACGCCGATCAGCGCGTCCATCCAGATCCAGCCGAGCAAGGCGCCGGCCAGCAGGCCGAGTATCGCCAGCACCGAGGTGAACGCGTCGGCGATCACGTGCAGGTAGGCGGCGCGCAGGTTGGTGTCATGGTGATGGCCAGAATCGTGGTCATGGTCATGGTCATCATCATCGTGGTCATGTGCATGGTCATGATGCAGAAGCACGGCGCTGACGAGGTTGACGATGAGTCCGAGCACCGCGATGGCGCCGGCCTGCAGGAAGCTGATCGGTCGCGGGCTCAGGAGCCGCTCGAAGGACTCCCAGGCAATCAGCACCGCCACGATGCCGAGCGAGATCGCGCTGGCAAACCCTGCCAGCTCGCCGACCTTGCCCGTGCCGAAGGTGAAGCGCGGATCGCTGGCATGCTGGCGGGCATAGCGGTAGGCGAGCGTGGCTATGCCGAGCGCGGCGGTGTGCGTGGCCATGTGCCAGCCGTCCGCCACCAGCGCCATGGAGCCGAAGATCATGCCGCCGACTATCTCGCCGACCATCATCACGGCAGTCAGCGCCACCACCCAGAGGGTGCGTCGCTCGTGCCGCTCATGGTGGGCGCCGAGCCAGGATCTTGGGCAGTGGGTGGCGTCTGGATCAGGTGGAGACCGGCTCATGGCGTCCTATTCTGCACCCCGCGACGACTGAAACAATCCTGTAATCATGCTGTAACAACCTTGTCGCAGGCCGCGGGCACATTGATGCTCGCGATGAAGAGTTCAGACCTCACATCCCGGTTGCATGGAGCCCTCAGCTGGCTCGACGGGCGCGAGCTCGTGGCCTGCCAGCACTTCAATGCAGCCGTCCGGCAGGCAGGCATGCTGCGCCTGTTCCGCATCGCCAGCCGGGCTGGCGATGGCGTTCTCTGGTACTCGCTGATCGCCGCACTCGCGCTGTTCTTCGGTCCCGAGGGGCGCGTGGAGGCGCTGCGCTGTGCATTCGCCGGCCTCATCGGCCTGCTGCTGTATCGCGGCCTCAAGGGCGTGCTGGTGCGCGAACGGCCCTTCATCACCCACCACTCCATAGTCTGCGCTGCACGTCCGCTCGACCGGTTCAGCTTTCCTTCGGGCCACACGCTGCATGCGGTGACCTTCACCATCCTGATCAGCTCGGCCGTGCCCGGAGCGATCGTGCTGCTGGCGCCCGTGGCGCTGCTGATTGCGCTGTCGCGCGTGGTGCTGGGCCTGCACTACCCCTCGGACGTGCTCGCGGGCGCGCTGCTCGGCGCCGGAATCGCCTGCGCGGCGCTGACAATCTCCTGACGGGGCGACGATGATCCGGCCGCTGTTCGTATCGGACGTCTATTTTCCACGCGTCAATGGCGTGTCGACGTCGATTCGCAGTTTCCGGGACGACCTGGCTGCCCTCGGAGTGGAGAGCCGCCTCGTGGTACCCGACTATGGCCTCGATACTGACGACACCGGTGACCACGGTGTGCTGCGCGTGCGTGCGCGGGTCGTGCCGTTCGACCCCGAGGATCGCCTCATGGGCGCGCGACCGCTGCGCGCGACGCTGCGTTCGGACGCCGTGGCGGACTGCAACCTCGTGCACATCCAGACGCCGTTTCGGGCCCATTACGCGGGCCTGGCCTGCGCGCGCGAGCGCGGGCTGCCGGTGGTGGCGACCTGCCACACCTATTTCGAGGACTACCTGCATCACTACCTGCCGCTGCTGCCACGCGCCTGGGGTGGGGCGCTCGCGCGCGCCGTCATGGCGCGGCAGCTCAATGCAGTCGATGGCGTGATCTCGCCCTCGGCGCAGGTCAAGGAGAAGCTGCTCGAGTATGGCGTGACCCGGCCGATCGAGGTCATCCCTACCGGCATGACCGCCGACCGTTTCGTGCCCGGCGATGGCGAGCGCTTCCGGCGCGAGCACGGCATCGAGGCGGGCCGGCCGATGCTGCTCACGCTGGGTCGCGTTGCGCACGAGAAGAACCTGGGCTTCCTGCTGCAGATGTTCGCAAGGCTGCAGGCCCGCCTCCCCGCGGCACTGTTCGTGATTGCCGGCGAAGGTCCGGCCCGCGCAGCGCTCGAGCGCGAGGCGCAATCGCTTGGCATCGCGCCGTCGCTGCGCTTCGTCGGCAACCTGGATCGTCGCCGGGGCCTGAGCGACTGCTACGCCGCGGCAGACGTATTCGTGTTCGCGTCGCGCACCGAGACCCAGGGGCTGGTGCTGCTCGAGGCCATGGCGCAGTCACTGCCCGTCGTCTCGACGGCTTGCCTCGGCACTCGCTCGGTTCTCATGCCCGCGAGCGGCGCCCGTGTGGTTCCCGAGTCCCACACGGAGTTCGCCGACGCGGTCGCGGGCGTACTGGCGGATGCTGCGCAGGCCCGCTCAATTGGTGAGCAGGGTCGGCAGTGGGCGCAGCGCTGGAGCTCCCGGGAAATGGCGCGGCGCATGGCCGGGTTCTATGGCTCGCTGCCGCGGGTGCGCGGCCTGGCCACGACTCCGGTGGTGCCTTGAGGCAAACCGGTTGAGCTACACTGCACCCTTCACGACGTCCAGCAGGGGCCGATCGGGGAGAGTGGCATGGCCGGCAAGCGCGCCCTGGTGGTCGACGATTCAAAATCCGCCCGGACCTTCCTGTCCCGGTTGCTCGAAGAGCATGAGCTGGAAGTCGATGCAGCCGAAACCGCCGAACAGGCGATCGACTACCTGACCCGCCATCGTCCGGACGTGATCTTCATGGATCACCTGATGCCCGGGATGGACGGCTTCCAGGCCCTGCAGGCCATCAAGAGCAATCCGCGCACCGCGACCATCCCGATCCTGATGTACACCTCGCAGGAAGGGGAGCTTTACCTCGGCCAGGCGCGCGCGCTGGGCGCGATCGGCGTGCTGCCCAAGCAGGTCGCGCCGGCCGATGTCAGCACGGTGCTGGAGCAACTGCACCTCGCCGGCAAGAGCCTGGCGGCCCAGGCAGTCGACCCGGATGAAGTGGAGACCGGCGCGCTCGAGGTTCCCGAGGACCTGCAGGACGTGGCGGCCGCGGCCGAGGCGGTGGCCTCCACGCATGCGGCAAACGCGACCACGCTGGCCGCGTCGCTGGCCGCCATTCCTGAGCCGTCGGCAATCGCAATCACCGAAGACGCGCTGGCGGGTCTGCGCGCGGATTTCGAGCGCACGCTGGACGAAAGGCTGGAGCGCCTGTTGCCGCAGATCCGGGTGATGATTCGCGATGCGGTTCCGCCGCCAGTCGAACCCGAGCCGCCGCCACGCAGCCGGACTGCCTGGGCGCTCGCCGCACTCGGCCTGGTGTCGGGCGTGCTGTTCGCGTTGCTGTGGATGCAGCAGCGACAGCAGGTGGCGGACCTGACCGCCAGGCTGGCGCTCCAGACTCCGGCTTCCTCGTCGGTCTCCGCCGGAGCACCGGCCCCAGCCCCGTCGCCAGAGTCCGTGCCGGCAGGCGATTCGTCCACCGCGTCTGTGGCAGCACCCTCTGCCTTGCCACCTGTCGGAGACGAGGTGCTCTACGTGCCCTTCGGGGAAACACCGCTCGATGGTGTGCGCACCCAACGCCTGCGTGAGATCGTCGACCAGCTGGCCGCGTCCGGATTCACCGGGTCGGTGGAAGTGATCCGCCATGAAGGCCGCTTCTGCCTCACCGGCCACCCGGACATGGGATACATACCCACGATTCCCAGCGTGCCGTACCTGCGCTGCGATCTTGTCGCGGATGCCGGGGACCCCGAGGTTGGAGGTGGTCCGCCCGAATCGCTTGGCTTCGCGAACGCGCTGGCCGACCTGCGCAAGGCACACGCCGGCAAGATCCACATCGGGGTCTCCGAGGCAACGCCCTCGGCGCTTGACCGGCCCTATCCGCCCATCGATGGCAATCCACCGCGCGTGCCGACTGCAGGCGAGTGGAATCTCGCCGCAATCGCGAACAACCGCGTCGAGATCCGTTGGCGCCCGGATCCTTGATTCCGTTCCGGCCTGGCGGGCTCTGGCGCAACCGCCACGTCCAGTCGATCCTGCCGAGCATCCTGCCGCTGCGCGGAGTAATGGCCTTCAGCCGGCCCGTCCGCGAAGCCAGTCGCGAATGGATCATCGACTGCAGCGACGGCGTGAAGCTGCAGGCCTTCCACGCCGCGCCACCCCGGCCGAACGGCAAGCTGGCGGTATTGCTGCATGGCTGGGAAGGCAGCGTGAATTCGCGCTATGTGTTGACGCTGGCGCAGCAGCTCTTCGATGCCGGCGTCGAGGTCGTGCGGCTCAACCTGCGTGATCACGGCGACACGCACCACCTGAACGAAGGCATCTTCCATTCCTGCCGGCTGCCGGAGGTTGTGGACGCCGTCGCGGCTGTGTCGCAGCGCTGGCCGGAACATGAGCGCTGGCTGACAGGCTTTTCGCTGGGCGGCAATTTCATGTTGCGCGTCGCGGCCAGTGGAGATGTGCGCATCGGCAAGCTGGCAGGCGTCATCGCCGTTTCCCCGGTGCTCGATCCGGGCGCCACGCTCACCGCCATGGAGCGGGGCCTGCCTGTCTACCAGCGCTATTTCGTTCGCAAGTGGGCCGGGTCGCTGCGGCGCAAGCAGCGCGTGTGGTCCGGGCGCCACGAATTCGGCGACCTGCTGCACTGGGGTGACCTGCGGCGCATGACAGCCGCACTTGTCGCCAGGCACACGGACTATCCGACGATGGAAGACTATCTGGCGGGCTATGCGATTACTGGCGGGCGACTTGAGGGCCTGGCCGCGCCGGCGGTGATCATTGCCGCGAAGGATGATCCGATCATTCCGGCGGAAGACCTCGCACGGCTCGCGCGCAATCCGCTGCTGACGATCGTGGCGATGGAGCGGGGCGGCCACATGGGCTTCATGACGAGCCCCTTCGGGCAGTCCTGGGTCAACGGCTGGATCCTGGAGCGGATGGGCCTCCAGTCATCGGCCGTCTAGGCCATCGTGCTCTCGCGCTTTTCCTCGAACTGCACGATCGGTGCGCCGGTGGTGACGAGGATGTCGCCTTCAATGACCGCGCCGCGCGCGATGGCGAGGCTCTTCGCGCTGACGCGCCCGCGGATGACCGCCTGCGCTCCCAGTTCGAGCTTGCCTTCGACGGTGATCGAGCCGGTGACCCGGCCGGCGACCACCGCATCGTGCACCTTGATCTGGCCTTCCCAGTGCGCGCCCTTGGCGATCGACAGTGTCCCGCCGATCTCGCCGTCGCCTTTCACAGATCCGCTCAGCATCAGTGCGCCGGGTGCGCGGATGTCTCCCAGCATCTCGACCCCCTCGCCGATGACGGTGGGAGGACCGTTGCCGCGGTCGCCGAAGCGGCGCTTGGGTGCTTCACTCATGGGTTCCGATACTGGCACGGCCCCCAGCAAGGGCCTGCGAGCGTCCCTCAGAACTGTGAACGGCTCGCGCTGTCGGTGCACCTGGCGGCCACTTCGGCTGCCTGATTTCGGTGCCAGGATGCACTGGGCAAGTGCAATCCGGTTCCGCGATCCAGTCTGGCCGGCTCTCGCCGGCGTGCGGGAGGTTGGCACGTCCTTTGCAATTTTCATCTCACGGGCAGGGAGCAATCCCTGCCTCGCGGAGTACCTGACCCCCCCTGACGGTCTTCGCCTTCTTGCGCCGCAGCTCGTGAACCGACTGCGGCGCTTTTTTTTGCTATTTCGACCAGCCCGGCGTGTCGCCGTGCAGCCAGGCGGACTCTTCGGGAGTCGTGCTCCGGCCCAGGATCGTGTTGCGGTGGGGAAAGCGCCTGAAGCGGGCGATCACATCGTGGTGCGAGCGCGCGAAGCCGACGATGTCGTCGAACAGGTCACGATGCTCCGCGGGCACCTCGGCGGCAAGCCGGGTGTAGGCCGACAGCGATTCCTGCTGCATGGAGAGGTCTTCGGCATGCTGCAGCGGCATGTAGAAGAACACGCGCTCGATGCCGGACAGCGCCGCGTCTGCGCTGGTGGCAAGTCCCGCCTGGACCAGCGCCGCGGCCTTCACGTCCTGCGCGAACGCGCGCGCCTTGCCACGCCAGAGCTGTCGCGGAAACTGGTCGAGCAGCAGGATCAGCGCGAGCAGCCGGCGCGGACTGGCGGCCCAGGAATCCAGCTCGCCAGCCGCCGCGGCTTCGACATGGGCGCTGAAGCGTCTTGCGATGAGCTCGTCGCGCTGGCTGCGGATCTCGGGCGGGTCATCGCCGCCAAACCACATCCGCAGGCGCCGGGGCAATTCCTCGGCCCCGAGCGGATCGGGGCCGAACCAGAAGTCCAGGACGTCCTGCGCCCGGAACTCCGTCATGCGGTCATTCGCAGAGGCTTTCCATCATGCCCTGCGCCGCTGGCGAGAGGCGCTTGAGGGCCAGGTTGCGTGCCTTGGGCGCATCGTTCAGGTGCTCCAGCGGCCCGGTGATCATCATTCCGCGCACGAACGGATTCTTGGCCGACAGCCGTGCGAGCTTGTTCAGCACGGTGAAGCCACGATTGATCTTGTTGCGGGGAGTCCGGTTGCCTTCGATTGAGCGGGCCAGGTACTGGCCAAACCGGCTGTAGAGGAAATAGTCGTCGTCACCCACCTGGAAGCGGGCTTCGGCAAAGAAATCGGGGAAATTCTTCTCGAGATACTGGGTGATGCCCAGCAGACGGGGTTCGGGACCTGAATAAGCCGACGCTTTGCTTGTCTTCATCTCTTTGTGCCACACCTCCGAGGGTCCAAAGAACCATTTCTGGGCGTCACGGGCGGTACCACACCCCGCAACGCGGCGCGAAAAATAGGGCTTATGCTCCCGCAATGCAATAGGCAGGCCAAAAAAACTTCGATTGGCGCAAAACCTTAAGCCCGCAGGGAATTTTGACGGTCCCTGCCATGCCGGTATTATGGTCTGCCAGGTCCCCCCGGGACAGGTTTGCCTGTCCCCGCCGCGCCCGCGACGGCTCAAGCGGTTCCTGCGCAAACCATGGCCGAAGACTTGCAGGTGATTCGGCTGGAGACCGGACAGGTGAAGGCGATGAACAACCAGAGTGGACCAGGCCTGTACCGTGAGGCCTTTGAGAAGGACAGCTGCGGGTTCGGACTGATTGCGAACCTGGACGACCAGGCGAGCCACTGGCTCGTCAGGACGGCGATCGCCTCGCTGAACCGCCTGTCGCATCGCGGCGCGATCGCCGCTGACGGCAAGACCGGCGACGGCTGCGGCCTGCTGCTCAAGTTGCCCGGCAAGTTCCTGCGCGCGGTTGCGAAGGACGCCGGCCTCAACATCGTCGGTCAGTTCGCCGTGGGCAATGTCTTCCTGAGCCAGGACCCGGGCAAGGCCGCCGCCGCGCGGGCCGAACTGGAATCGCACCTGGCGCGCGAAGGGCTGAAGACGGCGGGCTGGCGCATCGTGCCGACGAACCCGGAGGTCTGCGGCGCCGAGGCGCTCAAGACATTGCCGCGCATCGAGCAGATATTCGTCACTTCCCCGGCCGACACCGACGAGGCGGACTTCAACCGCAAGCTGTTCATGGCGCGCCGTCGCGCCGAACGCGCGCTGGAAGCCACGGATCCGGTCTTCTACCTGCCGAGCCTGTCGACCAGCACGCTGGTCTACAAGGGCATGGTCATGCCCGCGCACCTCGTGGAGTTCTACCCGGACCTCGGCGATCCGCGCATCGAAGCCTCCGTGGCAGTGTTCCACCAGCGCTTCTCGACGAACACGCTGCCGCAGTGGCGGCTCGCGCATCCGTTCCGCTACCTCGCGCACAACGGCGAGATCAACACGATCGAGGCGAACCGCCGCTGGGCGGAGGCGCGTGGTCCCATACTGCACTCGCCGCTGCTGCCGGACGTGAGGTCGGTGTTGCCGCTGGTCACGCTCTCGGGCTCGGATTCCCAGAGCCTCGACAACATGCTCGAAGTGCTGCTGATGGGCGGCATGGACCCGATGCAGGCCATGCGGCTGCTGATGCCGCCAGCCTGGCAGAGCGTCGATGGAATGGATCCGGACCTGCGCGCGTTCTACGAGTTCTACGCGCCGCACATGGAGCCCTGGGATGGCCCCGCCGGCGTGGTGCTCACCGATGGCCGTTACGTCTGCTGCACTCTCGACCGCAACGGCCTGCGCCCGGCGCGCTACGTGATCACGAAGGACCGGCACCTGACCATCGCCTCCGAGGTCGGTGTGTGGGATTACAAGCCCGAAGACGTGGTGACCAAGGGCCGCATGGGTCCGGGCCAGATGCTTTCCCTCGACCTGCAGACCGCGACGCTGCTCGACAACGCCGCGATCGACAACCTGCTGAAGGCTCGCCACCCCTACAAGGCCTGGCTCAAGAAGGGCGTGCGTTACCTCGACTCGGAGCTGATAGATCCGTCGCTGGCCGCCGAGCCGATGGACACCGCGACGCTGAACGTCTATCGCAAGATGTTCAACATCACGAACGAGGAGCGCGAGGAGATCATCCGCGTGCTCGCGCGTGACGAGAGCGAGGCGGTGGGATCGATGGGCGACGACACGCCCATGCCGGTGCTTTCGCACCACACCCGCAACCTCTACGACTACTTCCGCCAGCAGTTCGCGCAGGTCACCAACCCGCCGATCGACCCGCTGCGCGAATCGATCGTGATGTCGCTGCAGACCGAGATCGGCCCGGAGTGCAACATCTTCCAGCCGGTGGCCTCGCACGCCGTGCAGATCGTGATGAACTCGCCGGTGCTCTCGCAGCGCAAGCTGCGCCAGATCGTCGGGCTCGCCGAGCAGGGCGTGCCCAATGCGTTCATCGACCTGCAGTACGACCCGGCCGAAGGGCTGCAGGCGGCGCTGCTGCGCCTGTGCCGCGAGGCGGAGGCCGCGGTACGCGACGGCACTCTGGTGCTGCTGCTCTCCGACCGCTACCTGGTGCGCGGCAAGCTGCCGATGCATGCGCTGCTGGCCACCGGTGCCGTGCACAACCACCTGATCAAGCTCGGCCTGCGCTGCCGCTGCAACATCCTCGTGGAGACCGGCACCGCGCGCGACCCGCACCACTTCGCCTGCCTGATCGGCTACGGCGCGACGGCCGTGTACCCGTACATGGCCTACCAGTCGCTGTACGACATGATGCGCAAGGGCAAGGTGAGGCTCGGCCAGGAGGAGCGCACCGAACTGGGCCGCAGCTACCGCAAGGCCATCCGCAAGGGCCTGCTGAAGGTCATCTCGAAGATGGGCATCTCGACCATCGCGAGTTATCGCAGCAGCGGCCTGTTCGAGATCGTTGGCCTGGCCGACGAGATCGTGCACCTGTGCTTCCACGGGACCACCAGCCGCATCGCGGGCGCAAATTTCGAGGACCTGCAGGAAGACCAGCTGAAGCTGTCGGACCGCGCCTGGAACAACCTCAAGGCCGTGGAGCACGGTGGCCTGCTGAAGTACGTGCACGGCGGCGAGTACCACATGTACAACCCGGACGTGATCGCGACGCTGCAGGCGGCGGTCATGGCGGGCGACTTCGAGATCTACCGGCAATACGCCAGGCTCGTGAACGAGCGACCGGCTTCCGCGTTGCGGGATCTGCTCGAACTGGTGCCTGCGAAGGCCCCGATTCCGCTGGAGGACGTCGAAAGTATCGAGGCGGTGCTTTCGCGCTTTGATTCAGCCGGCATGTCGCTGGGCGCGCTGTCTCCCGAGGCGCACGAGGCGCTGGCCATTGCGATGAACCGGCTCGGCGCCCGCTCGAACTCGGGCGAGGGTGGCGAGGATCCGGTGCGCTATGGCACGGAGAAGAATTCCAAGATCAAGCAGGTCGCCTCCGGCCGCTTTGGCGTGACGCCGGAATACCTCGTGAACGCCGAGGTGCTGCAGATCAAGGTCGCGCAGGGCGCCAAGCCCGGCGAGGGTGGCCAGCTGCCCGGCGACAAGGTCAACGAGATGATCGCGCGGTTGCGATTCGCGCGGCCCGGTGTCGGCCTCATCTCGCCGCCACCGCACCACGACATCTACTCCATCGAAGACCTGGCGCAGTTGATCTTCGACCTGAAGCAGGTGAGCCCGAAGGCGCTGGTGTCGGTGAAGCTGGTGGCCGAGCCGGGCGTCGGCACGATCGCCGCGGGCGTGGCCAAGTGCTACGCGGACCTGATCACGATTTCCGGTTACGACGGTGGTACCGGAGCGAGCCCGCTGACCTCGATCAAGTACGCGGGCAGCCCGTTCGAGCTGGGTCTCGCTGAAACGCACCAGACCCTGCGTCGAAACGACATGCGACACAAGGTGCGCGTGCAGGCCGACGGTGGCCTCAAGACCGGCCTCGACGTGATCAAGGCCGCGATCCTCGGCGCCGAGAGCTTCGGTTTCGGCACTGCGCCGATGGTGGCGCTGGGCTGCAAGTACCTGCGCATCTGCCACCTGAACAATTGCGCCACGGGCGTCGCGACCCAGCACGAAGTCCTGCGCGAGAAGTACTTCCTCGGCAAGCCGGAAATGGTGATCAACTATTTCCGCTTCGTCGCGCAGGAAGTCCGCGAGATCATGGCGAGCCTGGGCGTGCGCACGATGGCCGAGCTGATCGGCCGCACGACGCTGCTGCGCCCGGCCGCAGGCCAGACGCCGCGCCAGCGCCGCCTCGACCTGTCGCCACTGCTGTCCACCGCCGGGCTGCCGGAGAACGGCCCGCAGTTCTGCCTCGAGCCGCGCAACCCGCCCTTCGACAAGGGACTGCTGGCCGAGCAGATGGTTGCCGACATGAGCGCGGCCATCGCATCCGGCAGCGGCGGGGAATTCACCTACGCGGTGAAGAACTTCAACCGCTCGATCGGCGCGCGCATCTCCGGCGAGATCGCGCGTCGCTGGGGCAACTACGGCATGGAGAAGCCGTTGCGCGTGATGCTGTCCGGCTCGGCCGGCCAGAGCTTCGGTGTCTGGAACGCAGGTGGACTGCACCTGGTCATCGACGGTGACGCGAACGACTATGTCGGCAAGGGTATGGCGGCGGGCAAGCTGGTGCTGCGCCCGCCGCAAGGCTCGGACTTCGTCGCGCGCGACACGGTGATCATGGGCAACACCTGCCTCTATGGCGCCACCGGTGGAGAGCTGTTCGCGGCCGGCCAGGCGGGCGAGCGATTCGCCGTGCGCAACTCGGGTGCCACGGCCGTCGTGGAAGGCGCGGGCGACCACTGCTGCGAGTACATGACCGGCGGCGTGGTCTGCGTGCTGGGTCGCACGGGCCTGAACTTCGGCGCGGGCTTCACCGGCGGCTTCGCCTATGTGCTTGACGTGGACCGCGACTTCGTCGACCGCTACAACCACGAGCTGATCGACATCCATCGCATCAACAGCGAAGTGATGCAGCCGCAGATGCAGCACCTGCAGCACCTGATCGAGCGGCACGTGGCCGAGACCGGCAGCGAGTGGGGCGCGGAAATCCTGCGCGACTTCCGCTCCTACGTGAGCCGGTTCTGGCTGGTGAAGCCGAAGGCTGCGTCGCTCGACTCACTCATTGAAAATCTCAGCAGGGCCGCATGACGACCAAGGCCGACAAGAACCTGCAGTTCCTCGACATTCCCCGGCATGACCCGGAGAAGCTGCCCATCGAGGTGCGCAAGACGGAGTTCCGCGAGATCTACACGCAGTTCGACGCCACTGGCGCGAAGCAGCAGGCCGGCCGCTGCCTGTCGTGCGGCAACCCGTTCTGCGAGTGGAAGTGCCCGGTGCACAACTACATCCCGAACTGGCTGAAGCTGCTCAACGAGGGCAACCTGTTCGAGGCGGCCGAGCTGTCGCACCAGACGAACTCGCTGCCGGAGATGTGCGGCCGCATCTGCCCGCAGGATCGCCTCTGCGAAGGAGCCTGCACGCTGAACGACGGCCTTGGCGCGGTGACAATCGGCTCCATCGAGAAGTACATCACCGACGAGGCGCTGAAGCAGGGCTGGAAGCCCGACATGTCCAACGTCGTGAAGACGGGCAAGCGTGTCGCGATTGTCGGGGCCGGCCCGGCAGGTCTCGGCTGTGCGGACATCCTCGTGCGCAACGGCGTGCAGCCGGTGGTCTACGACAGGTACACCGCGCATCGGCGGCCTGCTCACCTTCGGCATCCCGCCGTTCAAGCTGGAGAAGGAGATCGTCGAGAAGCGCCGCGAGCTCATGGAAGGCATGGGCGTGGAGTTCCGGCTCGGCGTCGAGGTGGGCAAGGACATCAGCTTCGAGCAGCTGGAGGCCGAGTACGACGCCGTATTCCTCGGCATGGGCACCTATCGTTACGTGAAGGGCGAGTTTCCTGGTGAGGATATGCCGGGTGTCTACGAGGCGCTGCCCTACCTGATCTCGAACATCAACCACGAGCTTGGCCTGCCAGGCAGCGACGAATTCGTCGACCTCAAGGGCAAGCGCGTTGTCGTGCTGGGTGGCGGCGACACAGGCATGGATTGCAACCGGACCGCGATCCGCCAGGGGGCGGCCTCAGTCACCTGCACCTACCGGCGCGACGCGAACAACATGCCGGGCTCCCGCCGCGACTACAAGAACAGCGTGGAAGAGGGCGTCACGTTCCTCTTCAATCGCCAGCCCATCGAGATCGTCGGCAATGGGAGGGTCGAGGGCGTGCGCGTGGTCGAAACGCGTCTCGGCGCGCCGGGACCGCGCGGCCGACGCGTCACCGAGAACGTGCCGGGCACGGAGCAGGTGATTCCCGCCGATGCGGTGCTGGTGGCCTTCGGCTTCCAGCCAAGCCCCGCGCAGTGGTTTGCAAAGCACGGCATCTCGCTGCATTCGAATGGACGCGTGAGGGTCGCGGCTTCGTCTGACCGGCCCTTCCAGACGACCAACCCGAAGGTCTTTGCCGGCGGCGACATGGTGCGCGGCTCCGACCTCGTCGTCACCGCGGTATTCGAAGGCCGCGAGGCGGCCAAGGGAATCCTGAACCACCTCAACGTGGGCTGAAGGCCAGCCCACGCTGCAAGGCCCTGCCTACTGCGCCGGCTTGACCTCGATGGCCACGGCTTCGGAGTACGTGATGATCACTTCGTCGTTGGGCTTGAGCTTGGCGATGTACGCCTTGGCTTCGGGCCGCTTCACCGTGATCGACCGTACCTGCTTGTCGGATCCGTAGAATTTGACGGTATTGGAATTGGTGTCCACTGAGACGATCGTCACCGGCAAGGTCTGGACAGTGGCAACGACGCCGCCCGGGCGTTGGCCCGCCTCGGTCCGGCCAGCTCCCAGGTCCACGGTCGCTTCCGTCGAGTCGCCAGGCTTGCGCATATCCGCGCCGATGGCCTCGTAGTAGCTGACCGTCACGCGGTCTCCCACCTTGACCTGCGGCAGGTTGCGTACCGCCGTGGAGGCCTGCAGCGGAATCTCCTCGCCCGTGTCGGTCTTGAGGGTGAATGTGCGCGCAGCGGCGTCAATCTTCGTCACCGTGGCCGATGCCTCGATCTTGTTCGAGATGTTCAGCGCCGCGGGCGGTGCCGGAGGCGCTGGCGGCGCCTCGGTCGTCGATGCACAGCCGGAAACCAGCAACGCGCCGGCGAGTGCGAAGAGAATCTTGTTCATGGGGTCTTCAGTCCTTTGTTTGGGTTCCGGACGGGGGGTCGGGACGCAAATCTACCAGATCTCGTCGCCCGGATCGTCTAGTACAATGGTCTTGGTCGAGACGGGCTGGTCCGGTCCTGGAGAGCATGTTGGGTTCCGAGATGTTCACGAAGACCGCCGGCTGGCTCGACTGGTACGCCGGGCCATCGAAGCCGCAGTTCCGGCTACCCCCGGGCGCCGTGGACGCGCACTGCCACGTGTTCGGTCCGGGAGCCGAGTTTCCTTTCGCCCCGGAGCGCAAGTACACGCCCTGCGACGCCAGCAAGGCCCAGCTGTTCGCCCTGCGGGACCACCTGGGCTTCGCGCGCAATGTCGTGGTGCAGGCCACCTGCCACGGCGCCGACAACCGCGCAATGGTCGACGCCTGCCTTGCCAGCAGGGCAAGGCGCGCGGCGTCGCCACGGTGCGCCGCTCCGTGACGGATGCCGAACTGCAGGCGCTCCATGCCGCCGGCGTGCGCGGCGTGCGCTTCAACTTCGTCAAGCGCCTGGTGGACTTCACGCCCAAGGACGAGCTGCTGGAGATCGCCGGGCGCGTCGCGAAGCTCGGCTGGCACGTGGTGATCTACTTCGAGGCGGTGGACCTGCCCGAGCTGTGGGACTTCTTCACTGCGTTGCCCACGACGGTGGTCGTGGATCACATGGGTCGTCCCAACGTCGACCACCCGATCGACGGGCCGGAGTTCTCGCTGTTCCTGAAGTTCATGCGCGACAACGCGAACGTCTGGAGCAAGGTCAGCTGTCCCGAGCGTTTGTCGAAGCGCGGGCCGCCGGCGCTGAATGGTGAGCGCAATGCCTACCGCGACGTGGTGCCGTTTGCCCGTCGCGTAGTGGAGGAGTTTCCGGACCGCGTGCTGTGGGGAACGGACTGGCCGCATCCGAACCTGAAGGACCACATGCCGGATGACGGGCTGCTGGTGGACTTCATCCCGCACATCGCGGTGACGACGGAACTGCAGCGCAAGCTGCTGGTGGACAACCCGATGCGGTTGTACTGGCCGGAAGAATCGCGGAAGTGAACGCCGCCAGGGTCGCGGTGATCGGCACCGGCGTCATCGGCGCCAGCTGGGCCGTCTGTTTCCTGGCGCGCGGACTCGAGGTGATCGCCTGGGATCCGGCGCCGGGCGCCGAAGCACGCGTTGCGCGAGCAGGTCGCACGGCAGTGGCCGGGCGCCGAGGCGCTCGGACTTGCCGAGGGTGCGTCGCAGGGAGAGCTGCAGTTCTGTGCCGAGCTTGCCGGAGCCGTCAGCGGGCGCCGCACTTCGTGCAGGAAAGCGGGCCGGAGCGCGTGGACCTGAAGCGCGCGCTGTTCGCCGAGCTCGATGCGGCTGCGCCGCCCGATGTCATCCTCGCCAGCAGTTCCTCGGGCATTCCCGCCTCGGAGTTCCAGGGCGCCTGCACGCATCCCGGAGCGGGTGCTGATCGGCCATCCGTTCAACCCGCCGCACCTGATCCCGCTGGTGGAGGTGGTTGGCGGCGACGCAGACGTCGCCGGAATCGGTGCAGGCCGCGATGGATTTCTACCGCGCGATGGGCAAGCGTCCCATCCACATCCGCAAGGAAATGAAGGGCTTCGTCACCAATCGCCTGCAGGCTGCGCTCTGGCGCGAGGCCTACGGGCTGGTCGCATGCCGGCGTCGCAACCGTCGAGGACATCGACACCGCCATCGCCAATGGCCCGGGCTTGCGCTGGGCGCTGCTGGGTCCGTTCGCGACACAGACCATCTCGGGCGGGCCTGGTGGCATGGGGCATCTGCTGGAGCATCTCGGGCCGGCGATGGACGGATACTGGGAGTCACTGCTTCCCACGCGAATGACGGAAGAGGTCAAGGCCGCGGTGCTCGCGGGCGTGAAGAACGAAATGTCAGGCTGGGATGTGGCTGCAGTCGAACGCGAACGGGACGAGTTGCTGGTGGAACTCCTGCAGAACAAGGCGAAACGCCCTCACTTTCCGTAGCCCGGGCGGAAGCGGGATCGTCAGAAGCGCACCCGCAGCGTGACACCCCAGGATCGTGGCGCTGCCATGAAGGACTGATAGCTCGCGTCGTCAAACAGGTTCAGCACGGTATCAAGGTGGGAAACCTTCTCGTCCAGCAGGTTGTCGGCCCAGAGGATGAATTCATACCGATCAGCGAAACTGGCGCCGACGCGCAGGCCGAGGTCCAGATGAGCCGGCTGGACCAGCCGCGGATCGGCCGAGAAGCTGGTGTTGTATCGATCAGTCCACGAGGCATCGAGGCGCGCGGTGAGCGTTCCCCAGTCCCGCTGCCATTGCTGCTGGAGCGTGCCGTTGACCACCCACAATGGCGCATTGACCGGATGCTCGCCACCCAGGTCGCATGAACCCGGCAGGCTGCCGTCCGGTGGGCGACCGGGGTAGCACATGCCGGTCGTATTGTGGACGTAGGTGAGGTCTGCGAGCGACGCTGCCAGCTTCACCGTGGTCCCGGATCCGAACTCTGCCGTGCCCTCGAACTCCGCGCCCGTGAGATCGACGAGTCCGGCGTTGCCGACGGAAAACTGCGCCGAAACAAACGCTGCATCCTGATAGTCGTGGTAGCGGGTCTGGAATGCGGCGGCACTCAGCTGGATGCGCGTGTCAGGGAGGTTTGTCCTCAGGCCCGCTTCGAGGTGATCGATGACCTCGTCGTCGAACTCGCGCGCTGAAAGCGGCGCATTGCCGAACCCGGTGTTGAACCCTCCCGACTTGCCGCTGCGTGCCGCGGTCAGGTAGATCATCAGTTCATCGCTGAAGCGGTACCGCGGCGTCAGCGACCACGTCAGGTAGTCCGTTGACCTGTTCACGGAACCATTGACCGGGGCGCCGTCCGGGCTGGCCGACGGCGCGAGAACCACGGAGACCACCGATGCGCCCGGCACCGTGACCGAGTTGTTGATGGCTGCGCGCTTGCTCTCCGACTGCCAACGCACCGCGCCCGTCACATCCAGGCGCTCGCCCAGTGGCCAGGAGACCTGGCCGAATACACTGAAGTACCCGGAGTCCAGCGTTGAATCGTGAAGTCCCAGTTGACCGGGAATTGCCAGCGGCACGCCCAGCTGGGTCTGCCAGAGAGGACTGAAGGCCAGCGGACCGTCAGGACCGAACATGGGACGCGAGCCGCCCAGGCCTCGCCGGTAGTCATTGCGGTAGTAGAAGATGCCGGCCAGCCAGTCGACCCTTGCTGCTTCGGCCGATGCCAGGCGCAGCTCCTGCTGCACGCTCTCTCCCTGTTCGCTGTCCCGATAGAACGCCAGCGGTGCGAACATCTGCACGGCGTCGTCATCGGTTCGCCGGGACTCATAGCGATCCCAGCTGCTGAGGGAGCTGAGCGTCCAGCCGTTGTCGAATCGATAGTCGGCGGACAGCGTGAGATCGGAGGCCTCGAGATCGAGCTCGTTCGTCGAGTCGAAGCAGGACACGCGATTCTTCGGCACATTGTCCGGGCAGGGCGCTACGCCCTCCAGCTGCTGCAACGCCGTTGCAACCCGGGTCGAGCCCGCGCCGGGTGCGAAGTACACGTCCGACTCACCCTGCCTGTCCCGTTGCTGCATGTGGCCTGCGATCAGGCGCAGCTTGAGGTTCTCTGCTCCGGTCCACAGCAGCTGGCCGCGCAGCGTCGCGCGAGCCTGGTCATTGCCGTCCGGTGCGCCCGGCAGGGCGTTCATCAGTGTCGGCTCGTGCCCAGAGTAGGCGGCTGCGAGACTTCCACCCAGGGACGGCGATAGTGGCCCACCCAGGCTGACCTTCACCCTTCCCAGGCCCGCCGTTTGCGGGGCATCGATCGCACCGCCGCTGATCTCGGCCTCACCCAGGAACTGCGATCCCGGCTCGCGCGTGTAGACCGCAACCACGCCTGCTGAAGCGTTCTTGCCGTAGAGCGCGCCCTGCGGTCCGCTGAGCACCTCGACGTGATCAACGTCGAGGAAATCGCCGGTACCAAGCAGTGAGCGCGAACGAAAGGCGCCATCGACAAACAGCCCCACGGCAGGCTCGAAGGTCGGGATGTTTCCCAGGTTGCCCACCCGGCGTATCCGCAGTGTCGTGGTTACGGCGCCGACACTGCTCTGCATGTCCAGGCCCGGAATCGCCGTTGCCAGTGCGCCGATATCGTGGACTCCGGCGCTTTCCATTTCCTCGCCCGTCAGCACGGTCAGCGACATCGGCACTTCCTGCGCCAACGCTGCACGCCTCTGTGCGTAGACCGTTACATAGTCCAGATCCGCCGGTTCCTGGGCCAGCGTTGGCGCGGCACTGGCGAGTGCCGCGAAGCTGCAGGCAACAGTGGTGGCCCCGGGGCAGGATCTCATCGACTCACATTCCCGTCCCGCAACCTGCACGATAGGGTGGTACTGATCGCAACACAGACCTCTTGCGCTGGTCGCCACCGCAACAGGCGAATGCTCTTCGGAAGGGTCTTTCTCCCGGGGTGAAGCAAGGATCAAGCCATGGGCCGGTGTCGACCCAACACCTCGCGTCCGATGGTATCGGGGAATCTGCCCGAATGCCTGCAAGGCGGGCGGACGTTTCATCATCTGCATGGGCATCGGGTCAATTGTCCTAGAATCCACGGGAGCGGGCAGAATCAGGGCACAGAATCAGGGGAGCGGCGCTTGCCGGACGTCTTCGTTTCCTACAGCCGTGAGGATCAACTGGTCGCCCGGCGTTTCGCCGAGGGCTTCGAGCGCGAAGGCCTCAGTGTCTGGTGGGACCAGTCGCTCAACCCGGGCGAGGCCTTCGACCAGGTCACCGAGCGGGCCCTGGACGACGCCAAGGCCGTCGTCGTGCTGTGGTCCAAGGCTTCGGTGAACTCCCGCTGGGTGCGGGCCGAAGCAACGCAGGCCAATGCAAACAACCGTTTGTTACCGGTGATGATCGAGGCCTGCCGCAGGCCGATCATGTTCGAACTCACGCACACGTCCGACCTTTCCCGATGGGAGGGGAGCACCGACGATCCGGCGTGGCAATCGTTCGTGGCCAGCGTGCATCGGTTCGTGCAGCGCGCTGCGCCGGACGATTCCGCTTCGTCGACCAGCCCCGCGCTGCAAGTCCACACCGCGCCACCGAACTCCGGTTCATCCCCGCCCAACTGCAGCGAGGCCGCTCGAGGTTCGCGCCCCAGCCGCGAAAGTCCCGCCGCCCACGACCGTACCTCGTCGCAAGGCACTGCTTTATGGCGCCTCCGCACTCGGGCTGACTGCCGCCGGATTTGCGGGTGGTGCGCTGCTGGTCGGGGGACGCAGGGTCGACGAGTCGCCGGTCGGTGCATCGTCATTCCAGCGGCTGACCTTCCGGCGGGGACTCATCCGTTCGGCGCGCTTCGGGCCGGATGGCCAGACGATCTTTTACGGCGCGCTCTGGGACGGTGAATTGTGCCGCGTGCACAGCACGCGCACGGACAATCCGGAATCGCGCGCGCTCGACCTGCCCAATGCCAATGTGCTGGCGGTGTCGCGTACCGGGGACCTCGCGATTTCCCTTGGGCCGAACCTGGATGGCGTGTTCACCTACGGAACGCTGGCGCGTGTGCCGATTGCCGGCGGTGCCCCACGTGAGCTGCTCGAGCGCGTGAAGTTCGCCGACTGGTCACCGGACGGCATGGAACTCGCCGTAATCCGCAACGTGGAGGGCAGTGACCGCCTCGAGTACCCACTCGGCAAGATCCTGTTCGAGCCAAAGGTCGATGCGGGCAGGGGCCTCGGCTTCGTGCGGATCTCGCCTGACGGCCGGCAGGTGGCGTTTGTGCACTACAGGGCCACGCAATCGCTGGTCGGGAAGGTGTGCCTCATCGATGCCGGTGGCAAAGTCGTCGAGCTCACCGGCGAATACGTGAACATCCACGGACTGGTCTGGCGGGGCGAGGAGATCCTGTACAGCGCGTCGGACGACCGGCCGCTTTTCCGCTCGGTCCTTGCAGTGAAGCCGGGCGCCGCACCGCGAGTCGTGGCGCGCATGCCGGTCAACCTGACGTTGTGGGACGCTGCGGAGGACGGACGGCTGCTGATCGCGCAGACCGATGATCGCGGCGCGATGATCGCGCGACTGCCCGGGGACACCCATGACCGCGACCTGTCATGGCTCGATGCATCCAGCGTGGCGGACCTCTCGCGGGATGGCCGGATGGTGCTGTTCAACGAGACGGGCCAGGGCGTAGGTTCCGTGCCCGTCGCGTATGCGCGTGGCCTGGATGGCTCGCCCGCGGTCCGCCTTGGCAACGGCATGGCGCTGGCGCTTTCGCCGGATACGCGATGGGCATTGATCATGGATGTGGGCACGATACTGGGAGGTGCCGGGTCCTCGGTCAACGTGGTGCCCACCGGCGCGGGCGAATCCCGGCGCCTGCCCGACACCGGCATGGACTACCACGATGCGCGGTGGTTGCCTGATGGCCAGCGGATCATCCTTCATGCTGGCGAGCCGGGGAATCCACCGCGGTTGTACCGGCTGGATTCGCTGGAGGCCCGGCCGCAATCGGTCACGCCGGAGGGAATCGGGGGTTGGGTGCTTTCACCCGATGGTTCGACGCTTGCTGCCTCGGGACCGGAACCAGCGATCCGGCTGTACCCGGTGGATGCCGGGGCGGCACGTTCGGTTCCCCAGACCACTGGCAGGGAACGGCTGTTGGGGTGGATCGACGAAGGACTGCTCGTCATGCGAACTGGGGATCCTTCGATCCCACGTGGCGAAGTCCATGTACTCGATCCGGCCTCCGGCCGTCAGCGAGTCTGGGCCAATGTCCTGCCGCGCGACGGCGCCGGGATCATGCACATGGTTTCGTTCGACGCGACTCCCGATGGTCGGACGAGCGTGTTCAGCTGGCATCGTGCGTTGAGCAACCTGTACGTCGCGACCAGCCTGGGCTGAGCCAACGCCGCCGTTCAAACGCGCCGCATCAGCCAGGCCGTTCCCGCGATCGGCAGCACTCCGGCCGCCAGCAAAAGGTACATGTAAGGGTTGGCGGACAAGCGCCCAAGGCCGAGCTTCGCCACATCGTCCAGCCATTCCGGCAGGCGCAACAGGGACATTCCCACCGAACCATCCGGAATCGGCGCGAAGGGCGCGAGCAGCACGGCAAGGGCCGCCGCTGTGACGCCGAGCAGGGCCGCGACCAGGGACCTTCGAATCCGGCGACCACGGCGATGAGCCGCCACTTGCCGGGAAACGGCCGCGACGAATGCAGGGTCCTGCTCCACGGACTCGCTGCTGGCGAAAAGTCGCCGCAGCCGGATGTCGTTTTCGTCTTCCATCTCAGGCCTCCTCGCCGAGCATCCCGCGCAGCTGCGCGGACCCTCGTGCGACATGCGACTTGACCGTGCCCAGCGGCCATCCCGTCATCGTCGCGATTTCAGCATGGCTCATGCCCTCGGCATGGCACAAGACCACGCAGGCCCGTTCGGCGGGCTTGAGCTTCGAGAGCACACGGTCCAGGTCGAGCGCCGTGGCCGGGTCGGTGTCCGGCGCAACGGGCGTGGCCCGGGTGCCTTCCAGGTCGTCCAGCAGCAGTTCGCGGCGCGAGCGCAGCGACTGCAGCCACATGTTCACTGCGAGGCTGCGAAGCCAGCCTCCAAAGGCCCCTGGGGCCCGCAGCTGCGGCAGCTTCTGCCAGGCCGCGATGAAGGCCTGCTGCGAGAGATCGTCGGCCTGCGCGGGGTTCCGGCACAGCCGCCGCAGGATCGTGCGCAGCCAGGCCTGGCGGCGGCGCACCAGCTCCGCAAACGCATCGTCGTCGCCGCCCGCCGCCAGCATGACCACCGTGGCTTCGGCAGCCGAGGACAGGGTTGTCCTCGCCTGCGTGCTGTTCACGGGGCGTTGTCGGCAGGACCGGTCCGCGCATTGCGATCAGCCTGGGCCTGGCGGCGCATCACGAATGAGGCCGTAAGCAGGCCAAGGCCCACCATGCCCGCGATCGTGCCGGCGCCCGACATCCCCAGGCGGGCCTCTTCCACGATCTGGCCGAAGAACAGCTGCCCGGCCAGCAACAGTCCCGCTGCAGCGAACGTCGTGACCAGTCCTCCGATCATCAGGCCGCGGGATATCGCCGCAGGCGACTGCGGGCGCTCGTCGTATGGCATGCCGGACTTCGGAAACAGCCTCTCCAGCGTCTCCGGATCCAGCGCCTGCCCGTGCTCCGCGAATGTCCGCAGCGTCTTTTGCCGCTCCTGCTCCCGCAGGTAGCGCGTCCAGGCGATGAAGCTGAACCAGAAGAACGCGCCCAGCCAGAATATGACTCCCATCCACGGAAAACCCATGATTCCACCCTCCCCAGGTAATGCCATTCCCGGCCACGGCTGGCCGTCCTGATATCTACAGATGCATCCGGGGGGCGCTTTGGATGCAGCCCCCGTTGGCCTATGCTTTGCCCCGGCTTCCAACAGCTTTCGATCCCGGGGGATTCCAGAATGGATGAGCAGAACATCAATCGTCGACAGCTGCTCGGCGGCGTGGCCATGGCTGCCGGTACCGCCGGCCTTCTCGGCGCAGGCGAAGCATCCGCGGCGCAGGCCGCCGAACGCCCCATCCCCGACATGGGGCCCTCCCAGCCAGCGCCGATCACGGACGTGAAGGACAAGGTCGCCTACATCACCGGCGGCTCCAGCGGCATTGGCCTCGGCATCGCGCGCGCGCTGCACGAACAGGGGGCGAAGGTGATCCTCGGCAATCTCAACGACAGTCAGTGGGCGGATGCGCTCAAGCACTTCCCCACGAACGATCCGCGCGTCGCCACCGTGGTGCAGGACGTCATGGATCGCGACGCCTGGGAGCGCAAGGCCGACGAGATCGAAAGCAAGTTCGGCAAGGTGCACATCCTCGTGAACAACGCCGGCGTCGGCCTCTTCACCAGCGTCAAGGACGGCACGCTCAAGGACTGGGACTGGGGCATGGGCGTGAACTTCTGGGGACCTGTCTACGGAGTGCGCACGTTTGTCCCGCGCATGCTCGCGCACAAGGAGGGCTCCCACATCGTCACGACCACGTCCACCGACGGCGTGCTGCTCGGCACGGCCGGCATCTATGCGGTGAGCAAGATGGCGGTGAGCGGACTCATGGAGCAGCTGCGCCATGAACTGCGCACGACGAACATCGGCACTTCCAACCTCGTGCCTGGCATGACGACCACGAATCTCGGGCGCAGCGAGAGCGAATACCGTCCCGAGGCGTTGAAGAACGCGCCGCCGCCGGCTGGCGCGCAGGCCGGCCCGCCGCGTCCCGCCATCGCGCGTCCGCCACAGCGGCCGGTGCCGCCTGAGACGACGCCGTTGTGGGCACGCCCGCAGGATCCGCTCACCGTCGGCCGCCTGGTGGTCAACGGCATCCTCAACAACGACATGTGGATCTACCCGGCGCCGGAATACGTGGTGGGAGTCCGGGCGCGGGGTGAGGCGATGGCCGAGTCGATGGTGGCGTTCACGACCATGCCGGAGCACATCGCGGCCGGGCATGACCGCTATTTCCGCACGCCGATCTACGTGCAGGAAGTCGCGCACCGGCGCGCGACGAAGAAGCGGGACATACCGGGCGTCTGACTAGCGCGACTTCGTCGGGTCCACCTGGTAGATCGGCAGGTCCCAGTGGTTGGCCGTCCACTCCCAACGCTTCTGTTCCTCGCGTTTGCGCGTGGCGGCGTCCGGGAACAGCTCGTTCATCAAGGGTCCCATCTTCGAGGTGCTCGCGTAATCCTTGTAGGTGATCTCGACGCGATAGTCCCAGCGGCCGGTTTCGTCCATGTGCTGCGTGGGCCGGTAAATCCGGTAGTCCAGCACGTAGCCGAGCTGCTTCGCGCGCTCCAGCACCGGTACCTCGTACTTGCGGAAGATGTCCCACCACTCGTCGATGAATCCGTACTTGACGCGGTACATCCACTCCACTTGATACCCCTCGACACCCGGCTTCGGCGCCTGGGCGGAGGCGGGCGAGGACAATGCCAGAAGCAGCACAAGCAGCATCGGCACGGTGAGGAGCAGCATTGCGGGCCTGCGCATGGTGATCATCTCCCTTTGGAACTCCAGAGGCTCGTGTATTCCTGGTGCAGCCGTATGGGATCGTCCGCGTCACGCGGTGTCCGGGCCAGTTGTTTCTCGTCGTACCCGGAACGAACCCCCAGCACTCGAATCTGCTGCGCGGCTGCCTCGAAGTCAATGCGCCAGTCCTGCACGGCGAGCTGCGGGTGTCCGTGGCGACTGCGCCTGATCCGGCGGTAGGGGTGTGGCTGGGGCCCGAGAGAAAGCGTCGACACGATACGCTCGCGCAGTGGCAGCGCAGTTCGTGGTTCGAGCCAGCACAGTTGCGCCTCGGCCTCCGGGCTGAATACGACCGTCCAGCCTGCACGTGGATCCGCAACCTGCGGATCGAGCCAACCGCTGGCCGCGTCCGGGAATGCATCGGTGTAGGAGACGTACGGCTTGATGTCGAGGATCGGCGTGCCGTCGAGCAGGTCCACGTCGCGCACGTGCAGGTTGAGTCCGTCAATGCGCTCCAGCCGCAGCGCGGAGAGCCCGAGCGGATTGGGACGATGGGGCGAACGCGTGGCCAGCACGCCCTTGCGGCCGCTGGTGCTGCGCGGCGGCAGCACCTTGGGTCGCCAGCCCGTGTTGCGGTCGAACCAGAAGATCACCCAGATGCGCTCCCAGCCGGTGAGATCCTCGATTGCATGCTGCAGGTTCAGGTCGGCGCGCAGTTCGATGACCCCGGGAGCATCCGGCGCGGCGGCAGGTTGACGAGGGGCCTCGATCTTCTCGAGGTGGGCGGTGCGCATCACGCCGATCGGGCGTAGCGCCAGCATTTCCGGTTCATCGGGACTTGAAGTCATCGCGGTGCAAGCATGGCGCGTTATGCAGTGAGCGTCGACGGCGAGCGGCGCTAGGCGTGCACGGATTTATCGGCTAGCATCGTGAAAAATCGTCAGCCATAGCTTCAGATCTATGGGCTGGATGCTGGCGATGTCACGGGGGAAAGCCGATGTTTCCGTTCACCATCCGGCAGATCGAGGTATTCCTCGAGATCTGTCGCGCGCGGAATTTCAGCAGCGCCGCCGAGCGGCTGCAGGTTTCGCAGCCGACGATCAGCAATCTGATCAAGTCGCTCGAGACACAGCTGGGCGTGGAGCTGTTCCAGCGCCGTCGCGGCGCTTCGTGCGTGCTGACTCCCGAAGGCCTTGCCTTTCGCGACCGTGCGCAGCATTTCATGTCCCAGTGCGAGCAGTTGTGGCGCGGTGTTGGACGCGGCGCCCGGCGTCCGCGACCGGTGCGCATCTTCATAGGCGCGCACCTGCTCGACGACTACATCCGGCCGCAGCTGCCACAGTTCCACGCGGAGCATCCGCAGCTGACCCTGAATTTCCTCTCGCATCGCTCGCGCGACCAGCTCTACCAGGACATCCACGCCGGCAAGGTGGACGTGGCGGTGGTGTCGTCGGCGGACGATGAGGACACGCCTGCGACATTGCTGCTCGGACGCGTCACCGCGGGTGTCTATTGCCGGCCGGAGATGGCCGGGAGCGGTACGGCGGCCGAGATCGCGGGCCTGCCCTTCGTCCTGCCGGCCATCGGCAACCAGCTCGAGGCTGCCGTGGTGCGGGGACTGGTGCGACTGGGCATTGGCGCGCCGAACGTCGTGGCGTCCGTGGAGCACCACGACGTGGCCGTGCACATGGCCTGCGAGGGGGTCGGAGCCCTGTACTCGCTGCAGAGCATCGTCGACAAGCACGATGCGAAGCAGCAGCTCGTGCGCGTGCTGACCGATGAACCCTGGCAGCGGCGCGTGTATGTCGATCCGCGCGTGGAGGCGGCAAGCGCCACCGCGATCGTCAACTTCCTGACGCGCGTGCTCTCGGTGCCGGACTCAGGCCAGAAGCAGGGGCCACGTGAAGCCGCAGGAGTCTCTCGAATAGATGGTCGGGTTCCGGCGAGGGCGCAGGCAGCGCGTTAGAATCTGCTGATGCAGCTCCTCCCGCCGTGGCAGGCCGCCGGATTTCGCATCGGCCTGGTGATTCACTTCATCACTGTGTCTTCTGCAGTGGCGCTGACCGGTTGCGCCGGCAAACCCGGGGCTGATCCGGACCTCGACCCGGCAAGCCTGCACCGGGAGCTTGTCACGCTGGACTCCCACCTCGACACGCCGGCATGGCTCAGTGTGAGCGGCTGGAAAATCGAAGCGCGCCACAGTGTTGTGGACGATGGTTCGCAGGTGGACCTGCCGCGCATGGTCGAAGGTGGCCTCGACGGCGGCTTCTGGGCGACATACCTGCCGCAGGGGCCGCTGACTCCCGAGGGTCGCGCCGCTGCCCTGCAGGCAGCGCTGGTCCGCATCGGCGAGATCCGCGCGATGGTCGAAGCGCACCCCGACCGTTTCGCACTGGCGCTGGAAGCCAGGCGACGCGGCGCGCATTGCCGCGAGCGGGCGTCACTTCGTCTTCCTCAGCATGGAAAACGGCTATCCGCTCGGCGAGGATCCGGCACTGCTGGCACGCTTCCATGCGCTCGGGATTGCGCATGGCGTCGCCGGTGCATTTCCTCAACAACGACCTGGGGACGTCCTCGACCGACACGCGCGCGGGCGACATGCCGGGCCTGACGCCGCTCGGTGAGCAGTGGGTCGCCGAGGCAAACCGGCTCGGGATACTGATCGACGCCTCGCATGCCTCGGATGCGGCGCTGGACCGGATGCTCGAGCTGTCGCGCGCGCCGCTCATCCTGTCGCACTCCGGTGCGCGCGACGTGTTTGACCATCCGCGCAACCTCGACGATGAGCACCTGCGCCGCGTCGCGCAGAAGGGTGGCGTGATCCAGGTGCCGGCCTACAGTGACTACCTCGTCGCGAACCACGCCAATCCGGCGCGACAGGCTGCGATCCGCAAGGCGCGGACCACCGCGCCACGCACGCTGGAGGGCCAGCGTGCGCTGCAGGTGCAGTTGCGCGACATCGACGCGCAGTATCCTGCCCGACGTGCGACCTTCGATGACTTCATGGCGCACCTGCTGCACGTGATCCGCGTCGCCGGTGTCGACCACGCCGGGATTGGCATCGACTTCGACGGTGGCGGGGGTGTCACCGGCCTGGACGAAGCCGGCGATTACCCGAAGATCACGCAGCGGCTGCTCGCAGCGGGTTACACGCGCGCGGACCTGCAGAAGATCTGGAGCGGCAATGCGCTGCGCGTGCTCGAGCAGGCGCAGCGACTCGGGGAATAGCGCCGGAAATTAACGCGGCTTCGGGAACCAGGCGATCCGGTCACCGCGGAACGGCCCGACCCAGATATCGTCGCCCACCTCCAGCGCGCTGCTGACGCCCTGGAAAGGCGCGGTGCCATCGACCTCGCGCAGCTTCGTCACCGCGAGCGTTTCCGGATCAACGACCGCAACCGTCCAGCCGTCGAGGCCCGCCGGTCCTTCCCGGCGCGCGACGAATTTCTGGCCCGCGACAAGCAACTTGCCGTCGCGGGTCAGGCGCAGGTTGTCCGGTGCGAAATCCATCGGCACGACGCGCCGGGTCACGGTGTCGCCCGTGCGTTCGAAGCGCACCAGCTCGCGTGTTCCCCAGGCCGCCACGTACATCACGCGACCGCCATCGGCGAGCAGGATGCCGTTGGCGCCCGACAGCTCCGTGCCCGCAATCTTCGTCACCGGGCCGCCAGGATGCCACTCGAGCAGGCCGCCAGTGATCTCGCGTGCGAAAACCGCTCCGATGCCGCCTTTGCTCGGCACGTAGAACTGCGTTGCAACGAAGCCGCCATCGGGCAGCGAGTCCAGCGAGTTGATGGACGTGTCTGGCGGCATGAGTACGCAACCCAGCCAGGTCAGCGCCGGCTTGCTGCCGCCCATGCCGACCCGGAAGAACTCGATGGCTTCGCGGCCGCCGTGGTTGACGACGAGGAATTCCTTGTCGCCATTGCCTGCTGGACGAATCGCGATGCCGTGCGCGTTGAACTTCGTCGGGTCAGGCGGAGTTGTGCAGCCCGGGAAGCGCTTCGCATCGGGCGCGACTTTCGCGCCGGAGGCCGGGAAGAGGACCTCTGCCTGTTTCGCGCGCGTGTCGATCAGCACCAGTGTTCCGGGCCGGTCCGGTCCGCCAAGACCGCTGCCCAGCAGCCAGCGGGTCTCATCGATGCGCACCAGGTCTTCGACCGCCTCGATGCCGCATACGTAATGCATGTCGCCGTCTGGCGCGCAGCTGGCTGGTGCCGCCGGAGTGGGCTGGGCGGCCAGTGTGGCACCCGAGGCCAGTCCTGTGCCGGCAACCAGAAGCAGGCTCCAGATACGGTTGATTGGATTCATTGCCAGGCACCCTGTCTCGTCAAAATGGACCGCAGCACCGCCGCAGTCTAGGCTAGCGGTCGGGAAAGTCACTTCTCCAGGGCAGGCGCCTTGCTCAGGACCGCGCACACGGACGCACGCAGCGAACGCCCAGGATGGCCTGAGCTATCGAAACCATTGGGAGGCACGGCCGGTGCGCTGGCCGTCTTCACCGTGGCCTATGCGGTTCTTGTCGCGGCCGGATTCCTGCTCAAGGAGCATCCGTCCGAGCTGACCATCCTCTGGCCGGCTGCCGGACTGCTGATGTTCGCGCTGTGGTTCGCGCCGCCACACCTGTGGCCTGCGCTGGTTGCAATCCAGTGCGCGGTCGAACTGCTGCTTTCCGCCGTGATGCCGGGTGGATTTCCCGGGAGCTGGGGATTGCTGCTCACCGTCGGGAACGCGGTGACGGGCCTGGTGGGCGCCGAGCTGGCGCGGCGCTGGTTCAGCCTGCCGCGACACGGGCACTTGCGCCGCGTGCTGCAGTTCATCGGCGCAAGCGCGATTGGTGCGTTGGCCGGAGGGCTGATCGGCGCGGTGGGCGCGGCGCAGCTGACGCCGGATCGCATCTACATGCACCAGCTGCAGCTGTTGTCATGCGGGAGCTGGCTGGGCGCGCTGACCGTATTTCCGCTGTCCTATGCGTGGGCTTCGCCGCTGCGTCGCATCTACCAGACGCTGAAGCTGGAATCACCCGTGGAGCTGCTGTTGCTGGCCATGCTGACGCTGGCCACTACCTTCTGGGTCTTCATCACGCCGCCGGGTGAGGCGGTCTCCATCCTGCAGATGCCGGTGATCCTCGCTGCGGTGCTCGCGGGGGCGGCGTTCCGGCTTCCGCCGCGCTGGTCGATACTGCTGGCCGCGGCCGCGGTCCTGGTGGCCGCCGGGATCACTGCCCACGGCGACGGGCCCTATACCAACGGTGATCCCTTCCTGCGACTGCTGCAGCTGCAGACCTTCCTGGCCGCGCTGATGTTGCTGACGACGCTGCTTGGCACCGCCATCGCGGACCTGCGCATCGCGCTGCGGCAGCTGGCCGAGAGCGAAGAGCGCTACCGGAACTTCGTCGAGAACAGCACCGAGGCCGTGTGGCGCATCGAGCTCACGCACCCGATGTCGGTATCGCTGCCGCACGAGGCGCAGCTCGAGTGGCTGCATCGTTATGCCTATATCGCCGAGTGCAACCTGGCCTATGGGCGGTTCGACGGGCAGATCGGGAGCCGATCGTCGCTGCCATGGCGACGCGAAGTGCCGTGGAACGATATCTATGCCCGGCACCTGGAGCTGGCTGCGGCCCAGCAGTATTCGATGGACGGGCTGCGCTTCACGGCGGAAGTCGATGGCAGGCAGCGCGTCTTCCTGACCTCGTTCAGCGGCGTCGTGGAGGCCGGCTACCTGAAGCGTGTCTGGGGCGTGGCGCGCGACATCACCGACCTGTCGGACCTGAATTCCCGCCTGCAGCGCGAGCAGGAGCGGCTCAAGGCCTATGCACGGCAGTTGGTCAACGCCGAGGAGAAGGCGCGGCGCGCGGCGGCGGTGGACCTGCATGATGGCATCGGCCAGTCGCTGGTCACGATGAACATGACGCTGGAAGTGGCACGCTCGCAGATACAGCCGCCAGTGCGCTCGCTGCTCGACGATGTGCGCGCGCTGTTGAGGGATGTGCAGGAGCGCACGCGCAGCATGATCGCGGACCTTTCGCCGCCCGGGCTCTACGACCTCGGCCTCGAACCCGCGCTGCAGTGGCTGGCTGTCTATGCGCGCCAGCATGATGGCCTGCAGGTGGAGCTGGAGACCAAGCTGCGCGAGGATGCGATCCCGATCGAGATGCGGGTGCTGGTGTTCAAGCTCGTGCGCGAATTGCTGCGCAACGTGGTCAAGCACGCCGGCGTCAGCGCCGCGCTTGTGCAGGTGCGCGGCGATCGCAACAGCGTCACGGTTGAGGTGCGCGACGAGGGCAAGGGCTTCGAGTGGAAGCCGGATTTCTTTGCGGCGCGTGCCCGCGGCTTTGGACTCTGGAGCATCGCCGAACGGGTACGCGAGGCCGGTGGCGAGTTCACCGTGGATACCGCGCCAGGGCGCGGCGCGCACGTGAAGTTCTCGGTGCCGCTCAATCGCGAGCGCGGCGACAAGGAAGGCGAGCTGCTGCGTCGGCCCGCCGGCGGCGGATCCTGAGCACGAAGGGTCGCCGCAACGGGCTGCAGCTGTGCAGCTGCGATGTCACCCGCTGCGAAGCACGCTGCTGCTACGACGGGGTCTACCTGATGCCGGGGGAGGAGGCTTTCCTTCGCGAGCTCGTCTCGAAGGTGCCGGCCCTGCGCGAGGCGCTGCCGGAAGAGTTCATCATCGACGGCTGGTGGGACGGCGAGTTCCTTGGCCGCAAGACCGCAACGCGCCCGCATGACTACCGCAGTCCGGATTTCCCGGCGCATTTCACGCGCACACGCTGCGTGTTCGCGGACGGGCAGGGCTTCTGCCGGCTGGAGAGCTTTGCGCGGCAACGCGGCCAGCATCCCTGGACCTTCAAGCCCGCGACCTGCTGGCTGTTCCCGCTGCAGGAACAGGACGGCAAGCCGGAGCCGCCAGTGCGCCGGGCCAGCGATGATCCGTTCCGGACAGCAGAATATCCCGGCTACGCGAACTTCGTGCCTTGCGGGACGCACGATTCAATGGGAACGCCCTGGCGCGAGGCGCTGGCTGCCGAGATCCGGTATCTCGGGCAGGCTGCGAGCCTGCCGCTGCTGGGTTCAGCGGGGCACACCGTGGACGAGCTGCTTGCAGTCACTCCGTCCTGTACAGCGAGCCCGACGCCCGACTCGCGGGCAAAAAAAACCCCGCCGTGAGGCGGGGTTGTTCAGTCTGTCAAAAGCCCCTAGATCAATCGCTGCGGGTCGCTTGCGCCCGCGATGGACATCTAAAAGTTTCGCCGGTTGGTGCGCTGGAAGCTTTCGCCTCCGACCGATCCTTCAGCCCCGGCGCTACTTCGCCGGATTGTCGCTCCACGGGCCGTCCAAAAGGTGGATGCCCGTCTGCCGTGCCCACTTAGACCGCCTGGGTTTCTCTTGTATCGCCGATCCAACAACGGATCGATTTCTCAAAGAATCCAGTCTGTTGTTTGCGGCGTTACCGCTGCACTCAACACTGGCGATGAGTTTAGCGCTGCGCGGGACAGAATGCACTGTCTCGAGAATGCGACATAAGTTCAGAACGCGTTGTGACCCGTCAGCGCCCGGCCGACCGAGAGCTGGTGGATGGTCTCGGTGCCCTCATATGTGATGACGCTTTCAAGGTTGAGCATGTGGCGCACGGGGACGTACTCGGCGCTGATGCCGGCCCCACCGAGCATGTCGCGGCAGTCCCGGGCGACGTCGAGCGCCATCCGGCAGTTGTTCCACTTGGCCAGCGAGACCTGCGCCGGGTCGAGCCGTCCATCATCCTTCAGGCGGGCAAGTTGCAGTGCAAGCAGCTGGGCGGTGCTGATGCGGCGGCTCATGTCGGAGAGGCGGAGCTGGATCGCCTGGTTGGCCGCGAGTGGGCGGCCGAAAAGCTCGCGAGAGGCCGTGTAGTCGAGCAGTTCAGCCAGGCAGGCCTGGGCCGCCCCGATCACGCCCCAGCAGATGCCGAAGCGCGCCTGCGTGAGGCAGGACAGCGGCGCCTTGAGTCCAAGCGCGCCCGGCAGGACCTGGGCGTCGGGGACGCGTGCTTCGTCGAAGAACAGCCCGGCGGTGACCGAAGCGCGCAGGCTGAACTTGTTCTCGATCCCGGTGGACACGAAGCCCTTCGTGCCTCGCTCGACCAGGAAGCCACGAATGCCCTCGTCGGTCTGCGCCCAGATCACCGCGAGGTCCGCGAGGGTGCCGTTCGTGATCCACATCTTGGAGCCGGACAGCAGCCAGTCCCCGCCGCTGCGACGCGCGTGGGTGCGGATGTTTGCCGGGTCGGAGCCGCCCTGGGATTCCGTGAGCCCGAAGCAGCCGATGACTTCCCCGCGCGCCATCGCCGGCAGCCAGCGCTGCTTCTGCGCCTCGCTGCCGAAAGCGTGGATCGGAAACATGCAAAGCGAGGTCTGGACCGAGGAGAAACTGCGCAGTGCGCTGTCGCCGCGCTCCAGTTCCTGGTTGATCAGGCCATAGCTGACCGCGTCGAGGCCTGCGCAGTCGTAGCCCTCAAGAGGGGCGCCAAAGATTCCGAGCGCGGCCATTTCGGGCACCAGGTCGCGGGGGAACCGGTGCTGCTCGAAGCAATCGCGGATCTGCGGCAGCACGCGGGCGTCCACGAAGCGCGCGACGGACTCGCGCACCTGCCGCTGTTCCGGCGTGAACTGCGCCGCTACGTCGAGAAAATCCAGTGGATCGAGGTTGCGTGCGGGCATGCGTGCATGATCGCTCATGCAAACGCAGCCCGGCAAACAGGTTCCTCAGGCGGCCATCAGCGTCTTGAGTCGCTTCAGCGCGGCCGCTTCGATCTGACGCACGCGTTCGGCCGAGATGCCGTACTCGTCGGCGAGCTCGTGCAGTGTCGACTTGTCTTCGTTGATCCAGCGACGGCGCAGGATCTCCTGGCTGCGCGCGTCCAGGCGGCGTACCGCCGAACCCAGGCGTTCGCTCACGTCCGCATCCCACTCGGATTCCTCGGTCTCGATGGCCGGGTCCGAGCCGGGCGCGCGCAGGTACATCGACGGACCCCAGGCCTCGTCCTCGTCGGATTCCGGCGCCGGATCGAAGGAAACATCGCGCGCCGACAGGCGCTGCTCCATCTCCGTCACTTCCGCCGGCGTCACACCGAGGTCGCGGGCGACAGCCTGCGTCTCGTCGTGCGACAGCCAGGCGAGGTTCTTCTTCATGCCACGCAGGTTGAAGAACAGCTTGCGCTGCGCCTTCGTCGTGGCGACGCGCACGAGGCGCCAGTTGCGCAGCACGTAGTCGTGGATCTCGGCGCGGATCCAGTGCACCGCGAACGAGACCAGCCGCACGCCCTGGTCCGGGTCGAAACGCTTCACCGCCTTCATCAGGCCCACGTTGCCTTCCTGCACCAGGTCGCCCATCGGCAGGCCGTAGCCGGCATAGCCGCGCGCGATGTGCAGCACGAAGCGCAGGTGCGACATCACCAGCGTGCGGGCGGCCTCGAGGTCATTCTCGTGGCGGAAGCGGGACGCAAGCGCCAGCTCCTCCTCGCGCGTCAGTACCGGTATGACCCGGACGCGATCCGCATAGGCTTCGAAGCTGCCCAGCGGCCCGGCAAGCAGGTTGTCGTTCGAACGCAGAACCAGCGTGTTGGCGGTGCTCAAGCGGACTTACCTCCCAAGGCGATGGATCGATGTTAGCAGTCTCATTGTTAGAGTGCTAACCGACCTCGGGGTTCCCCCGGGAATGAAGTATTTCTAGTTATTTATCAATGACTTGTATCATGCGCGGGGCTCGATGCGCGCCAGATGCCGTGCGGCTGCCAGAAACGCCCCGATCAGGCCCAGGCTGGCACCTATGGCCAGCAGGAATCCCGTTTCGCGGGGTCCCGGCATGCGCAACGCGAATTCGCTGCCGTAGCTCGCGGCCAGCCGGCGCACCGGCTCGGCGAGCAGTGCCGTTCCCAGCCAGACGAGCAACGCTGCCAGCCCGGCCCCGAGCAATCCGTAGAAAAGCCCGGTGTACAGGAAGGGGCGCCGGACATAGGCATTGCTGCCACCGACCAGCTTCGTCACTTCGATTTCCGCCCGGCGGTTGTAGATCTCGAGGCGGATCGTGTTGCCGACCACCGCCAGCACGCCCAGGCCGAGCAGGATCGCCGTGCCGAAGACCATGCGGCGCAACAGGTCGAGGATCGCATCGAGGCGCTGCACCCACTCGCTGTCGACCTGAACCAGTTCCACCTCGGGCCACGCGGCAAGATAGCGGCGCAACGATTCCATCCGCGCCGGGGAGGCCGAGTCAGGCTTCGGGCGGATGTCGAGCGCGTGCGGCAGGGGGTTGTCCTCCAGCACGTCCAGCGCCGCCCCGAAGCCGCTCTGTTCGCGGAAGCCCTTCAGCGCTTCATCCGCGGGAATGAGCGTGACAGAGGAGACACCCTCGCGTTCGCGCGCCTTGCCGGCCAGCTGCCTGGCCTGTTCGAGTGATGTTCCGGGCTTGAAGTAGACGGTCATGTCCACGGCGCTGGCGAACTCACCGGTGGCGGAGCGGACGCTGGTGATGAGCAGGCCGAACGCCGCCGGCAGTGTCAGCGCGATCGCGATGACAAACACGGTAAAGGCGGTTGCCAGTGGCGAGCGCGCCAGCCGTCCGGCTGCGAACAGCAGGGCCTGTACGTGGCGCGTGAACCAGCCGCTCACCGTTTGGCCTCCATCGAGAAGGAAGGATCGTTGCGGAGTGCCGGGTCATCCGCGCCCGCGCGCATGATCGGCAGGCGTCCGGTGTCATCGGGATTCCCCTCGAACACCCGGCCATCGGCCACGACGATCTCGCGCAGGCCCGAGTCGCGCACGATGTCCGTGTCATGGGTGGCGATGACCACCGTGACGCCCACATCCTTGAAGCGACGGAACAGCGTCATGATTTCGACCGACAGTGCCGGGTCGAGGTTGCCGGTGGGCTCGTCTGCAATCAGCAGCTTCGGCTTGCCCACCACGGCGCGTGCAATGCCCACGCGTTGCTGCTCGCCCACCGAAAGCTCCTGCGGCAGCGATGTGGCGCGGTCGAGCAGGCCCACCTGGTCGAGCGCGGCGCGCACGCGCTTGTCGATTTCGCGCAGCGGCGCGTGCGCGGCATAGCAGCGGCAGGGCGACATTGTCGAAGATGCTGCGCTCGGACAGCAGGCGATGATCCTGGAACACCACGCCGATCTCGCGCCGGAAGGCCGGGATCCTGCCCGAGGACAACGTGCCGGTGTTGCGCCCGTTCACCACGACGGTGCCGCGCGTCGGCCGCTCCAGCAGCGCGATCAACTTCAGTATGGTGCTCTTGCCGGCACCGGAGCGGCCCGTCAGGTAGACCATCTCGCCGGCGGCGATCTCGAAGCTCGCACCGCTCAGGGCTTCACGCCCGTTCGGATAGCGCTTGCTGGCCCGGTCGAAGCGGATCATGAGTCGGACTTTACACGGCCCGCGTTCCGAGCAGCGCATCGACGAAGTTTGCGGCGTCGAATACGCCGAAATCGACCGGCCTGCTCGCCGATCCCGATGAAGCGGATCGGCAGCTCAAGCTGCCGTGCGATCGCCACGACAATGCCGCCCGCGCCGTGCCGTCGAGCTTGGTCAGCACCAGGCCCGTTACCCCGACGGCCGCGTGGAACTCCACCGCCTGCGCCAGTGCGTTCTGGCCCTGGTTCGCGTCGAGCACCAGCAGCACTTCGTGCGGTGCGCGCGGCATCGAAGCGCTGGATCACGCGGCGGATCTTCTTCAGTTCTTCCATCAGGTGCGACTGGCTGTGCAGCCGTCCCGCGGTGTCGGCGATCACGACATCGACGCCGCGACTGGCCGCAGCGCGCAGCGCATCGAACACCACGGCACCCGGATCGGCACCCGACGGCTGCTGCTGGATGGTCGGCGCCGCTGCGCTCGCGCCCAGATGTCGAGCTGCTCGGCGGCGGCCGCGCGGAAGGTGTCGCCCGCGGCGAGCATCACCTTGCGGCCTTCGCTCGGTGAGGCGCATGGCCAGCTTGCCGATCGAGGTCGTCTTGCCCGAGCCGTTCACGCCGACGACCATGATCACGAAGGGCCGGTCGCCGCGGTCGATCACCAGCGGTCGCTGGCAGGGCTCGAGGATGCTGATCAGCGCTGGCGCGAAGGGCCGCGTGCAGGGCGTCGCGCATCGGCCAGTTCGCGGCGCGCCACGCTGGCGCGCAGGTCCTTCGAGGATCTGCCTGCGTCGCCTCGATGCCGACATCGGCACCGATCAGGCGCGCCTCGAGTTCGTCGAGCAGCTCGGCGTCGATCTTGCGGCCGCGGAACAGGCTGGTGAGCCCGTCGGAAAGGCTGCGGGCGCTGCGCGAGAACTTCTCGCGCAGCCGGCCGAAGAATCCTGGTCTGTCGTCTCGCCATCGTGTCTGTTGCGGGGCATGCGAGGGCCGCGCATTGTAATAGGCTTGCGGCATGAGATCGCGGCGTTCAGGCAGCTGCGCATCGTCGGCGGCAGTCTGCGCGGGCGCGAATCGGACTTTCCCGGAGGAGCCCGGCCTGCGGCCGACGCCGGACCGGGTGCGCGAGACGCTGTTCAACTGGCTCGCGCCCGCATATCGCCGGGCATGCGGGTGCTCGATCTCTTCGCCGGCAGCGGCGCGCTGGGCTTCGAGGCGCTGTCGCGCGGCGCGCGCGAGGCCATGTTCGTCGAGCAGATCGCGGCAGCGTCGTCGATCGATCTGCGCGCAACTGCGGCGACGCTGTAGGCCGGCCGGCGCGCGCGTCGAGCGCGCCGATGCGCTGGCCTTGCTCGCCGGGCGTCCTGACCGTGCTCGCCAACCCTTCGACCTGGTGTTCGTCGATCCGCCCTTCGACGCGGACCTGGCTGCCGGCGACCCTGCGCGCGGCTGTCGCGACCAGCGGCCTGCTGATGCCGAGGCGGGTTCTGCTATGTGGAAATGCCGCAGGCAGGGCGGCCTGCCGCCGCTTCCCGGGGGCTGGTCCGTGCACCGCGAGCGGGAAGGCCGGCGAGGTCGGGTATCATCTGCTGCATGCCACGCCGCGCGATCTACCCCGGGAACGTTTGATCCGATCACCAACGGCCACAAGGACCTGGTGCGCCGGGCCGCCGGCATCTTCGACCAGGTGATGTGGCGATCGCGTCGAACCCCGGCAAGACGCCGATGTTCACGCTCGACGAGCGCGTCGAGCTGGCGCGACGCGTGCTGGCCGACATCCCGAATGTCGAGGTCGATCGGCTACACCGGCCTGACGGTGGACTTCGCGCGCCAGCACGGCGTGAACATCGTGGTGCGCGGCCTGCGCGCGGTGTCGGACTTCGAGTTCGAGTTCCAGCTCGCCAACATGACCGCGGCACCTGCTGAGCGCGACATCGAGACCGTGTTCCTGACGCCGCAGGAGCAGTTCACGTTCATCTCGTCGACGCTGATCCGCGAGATCGCGGTCTACGGCGGCAATGTGAGCGAGTTCGTCGATCCGATGGTGGCTGCCGAACTGCGCAAGAAGAAACGCTGGCATGAAGCTGCTCAATCGCCGGGTCCTGGGGCTTCTGCTGGCCGCGCGCGGTGGCGCTTTCGGCGCTGTCGCAGGCCGCGTGTCGGCTGCAGGTGACCCCGCGTCCCGGCCGTGGCGGGAATCGCCAGCGCCCATCCGCTGGCCAGCGACGCCGGCAACGAGATGCTGCGCGCCGGCGGCAATGCCTTCGATGCGGCGGTGGCGGTGAGCGCGGCACTGATGGTGGTGGAGCCCAGCGGCTCGGGCCTGCTCGGCGGCGGCATGTTCCTGCTGCACCGGGCGAGCGACGGCCGCAATGTGGTGATCGATGCGCGCGAAGTGGCGCCCGAAGGCCGCGACGCGCGACATGTACCTCGACAAGGACGGCAATCCGGTGCGCGGCCTGTCCACCAACACGGCGCTGGCTGCGGGCATTCCCGGCGAGCCGGCGGGCCTCGCGCTGATGCAGTCGCCGCTACGGCAGGCTCACGCTGGCGCAGTCGCTGCAGCCAGCCATCCGCCTGGCGCGCGATGGCTTCGAGATGTATCCGCGCCTGCGAGGCGGGCCTGCGGTTCAAGCAGGCGCAGCTCGACGAAGACTGCCGAGGCTGCGGCGATCTGGTTCCGCAATGGCAAGCCGCTTGCCGGTGGGCGCACGCGTGCAGCCAGCCGCAGCTGGCGCAGACGCTGCGAGATCCTCGCGAAGGAGGGGCGTCGATGCCTTCTACGAAGGCACGCTCGCCAGGAAGCTCGTGCCGGCGTGCAGAAGATGGGCGGCATCTGGACGATGGAGGACCTCGCGGCCTACCAGGCGCTCGAGCGCGAGCCGGTGGTGGGCCAGTACCGCGGCGCGACGATCATCTCGGCGCCGCCGCCCACCTCCGGCGGCGTCGCGCTGATCGACGGCACTGAACATTCTTTCCGGTTACGACCTCGTCGAAGGTCGATGCGGTCACGCGCAAGCACCTGATCATCGAGGCCATGCGCCGCATGCATCGCGATCGCGCCGTGTATCTGGGGGATCCGGCCTTCACCGATGTGCCGGTGAAGCGGCTGACGAGCTCCGACTACGCCGCCGGCCTGCGCACTTCGATCCGCCTCGATCGCGCCACACCGAGCGCGATCGCTGGCCTCCGCGCCGGAGACCACCGACGCCGGCATGAACACCACGCATTTCTCGATCCTCGACGCGGAGGGCAATCGCGTGGCCGGCACCATCACGCTGAATGCCGGCTTCGGCTCCGGCCTCATGGTCGATGGCACGGGCCTGCTGCTGAACAACCAGATGGATGATTTCTCGGTGAAGCCGGGCGTGCCGAACATCTATGGCCTGATCGGCGCCAGCGCCAATGCCATCGAGCCGGGCAAGCGCATGCTGTCCTCGATCACGCCCACCTTCGTCGAGTCCCCGCGCGGCTTCATGATCGTGGGTCAGCCCGGGTGGCAGCCTGATCACCGGCATGGTGCTGCTGGCGACGCTCGACTGGATCGATGGCCGCAGTGCGCAGCAGATCGTCGCCGCGCCGCGCATCCATCACCAGTTCCAGCCGGACATGCTCGTCCATGAACGCGGCGCGCTGACCGCCGAGGAAGTGGCCGAGCTCAAGCGTCGCGGCCACGAGCTGCGCGAACGCGAAACCTGGGGCAACCTGCAGGTGGTCACGTTCGAGCGGCCACGCGGCAAGGTCAGCGCGCGCGTCGGATCCGCGTGGCATCGGCACGGCTGGCTTGTACTGATGGCGAGACAGGGTCGTTTCGCCACGGTCAGCGAGCGGCAGGCCGATGTGTGCTCGCTGCCGTCCTGGCCTGTTCTGCCGCACCCGCCTTCGCGGCCGTGTTCGCACGCCGCTGCTCGAGGCCACCTATGCCGGCGATGCGCACGAAGGTCGCGGCGCTGCTGAAGGCCGGCGCCGACCCGGACGCCGCGAACCATTTCGGCGCGACTCCCATGGCTCGAGGCCGCGCGTACGCGGCGATGCCGCCGTCCTGCGAGCTGCTGCTGAAGGCCGGCGCCGATCCGGAGTCCGCCAACGCCGAGGGCCAGACCGCACTGATGGCGGTGGCGCGCACCGGCAACATCGAAGCCGCGAAGGCTGCTGCTGCAAGCCACGGCGCCAAGGTCGATGCACGCGAGAAATGGGGCGGCCAGACCGCACTGATCTGGGCCGCTGCGCAGAACCAGCCGGAGATGGTGCGCGTTCCTCGTTTCGAAGGGCGCCGAGGTCGATGCGCACGCGCCACGGTGCGCGACTGGCAGCGCCGCGTCACCGCCGAAGAGCCGCCCGAAGGACATGAACCGCGGCGGCATCACCGGCGCTGCTGTATGCGGCGCGCGAAGGACACCTCGAAGCGCTGCACGCGCTGATCGACCTGCAAGGCCGACCTCGACTTCGCCGATCCGGATGGCAGCACGCCGCTGATGCTGGCGCTGATGAACGGCCACTGGGACGCGGCGAAGCTGCTGATCGAATGCCGGCGCCGACGTGAACCTCTGGGACTTGTGGGGCCAGTCGCCGCTGTACATGGCCGTGGACATGAACACGCTGCCCACCGGCGCGCGCATCGAGCTGCCCGACGATGGACAAGGCCACGGGCATCGACATCATCCAGCTGCTGCTCGCGCAGGGCGCCAATCCGTCAACGTGCAGCTGAAGCTGCGCCCGCCGTATCGCATGGTGTCGCAGGACCGGCAATGCGGATCCTGCCATGCGACCATGGCGCCGACGCCGCTGCTGCGCGCCGCCAAGGCCGCCGACCTGCCGGCGATGAAGGCGCTGCTGGATGCGGGCGCGCTGGTGGACCTGGCCAATCGAGCTGGGCTACACGCCGCTGATCGCGGCCGCGGGTGCCGGACGCGGCAACAGTCCGACGCGCAACGGGCTGAAGACCGAGGACATGGCCATCGATGCGGTAAAGATGCTCGTCGCGGCTGGCGCCGACCTGAATGCACGCGGTGCGGACAACGAGACAGCGCTGATGGGCGCGGCCTATCGCGGCTGGACGCAGCTGGCGGAAGTGCTTGTCGGCATGGGCGCTGACCTGGATGCCGCCGACAAGGACGGCATGACTGCGGTGGATTACGCCATGGGCCGCTACCGGCCTCGCTTCCTCGAGAACAAGGCGGTGCCGTATCCGCAGACCGCCGAAGCGCTGCGCAAGCTCGGCGCGACCAGGGAAATGAAGGACCCGCCGGAGTGGCCGGGCCTGGGCGTGCCGCAGATCACCGCCGACGTCCCGAAGTAGGCTCGACCGGCACGGGAACAATCTCGACTCGCGGCGCACGCCCGGTCGCGCGGGGCAGCTGTTCCAGCTTGTGCAGGTCTCCACGGCTCGCCACAGATACCATGCGGCTGCGGAGCGGAAGGGCGCCCAGCGCTCGCCATAGGCCGCGAGGCTCCGCGGCTTTGGTAATCCCTTGAGCCCGTAGGCCAGCCGGAATCCGTTGCGCACCCCGTAGTCGTCCACCGGCAGCACATCCGGCCTGCCGAAGTGGGACATCAGCAGCATCTGGACAGTCCAGCGGCCGATGCCGCGCACGGCGGTGCAGCGTTCGATCACGGCCTCGTCGTCGAGCCGTTCCAGTTCGGCATCGGTGGGCAGGCGGCCATCCAGCGTATGGGCCGCCAGGTCCTTGAGTGCCGCGATCTTCGCGAAAGAGAAGCCGATTGCACGCAGATCTTCGGTCTTTGTGACGGCAATCTGCTCAGCCGTCGGGAAGCTGCCACCCTGCGCGGATACCAGGCGCCCCAGGATGCGATCGGCAACCAGGCCAGAGAGTTGCTGGCTGGCTACAGAGCGCGTCAGAACCTCGAAAACCGAACCGCCCGGCGTCATTCCGAGCCGATATTGTCCCGTCAACGAAACAATGCCGGCAATGACCGGGTCTGCGGAGTCGAAATGAGCCTGCAGGCGCTTCTTCATGGCCATGCCTCGCCCCGCGATCAGTGCTGGCAGGTGGCGCAGTAGTAGGTGGAACGCTGTCCCTGGGTACGCTTGCGCACCGGCGCTCCGCATTGGCGGCAAGGCTGGCCGGCGCGTTCATACACCCAGAGCTTTCGCCGGAAGTACCCCGGTGCTCCGTCCGCCCCGACGTAGTCGCGAAGTGTCGTGCCGCCATGCCGGATCGCCATCCGCAGGACCGCGCGGATCGATTTCACCAGCGCCGCGCATTCTTCCCGGGTCAACGAACCTGCAGCGCGGCCCGGCCGGATGCCGGCGCGGAACAGCGACTCGCTCGCATAGATATTGCCGACGCCAACGACCAGGCGGCTGTTCATGATCGCCAGCTTGATCGCCACGCGGCGCTTGCGTGTCACCCGGAAGAGATACGCCGCGTTGAAATCCGGTTCCAGCGGCTCCGGCGCCAGGTCCCTGAGCAGCTTGTGCCGGGCCGGATCGCCCGTGAGGTGAAAAAGGCTGCCGAAGCGACGCGGGTCGTTGAAGCGCAGCGTCCAGCCCGAATCCATCTCCAGGTCGAAGTTGTCGTGTGTTTCCAGCGCGGTGCGCACGGGCAGGACACGCAGCGATCCGGACATTCCCAGGTGCAGCATCAGCCAGCCCCGGTCGAGCCGCAGCAGCAGGTATTTCGCGCGGCGCTGCACCTCGTGGATCTGCTGCCCCTGTGCCCAGGCGGGCAGGGCGCGTGCCACCGGCCAGCGCAGGCGGCGATCGTGCACGGCCAGGCGTCCGATCGTGCGGCCGGAGACATGCGGTTCGATGCCGCGCCGCGTGGTTTCGACCTCGGGTAACTCGGGCATGGGCAGCTCAAGAATGCCATAAACGAAAAACCCGCCTTTCGGGGCGGGTCTTCGTGGACTGACCAGACAACCGGCGTCGCCGATTACTTGATCTTCGTTTCCTTGTACGCGACGTGCTTGCGCACGACCGGATCGTACTTGCGCGTCTCCAGCTTCTCCGGATGCAGGCGCTTGTTCTTCATTGCCACGTAGAAGTGGCCCGTGCCCGCGGAGGACAGCAGTTTGACCTTCTCACGCATGCCTCAAGGCTCCTTACAGCTTCTCGCCGCGCGCGCGCAGCTTCGCAATGACCACATCGATGCCGTTCTTCTCGATGGTGCGCATGGCATTGGCCGAAACGCGCAGCTTCACCCAGCGCTTCTCGGCCTCGATCCAGAAGCGCTGAACGTGCAGGTTCGGGAGGAAGCGGCGACGGCGCCGATTGTTGGCGTGCGAAACGCGGTTGCCTACCGCGGGACGCTTGCCGGTAACTTCACAGACGCGGGACATGGCAGATAATCCTGTGATTGATCGCCCAAAAAGGGCGTGCTTTATACCAGTCCCGGGACGTGTCGGGCAAGCACCGTCCGGCAAGCCTCTGGAGCACGTGCCGCCCGTCGCTTCACGGGCCGGGCAGATCCCTATTCTTCGTCTTCGCCCGCGCCCGGGGGCAGGAAATCCGGCTTGTCCCGGCCCTTCCAGGGCACGGTCCGCATCCAGGGACGCCGCTGGCGCTTGTGCAGGTCGTTTTCGGCGCACCACCGGTTGAACAGGGCCCGGAGGTCCTCGGGAACCACGCCGTTGTTCTCCTGGATGGTGCTGGCCCACCAGAGCGCGCCCTCGAAATCCTGGAGCGTGGCCACCGACCGGAAGCTGATCTCGCTGTTCACGGTTCAATCCCCTGCGTTGCCAGCCCGAGTCTGGCCCCGGCCGGGTCCGGATACCGCCTACTGCGTTGGATTTCCGGCGCCTGGACCCCCTGATTCCGGGGTCAAAGCAGCCCTCTTTCGGCAAACGAGGTGCAGCGGGCCCCGCCGACGATCAGGTGATCCAGCACCCGGATGTCCAGCAGGCCCAGGGCATCCTTGAGGCGCTGGGTGATGAGCTCATCCGCCTGGCTGGGTTCGGCCACGCCGGAGGGATGGTTGTGGGCCAGGATCACTGCCGCGGCGTTCCGGGCGAGGGCCTGCCGGACCACCTCCCGGGGATGAACGCTGGCGCCATCGATGGTGCCGCGGAAGAGTTCGTCGAAGGCGATCAGCCGGTGGCGATTGTCCAGCGCCAGCATGCAGAACACCTCGTGGGGCCGGTCTCGAAGCTGGGCAATGAGGAAGGCCCGGGTGGCCTGGGGTGACTCCATGGCCGGTCCTGCCGCGAGCTCCGCCCGGTAGTGACGCCGCGCCAGTTCCAGTGCTGCCTGCAGCAGCGCATGACGGCGCGGCCCCAGGCCTTTCGTCCTGTTTGCCGTCGCCGCATCCACGGTGAGCAGCGCATTGAGCGAACCGAACTGCTCGAGCAGTGCGCGGCCATGCCGTTCGGGTCGCGCGGTCGCGCGGCCGCCACCGAGTATCAGGGCCAGCAGGCCTGTCTCATCCAGTCGTGCGGCATCCACGCCATCCACCATTGCGCGCCCTCGGGTTGTGGCCACGACATGGAAGTATTGGATCCCGGACTCGGCGGCGCGACGCGCATTTCGCGCCACTGGCCCACATTTTCCGTCGCCGGGCAGCGCGGCAGCGGATAATTCATTCCCATGGGCGGCAAGCACATTCTCCTCGGCGTCACCGGCGGCATCGCCGCCTACAAGAGTCCCGATATCGTGCGCCGCCTGGCCGAACGCGGCGCCGAGGTGCAGGTGGTGATGACCGCGGGCGCGCGCGAGTTCGTCGCACCGCTGACCTTCCAGGCTGTTTCCGGTCGCGAGGTGCGCAGCGACCTGTGGGACGAAACCGCCGAACGCGCGATGAGCCACATCGAACTTGCGCGCTGGGCCAACCTGGTGCTGGTTGCGCCGGCCACCGCCGATTTCATCGCGCACCTCGCGCATGGCCTCGCCGACAACCTGCTGACGACGGTGTGCCTGGCCACCGACGCGCCGCTGGCCATCGCACCGGCCATGAACCGCCAGATGTGGATGAACGCGGCCACCCAGGCCAACGTCGCCACGCTGCGCGCGCGCGGCGTGCACGTGCTGGGCCCCGACAGCGGCAGCCAGGCCTGCGGCGAAACCGGCGAAGGTCGCATGATGGAGCCGGCCGACATCGCCGCTGCCGTTTTCGGCGTGCTGCCGGCCGAAGGTCCGCTGCAGGGCCGCAAGGTGCTCATCACTGCCGGCCCTACTCGCGAGCGCATCGACCCGGTGCGCTTCATCAGCAACCGCAGTTCCGGGAAGATGGGCTATGCCGTGGCGCAGGCCGCGCGTGACCGCGGTGCGGAGGTCGTGCTCGTCAGCGGGCCGGTGAACCTGTGCGCGCCGCCCGGCGTGCGCCGCCTCGGCGTCGAGACAGCGGCGCAGATGTACGACGCGGTGATGGCAGAGATCCCGGGCACCGACATCTTCATCGCCACGGCGGCGGTCGCCGATTACCGCCCGGCATCGCCGGCCAACCTCAAGATCAAGAAGGTCAGCGACACGCTGGAGATCCAGATGGAGCGCACCATCGACATCCTCGCGGCCGTTGCGCAGCGCGCTGACCGCCCCTACACGGTGGGCTTCGCTGCCGAGACCAACGACGTCGAGAAGCACGCACTGGCCAAGCTGACGAAGAAGAACCTCGACCTGATCGCGGCGAACGAGGTCGGCGACAGCAAGGTCTTCGACCAGGACGAGAATTCGCTGCTGCTGCTGTGGCCCCATGGCGGCCGGCAGGAGCTTGGCACCGGCGCGAAATCCGAGCTTGCCGCGAAGCTGGTGGATTTCATCACCGCGCGTTTTCTCGAGCGCGCCAGGAACTGAAGCCTCATGCAGAAACTGGATGTGCGCGTGCTCGACGCGCGGCTCGGAACCACGTGGCCGCTGCCGGCCTATGCAACGCCCGGCTCGGCAGGCCTTGACCTGCGCGCGGTGATCGATGCCGCGCTGGTGCTGCAGCCTGGCGCGACGTCGCTGGTCCCCACGGGCCTGGCCATCCACGTGGCGGATCCGGGCCTCGCCGCGGTCATCCTTCCGCGCTCGGGCCTCGGCCACAAGCACGGCATCGTGCTCGGCAACCTCGTCGGCCTCATCGATTCGGACTACCAGGGCCAGCTGATGGTCTCCTGCTGGAACCGCGGCGGCGCGCCCTTCACCATCGAGCCCGGCGAGCGCATCGCGCAGCTGATCATCGTACCCGTGGTGCAGGTGCAGCTGAACGTGGTCGAGGATTTCACGGCGAGCAGTCGCGGCGCCGGCGGCTTCGGGCACTCCGGGCGAGGCTAGTTGCCGGCTGATCCGAGCCGGAAGTTCTCGAGGTACTCGCGAACCCTGTCGCGGTACCCCTCGCTGCTGGTCACGGTTGCGCCGCCTCTTGTAACGAGGATGAAGTCGCCCCGCGGTGTCCGGCTGATTTCGGCAACGTGCCGCACGTTCAGGATGCAGGAACGGCTGATGCGCAGCATGGGCTGGGAGGCGAGGGCGGCCTCCGCCTGCGCCAGCGTACTGCGTGCGTGGTATCGCTCCCGGCCGCAGGCGAGGATCACGTAGTTCCGGTCGCCCTCGATGAGCTCGATTGCGGCCACGTCGAGCATGTGCAACCGGCCGTTGAGTTCACCGAGCAGTCGTGCCGGTGGTGCAGGGCTGTCCGTTTGCCTGTCGAGCTGGGCCAGCAGTGCCGCGAGTGCGGCAACCCGCTGCCCGGTGCTTTGCGTTGCAAGCAGGCGGCGGGCGCGTTCCAGCGCCGCATGGAGGCGCGCATCGTCGAAGGGCTTCAGCAGGTAGTCGGTGGCGTTGAGCTCGAACGCCTCGACGGCATGCTGGTCGTAGGCGGTGACAAAGACGATCAGTGGCATTGCCTCGGGGGGCAGCGACCTTGCCACCTGCAGGCCGGTCAGGCCGTCCATCTGGATGTCGAGGAACAGCAGGTCCGGCGGGTTCGCGAGCAGCGCGCCAAGTGCCGAGCGGCCATCGCCGAACTCGCCGACGATCTGGATGTCCGCCTCTCGCGCGCAGTATTCACGCAAGGTCCGGCGTGCGACCGGTTCATCATCAACGATCACGACCTTCATCGGCTGCGCACCAGCGGCAGCCTGATCTCGGCGCGCCAGGCACCCGATGTGGCCTCCGTGCGCAGGCTCGCCTGGTCGCCAAAATGCGCGGCAAGCCTTTCCCGCACGTTGCGCAGTCCGATGCCGTCCTCGCGCACCGGCACGACAGGACCCATGTCGTTGATGACCCGGAGCGTCAGGCTGTCCCCGTCCACCTCGAAGCCCACGGTGATGTTCACGGGTCCGTCATGACCTGTCATGCCATGCGCAACGGCGTTCTCGACCAGCGGCTGCAGGATCAGGCTCGGCACCCACAGCCCGGGCAGTGACTCGGCCGGCGGGAGGGACACCTTCAACCGGTCGGAAAACCGGCTCTGCTGCAGGCCCAGGTAGAGCCGCACGAACTGCAGCTCGTCGACAAGCAACGAGAATTCGCGCTCGCCGGCGCTCAACAGCTTGCGCAGCAGGTCCGACAGCTGGACGACGAGCTGCTGCGCAGCGCGCGGGTCCCAGCCGATCTGTCCGCGAATCGTGTTCAGCAGGTTGAACAGCGTATGTGGCGAGAGCTGCATGCGAAGCGCGGACAGGCGCGCCGCATTGGACTGTCGTTCAAGCGCTTCGACATGCAGCTGGGCATCGCGGTAGCGCCGGTACAGCGCGAATCCCGTGATCAGCGCCAGGCCGAATCCGTACTGCAGCAGGAAGTTCGTGCCACTGGCGATCCACAGCGCGGTGTCGGCGGCATCGGCGCCAGCTCCGGGCTTCATGGGAACGCCCATGCCTTCCTGCATCACGCCCGTCATCTTCTTGCTGAGCGTGAGCGAGAGCGACATGGCCCAGTGCGGCAGTGCCGCGAATCCGAACGCAAGCGCCGCCTGTACCGGCACCTTCCTCCACAGCGGCTGCCAGCCGACGCGCAGCGACATCCAGAAGCAGCCGAGCAAAGGCCCGAGCAGCAGCACGTGTTGCAGCACCCGCGTTCGCCACGGAGCGAACAGGTCGTCGGCTGCCGTCTGCGCAAGCGTGACGCTGAAGCTGTGGGCATACAGCACGTTCGACAGCGCGACATAGATCCAGAAAAGGCCGGATATCAGCAGGAACTGGTGCCACGACAGCGCTTCCGAGAGTGGCCGCTCAAGGCGTGATGGAACAGGCGACTTCATGCGGCAAGGTTAGCCGAGTTGTGGTGCACGGCGAAGTCGCCGGGCCGTTGCAGGGACGAGCTCGGTGCTGGACAGGACGAGTGCGTGGTTTGCCAGCTCCCGCGGATGTCCCTGCGGGAGTGAGATAGCGCCATCGCGAAAGGGGATTGCGCGTCACCAAATCCCCACGACAAGGAGATCGAAAATGAACAAGGCATTTCTCACGGCTTCGGTACTCGGCCTGCTCTCTTCCGGCATTGCCGCCTCGGCGATGGCCGGTGACGTTGTCACCAGTGAAAACCAGGTTGCCGTGAAATTCGGCGACCTCGACCTGCAGTCCGCCTCCGGAAAGCAGGCACTGAAGTACCGGCTGGTGGATGCCGCGCGAAGCGTGTGCCCGGACGATTCCGCGCGCGACCTGGACACCAGGATTGCCGGAAAGCGTTGCGTCAGGCGGGCTGTCAGCGAGGCGACTGTCGCCGTCACCGAACGGCAGGTCGCCAATGCGGCCGCGGTCAAGGCCGATCGCGGGTGAGCAGCGCGTGCTGCTTCGGGCACTGCCGTCCCCCGGGGAAGTACCGCCCCGAGGGACGGCCGCGCCGTGCGACCGTTCGGGACACCGCTTAGCCAACCTCCCGGGCATTCAGGATGGGTTCAGGGCCAAGGCGTAGGCTTCTGAACCATGTACATCAGGACCGTATCCGCAGCGATCGCGTCGGTACTGCTGCTCGCCGGCTGCGTGACCAACCACACGACCACGAGTGCGCCGAACGTGGCCGCCGTGCCGCCGCCGCCCCAGCCCCCGCGAGTGTATTTCTACCCGCTGCAGGGCCAGAGCCCGCAGAAGCAGGACCGCGACCGCTACGACTGCTTCAACTGGGCGGGCACGCAAACCGCGTTTGATCCTTCCCGCCAACCCTTGCCGCGCGAGGTGCGGGAGGTGGCTGCAGTGCCCGCGTATCCGCCCGGCAGCGTCGCGCTTGCGGGCGCAGCCACGGGCGCGCTGCTGGGTGCGGCGGTCTCCGATCCGTGGGATCGGGGTGAGGGCGCACTGATCGGCGCCGTTGCCGGCACGGTGATCGGTGCCGTCGCCGAGAGTTCACAGAAGTCGCAGTTGCAGCAGGTGACGAGTACGTCGCAACCTCGCTACGACGCATCCGGTTACGGAAGGCAGGCCGCCGAGTTCCGGCGCGCCATGTCCGCGTGCCTCGAAGGCCGCGGCTACGCCGTGAAGTGAGGTCGGGATGAAAACCATGAACGCCATTCGTCGCCACCGCAGTTCCCTGCCCGTAGTCGCCGCTGCAGGCGCCCTTGCGCTGCTCGGCGCGGGACCGGTCCTGTCGGCCGCCAGCCCCACCTGGATGAAGCAGCAGGTCGAGAATTCCCGGCAGGAACAGCAGGAACGCCAGCAGCGACAGCGGAGCGAGCAGCAGCGGCCGCCTCGCGAGCAGGCCCCGCCCCGTTCGCAACCGGAGCGGCCGCCGGGCGGCAACTTTGCCGGTGCTCCGCGGCCACCGCAGGGCAATCCGGGAGGAGAGGGTAATCGCCCGCCGGGCAATGGTGGCGGCAACGCCAACTACAATCGCCCACCGCGAGGCAATGGCGGCAACGACGGCAATAACAATCGTCCGCCGCGGAGCAATGGCGACGACGACAACTACAACCGTCCGCCGAACAACAACGGCGGCAACTGGCGCCCGGACTACAGCCGTCCGCCAACGAACGCCGGCCGCCCCGGTTACAACCCCGGCTATCGCCCCGGCTACAACCCTGGTTATCGCCCGGGCTACAACCCCGGTTATCGCCCGGGCTATCGCCCGCCGCCGCCGCGCTATGTGCCGAGTCTGCCGTCAGGCTATGCGCGCCACTACTGGAATGGCTCGCCCTACTACTACTCGAGCGGCTACTGGTATCGGCCCTATGGGACAAGCTACGCGTTGGTGACTGCGCCCTACGGCCTGTTCATGTCCTATCTGCCGGGCACCTACTCCAGTTTCTGGTACGGCAGCTCGCGCTATTTCTTCGCCGACAACACCTACTACCTCTACGACAACACGCGTCGCGGCTATATCGTGACCCAGTCGCCCTATGGCGAGGACTCGCAGCAGGATTCCGCCGGCAGTGCGGCGGACGATCAGCTCTACGTGTATCCGGCCCGCGGACAGTCGGAACAGCAGACGGCGGACGACCGTTACGAGTGCCACCGCTGGGCGGTGGAGCAGACTGGCTTTGACCCGGTGGAATCGAACTACGACGCCGACAGGCGCGAGGAATACCTGCGTGCGGTCACCGCCTGCCTCACCGGCCGCGGCTACACCGTGCGCTGAAGACTGAAGCGGGGAGTCCGCGCTACCGCGACAGGCGGTTTGCCGTCAGCTCGCGGTAGCGCGCCAGGTCCGCGTCGAACTGCTCGCGCAGCTCCACCATCTCCTTTTCGCGCGCCGCCATCGTCCCGTTCAGCGAGCGACGCTCCTGCAGGATGCGCACGGCCTCCTCGGCCAGTGGATCCGGCAGGCGCCGTGCAGTCGGAGACTTCGAGTAAGGCTTGAAGGTAGCCATGCGCTTGGCAATCGCATCCACCCTGCCGTCGACCGACCCGATCGACCCACGGGCGATGTCGAGCTGGCTGTCGATCAGCGCGAGGCGCTCGTCGCGAAGCTGTTCGATGTCCTTGGCCGAAACATAAGTATTCAGCAGAAAGGTGTCGTGCTGGCGGCGCCTGGAGATCTCGGCTTCGGCTTTCAACGCCTCGGCGGCCTCCTGCGGGGACAACTGGGCGGGCAGCTTGCGCACTTCCACGCCCTGGCTGTTCAGCTCCGAACGGCCGCCCTGTGCGTATTCCGGGGGGATGGAATCCCCGTAGTGCGTCACGCCGCTGGAATCGACCCATTTATAGGTGCGGCCGGACTTCTCGCCCGAGGGCTGGCTGCCCGCCTGCGCGATCGCGCCTGCCAGCAGCAGGGTCGAACAGAAGGCCACGATCAGGGGTGGTTTTCGCATGGCGCCCATACTCCTGCCATCCGGGTGCGGAAGGCAAAAACCCAAGCGCGCAAATGCGCGCCAACTCACAGCTTCACGTGCTGCCGTAGCTCGACCGGTAGGCCTCCATGGCCGCCAGCTGCTCCCGGGGCAGCAGTCCTTCGCCGCTTCGCATCGTCTCGATCAGGTCAGTCAACGTCAGGATACTGACGCAGGGAACGCCGTAAAGCCTGCCGACCTCCTGCACCGCCGACTCAGGCAGGTCCGCGCCACTGGCGTCCCGCCCGCGTTCCTGGCGGTCCAGCGCCAGCGCGACGCCGGCCGGCGTCGCGCCCGCAGCGCGGATGATCTCCACCGATTCGCGGATCGCGGTGCCCGGCGGTGATCACGTCGTCGACGATCAGCACGCGCCCGGCCAGCGGGCGACCCACGATGCTGCCGCCCTCGCCATGGGTCTTGGCTTCCTTGCGGTTGAAGGCCCAGGGCAGGTTGCGCCCGTGATCGGCGTACAACGCCGCTGCGGTGGCCGCGACCAGCGGAATGCCCTTGTAGGCCGGGCCGAACAGCATGTCGAAGGCGAGCCCGGAGCGCGCGATCGCGGCGGCGTAGCAGCGGCCGAGCACTGCGAGCGAGGCGCCGTCGTCGAAGGAACCGGCGTTGAAGAAGTAGGGGCTCACGCGCCCGGACTTCAGCGTGAACTGGCCGAAGCGCAGCGCATTGCGCGCGAGGGCGAGACGGATGAACTCGATCTGGTGGTCCTGCATGCCGCGGGCTCTCCGCGTCAAGCCGCTATGATGCGGCGAGTGCGCATGATAACGCCCAACGTCAACGGCATCCGCTCCGTGCTTCAGGCCCTACCTCGAAAAGGAGTCGATCGCCGCATTCTTCGTCGGCCTGTCTTCCGGCTTTCCCTACGCGATGATCGCGCGCCACGCTGACCACGCGCCTGGCGCAGGACGGCATCACCAAGCGCACCGTCACCGCCTTCTCGCTGGCGTTCCTCGTCTACAACCTCAAGTTCCTGTGGGCCTGGATGGTCGACGGCGTGCGCCTGCCGTTGCTGGGCCGGCTCGGGCAGCGCGTGTCGTGGCTGCTGCTGGCTGGCGTGCTGGTGATCGCGGCGGTCATCAATCTGGCGCTGGTGGATCCGAGCCGGCGAGCATCCAGGCCACGGCCATCGCGGCGATCCTGGTGGCGCATGGCCGGCGCCACCTACGACATCGTCATCGACGCCTATCGCATCGAGACGCTGCAAGCCCTACCAGCTCGGCGTCGGCTCGGGCATGAGCCAGTACGGCTGGCGCATCGGCTCGGCCGGCGCCGGCGCGCTGGCGCTGGTGATCGCGCAGCGCGCATGGCTGGTCGGCGGCCTACCTCGCCTGCGCGGTGTTCGCGCTGCCGGCGATGCTGACCGGCGCTGGTCTGGGCGAGCCGGCGCGGCACGTCGTGGTCGAGCACCCGGCAGCGGCCTGGCCGAGATCTGGCAGTCGATCGCCGGCCCGTTCGTCGAGTTCCTGCAGCGCCACGGCGCCTGGCTGGTGCTGCTGTTCGTCCTGGTGCACAAGATCGGCGACACGCTCGCGCAGCTGACGCTTCCGGCTGCTGTTCAACGACCTGGGCTTCACGAACGACGAGATCGCGACCTGTACGACGTGGGCGTCGGGTTTCTGGGCCTACCTGATCGGCATCTTCATCGGCGGCGCCGCCTACACGCGCATGGGGCTGAAGCGCTCGGTGCTGCTGGCCCTGGTGCTGATGGGCGTGTCGAACCTCAGCTTCGCGTTGCTGGCGCAGGCCGGGCACAGCAACTGCGGCCTGGCGGCGGCCATCGGCTTCGAGAACGTCGCCAGCGGCTTCGGCGGCGTGGTCGTGGTGGCCTATTTCTCGGCGCTGTGCAACCTGCGCTTCACCGCCGCGCAGTACGCGCTGATCTCCGCGGCGGCCAGCATCGTCGGCCGCGTGCTGACCGGCACGACGGCCGGCGCGCTGATCGAGTCGCATGGGCTACGTGAATTTCTACCTGCTGACCACGGTCGCGGCGCTGCCCGGCATCCTGCTGTTCGGGTGGATGATGCGGCGCGGCCTGGTCGACGATTGCACTCGGCGACGCCGGCAAGATCGAATGAGCATCAACCGGATTCCGGCGGGCGATGAACTGGCGCAGCTCAAGGACCTTCCTGATGGCGCGACCCGTGGCCTGATCCTGGGTGAAGGCGAATGGCCGTTGCGCGCCTTCCTCGTCCGGGTGGGCGAGGACGTGCATGCCTACGTGAACCGTTGCCCGCACGCCGGGCGGCCAGCTGAACTTCCTGCCTGACCGGTTTCTCACGCCGGACGGCGAGCTGATCCAGTGCGTCGCGCATGGCGCACAGTTCGACAGATCGACAGGGGAGTGTGTCGCCGGGCCTTGCGTCGGTGACCACCTGACGCGCATTCCGGTCGTCATCGACGGGGGCGTCGTGCGCACCGCGGAGGACGTGGACCTGGCGTCGCTCTCACGGCCTCCCTGGTAGCAGGCCGTAGAGTCCGCCCTGTGCCTGCGGTATAAATCGGCCATGAGGATCGGGGGGTCCATGAAACGGTTCCAGTCCCTGTTGGCGCGCCTGCTGCTCGTGCCGGCGCTGCTTTCCCCGCATTCCGGTGGCGCTCATCACTCGGGCGCCATGTTCGACCGTTCGAAGACGGTCACGCTGGCAGGCACGATCAAGGAATACCAGTTCACCAATCCGCACGTGTGGATCGAGGTGATGGTGCCCGGAAAGAAGGGCGATCCCGTGCAGTGGAGCATCGAAGGTGAAGCCCCGGCGCTGATGTCCCGGCTTGGCCTGAAGCCGAGTGCGCTCAAGGCTGGCGACAAGGTCACGGTGAAGACGCACCCGCTGCGTGACGGGCGCAGCGGCGGCAGCTTCGTTTCGATCGAGCTTGCCGACGGCAATGTGATCAGCGCCCACACAAGGGCGCCATGACGCGTCGCACCGCCCGGCAGCGACGCGACGGCCTCGCGGTACTTGCCATCGCCGTGCTTGCAGTGGCGGCAGCACTGCTGGCCGCCCGCGGTGCCCGCGCCCTGGAAGCCGCGCCGGATGCAGTGCCCACGGGCTGGCAACCTCGCAGCGTCGCGCAGGCCTGGGGCGAGGGCTGGAAGGATCTTCCGGACTGGAGCGGTGTGTGGCAGCTGGAAGGGCCGCTGCTGTTCACCGGTGCGGCCGGTGCGGTGCTTCCGGAAGCGGCCAGCGTCACGCCGGTGATCGTCCGCGGCGTCGCCTACGACGATGGCCTTGCGCCCGGCAGCCATGTCACGGGTGCTCCCTACAAGCCGGAGTTCCAGCAGCGCTATGACGCGCGCGTGCAGCAGGCCAGGGCCAGTGGACGCTTCGACGACCCGATCGAGAACTGCTACCTGCCGCACGGCATGCCACGCCTGATGGGCGCGGGCCCTGGCTATCTGGAGTTCCACGTGACGCCGCAGCGCACCTGGATCATCTGGGACCGCATGAACCAGACGCGCCGCATCCGCACCAACGGATCAGGCCATCCTGAAGACGAGGAGTGGCCACGCTTCATGGGCGATTCGACCGGGCACTGGGAGGGCCAGACGCTGGTCGTCGACACGGTCTGGATGAAGGAGGGCATTTACGACCGCAGCGGCGCACCGCACAGCGACCAGCTGCACCTGACCGAGCGCATCACGCGCACCGACGCCGACACGATCACGGTGGAGATGACGCTGGAGGATCCGGTGATGTTCACGAAGCCCTGGCAGGTCACGCGACGCTTCAGGCGCGTCGCCGACCCGCAGCCAAGCGTGCGAGGGACCTACTGCGATGTCGGGGACACGCAACCCATCCAGCTGAAGGACGTGGAATGAGTCGCAGGGCCAGACCTTGGCGAATGGTTGCGCTGATGCCGCTGATGCTTTCCGGCGTGCTTCTCCTGGTGCTTGTCGCCTGCGGTCCACGCAAGCAGCTCGCGCCCGATGCGGCGGCGACGCTGAAGTCGCAGGGTGAAGCCTGGGGTGATGCGCCGACGAAGCTGCCCGACTGGACTGGCGGCTGGATGGTCGTCGGCTGCTGTTCGTTCCCGGGGCGCGAGTCCTCCGTGACCGCGCCGGACGAGGCCGGCGGGGAGGGCGGCTTCAGCTATGGCGAGGGCCCCGGTTCCCATTTCACGGGAGCGCCTTACCGGCCCGTGTACCAGAAGCTCTACGACGCGCGCGTGAGCGCCGCCCGAGAGACGAAGGAAGTCTATGACTCGATGGGCACCTGCATGGTGCCGCACGGCATGCCGCGCATCATCGGCGGCGGCCCGGGCCCGACGGAGTTCATCATCGAGCCGGGCCAGGTGACGATCATCTGGGACTACATGAACGAATTGCGGCGGATCTACACCGATGGCCGCCCGCATCCATCACGGGAAGCATATCCACCCACCGTGATGGGCCATTCCATCGGTCACTGGGAAGGCGACACGCTGGTCGTGGATACCACGCACCTGCTGCCGGGAATCTATGACCGCAGCGGCGCGCCGCACAGCGATCAGGTTCACCTGATGGAGCGCATCCGCCGGATCGACGGCAACCTGATCGAGTTCGACCTGACCATCGAGGATCCGGTGATGTTCACGCAGCCCTGGAAGCTGCGCCGCAACTACCGCCACCTCGGCGACCGCACATTCGAGGGTTCGTACTGCGAGAACAGCCGCAACCCGGTGACGGAGAGCGGGCAGTCCGCCGTGCTGGGTTCCGAACAGGCGCGCTGAGGCCCGGTTACGGGAGCCTGGTGGCGGTGGCCTCGTCGAAGAGATCGAGGTCATCCAGCGGGCCGGCGTTCAGGCCGTGCAGTTCCTCGACGGCATTCGCGTTGCCCGCGATCTCGTCCTCTGCATCGTGGTCCTCGGCAACCCGCGCGCCTTCCGGCGGTTCCGCCTGGTTGAGTGAACCGGCGCGGCAGCGTGCGAGCCAGTCTTCCTGTTCGATTTCCTCGAGGTTGCCGTCCGCATGCTGCACCTCGATGACGCGTTCATCGTCATCGACCGCAACCACCTCGAACAGCTGGCCGTGGCTGGCGTACCAGTCCCCCACGATGGGATCAATGCACAGGAGCCGGCTCATCATCGCCCTCCCAACTTCCGTGTAGCACGCAGTACTCGCTGCTATCCTGCTCCGGGAGTGGTCGCGCGACAAGCGACATTTTTTGCGCACGGCATCATGATTGACCACCTGCTGAAGTTCTTCATCACCTTCCTCGTGGTCGTCGAGCCCGTGGGCGTGATTCCGATTTTCATTGCCCTGACAGAGGGTGTGTCGGAGGCCGATCGTCGCCGCATGGCGCGCAAGGGCGTGCTGATCGCCGGCATGATCTTCCTGCTGTTCGCGCTGGGCGGCCGCCTGTTCCTGGCCACGCTCGGCATCAGCCTCGATGCGTTCCGCATCTTCGGCGGCCTGCTGCTGTTCCTCATCGCGCTGGAGATGGTGTTCGCGCGCCAGTCCGGGTCTCGCACCTCGAGCCCGGAGGAGGAGGAGGGCAAGCTCAAGACCGATATCTCGGTTTTCCCGCTCGCCTTTCCTTTTATCGCCGGCCCGGGCTCGCTGGCCACCATCCTGCTGGCCTTCGGCGCCGCGTCGAAGGAACCCATGCTGTTTGCCGGGCTGATCGCCTGCGTGCTCATCGCGCTGGTCTGCGTGCTGCTGACGCTCTACATGGCCTCGCCACTGATGAAGCTGATGGGCGTGACGGGTGCGAACGTCGTGAACCGCCTGTTTGGCGTCGTGCTCGGCGCGCTGGCCGTCCAGTACGTGATTGACGGCGTCCGCGGCAGCCTGATGCAGTTGCCGGCGGCCTGACGCCGGGCGCTCAGCCCGCCAGTTCGCTTCGCAAGGCCTCGAGCAGGGGGCGGGTGTCCGGGGGCGCCGCGACCAGCGCGTTGTCGAGCAGCTGCAGCGCCATGCGTCGCCGGCTCGTCTGGGCCGCGTAGCGGGCAATGGCGATGACCTGTTCCGCCGGTTCCGGGGCAAAGCGTGGTGACAGCGTGAGTGCATGCTCGACGAGGGCGAGAGCCTGTGGAAGCCGGCGCTTGTCGCAACAGACACCGATCAGGTGCCGCAGTACCGCTCCGTAGCCGCGTGGTTCGTTCCAGTGGGCACCTGCCGTGACCAGGGCCGTGATGTCCTCACCGGTTTGCCGCGCATCGCACCTCGCCAGCCAGCGATCGAGCGTGTCGATGGCCTGGTCGTCGCGCCGCACACGGACCGAGGCATAGACCTCGTCGAACATCCGCTGGCGTTCCAGGTCGCGTGCAACGTCAGCGCTCTCACGCTCGCGCTCCGGGCTGTGGCGTGGAGTGAAGTCCAGAGCCTCGCGCCGCGCGTGCACGACACCGCCAACCAGCGCATGCGCGCTGAGGAAAAGCATCTCGACCACTGCGATGCCGAAGACAGGGTGCAGTCGCGCGCGCCAGGCCAAGGCACCGATGACTCCCAGCGTGCCCAGCGCCGCGGCGAGCATTGGCCAGGATGGGCCGATGCCGAGCAGTGACCTCCACCAGGCCAGCGGATTGAACGCATCAAGGAAGTTGTCCGAGACGGCCATCGCCGTCATCGCGAGCGGCAGGATCCCCAGTGCGAGGACAACCAGCGCAATGCGCAGCGGCGGTGGCGAATGCCACGCGGCAATCGCAAGCACGCTGCCGAGTATCGGCACGGCCCAGACGCGCACATCGCCGAACGGACCCATCATCTCGGTGGAAGCCACTGGCGCCTGCTTCTCGCCGTTGGCCGCCGCCTCGAGCAGCGCAAAGCCGTACTTGATGATCCAGGTGATCATCATCCACGCCGGCAGTACCAGGAACATCCAGTAAATGCCGGGCGCTCCGGCCAGCAGCGCGAGCACCGTCGCACTCAGTGCAACGAGCAGCAACGCGGGCCACTGGAAAGCAAGCGACAGTGCTGACAATGGACTCATGCGATAACTGCTGGCGACAGATACAACATGGAAATGCGTCGCAGTTTTACGAAATATAAACCTGCACAACACGCACGCGTCATGTGGAAACGGGAGAATGCATCCACAACAAGACTCAGGAGAGACCCCATGAAAGACGTAGTAATCGCGATATCCATCTTCCACGTAATGGCCGCAGCCGCGATGTTCGCGTTCTGCGTGTTTGCAGTCATTCGCGTGGTGCAGCAGCGCAGCCAGCGCTGATCCCGGCCGGCGCGGCAACGCGCCGGAACGCGAGGTCGTGCACCTCGTGTCCGAGGCGTTCGCCGCGCCGCTCAAACCGGGTGGGTTGCCGCGCGGCATCGCGCGGCATGAAGTTGCCGTGCCCTGCGAGGTTCACCAGCAGCGCTTCGGCGCCCAGCACTTCGAGCATCTGCTGTGCATAGGGCGTCCAGTCGGTGGCAAGCCTCAGCACGCCATCCGGGCGCAACCGCGACGCCGCCAGGCTGGCAAAGCGCGCATCGACCAGTCGCCGCTTGTGGTGGCGCTTCTTCGGCCATGGATCGGGGAACAGCACCAGGATCTCGTCCAGCGTCTCCGTGCCGATCTGTTCTTCCAGCACGGCGACCGCGTCATGGCGAATCACTCGCAGGTTGGCCAGGCCGGAATTTGCCGCGAGCTGCAACAGGTGGCCCACGCCGGGCGGATGCACCTCCACGCCGATGAAATCGCGCTGCGGATGCGCGCCGGCCAGCATTGCCAGATGATCCCCGTTGCCGAAGCCGATCTCCAGCGTGCGCAACGCGCTGCGGCCGAAGAGGACATCCAGGTCGAGCAGGACAGGCGAAGCCTCGATGCCGAAGCGTGGCCAGAGCTGCTCGAGCGCGCGGCGCTGCGCTGGCGTCATGCGGGCAGCGCGCACCACGTAGCTGCGCACTGAGCGCAGATGAATCTTGTCCGCGTGGCGGTGATTGTCGGGGAGCTGGTCGTCGAGGTGGCGGTCGTTCACGCGTCTTCCAGTTCCATCCACCGCGCAAGCGCGGCGTCGTGCTCCACTTCCAGCTCGGCGAGACGGGCGAGGCTGGCGGCCACTTCGGCGCGCGGCCTTGAATAGAAGCCTGCATCCGCGGCCTGCGCCGCAAGCTCGTTCTTCTCCTTTTCCAGCGCTTCCATCCGCGCCGGCAGGCTGGCCAGTTCGCGCTGTTCCTTGTACGAGAGCTTGCGCTTCGTGGCCGGGAGCTTGCTGGCAGCCAAGCCGGCGGTGGCCGCGTCGCTGATCGTTCCGGCGGCCGATCGCTTCGTCACCTCGCGCGGCGCGGCCTTCGCATCGCGCCAGCGGGTCCAGTCGGTGTAACCACCAACGAAGTCCTGCACGCGGCCGTCGCCCACCAGCACCAGCAGGCTGGAGACCACATCATCGAGGAAGGCGCGATCGTGGCTCACCAGCAGCAGCGTTCCCTGGAACTCCGCTACCAGCTCTTCCAGCAGTTCCAGCGTGTCGATGTCCAGGTCGTTGGTCGGCTCGTCCAGCACCAGCAGGTTCGCCGGCTGCGCGAACAGCCGCGCCAGCAGCAGGCGATTGCGTTCTCCGCCGGAGAGCGCGCCGGCCGGCGTGCGCAACTGGTCCGGACGGAACAGGAAGTCGCGCAGGTAGCCGGAGATGTGCCGGTTCTCGCCGTTGATGCGCACATAGTCGCTGCGCGCATTGATGTTTTCCGAGACGGTGGCGCGAAGATCCAGCTGCGCGCGCTGCTGGTCGTAATAGGCCAGTTCCAGCCGCCCGCCGCGCCGTACGCTTCCCGAGGAAGGCTCGATCTCGCCCAGCAGCAGGCGGATCAGCGTGCTCTTGCCGGCGCCATTGGGGCCCACGATACCGATGCGCTCACCGCGCAGGATGCGGCAGCTGAAGTTGCGGATCACCTCGCGACCGCCCAGCACGACGGATACGTCCTCGGCCTCGAACACCAGCTGGCTGGATTCCACGGCTTCCTGGACGGCCATCTGCGCCTGGCCGGTGCGCTCGCGCCGGTCGCGACGCTCCGCGCGCATCGTCTGCAGCGCGCGCACGCGCCCTTCATTGCGGGTGCGTCGCGCCTCGACGCCCTTGCGGATCCAGACCTCTTCCTGGGCCAGGCGCTTGTCGAACAGCGCGTTCTCCTTGCCCTCGTTCTCCAGTTGCGCCTGCTTCTTGCCTGCGTAGTCGTCATAGTTGCCGGGCCAGCTCGACAGCTTGCCCCGGTCGAGGTCCACGATGCGCGTCGCCACGCGGTTCACGAAGGCACGATCATGGCTGACGAACAGCAGTGCACCGCGGTAGTCCAGCAGTTGCCGTTCCAGCCACTCGATGGTGTCGATGTCGAGGTGGTTGGTTGGCTCGTCCAGCAGCAGCAGGTCCGGGTCGGAGACCAGTGCGCGGGCGAGCAGCGCACGCCGCCGCCAGCCACCAGACAGTGAACTGAACATCGCCTCGCCATCGAGAGCGAGCCGGGTGAGTACCTTGTCCACCTGCACCGGCTGTTGCCAGTGATCCATCGTCGCATCGTGACCATCCAGGCCCGCCGCAACGATCTGCCTCACCGGCGCATCGGCGACGGCCGTGATGTCCTGCTCGAGTACGGCGAGGCGTGTACCCGGCCGCATCCAGGCCGCACCGGCATCGGGCGCAAGCACGCCGGAGGCCAGCTTCAGCAGCGAGGACTTGCCTTCGCCGTTTCGGCCCACGATGCAGACACGCTCGCCCGGTTCGACGGCGAGGTTCGCCTCTTCGAGCAGCGGGCGTGAGCCGAAGGCCAGGCTGATGTCGTCCAGTCGCAGAACGGGGGGCATGGCCCATGATACCGCGCTAGCATGTGATCCCATGTCCGGCATAGGTCCCGCAACACTCGTCATCCTCGCGGTCAATATCGCGCTGGGTGCCTACACGCTGTTCGTGAACCCGCCGCTGATCGACAAGCTGCTGTTCCGGCCCTTTGAGTTCGCGCGCGGTCGCAACCGCTTCACCGCGCTGACCAGCGGCTTCGTGCACGCCGACCTGCCGCACCTGCTGTTCAACATGATCACGTTCTGGTTCTTCGGCCGGCCGCTGGAAAATCGCATCGGCACGGGTGCCTTCGTGCTGTTGTACGCGCTGGGGCTGGCGTTCTCGCTGCTGGGCACTTTCCGCAAGCACCGCAACGATCCGCAGTACGCGACGCTGGGCGCCTCCGGCGCGATCTCGGCGGTGCTGTTCGCGGCGATCGTCTATTTCCCGACGATGTCCCTCTTTATCCTGCCGATCCCCGTGCCCATCCCTGCGCCACTGTTCGGCCTCGGTTACCTCGCCTACAGCTACTGGTCCGCCCGCCAGAACCGCGGTCGCATCAACCACGATGCGCACCTGGGCGGGGCGCTGGTCGGTCTCGCGTTCGTCGCGCTGACCAATCCGGGCGCCTATGCAGCGGCGCTGGACATGCTGCGCAGCTGAATTGTAGTTTGGGCGTGTGACCGGAAGCCGGACATTGCGGATTGCGCTGCTGCTGCTGTGCCTTGGGGCCAGCACGACCCAGAACTGGGTGGCGCAGCTGCATTTCCACGGCGATGCCCTGGCAGCCGCGGCCGCGGCTACGCCGGGTTACGACACGCAGGCGATCCCGGTGGGGGACGATTCGGCGCCCGGCTATCCCGGGCATCCGGACGGCCAGTGTCTGTTGTGCCAGGTGGCATCCCAGGGCCCTGCAGTCCTGCTGGCCTGCCGCGCCTCCCGAGCCTGTTGCCGTACCGCTCGCATTCATTCGCCTGCCCGCGTCCGTCCTGGCGCAGGGCGACTGCGATTCCCGATCCCACCACTGGTCCAGCCGCGGTCCACCACGGGCCTGAACGCCTCCGTCCCGCGCTGAGCGCGGCACGGTCCTTTGCTGCGTTCAGTTCCTGCCCTGACCTCGAGGTGGAGTCATGCCCCGCATTTTTCTTGCCGGCCTGTTGGTGCCGGTCCTGTGCATTGCCGGTGAAAACGCACCGGCCACCGACGAACTGGAAGCCGTGGTGATCACGGCATCGCCGATCGGCGATCCGGAGTTCCTTGCCACGGTCACCGGCAGCGTCGACCGGCGCTCGCTGGTTCGCAGCGGCGCCACCAACCTCGCCGACGCACTGGCCTGGGTACCCGGCGTAACCAGCAGCGGAGCCGCACCGGGGGCCAGCCGGCCTGTCGTCCGCGGTTTTGACGCAAACCGGGTCCGCACGCTGGAGGATGGGATCGGCAGCTTCGACACCTCCGATGTCGGCGCCGACCATGGCGTACCGCTCGATCCGCTCGCCGCTGAAAGGGTGGAGATCGTCCGCGGACCCGCCACGCTGCGCTTCGGCAGCCAGGCGATCGGTGGCGTGGTGAATGCAATATCCGGCCGCGTTCCGCAGGCGCTGGTCACGCAGTCCGAGGGTGAGCTCGTGGCCGGCTATGGCACGGTGGCCGACAGCACGGACTTCTCCGGCAAGGCGAACGTTGCGTTCGGCCGCGTCGGCCTGCATGCCGATGCATTCCGGCGAAGGGCCGACGACTACGACACCCCGCTGGGCACGCTCGAAAACTCGTGGGTCCACAACGAAGGCGGCGCGCTGGGCGGCAGCTGGTTCCTCGGGGATAGCCCATCAGGGGCTCCTGACGCGGATCGTGTCGGGTTGGGTGTGGTGCGCTTCGCCTCGCGATATGGCCTGCCCGGGGAGGAGGCCTACATCGACATGGACCAGACGAAGCTGCTGATGCGCTCGGCCTTCGGCCTTGGCTCAGGCGGCGAGCGCCAGCTCACCGTGGATGGCGGCTGGGCGGACTATGAGCACGCCGAGCGCGAGGGCGATGAAGTGCACTCGACGTTCAAGGACCGGCAATGGGAGCTGCGCGCCGAGATGCTGCTCGGAACCCTGGGCCTGCTGGACGAGGGCGCGATTGGCGTGCAGCTCCAGGATCGTGACTTCTCGGCCCTGGGGGAAGGCGCCGACTACCTCGCCCCGACGAGCACCCGCAACCTCGCAATGTTCGGCTTCGCCGAATCGCTGGTCGGCGAGCGGATGCGGCTGCAGTTCGGCGCGCGCGTGGAGGGAGTCGACATTTCCGGCACCCCGATCACGGATGAGGCCACGAAGCGCAGCTTCACGCCGTTCAGTGCCTCACTCGGCCTCGTATACGACGGCGTGGGCGCGTGGCGGATGGGCCTGGCGCTGACCAGCGCGGCGCGCGCCCCGGCGCAGACCGAGTTGTTCGCCCGCGGGCCGCATGAGGGGTCCGGCACTTTCGAGATCGGCGATCCATCACTGGGCATCGAGCGGGCGAATTCCGCCGAGTTGAGCCTGCGCTGGCGCAGCGGGCGCGTGCACGCGGACGGGGCTGTCTGGGTCGCGGACTTCGACAGCTTCATCTACGGCGGTTTCACCGGGCGCAGCTGCAGCGAAGAGGGCGACTGTGTCGACGGCGATGCCGAGGAATTGAAGGAGTTGCGCTATGGGCAGAGCGGCGCGCGTTTCACCGGTGCCGAAGGCCATGCGGATGTGGAGCTGGCGACATCCGCACACGGCCGGCTCGAACTCAATCTCGTGGCTGATGTCGTGCGCGCACGCTTCGACGATGGTGGGGACGTGCCGCGCATCCCGCCGTGGCATCTGGGTGCCGGCCTGTCCTGGGAGGCCGAGCGCTTTGATGCCAGCCTGTCGCTGCGCTACGCCGCGAGCCAGGACCGCTATGGAGAGTTCGACACACCTACCCCGAGCTACACCGACGTCGGGGCGCAGGTCGGGTGGCGTCCCTTCCTCTCGCAGCCCGGAGTGGAGTTCGCGCTGGTCGGCAGCAACCTCGGGGACAGCCTGCAGCGCAACGCCGTGTCGATCAATCGTGAAGTGGCTCCGCAGCCAGGCCGGAACGTTCGGCTGATGTTCTCCGCGCGATTCTGAGGTCCGCGCCGGGTCATTGGGCGCGGGCTATCTGTGGCCATCAACGCCCGCACATGGACGTGCGGGCGCCGGCGGCTGTACCTTGCCTGCAGTCAAACGTCCGGGGGACATCACGATGAGCGGATTCGGAGAAGGCGCGCGAAAGTCGCGACAGAAGGCCGGGCTCGCGTTCGCCGGCTTGCTGCTGGGCGTACTGGCCGCATGCGCGCAGCCCGAGCGCGACAGCGACACGGTGGACACAGCCGTGCCGCAGCGGCCCAACATCCTGCTCATCCTCGCTGATGACCTCGGCTACTCCGATATCGGTGCGTTTGGCGGGGAGATCCCGACCCCGAATCTCGATGCGCTGGCAAGTCGCGGCATGCTGCTGACGCAGTTCTACAGCGGGCAGACCTGTTCGCCGACGCGCGCGATGCTCTTGTCCGGCATGGACAACCACCGCGCCGGCATGGGCGTGATGGGCGCACCCACGCGCGAGGACCAGAAAGGCAAGCCGGGTTACGAGGGTCACCTGAATTTCCGCCTCGCGTCGCTCGCCGAGCTGTTGACCGACGCGGGCTACAACACCTACATGACCGGCAAGTGGCATCTTGGCGAGACCGTCGAGACCGGGCCACGCGCGCGCGGCTTCCGCCGCTCGTTTGTTTCGCTGGATGGCGCGGCGCACCTGGGTGGCTGGGACTGGCGCGGCCCGACGCCGGCGAAATACCGCGACGGCGACGAGCTCGTCACGGTGGGGGACGACTTCTACACGACGCGCTTCTATACGGAGCGCATGCTGGAATACATCGAACAGGACCGGGCCGACGGCAAGCCCTTCTTCGCCTACCTGGCCTACACGGCGCCGCACTGGCCGCTGCAGGCACCTGATGAATCCATCGCGCGTTTCAAGGGACGTTACGACGCCGGATACGAGGAACTCTATCGCTCACGCCTGCGACGCCTGCAGTCCATCGGCCTCGTGCCGAAGGACGCCGCGCCCATCGACGACGCGCGCTTCAAGCCGCGCTGGAGCGAGCTCACCGCGGAGCAGCGTGCGATCGAGGCGCGGCGCATGGAGATCTACGCGGCCATGGTCAGCGACCTCGATATCTACATCGGCAAAGTGGTCGAGTACCTGAAGCAGACGGGGCAGTTCGACAACACGTTCATCATGTTCCTGTCGGACAACGGCGCCGAATCCACGAGGCGCGACCTGCAGAGCCCGATCCGCGACCATATCGGCAAGGAATACGACCACAGCCTCGAGAACCTCGGTCGGCGCACCAGCTATGTGATGTACGGCCCGAACTGGGCCAGCGTCAGCGCGACGCCATTCAACCGCCACAAGGCCACCGGCTTCGAGGGCGGCATCCATGTGCCGGCCTTCGTGCACTATCCGAAGCGCGTGAAGGGCGGCAGCCGCAGCGATGCGATCGGCAACGTGATGGACCTGCTTCCCACGTTCCTCGACCTGGCGGGAGCGAAACATCCGGGAACGCCATACCGGGGTCGCGAGGTTCAGCTGCCGCAGGGCGTCTCACTGCTGCCGGTGCTCGAGGGCAAGTCCCCGGCGGCGCACGCAGCCGATGCCATCCACGGGGTTGAACTGTTCGGCCATCGCTCGGTGCGACAGGGCGACTGGAAGCTTGTCTGGGACCAGGCCGTGCCACCCGCGCAGCGGCGCTGGCAGCTGTTCGACCTGGCGACGGACCGCTCGGAGCAACACGACCTGTCCGCAACGCAAGCCGGCTGAACGCGAGCGGATGCTCAAGGCCTGGGATTCATACGCCGCGGACAATGGAGTAGTTTACTGACGGTCATCCACGATGAGGGCAGCTGCATGCGCGTTCCGGCATACCGATGGTTCGTCGCGAGCGCCTGCCCGATCGCAGTCCTGCTGGTGCTGGGCGCCTGTGCAAAAGTTCCTCCGACGGTTGTCGCACAGAACGCAGCCGACGCCATCTATCTGGGCGGAGACATCGTCACCGTAAACGACGCGCAACCCGTCGCCGAGGCTCTGGCGGTGAAGGACGGCAGGATCCTCGCCGTGGGCGCACTCGCGGAAATCGAGGAACTGCATCGGGGCACATCGACCCGGGTCGTCGACCTGAAGGGCCACACGCTGGTGCCGGGCTTCATCGACGGCCACGTGCATGTGATGGGCCTGGGCGCACAGGCCATCGGCGCAAACCTGCTGGCCCCTCCCGACGGGACGGTCAACACCATCGATGACATCGTCACGCAACTGAAGGCATTTGCCGCCGGTCCCGACCTCGCGCGCTCAGGCTGGATCTTCGGCATGGGCTATGACGATGCGCTGCTCGGCCGGCACCCCACGCGCGATGACCTGGACAGGGTTTCGAACCGAAATCCCGGTCATCGTCGTGCACATCTCCGGGCACTTCAGCGTGATGAACAGCGCCGGACTCGCGAAGGTGGGCTATTCGGCCGCGACGAAGGATCCCGAAGGCGGCGTGATCCGCCGCCGCCCGGGTTCCCGGGAACCCAACGGAGTGCTGGAAGGAGCGGCGCACTTTCCGGTCATGGTTCCAGCGATCAGCCCCAGTACCCTCGAAGACGCGGACTACTACCTCAAGCGGGGCCTGGAGCTGGCCAAGAGCTACGGCCACACCACGGTGAGCGAGGGCCGGTTGTTCGGCCCCCAGCAGGCTGGCCTTGCCAGCGCTGCCGAGCGTGGCCTGCTCGACATCGACGTGAACAGCTACGTCGACTACCTGGACCGCAGGCTCATCACCGCGCCGTGGTTCGGCCGTGAGTACCGCAACCGCTATCGCATCGCCGGCATGAAGATTGCGCTCGATGGATCGCCGCAGGGACGCACGGCCTGGCGCACGATTCCCTACCTGATCCCGCCGGACGGACAGAAGGCCGGATACAAGGGCTATCCGGTGATTCCGGACACGAAGGTGATCGAGGACGTCTTCGATGAAGCCTACCGGAATGGCTGGCCCGACTCACGCGCATGCCAATGGCGATGCGGCCATCGACCAGCTGATTGCCGCACTCCGGCCCGTGCACGCGAAGCACGGTCCCGGCGACCGGCGGTTCACGCTGATTCATGGCCAGTTCGTGCGCCAGGACCAGCTCGATTCGCTGAAGGAACTGCAGGTCATCCCTTCGCTGTTCCCGATGCACACCTTCTATTGGGGTGACTGGTACGACCAGATCATCGGCCCGGAGCTGGCGCAGACGATTTCGCCGATGAGGTCCGCCATCGACCGCGGCATGATGCCCACGAGCCACTCCGACGCACCGGTCGCGCTGCCCAACCTGATGCAGGTGATGTGGGCAACCGTCAATCGCACCAGTCGCGGCGGCAAGGTGATGGGTCCTGGCGAGCGCACCACGCAGCTCGAGGGGCTGAAGGCGATCACGATCTGGGGAGCTCACGAGCACTTCGAGGATGATCGCAAAGGTTCGCTTGAAGCCAGGCAAGCTTGCCGACCTCGTCATCCTCGACAGGAACCCGGTCACGGTGGATCCGATGACGATCAACAGGATCAGGGTGCTGGAGACCATCAAGGAAGGCACGACGGTTTACCGCGCCAACTGATCGGGCCTCCTGCAGTGCCGTGTATGCTTGGCGGATTCCCTCAATCCGCCCGGACCCGTTGCCATGAGAAGAAGCTTCCTGCACGTGCAGTCGATCGCAGGGACCCTGCGACTGTGCGCGGCAATGTTGCTGGCCGGCAGCCTCGGTGTTGTCGGTATTGCCACCGCGCAGGAGGCGCCATCCCCGCAGCGTCCGCGCGTTGGTCTGGTGCTCGCCGGTGGCGGCGCCAAGGGTGGGGCGCACGTCGGCGTGCTGAAGGTGCTCGAGGAGCTGCGCATCCCCATCGACTGCATCGCCGGCACCAGCATGGGTGCGCTGGTCGGCGCCGGCTACGCCTCGGGCATTCCGGCGGCCGAACTGGAGGAGTTCCTCGGCAGCGTGAACTGGCAGTCCGTCATCGGCAATGCGGGTGTGCGGAAGCTGATGCCGATCGAGCAGAAGCGCGCCGGGGTCCCCTACAGCAATGACCTGGAATTCGGACTGCAGGACGGCCGGGTCATCGCGCCCAGCGGCGTGATCGGCACTTCGCGAATCGAGAACCTGCTGCGCAACTACGTCGCGCGCGCGCGCCTGCAGGGTGGCTTCGAGGGCCTGCCGATTCCGTTCCGCGCGGTGGCCACCGACATGGTGACCGGCGACATGGTCGTGCTGGGTTCCGGCGACCTGGCCACTGCGATGCGGGCGAGCATGGCGATTCCCGGTGCGTTCTCGCCGGTGGTGCAGGACGGCAAGGTGCTGGCTGATGGCGGCATGACCCGCAACCTGCCCATCGATGTCGCGCGTGAACTTTGCGCCGACATCGTGATCGTCGCGAACCTGCAGGAGCCGGAAATAACGGCCGAGAACCTGCAGAGCGCGGTCGCGCTGGTTTCGCGCACCACGGACATCATGATCATCACGAACGAGCGCCAGCAACTCGCGACGCTGACCGACCGTGACGTGCTGATCAACGTGCCCACCGGCGACATCGGTTCGGCGGCGTTCGAGCGCGTGCCGGAGACGTTTCCGATCGGCGAGGCCGCGGCGCGCTCGGAATCGGCGGCGCTGGCGCGCCTGTCGGTGCCCGAGGCCGAGTTCGCTGCGTGGCGCAGGCGCGTCACGGTTGGACAGGACGTCGAGGTTCGACTGGCCGATGTGCGATACGACGGACTCGATTGGGTAAACCCCGAATACCTCAAGGCGCACGCGAAGGTGCGCGCCGGGGATGTGGTCGATACCGACGAGCTCAGCACAGAGGCGCTGAGGATGGGGGCGCTGCAGGAACTGTCCGCGGTCGGCTACCGCTTCGAGGGGGACCCGAACAACCCGACGCTGGTCTGGCTGCCGGAGGAAAAGACCTGGGGCCCGACGTTCCTGCAGTTCGACATCGGGATGTACACGTCCAGCGGTGGCGACCTGGCCTTCGTGATCTATGCCAAGCACACCAGCAGCTGGGTCAATCCGCTGGGCGGACAGTGGCGCAATGAAGTGCAGCTGGGCTATGGAAATCGCCTGGTGTCTTCCTTCTACCAGCCGCTTGATGTCGGACATCACTGGTTCGTCGAGCCGCGAGCGCTGGTGCAGCAGACGCTGGAGGATTTCTACCTGGATGGCGAGCGCCTGAGCCGCTACAGCTACGCCGATTTCGGCGGCGGCGTGGACTTCGGGCGCAACTTCGGCAGCCTGCTGCAGATGACGGCGGGATACACGTGGCTGCGCCGCAGCGTCAATCGCGACACCGGTCTGGAGCTGTTTCCGGAGTCGACCCGGACGGAGACGCTGCTGGGTTTCAACGCAACGCTGGACAGTCGCGACAACCGCTTCAGTCCGACGCAGGGGTTTCGCCTCCGTGCTGGAGTACACGCGCAGTGACCGCTCGCTGGGCAGCGAGCTGGACTGGGAGCGCCTGGAGCTCGGCGTGGGTGCGGCGATACCGGTTCGCGGGGACGTGATCTGGACAACGGCCGCGGCTGGCACCGACCTCGGAAGCGACCTGCCAATCGACCGCCAGTACACGCTCGGTGGCATCGCCAGCTTCCCGGGCTTCGAACTGGATGAACTGCGTGGCGACGAGTACTGGACGGTCTCGGGGAGCTATCTCTACAAGCTCGCCGACCTGTTCAGCCTGCGCGGCGACTCGCTCTACCTGGGTACACGGCTCCAGGCGGGGCGCGTTTACGGGACCGCCATACAGGACGACGACATGCTCTATGGCGTCGCGCTTTCACTGAACGGCCGCACGCCCGCCGGACCCATGGCGCTTGGCGCCGGCTACACTTCGCGCGACACTTGGAGTTTCTGGATCGCGATCGGCCGCCCCATCGGCCAGGGCACCGTGCTGGAGCGTGGTGTCTTCCGTTAACCAGGGACAGGGACATGCCGCAAGCCGTCAACGTCGACAACTTCAAGCGGGTCGAGAGCGACCTGTATTTCGCCAAGTTCGCCCGCGACGGCGCATTCGGCAGGTTCCAGCACATCCGCGAGCCGGCACCGGTGGACAAGCAGGACGTGATCCGCATGAATCGCGACACGCTGTACTCCAGCGCCGTCGTGGACCTGGATGCCGGAGCGGTGACGCTGACATTCCCGGAGACCGGCGGACGCTTCATGGCCGTGCAGGTGATCAGCGAGGACCACTACACGCCGACGGTCGTGTACAGCAGTGGCAAGCACCGCTTCACGCGCGAGGACATCGGCACGCGTTACGTGCTTTTCCTCGCGCGCACCTTCCTGGATCCTGGCAATCCCGCCGACCTTGCCGCGGTGCACGCCCTGCAGGACCAGCTCGCAGTGGAACAGCCTGCAGTCGGCCGGTTCGAGATCCCGGAGTGGGACCAGGCCAAGGCGGCGCAGTTGCGCACCGCGCTGAACACGCTCGTGGCGGCCAACGGGGGAATCGATTCGGGCCGCATGTTCGGACGCAAGGACGCGGTGGATCCCGTGCAGCACCTGTTGGGCACCGCCGCTGGCTGGGGTGGCAATCCGCGCGACGACGCGTTCTATGCGGGCGTCGTCCCGGAGCGCAATGACGGCAACACGGTGTACCGGCTGAAGGTCGGTGACGTGCCTGTCGATGGTTTCTGGTCAATCACCGTCTACAACAAGGACGGCTACTTCGAGAAGAACGCACTCGGGGTGTACTCGGTGAACAACGTGACCGCGAAGCGGGATGCCGACGGCTGCGTCACGGTGCAGTTCGGGGGCTGCGACAAGCCTGGCGCGGGAAACTGCATACCGGTGTCGCCGGGCTGGAACTACCTGGTTCGCCTTTACCGGCCGCGCAAGGAAGTACTCGACGGGACCTGGACGTTCCCCGCGGCTGTGCCCGCGGGCTGACGGTTTTCGCGCCTACTCGGGTCCTTTGCCCGACTTGCGCAGTTCCTTCAGTTTCGCCCGGGCTTCCTTGCGCATCGTTTCCCACTCGACTTCCTGGCTGTCGTCCAGCACGGCTCGGACCTTGTCTTCGAACTCCTCTTGCACCGGTCGGGCATCGCGATACATCGAGCGGAGGGCGGCACGGGACGTGTCGCCCCCATGTGCGTCGCGGATGGCCTTGAGCTTCCGAATGCTTTCCTCGAATGCGGGCTTCAGCTGTGCCTGCTGTTCCGGCGTGAGCTTCAGGCGAGTGACGGCTTCCTGCAGCTTGGCCTGTACGACGGCGGGATCCACGGTGGGAGGGGTGGCTGCCGTTGCCGGCAGGGCCAACGCTACCGTCAGCAGGAGTGCACTGATCATCGACAGCCGGCGCAGGTACCAGGGCGGGCGACTCTTCCATGGCGCTCCTTGCAAAGATCAGCCAGCGAATGGAGCGGGTGAAGGGAATCGAACCCTCGTCAGCGGCTTGGGAAGCCGCAGCTCTACCATTGAGCTACACCCGCACTTCAGCGTGAATTGTAGCGCGCAACGGCAGGGCGGGGCGACGGCACTCCGGCGTGCGTGCCATCCTCCGAGGGTCCCGAAAGTCACCTGACCAGCGTCACGTACAGGTTGAAAGCGCTGATGCAGGTGATCAGCGTGCCGACCAGGATCAGCAGGATCTTGGCCTTGAGGTGGCGAGTGATGTACGCCGCGAACGGCGCAGCCAGCATGCCGCCGACGACCAGGCCACCGACCAGCATCCACACGCTGTCATCGAGGATGCGGAAGAACGCTGCGGACACCGCGATGGTCAGGAAGAACTCGGCGAAGTTCACCGACCCGATGGTCGTTCGTGGTTCATGGCCCGAGCCCACCAGTGTGGTGGTGACGATGGGGCCCCAGCCGCCACCGCCGGTGGCATCCATGAAGCTGCCGAACAGCGCCAGCGGCACCACCCGCGCCGGACTGACACGCGTTCGCAGCCGGATGTGGTCGAAGGCCTTGCTGAACACATACAGGCCCATGATCAGCAGGTAGCCGCTGATCCAGGGCTTGAGCACGTTGCCATCGATGCTGCCGAGCACGTAGGTGCCGATCAGCCCGCCGATGACGCCCGGAATCACGAGGCTCAGGAACAGCCGCCGGTTCACGTTGCCCATCTGCAGGTGCGAGACGCCGGAGATGCCGGTGGTGAACACCTCGGCCAGGTGCGTGGCGCCGCTGGCCATGGCGGGCGGGGCGCCAGCGGCGAGCAGGAAGCTGCTGGCGGTGACCCCGTAGGCCATGCCGAGCGCGCCGTCGATCATCTGTGCGACCAGGCCCACTGCAACCGCTGACCAGAACATCCGGTTGTTCAGCGTCTCGATGAGGATATCCGTGCCACTTCGTCCGTCGACACGGGAAAACAGCACCCAGATGAAATACCCGGCCAGCGAGATCAGCAGCGTGATCACCGCGACAGACAGCAGGTGGAGCAGCGGATGCTTGGCCGGCCGCCGGATGTCGATCTCCACGGGCGGCAGGCCGACCTCCGCGTGTTCGCGGTTGACGTCGGCCTCGTCGAGCTCGGACAGCTCTGGCGTGGGGATCGGCAGCTTCATGTCACCGGGAAGGGAATCGCGGGGAGTGGATATTCACATCCATAAACGGAATAACACAACCCTAAGGAATTACTGTTTCGTTATCTGCACAGTATTGCCGCAGGCAGCCAATCGCGATGAGCGATCGGCTAAGCTCCCTGTAGGACAAATCTTAAGGGGGTCATCGTGCCCAGCAAGCCCGTTACCGGGGTTCAGACACCACTGGCCGATCTGCGCGGCAAGACCGCGTTCGTCACCGGAGGGTCGAGCGGCATTGGCCTCGGCATCGCGCGGGCGTTGTCCGCCGCAGGCATGCAGGTCGCCTTCACCTACATGAGCGATCGCAACCGTGACCGGGCTCTGGCGTTGTTCCCCTCGTCCAATGCGGGCGTGCATGCGATCCGGCTCGACACCACGGATCGCGACGGCATGGTGCGGGCCGCCGACGAGGTCGAGGCGCGCTTCGGCAACGTGCACCTGGTCGTGAACAACGCTGGCGTCGGTGTACCGGCCCTGCTGAGCACTGTCAGCTGGCAGGACTGGGACTGGGCAGTCGACGTGAACATCACGGGCGTGTTCAACGGCGTGCACGCCTTCCTGCCGCGGATGCTCGCGCATGGCGAGGGCGGGCACCTGGTCGTGACCTCGTCCTCGGCCGGCATACTCGCCGGCTCGCTGGGCGTGTACGCCACCACGAAGTTCGCTGTGGTGGGCATGTTCGAGTCCCTGCGCGGGGAGCTCGAGGGTCGCAACATCGGGGTGTCGATATTCTGTCCGGGCCTCGTGCGCACCGACATCTTCGACTCCGGCCGGAACAGGCCGGCTTCGCACGGCAAGTCCGACGCCCCTCCGGCGCCTCCGCCGCTGAATCCCGGCTCCGGTCCCGTGGACCTGATGGGCGTGGCGATGGACCCGATGGAGGCGGCTGGTCTGGTGCTGGCGGGCATCCGCCGCAATGACCTGTACATCCTGTCCCATCCGGAGTTCAAGGAAACGGTCGAGGTGCGCAGCCGGGTATTGGCGGAATCCTTTTCACGCCGGCCGGTCCCGGCCGGCCGGCGCGCGGCCACGCTGCTGTTCACGCCGACGTTCTACGCGACCGAGCTTGCAAAGCTGCGCGCCCTGCGGCGCAAGCCCGCGAGGAAGAAGGCTGCCGCGAAAAAACCGGCAGCGAAGAAGAAGTCCGTGAAGAAGCGCGCCGCGAATCCTGTCAGGAGCGCGCGGCCAGCCAGACCACCACGCCGACCAGCACGACGACCACGCTGATCAATATCCACTGGTTGCGGTGAAGCACGGTAACGGCTTTCGACAGCCGGGCCTGCTGGGCAGCCATCCGCTCCACCAGTTCAGCCTGCCGCCGCTCGTTTTCCTCCAGGGCCGCAATCCTCGCGGCCAGATTCGCGGGGTCTTCAGCGCGCACCAGCTTCGCCGCCGGCTTCGTGACCGCGGGCACGCTCCAGCAGCTCGCGCGACAAGTCGAGGATCTGGGGCGTGAAGGCCAGGAGTTGCTTCCAGGGAACGATCATCGCCCCAGCCTAGGCAAGCGCACGCCCGCTGTCGAGCGCGCTCAGCTTGCCGCCAGGGCCGATTGCAGCGCACGCAGCCGCGACAGGCGCCTGCGGTGCACAAAGGCGTAGCCGCCCATCACGAGCGTGTACAGCGGCATGACGACCCAGAGCGAGAGGATCATCGGCCCCGAGCGCAGCAGTGGCCCGAGCGCCTGTCCCTGAAGGCTGTGCCGCACCCAGATCACCGCGACGATGGCGAGCGCATACAGGCACACGCCCAGGGGCGCCCCCACGACAATCGCGCGACTGCGGCGGATCGCAACGTCGAGATAGGCAGCCGTGCTTTCATCGCGCGGGGAGCGTTGGCCGCGCACGAGCCATCCAGCGAGCAGCCAGACGGCTGCCGAATAGACCAGCGCCAACAGGAAGCCGGACCACCCGCTGCCGCCTGCTTCGGTGAGGGCGCGCCACAGCGAATGAGCCAGTACGGCGGCGTTCAGTGCGGCGACCAGCACGATGATCCAGCGGTGTCGCCGGGTGTCGGCGTCCACGAAGCGCCGCATTGACTCCACATCCAGGCCTGCCTGTGTACCCGAGCGCCACTGGCGCCGCAGGTCTTCGAGATCCTCGGGTGCGTTCATCGTGAATCTCCCAGCAGTTCCCGCAATTGCGCGCGAGCGCGGTTCATGCGCACGCCGACGTTGTTCTCGGAGATCCCCAGCACGGCGGCGATATCGCGGTAATCAAGGTCCTCCAGCGCCAGCACGATCACCTGCCGGTGGTTCAGCGGCAGCTGGCGCACTGCAGCGAGCAACCGGCCGGATTCCTGCGCGGCGCCAAGGGCCTGGTCGGGCGTCGTTCCGGGATCAAGCGGATCGATGCCGAGCAGGTCCAGCGAATCGGTCGGCCGGCGCCGAGCGAGGTGACTGATGCAGCGGTTCTGGGCGATCCGGAAGAGGAATGTGCGAGCAGAGCTCTCGCCCCGGAACGAAGGCAATGCCTGCCATAGCGCCAGGGCTATCTCTTGCAGCAGATCGGCCTGCTCGGAGGTTGCGCCGGCATAGCTGGCGGCCAGCCGCCGCAGCGCCGGCAGGTTCTGCGCCAGCAGTTCGCGAAAAACCGACTCACGGTCCGTGCTTTCCATGACCCCCTGTCAGTCTGCCCAATGCAGGTAAACTTACGGATTCTGCCGCGCATGTAAGAAGAAAGGGCGGAGCGGGGACTATCCGGGCGCAGCTTCGGAAAACCAGGGGGGGGACGATGAACAACATGCAGATGATCGCGGCGCTGGCGACTGCGCCGCGCCGGGCGTTCGAGGCAATTGCCGAGAAGCCGCGCTGGCTGTTTCCGTTCCTGCTGCTGCTCGGTTCCACGCTGCTGCTTACCATCTGGTACTACTCGAAGGTCGACCTCGCGTGGATCGTGGACGAGCAGCTGCGCAACAGTCCGCGTGCTGCCACGCTCAGCGAGGCGCAGCGGGAGCAGATGGCTTCCGCAGTCAACCCTGCCGTGGTGATGTGGTCATCGGTGATCGCGGTAATCGTGGTCCTCGTGCTGGTGCGGGTGCTCGAGGCCACCTGGTACCTGCTGGCCGGCAAGGTGACGAACGTCGATCGCAGCTTCAGGCAGTGGTTCGCACTGGCGAACTGGACCAGCCTGCCAGCCGTCATCGGCGTGGTCCCCGCGGCGCTTGCGCTGCTGATGGCCAGTGGCAGCCAGATCGACCCGGGCGTGCTGCAGCCGCTGTCCCTGAACGAGTTGTTCTTCCACCGCGAGATGGGCGAATCCGGCTACCAGCTGCTCTCGAACATCAGCCTGCTGGGACTGATCGGGGCGACCCTGGCCATCATCGGAGTCAGGACCTGGTCGTCGCGCTCCTGGTTGTTCGCCTCCGTATTCGTGCTGCTGCCCGTGGCCGTGATCCTCGGCATCTGGGCGTTGATCGCGCTGCGATGAACAAGGCAGTCAAGTGGATCGTCCCGGCGGTGGTGCTGGCGCTGGTGGCGGTGCCGGTCGTGCAGCGCATGAGGCGTGGCGGCGACGTGAAGGAAGCGGAGATCCAGGTGGTCGGCAAGCAGCTGATTTCACCCACCATCCTTGCTTCCGGCAGCCTCACCTACCAGACCGAGATCCGCATGGTCTCGGAGGTGATGGGGCGGGTGCAGGAGATCCTGGTCAAGGAGGGCGACGCGGTGAAGCAGGGCGAGCTGCTGTTGCGCCTGGATCCGGCGACGACCAGAGCCGACGTGGCGCAACTGGAAGCCGCGATGCAGCAGTCGCGGCTGGCCATCGAGCGCCAGCAGGTGCAGCTGGCCACGCTGGAGACGCGCCTGAAACGCTACCAGCAGCTGCGTGACCAGGCGGTGATCGACGCCAACACATTCGACGACATCCAGTCGCAGCGCGACCTGGCGCGCGTCGAACTCGACAGTTCGCGGCAGAGCCTTAAACAGACCGAGGCACAGCTGAACCGCTCGCGCGAGCTTCTGGCCAAGACCGAACTGCGCGCACCCATCACCGGCAAGGTCACGCAGCTGACGATAAAGACTGGCGAGACCGCGGTGCCCAGCGTCACCAGCATCGCCGGTTCCGACCTGATGGTGATTGCCGACACCTCCAACCGTTATGCCGAGGTCAACGTCAACGAGACGGATGTCGCGCGCGTGGCGGTGGGGCAGGAGGCGCGCATTGTCCCGGCCGCATTTCCCGATTCCTCCTGGCGCGGCGTCGTGGAGACCGTCGCGGTTTCGCCGCGACAGGTTGCCGGCCAGGGCAAGTCCTACCCGGTGAAGATAAGGCTGGAGGAATCCGCGGACCAGAATTTCCACACCGGAATGAGCGCACGCGCGGAGATCATCACGCGCCAGGGCGAGGCCACGCTGCAGGTGGCCGTGCCGGTGCAGGCGATCCGCTACGAGGAGTCCACCGAGCCGAACCAGGTGGGCAAGGCCAGTGTGTTCGTCGTGACCGACGGCCGTGTCGCGCAGCGTTTCGTGGAGACCGGACTGGCTGACGATGCCCATATCGCCGTGACCAAGGGGCTGCAGGAAGGCGTGGACATCATCATCGGTCCGGCCCGCGTGCTTCGCTTCATGGAGGAAGGCGATCGCGTCAAGCCGATGGAAGACGCGGTCAAGGACGCGCCGCCCGCTGCACCAGCCGCTGCGCCGTGATCGAGCTGCAGGGCATCAGCAAGCACTACCGGCTCGGCGACATCGAGTATCCGGCACTGACGGGCATCGACCTCGTGATCCAGGACAACGAGTTCATGGCACTGACCGGTCCCTCGGGATCCGGCAAGTCCACGTTGATGAACATCCTGGGGTGCCTCGACACGCCCACCAGCGGCAGGTACACGCTCGACGGAACCGAGGTTGCCGGCCTCGACGACGAGCAGCTCGCCGAGGTGCGCAACCGCAAGATCGGCTTCGTCTTCCAGAATTTCTACCTCATGCCGCGCATGACCGCGATGGACAACGTGGCCCAGCCGCTGATCTACCGCGGCATCGCCCCTGCCCGGCGCCGCGAGCATGCCTCGCGTGCGCTGCAGCGCGTCGGTCTCGGCGACCGCATGGGCCACCGGCCGAACGAAATGTCGGGAGGCCAGCGCCAGCGCGTCGCGGTGGCACGGGCCCTGGTGGGGAATCCGGAACTGCTGCTGGCTGACGAGCCGACGGGCAACCTCGACAGCCGCACGGCAGGGGAGATCATGGACCTGTTCTCGCAGCTGCACGCCGAGGGGCAGACCGTGGTGGTCGTGACCCACGATCCCGGCATTGCCGCCTGCTGCAAACGGGTGGTGCGCCTGCACGATGGCCAGATCGCGGAGGACCGGAATGCCTGAGGCCGCCGCCACGACTGATCGGGTTGCGCTGGAGGAAGGTGGCGCTTCGCGCCGGCTGCTCTACGCCGTGCAGGAGTGCCTGCGATCGGCCCTGGCGTCAATACAGTCGCACCGGCTGCGCAGCTTCCTGACCATGCTGGGCGTCATCATCGGCGTGGCCTCGGTGATCTGCGTGATCGCGATGGTGCAGGGCCTGTCGGGCCGCATCTCGCAGCTGTTCGAGGGCCTGGGGTCCAGCACGCTGACGGTGCAGGCCGAGACTTCGCTCGAGGACCGGCTGCGCGGCAAGGTGAACCGGCTGCGCCTCACCGATGTGGACGAGCTGCGCTACCGCATGGATGGCATCTCGCACATCACTCCGGTCGTGCCCGTGTCGGTGGGGCAGGTGACCTGGGGTTCGCAGAGCGCGACCGGACAGTTCTTCGGCACCACCGGCAGCCTGCAGGATGTGCAGCACCTGTTTCCACGCACCGGCCGCTTCATCACCGAGAGCGACGACGAGAGCCGGCGCCGCGTCGTGGTGCTGGGCGACAAGGTGCGCAAGGACCTCAAGATGCCCGAGCGCCCCGAGGGCGAATTCGTGCAGCTGGGCCGGGAGTGGTTCAAGGTGATCGGCGTGATGGAGCCGCGTGGCGAGGTGTTCGGCCAGAACCTCGACATGTTCATGCTGATGCCGTACCAGACGGCGCTCGCGTTCACGGGCGAGCAGGTGCGGCCTGATTTCAACATCACGTTCGTGGTCGACGATCCGGATGCGGTGGAGAACGTCAAGCAGCGCGTGATAGCGCTGATACGTCGCGCTCACGGGCTCGGCAAGGACGAACCCAACGACTTCGAGGTGCAGGCCTCGGACTCCATCTCCAAGACCTTCGCGCAGGTCATGGGTTCGATCACGCTGGTGGTGGGCGGCGTGGTCGGCATCTCGCTGCTGGTGGGCGGCATCGGGATCATGAACATCATGCTGGTGTCGGTGACTGAACGCACCCGCGAGATCGGCATCGCCAAGGCCCTCGGCGCGCCACGACGCTTCATCATGCTGCAGTTCCTGATCGAGGCGATGCTGCTGGCCGTGATCGGCGGCCTCATCGGCATGGTGATCGGCTTCGGGCTGGCCTACGGCATCGCGGCGTTGATCCCCGATTTCCCCCCGCCCTCCGTGCCCTGGTGGGCGGTAGTCGGATCGGCCCTGTTCTCGATGCTGATCGGAATCGTCTTCGGCATCCTGCCGGCCAGCAAGGCCGCGAACCTGACTCCGATCGATGCGTTGCGGTATGAATAGGGCCTTCCCCTAGGGAACGAAGCCCTGTTTCGGTGGTCGTTTTGCCGCAGGGCAGGGCCTGTGATCTAATCCGGCGCCCTACCCGAGCCGGATTTCCCGACATCTCCAACATGCATTTTTCCCGTCTTCGCAGGTTCCCGGGACTTGCCGGGCTGCTGCTTGCCGCGCTCTGCGGTGTCCCAGCTGCTCCGGTCCTCGCGCAGGAATCCAATCTGATCTCTGTCGCGCGCCTGGGGACCACGACAGTGGAGTCCGCGCCGGCAGGAATCCGTGGTGACCTGCTCCTGGCAGACGACGGCAATTTCTACGTTGCCAGCTTTGCGGGCGGGTCAGCCGGCGCTGGCGCGGTTGCGCGAATCACCCCGGACGGCACCATCACCGTGCTGGGGTCACTGACCGGCCGGGACGGACTGGGCGCGCAGTCCTACGCCAAGCTGATCCAGGCCAGCGACGGCAATCTCTATGGCACGACGTATGTCGGCGGGGAGAAGGGCCGAGGGACTGTCTTCCGGCAGACGCTGGCGGGTGTGCTGACGACGCTGCATGCGTTCCAGGACGGCAAGGAAGAGCCGATGCTGCCCTACGCGGGACTGGTCGAGGGTCCGGATGGCCATCTCTATGGCTCGACCATGCGGGGTGGGGCGAGTGATGCCGGCACCGTCTTCCGGCTCACGTTCGCGGGTGAACGGACCGTGCTGCACGAGTTCAGCGGCGGGGACGGCCAGAACCCGGAAGGCACGCTGATCGTCGGCAGCGACGGCAACCTCTACGGCACGACGCTGATCGGTGGCGACAGCGACCGGGGCGTCATCTTCCGCATCACGCCGGGCGGAGCCTATACGCTGCTGTATTCCTTTCCGAAGCTGGGCGAGTTCAACACATCCGGCCTGGCGACGAACGAGACCGGTGCGAATCCGCGAGCCGCCCTGCTGCTGGCCGCCGACGGCAATTACTACGGCACGGCGTATCAGGGTGGCGCAGGCGGCTACGGCACGGTATTTCGCATGACACCTGCAGGCGCGGTGAGCGTCGTCCACAGTTTTGGCGGAACGCCCGGTGGCGGCGGATATCCGCTCTCAGGACTGGTGCAGGATGAGTCAGGCGCGCTTTACGGTACGACTGAACGTGGCGGTCACTCCAACCTCGGGTCGGTCTACCGGTTGACGACCAGTGGCCAGTTCACGCTGCTCCACAGCTTCATCGGCAGTGCTGATGACGGCCGGAATCCGTACGCGACGATGTTGCCGTTGAACGGCGAGTTGTACGGTGCAAGTTTCAGCGACGGCATCATCGGCGCGGGTGCGGTCTTCAAGCTGATTCTGCCGCAAGCCGGCGTGCTACCCATCCAGTTCTCGGCTGAGCCGGCCGAGATACCGATCGGCGGCAGTGCCCTGCTGACCTGGTTCTCGCCCACGGCTTCCACCTGCGTCACCGGCGGCGCCTGGGACAACACGGTAGGTACCTCCGGATCGCAGGTGGTGACGCCCAACTTCGCCGGCTACTACAGCTACTCGCTCACCTGCACCTTTGGTGAGGGAATCGTGCGCAACGCCTATGGCCGGTTGGTGGTGCGTGCGGCCGAGCGGGAAGAGGTCGATGGTGGTGCGGGAGGCGGTACACTTTCGCCGTGGCTGCTGCTGCTTGCCGGCGGGCTGCTTTCATTCCGACGTAAACCCACTGCAGAGGTCCGGTAGATGTCCGCAAACAAGACGAACACGCAAGATGCGATCCGCGCGCTGCTCCGCAACGCGTCCGTGGAAATGACCTGCAAGGACACCGGTGACCTGGCCGAGGTCGCCCGGCTGCTGCCTGCGGGCACGGATATCTTCATCGCGCTGTTCCCGAACCAGACCTGGGACGAGCTGACGGCTGCGGCCAAGGCGGTGCGCGAAGCCGGATTGAACCCGGTGCCGCATGTGCCGGGCCGCCGCGTGCAGAATCGCGCCGAAGTCGCCGAGATCGCCCGCAAGCTGACGAAGGTCGCCGGCTGCACGAAATTGCTGCTCATCGCGGGCGACATGCCCGCGCCGGAAGGAGAGTACGACTCCACCATCGGCATTCTCGAGACCGGCGAGCTCACCGCTGCCGGCATCAAGTCGATCTGCATGGCGGGCCATCCGGAAGGCCATGCGCACATGACGCCCGAGCAGCAGCGCAAGTACGAGGCACGCAAGGTGGAGTTGGCGAAGCAACAGGGCTTCGAGCTGACTTTCATGACGCAGGTGTGCTTCGAGTCCGAGCCGATCATCGCCTGGGAACAGCTGCTGCGCGCCAATGGCATCTCCACTCCGGTGCGTCCGGGCCTGGCCGGTCCTGCCAGCATCAAGACGCTGCTGCGCTACGCGAAGATCTGTGGTGCCGGTGCCTCGATCCGCGCGCTCACGGGCGGCAAGGCCGGCCTCGTCGGCGCGCTGCTGACCGACAACGGCCCCGAGGAAGTGGTGACGCAGCTGGCGGGTTCGCAGGCCAGCGGCGCCTCGAACTTCGCGGGCGTACACCTGTTCGCCTTCGGCGGTTTCCTGAAGACCTGCAAGTGGCTCGCCGCCGTGCAGAACGGGCGCTTCAAGGTCAACGACAAGGGCGACGATTTCTCCGTCTCGATCTGAGGCGGTTGAAGGATCCCGAGCCTGGTTCAAGGGTGCAGCGCGGCGGTCGGTCGCGCTGCGTGCGGGTCCCGCGCTTCAAACATGCGGCCCTTGATCGTTGCGGAATGATCGGGTGATGGCGCGTGGGGCCGCAAACTCGCGCGGCACCCGCACGCAGCACACCCGCCCGCCGATCCACGTCGTGGACTCCAGACGCAGACTCAGACCCGGAGTCGATCAAGCCGCCGTAGCGTAAGGGCGTGGACGTGATGGGGGCACCTCGAATGCGAGTTTGCGGCCCCACGCGGTTCCATCACGGCCTTCGCGACGCGCAAGGGCCGCGTGTCTGAGCAGGCGAGGTGCCCCCATCACGGCCGCGCCATTGCACAACCCCGCCTGGTTCTATTTCGAGGGCAGAATCGCCTTCATGATCGCGTCGCCGAACTCCACCTGCACCGGGCTGGAATTCTGCTGCAGCATGAGTACGCCAACGATCTGCTCGGCCGGGTCGTTCCAGCTCAGCGTCCCGAAGGCACCCGACCAGCCCGCGCTGCCGTTCGAGCGGCGCCAGCGGGCCTTGGTGGAATCAAGCGTCACGGCGACGCCATAGCCGAAGCCGACGCCATCCTCGTTGCCGGCCATGCCGCGGAACAGTCCGGGGATCTGGTCGGTGCGCATCATCTCCACCGTGCGCGGCGCGAGGATGCGCTTGCCGTCGAGCTCCCCGCCGTTCAGCAGCATCTGTTCGAAGCGCGCGTAGTCGCGGGCCGTGGCGATGAGGCCAACGGAGCCGGCGAAATAGATGTCGCTGGCAAAGGCCGGTGGCGGGGGCGTGGCTGCCCACTCTCCCTGCGGATTCTTGCGGTAAAGCGAATTCATCCGTGCCTTGCGATCCTGCGGCACGACGAAGGATGCATCCGTCATCTGCAGCGGCCCGAAGATCCGCTCCTGCAGGAACACGTCGAACTTCCTGCCTGAAACGATCTCGATGATGCGGCCCAGTGTGTCGAAGCCCGCGAAGGTGCTGTAGTTCCAGCGCGAGCCCGGCTGGAAATCCAGCGGTACGGCGCCATACCTCGGGATCACGTCGGCCAGCGTTTCCGTGGGTCCGCGTTCCACCTCTGCCAATCTCGAGCCCAATCCGCCGCTCATCAACCCGGAGGTATGGGTCAGCAGGTCGCGAATCGTGATCGGCCGGGCGGCCGGGACAAGGTCCGCCTCGGGCCTGGGCCCGCTGGGCGCGGCCGCGCCCGGCGGCAGCTGCTGAAGGGGCGCGGCGCCAGGCTTGGGCATCGCCACCTTCATGTTGGCGAACTCGGGAATGTACTTGGAGACCGGGTCGGACAGGCTCAGCTTGCCGTCATCGGCCAGCGCCAGGATGCCCACCGCCGTGATCGGCTTGCTCGAGGAGGCCATGCGGAAGATCGCATCCTTGCGCATCGGCGATCGAGTGGCCGGATCGAGGGTGCCATGGGCCTCGTAGTGGACGACCTTCCCGCGTCGGACCACCAGCGTGACCGCATTGGCGATGGTGCCCGCCTCGATGTGCCGGCGCATCACTTCGTTGATCTTCGCCAGCCCTTCGCTGGACATCCCGACCGACTCGGGTGTGGCGGTTGGCAGCTCCTGGGCGCCAGCGCCTGCAACACCCACGGCCACCAGCAGCGCGGCAAGCGTGCCACGCAGGTTAAGTCGCCTCATGATCCTGCCCCCAACCGCGGGAATGAAAACCGGCCAAGCTTAGCGCAGAATGCCGGGACTCCATGGCTGTGATTCCCCTAGGCAATCCCGCAACACCGGTCTCTCCGATCGATTCGATCGAGGACCTGCTGCGCCGTGCGCGCGCGGGTACCTGGGAAGTGGATCTGGCCGACGGCACCCTGCACGCCTCGGATGCTTTTCACGCGCTGCTGGGCTTTGCGCCTGCCGCGGGCCGCAATGTCCTGCGCCGCTGGCTCGATCGCGCCCACCCGGAAGACGCCGCCGCCGCCGTCCAGGCCCTGGAGGAGCAACGACAGCAGCCGGCGGGAGAGTTCGAGCTGGGGCTGCGGATGCAACACGCCGATGGCAGCTGGCGCTGGCTGCTGCTGCGTGGCCGGCCTGCGGGGCTGTCTGCCAACGGGTTCCGCCGGCTGTCCGGTGCGGCCTTCGACCTTACCGAGCACAACGGCGCACTCGAGCGACTGCTGCGCACGGAACAGCGCTTCACGCGCGCGATCGCGACGATCCGCGGCCTCGTCTACGAGGTTGACCTCGCGTCCGACCGGTTGACCATGCATGGCGTCGACAAGGTGGTGGGCGGCGGGCCGGTCGAGCCGCTGGTGTCGCTCGACAACTGGTCCAACCGCGTCCACCCGGAAGATCGCGAACGACTGCATGCGGCGATCTACGCGAACCGTGCGAAGGGCACGGATTACGAGCTGAACTATCGGGTGTTCCACAATGACGGCAGCGTGCTGCACGTCTGGCACCACGGTACCTATGTCAAGGATGCCAGTGGCCGCCCGGTGCAGGCGGTGGGTGTCATCAAGGACGTCACTGCTGACGTGAAGCTCCGGGTCGAGCTGGAACGGGCAGAGTTCGCGCTTCGTGAATCACAGCAGATCCTCGCGACGGTTTCCGAATCCTCTCCCGTGCACCTTGCGATGTTCGACCTCGACCGCCGCTGCGTGTTCGTCAACCGCCCGTTGGCCGGCAGCAGCCTCGACCAGGTGATCGGCAAGCGCCTCGATGACATGATGCCGCCCGAGCTGGTCGCCAGCTCGGTCCGCAACTTCCTCGAGGTTGTCGAGACCGGCAGCGATGCGGACATGACCGATCGAATCCAGTTCCCGGGCATGGAGCCGCGCTACTACCGCATGCTGCTGCGCCCGGTAAGTCGCGACGGCCGCGTGATCGGCGTCGTCGCCAACGTGGCTGACGTGACCGAGTCGCGCCGCCTGCAGGAGCAGCAGCAGCTGCAGGCGAACATCATCGAGCGCATGCACGAGGGCGTGATGCTGCTGGATCGCGATGCGCGCATCCTGTTCACCAACCCGGCACTGGAATCGATGTTCGGCTATGCGCCCGGCGAGCTGACCGGCGTGTACGCCGGCGTGCTGAGCTTCCGCAGCGCCACCGGCATCGAAGACGTGCGCCGGCTGGTGCTTGACGAGGTCGATGCCGGCCGCAGTGCGGTGATCAATTTCCTCGGACGGATGCGCGATGGCAAGGCGCATCCCTGCCAGGCCGTGTATTCCGGCGCGCGCATCGGCGACAGCAATTGCGTCATTGCCGTGTTGACTGACGTCTCCGAGCACAAGCGGCTGCAGCGCGAGCTGCTGAAGGTCGAGACCCGCGTGCAGCACCGCGTCGGCAGCGACCTGCATGACGGCGTCGGGCAGCAGCTGGCCGGCATCGCGATGATGCTGCGGGCGCTGTCGCAGCGCTCGGTATCGATGGGCGGGCAGGAGCTGCGCGGCGAACTGCAGGGCATCACCGAACTGGTGAACTCGGTGCTGCGCACCACCCGGCTGATGGCGCGGGGACTGACGCCGGTGCGTCCAGGCAATGACGGGTTGCTGGAAGGCTTCGAGGAGCTGACGCAGCACATCTTCGACCGCTTCGGCGTACAGGTCGGGCTGGAAGTCGAGCTGCCTGCGCTGGTGGAACTGGACGAGAACACCGCTTCCAACCTGTACCGCATCGCGCAGGAGGGCATGCTCAATGCCGCGCGGCATGCGCATGCCAGGCATATCAACGTCTCGCTGACCGTGGAGGACCGCCTGGTGGCCTTGACGATCCGCGATGACGGCCGCGGCTTCGATCCGTACTCCGTCCGGGGCGGCGGCATGGGCCTGCGGGTGATGCGTTTCCGCGCCCAGATGATCAGCGGCTACCTGCTGGTCGAGTCGCAACCGGGGGAGGGCACGCTGTTGCGATGCCGTTGTCCGCTGCGGCCTGAAATGGCCAGCATCGAACGGGAGGAACCTTGAGCGCCCGCATCCTGATCGTCGATGACCACCCGATTGTCCGCCAGGGCCTCAAGCTGATGATCAATGCCGAGGCGGACCTCGTCATTGCCGGCGAAGCGCAGAGCGAGCAGGAGGCGCGCGACATGGTTCGCGAGCTGAAGCCCGACGCGGTGATCGTCGACCTGACGCTGGGCGACGGCGACGGCTTCAATGTGGTCCGCCACCTGCACGCGCACTACCCTGAAGTGAAAGTGCTCGTGCTGTCGATGCACGAGGAGTCGGTGTACGCCGAGCGACTGCTCGCGGAGGGTGCCTCGGGCTACATCATGAAGCAGGCTGTCACCGACCAGCTCGTCACCGCATTGCGCACGGTGCTGCGCGGCGAGCTGTACCTGAGCGAGTCGCTGCAGCAGCGCCTGACGCGACGCGCGGGTGGCGATGGCGACCTGCGTCGACGGCTGTCGGTGCGCGAGTTGCAGGTGCTGAGCCTGATCGGCGACGGGCAGTCCACCCGCGAGATTGCCGAAGCCCTGTCATTGTCCGTCAAGACGATCGAGTCGCACCGCGCGGCGATCAAGCGCAAGCTCGGGCTTGAGACCAGCGCGCAAATGGTGCAGTACGCGATCAAATGGCACGGCCGGCCCGCCGACTGATCCGCATCCTCGCGGCAAGCGCCGCTGCGCTGCTGCTGCTTGTCATTGCCGCTGTCGCAGCCTTGCTGCTGTTCGTCGACGCCGACCGGTTCCGTCCGCGCATCGAGCGTGCGGCCAGCCAGTCACTGGGTCGACAGGTCTCGCTCGGGAGCCTGCACTGGGATCCCGGCAGGCGCATCGCGCTGTCGAGCGAGGGCGGGGCCATCGCCAATGCGCCGGGTTTTGATGCAGCGCAGTTCGCGTCCTGGCGGCGCATCAGCTTCGGACTCGGGCTTTGGCCCTTGTTGCGCCGGGACGTGCGCATCGACCACCTCGCGGTCGACGGCCTCGTGCTGGACCTGCAGCGCAACGCTGACGGGAATGCCAACTGGACATTCGCACCGACTGTGTCTCCCGGAACCACGGCAACGAGCGCGCCTCCGGCACCGGGCGAAGGCGGCCTGCGCTTCGCACTCGATTCGCTGGCGCTGACGGATGCAACCATTCGATTCCGCGACGCGACTTCCGGTCGGGACCTTTCCATCAGCGCAGCTGACCTGTCGGTCTCGCTGCCGCCCGACCTGGCCGCCCCGCAGCTGGAGTTCGCGGACATTGAACTCAATGCCCGGTTGCAGGACTGGCCGCTGGGCCTGCAGGCCGCCGTGCTGCGCTTCGATCGCAACGGCTCCGTCCTCGAGCTGCCGGAATTCGCGGCGCATTTCGACCAGACCACGGTCGGTGGATCGCTGCGCGCGCAGGCAAGCGATGCACCTGGTCTGGAAGCGCAGCTGCACCTGTCGGTACCCTCGGTTCGCACGCAGCTGGAGCGCCTGGGCCGGCCGCTGGGCCCGATGCAGGATCCCGAAGTGCCGGGCGCGGCCAGCCTGGATGTCCGTCTGCAGCTACAGCGACGGCGCGGCGCGAATGGACGACCTGCTGCTGACAGTCGATGACACGACGCTGAAAGGCCATGTGGAGCTTCCGTCGATTCGACCGCTGGAGCTGCGATTCGACCTCGACGCGGATCGCGTGAATATCGACCGCTATCTCGAGCCTGCCGATGTGCAATCCGACCCTTTCGAACTGCCGGTGCGCGCACTGCGCTCTCTCGATGCGAAGGGGACGTTGCGCGTCGCGGAAGCCGAGGCTTCCGGCGCGGTTGCGCGCCAGGCCGTATTCACGGTGGAGTGATGGACGCTGCCCACGAATCGATTGCACCGGCGCTGCTGGCCTGGCACCGCGACGAGGGACGGCACGACCTGCCCTGGCAGCGCGACCGCTCGCCCTATCGCGTGTGGGTCAGCGAGGTGATGTTGCAGCAGACGCAGGTCGCCACGGTGATCCCATACTTCGAACGCTTCGTGGCGCAGTTCCCGGACATTCCGGCGCTGGCCCGGGCGCCACAGGACCAGGTACTGCACCTCTGGTCGGGGCTGGGCTACTACGCGCGCGCACGCAACCTGCAGCGCGCCGCGCAGGTCATTCTCGAGTTGCATGGCGGCAGATTCCCGTCGGAGTTCCAGGCAGCGGCGGCGTTGCCCGGCATCGGTCGCTCCACCGCCGGCGCCATCCTCGCGATCTCTTTCGGCCACCGCCATCCCATCCTCGATGGCAACGTGCGCCGCGTGCTCGCGCGCCTGCACGCCGTACCTGGAGCCAGTGGTGAGCGCACCTTCGAGGAGCAACTCTGGAAGCTGGCCGAGGCGCACACGCCAGACACCGAGGTGGCCACCTACACGCAGGCGATCATGGACCTGGGTGCCACGCTGTGCATGCGGCGCCGGCCGCAATGCGGGAGCTGTCCGCTCGCTGCGCGCTGCGTGGCCCACGCGCAGGGTGAAGTGGAGCGCTATCCTGCGCCGAAGCGTCCGCTGAAACGCAGGCGCGTCGAGCGCTGGATGCTGTTTGCGCGGCGTGCCGATGGCGCCGTACGGCTGGTGCAGCGCGCGCCCCATGGTGTGTGGGGTGGACTGTGGTCGCCACCGGAGTTCGAGTCGGTGGAAGCGGCACGTCGGGCAACGGGAGCGGACGTGCAGGTCCGGGAGGCACCAGCGCTGCAACACGCATTCACGCATTTCGACCTGACGATTCACCCGCTGTGGTTCGTGGCCGACGGAGACGCTGGCCCCGGGTCGCTGTGGTATAACGCGGCCGCACCGGCGCGCATCGGACTGCCGGCGCCCATTGCGGCGCTGCTCGCCACTGCCCCGGAGGAACCATGAGCCGTACCGTCCAGTGTGTGATCCTCAAGCGCGAGGCCCCAGGCCTCGACCGCCTGCCGTATCCGGGCCCGCTGGGGCAGCGGATCTTCGACGCGGTATCGAAGGAGGCCTGGGCCAGCTGGGTGAAGCACCAGACCATGCTGATCAACGAGTATCGCCTCACTCCGGTGGACCCCAAGGCCCGCAAGTTCCTGGAAACCGAGATGGAGAAGTTTTTCTTCGGTCCGGGCTCTGAAAAACCCGCTGAATTCAACACGCCCGGCGCCTGATGGTTCCCGGGCTGCTTGACGCCCGGAAGCGCCCCCCGGTCTAATAGCCGCCCCTCGAGAGTCCCCCCGTTGCCCGGGTAGCTCAGTTGGTAGAGCAGCGGATTGAAAATCCGCGTGTCGTTGGTTCGATTCCGACCCCGGGCACCATCCGATGGCATGATTGGGAAAGCATGCCCGACATCTTCCTCTCCTACTGCCGCGAGGATCAGCCGGTCGCGAGGCATTTCGCGGAGGGCCTGGAGCGCGAAGGTTTCAGCGTGTGGTGGGACCAGGCGCTCAGTGCCGGCGAGTCCTTCGACAAGGCCACGGAGAAGGCGCTGAAGGACGCCCGCGCCGTGGTGGTGCTGTGGTCGAAGCGCTCGGTCGAATCGCGCTGGGTCAGGTCCGAGGCCACCCTGGCAGATCGCTACGGCACGCTGGTACCGGCAACGATCGAGGAATGCGATCGGCCGATCATGTTCGAGCTGACGCATGCGGCCGACCTTGCCAACTGGAGTGGAGACCCTGCCGATCCGCGCTGGCGCTCGTTCGTCGCAGGCCTGCGCAAGTCCGTCGCGACAGCGGCCGGGACAACCGCAAGCCCGGCTTCTGCCGGCGACACACTTCAGACGTCCCCCGTGATTGCGCCTGCGCCGCTGCCCGCCCGTTGGGCAGGACGCAGCGCGGCCTTGTGGGCCGCACTGGTGGTCGCTGTGCTGGCCATCGCGGCGGTCGTCGCCTGGACCGTGCGCGAAGGGCAGCCTGGTCCGGCCTCCGCTGCGGTCGACCGGTCGATCGCCGTGTTGCCCTTCGAGAACTTTTCAGCCGATGCGGACCAGGAACATTTCGCCGACGGTCTCACCGAGGAGATACTGAACTCGCTGGCGCGAATCCCCGAGCTGCAGGTGACGGCACGTACCTCCGCTTTCGCGTTCAAGGGCAAGGCCGAGGACCTGAAGGCGGTCGGCCGGGCGCTCGGTGTCGGGCACGTGCTGGAAGGCAGCGTGCGCCGCTCCGGCGACCAGTTGCGCATCACCGCACAGTTGATCAATGCCGATACCGGCTATCACCTGTGGTCGCAGACCTACGACCGCCCACTCACGGATATCTTCACCATCCAGGACGACATCGCCCACTCAGTGGCCGGTGCATTGCAGGTGACGCTCGGCGTCGGCGTCGGCCGCGAACCCGGCATGACGCGCAACATCGAGGCCTACGAGGCCTGGCTGGCTGCGCGCGGCGTGACTTATACCGGCCTGCAGAGCATGCGCCAGCACATCGAATTGTTGCAGAAGGCCGTGGCGCTCGATCCCGCCTTCGCCCAGCCGTGGTGGGACCTGTCCAAGGCCTACTCCAGTATATTGAGCGGCACGGGCACACCGGAGGATGCCGCGGAACGGCAGCGCAGGGCCGACGCCGCTTTCGCGGAATACCGGCGTCTGCTTCCTGACTCGCCGCGGATTCACGAGCGGCTCGCCGAGGACAGCATCGAGTCGGGTCAGATGGTCGCCGCGGCGGAGCACTACGAGGCGGCCGCGGAGGCGGCCGACCGGGTCTACGGTGGCAGGCCCCCGCCAATCGATATCATCGGTCAGGCCAAGACGCCCATCGGGTTTGCGGACCTCGTTGGCCGGCCCCGGGAGTCGATCGCGCTGTTCGAGCAGGCGCGGGCGCGCGATCCGTTGAACGAGGTGGTGGCGCTGTGGCTGGCCTACCTCTACGGCACGGTTGGCGATTATCCGGCCGCCTTTGCGGAATTCGAGCGCAGCGAGCCCCTCGGCCAGGACGCTCGCCTCCCCCATCTGGCAGTCAGGATTGCATTGGCTTCCCGCGACCGGAAACTTCTGCTGCCCTGGCTGGACAAGCGCATCGAGTGGGAGCGTTCGCAGGGGATCGACTTCTCCGCGCGGTTGAAGTCGCTGCTCGACAAGCCCGAGGATGCGCTTGCTGTTTTGCGACCGTTGACCGCGGGTCCGCACAATCAAACCCTGGTCCATTGGCTGGCGTGGTTCGGTGACTACGACGCCGCGCTTGACGCAATGCGTGCAGACTTTCAGATACCCGGCTTCCGGTACGCCGCCCTCTGGTGGATCTGGGACCCGGGCCTTTCCGGGGTGCGCAAGCTGCCAGGCTTCAAGCAGTTGATGCGCGAGGCGGGGCTGGTGGACTACTGGCGCAAGTATGGCTGGGGCGACTACTGCAAACCCACCACGGGCGATGATTTCGAATGCCACTGACTGAGTGCCACTTATAGCGTCGATGCGGGCGGTTGCAGTCGGGCTCTTGAGAATTCGGGTAGCCGAGGTGCCGATGTGTAGACGTATTCTTGTCCTGGTGCTTGCCGCCATCGCGTGCCTGGGTCCGGCAGCGAGCGCCGCCGGGCGTCCCATGACTGTCGAGGACCTGCTTCGCCTGCAGCGCATCTCCGACCCGCAGATTTCGCCCGACGGTAGCCGGATCCTGTACACCGTCTCGAACGCCAACCTCGATGCCAATCGCAACGACTCGAATATCTGGCTTGCGTCGACGAAAGGAACGCCGGCCCGCCAGCTCACCTACACGGGCAAGGATCGCTCGGCGCGCTGGTCGCCCGATGGCAAGCGCATCGCGTTCCTTTCACGGCGCGACGGCAAGTCGCAGGTCTACCTGTTGCCGGTAGAGGGCGGCGAGGCGCTGGCGCTGACGAAGACGTGGGCGGACATCGAAACGCTGCGCTGGTCGCCGGACGGTGCGACGCTGGTGGTCAGTGCTTCCGGGTTTCCAGGCTGCGACGACGACGCCTGCAACAAGGCCAGCGAGGAAAAGCGGGCGCGCGAGAGCACTGCGCGCGTCTACGAGGCGTGGCCCTATGCCCGTGCAATGTCGTGGGTGGACGGTCGTCGCACGCATCTCTTCGCGTTGCCTGTCTCGGCGCCCGCAACGCCCAGGGATCTCACGCCAGGCTGGCCCCACGACATCCTCCCCGGCACCAACATCGACGGTTCCCCCGATGCGAGGGATGTCGCGATTTCCCCGGACGGCAAGGAAGTCGTGTTCGCCGCCGCGGAGAAGACCGAACCGAACGGGGAGCGCCTCGTCCGCCTCTATCGCGTGCCGATGACCGGCGGCGAGCCGCAGCGTCTCACGCAGGCGGCGGGCATCGAAAGGGGCCCCGTGTATCTGCCGGACGGCCGCGCAATCGCCTACCTCTGGAACCCGAATGCCACGACGGTGGGTGGGTATCACCAGGTCATGTCGCACCAACTCCAGTCGCAACAGGGCACCAGCCTCACCGGCCAGCTTGACCTGGGGGCTTCTGCACTGGAGCGTTCGGCGGATGGAAGGACACTCCTGTTTCTCGCGGAGCGCGAGATCGGGCAGCCGATCTTCACAGTGCCGGCGCGAGGGGGCGCGGCGCGGGGGATCACCGGTGGATTCACCGCGGAGTACTCGGTGGCGAGCGCGAGCCCGGCCATTGCGCTCACGCGCACGAGCCTGACCGCACCGGCCGAGGTCTTCGTGATCGCGAGGCCCGGCGCAGCGCCGCGCCAGGTCACCCACCACAACACTGCGCTGCTTGCGGAGCTGGACCTTCCGGCACCCGAGCCGTTCTGGTTCACGGGCAAGGATGGAACCCGGGTCCAGGCCATGCTGCTGCGCCCGCCCGGCATGCCGGAAGGGCAGAAGATTCCGCTCGTGGTGCTGCTGCATGGCGGCCCGCACACGACCTGGACGGACAGCTGGAGTTACCGCTGGAATCCGCAGTTGTTTGCGGCGCCCGGTCGCGCCGTGCTCATCGTCAATCGGCGTGGCTCGACCGGTTATGGCCAGGAATTCTCCGATGGCGTGGTTGCTGACTGGGGCGGCGCTGCGTACGACGACGTCATGACCGGGCTGGACGTCGCGCTGGAGCGCTTTGCGTTCCTGGATGGCGAGCGTGTGGCCGCGGCAGGCGCTTCCTACGGTGGATACATGGCGAACTGGATCGCCACGCAATCGGGTCGCTTCAAGGCGATCGTCAGCCATGCGGGCGTGTTCGAGATGTTCGCGCAATACAGCGCGGATATTCCGTATTTCCTGGAGCATGAGATGGCCGGGTTGCCATGGAGCGCGGAGACCTTCGCGAATTGGTCGCCGGCCAGCTACGCCGCCGAGCTGGGGCGTTTCAGGACGCCCATGCTCGTGACCACCGGCGAGAAGGATTACCGCGTGCCCTACCAGCAGTCCCTTGCACTGTTCTCTGCACTGCAGCGCCAGGGCGTGCCGTCGAAGCTGATGGTGTTTCCCGACGCCGGCCACTGGATCGTCAATCCGAAGGACATCCAGCTGTGGAACAATGCCGTGCAGGAATGGCTGCAGAGGTACCAGTGATCAGGTTCAGCCGGACATCAACAATCATCGCCTGCGCGGCACTTGTGGCCTGCAGCAGGGCTCCCACCTACTCCTATGACTGCTCGCCTGCCCAGGCTCTCACGGTGCAGTACATCAACAGTTCCGGGGCGGATTCGAAAGCTCTCGTGACGCTGAATGGCAGGACGTTCACGCTGACCGAGGCGCGGTCGGCTTCAGGGGCCCGCTACATGACCGAAGAGGGCCGAACGCCTGGCGCCACGCTGGTCTGGTGGAACAAGGGCAACGAGGGGATGCTGCTGGAGGGAAGCGCCTCCGATTCCTCCGCGCCGGAAACAACAATCGCCACCTGTACACAGGCGTCGTAGCGCACTAGCGCTCTGTCAGCGGCGGCTCCGCAGCGGCGTCGCCAGATCCACGGGGCGGTCGGCCACCGCTCCGGACGCACGCCTCGAGCGTCGGGAAGGCATCGTACTTCTGCACGGAGGAATAGGTCGGCATGCCCGGGGCATGGCAGATGTCATTGCGTGACTTCCTGACCTCGCTACCTTCCGGCCCGTGTCGCTGTTCCCATGGCGCAACCGGGTCCGGCTGGCTCCAGATCCCGATGCGTCGCTCCCGCGCACGCAGCTCGGCTTCGGCAAAGGCCTTTCGATCGCTGCGGGACTGCTCACCTGCATAGGCCTTGTAGTGCCAGGCCATCCCCGCATCGACCTGCGCCAGATTCACGTCCAGTCGCACGATACAGGGCAATGGGCAGGGGCCTGGCGGAGTCGCGAGAACCCTGGCGAGGATCCGCCCATAGCGATCGGTCTTCGACCACTGAATCATCACTGTGCGGCGAAAGACCAGATCCGACAAGGCCTGCTTCGAGCGTTCGCTGAAAGGCTGGCCCGTCTCCGGTGCATCGATGCCGGCCAGGCGTACCCGATGCTGCGCCTGGCCGGCATCGATCACGGTGATCGTGTCTCCATCGGAGACACCGACCACCTGGACCTCGCGCGATTGCTGCCCTGCGGCCAGGCCAACACCGGCCTGCGCAAGCGCGAACACAGCCAGCGTCGCATAAAGAAAGCGCTTCATCGGTGCCTTCAAAGCACGGTCACTGCCTCTGGATGCGTCACCTCGCGCGGCGGTCGGTCGAACAGCACGCGCAGCCGCAGCGCCAGCCGCTCGCTTTTGCTGAGCGCTGCGCGCTCCTGGATGACGCGCCGCGCCAGGACAGGATCGTCGGTGATCAGGTTGTCCGCTCCCCGCTCGATCATCAGCAGGATGGCCTCGGGCGTATTGATCGTCCAGACATGCGCGGTCTTGCCGCGGGCGTGAAGCTTGCGGATCAGCGAGGGCGTTGCATGCGCCGCGTTGAGGCTGACGAAATCGGTCGACACACCCGGCACGTTGCCGACCGAGGCGGTGAGGATCTGGCCGGTCTGCAAGGAGGGCTCCAGCGAACGGACCTGAGCAAGCGCCGCGGCATCCAGTGAAGTGATGACAACCTGGTCGAGAAAATCCTCACGCCGAAGCAGATCGACGACGGCTGGCGCCAGCCCGGGATCCGGCACGTTGTACTTCAACTCCACGTTGATCTTCAGGTGGCCGCGCACCCGGTCGATCACCTGCTCCAGCGTCGGTACCGTCTGGCTGGCGAAGGCGGCGTCGAACCGGCTGCCCACGTCGATGGCCGCCAGTTCGGGTGTCGTCAGCGTATTGATCTGGCGCGGATCGGCCGCCATGCGCATCAGTTCCGCGTCGTGGAACACGACAATCCCGCCGTCGCTGGCCCTTTGCACGTCGAGTTCGATGTAGTCGGAAGCGGCAGCCACCGCGGCGTCGAACGCGGCCATCGTGTTCTCGGGAGCACCGATGGAGGCACCCCGGTGCGCGGTGATCGCGACGGTTTCGTCGTCGATCAGCTTCGAAGCAATGTGGTGGCCCACGAGCAGGCCGAGCGGCAGGAGCCCCAGCACCGCGACGATCACCGGTCGCGCGAAGCGCCGGGAGCGCTGTTCGCCTGGATCCACAAGTGCCTCTTGCCACGCCATCGATGCAGCGCCGATGCCATCGACCTGCTCGCGCGCTGCCCAGAACATCCGGGTCACGATGAACTGGTGTCCCCCCAGCGCCACGCCGCTCCACAGCAGGCTGAAGGCGGTGGCGACCACGGCAAAGACCACGATCAGCGGCAATACGCGCCGGAATTCCATGCCGGCCCAATCGAGCAGGGCGTCGGAGATCTGTCGCCCGAACGCGGTGGTCACGAATGCCAGCGCGATCATCGGTATCCACCACGCGGCGATGCGCAGTGCGATCGCCATCCGGCGGCCCTGTGTCAGGCGCGCGCTCTCGGTCAATGCCGCCCGCGGCGAAAGGCGGTCGAAAACCAGCAGCGGAATGGAATGGATCCAGCGCGCCAGCTGCTGGTTTGCGAGAACCAGGTACACGAGCCCCAGCGCACCGATTACCCAGAGCGCGCGCCGCCATTCAGGTGGCCGCTCGGAAAGGTAGTAGTTGACCTCGTGATCCCTGAGCGTCATGTACCAGAGCAGTCCGACAAGCAGCAGGAAGGGCACCGCGAGCAGCAGCAGGCGCAGGAAGATCCGCAGGCCCAGCAACAGGAGCCGGGGAAGCCGGTGCAGCACGAGCGCGACGGTTGCGAGCACCGTCGTCTGCCTGCCCGCAATCGCGTGCCCGGCGATCCAGGTCTGCCCGGTGAACTCCGCCAGCAGCACGCTGACTGCAACCGAGGCAACGACGAGGACGAACAGCAGCCCCGACGGCGAAAGCACGAAACCGACCAGATCGAAGTTGCTGACCACGGGTTCGCCGGACAGGCCCACCAGCCGATGTGCGATCACCGAGGCCAGCGGCACGTAGAGCGCAAAGCCGAGGGCCTGCATCAGGACGTGGAAGCCCAGTGATTGTTTCAGGCAGCCGCGGTAGCCGCGGAGGGGAAGAAAGCCGTCCGGCGTTGAGACCATGGTGGATTCAAGCCTTTTATGGCCCTAGGCTGCAACTCCCGGTTGTTCCGGCTGAAGGAGGGGAGCATGGTTTTCAGGCCGCAACTGCTGGCATGCATGCTGGCCACGCTGGCGCCGGCAAGCGTTGAAGCTGCCGATGCGGCGCGCAGCCTGCGGGATCTGGTCTATGCCACGGTTGATGGCAAGGCGCTCGGACTCGACCTGCACTTGCCTGCCGGAAAGAAAGAGCCGTTGCTGCTGGTTTACCTGCATGGCGGAGCCTGGTCCGCCGGCGACAAATCCCAGTACCCGGCCTTTCTCGTGGACAAGGGCTATGCCGTGGCGAGCCTGGATTTCCGCTCGACCAACGACGCGCCGTTTCCCGCCAACGTGAATGACATCAAGGCGGGCATCCGCTACCTGCGCGCGAACGCGACGAAGCACGGCTATCCCGCTGACCGCATCGCCGTGGTGGGTGCTTCCTCTGGTGGGCACCTCGCCGCGCTCGTCGGCACGACGAATGGCGATGCGCGGCTCGAAGGCAGGGAAGGCGCGCACCTCGAACAGTCTTCAGCGGTGCAGGCCATTGTCAGCTACTTCGGCGCAAGCAACCTCACGACCATCCTCGCGCAGTCAACACCGGGCGGCCTGGAGGTGCGTGTGCCCGCGCTGCAACGACTGCTGGGTGCTGCACCGGACCAGAAGCCCGATCTGGCTCGCCTGGCGAGCCCGGTGTTCCACGTTGACGCTGGCGATCCGCCGCTGCTGCTGCTGCACGGCGACCAGGATGCGCAGATGCCGATCAACCAGTCCCATGAACTCGAAGGCGCCTACCGCAAGGCGGGGCGGCCCGTGGAGTTCTTCGTGCTGCACGGCGTGGGCCATGTCGGCGATCCGTTCTTTCGGGATGAACCCGCGCAGGTGGTGTTGTCCTTCCTCCGGCGGGCGGCTGCGGTACCCTTGGATCCATGAATCCTCCCCCACAGGGCGAACCGGCGCTGGTAAGTGTCGACCGCGCGATGAGCGAGCTGCGCCGCGGCCGCGCGGTCGCGGTGAGGGGGAATTCGGGCTGGCGCCTGGCAGTGGCGCTCGAGACGGCTGCACCAGGCCTCATCGACTACATGTTGAGCCTGGCCTCGGGCGCGGGCCTCGTCGTGACGGGCGAGCGCGCGGCGGCACTGCGCGTGCCCTGCGAATCCGACGAAGTGCTGCTGCTGGCGCTGCCACGGCAACTCACGGCGTCGGAAGTCGGCGAGCTGGGGCATCACTGGGAGTCCGATGCCTGGCGATCCGTCCTCGGCGGCGCAGTGCCCACCGCCGAGTGCGCCGATGCGGAGTGCAGCGCAGCCGTGCACCTCGCCAAGAGCGCGCAACTCCTGCCAGCATTGCTGGTTTCCGGATTGCAGGTCGGCGCGGTGCCTGACGGCACTCTCGCAGTCGGAATCGACGAGATCGCGCGCTATTCACAGCCCACGGACGAGGACCTTGTCCGCGTCAGCGAAGCGCGCGTCCCGCTGCGCGAGGTCGGCGAGGCGCAGCTGCTGCTGTTCCGTGACCGTCGCGATGCGACTGAACATGTCGCGGTGATCATCGGCAAGCCGGACCTTTCCGGAATCGTGCCGGTTCGCGCGCATTCCTCCTGCTTCACGGGGGACCTGCTCGGCAGCCTGCGCTGCGATTGCGGCGAGCAGTTGCAGACTGCCGTGAAGCGCCTGCACGACGCCGGAGGCGGTGTGCTGCTTTATCTGGCGCAGGAAGGTCGCGGCATCGGACTCGCGAACAAGCTGCGCGCCTACCAGTTGCAGGACGAGGGGCTCGATACGGTTGATGCAGACCGGCACCTCGGCTTTTCCGCCGATGAGCGCAGCTATGCGATCGCCGCGGCGATGCTGCGGCAGCTGGGCATCGTGCGCATCCGGCTGCTGACGAACAGCCCGCACAAGGTGCGCGAGCTGCGCGCGCGCGGCATCGAGGTCCAGGCCATCGAGTCGCTGCCGGGCACGCCAAACGTGCACAACGAACGCTACCTGCGCACCAAGCGGGAGCGGGCAGGGCACGACTTCTGAATCAGTCGTTGGCGGAGGCCTGCTGCGCTTCCAGGTTCTCGCTGAGCTCCAGCCACTCGACCTCGATTTCATCGATCTCCCGCGCCACGCGGGCGCGCTGCTCCGTCAGCTCGCGAACCTGCGTCGTGGCGCCTGTCGCGTAGAGGCCCGGGTCGGCCAGCAGCCCGTCGAGGCGAGCAGCCTCCGCGGCGAGTTCCTGCAGCCGCTTCTCGCAACGTGCCAGGCGGGAGCGCAAAGGGGCCAGTTCACGACGCCTCGCGTTTTCGTCGCGCCGCGGCCTGGGTGCTGCCGGACGCACGGGCGGCGCCGGTTTGGGAGCGGAGGGAGCCTCGCTGCGTCCCGCCAGCCACTTCGCATAGTCGGCCAGGTCGCCGTCGAAATCCTCGACCTTTCCGTCGGCCACCAGCAGGAAACGATCGCTCACCGTCGTGAGCAGGTGCCGGTCGTGGGACACCATCACCACCGCACCCGTGTATTCCTGCAGTGCCATTGCGAGCGCCTGGCGCATCTCCAGGTCCAGATGGTTCGTGGGTTCGTCGAGCAGCAGCAGGTTGGGGCGTGAATAGGCCACCAGCGCGAGCGCGAGTCGCGCCTTCTCTCCACCGGAGAACGGGCCGACCGGCTCGAACACGCGATCGCCGCGAAAGCCGAAGCCCGCCAGGTAGTCGCGCATCTGCTGCTCGGTGTCGCGCCTGCCGATGGCCTGGCCGTGGCGCGTCAGGTTCAGGATCGATGAAGCCGCGGGATCCAGCTGCTCGAGCTGGTGCTGCGCGAAGTAACCGGTGACCAGGTCACGCGCATCGTTGCGCACGCCGCCGCGCGCGGCGAGCTCCCCGGCGAGCATCTTGATCAGCGTCGACTTGCCTGCCCCATTGCGGCCCAGCAGTGCGATGCGATCGCCCGGGTAAATGGTCAGGTTCACGCCGGAGAGCAGCGGTACGTCGCCATAGCCCACGGCCTGCTTCTCGATGGCCAGCAGCGGGCGCGGCAGCTTCAGCGGTTCGGCAAAGGAGAACTCGAAGGGGGAATCCACGTGCGCGGGAGCGATGCGCTGCATCCGCTCGAGTGCCTTGAGCCTGCTCTGCGCCTGCCGGGCCTTGGTCGCCTGCGCGCGGAAGCGTTCGACGAACGCCTCCATGTGGGCGATCTCGCGCTGCTGCTTTTCGAACAGTGCCGACTGCTGCGCCAGCTGCGCGGCGCGCGCTTCCTCGAAGGCGCTGTAGTTGCCGCGATAGACCGTGACCTTCCGGCCCTCGATGTTGACGATGCGGTTCACGACGCGGTCGAGGAACTCGCGATCGTGCGCGATCAGCAGCAGCGTGCCCGGGTACTCGCGCAGCCAGCCCTCCAGCCAGACGATCGCATCGAGGTCGAGGTGGTTGGTGGGCTCGTCGAGCAGCAGCAGGTCCGACGGGCACATCAGCGCCCGGGCCACGTTCAGGCGCACGCGCCAGCCGCCGGAGAAATCGCGCACCGCCCGCGTCTCATCCGCTGAAGTGAAGCCCAGGCCGTGCATCAGCTGCGCGGCGCGCGCGCGCGCGTCGTAGCCGCCCGCGCTGGCGTACTGCGCATACAGGTTGGCAAGGCGCATGCCGTCCCCGCCGTGGCGTTCCGCATCTGCGATCCGCTGTTCGAGTTCGCGCAGTCCCGTGTCGCCGTCGAGCACGAACTCCAGCGCCTGGCGATCGGTGGCCTCCAGGTCCTGCGCGACGTAGGCAATCGAGAGGTTGGACGGCCGCTCGAAGTGGCCGGCATCAGGTTGAAGGGTGCCCAGCACCAGGGACAGGAGGCTCGACTTGCCGCTGCCGTTCTCCCCGGTGATGCCGACTTTCTCGCCCCGGAAAATGCTGAAGGTCGCCCCTTCGAAGAGGTTCCGGGGTCCGCGGCGCAGCGTTACGGCGTCGAAGTTCAGCATGGGACCGCGAGGCTAGGTAATTGCTGCCCAGACAGCAAGAGATCCGTCACTCCGACTGATTTTCCGGTGGGGTACGTCTCAACCAGCAGTACTCAGCGGAGCTCCCCTTGTCCCCATTCCAGCAATTGGCCCTCTGTCCTGGCCACGACCCCCGCAGGCCCGCCCTGGAGGCGCTGATTCAGGGGGCATTCGAACGCCGGCACGGTGCCCAGATCCACCACTTCATGCCCAGCCTGGTGGGCCTGTGGGGAGCCGCCGGCGCGCCAGTGGGTGCGGCGGGCCTTCGTAGCGCCAGTCAGGAGCCGCTGTTCCTGGAGAACTATCTGGACCGGCCCGTCGAGATCGAACTGGCTGCCGTCGCCGGGGAGCCCGTCCTGCGCAGCGAGGTCGTCGAAGTCGGAAACCTCGCAGGCGTGACCTGCCGGGCAGCCTGCCGCCTGGTCGCGGCCCTGCCACCGCTGCTGCTCTCCCAGGGACACCGCTGGATCGTTTTCACCGCCACCGACACGGTGCGCAGCGTGCTCAACCGGCTCGGGGCGCCGCTGTTCGAGATCGCCTCCGCGCGTGCCGATCGCGCCCCACCCGGCGACCATTGGGGGCACTACTACACCCATGACCCGCGGGTGATGGCCGGATACCTGCCGTCGCTGCGATGAGCCAGCTGGCCGAAGCACTGGCGAAGGCCCCTCCGCAGCAGCTGGCGTTCGACGACGGTGTGCGGCGCCTGACATGGAGCGACGTGGATCGCGCCATGAAGGCAGATGCCGAGTGGCTCGACGGGCAGCACATCACCCGCTGTGCGCTGCTGGCGGAGAACGGCTGCGCCTGGGCGATCGCCGACCTGGCGTTGCTGCAGCTTGCCGCCGTGAACCTGCCGTTGCCGACATTCTTCACGCCGGACCAGAAGCGCCACGCGCTGCAGGATGCCGGCGTGAATGCCGTGCTGACGGACTGCCCCGATGCGTTCCTGGCGCAGCATCCGGACTTCAGGCGCTGCGGAGTCGCGCCGGGCAGCCAGCTCGAGCTGCTGACGCGCACTGCGATGGAACCGCCGCGAGCCTTGCCCGATGGCACCGTGAAGATCACCTACACGTCGGGCAGCACGGGCACGCCGAAAGGCATCTGCCTGTCGGCCGCTACGCTGTGGGCGGTAAGCGCATCGCTCGCGCAGGCTGTGCGAGGCGCAGGTGTCTCGAAACACCTGTGCCTGCTGCCGCTGTCCACGCTGCTGGAAAATCTCACGGCGGTGCACGTGCCGTTGCTGCTGGGCGTGACCTCGCTGTTGCCTCCTGCCGCACAGACCGGCATGCGCTATGGGGCATTCGATCCGCAGCGACTGGTTGCAGCGATCGCCAACAGCCACGCACACAGCCTCGTGCTGGTACCCGAGTTGCTGCGCGCGCTGGTCGCCGTGGCGAGCGCCGATCGGCAACAGGCGCAGGTCCTGTTCAAGTCGCTGCGCTTCATTGCCGTGGGTGGGGCGAGTGTATCGCCCGCGCTGCTCGAACAGGCCGAGGCGCTCGGGCTGCCCGTGTTCGAAGGCTATGGGCTGTCCGAGTGCGGTTCGGTGGTCTGCCTGAACACGCCACAGGCGCGTCGCCGCGGCAGTGTCGGACGGCCGCTGCCTCACCTGCACCTGCGGGTCGACGGCGAGGGCGAGATCCATGTGTCGAGCGAGGCCTTCGGGGAGATTGCGACCGGCGATCTCGGCGAGATCGATGCGGACGGCTACGTGTATGTCCGCGGCCGTCGGCGCAACCGCTTCATCACCAGTTTTGGCCGCAACGTCACCCCGGAGTGGGTGGAGCGCGAACTGCGGCACGAGCCGCAGTTCGCGCTGGCCATGGTCGTCGGTGAGGCCCGCCCCTGGGTCGCTGCACTGCTGTGGCCGAGCGCCGCAGGCAGCGAACCGGGCGGGATCGCAGTCAGCGATAGCGCGCGTGAATGCGCGGCTGCCGGATTACGCGCAGGTGCGCGGCTGGGTCTGCGCGTCCGACTCGCCGGACGAACTGGCGCAACTGCTCACCGCCAACGGCCGGCTGCGCCGCGAAGCCGTGCTTGCGCGCCACGGCGCCCGACTCGATGCGCTCTACTCACCGGAGGCTGGATGACGTTTCACGAAGAGCTGCAGCAGGCCACGCAGGCCGACCGCGGCTGGCTTGTCTCGGCGCCAGTGATCCAGCAGGCCCTGACCGGGCAGATCACGCGCACGCGCTATGTCGCCTTCCTGACGCAGGCCTGGCATCACGTGCGCGAAACGGTGCCGCTGATGATGGCCACCGGGTCGCGACTTCCGCCGCGCCTGGAGTGGCTGCGTGACCAGGTGACGCACTACATCGAGGAGGAAACCGGGCACGACCACTGGATCCTCGACGACATCCGCAATGCCGGCGGCGACGCTGCCGCTGCCGCACGCTCCCGGCCGAACGTGAGCACCGATGCGATGGTTGCCTACGCGTGGGACGTTGCAATGCGGCGCAACCCGGTCGGCTTCTTCGGAATGGTGTACGTGCTCGAGGGTACGAGCGTGGCACTGGCCCTGAATGCGGCCGACAGCATCCAGAAGGCGCTGGCGCTGCCGCCGAAGGCGATGACCTACCTGCGCAGCCACGGGCAGCTCGACCAGCAGCACATCCAGCACCTGGCGGGCATCGTGAACCGCCTTGAGGTACCGGAGGACCGCGCCGCGGTCGTGGACTGCGCGCGTGCGATGTTCTGGCTCTATGGCTCGATGTTTCGCGAACTGGAGCAGGTGCAATGAATCTGGAAGGAAAACGGGTGCTGCTCACCGGCGCGAGTGGCGGCATCGGCATCGAGGTGCTGAGGCAGCTGCTGCAGCAGGGCGCGCGCGTGGTCGCGGCCAGCAAGGAGATCGAATCGATCGGTCGCGAGCTGCGCGAACTCGGTGGACTGATTGATCATCCCTCGCGCCTGTTGCTCGTCGAGGGTGATCTCACGGACCCGGCATTCCGTGCCGGACTCGTGGCCCGGGTCAGCGACTGGGGTGGCGGCGGGCTCGACCTGCTGATCAACGCCGCGGGAGCTGGCGACTTCGCATTGCTGGAACACCAGGCCTCGCGCGGCATCGACTTCCTGGTCGCACTCAACCTGACCGCGCCGATGGACCTCGCCCGGCAGGCACTGCCGCTGCTCAAGGCCGCGCCCGCTGCGCTGATCGTGAACATCGGCTCGGTCTTTGGCGCCATCGGCTACCCGGGCAACGCGGTCTACAGTGCGACGAAGTTCGGGCTGCGCGGCTTCAGCGAGGCGCTGCGTCGCGAGCTGGCCGACACGACGGTGGGCGTGCTGTACCTGGCGCCGCGTGCAGTCCGCACGCCACTGAATTCCGCTGCGGTGAACGAGCTCAACGTCAGGCTGGGCAATGCGGTGGACGATCCCGCGATGGTGGCCCGCAACATCGTCCGCATCATCACGCGCGCCGGTGGCGATGCGACCTTCGGTTGGCCCGAGAAGATGTTCGTGCGCCTGAATGCGGTGCTGCCGGGCATCGTCGACGGTGCTATCGGCTCGAAACTGTCACTGATCAAGACTTACGCGATGCGCAACAAGGGCAAGGAGTACGCATGAGGAAATTCATTCCGATGTTGGCGATGGTGCTGTCACTGGTCGGTACCGCGGCCTTCGCGCAGGACGCCTTGACCAGCGACATCCTGGCCCTGAAGAAGTCATGGGCCGAGGCGAACTACGGCATTGCCGACAAGGACAAGCGGGCCGATGCGATGCAGGCGCTTCAACCCCGCGCAAAGGCGCTGGTCGACAAGTATCCGCAGCGGGCGGAGCCACTGATCTGGGAAGGCATCGTCTACTCCGGCTATGCGGACGCACACGGCGGACTAGGCGCGCTCGGAGCGGCGAAGAAAGCGCGCGACCTGTTCGAGCAGGCGATCAAGATCGACGAACGGGCACTGGAGGGCTCGGCGCTCGGGAGCCTGGGCGTGCTGTACGCGAAAGTGCCGGGCTTCCCGGTCGGATTCGGCAACGAGGACAAGGCGCGCGCGCTGCTGCAGCGGGCCATCGCGATCAACCCCGACGGCATCGACAGCAACTATTTCCTCGGCGAGTTCCTCGCCAACCACAAGGACGTGCCCGGTGGCATCCGCCATCTGGAGAAGTCGGTGGCAGCGCCGGACCGGCCGGGCCAGGAGCTGGCCGACCAGGGTCGGCGCAAGCAGGCGACGGCGCTGCTGGCAAGCCTGAAGGACTGACGACCGCGGCCGCATTCTCCTAGAATGCGGCCATGATCCCGACACGCTTTTACGCTGCGCTGGCCGCAGTCTCGTTGTGTTTGCTGGCGCCAGCGTCGCGCGCCGAGATCCTCGTCAACAACGGCTGGGTCCGGGCGACGGTGCCCGGTGCGGATTCCGGAGCCGGGTACCTGACGATAACCAACACCGGCACCGAGGCGCGCAGCCTGCTGCGGCTGACCTCCACCGTGTCCGACACCGTGACGATTCACCAGAGCAGCATTGATGCGCAGGGCATGGCGCGCATGTGGCCGGTGGCCAAACTGGAGATCAGGCCGGGAGAGACGGTGAAGTTCGAGCCCAACGGCCGCCACCTCATGTTCACCGCGCTGGCAGCGCCGTTTCGCGTCGGCGAGACGGTGCCGGTAACCTTCCAGTTCGATCGGGGTTCAGAACCGGTGACCGCGCGGCTGGCGGTCCGGCCGCTTGTCGATGACGCGCCAGCCGCTGGCGCGCCTGCCCACGATCACTAGTGGAAGATCGGATCCAGCTTGCGCAAGGCCTGGTTCATGTCGATCTCCCCCGTACGCTGCAGGTCTTCCTGCGTAAAGACGCGCAAGGGCCCGCTCGCCGTACGACACCCGTCGGCCACGCTCGGCCGCATGCGCGAGCCGGAGATGTATTCGCAGGCCTTGGGCCTGGCGGGCTTGGCGGCAGCTTCCTTGGCGGCGGCTTCCGTCGCGACGGACTTCGCCGTGGCTTCGGTGGCGGCGGCAGGAGGCGTGGCTTCGCCCGCAACGGCGGCTCCTGCGGCCAGCATCAGGGCGAACAAGGTGGTCTTCACGACTGTCATGTGATTACCCTCCGGAACGTTTCGCATCGTACCCCCGTTTGACCAGTTCGACGATCAGCCGATCCCGGTGTTCCCCCTGGATCTCTATGTGGCCGTCCCGGACGGCGCCACCCGCTCCGCAGGCGCGTTTGAGCTCGCCCGCGAGCGCTTCCAGCGCGTCGGGTGGCAGTGGCAGGCCGGTGATCACGGTAACCCCCTTGCCGCCGCGACCGGCAGTTTCCCGCCCGACGCGGATCTTCGGCGGCCCGCCGCCCGCCTTCGGCACGACGGGCGCCTTCACCGGTTTCTGGAGTACCACGCCGCGAAAGGTCGGCCGGGGCTTCATATAGACTGCCTGCGGTCAGGGGGAACACCACAATGATAACGACCGCGACGGGCGGCATCCTCGAGAAGTCGCGCACCATCGCCGGTCCGGGTTTCAACCGCTGGCTGATCCCGCCCGCGGCGCTTGCCATCCACCTGTGCATCGGCATGGCCTACGGCTTCAGCGTGTTCTGGCTGCCGTTGTCGCGCGCGATCGGCATCGACCAGCCGGTGGCCTGCGAAGCGTCGATGTCGTGGTTCCAGTACCTGACCACGACGACCTGCGACTGGCCCGTGACGATGCTGGGCTGGACCTACACGCTGTTCTTCGTCCTGCTGGGTTCCTCGGCCGCGCTGTTCGGCCACTGGCTGGAAACCGCGGGACCGCGCAAGGCCGGCGTTGTCTCGGCGGTGTCATGGAGTGGCGGCCTGGCGCTGGGTGCGCTCGGCGTGCACCTGCACCAGCTGTGGCTGCTGTGGCTGGGTGCCGGCGTGATTGGCGGTTTTGGACTCGGCCTGGGTTACATCTCGCCGGTGTCCACGCTGATCAAGTGGTTTCCCGATCGCCGCGGCATGGCCACGGGCATGGCCATCATGGGTTTTGGAGGAGGCGCGATGATCGGCGCGCCGCTTGCGGACCTGCTGATGCGACATTTCGCAACGCCGCAGGACACGGGGGTCGCCCCGACGCTGCTGGTGATGGCCGGCCTTTATCTCCTCGCCATGCTCGCCGGCGCCTTCGGCTATCGCGTACCACCCGCGGGCTGGCAGCCGGCCGGCTGGACGCCTCCGCCCAACAAGGCCGCAGTCGCTGAAGACCACGCGCCATGTGCACGTCGACCGCGTCGTGCGCGTGCCGCAGTTCTGGCTGCTGTGGGCCGTGCTGTGCCTCAACGTCAGTGCGGGCATCGGCGTTCTCGGCATGGCCTCGCCGATGCTGCAGGAGGTGTTCGGCGGGCGGCTGATCGGAGGAACGGAGCCGCTGTCGGCGCTCTCGCCCGCAGCGCGCGCCCAGGTGGCGACGATTGCCGCGGCCTTTGCCGGCCTGCTGTCGCTGTTCAACATCGCCGGGCGCATAGGCTGGGCGTCGTTCTCCGACGTGATCGGCCGGCGCCGCACGTACACCGTGTTCTTCCTGCTCGGGATCATCCTGTACGCGGCAGCGCCAACGGCCGGCGCGGCCGGCAACGTCGCGCTGTTCGTCGCTATCTTCTGCGTGATCCTCACCATGTATGGCGGCGGCTTTGCGACCATCCCGGCATATCTCGCCGACCTGTTCGGCACGCAGCACGTCGGCGCGATCCACGGCCGCCTGCTGACCGCGTGGTCCGCCGCCGGCATCCTCGGCCCCGTGGTCGTGAACTACATTCGCGAATACCAGCTTGCGCGCGGCGTGCCCGCCGCACAGGTGTACAACACGACGCTCTACCTGCTGGCGGGACTGTTGCTGGTGGGCCTTGCCTGCAACCTGCTGGTCAGGCAGGTCGCTGAGCGGCATTTCATGAGTGACGCGGAACTGTCGGCCGAGCGCGCCAAGGCGCACGACATCGCGGCGACCAGCGGGCAAGGCGTGACTGTCGCGGCGGAGGTCACGCGGGCGCGCTTCACGCCAGTCGTCGCGTTGGCCTGGCTGGCCGTCGGCCTGCCACTGGCGTGGGGGGTCTGGACCACGCTGGTGAAGGCGCTGCCGCTGCTGCGCCTCGGTCGCTGAGCGCGCCTCAGCGGATGCGCTCGATCGGCTTCTTGCGCCAGAACAGGCGGTAGTAAGTGGCCTGGAAGATCATCATCGCGACGAACGCGCTCGGGTAGGCGATCCACACGCCATCCAGGCCGATGCGGCGGCTGAGGAACACGGCCACCGGCACTTCGACCAGCAGGATGGCGCTGATCGAAAGCAGCACCGGCACGATCACCGTGCCACTCGCGCGCATCACGCCCGCGGTCACTGACGCGGCGCCGAATGCCAGCGTGCTCCACAGCACGATGTAGAGCAGCCGCAGCGCGATGTCGGCGGTCTCCTGGTGCGAGGTGAAAATGCCGATGATGGGCCGCGCGAACACATAGCACAGCAGCAGCAGGGTGCCGGTGACCGCGAAGTTGATCAGGATGCCGGCGCGCGTGATCGAGCCGAGGCGCGCCAGCTGGCCCGAACCGATCGCCTGGGCGCCGAGGATCGAGGCCGCGATCGCAATCGACATCGCCGGGAACTGGACGTAGCCGAGCACCTGGTTGCCGATGCCGTAGGCGGCGGTAGCGTCGGAGCCGAAGCCGTTGACGATCGCCAGCAACGCGATCTCGGCGAGCGACATGATCACCATCTGCATGGCGGTGGGAATGCCGATGCGCAGCACCTGGCGCAGGATCGGCCCGTCGATGCGCATGTTGCGGCCGAGTTCCGCGGTGGGAGCAAGCGTGTGGCCCTTGCGGCGCAGGTGCCAGGCCAGCCACGCCAGCGTGACGATGAACGAGACCATCGCGCCGACTGCCGCGCTGACCACGCCGAGTTGCGGCAGGCCGAACCAGCCGGCGATGAGGGCCGGAGTGACGATCAGCCCGACCACGGTCGACACGATCAATGCATACAGCGGCGTGATCGTGTCGCCGACGCCACGCAATATCGAGGTGAGCAGCAGGAAGGCGAACAGCCCCGGCATGGCAAGCAGCATCACGCGCGCATAGGCGGTGGCTTCCGGCAGGATGTCCGCGGGCGTTCGCAGGGCCATCAGCAGCTGCGGGGCGAACAGCGCACCGACCACGCCGATCACGAGCCCGCCGATCAGGCCCACGGTGAGCGTGGTGCCGGCCACCCTGCGCACCCGATCGGTCTCGCGCGCACCCCAGGCCTGGCCGATCAGCACCGAGGAGCCGGCGCCGAGGCCCATGATGAAGCTGATCAGCAGCAGCATCAGCGGGAAGAAGGCCGTGGCCGCGGCCAGCGCGCTGACGCCGATCATGTGCCCGAGGAAGACGCTGTTCAGCGTGCCCGACAGCGACTGCAGGATGTTGGCGAGCATCAACGGCCCGAGGAAGATCAGGAAGACCTTCCAGGTGGGCGTATGGGCGTCGAACAGCGGGCGCAAAGGGTGGGCTCTCCGGGGACGCGGTATGATGCCCGCTTTGCCGGTACCGTGCATGCGTGCAGCCGTGGTCATCCTCGGCCTGATCTTCCTGAACGGGCTGTTCGCCTCAGCCGAGCTCGCGCTGGTCTCCGCAAGGCAGTCACGCCTGCGAGGGCTGGCCGAACAGGGTCATCGCGGCGCCCGCGCGGCGCTGGCGCTGCTTGAGGATCCCACGCGCCTGCTGTCGTCGGTGCAGATCGGCATCACGCTGGTCGGCATCCTCACCGGCGTATACAGCGGCGCGGCTTATTCCGAGCAACTGGCCGCGGTGATCCGCGACGTACCCCTGCTCGCGCCCTATGCCCAGGAGCTGGCCTTCGGCGCGATCGTGGTGGTGATGACCTACGTCTCGCTGGTGTTCGGCGAGCTGGTCCCCAAGCGCCTTGCCCTGGCTCATGCCGATCGCTGGGCAACCATGGTCGCGGTGCCGATGCAGTTCGTGGCCATGATCGGTGCGCCGGTGGTGTGGCTGCTGCAACGATCAACCGAGTTGATACTGAAGCTGCTGCCGAAGGCGGGCACTTCCCAGGATTCGGTCACCGACGACGACGTGCGGGCGCTCGCCGCCGAGGGCCTGCAGAAGGGCGGGCTGCATCGCCACGAGGCCGAGATGATCGATTCGGTGCTCGGCCTCGCGGACCGCAGCATCGACGCGATCATGGTGCCGCGCGGCGACATCCTCTGGCTGGACGTGAACGAGCCCGTGGCGACGTTGTGGGACGAAGCGCGGCACAGCGGCCATGCGCGGTTCCTGCTGTGCCGTGGCGAGCTCGAGCAGCTGATCGGCGTGATCACGCTCGCGAGCATCGGCGAGGCGCTGCGTCGCGGTGCCATCGACCTGACCGCGGATGTGCAGCCGCCGCTGCACGTGCCGGAAAGCATCTCGATCTTCAAGCTGCTGGAAACCTTCCGGCGCTCGAACGTGCACCTCGGCGTCGTGACCAACGAGTACGGCGGCATCGAGGGCGTCGTCACGCCGGCGGACATCCTCAAGGCCATTGCCGGCGAGCTGCCGGAGATGGGCAGCCGGGATTCGGCGAGCCTCGTGCAGCGCGACGACGGCAGCTGGCTCATGGACGGCCACCTGGCCGTAAAGGAAGCCGAGCGCGTCCTGCAGCGCCGAGACCTGGCCCGGGACGATTACCACACGATGGCCGGCTTCGTGCTCTGGCACCTCGGGCGCATGCCGGTGGCGGGCGAGAAGCTGGCCTGGCGGGACCTCGCGATCGAAGTCGTCGACATGGACGGGCTCGTGATCGACAAGATCCTCGTGCAGCCGCGCGCGGCCCAGGGCCTGCGGGCGGGCGGCGTCGCGAAAGAGTGACCGCTGCGGGATAATGGGCGGATGAACACGCTCCAGCCCCGGCCGGCCAGCGCCGGCTATCGCCACATCGTCACGGTCCAGTCGCACATCCTGCAGCAGCAGGCGCGCTATCCCGAGGCCACCGGCGATTTCTCGTGGATTCTTTCCGCGATTTCGATCTCCGCCAAGATGATCGCCGCACAGGTGCGGCGCGCGCGCCTCGAGGACGTGCTCGGCAGTGCCGGCGAGCAGAACGTGCAGGGCGAGACGCAGCAGAAGCTCGACGTGATCGCCAACGACATCCTGCTGCGCAACCTCGGTGGCCGCGAGGGCGTGGCGATCGTCGCCTCGGAGGAGAACGAGGAGCCGGTGCTGCTGCGCGCCGAGAACGACGGCACGCCGCGCTATGTCGTGATGTTCGATCCGCTCGACGGTTCCTCGAACCTCGACATCTGTGGCGGCGTCGGCACGATCTTCAGCATCCTGAGGAAGGACCGCCGCTCTTCGCGCGTCGAGGATTCGCTGCTGCAGCCGGGTTCACGCCAGGTCGCGGCGGGCTATGTGCTCTACGGTTCCTCCACCGTGCTGGTGATGACCATTGGCACCGGCGTGGACATGTTCGTGCTCGACCCGTCGATCGGCGCGTTCGTGCGGGTTGCCGAAGGCTTGCGCATACCCGCGGCGAACAAGTGCTACTCGCTCAACGAGGGCAATCGCCTGTCCCTGCCGGAGGGCTACCAGCGCTACCTGCACTGGGCCCAGGAGAACGGGTATTCGAGCCGTTACGTGGGCGCAATGGTGGCCGATGTACACCGCATCCTGCTGCAGGGCGGCGTGTTCATGTACCCGCCGACGAAGAAGGCTCCGCTCGGCAAGCTGCGGCTGATGTATGAGGCCAACCCGATGGGCTTCATTGTCGAGCAGGCGGGCGGCAAGGCACTGGCCGGACCTGGGCAGCGCATCCTCGATGTGGTGCCCACCGGCATCCACCAGCGCACCTGCGTCGTCTTGGGAAGCCCGGATGAAGTCGACCGGGTGGTTTCGCACCTCGCATAATCGCTTCCGGACGGCAGGCGGTGTATCGTATTGAGAGTGATTCTCATTACTGACGCTCCCATGGCCGATTCTTCCCGAACCGTATCGCTGGCCAGCCTCCACAAGGGGGCGCGGGGCATCGTCGCGCGGGTTGCGGAGGACGACTCGGCGCTGGGCGACGCGGACGGCGCAACCGTGGCGCTGCGCCTGATCGAGCTGGGCTTTGTCGCGGGCGAGCCCGTGGAGATCATCGCCGAAGCCCGCCCGGGCGGAGACCCGATCGCGGTCCGCATTGGCGGCTCGCACTTTGCGTTGCGCCGCCGCGAGGCGGCGGCAGTGATGGTGACTCCGCTTGGCGGCGAGCAGGCCGACACCGTCCAGGTTTCCAGCACTTCCGGTGCGACGTGAGCGAGAGCGAAGCTCCGCTGCGCGTCGCGCTGGTCGGCGTGCCGAACTGCGGCAAGACGGCGCTGTTCAACCGGCTGACCGGCAGCCACCAGAAAGTGGCGAACTACGCGGGCGTCACCGTGGAGCGCAAGGAAGGCACCGCGCACGACGCGGTTACGGGGCGCACTTACCGCATCCTTGACCTGCCCGGGGCCTACAGCCTTGCGGCCGTGACGCTGGATGAGGCGATCACGCGCGACGTGGTTCGCGGCAAGCTGGCCAGCGAGCCGCCGCCCGACGTGATCGTCAATGTCGTGGACGCGACCAACCTGCGCCTGGGCCTGCGCCTGACGCTGGAGCTGGCACGACTCGGTCGCCCGATGATCGTCGCGCTGAACCTGTCGGACATCGCCCGGCGGCGTGGCATGAACGTCGATACGCAGCAGCTCTCGCAGATCCTCGGGTGTCCGGTGGTCGAGACCGTGGCGGTGCAGAGCGGCGGCGAGAAGGCGCTGCTCGGCGCACTGGCCGCGGCCCGGGCCGGCGATCCACGGGATTTCCGCGACTGGGCCGCGCCCACCCGTGCGCAGATCGAGGCGACGCAACTCGAAGTGCGGCGCATCCTCGAAGATACTCGGCTATCGCGAACCGCTGCGCGGCCAGCTCCCGGCAGCCATCGACGGCATCGTGATGCACCCGGTCCTGGGTCCGCTGCTGCTGCTCGTGCTGCTGTTCCTGATCTTCCAGGCGGTGTTCAGCTGGGCCGCATTGCCGATGGACATGATCAGCGCGGGTGTCGGCGCTTTCGGCGAGTGGCTGCGGTCGGTGCTGCCCGATGGCCTGCTCGCCAGCCTGCTGGTCGATGGCGTGGTGGCCGGCGTGGGCAGCGTGCTGGTATTCCTGCCGCAGATCCTGATCCTGTTCTTCTTCATCCTGCTGCTGGAGGACAGCGGCTACCTGCCTCGCGCGGCCTTCCTGCTCGACCGGCTGATGGGGCGCGTCGGCCTGTCCGGCCGCGCGTTCATCCCGTTGCTGTCGTCGTTCGCCTGCGCCATTCCCGGCATCATGGCCGCGCGCACCATTCCGAACCTGCGCGACCGCCTCGCGACCATCCTGCTGGCGCCACTGATGACCTGCTCGGCGCGGTTGCCCGTGTATGCACTGGTGATCGGCGCGTTCATCCCGCGCCAGTCGGTGGGACCGTTCAACCTGCAGGGCCTGGTGCTGTTCGCGCTGTACCTGGCGGGCATCGTCGGGGCCGTGCTCGTGGCGCTGGTGATGAAGCGTTTCACGATGCGCTCCAGCTACCACCCGCTGATGATGGAGCTGCCCGAGTATCGCTGGCCGAACCTGCGCAACCTCGTCGTCGGCCTGTGGGAGCGCGCGGCGATCTTCCTCACGCGCGTCGGAACGATAATCCTCGCGCTGATGATCGTGCTGTGGTTCCTCAGCACCTTCCCCGCGCCGCCGCCCGGCGCGACGGGTCCTGCCATCGAGTACAGCTTCGCCGGCATGATGGGCCGCGCGCTGCAGGTGGTGTTCGCGCCGATCGGCTTCAACTGGCAGATCTCGATTGCGCTGGTGCCGGGCATGGCTGCGCGTGAGGTCGCGGTCGGCGCACTGGGCACGGTCTACGCGTTGTCGGCCACTGCCGATAACGTGGACCTCGCGCTGCAGCCGATCATCGCCGCCAGCTGGGGCCTGCCCACTGCGCTGGCGTTGCTGGCGTGGTTCGTGTTCGCGCCGCAGTGCCTCTCGACGCTGGCGACCGTGAAGCGCGAGACCAACTCCTGGCGCTACCCGGCAATCATGGCCGCGTACCTGTTCGCGATGGCGTATGTGGCCGCGTTCCTGACCTACCGCATTGCGCTGGCGGTGACGGCATGAGCCCGACCCTGCAGGGCGTGATCGTCGGTGTGCTGGTGCTGGCGGCCACGGCCTATGCCGTGTGGCGCATGGGGCCGGCGTCGTTGCGGCGAAGGTTCGGGCGCGGCGGGGACACTGCCGCAGGCAGTTGCTCAACTTGTCAGGCATCCAGCTCGGTTTCGGCCTCAAAAGAGCCGAAACAGGACTGATCTGCGCGCAAGGCGCCCGGCCTTGCCGCTCATGCGGGAAGTCACGGGGAAGCGTCCGAATCTGTCGTATATCAGCCACAGGTACTACGGTGGCTCGAGCAGATTGTGGTTTCCGCCAATCGTTTCCGATGCATCAGAGGCTGAGTTTGCGCTCCGCTTCGAACCTTTCCGCGCTCGCCCCGGCCCTGGCTGCCTGGACAGGGATGGAGTGTTGTTTTCTTACAAAAATTGTTCCGCAAGCCAACACTCTGTGCATAATGCCGCCACAAATCCGCAACGGAGCGTTTCCCATTTCGATTGGGGAGCCGCTCCGGAGCGGCATTTACCTTATCAAGTCATGCATGAAATATTGGGAGAAGGCTTACATGGCACGTCCTACAATGATTGATCGCACAGTGCGGGCGTTGATTGCCGGCAGTGTGCTCGCAACGACCGGCCTGGCAGCGAATGTTGCGTTCGCACAGGAAGAGCTGGCGCTGGATGAGGTCATCGTGACCGGTTCGCGCATCGCGAGCCCCAACGCGACGAGCTCGAGCCCCATTCTCGCCGTGACGGCGGAATCCCTCCGGCAGAACGGCATCAACGACACCGGCGACCTGGTGGACTTCCTGCCGCAGAACATCTCGGTGGCCGGCGTCGACCTGAGCAACACGAGCAACCCGCTGAGTGGCCCGGGTGGCGTCACCACGGTCAACCTGCGCGGCCTCGGCCCGCAGCGCACCCTGGTGCTGGTCGACGGCCGCCGCCTCGGCGTGGGCGATCCCGACACCGGCAATCCGAACTCGGCCCCGGACATCAACCAGATTCCCGCGGCGCTGATCGAGCGCATCGACGTCGTCACCGGCGGCGCCTCGGCCGCGTACGGTTCGGATGCCATCGCCGGCGTCGTGAACTTCATCCTGCAAGCGCGATTTCGAGGGCGTGCAGGTTGATGCGCAGTACGGCTTCCTGCAGCACAACCAGCAAAGCGATTTCATGCAGGACCTGGTGAGCCGGCGCGAACCTGCCGCTGCCCAGCGACAACGTCACCGACGGTGACAACTACAGCGTCAGCGTGCTCGTCGGCGGCAACTTCGGCGACGGCAAGGGCAACGCCACGGCGTACCTGTCGTTCTTCAGTTCCGATCCGGTGACGCTGTCCGAGCGCGACTTCTCGGCCTGCCAGCTGTCCGGCAACGGCACCGCCTGCGGCGGTTCCTCGAGCTCGAACCTGTTCCGTCGCACGGGCACGAACGCAGAACTACTCGGTGCAGGGCACGAACCTGATCCCGCGCGTCGCGACCCAGGTCACGACGCCGCCGTACGTGTTCAATTCCAACCCCTACATGAACCTGTTCCAGGGCACCGATCGCTACCAGGCGGGCGTGCTGTCGCACTACGAGTTCAACGAGCATGCCGAGGTCTACGGCGACTTCATGTTCATGAACAACCGGCATGAGACGCAGGTTGCGCCTTCCGGCCTGTTCCAGGCCACGTTCCAGGTGAACTGCAACAACCCGCTGCTGAGCGCGCAGCAGCAGACGACGCTCGGTTGCACGCCCGCGCAGATCGCGGCCGGTGACCAGATCGGCGTGGTGATCGGCCGCCGCAACGTCGAGGGCGGTCCCCGCCAGTTCGGCTACGAGCACACCAACTATCGCGGCGTGCTCGGCGTGAAGGGTGACATCAACGACGCCTGGTCGTATGACACCTACGGGTCGTACTACTACACCACGCTGTACAACACCAACAAGAACTACGTCTCGCTGGCACGTGGCGGCCTGGCGCTGAACGCCTGCATGACCGGCCCGGGCCAGGTGGCGGCCGTTACGGATAGCAGCTGCACGCCCTGGAACATCTGGCGCGACGGCGGCGTCACGCGAGGAGGCCAGCGAGTACATCTCGACGTTACGGCGTCTCCAACGGCTCGACGTCGCAGACGATCTTCTCCGCGAGCACCACGGGTGACCTCGGTGCCTACGGGATCCAGTTGCCGACCGCGCGCGACGGCGTCGCCGTGGCGTTCGGTGTCGAGTGGCGCGATGACACGTTCACCTACCTTCCCGACGCCAACCTGGGCAGCGGCGACCTGTCGGGCGGCAGCGGTGCCAGCCCGACCATCGACGAGTCGGCGAGCGTGACGGAGTTCTTCACCGAAGTCCGCGTGCCGCTGATCCAGGACATGACCGGCGCCCAGCTGCTGGACCTCGAGCTTGGCTATCGCTATTCCGACTACGAGCTGTCGGGCGGCGTCGACACCTACAAGGTCGGCATGCAGTGGATGCCCATCGAGGACATCCGCTTCCGCGCGTCGTTCAACCATGCGATCCGTGCTCCGAGCCTCATCGAGCTGTACGTGTCGCAGACGGTGACGCAGACCTCCGATGTCTCCGTCGGATCCCTGCGCGCCGCTCAACGGCGTGGCGGCGATCGCGACGCTGGCGCAGTGCCAGAACACGGGTGTCACCGCTGCGCAGTACGGCAACGGCCTCAGCACGAACCTGATTCCGCAGTGCGTTTCGAGCCAGTGCTCGACGCTCACCGGCGGCAATCCGGACCTCAAGCCCGAGGAAGCTGACACGCATCAGCTTCGGCGTGACCCTCACGCCGCAGTTCCTGCCGAACTTCACGCTGAGCCTGGACTGGTTCCGGATCGAGACGGAAGGCCTCGTCGGCATCGTCCCGCTGGATGTCTCGATGCAGGGCTGCCTGAATGGAACGCAGCCCCTGTATTGCCAGAACATCGTGCGTGACGCGGAAGGCTCGATCACGGGCGATTTCGTGTCGACCAGGGTGGCTACGTCGCGGGTACCAACTTCAATGTCGCCGAAGGGACGTTCACCGGCATCGACATCCAGAGCACCTACGACATCAACCTCGGCGGGCTCGGGTCGCTGCAGGCGGCGTTGAATGGCACGTTCCTGGACGAGACGAGCACCGTCCCGCTCGCCGGCGAGCTCGAGTACAACTGCGCCGGCCTGTACGGCAACACCTGCGGTTCGGCACTCCCGGACTGGCGGCATACGCTGCGCCTGACCTGGGACTTTCCCGATCCCGGTGCAGGCGTCGCTGCAGTGGCGCTACGTCAGCAGCGTGACCAACGAGCAGAACACGGATGATCCGACGCTCAGTGGTCCGGCGGTCACCTTCGGTGGCACGCTGGGTTCGCGCAGCTACCTGGACCTCTCGGGTTCCTGGAACATCAACGAGACGTTCACGGTGCGCGCGGGCATCAACAACCTCCTCGACCAGGATCCGCCGCTGGTTGACACGGGCTGGTCTGGCCCGGGTACGCCGAACACCTGGGGTCCGTACGACACCCTGGGCCGGCAGATCTTCATGTCGGCTACGGCCAAGTTCTAAACAAACCTGATCGTGAATGACAGGCGGCCTCCGCAAGGAGGCCGCCTTTTTTTTGCCTCGTTCAGCACGACGCGGATGGCGGATAATCCTTCGCACCTCGCACAGTGCCAAGGAAGTCGAAGATGGGAGTCCGGATCGTCGCGGTAGCCATGGCCTGTTGCACTGCGTGGCCTCAGCTTGTCCCGGGAGCTGACACGGAGGCGAAGCCGACGCATGCCTGCAGCCGGTTGCAGGACCGCAACGAGCGCCTGGACTGCTACGACGCCGCGTTCGGCAGGCCTGCCGGGGAAGCCGGCGCGCGCCCGGCGCCGGCGGCAGCCGCCACTGCGGATGCGAACTTTGGACTCACGCAAGAGCAGATTGACAGCAAGGCGCCCGGAGGAGGGAGCGCGAAGGCGGACCGCGTCACCTCGGCGGTGGTCGCGCTGAAGCGCGACCGCGACGGCAGGTTCACCGTGACGCTGGAGAACGGCCAGGTCTGGGGCCAGATCGAAATCCAGTCCATTGCAACGTTGGCCATAGGCGATCCGGTGACGATCCGTCGCGCCGCAATGGGTTCGTACCTGCTGGTGACGCCGAAGGGTGTCGCTACCCGCGTGAAGCGGCTCGACTGAGCGCAGACAAGGAACTCGACTGAGCGCCGACAAAGAAAAAGGCCCGGAAGGCAAAGCCTTCCGGGCCCCTGGCGTCAAGCCAACTGCAAGAGCCGGTTAACGCCTGCAGGCTGCGTCGTTGCGGCTCAGCACCACCCGCCGGTTCAGGGCACGGCCCTCGGCGGTCGAGTTGTCAGCGATGGGCTGGGTCAGGCCCTTGCCCGAGGTCGCGATGCGGCCCGGTGCAATGCCCTTGGACTCCAGGTAGCTGGCGGCCGACTTGGCGCGGCGCTCCGACAGCAGCTGGTTGAACTCGGCACTGCCGACATTGTCCGTGTGGCCGATGGCCTCGCCTTCAACGAACTGCAGGTTCCTGAGCGTCACCACCAGTTCGTCGAGCTTGGCGGTGTCACCCGCGGTCAGCTCTGCCGAGTTGAACGCGAACTGCAGCTGCACCGTCGTGTCGCAGGAGCATCCGTTCACACCCACGCGCTCGCCGCGCGGCGTGTTGGGGCAAAGGTCAGCCGAGTCGACCACACCGTCGCCATCGGAATCCAGCGGCCGCGGCGGCGGCGGCGGCGGCGGGGGAGGCGGCGGGGGAGGCGGCGGGGGCGGCAATGCAGCGACCGGAACAACCGGCGGCGTGCCACCCCATGCCACCTGCAGGCCGACACCGAACACCCAGTCGCCCAGGTTGTCCGCGATGCCATAGAGGAACGAGCCATCGGTGCGCAGGTGCACCTTGGAGTCGTTGCCGAAGGTGCCCAGCTCGATCAGTGCGCCGACGCCCGCCTTGGCATAAATGTCGCCGCGGAAGTCGGAGTCTTCAAAGCGCCAGCCGGTTCCCAGCGTGATGAACGGGCTGAACTGCCGGTCGCGATTGAACACGCGATCGAAATCCATGCCAACGCCCTCGAAGTCGTAGCTGCCGACTCCGCTTTCGAAATCATGCGAACTCATGAAGCCGTTGAGGCTCCAGTCCCAGTTCTCGTTGATGACGCGGCCGAAATAGATCGCGCCACCGAAGTCCTCATCAACGTCGCGCTTGCTGTCCGGAAGCGTGTAGATGCCCTTGATGCCGAGTTTCCACGCGCCTGGATCCTCGCCGCCTGCGATTGCAGTTCCGGCAGCGCCGATCAGCGCGGCCGCAACGGCAATTGAACATAGTGTTTTCTTCATGTGAGTTCCCTTCTTCCTTTTTTCCCACGGTTGGGGGATGGCGCAATGCTAAGGGTTTCCCTGACCCTGCGCCATGCGAAATGTAAAAATGATGCGTTGTTACAACGATTTTTCCGGGTCCCGGTGGCCTCAAATCAGCATGGACGCCAGGCGTGTTGCTAGAATGCAACAATTCTCGCTCTACTCGATCCTGTACTGGACCCGGTCTCCGACAGCGATGCCCCGCCGCTGGGCCTCCCCGCCGCGGAGTTCCACCACCCCGGAAACAGGCCCTCCCGAGTTGATGATTTCCAGGCTGAGCGGCCGCGTATTGCGCGAAATCGAAACAATCCGGCCGTCAGGGCCGAAGAACAGCATGTCCAGCGGAACATAGGTGTTCTTCATCCACATGGTCATGGGTCGAGGCTCGGCAAGCACGAAAACCATGCCGTGGTCCGCCGGCAGTTCGCGCAGCCACATGAGGCCCTGCTCGAACCGCTCCGGCGTGTCGGCAATCCAGATCCGGAAGGTGTCGCGACCCTGCGTGCGCTCGATGGTCAGCTGACCCTTGGGGAAACCCTTGAGTTGTGCCGGATTGAAGGTCTGTCCATCGGCGCGGGCGGTCCCGGACAAAGGCGAAAATACAGGCAGCCCGCACAGGAGCACGGACAGCATGGCGGGAAAAAGGGCTCGAATACTCACGGATCCTCTCCTGTGCGGATGACGCCGGTGAACTCGAAGGTCGGAACGAGCAGTCGCTGCTGTCCGGCAGCATCCTCGGCAGGCGCCAGGCAGTAGCCCCGCACCGAGATCCGGTCCAGGCTCCTGTCGGTCTCCGACAACGGGCGGCGTTCGATGATCTCCGCCGAGCAGCGATCGTCGCCGCGCGTCGAGTACAGCGTTTCCTCGCCTTCGAGGATGACAGTCAGGTTGACGGGCAGGACCTGTGCCTTGCCCGGCGCGGTATCTTCAAGGCCGACGCCGAAGATGAACCGCAGGCGGTGAGGGGGACTGCCCGCTGCGGCGGGAAGTTCGCCGACGAACGCCGCACGCACACCGCGGCCATCCGGCCGCATGCCGCCTTCGCATTCCAGGCGGGGCCCCCGCCAGTCGATGTCGGCTTCAATGGCGCCGCGCAACCGGGCGACGAGGAATGCGTCGTGGCCCTCGCTGCAGAGCGACAGGGTGCTTGCGGCCGGCAGCAGGCCGGAAGCGGCTGGCGCAGCGGCGGGCGATTCCTGCCTTTGCTTCGCCTCGCGCCCGCAGGCCGCGGTGACCGCTGCCAGGAGCAACAAAAAAAAGGTCGATGCGCGTCCCGTCATGCGCATGGAGTTTACGGGTTCACATCGGTGCGCCGCATCCATGGTTACACTGCGCCGATGCAAGTCATCGAGATCTCACCGTTCATCCCGGAGGCCCTCAAGCGCCTGCCGGAACTGGCCGCCAATCTTTCCTACAGCTGGCACCGTCCCACCCGCGCGTTGTTCGAGGACCTGGACCAGGCGCTGTGGCGCCAGACCCGCTCCAACCCGCGACTGATGCTCCGCTGTGTCAGCCAGCAGATACTGGACGAGGCAGCGGCCGATGAGTCCTACCTGCAGCGCTATCGCGATGTGCTGGCGAACTTCGACAGCTACCAGTCCCAGGACGCCGGGAAACGCAGTGAGCCGCTGGTGGCCTATTTCTGCGCCGAATACGGACTGCACGAGAGTTTCCCGATCTATTCCGGTGGCCTTGGCATCCTCGCCGGGGATCACTGCAAGGCAGCCAGTGACGAGCAGTTGAACTTCATCGCCGTCGGCCTTCTCTACCGGCAGGGCTACTTTTCCCAGTCCGTGGACGCGGACGGCATGCAGCTGGCCGGTTACAGCGACATCGACCCGCGCGACCTGCCCGTGGAAAGCGTCAAGGACGGGGCGGGCCAGCCTGTCAGCGTGCGCGTACCCATGGCCGGGCGTGAGGTCGAGGCACGGCTGTGGAGGGCGCAGGTGGGCCACATCAGCGCCTACCTGCTCGATACCGACATCGAGGGAAACACGCCTGAGGACCGGGATATCACCTTCCGGCTTTACGGCGGCGACGAGGCGCACCGGCTGCGCCAGGAAATCGTGCTCGGCATCGGCGGCGTTCGCGCGCTGCGTGCGCTGGGCCTGGCGCCCGCGGTGTGGCACATGAACGAGGGTCATGCCGCCTTCCTGTCCATCGAGCTGCTGCGCGAGCAGATGGCGCATGGATTGACCTTCGAGGCGGGGCTCGAGGCCGTGGCCGCGCAGTGCGTGTTCACGACTCATACACCGGTGGCCGCCGGCCACGATGCCTTTCCCGACAGCCTCTTCATCGAGCATTTCAGCGACATCGCACATGCCATGAACGTGCCGATGGAGAAGCTGCTCGCGCTCGGCCGCGCGCCGGGTGTCGGCGGCCGCTTCAACATGACGCGGCTGGCGCTCAATGGCGCGCGCCGCATCAATGGCGTCAGCCGCATACATGGCGGCGTGTCCGCACAGCTGTGCGCTGACCACTGGCCTGAAGTGCCACCCGCGGAGAATCCGCTCGGCTACGTCACCAACGGCGTGCACGTTCCGACCTTCCTGTCTTCCGTCTGGGCGCAATACCTCGACGCCCGGCTGCCCGAATGGCGCGAGCGGCTCTGTGACGCCGGACTACTGGTCGGCGATCGATGCGGAGCCCGATGCGCCGTTCTGGGCGGCAGGGCAGGACGTGAAGTCGCGCATGCTCGCCGGCGTGCGCGCCCGCCTCGCCATGGAGTATCGCCGCAAGGGACTTTCACCGGTGCAGCTGCGGCATGTCACGCGCCTGATCGACCCGGCGAATCCGGACGTATTGACCATCGGCTTCGCGCGGCGCTTTGCCACCTACAAGCGCGCCGCCCTGATCATGCGCGACCGCGACCGGTTGCTTCGCCTGGTCTCGAATGCCGACCGGCCGGTGCTGTTCCTGTTTGCCGGCAAGGCACATCCGGCCGACCATCCCGGCCAGCAGGTGCTGCGCGAGATCAAGCAGGCGATGCTCTCGCCGGAGCTGGCCGGCCATGTCGTGTTCCTCGAGGACTACGACATCCAGCTGGCGCGCTGGCTCGTGACCGGCGTGGATGTGTGGTTGAACAACCCGATTGCGCCACTGGAGGCCAGTGGCACCTCGGGCATGAAGGCGGCGATCAACGGGCGACTGAACCTGTCGATTCTGGACGGCTGGTGGGCCGAGGCTTTCGACGGCGGCAACGGCTGGGGCATTTCCGGTGCGGATGTGCAGGATGCCGGCCGACGCGATGCGCTCGATGCCGAAGCAGTGCTCGACGCGATAGAAGAGGACGTGGCGCCGCTGTACTACGCCCGCAACCACGAGGGAATTTCGGCCGACTGGGTGCGGCGTTGCCGGCATGCGATGGCGACGGTGGTGCCGCAGTTCAACATGCGCCGCACCGTGCGCGACTATGCCAGCGGACTTTATGGTCCGGCGGCACGACACGGCGCACACCTGCTGGCACACGGCGGCGCGGGCGCGACGCAGCTTGCCGCCTGGAAGCAACGTGTGCGCGCGCACTGGAACGCGGTGCGCATCCTCGGCGTCCATGACGAACCGCGCGGGCCAGGCGCAACGGAGCCCCTGCGGATGACCGTCAGCGTCGACACGGGTGGGCTTTCACCTGCTGACCTTCGCGTGGAGTTCAAGGCTCATCGCCTGCTTCCGGGCGAACCTTTCGAACAGGCACCACTGACTTCCTTCGGCCACGCGCCGCCGCTGGGACAGTGGCGGGCAGAATTCTCGCCAGCCGGTCGCACGGCACCCGATGGCGGCGCGCTCTACGAGATCGCGGCGGTGCCGCCGGCTACGGGTCAGTACCGGCTTGAGGTGCGGGTGTACCCGTGGCACGAACTGTTGTCGCACCCGCTGGAGATGGGCCTGCTCAAGTCGCTTTGACGAGCAGCAGGCCGCCCAGCGGTGGCAGGTCGAGCGTCAGCGAGCAGGGTTGTCCATGCCGGGGCTCGGGGCGGGCGAAGGCCACGGCCCCGCCGAAGTTCGAGCCGCCGTAATGCGATGAGTCCGAATTCAGCAGCACCCGGTACTTGCCGGGCTCGGGCACGCCGATCTCGTAGCCGGTGCGTGACTCGGGCGTGAAATTCAGCACGACCACGAGATTGCTTCCGCCTGCCGTGCGCAGCCATGACAACGTCGACTGGTCGCGGTCCGCGCAGTCGATCCAGGCGAAGCCCTGCGGATCGAAGTCGTGCCGGTGCAGCGCCGGCTCTCCCACGTACAGGCGGTTCAGGTCAGCCAGCAGCTGCATCACGCCACGGTGCTCGGCGTGCTCCAGCAGGAACCAGGGCAGTGCGACATGGAAATCCCACTCCCAGGGGTGCGCAAATTCGCCGCCCATGAACAGCAGCTTCTTGCCGGGCGTCGTCCACATGTAAAGGTAAAGCAGGCGCAGGTTCGCCAGCTGCTGCCAGCGATCGCCCGGCATGCGGCCCAGCAGCGAGCGCTTCAGGTGCACGACCTCGTCGTGCGACAGCGGCAGGATGAAGTTCTCGCTGTAGGCATACATCTGCCCGAACGTCAGCCGGTCGTGGTGGTGGCGGCGGAAGACAGGGTCTTCCTTGAAGTAGTCGAGCGTGTCGTGCATCCAGCCCATGTTCCACTTCATCGAGAAGCCCAGGCCCCCGACGTCGACTGGCCGGCTGACCATGGGCCAGTCGGTGGATTCCTCGGCCATCATCAATGTGCCGGGAGAACGCGAATGCGTCAGCGTGTTCAGCTGGCGCAGGAACTCGATGGCTTCCAGGTTCTCGCGACCGCCATGGCGGTTGGGCACGTAGTCTCCCTGGCGGCCGAAGTCCAGGTAGATCATCGAGGCCACCGCATCGACACGCAGGCCGTCGAAGTGGAACTCCTCCAGCCAGTAGCACGCGGACGAGAGCAGGAAGCTGCGCACCTCGTTGCGGTCGAAGTTGAAGATGTAGGTGCCCCAGTCGACGTGTTCGCCCTTGCGCGGGTCGGCGTACTCGTACAGCGCTGTGCCGTCGAAGCGCGCGAGGCCGTGCGCGTCGCGCGGAAAATGCGCCGGCACCCAGTCGAGCAACACGCCGATGCCGGCGCGGTGGCAGCGGTCTATGAAGTATTTCAGGTCGTCCGGCGGGCCGTGCCGGCGGGTCGGGGCAAAGTAACCCGTGGTCTGGTAGCCCCAGGAGTCGTCGAGCGGATGTTCGGTGATCGGCAGCAGCTCTATGTGCGTATAGCCGAGGCGCTGCACATGCGGGATCAGCTCGTCCGTGAGCTCGCGCCAGTCGAGGAAACTGCCGTCGGCGTGGCGCTGCCATGAGCCGACGTGCACCTCGTAGATGGACAGTGGCGCCTGCAGCCAGTCACGCCTGGCGCGCGCGCCCATCCAGTCGCCATCGCTCCAGTCGTACGGGCCGTCGCCCATCACGATCGAGGCGGTGGCCGGCCGCAGCTCCATCGCCCGCGCATAGGGGTCGGTCTTGGACTCGACGCGCCCGGATTCGCGATTGCGGATCTCGAACTTGTAAAGCGTGCCGACAGGCAGGCCAGGCACGAACAGCTCCCACACCCCGCTATGGCCGAGCACCCGCATGGGCAGGCGGCGGCCGTCCCAGTCGCAGAACGGCCCGACGACGCTGACGCGCTCGGCGTTCGGCGCCCAGACCGCGAAGCGGACCCCCTGGACGTCATCGAACCGGGCCGGGTGTGCACCGAGCATGCGCCAGGCCTCGGCGTAGCCGCCGCTGCCGAACAGCGCCAGGTCGGCGCCTGAAAGCGACGGAGCGAAGCTGTAAGGGTCGATCCGCTGGTGGCGGACGCCGCGATCATCCGTCCAGTCGATGCGTGGATGCGCCGGCAACGTGCCGGCGGATGCTTCCGCCGTGAAATAGTCCGAGTGGCCCAGGCGCTCGAGCGCGGTGCCGCCCTCCAGCTGGGCGGAGCGCGCGCAGGGAAGGTAGGCCCTGACAACCGTCTTCACGCCCGCGTCATGCGATCCCAGCATGCTGTGCGGGTCGTGGTGCCGGCCGTCGGCAATGCGGATAAGTTCGGGGTGCACTGTGGTTAATATATCCGCCATGGCCAAAGTTTCCCGAACTTCCTCAGGTCGATACGTCAGCCGGCTCACCGGCGGCACGCTCGCGATGATCATGGCGGGCGGCCGCGGCGAGCGCCTGCGCGGACTCACCGAGCATCGCTGCAAGCCCGCCACGCCATTCGGCGGCAAGTTCCGCATCGTCGACTTCGTGCTGTCGAACTGCGTCAACTCGGGCATCCGCAAGATCTGCCTGCTGACGCAGTACAAGGGGCAGTCGCTGATCCAGCACGTGCAGCGCGGCTGGAGCTACCTGCGCGGCGAGTTCGGTGAATTCATCGACGTCGTGCCGGCGCAGCAGCAGACCGGCAAGCACTGGTACCTGGGCACCGCCGACTGCGTCTACCAGAATCTCGACTACGTGCGCCTGCACCATCCCAAGCATGTGCTGGTGCTGGCGGGCGACCACATCTACAAGATGGACTACGGCCCGATGATCGCCTACCACGTTGAAAAGGGCGCGGACATCACCGTGGGCGTTGTCGAGGTCCCGCTCGATTCCGCGCGCGAGTTCGGCGTGCTGTCGGTCACCGAGTGGCACCGCGTGACGAAGTTCATGGAAAAGCCGCCGCAGCCGGAGCCGATGCCGGGTCGCAGCGACGTCGCGCTGGCATCGATGGGCATCTATATCTTCAACGCGCAGCTGCTGGAGCAGCTGCTGGTCGAGGATGCCGCCGACACGGCCTCGAGCCACGATTTCGGCAAGAACATCATCCCCAAGGCGATCGGCAAGCTGCAGGTCTTTGCCTATCCGTTCCGCAACGTGCGCACCCGGGCGCAGAACTACTGGCGCGACGTGGGCACGGTGGATGCGTTCTACGAGGCCAATCTCGAGCTGGTGCATGTCTCGCCGGAACTCAACGTCTATGACGAGGAGTGGCCTATCTGGACCTACCAGGTGCAGCAGCCGCCGGCGAAATTCGTGCTGGATGAACCGGGCCGCTGCGGCATGGCGATCAATTCGCTGGTCGCCGGCGGTTCGATCATCTCCGGCGCGGTGGTGCGTGATTCGCTGCTGTTCTCGCAGGTTCGCGTCGAGGAACGCTCGCTGATCGAGCGTTCGGTGATCATGCCGGGCGTGCACATCGGCAAGGGTTGCCTTATCCGCCGGGCCATCATCGACGAGCACTGCGACGTGCCGGATGGCACGCAGATCGGCGCCGACGTGGCGCAGGACCGCGCGCGCTTCGATGTGTCGCCAAGCGGCGTCGTGCTGGTTACGCCGGAGACGCTGCTGGCCGCCACGGTGGCCGGTTGAGGAACAGCGCAGGGGATGAGCGACCCGAGACTTCCGGTGGTGCTGCTGTGGCACATGCACCAGCCGCCCTACCGGGACGCACTGTCCGGCCGTTACGTGCTGCCCTGGACCTACCTGCACGCGATCAAGGACTACACCGACATGGCGGCGCACCTGGAGGCGCAGCCCGGTGCCAAGGCCGTCGTGAACTTCACGCCGGTGCTGATCGAACAGCTCGAGGAGCTGGCCGCGGGCGTGCGCGCAAACCTGCAGCGCGGCACGCCGCTGCAGGATGCACTGCTTGCGAGCCTTTCGGACGCGCCGCTGCCCCCGGGTCCCGAAGGCCGTCTCGCGCTGCTGCGCGCCTGCCTGCGCGCGGACCGTCGCAACCTGGTCGAGCGCTACACGGAATTCACGCAGCTGGTGGACCTGGCAACCCAGCTCGGCACTCCGGAACGCATCGGCTATGCCTCGGACGCCCTGCTCCACGACCTGAGCGTCTGGTACCACATCGCCTGGCTGGGCGAGTCCGTGCGTGGCGACGTGCGCGTCGCGCAGCTGGCCGCGAAGGGCAGGGGCTTCGATGCCGCGGACCGGCTGCTGCTGCTGGGCCTGGTGGGCGAGCTGCTGTCGGGCATCCTGCCGCGCTGGCGTGCGCTGGCGGATGCGGGCCGCTGTGAACTGGCAGTCTCGCCCTACAGCCACCCGATACTGCCGCTGCTGCTCGACTTCGGCTCAGCGCGGGAATCCGAGCCGCATGCGCTGCTGCCGCATGCGCCGCAGTACCCGGGTGGCGCGGCGCGCGCTGCCTGGCACCTGGAAGAAGCGGTGCGCTGTTTCGAGCGCGTCTTCGGTCGCCGGCCACAGGGATGCTGGCCATCGGAGGGCGCGATCAGCAACGCCGCGGTCGAAGCGATCGAGGCGGCGGGTTTCGAGTGGCTCGCAACGGGCTCAGGCGTGCTGCGTGGTTCGCTGGAGGTCTCGGGTGAGGCCCTCGCCGCGGATCAGGACGCTCCAGGACGTGCAGCTGAACCGCGCCCGCACGCTGCCGGGCGGCACGCTGCGCTGCTTCTTCCGTCACGAGGAGCTGTCCGACAAGATCGGCTTCACCTATTCGCGCTGGCACGGCGACGACGCCGCGCGGAACTTCGTCGGCGAGATCGAGGCGCTGGAGGAACGCACGCGCGGCGCGCCAGCGCGGGTGCTGCTCATCGCGCTCGACGGCGAGAACGCCTGGGAACACTACCCCTACAACGGTTTCTATTTCCTGCGCGCACTCTACGCCTCGCTCGCCGCGAGCCCCGCACCTGCGCCTTGCAACGCTGTCGGAGGTCGTGCAGGAGCAGAAGGCTGCGGGTCTTGCCCCCGCGCCGCTGCCGCGCGTGCGCGCCGGCAGCTGGGTCTACGGGACGCTGTCCACCTGGATCGGCGATCCGGACAAGAATCGTGGCTGGGACCTGCTCTGCGATGCCAAGCGCGCCTTCGATGCCGCCACCGTGGGTGCGCGGCTCGGCGCAATGCAACGCGCGCGCGCGCAGCGACAGCTGGCCGCCTGCGAGGCTTCCGACTGGTTCTGGTGGTTCGGCGACTACAACCCGTCCGGGGCCGTGCGCGATTTCGACGAGTTGTACCGGCACCAGCTGACCAGCCTGTACCGCGCGCTCGACCTGGCGCCTCCGCCCGAACTGGCGCACCCGATCAGCATCGGACACGGGACCCCGGAGGGCGGCGGCGTGATGCGTCGCGCATGAGCGAGGCAATGCGAGTTCTCTCGCGCCGGCGTGCCGGCGTGCTCTTGCCGCTGTCGGCACTGCTTCGGGATGGCGAAGGCGCGTTGGGCGCAGCGGCCATCGGCTTCGTCGACTGGCTCGCCGATGCCGGGTTCTCGGTGTGGCAGGTGTTGCCACTGGTGCCCGCCGGCGGGGACGGCTCTCCCTACTGGTCGCGATCGGACCGCGCCGGCGACGGGCGCCTCGTGGATCCACGCGTGCCGGATCCGGGCACTGCTGCGGACTATGCTGACTGGCGAGCCGCTGCGCGCGACTGGCTCGAGGATTACGCGCTGTTCGAAGCGCTTTCCGGGCAACTGCAGGTCGCCCTGGTGGCTCTGGCCCACGGCGCTGCGCGATCGCGAACCCGCGGCCCTGGCGACTGCCGCAAAAACGCATGCATCGCGCATCGAGGCCACCGCGCGGTTGCAATGGCGCTTCGATGCGCAGTGGCAGGCGCTGCGCTCACATGCAGCCGGTCGCGGCATTGCGCTGTTCGGCGACCTGCCCATCTATGTTGCGCCCGATTCGGTGGCGACCTGGGTGTCACGCGCAGCAGTTCCAGCTGGAGCCCGACGGTCGGCCGCGCCGCGTCGCCGGCGTGCCGCCCGATTACTTTGCCGAGAATGGCCAGCTCTGGGGCAATCCGCTCTACGACTGGGCGCACCTGCAACGCGACGGCTTCAGGTTCTGGCTGCAGCGGCTGCGCTGGCAGACCGGACGCTACGACCTGCTGCGCATCGACCACTTCCGCGGCCTGGCCGCCTTCTGGTCCGTCGCTGCGGGCAGTCCCGATGCGCGTGGCGGTGAATGGGTGAAGGCGCCCGGCGAGGCGCTGTTGCGCGCTGTCGCTCGCGAACTGCCCGGCCTGGAGCTGGTCGCCGAAGACCTCGGGCGTGATCACGCCCGACGTGGTCGCACTGCGGCGCGCGCACGGACTGCCCGGCATGCGCATGCTGCAGTTCGGTTTCGACCGGGACCCGCGCAATCCGCACCTGCCGCACCAGCACGAGGCGGACAGCGTCGTCTACACCGGTACGCACGACAACGACACCACGGTGGGCTGGTACGCCAGCCTGCCCCCGGAAGGCCGCGATCAGGTGCGGCGATATTTCGGCAGGTCAGACGAGGATGTCGTTGATGCGTTGCGCCGCGCCGCGCTGTCCTCGGTCGGCATCCTGGCGGTGCTGCCCGCGCAGGACCTGCTCGGCCTGGGCGGCGAGGCCCGCCTGAATCGTCCGGGGACCACCACCGGCAACTGGAGCTGGCGACTGCCGCAGGGCGCATTGTCCGCTGGCCTTGCAGCGCGCTATCGTGAACTCAACATGCTCTATGACAGGACCTGAACCGATGGGCTTGCGCAGATGGTTGCCGGTCGCGGCGTTGCTGCTGCTCGCCGGATGCGGCGGAGTATGCCAGCCTGCAGGCGCCGGAACTCGATGTCGTGGATGTGAAGGTGCTCGGTGGTGACCTCTCCGGACAGCAGTTGCGCGTGCGGATGCGCGTGACCAACCCGAATGATCGCGAGCTGCCGGTCAAGGGCATCACCTATCGCATGGAAGTCGGTGGCGAGCAGTTCGCCAGCGGTGAATCCGAGGCTTCGTTCCTCGTGCCGGCGCTGGGCTCCACCGAATTCGACATGAGCATGAACGCCGACATGGCCGGTGCGGTGTTCCGCCTGCTGGGCAGCGGCCGCAAGCTCGACAGCGTCGACTACCGGCTGTCGGGAAAGGTGTCGCTTTCGTCGGGCATGCTGCGCAGCGTGCCGTTCGACAAGAAGGGCAGCTTCAAGCTGCGCTGAGCAGGCGTTCGTAGAGGGCGACGTATTCGCCCACCTGGCGCTTCCAGGAGAAATCCTGCGCCATCGCGTTCTGCACCAGCCGGCGCCACAGCGACTTGTCGTCGTACCAGTCGAGCGCGGTGCCGACGCCCCAGGTCACGCCACCGACATCGTAGTCGTTGAACACCACGCCCGTGCCCTGGCGCGTTTCGGGATCGAAGTGCTGCACCGAATCCGCCAGGCCGCCCGTGCGCCGCACGATCGGAATGGTGCCGTAGCGCAGGCTGTACATCTGGTTCAGGCCGCAGGGTTCGTACAGCGATGGCATCAGGAACATGTCGCTGGCTGCCTCGATCCAGTGGGCCTGTTCCTCCGAATAGCCCGGGCGGAACGAAACCCGCGTGGGGTTTTCATGCGCCAGCTGCGCCAGGAACTGCTCGTAGCGGGGCTCGCCGCTGCCGAGTATCGCGCAGCTGAAATCCCGCTCAGCCAGCAACTTGGGCAACGCGTCGAACAGCAGGTCGAAGCCCTTCTGCGGGGCAAGGCGGCTGACCATGCCAAGCAGCGGCACGCGGCTGCGCGCCTGCGTGCCGAGCCCCATGCGCTGCATGAAGTCCTGCTTCGAGTTCGGCCTTCACGCCGAGCTGGTTTGCATTGAAGTGCTGCGGCAGGTAGCGGTCGCGGCGCGGATCCCACTCCTCGTAATCCACGCCGTTGAGGATGCCGGTTATGGCGTCGCCGCGCGCGCGCAGCGTGTCGTCCAGTCCGTAGCCGAACTGCGGCGTCTGGATTTCCTGCGCGTAGGTCGGGCTGACCGTGCTCAGGTGGTCGGCGTGGCGGATGCCCTCGCGCAGTGGATTGACGCGTCCGCGAGCCAGGTCGGCGGGATCAAGCCGCGCCGCCAGTGCGCCGAGGCCCGCGCCCTGCAGCGCCGCGGCATCGAACTCGCCCTGGTAGGCGATGTTGTGGATGGACATCAGGCTGCGCGTTTCGTGGAACAGGCTGTCCCAGCCATAGACCGCGCGCAGCAGCAGCGGTCCAAAGCCCGTGTGCCAGTCGTTGCAGTGAAGCACCTGCGGCGCGAATGCCATGCGCTGGCAGCACTGCAGTGCCGCGTGCGTCAGCAGCAGGAACCGCAGGTGTTCGTCCGGTGCATTGCCGTAGAGCGCATCGCGGTCGAAGAATTCCGGCGCGTCGATCAGGTAGACCATCGCGCCGGTGCCCGGCAGCTGGCAGGTCTTCACCGAATAGCGCAGCGTCTGCCCGCCGGGTTGCAGCGTGACATCGTGGAGGAAATCCACCGGCCAGAGCTGCACCGCGCGACGGTCCACCTGGCGGTACAGCGGCATGAACAGCCGCACGTCATGGCCGGCTGCGTGCAGGTATTTGACCAGCGCGCCGGCAACGTCGGCGAGCCCACCAGTCTTCGCGAGCGGCGCGACTTCCGATGCGACGAAGCAGATGCGCAGGGGCATGCGCGCAGTGTAGCGGTATCATGTGACGATGCAGCGAGTGCTGTTGGTCATCGTGCTGCTTTTGCTTCTGGCGGCTTCGCTGGCCGTCGGCACGCTTGCGGCCGCGTGGCCGTTCTGGTCGCGCGCGCTGGCCTGGCACAGTGCGCCTGATGGCTGGCCCGGTACGCTGCCCGGTCCCGTGCGTGAACTGCACGCCGCCGCTGCACCCGCGAGGCTTGATTTCCAGGTCGATCCCGGGCTGGCGGCCGATGCGGCCGCCAGCGGTGCACGGGTGTTGCTGGTGGCTGACGGGCCGTCAACGGTGCGTGCGTACTTTGGTGCCGGCTACGACGAACACAGCATGGTGGACGGCCGCGGACTTGCCCCGGGCCTGCTGCCATTGGTGTATGCGGCGCTCGAACAGGATCACCCCGGCCTGCTGGACCAGCCGCTGGGGCAACACCTGTCCGAGTGGTCCGGGGATCCGCGCGGTGCCATCACGCCACGCCAGCTGATGTGGGCGCTTGGCGGCCTGGCCGGCGCGCCGCAGCGGCCGTGGAATCTCTTCAGTCCACAGGCGCAACTGCTGGCCGGGCCCGATTTCATGCGGGCTGCGTTGGCAGTGCGACAGGACTTTCCGGCCGGCACGACTTACACCCCATCACCTGCCAACGCGCAGCTGCTGGCGTTGCTCGCGAGTCGCCTGTCCTCGCGCTCCTATGCAGACCTGCTGGAGAGTGGAACTCTGGCAACGGGCAGCGGCCGATGGCGCGCGCGCGACGCTGGACCATCCTCGCGGCGAGATTGCCGCGCACTGCTGCATGAGCGCCTCGGCGGGGGACTGGCTTCGGGTCGCGGTGCTGCTTGCGCAGAATGGACGGTCGGGTCCCGTGGCACTGCTGCCCGCGTCAGCATTGGCGCAGATCAGTCGCGATCATCCGGTCAACCCGGGTCAGGGCCTGGTGTGGCGAGTCGAGCAGCAGGAAGAAGCCGAACTGCTGGTGCTGCAATCAGCGGGGAGGTTGCTCGCAGCGGCGCCGGCCAGCGGTCGGGCACTGTTCTGGCTGGGCGAGGGCAAGCTTCAACCCGGTCAGGCGGCGCGCCTGATGGGTTCGGGAGACATGAAGCGCCCAGACAGCGACCAGCCTGATTAGTTCCGAAATTATTCACCTTCATAGGTCATAAGGGACGGTGCGATAATTTCGGAACTCATGGCCGAAACCCGCACGATTGTCACCGCCGCCAGTGTTGCCGTAGCGCTCTTGAGCGTTGGCTGGGCGATCTATGCCTCCAAGCATCCGCCCCAGGCGGGAGGCTTTTCACCGATGGCAGGTGGCGGCCCGCCCCAGCAAGGCGGCCCGGGAGGGCCGCCCGGTGGCGGTGGCAGCGGTGGCGGCGCCCCGGTCTCCGTGGTTGCCACAGAGGCCCACAAGCAGCCGATGAAAGTCGGCATCGAGGCCATCGGCACTGCAGTGGCCAACGAGGCCGTCAGCATCACCTCGAAAACCTCGAACATCGTTACCGCCATCCATTTTTCCGACGGCCAGGCCGTGCGCGCCGGCCAGGTGCTGGTCGAGCTCGACAGTGCGCAGGCGCGTGCCGACCTCGCCGCGGCCCAGGCCGACTTCACCGAGAGCGCTGCCCAGTACAACCGCAGCCGCGACCTGCTGGCCTCGAAGCTGGTGTCGCAGTCCCAGTACGACCAGTTGCAGGGCACGATGAAGGCGAACGAGGCGCGAGTCGCCGCAGCCCAGGCGCGCCTTTCCGACACGGTGATCCGCGCGCCGTTCACGGGTCGCGTGGGCCTGCGCCGCGTCAGCGTCGGCACGCTGATCAGCCCGGGCGTGGTCATCTCGACACTGGATGACACGAACACGATCAAGGTCGACTTCTCGGTGCCTGACCTTTACGTGGGCGAGTTGCGCTCGGGCCAGACGATCATCGCGCGCACCAACGCCTATCCGGGCCGCGACTTCCTCGGCAGCGTCAGCAGCGTGGATTCGCGCGTCGATCCTGCCAGCCGCGCCATCATCGTGCGTGCCAAGGTGCCGAACGCCGAGGGGCTGCTCAAGCCGGGCATGTTCCTCACCGTGCAGCTGGCGCAGGAGACGCGCGACGCGCTGGTGATTCCGGAAGAGGCGCTGGTGCCCGAGCAGGCCCGGCAGTTCGTCTACGTGATGCAGGGCGACAGCGTGGCCAAGCGCGAAGTGCGCCTCGGGCGGCGCGAGCCGGGCGTGGTCGAGATCGTCGACGGCCTCGCCGCCGGCGACCGCGTGGTGGTGGAGGGCACGCTGAAACTGCGCGATGGCGCACCGGTGCGCGAACAGGCAGCCGCCGTGCGCGGCCCGGTGCCTGCGCCTGCGCCCGCGCCGGCTTCGGAGTCATGAGGCTTTCCGAGCTTTCGATAAGGCGGCCGGTGTTCGCCACCGTGCTGTCGCTGCTGCTGCTGATCCTCGGCATCATGGCCGCGATGCGCCTGTCGATCCGCGAGTACCCGGACGTGTCGCAGCCGGTGGTGAGCGTGAGCGTGAACTACCGTGGCGCCAATGCCGCGGTGATCGAGTCGCGCGTCACGCAGGTGCTCGAGAACGAGATCGCCGGCCTGGAGGGCGTCGACAAGCTGACCTCGCAGAGCCGGGACGAGAACGCCTCGATCAACGTGCAGTTCACCGCGGACCGCAACGTCGACGACGCCGCCAACGACGTGCGCGATCGCGTCTCGCGGGTGATGGCGCGGTTGCCCGACGAGGCCGATCCGCCCCAGATCCAGAAGGTTGACAGCAGCGCCGACCCGGTGCTGTTCATCATCCTGACCAGCAACAAGCGCAGTGGCCTGGAGCTGACCGACTACGCCGAGCGCTACCTCGTGGACCGCATCTCGGCGGTGCCCGGCGTGGCCAACGTCAACATGAACGGCGGCCGCCGCTTTGCAATGCGCATCTGGCTGGACCGTGGCGCGATGGCCTCGCGCCGGATCGCGATCACCGACATCGAGAACGCGCTGCGCAGCGAGAACGTCGAGATGCCGGCCGGCCGCATCGAATCGGAGCAGCGCGAGTTCACGCTGCGCGCCGACATGTCGCTGCACACCGAGGAGGATTTCCGCAACCTGGTGATCGGGCGCGGCGAGGGCGGCTACCTGGTGCGCCTCGGCGAGGTCGCCGAAGTGCAGCTGGCGGCCGAGAACCAGCGCAGCGGGGCGGCCACCAACGACGGCCCGGCCATCCTGATGCCGGTGACGCCGCTGTCGACCGCCAACGTGCTGGAAGTGGCCTCGGCGGTGAAGAAGGAGATGGCGCTGATCCGCGAGGGCCTGCCCGCGGACATCAACCTCGAGGTGAACATCGACAATTCGGTGTTCATACGCGAGTCGATGAAGAAGGTGCTGCTGGCGCTGGGCGAGACCCTGCTCATCGTGCTGGTGGTCATCTTCGTGTTCCTCGGCAGCCTGCGCGCCACGCTGATTCCGGCCGTCACGATACCGGTGTCGATCTTCGCCGCAGCGATCGTCATGGCGGCGCTGGGCTACTCGATCAATACGCTGACCCTGCTCGGCGCGGTGCTCGCGATCGGCCTGGTCGTCGATGATGCGATCGTCGTGCTCGAGAACATCGTGCGCCGCATCGAGAAGGGCGAACAGCCGTTGCTGGCCGCCGTCAACGGCAGCCACGAGATCGGCTTCGCGGTGATCGCCACGACCATGGTGCTGGTGGCCGTGTTCCTGCCCATTTCCTACCTGGAAGGCAATGTCGGCCGCCTGTTCCGTGAATTCGGCGTGACGGTGGCGGCGGCCGTGGTGTTCTCGGCGCTGGTCGCGCTGACGCTCACGCCGATGATGACCTCCAAGGTGTTCGCCAACGGCATACACCGCGGACGCCTGGCCACGGCCATCGACCGGGCGTTCAGGGCATTTGCCGACACGTACTCGGCCATGTTGCGCTGGACGCTGCAGGGCCGCCGGCCTTGGCTGGTGCTGGGCGTGTCTGGCGGCACCGCTACGCTGGCGATCATGCTGCTGCTGGTCGGCTGGCCCTGGTCCGGGATGCGGCTGCCGCAGGAGTTCGCGCCGGCCGAGGACCGCGGCCGTGTGCAGCTTTTCGTGATCGGACCGGAAGGCGCCAGCCTGCAGTACATGCAGCGGTACCTGGACGAGATCGCCGTGATATGCAAAGGACGAGGTGGATCGCGGCAACGCCGCGCGCGTCATCCAGCGCACCGGCAACTTCAACCGCCAGTCCGACGTCAGCAGCGGCATGGTGATGATGCCACTGCTGCCCTGGGGCGAGCGGCCCGACACGGCCAACCAGATCGTGCAGCGCCTGCGCATGCGTACCCAGGACATCCCCGGCGTTCGCGTCGTGCCGCGGTCGCCGGGCGGCCTGGGCGGTGGCGGCAAGCCGGTGCAGATCGTGCTGCAGGGCGCCGAGTACCACCAGGTGGCCGAGGTCGCCGAGCGCGTGATGCGCGAGGCGGAGAAGAATCCCGGCCTGAGCAACCTGGAGGTCGACTACCAGGAGCGCCAGCCACAGCTGCGCGTGGGGTTCGATCGCAACAAGGCCGCTGACCTCGGCGTATCCCTGACCAACATCGGCCGCGCACTCGAGACCATGCTCGGATCGCGCGTCGTGACCACCTTCCAGATCGGTGGCGACGAGTACAACGTGTTGCTGCAGGCGCGCGACGAGCAGCGCGCGAGCGTCAACGACCTGGACAACATCTACGTGCGCTCGGACCGCACCGGCGAGCTGGTGCCCCTGGCCAGCGTGGTGACCATCCAGGAGACCGGCGCGCCCTCCGAGCTGCGCCGCTTCAATCGCCAGCGCTCGGTGAGCGTCACGGCGAACCTCGTGCCCGGCTATACGCTCGGCGAGGCACTGGGCTACATGGAACAGCTGGTGCGCGAGCAGGCGAAAGACGTGCCTATCCAGATCGACTACGACGGCGAGTCGCGTGAGCTGAAACGCTCGGCAGGCGGCCTGCTGCTGACCTTCGGCTTCGCGCTGCTGATCGTCTACCTGGTGCTGGCCGCGCAGTTCGAGAGTTTCGTGCACCCGATCGTGATCCTGGCGGCGGTGCCGATGGCACTGACCGGCGCGATCATCGGCCTGTGGCTGTTCAATTCCTCGATCAACATATTCAGCCAGATAGGTTCGGTGATGCTGATCGGCATCGCCAGCAAGAACGGCATCCTGATCGTGGAATTTGCCAACCAGTTGCGAGACCAGGGGCGCGAGTTCGTCGAGGCGGTGATCGAGGCGGCCACTGCGCGCCTGCGCCCGGTGCTGATGACGACGCTGGCGACCGCGGCCGGCGCCCTGCCGCTGATGCTCGCCACCGGAGCCGGCGCGGAGACGCGCCAGTCGATCGGCGCGACGGTGTTCTTCGGCGCGACGTTCGCCGTTGCCCTGACCCTGTTCGTGGTGCCGGCACTCTATGTAAAGATCGCCCGCAACACGAAATCGCCGGAATACCTTTCGAAGCTGATTGAGCGCCTCACGGCCGCCGAGAAGGACTCCCCGGCCGGGAGCCCGCCTGACGGTCGCCCGCCCGACAGGGCTCCCGCTGCCGGCTGACCGGCTTGCTAGAATGAGCGCCTTGCGGGACTGCGCTGCGCGCGGCCCGGTTTGCAGCGCCGGATGCGCCATACGTTATGTCCCTCACGCCCTACAAGCAGCTCGAACAGGAGTGGCAGCGACTGCACGCCTTCGCCGGCGCGCTGTCGCTGCTGCGCTGGGACGCCGCGGTGATGATGCCGCGCGGCAGTGCCGACGTGCGCGGCGAGCAGATCGCAGCGATCGGGATCGAGCACCACGCACTGCTCACGTCGCCGCGCGTCAGTCGCCTGATCGAGCGCGCGCAGGCGTCCAGCGCCACGCTCGACGACTGGCAGCGCGCCAACCTGCGGGCGATGCAGCGCCAGCGCGACCATGCCATCGCCACCCCGGTGTCGTTGATCTCGCGACTGGCGCATGCCACTTCGATTGCCGAGATCCGCTGGAGCGAGGCGCGCGAGCGCAAGGACTTCGCTGTGTTCGCGCCACACCTCGAAGAGGTGCTGCAGCTGGTGCGCGACAAGGCAACGCTGCTGGGCCAGGGCCTGCAGCTGTCACCCTACGACGCACTGCTGGATGAGTTCACGCCGGGCCTGCGCGTGGCGGAGATCGACGGGATCTTCAAGTCGCTGTCGCGGCGCCTGCCGACACTGATCCGCGCCGCGATCGAGAAGCAGGAATCCGCGCCGCCGCTGCCGGTTGCCGGCCGCTTCGCGTCGGGAAAGCAGCGGGCGCTGATCACCGAGGTGATGAAGGCCTTCGGCTTTCCCTTCGACCGCGGCCGTCTCGACGAAAGCGAGCATCCTTTCACCGAAGGCGTGCCCGGTGACATCCGCGTCACGACGCGGCTCGATGCCGGCAGCCCGTTCACGGGCCTGCTGGCTGCGCTGCACGAGACCGGCCATGCGCTCTACGACCTCGGCGTGCCGCAGCAGTGGCGCAACCAGCCCGTGGGCCGCGACCGCGGCATGGCACTCGAAGAGAGCCAGTCGCTGCTGTTCGAGATGATCATCAGCCGCAACCGGCCGTTCCTGTCGTGGCTGCGGGGCCTGCTCGAAAGGCATTTCGCGGTCAGCGGCCCGGAATGGGAGGTGGACAACCTCTACCGGCTGCTGACCCGGGTCCGCCGCAGCCTCATCCGGGTCGAGGCGGACGAGCTGACCTATCCGCTGCACGTGATGCTGCGCTACGGACTGGAGAAGGACCTGCTCGAAGGCAAGCTCGCGGTGCGTGACCTGCCCGAGGCCTGGAACGCAGGGCATGGCAGACCGCCTCGAGGTGCGTCCCGCCAACGATACCGAGGGCTGCCTGCAGGACATTCACTGGGCGAAGGGCTCCTTCGGCTATTTCCCCACCTATGCGATCGGCGGCGTGATCAGCGCGCAGCTGTGGGAGAGCCTGCGGGCGCGCATCCCGGAGGTGGATACGCAGATCGTGGCCGGGGACTTCACCGGCATCACGCGCTGGCTCGGCGAGCAGGTGCACGGGCAGGGCGCGCGCCTGACGCTGCAGGAGTTGATGAAGGCGGCCACCGGCAAGCCGCTTGGCGCCCAGGCCGCGCTGCGCTATCTCGAGGCGAAGTACGTGGAGGACACGCCGTGAACGCGGTCGTGGCAAATGCGGCTGTCGAGCCGGAACTGTCGGCCACGAAGCGCCGGCTCGCGGCGCGGTTGCGCGGGCTGGTCGGCAAGGCGATCGCGGACTACGCGATGATCGGCGAAGGCGATCGCGTGATGGTCTGCCTCTCGGGTGGCAAGGACTCCTACACGCTGCTCGACATGCTGCGCTCGTTGCAGCGCAGTGCACCCGTGGATTTCTCGCTGCTCGCGGTGAACCTGGACCAGAAGCAGCCGGGCTTCCCGGCCCACGTGCTGCCGGACTACGTGCGCGGGCTCGGCGTCGAGTTCCATGTGATCGAGCAGGACACCTACAGCGTCGTGAAGCGGGTGATCCCGGAAGGGCGCACGATGTGCAGCCTGTGTTCGCGCCTGCGGCGCGGAGCCCTGTACCGCTTCGCCGCGGAGAACGGCGTCACGCGCATCGCGCTCGGCCACCATCGGGACGACATCGTCGAGACGCTGTTCCTGAACCTGTTCTTCGGTGGACGGCTGAAGGCGATGGCGCCGAAGCTGCGCTCCGAGGACGGGCGCAACATCGTGATTCGCCCGCTGGCCTACGTCGCCGAGGCGGACATCGCGCGTTACGCGACGGCGCGCGGCTTTCCGCTCATCCCGTGCAATCTGTGCGGTTCGCAGCCGAACATGCAGCGTGCGGCAGTGAAGCGGATGATCGCCGGCTGGGAGCATGAGCACCCGGGGCGCACCGAATCGATCTTCTCGGCGCTGCGCAACGTCGATCCGGCGACGCTCGCCGACACGAAGCTGTTCGACTTCGCCGGCCTGGTTCCGGTCGTGCCGACGCCTGAATCGTGAGGCCACCCATTCCGAACAGCTACTGGGTGATACCCGGGAAGCTGCTGGCGGGCGAACATCCGGCGGGATTGGGCGCAGAGGACACCGAAGAGCGCCTGGCGCAGATCGTCAGCGCCGGTGTGCGCCGGTTCGTCGACCTCACCCATCCTGGCGAATTGCCCGACTACGAGCCGATGCTGCCCAGCGTGCTGGTCTATGAGCGCTTTGCGGTTCGCGATCACGGCTTGCCTGAATCCGAAGCACAGATGCGGGACATCCTGAACTCACTGGAGACGGGGATGGCCACCGGGGACGCGGTCTACGTGCATTGCCGTGCCGGCATCGGGCGCACAGGCACGGTCGTGGCCTGTTTCCTGTGCGAGCGCGGCGCTTCGCCGGACGCCGCGCTCGACCAGCTGAACCGCCTGTGGGTGCAGAGCGAGCGTTCAGCAAGCTGGCCGACGGTGCCGGAAACCAACGAGCAGCACGCCTTCGTGCTGGGATGGAAGTCCGCGCGCTCGGCTTCGGCGGTTCCGGCAAAGCCGACGCCGGTAGAACTCGCCGCACGCTCCAGGCACCGGGCCTGCCTGATCGGGCTGGCGATGGGCGACATCGCGGCGCAACAGGATCCGGCGCCCGGCGAGCAGCACTGGACCGACGAGACGGGAATGACGCTGTGCGTCGTCGAGAGCCTGCTTGCTTGTCGGGGTTTTGATGGCCGTGACCAGCTTGAGCGCATGCGCCGGTGGGCGCAGGATCCGATTGCGGCGGGCGCTGCGGCGAACGCCGGATTGCGTCCCTCGGTGCAGGAAGCGTGCAAGCGCGCACTGCGCAACCTGGGCCCGCTGGCGGGTTCCCATGATCCGAGCCAGATCGATGCGGCGCCGCTGGCCCGCAGCGCCGCACCGGCTCTTTTCGCCACCACGGACCCGGCCCGGGCCATCGCGATGGGCGGCGACGTGGCTCGCGTCACCCACCAGGCGCCGCTGGTGGTGGACACCTGCCGGCTGTACACCGGCATGCTGGTCGTTGCCCTGGGTGGCCGGTCACGCGAGGCCATGCTCGGGGTCGCGACCCGCAAGGGCGGAATACCTCTGCGCGATGAGGTGCTGGCGGTCGCCCGTAGCTGGGGCGCCCAACCCGGTGGGCGACGCTCCCGGGTGCCCGGGATCCTCGGATGCCTCGACCGCGCCGTCCGGGCCTTCCTGCGCACCGACAGCTTTCCGGCGGGCCTTTCGCGCCTGCTCGACGCACCCGGACCGGACGCGGATGCGACGCTGGCTGCGTTCGGGGCTTTGGCGGGGGCGCATTACGGAGAGGCCGGACTGCCGCCAGCCTGGCGCCTGCGACTGGCCAACCTGCAGCGCCTGGAGGACCTGGCCGATGAGCTGTTCGTGGCCAGTCGGGCGCGGTGACAGTCCTTCTCCGCTTGCCTAGACTGCCCGGATGCCCGCCCGACCCGTCATCGCCGGTGACAGCCCCAGGAAGCCTGTGCGCCACTGGTCGCGCCTGGAGGATGCCGAGCTGCTGAAGCTGCGCTTCTGCGACCTGAAACTCTCGCTCGAGCGTTCTGCGCCAAGGCGCGGCCTGCGCCGGCTGCGCGACGAACTCGTGCGACGTGGCATCGGCCTCGAGCCGCACGCATGGCTCGCCGAGGAGTGGTTCTCGCCAGATGGCGTGCCGGGCATCGCAGTGCCGTTCTATCTGGCGCACCCGCGCCTGATGAAGCTGGAGCGGCGGATGATGGGACAGGTCGAAGGCGGCAACAGCAACTGGATGATGCGCATCCTGCGCCACGAAGCCGGCCACGCCATCGACTCGGCCTGGCGGCTGCGTCGACGGGCTCGATGGCGCGAGATCTTCGGGCCGGCGTCGCTGCCCTATCCTGACAGCTATCGCGCGCGCCCCGGGAGCCGCCGTTACGTGCATCACCTCGGTGAGTGGTACGCGCAGGCCCATCCGACCGAGGACTTCGCCGAGACCTTCGCCGTCTGGCTGAAGCCGAATTCCGACTGGCGCCGCTGCTATGCGCAGTGGCCGGCACGGCACAAGCTCGAATACGTCGGGCGCCTGATGGAAGAAGTGCGCGACACGCGTCCGCTGGTCAGCAACCGGCGCGTCGTCGAGCCGCTGCGCGGCAATCGCCGCACGCTCGCCGAGCACTATGCCGAGCGGCTGATGCGCCGGAATGTCGCGCGCCGCAGCGCCACCGACGACCTGCTGTTGCAGGTGTTCACCGCCCGGCCGCGGCGTGTTTCCAATGCCGCCGCTGCGACCTTCCTGCGCGCGCATCGCGCGCGCCTGGTCGCCGACGTGGTGCGCAGCACCGACGCCACGCGCTACAGCGTCTACCAGGTGCTGCGCATCGCAATCTCGCGCGCCAGTGCGCTCGACCTGAAGCTGCGGGCTTCGCAGCGCGCCGCGCTGCCGCACGCGCGCTGGCTGCTGAAGCGGTTGCTGCGCGACATGGACCAGGGCCCCACGCCCGTGCTGCACCTGTGAAGCTGCAGTGGCCATGAAGAAGTCCCGGGTCCTGGTCGTGCTGCATCCAAGCCTGATGCCGCCGCGCACGCTCGAAGGGCAGGATCCGAAGGCGATCGAGGAATGGCGCACGGAGTTCGACGTGATCTCGACGTTGCGCGAGTCCGGCCACGAGGTGCTGTCGCTGGGCGTGCTGGACAGCCTCACCGAGCTGCGCGCCGCCATTGCCGACTGGAAGCCCGATGTCGTCTTCAACCTGCTGGAGGAATTCGACGGCATCGTCAGCTACGACCAGCACGTGATTGCCTTCCTGGAGATGCTGCGCCAGCCCTATACCGGCTGCAATCCGCGCGGCCTGCTGCTGTCACGCGACAAGGGCCTGTGCAAGCAGGTGTTGTCCTACCATCGCATATCGACGCCGCAGTTCGCGGTCTTCCATCGCGGGCAGAAGCTGCGGGTGCCGCAGAAGCTGCGCTTTCCGCTGTTCGTGAAGTCGACCACCGACGATGCCTCGCTCGGCATCGCCCAGGCCTCGGTGGTCGAGGATGCGGCCCGGCTGCGCGAGCGCGTCGAGTTCGTGTTCGAGCAGAACAAGTCCGACGTGCTGGTCGAGGAGTACATCGAGGGTCGCGAGCTGTATGTCGGCGTCTATGGCAACGAACGCCTGACACGGTTGCCGGTCTGGGAGCTGGGCTTCGGTTCGATGCCGGAAGGCCAGGCACCCATCGCCACGCGCAAGGTGAAGTGGGACACCAAGTACCGGGACCGCTACGGCATCTCGAGCAGTCCCGCCGCCGACCTGCCGGCTGGCGTGGAGATGCAGCTCGACCGGCTGTCGCGGCGCATGTACCGTGCGTTGGGGCTTTCCGGATACGCCCGCATGGACTTCCGGCTGCGGGCCGATGGCACGGTGTTCGCGCTGGAGGCGAATGCCAATCCGCACCTGGCGCAGGAAGAGGATTTCGCGCGTTCGGCCGCGGCCGCCGGACGTCCCTACCCGCAGTTGCTCGACAGCATCGTGCGGCTCGGGCTCAACTACCGGCCGCAGTGGCGAGTGCTGTATGGATAGGGTGGTTCATGAATGAGGGCGGAATGAAGGCATTGTTGTTGTCTGCCGTCCTGGTGCTCGCGGCGGGCTGCGAGACGCCATCGAAGAAGGGCGACCTGCTGCTGGAAGAGTTTGTCTCGATGCTGCAGGGCAGTTACGACAATCTCGCGCAGTCGCGGTTGCCGGGCGGCGAGCATGCGCCGCTCAAGCTGATGATCGTCCCGGTGGATGCGCCGCTGGTCGGCGACCACGTGTTCTACGTGCAGGAGACGTCCGCCGATGACCCGCGCCGCCTGTTTGCGCAACGGCTGTACAACGTGATCGAGTCGGCTGATCCGCTGCATCCCGTGCTGGCGCAGTACGACTTCACGGAGCCGGCCCGCTGGCGCGACGCGCACCTGCGGCGCGAGCTGTTCCGCAGCCTGCTGCACAGTGACCTGCGGCTGCGTTCGGGCTGCGAGATGCGGATCGAGCGCACCGACGAGGGTTTCGCGCTCCAGAACGATCCCAAGGCCTGTCGCGTTCCGGCGCGCGGCACGGGAGAGACGCTGCGCGCCGAGCAGAGGATGAAGCTGGACGATGACGGCCTCGCCGCGCTCGACATCCGCCGCGATGCGGGTGGCACCGTCATGGAGGGCGGCGAGGCTGATCCCTGGTACCGCTTCGTGCGTCGCGCCGACGCACCGTGGTAGTCCGCGCGATCTTCTTCCGCCATGTGCTGCGCGACGTGGGCGTCGCGACGCTCGGCGTTGCGGCGGTGCTGTTCGTGCTGCTGCTGACCAACCAGATCGCCTTCATGCTGCGCCGCGCGGCTGACGGCCAGGTGCCGGCTTCGCTGGTGGGCGAGCTGGTGATGCTTTCGTTGCGCGCGAATACGACGATCATCCTCCCCATTGCGGTATTGCTCGGCACGGTGCTGGGCCTGGGCCGGATGTACCACGACAGCGAGGTCGCCGCGGCGCAGGCCTGTGGCATCAGCAACGCTCCGCTGTATCGCGCCGCTGGCCTCATGTCGCTGCTCGCCGCGGCGATGTGCGGGTGGATCGCGCTGGTCGCAGGGCCGAAGGCCGCACAACGCCTGATCGAGGTGCGGGTGGATGCGCTGCGCACGGCGGTCACGCGCGGGCTGGCGCCTGGCCAGTTCCGCTCGCTGGGCAGCGGCACCATGCTGACCTTCACCGCGCAGGATCCGGACGGAACGCTGAAGGAAGTGTTCGTGCAGCGGGCCGTCGCCGATCCGGAGGCGCCGGGCCAGATCGAGATCGTCACCGCGGCGCGCGCGCGCTACGCCCTGTCGGCGGACAGCAGCTATTACACCGTTACGATGTACGACGGCGAGAGCCATGCCGGCGTGCCGGGCAAGGGCGAGTGGCGGCGCATGCGCTTCAGCGAGCAGACTGTGCGACTGCCTACACCGGACGCCACGCTGCCCGGCAGGCCACGAGTGGACGTGCAGCCCACGCTGGCGCTGGTCGGATCGGACGATCCGCGCCTGCAGGCCGAGCTGCACTGGCGCCTGTCTTCGGTGATCAGTTCAATGGCACTTGGGCTGCTGGCCGTGCCGGTGGCGAGGCTGCGCCCGCGGCAGGGGCGTTACGCGCGCGTGGTGTGGGCCCTGATGCTCTATTCAGTGTATGCCGGCCTGCTGGTACTCGGCCGCACGATGCTCGAGCGTGGCCAGACGCCCGCATGGCTCGGACTGTGGTGGGTGCACGTCGTGGCCATCGGATTTGGGCTGGCGCTGATCGCGCTGCCGCGCCTCAAGGATGCGCTGTCGAGGCACCGTGCCGCACGCGCCGTGCCGCGCGCGGCTACTGTTTGACGTGCTGGTCGAGCCAGTCGAACACTTCGCGGTGCCACTGCAGGCTGTTCGCCGGTTTCTGTATCCAGTGGTTCTCGTCCGGGAACACCAGCAGCCGGCTTTCGATGCCGCGTCTCTGCAATGCGGTGAACGTGGCAAGGCCCTGGGAGTAGGGCACCCGGAAGTCCAGCTGGCCGTGTATCACCAGCATCGGCGTGCGCCACTTCGCGACGTGGCTGACCGGGTTGAACCGCTCGTAGTTCTGCGGATTCTCGTACTCCGGGCCGCCGTGGTCCCACTCCTCGAACCACAGTTCCTCCGTGGTGTAGTACATCGCGCGTGAGTCGAAGATGCCGGCGTGTGAAACGATGCAGCGGAAGCCGTCGGGCCAGTTGCCCGCGATCCAGTTCATCATGAAGCCGCCATAGGAGGCGCCGAGTGCGCAGGCGCGTTGCCCGTCGAGGAACGGAAACCTGGCGATGGCGGCGGAAAGGCCCGCCTTCAGGTCCTGCAGCGGCTTGCCGCCCCAGTCGCGGCTGATCGAGTCGGTGAAGTCCTGGCCATAGCCCGGCGTGCCGTGGAAGTCGATGAACACGACGGCGTAGCCGTGGCCCGCGAAGGTCTTCGGGTTCCAGCGGAAGCTCCAGGCATTGCCGAAGGCGGACTGCGGCCCGCCGTGCACGATGAAGGCGATCGGGTAGCGTCGCCCGGGCTCGAAGCCCGCGGGTTTCACCACGTGTCCCCAGACTGTTGCGCCATTCGCGCCGGTGAAGGAGAACTGCTCGTACTCAGCGGGCGCGCGCGAGGCAAGCAGCGCGCCGTTCACCGCCGTGAGCCGCTTCGGGGAGCGGGCCGCCGACTCGACGAGGAACAGGTCTGCCGGGGCGTCGAGCGAGGCCAGCGCGATCACCGGCCCGCGCGGCGAGTCGACGAAGGCCTGCACCTGGCCGTTGTGCGAGAGTCGCTCCGGCGTACCCGGGCGTCGCGGGTCGAGCCGGAACAACGGAACCTGGCCCCTTTCGTCCGCACTCAGGAGCAACGTCCGCCCGCCGCGCGCGACACCCAACGTGGTCGCCGACAGCGGCCAGCCGGTGGTCAACTCCCGCGCGGGACCTCCCGTCGCGTCGCGCAGCAGCACCCGGAAGCGGTCCGATTCAAAACCGGGGCGCGACATGGCCAGCCAGGCGAGGCTGCCGTCGGCGAGGAAGCGCGGCTGCGTATCCCAGGCCGGGTTGTCCGCAGTCAGGTTGCGGGGCGTGCCGCCATCGACGCCCACCTCGTACAGGTCGAAGTTGGTGGACCAGGTTTCGACGCGATCGGCCAGTCGCGCGGCGAACACAACGCGGCTGCCATCCGGGCTGAACGTGAACTCGCTGTCGTCGCCGTGCGGCCGCGACGGGGCATTTGCCCGCATGCCGCGCATCAGGTCCACCGGCGTGCCGGCGCTGCCATCCGCGAGGATGGGCAATGCGAACAGGTGCGCGACGGTGCCGTCTTCCCAGCGGTCCCAATGGCGCACGAACAGCTGGTCGAAAGCCTTGCCGGTGGCTGGCTCCTTGCTGCGCTTTTCGATCGCCTGTGCCGTGCAGGCCAGGTCCGCGCAGTCGGGGAGCACGTCGAGCGAAAGGAGCAGCCGGTCGCCGCGCGGCGAAACGAGCAGCGCATTGACGCCCAGGGGCAGGTCGGTGACCTGCTGCGCCTCGCCTCCCTGGAGCGACAGTCGCCAGGCCTGGCTGGTGCCCGACCGCGTGGAGAGGAAATAGAGATGTTGACCGTCGGTGCTCCAGCGGGGGTTCGTGTCCTGGGCCTCGTGGCTGGTCAGGCGACGAGGCGCGGCGTCCGCGGTCGTCAGGTCCTGCAGGTAGAGATCGTTGTTGCCGCGGTAGCTCACCGGATCGGCACTGCGAACCACAAAGGCCACCTGGCGCCCATCCGGGGAAACCTGCGGATCGCTCAGGCGGTTCAGCGTGACAAGGTCCTGCGGCGTCTGGGGCGGGAGTGCAGCCGGCAAGGCGGGGGGCGCGGCGATGACAGCAACGAGCAGCGCGAGGCAGGTGGCGCGGGAACGGGACATGTCAGGCTCCGGTCGGGCGATTGTCTGGAGCCCGATGATACGGGCTTTACGTCCGGTGCCGGAGCAAGGGGTTGGCTAGCGGGACTTCAGCTTCGGATCCGGCGGAGCCTGGCTGCGCAGCGCTTCGACTTCCTGCGTGACGCGGATCCACTGCGAGAGCTTGCGCAGGTCGCGCGGCTTGGGGCGTGGCCGGCGCTGGGTCTCGTCGCCGAGATTCTCGTAGGGATTGTAGGCGCCGTAGGGGAGCGGGCTGTACTTCAGCTTCTTCGCGCGCGGGTCTTCAAGCTCCAGGCGCTCGGGTACCTTGCGCGGGGGCTCCTGTTCGTCAGGAACATAGAGCGAAAATCGATCTGGCTTGTCGGCGCCCATAGTCCCGAAAGATGGTCGCCGAGCCCACGCAATCAATCCGTGGACCCCGTCACACTCCGCAGATGGGCGACGCGAAACAGCGCAACCAGCGTCTTCGCGTCGCGCAACCGCCCATCCAGTGCACGGCGCAGCGCTTCGGAGAAGTCCATCCAGTGCACCTCGAAGACCTCGTAGTCCTCACGGTGGTCCGGCACCTCGACCAGATCCTCCGCAAGGTAGAGGTGCAGCACCTCGGCGAACACACCGGGCGAGCTGAGGATCGAGCCCAGTTCGCGCCAACGCCCGGCCTTGAGTCCCGCCTCTTCCACCAGCTCGCGTCTTGCGGTCTCCATCGGCGGTTCGCCCGGTTCCAGGCGGCCAGCCGGCACCTCCCAGACCCAGTCCCGCACCGCGGGGCGGTATTGGCGCAGCAGGCAGACGCGGTTCCCGGTGTCGATCGCCACCACGGCCGCGCCGCCCGGGTGATGGATCACCTCGTAGTCGGCAACCTTGCCGTTGGGCAGCGCGACGGTTTCGACATTGACCGTGACGACGCGGCCGCGGAATTTCGTATCTATGTTGCTCATGGCCACCCAGGGGACGGGGAATCGGGCGTGGGGAAGACGGCGTGGGACGTCCGGAGTCGGGCTCCTGGTCATCCTCACGGGATTGCCGGCCTTGGGCAAGGCCCTGTCAGGGGCGCTGGCGGGGTGGATGAGCCCCGTACGGGGCCTTGAGGACTGAGAAGCAGTCCCCGCCCGCAGGCCGGCCATTGGATATAGTTAAACGGCGATGGCTGCACAGACACTTCATCTCGAACCGCTGAACATTGCACAGCGCAAGGCTGCGAGCTTTGGCGAGGTGCTGCCCGAGAAGGGCGTCCGCGCCGGACCGTTGCTGGTGATTGCCGGCGCGGGCACCGGCAAGACCAGCACGATTGCGCACCGCGTCGCGCACCTCGTGATCAATGGGGCGGACCCGGCGCGCATCATGCTGCTCACCTTCACGCGCCGCGCTGCGCTGGAGATGCGCCGTCGGGCGCTGGAGATCCTGCGCAAATCGCTCGACGACACGCTCGGCAGCAAGTCCCAGGCGGTCGCGCAGCGCCTGGCCTGGACCGGCACCTTCCACTCCGTGGGCAACCGGCTGCTGCGCCACTATGCGCCGCAGCTGGGCATGGACCCCAATTTCACGGTCATCGATCGTGCCGACTCGGCCGACCTGATGGACCAGCTTCGTGCCGAGCTCGGCCTCGCCCAGAAAGAGCAGCGCTTTCCGCGCAAGGACACCTGCCTTGCGGTGTATTCCTACCGCGTCAACACCAGCCGCACGCTGAAGGAATCGCTCGAACTGCAGTTTCCATGGTGTGTGCAGTGGGAGGCCGACCTGACGCGGCTCTACCGCGCCTATGTCGAGCGCAAGGAGCGCTTCGGCCTGCTGGATTACGACGACCTGCTGCTGTACTGGAACGTGCTGGTCTCCGAGCCGCGCCTGGCCGAGGTGGTCGGCGGGCATTTCGACCATATCCTCGTCGACGAATACCAGGACACGAACCGGCTGCAGGCGCAGATCCTCGAGGCGATGAAGCCGACCGGTGCCGGCCTGACCGTGGTCGGCGATGACGCACAGTCGATCTACTCCTTCCGCGCCGCGGCCGTGGAGAACATCCTCGGCTTTCCGCAGCGCTTCCAGCCGCCGGCCGAAGTGGTGACGCTGGCGCAGAACTACCGCTCGACCCAGCCGGTGCTCGACGCCTCCAACGCGCTGATGGCCGATGCGCCTCGCCAGCACCGCAAGCACCTGCTCGCGGCGCGCGGCCCCGGGCAGATGCCGCATTACGTCACTGCAGACGACCTCGAATCACAGGCCGAGTACGTCGCGACGCAGGTGCTGGCGAGGCGCGAGGCCGGCACGCAGCTGCGCCGCCAGGCCGTGCTGTTCCGCACCGCGAGCCACAGCGACCTGCTCGAGGTCGAGCTGGTGCGACGCAAGATTCCCTTCGTGAAGTACGGCGGCCTGAAGTTCCTCGAGGCCACGCACGTGAAGGACGTGCTCGGCGTGCTGCGCTGGGCAGACAATCCGCGCAACAGCCTGTCAGCCTTCCGCGTGCTGCAGCTGCTGCCCGGCATGGGGCCGGTGAACGCGCGGGCCGTCATCGAGGCGCTGGATGCGGCGGGCGGCCAGGTCAGCGCGCTGCGTGACTACAAGGTGCCCGCTCCCGGCGAGCGCGACTTCAGCCGCCTGCTCGACCTCATGGCCTCGCTTGCCGAACCGGGCAAGGCCTGGGGCGGCCAGCTGCGGCAGGTGCGCGACTGGTACCAGCCACAGATGGAGCGACTGTTCGAGCAGTCGCATACGCGCGTCGGCGACCTGGACCAGCTGGAGCAGCTGGCACAGCAGTTTCCCTCGCGCGAGCGCTTCATCACCGAGCTGACGCTCGATCCGCCCAATGCAACCAGCGACCTGTCCGGAAAGCCGCACCTCGACGAGGATTACCTCGTGCTCTCGACAGTGCATTCCGCCAAGGGCATGGAGTGGGACACGGTCTACGTGCTTAACGTCGTCGATGGGAGCTTCCCCAACGAGTTCGCCACCGGCAAGCAGGAGCTCATCGACGAGGAACGGCGACTGCTGTACGTCGCGATGACCCGCGCGCGCAACGAACTGCAGCTCATCGTCCCGCTGAAGTTCCCGCTGACGCAGCAGGCATCGCGCGGCGATGCGCATGTCTACGGTGGCCGCAGCCGCTTCGTCACGGACAAGGTGCTGAAGTGTTTCGAGCAGGACCGCTACACCGGCAAGCACCTGAACGATTCCAGCCTCGATACAACGCAGTCGGTGCGCATCGATGCCGTCGCGCGCATGAAAGACATGTGGTGAGTCAGGTGCGCGGCTTGACGAACTTCAGCGTGAAGCGGTCGCTCTCGCCGATCGCCTCGTAGCGCGCCCGGTCCTTGTCCCCCTCGGCCAGCCCTGGCGGCAGCGTCCAGACACCGCGCGGATAGTCCTTCGTGTCCTTCGGGTTCGCATTGATCTCCGATGTCGCGACCAGCCGGAATCCGGCGCTCTCGATCAGGCGGATGGCGTATTCCTGGTTCACGTAACCGCTGCCTGCGCGCGGATCCTGCGGAACAGCGGAGTTGCCGCGGTGTTCCACGACGCCCAGCACGCCGCCCGGCTTGAGGACCTTGTACATGCTTTCAAACGCCGCGGCCGCGGTGTCCCGCCCCATCCAGCTGTGGATGTTGCGGAAGGTCAGAACCATGTCAGCAGTGCCGTCCGGTGCGATCGGCTGCCCCGGCAGGAACGGAGCAACCTCGGCCTTGCCCAGTTTCTCCGGCCAATCCGCCACCAGCGCCTTGAACTGCTGAAGCTGGCGCTCGACGATCTGGCCCTCGCCGGTGGCCGGCAGCGCCGCGATGTAACGACCCTGCTCGCGCAGCAGCGGGGCGATCACCTTCATGTACCAACCGGCCCCCGGCGTGATCTCCACCACGGTCATTTCCGGGCGCAGGCCGAAGAACAGCAGGGTTTCCTTCGGATGGCGCCACGCATCGCGGGCCCGGTCGGCCTCGGTGCGCTGTGGTCCCGCCAGCTCCTGATCCAGCAGCGTTGCGGTCTGGGTGCGCGTCGTCATCGACGCACAACCGACCGCCAGCAATCCAGCCGTCGCGGCCAGTGCCAGCAGGGCAGGGCGGAGGTTCAAGCTCGGCATGGCGTGATCTCCGGCAAGTCGACGCGGGGGAGTCTAACTCAGGGCTCGAGATAGGCGTAGCCGTTCAGCTCGTTCTCGTAGAAGCGCTTCAGCGCCTGCCCTTCGGCCAGAGTCATGCGGCCCTCGCGCAGCGCGCGCTCGCAGTCGCGCGCCAATGCGGGGTACAGCTCCGCAACGTCGTATTCCATGTATTCCAGCACGCGGTTGGCCGTGTCGCCCTTGACGATCTCCTCGATCCACCATCCGCCTTCGTCGTGCAGGCGGATGTGGACGACGTGCGTGTCGCCAAACAGGTTGTGCAGGTCGCCCAGCGTCTCCTGGTACGCGCCGACAAGGAACGCAGCCAGGAAATACTCCTCGTCCTCACGCAGTTCGTGAACCTCGAGCGTGCGCTTGGTGTCGCGCAGCGACACGAAGTGGTCGATCTTGCCGTCCGAATCGCAGGTGATGTCTGCCAGCACGGCCTTGTGCGTCGGCTGCTCGTCGAGGCGGTGTACCGGCATGATCGGGAACAGCTGGTCGATTGCCCAGCTGTCCGGCAGGGACTGGAAGATCGAGAAGTTGCAGAAGTACGTATCCGAAAGCACCGACTCAAGGTCGGCCAGCTCCTCGGGAATCTCCTCCAGCTTGCGCGCCGCGTCGCGGATCTTCGTGCAGGTGGCCCAGTACAGCCGCTCGGCGAGGCCACGGAGCGGCAACGACAGCAGGCCCAGCTTGAACATCTGCAGGGCCTGGTCGCGTGCGGTCACCGCGTCGTGGTAGCTCTCGACCAGCCGGCGGGAGTTCACGCTTCGCCATGCCTCCACCAGGTCGCGCACCGGCTGCGGGACGTCGCGGTCCTTTGGGCCCGGCAGGTCGGCGACAGAGACCTGGAAGCGGTCGAGTGCCGAATGGCCCAGCACGTCGAAGATCAGCACGCTGTGGTGCGCGGCAATCGCGCGGCCCGATTCGCTGATGATCATCGGATGCTCGATGCCGCGCTCGTTGCAGATTCCGGCGATGCGGAAGACCACGTCGTTGGCGTACTCGACCAGCGAATAGTTCATCGAGGAGGCGAAGTTCGTGCCGCTGCCGTCATAGTCGACGCCAAGGCCGCCGCCGACATCGATGTACTGCAACCCCGCGCCGAGCTGCTTCAGCTCGGCATAGACGTGCGCCAGCTCGGTGATCGCTTCGGTGACGCGACGGATGTCCTGCAGCTGGCTGCCAGGGTGGCAATGCACCAGTTGCAGGCAGTCGAGCATGTCGCGCTCGCGCAGCACGTTCAGCGCTTCGAGGATCTCGGTGGTGAACAGCCCGAACTTCGAGCGGTCACCGGCCGAGTCGCGCCAGCGGCCCGAACCCTCGCTCGCCAGCTTCACGCGCACGCCGATGCGTGGCCGCACGCCATAGGCCTGCGCGTGCTTCAGGATCAGGCCCAGCTCGGAGAAATTCTCGACCACCGGGATGATGGTGCGGCCCAGCTTGGTGGCGAGGATCACCGACTCGATGTAGCTGGAGTCCTTGAAGCCATTGCAGATGATCAGCCGATCCGGCGAATTTTCGGTCATTGCCATCACCGACAGCAGTTCCGGCTTGCTTCCCACTTCCAGGCCGAAGCCGAAGGGGGCCCCGTAGCGGAACACCTCCTCCACCACGAGGCGCTGCTGGTTCACCTTGATCGGAAACACCGCGGCGTAACGGTTGCGGTATTCGTTCTCCGCGATGGCGCTGGCGAACGCGTCGTGCAGGCGCTTCAGGCGGTGCGCGAGGATGTCGGAGAAGCGCACCACCACTGGTGTGCGCAGGTCGCGGGCGGAGAGTCCCTGCACCACCTCGTACAGGTTGATCTCGCGCTCGGGCGTGGTGTCCGGGCGCACGACAACCTGTCCTGCGGCATTGATCGAGAAGTAACCCTTGCCCCAGGCGGGCACCTGGTAGAGGTCCAGCGAGTCCTGGACACTCCAGACATTGCCCGCAGGGGAGACCCTGGGCTTTCTGCCGCCAGCCACGTCAGCTCGCCTCAGCGGCGGCCGGGCCGGTGGCGACAGGCCGGTGCGGATCGCGGATCCACTGGCTGTAACTGCCCACGTAGAGCCGCGCGCCTTCCACGCCCAGCTGCGCAAGCGCGAGCAGGTTGTTGCAGGCACTGACGCCCGAGCCACACATCATCACCAGTTGCGTCGGCGCAATGCCATCCAGGTCGCGCTGCCAGGCAAGGCGCAACCCCGCGGTGTCGAGCAGGCGGCCGTCGGACAGGTTCAGTGTGTAGGGATGATTGCGCGCGCCAGGCACGCGCCCCGCAACCGGATCGATGGTTTCGTTCTGGCCGGCGAATCGGTCCGCGCCACGCGCGTCTATGAGGCGGATCGAATGGTCGGCCAGCCCGCGCAGCACGGCGTCCGTGTCGACGGCACCGGCATAGGGCATTGCGGAGACGCGCGTCTGCGGGAACGAGGGCACCGCCGTACTGACGGGCAATCCGGCGCCGATCCAGCTGGCCAGGCCGCCGTCGAGTACCCGGACATTCTCGTGTCCGCGAGCCCGCAGCATCCACCACAGTCGCGCAGCGGCCACCCCTGGGCCCTGGTCGTACGCGACCACTTCTGTGTCCGGAGCTATTCCCCATGTGCCGAGCGTCGCAGCGAAGGCCTCCGGGGACGGCAGCGGATGGCGACCGGTATCCGGCGTCACCGGACCGGAGAGGTCCGTGTCCAGGTTGGCGAAAATCGCGCCGGGCACGTGACCCTCGCGGTAGGCCGAGGCGCCCCATTCGGGTTTAACGAGGTCAAAGCGGCAGTCGATGATCCGCAGCGACGGGCCCGGGGGGCGGGCGGACAAGTCCGGGGCGCTGATCAGCGGCGAGCTGCGCGAGGTGGCGTTCATCGGCGCATCATCGCTGCTCGCACCGTCGTACACAATTCATCGCTACAATTTCGCCACGATGGCAATCGACGTCTACTGGAGCCGCGGCTCACCATTCTGCTGGCGCGTGTTGCTGGCCCTGGAAGTGAAGGGGCTGGAGTACCGCAGCCACCTGCTCAACACCGACCTGCAGGCGCACAAGGCGCCGCAGATGCTGGCGATGAACCCGCGCGGCCGCCTGCCGGTGCTGCGCGACGGTGACTACGTCGTGTTCGAGTCGCTTGCGGTGCTGTATTACCTCGACCTCAAGTATCCCTCGCCGCCGCTGTTCGGGCGCTCGCCTGAGGAAGCCGGCGTGATCATGCGTGTGATCAACGAGTTCCAGGCCTATACGGAGGCCGACCTGATGCGCATCGTCGAGGCCGTGCTCAACCAGCATCCGCCGCGCCTCGGTGACGCGCTGACTCACGCGATGCATGTGGTGGCTGGCGAAGCCCGGACCATCGAGGGCCGTCTGGCCAGGGGCGACTGGATAGTCGGCGAGGCGGTATCGGCGGCGGACCTGATGATCTACCCTTGCATCCGGCTGCTGTACCGGGCGCTGATGCGCCCGGAGGCCACGGAACTGTCGGCGCGGTTCCTGCCGGCAGAGGTTCACTACCCAGGGCTCGCGCGCTGGATGCAGCGCGTCGAGGCGTTGCCAGGCTTTCAACGGACGACAGGTGTGGATCCGACATGACGCACAAGGTATATATCGACTTCCCGGGGCGACTGGTCATCCTCGGCTTCGGCAGCATCGGCCAGGGCGTGCTGCCGCTGATCCTGCGGCACGTGGGCATCCGCCCTGATCGCATCACCATCGTCACGGCAGCGGAGGCCGGCAAGGAAGAGGCCGAGGCGCTGGGCGTGCGCTTCATCCGCGAACCGCTGGTGCGCGAGAACTTCCGCCGCGTGCTCGACACGGTGATGGGACGTGGCGACTTCCTGCTGAACCTTTCGGTGGATGTCTCCAGCATCGCGCTGATCAAGCATTGCTGGGAACGCGGTGCGATGTACCTGGACACGTGCAACGAGCCGTGGGCCGGCGGATACACCGACAACGCGCTGCCGGCCGCCAAGCGCACGAACTACGCGATGCGCGAGGACGCACTGGCGCTGCGCACGCCGGCGAACTCAAAGGCCCCGACAGCGGTGATCACGCATGGCGCCAACCCGGGCATGGTGTCGCACTTCGTCAAGGTTGCGATGCTGAACATCGCGCGCGACCTTGAAATGCAGGTGAAGGAACCGGAGAGCCGCGAGGACTGGGCGAAGCTCGCGATGCAGCTGGGGATCCGCACCATCCACATCGCCGAGCGCGATACGCAGGTCTGTGCGCGTCCGAAGGAGCAGAACGAATTCATCAACACCTGGTCGGTGGACGGCTTCGTTTCCGAGGGCTGCCAGCCAGCCGAGCTCGGCTGGGGCACGCACGAGCGCAATTTCCCGCGCGACGGCAAGCGCTTCGACTTCGGTTGTGGCGCGGCGATCTACCTGGGCCAGCCGGGTGCGGCAACGCGCGTTCGCACATGGACGCCGGCATCGGGACATTTCCATGGCTACCTGATCACGCACGGCGAGGCGATCTCGATCCCGGACTACCTGACCGTTCGCGACAAGGGCCAGATCCTCTACCGGCCAACGGCGCACTACGCCTATCACCCGTGCGACTACGCGGTGCTGTCGGTGCACGAACTGGCGGGCCGCAACTGGAAGGTGCAGGAAAGCAAGCACATCATGCGCGAGGATGTCGTCAAGGGCATGGACGAGCTGGGCGTGCTGCTGGCCGGCCACAAGCGCAATGCCTACTGGTATGGCTCGCAGCTGCAGATCGACGAGGCCCGCAAGCTCGCGCCCTACAACAGCGCCACCAGCCTGCAGGTCACTGTGGCCGTGCTGGCCGGCGTGGTCTGGGCGATGGAGAATCCCGACCGCGGACTGGTCGAGCCGGACGAGATGGACTACCGGCGCGCCATGGAGATCTGCACGCCGTACCTCGGGAAGCTCACCGGCGCGTACACGGACTGGACGCCGCTGACCGACCGCGAGAGCCTGTTCCCGGAGGACATCGACAAGTCGGATCCATGGCAGTTCAAGAATGTGCGGGTGTGATCGCAGGGCGGTGCTAGAGCGCCCGTCGACGTCACGGGTCGCCTACTCGTAGTCGATGCCCGTGATCGTATAGCGCTGCAACTGTCCGCCAGCCTCGACCTCGACCTCCGCATCCAGCGTCTTGCCGAGCAGCGCGCGTGCCAGCGGTGCATCCATGCTGATGTATCCGGGCGCGGCGTCGAACTCGTCCGGGCCGACGATGCGGTAGCGCTGCGAGCCGCCGCTGTCATCCTCCACCTCCACCCATGCGCCGAAGAAGGCGCGCCGACGGTCCGTCGGCGCCTGGTCGACCACCGTCATGCCGTCGAGGCGCTTGCGCAGGAAGCGCACGCGCGCATCGATTTCGCGCAGGCGCTTCTTGCCGTAGGTGTATTCGGCATTCTCCGAGCGGTCGCCCATGGCGGCTGCCGCGGACACCGCAGCGGTCACCTGCGGGCGTTCGACGCGCCACAGCTGGTCCAGTTCGGCCCTCAGGCGGGCGTGGCCTGCCGGCGTGATGTATCGCGAGCCCGCGCGGGTGGGCGGGCGGTAACGGCTCATGGTGCAGCCTGCCCGGGCATCTGTGGAACCGCGCACAGTCGGGCCGCACGCGGGGGACTAGGCTGGAAGTGCATGACCATCCGTTACTACGCCCACTTCGTCACTGACAGCCCGGAGGTGCATCTGGCCGGGGAGTACAGCGGCGTCGTCGAACTGGCCGGGCCGCTGCGGCCGCAACGGGAGATGCGGGAACTGCGCGCGTTGCTGGCGCGCAATTTCGAACTGGAGGCCGAGGATATCAGGATCCTCGATTGGGCTTGCGTGCATTGACGCGCTGCGTGCGCATGCGAGAATGCCCTGAGTGTCCCCGCCGGACATTCTAGGGAGGGCGTCACATGCGTGGATTCCGGGTAGTTCTACTGGCCGCCGCCGCTGCTGCTTTCGGGCTGCGGCTACAACACCCTGCAGCAGCAGGACGAGGGCGTGAAAGCGGCCTGGTCCGAGGTGCTGAACCAGTACCAGCGACGTGCCGACCTGATCCCGAACCTCGTCGAGACAGTGAAGGGATTCGCCACGCAGGAGCAGCAGGTGCTGATCGGCGTCACCGAGGCACGGGCCCGGGCGAACTCGATCCAGCTCACGCCGGAACTGCTCAATGACCCGGCGGCGATGGCGAAGTTCCAGGCAGGCCCAGGGCGAGCTGACCCCGGCGCTGAAGAGCCTGTTCGCGGTTACCGAGAATTATCCGGAGCTGAAGTCGGACCAGAATTTCCGCGACCTGCAGGCCCAGCTGGAAGGCACGGAGAACCGCATCACCGTGGCGCGCAACCGCTACATCCAGTCGGTGCAGGCCTACAACACCACGGTGCGTTCGTTCCCGACGAACCTGACCGCGATGCTGTTCAAGCACAAGGTGAAGCCCAACTTCACGGTGGAGAACGAAGCGGCGATTGCGACCCCACCGCGCGTGGATTTCGGCACCGCCACGCCGCCTGCAGCCGCACCCGCGCCGCGCCCGCCCAGTAAGGGCGGACGCGAGCGACGGCAATCGTGATGCGCGGCGCGGACGTGTTGCGCAGCGCGGCAGTGCTGCTGCTGGTGTTTGCAGCGGCGCTGCCGGTCGCCGCGCCGGCACTTGCCCAGGACCTGCAGCCGGTGCCCAGGCTGGAGGCGCGCGTCACGGACCTCACCGGCACGCTGACTGCCGGGCAGCAGGCCGAGCTGGAGCAGAAGCTTGCCGCGTTCGAGCAGCGCAAGGGTTCGCAGGTTGCGCTGCTCATCGTCAATACCACGGAGCCGGAGGCCATCGAGCAGTATTCGCTGCGCGTGGCGGAGGCCTGGAAGCTGGGGCGCGCCAAGCCCGACGATGGCGTGCTGCTGCTCGTGGCGATGCAGGACCGGACGCTGCGCATCGAGGTGGGTTACGGCCTGGAAGGCGCGCATACCGGACGCGCTCGCGCGCCGCATCATCGACGACACCATCACGCCGCTGTTCCGGCAGGGCGACTATTACGGCGGCGTCAATGCGGGTCTGACGCAGATCTTCCGCCTGGTCGATGGCGAAGCGCTGCCGCCGCCGGACCGCAGCTGGCAAAGCCGCGGCGACTCGCTGTTGGGCCTGCTGCCGTTGCTGTTCTTCGGCGCGCTGATCGGCGGCGGCGTGCTGCGCGCGATTTTTGGCCGCAGCCTGGGCGCTGTCTTGACCGGCGGACTCATGGGCCTGCTGGTCTGGGTGCTGTCGCACCTGGTTGCGGCTGCGGCGGTTGCCGGCATCCTCGCGCTGCTGTTCAACCTGTTCCTCGGCATGGCAAACACCGTCCACAGCACGCGCGGCGGGCGTTATGGCCCCTGGGGCGGTGGCGGCTTTGGGGGTGGTGGTTTCGGGGGCGGCGGATTCGGCGGCGGTGGCGGGGGGTTTCGGTGGTGGCGGCGGCGGTTTCGGGGGCGGCGGCGCCTCCGGGCGCTGGTGAGCCATGCTGCGCGTGCTGAGACACCTGTTCACGCCGTTCTGGGTCGTGCCGATGCGCTTCAGCGCACTGCTGCTGGATCGCATCGCACAGATCATCTCCGGCGTTGAACAGCGCCGCCCGGGCGAGCTGCGATTCGTCGTCGAGCATGCGCTGGAACTCGGCGACGTCCTCGTCGACCGGGTCACGCCGCGGCAGCGGGCGCTGGAACTCTTCGGGCTGATGCGCGTCTGGGACACCGAGTACAACACCGGCATCCTGGTCTACGTGCTGGTCGCCGACCATGCGGTGGAGATCATCGCGGACCGCGGCATCGCACGCAGCGTGCCGCAGCCGAAGTGGGACGAGCTGTGCAGGACAGCTGAAACGGCGTACCGCGAGGGACGTTATGCCGAAGGCTCCGTCAAACTGCTCGAAGACGCTGCCCGCCTGCTCGATGACAACTTTCCGCCGCGCACTCCAGGCCGTAACGAGCTGCCGGACCAACCCCTGCTGCTCTGATCCGCACTACGGGTATACTCGGGCGCCATGAAAATCAGGCACCTGAAGGCGCTGCCGCTGGCAGGCCTCGCATTGCTGGCGGCTTGTTCCCTGCTTCGGCCCCCTGCGCCGCCGGCACCACCGCCCGCGCCGCCCGAGCCGCCCAAGCCGGTTTACGCGCCGCCCGTGGATACGCACCGCTTCGAGATCGACGCCACCGACGATGTCGTCGGCCAGCTGCAGGTCACGGTGGCCAACGAGGAAGACACGCTGCCGGATATCGCCCGCCGCTTCAACGTGGGCTATGAGGAGATCGTCCGGGCGAACCCGAAGGTGGATCCCTGGCTGCCGCGGGCCGGCACCGAGGTCGTCGTGCCGACGCAGTTCGTGCTGCCCAATGTGCCGCGACAAGGGCATCGTCATCAACGTCGCGGCGATGCGCATCTACTACTTTGCCCCGGCGAAGAAGGGCGAGAAGCAGGTCGTCTACACGCACCCGATCGGCATCGGCAAGGTCGGCTGGTCGACGCCCGAGGGCACCACGAAGGTGGTCTCGAAGCAGAAGGACCCGGTCTGGCGGCCGACGGCCTCGATCATCGCCGAGCACAAGAAGAACGGGGAAATCCTGCCCGCCGTCGTCCCGGCTGGACCGGACAACCCGCTGGGCCGCTACAAGCTGACGCTGGGCTGGCCCACCTACCTGATCCACGGTACCAACAAGCCCTATGGCGTCGGGCTGCGCTCGAGCCACGGCTGTATCCGTCTCTATCCGGAAGACATCGAGCAGCTCTTCGAGATGGCCGGGCCGGGAACGCCGGTGCGCGTGGTGAACCAGCCATTCGTCTTCGGCTGGCACGAGGACCAGCTTTTCCTGCAGGCGTTCGATGTGCTCGAGGACGACAAGCGCGACTGGGCCAAGTCACAGCCGAAGCTGCTGTCGAAGACGCTTACCAAGCGCATCCAGGAACAGCTCAAGGCGCGCGGCGAGTCGGTCGACTGGGAGCGCGTGGCGCAGATCGCGCACGATCCGCGCGGCCTGACACTGTCGGTGACTCTCCAGGAAGAGACCGTCGACTCCGTGATCGCCGCCGCACCGCGCGTCGAGAATCGCATTCCGGATGGAGGCAACTGGGATGGTGCGGATGATCCGGCTCTGCAGGCGCGTCGTGACACCGAAGAGCAGGTCCAAGAGCAGAAGCAGGCGCCGAGCACTTGAGCTATAGTTCGGCGCCGATGGGTGCACTTTCGGAATGGCTGCAGATCATGTTGGGCGAGATCTCCCGCAAGCAGGAGGAAGCCTCGCGCGACGCCGCCGAAAAACAGCGGCGTGAGACTGCGCCGCAGCCGACTCCACCACCGGACACTCCCAGGGCAACATAAAGTGCAGGAATTGCTCGGAACCGGTGCCGAGTTGGCGGAAACAGGAATCACCGATCCGAAGCTGCGAGAGTCCGCCGCCCCTGGCGCGACCACGGCCGCGACAGTTTCCCCTCCCGCTTTTTCCGTTCCGGGAATAGCACCGGCCAGCACCGATGTCGTCGCCTTCCTCGGGCGGTGCCTCAAGGGGCCGGTGAACGAGCCGGTATCGATTCGCAGTTTCGCGGAGTTCGAACAGGTGTTCGGCGGCCTGGCGCCCTCGGCAACACTGGCCCACGCGGTCGAGCAGTTTTTCGAGCAGGGCGGCAATCATGCGCTGGTGGTGCGCGTCTGCAGCGGTGGCGCGGCGCCGACGCTGGATCTTCGCGCCGGCGATGACACGCTGGCGCTGCAGGGCCTGTGTCCCGGCACGCGCGAGTACCTGCGCGTGGCGGTTGACTACGACGGCATCAGCCAGCAGGACGCCGACCTGTTCAACCTCGTGGTGCAGCGGGTGCGCGCGCCGGGTTCCGAGCGCGTGGAGACGCAGGAAACCTTTCGCCGGCTGTCCGTGCTGTCAGGATCGGCACGCGAGATCGGTCGCGTGCTTACCGGCTCGAAGCTGGTTCGCCTGCATGGCAGCCTGCCGCGCCAGCGCCCGGACATCACGACGCGCCGCGATGCGCGCCAGCTTGCCGGCTGGGTCGAATGCAACCGGGATGGCGACGACGGCCAGCCGTTGTCGGATTACGACATCATCGGTTCCGAGTCCGGTTACAGCGGGCTGTTTGCGCTGGTCGGGGGGCCCCAGTTCAGTTTCCTCTACATCCCGCCGCTCGCGCCGGACCGCGATGTGGGCGTCAGCGCGCTGTTCGTCGCGGCGCGGTTCTGCCGCCGCGCGCACGCGATGCTGGTCGTGGACCCGCCCCTGGACTGGCAGGACGCCGAGGATGCCCTGGCCGGGATGCGCGGCTGGCCGTTCAAGAGTCCCGATGCGTTGATGTGCTTTCCGCCGGTGTATGCCATGGATCGCGCCAGCGGCCGGCTGGTGCGCCATGCCCCGGGTGCGGCTGCGGTCGGCATGATCGTGCGCGGGGAGGGTCAGGGCGCGCCATTGCCCTGGGCGCTGCGCGAGATGCCGCTGCTGCGGCCGTCGCTCCAGCCTGCGGCTTTCGTCGATGACTCCCAGCGCGAGCGACTCGCCCGGATGGGCGTGAACGTGCTGGCGTCAACCCGCAGTGCCGCGCGCGCCTCGCCGGGGCTTCGCACGCTGGCCGGGGAGCGCTCCGCGCCGGCCGAGACCGGTGAGCTGGCGCAGCGCCGACTTTCGCAGTTCATCGGCGAGAGCATCGAGCGCGGCACGCGCTGGGTCACGGTGGAAGGCAACAGCGAACGCAGCCGCGAGCGGGTCAGCCGCCAGGTCGAACGCTTTCTCGCCCAGCTCGGTGCAGACGGCGCGCTGGCGGGCACCGAGCGCAACCGGCACTACTTCGTGCTGTGTGATGAGCGCGTGAACGGGCCCAGGGAGCAGCTCGCCGGCGAATTCCGGTTCCTCTACGGATTCGAGCCACGTGGCACTGGCCGCCGCCAGAGCGTGCTGGTGATCCACCGTCCGGCCAGCAGCGAATCGCGCCCGGCCAATATCAACGAGCACGCGGCCCGTGAGCTTCGCCTGGGGCCGCCGCCATGAGCCGCGCCCACGTGGTCTTTTCGCACGGCCAGGACAGCAGTCCCTACAGCCGCAAGATCCTCGAGCTCTACGAGTACGCCGAGTCCGAGGGCTATGCGGCCTCGGCCGTGGACTATCGCGGCGTCAGCGACCCGATGGAGCGCGTGCGCCTGCTGTCGGATTTCTGCCGCAACCTGTCGGGTGAGCTGGTGCTGGTGGGCTCCAGCCTCGGCGCCTTTGTCTCGATGGCTGCCGCGCCGAGCCTGCATGCCAAGGGCCTGTTCCTCATGGCGCCGGCCGTGGAGCTTCCTGACCTGCCGCCGCTGAACATCGCGCCGCTCGACTGCCCGATCACCGTGGTACACGGCTGGCGCGACGAGGTGATCCCCTACGAGAACAGCGTGCAGTTTGCCAAGGCCCGTGGCGCGACGCTGCACCTGGTGGAATCCGACCACCGCCTGCACAGTGCGTTGCCGCTGATCCGCAGTCTCTTCCAGCACTTCCTGATCGAGCTGGATATCCTGCCACCGATGGAATAGGAGCCCGGTCCCCGCCGTGCTGCGATTTCTCTCGAGGCTCCTGCTGCCGTGGGTGCGTTTCAGCATCCGGCCGCCCGATGTCGCCCAGCAGCTGGAGCGGCTGCCTGCGCCGGTCTGCTACGTGCTGGAACAATACAGCGCGCTCGACGAAATGGTCGTGCAGCGGGCCTGTGCGCAGCTGAAGCTCACACGTCCCGGAAAGCCGATGGTCGTTGGCGACAGGCGCGTTGCCGGTCGCTCGGTGATGGCGCTGGCGCGCCAGGTGGGCCTGCTGCGAGCCCGGCTCGACCGGCGACCTCCGCCGGAGCTGCAGTCGCTGCTTGCCGCTGCGCGCAAGGATCCCCTGCTCGACGTGACACTGGTGCCGGTGACGGTCTACTGGGGCCGCAGGCCGGAGCGTGAATCCGGCTGGCTCGACCTGCTGCTGTCGGAGGACTGGACGCTCTCCAGCCGCCTGCGCCGGCTGTTGACGGTGATCTTCAACGGCCGCAAGACCCTGGTGGAATTCAGCCAGGGCGTGAGCCTGCGTTCGCTGATTCCGCAGGACACGCCGGACCTGCAGGCCTCGCGGCGCATTGCGCGCCACCTGATGGCGAGCCTGGACGCGGGGCGCACCGCCTATCTCGGCCCCGACCTCTCGCACCGCCGCACGCTGCGTTTCCAGGTGCTGCGAACCCAGGGCGTGCGCGCGCTGGTGGCGCAACAGGCGCGCGAGGGCAAGGTGCCGCGCCGCAAGGTCTTCGAAGAGGCGCAGGCGATGTTCGACGAGATCGCCGCCGACTACACGCCGGCGTTCGTCCAGTTCATGGAACGCGTGCTGAAATGGTTGTGGACCCGGATCTACGACGGTGTCGAAGTGGCGCATGGCCCGACGCTGGCAGGCATTGCCGCCGGCAACGAGCTGGTCTACGTGCCGTGCCACCGCAGCACCATGGACGACCTGCTGATGCCCTATGCGATCTACACGCAGGGCTTCGTGATCCCGCACATCGCGGCCGGCATCAACCTGAACCTGCCGGTGGTGGGCCCGCTGCTGCGCAAGGGCGGGGCGTTCTTCATGCGGCGCAGCTTCCGTGGCAATGCGCTCTATACCGTCGTGTTCATGAACTACCTCGGCGCGATCATGAGTCGCGGCCACCCGCTGCAGTATTTCATCGAGGGTGGTCGCAGCCGCACGGGCCGGCTGCTCTCGCCGAAGACCGGCATGCTGTCGATGACGCTGCGCAGCTACCTGCGCCAGCCGGTGCGGCCCGTGGTGTTCGTGCCGGTTTACCTCGGCTACGAGCGCATCATGGAGGTCGACAGCTACGTGGGCGAGCTGTCGGGCCAGCCCAAGGAGAAGGAGTCGCTGTGGGGCTTCCTGCGCTCGCTGCGGCGCCTGCGCGAGAATTTCGGCTTCGTGCACGTGAACATCGGCGAGCCGATTCCACTGCAGCCGCTGCTGGACGCGCACGTGCCGCAATGGCGCGAGCACACCGGGTCGCGCGCAAAAGCCCCGCCGGTGAATGCGGCCGTGGATGAGCTCGCGTCGCGCATCATGCGCGAGATCAACTCGGCGGCAGCGATGACTCCGGTCAACCTGCTGGCACTGGTGCTGCTGGCGACGCCCCGGCAGGTGATGCTCGAGTCCGACCTGCTGCGCCAGCTCGCGCTGTGCCAGCAACTGCTGCGGGCGGCGCCCTATGCGCCGCGCGTCACCGTCACGGGACTGGATCCGGCAGGCATCCTGCAGGCCGGGGAGAAGCTCGGCATCGTGCAGCGCGGCGAGGGCGGCATGGTGCAGCTGGAGCCGAAACACGCCGCGGCGATGCCCTACTACCGCAACAACGTGCTGCACCTCGTGGCACTGCCCTCGCTGCTGGCCTGCTGCTTCCTGTCGAACCCGCAGGTGTCTGCCGCCGACCTGCAGCGCCTGGCCTGGCGCATCTATCCCTACATATCGGAGGAGCTGTTCCTGCGCTGGGAAGAGGCGGATATACCCCGGGTGGTGGACGCGCAGCTCGCGGCGATGGAGCAGGCGGGATTGCTGCGGACCGATGCCAGCCGCACCGTCTGGTATGCACCGCCTGCTGCGGTGCCTGAGGCCATGCAACTGTCCCTGCTGGCGCAACCGATGCTGTTGACCATCGAGCGCTACTACCTGGCCATAGCGCTGCTGCGCCGCGCCGGCAGTGGCACGGTTACGCAGTCCGAACTGGAGACGCGCTGCCAGCAGATGGCAGGCCGCATGCTGAAGCTGTATGGCTTCCACTCGCCGGAGTTCTACGACCGGTCGCTGTTCGAGGGGTTCCTCGCGCTGCTGCGTCGCCGTGGCGTGCTGCGCGCCGATGCCGAGGGACGCCTCGTGTTCGACGAGGTGCTGGACCGCGTAGCCGATGATGCGCAGCTGGTGCTGTCAGAGCAGCTGCGACACAGCATCCTGCAGGTGGTTCACGGCTGAGGCCGGAGCGGCAAGGCCGAGGTGCGTGCGTCGCCAGAGAATGTCCGCGGCGCTGCGGGCCCACTCGGTGTCCACCAGGTAGCGCACTTCGGCCTGCGACAGGTCTGCCACCGTGCAGGGACCCAGGTCACCCGCATGCCGTCCATCGCCCAGCACGCGCGCCATGCGCGTGCCGTAGGTGCGCGCGAGCCGGGCCAGGAGGGACGGCGGCATCCGGGGCCAGCGGGCCTGTGCCCTGGTCGTGAATGCCGGAAGGTCGTCTCCTGCCATGTCTCCGCCGGGAAGGGCCACGTCCGCGGTCCAGGAACCCTCCCGCGCAAGGCCGAGCAGCGGACCCAGCAATTCCAGCGCCTGCTCCGCGAGCCGGCGGTAGGTGGTTATCTTGCCGCCATAGACGGTCAGCACCGGTGCTCCCGATGCGGCCTGCTGCAGCTCGAGGTGGTAGTCGCGCGAAACGCTGGAGGCGCCCGACCCACTGCCATCGTCGAACAGCGGGCGCACGCCGGCGAAGGTGCCGCGGATGTCTGCTTCGGTCACCGGCTCGCGGAAGAAACGGGCAAGGCAGGCGAGCAGGTAGTCGCGTTCCTGCGGCGAGATCTCCACGCGGGCCGGATCCCCGTCGAAAGGCACGTCGGTCGTGCCCAGCAGCGTGTAGTCCTGCTCCCAGGGGACGGCGAATACGACGCGTCGATCCTCCCCCTGCAACAGGTAGGCATGTTCGCCCTCGTACAGCTTGCGCAGCACCAGGTGGCTTCCTTTCACCAGGCGGAGTCGCTGCCGGGCATTGATGCCGGCGCGGTCCAGTACCTGGTTGACCCAGGCGCCGGAGGCGTTGACCAGCGCGCGTGCGCGCAGCACGGTTTCGCGGCCCACGGGCGCGTCGTCCATGCCAGCTCCTTCGGCGCAAGGGGGTCGCTCGCGACAGTGCAGGCTCCAGCCATCCGGCACCGCGACTGCTCTCTCCAGGCGTGTTCGCGTCAGCACGCGCGCCCCGCGCTCGGCGGCATCGAGGGCGTTCAGCACGACGAGGCGGCTGTCTTCCACCTGGCAGTCCGAATACTCGAATCCGCTGCGCATCGTGGGCAGCAGCGGAGCGCCATACGGGGTGCCCGCCAGCTGCAGGGTCTGCGAGGCAGCCAGCTTTTCACGGCCGCCTGCGTGGTCATAGACGAACAGCCCCAGTCGCAAGAGCCAGCGCGGCCGCAGGCCCTCCACCCAGGGGAGGACGAAGCGCATGGGCTGGACGATGTGCGGGGCGATGCGCAGCAGCCGCTCGCGCTCGGCCAGCGATTCGCGCACCAGCCGCAGCTCGCCATGTTCGAGGTAGCGCAGCCCGCCATGGATCAGCTTCGTGCTGGCGGAGGACGTATGTGCGGCGAGGTCGTCCTGCTCGATCAGGCACACGGAAAGGCCGCGCCCCGCCGCGTCACGGGCGATCCCGGCGCCGTTGATGCCGCCCCCGACTACCGCGAGGTCGAAGACCGGCGGTGCTTCAGTCGTCGCCACGCACCGGTCCGCGCAGCCGCTTGTCGCGCCCGGCCCTGACCTTGCCGGCAACGCGGCGCTGCTGCGAGGCCCGCGTCGGACGCGTGGCCTTGCGCGGCTTCGGTACATGGCGGGCCGCCGCGAGCAGGGTCTCGAGGCGCTGCAAGGCCTCGCGCCGGTTGCCCTCCTGCGTGCGGTGGTTGCGCGCAATGATCAGCAGTTCGCCGGAGTCGGTCAGCCGCCGGCCCGCGAGATGGCGCAGGCGCGACTTGGCCGCCTCGTCCAGCAGATGCGTGCGGTCCACGAAGAAGCGCAGCTGCGCTGCGGTCGCCACCTTGTTCACGTTCTGGCCGCCGGGACCGGCGGAGCGGACAAAAGTGATGGTGTAGTCGTCCGTGCCTTGCGAGGCACTCATGGGCCGCCGCCGCGCAGCGTCACCATTCGCAGGTCGTGCTGCGACACCGGGATGGTGATGCCGCCCTCCTTGAACAGCCGCCAGATCGCGCGATTCACGTCGGAGCGCACGTTGTTCACGCCTTCCTGCGGGTCCGCGATCCAGAAGCGCAGCTCCAGGTCGATGCCGTTGTCGCTGAAGTTCATCAGTCGCGAAACGGGTGGCGGCTCGCTCAGCACGCGCACATGCCCCTGGGCGGCGCGCAGCAGCACCGCCAGCGCCAGCTCCGGATCGTCGTTGTAGCTGACCCGCACCGGCAGCTTCAGCCGCACCTTGGGATCGGAATAGCTCCAGTTGATCACCGGATTGGTGATCAGGTTCTGGTTCGGCACCAGCGTATCCACGCCATCGCGGTCGCGCACGACGACATAGCGGCCGCGCAGCTCCTGCACCCAGCCGAAGTTCTCGGTGCTGGTGCCGGTCATGCCGGTGAAACTGATCACGTCGCCGGGCTTGATCGACTTGTCGATCAGCAGCACGAAGCCGCTGACGAAATTGCTGGCGATGGCCTGCAGGCCGAAGCCCAGGCCAAAACCCAGCGCGCCGGTCAGCACGGTCAACGCCGTGAGGTCGACGCCGGCCGCGTTGACGCCAATCATCACGCCGAGCGCCAGCAGGAAGAAGTACGTGAACTTGCTGATGCCGATGCGGGTCGACATCGCCAGTCCCTCGAGCTTCATCACCCGGGACTCGATGGTCCGGGAGGCGAGGCTCGCACCCACCAGGAACAGCGTGACGATCACGACGCCCTTGACCATCCCCCAGAGCGTGAAGCGCGCCTTGCCGGGGATGAGGTCCACCGCGTCGAGGCTGGTCTCGACGAAGTCGAACCAGCCGAGCAGCGTGAAACCCAGCAGCAGCCACAGCACCGTGACGAGCCGGATCTCCCAGCGCACCACCCAGCTGTCCGGGCCCAGCGCCAGCCGCAGCAGGTAGATCGCCAGCCGCACCAGCAGCAGTGCGGCCGCCAGTTGCAGTGCGATGTCGATGAGCTTCGGCTCGAATGCCGTGAAGCTCAGCAGCGCGCGTCCGATCAGCAGCAGGATCAGCGCGATGAACGGCGCCTGCACGACGACCGCGCCTTCGGTGACGCGCGCCTGCCAGCTGCGCGCGCCGCGCAGCTGGCTGCGCTCGAAGCCGGCGCGCGAGAGGTGGGCGGCCAGCAGGCCACCGAGCACCGCGATTGCGATGATCACGATTTCCGTCAGCGTCGCGGCTGAGGCGAGCTTCGAAAAGAGGTGCTGCAGGCCGTTTTCAGGCATTGAGATCGGGAATGGCCTGGCTCTGGAGAATGGTGATCTGGTCCTTGAGAAGCAGCTTGCGCTTCTTCAGGCGGCGTATCTGCACCTCGTCAATGTGCATGTCCAGCTGCAGCCGCGAAATGACCTGGTCGAGGTCACGGTGCTCGATGCGCAGCTGGCGCAGCTTCTCGATGTTGCGGAACAGCTCGCGATCAACGTTGTCTTCGGTGTCGTCTGACATCCCGTCACCCGACCGGTGTCTTTGCGAGCCGCGTCCACAGCGGCTCGATCCCTTCCGGTAGCTTAGCGAAGCGCCCCAGGGGGCGCCACGGCTGGCCCGGCTCATGGAAATCCGAACCCGCGGAGCCGGCAAGGCCAAGCGTACGCGCGAGGCCCGCAAGCTGTGCGGCATCCGACGGCGACAGCCCCGGCAGGTCCAGTTCAAGGCCTGCGCCGCCACAAGCGGCGAATTCGCCCAGCAGCGCGCGCCGGCCGCCGGAGGAGAGCCGGTAGCGGTGCGGATGGGCCAGTACCGCGTGTCCGCCGGACGCGCGGATCGCCCCGACAGCGGCTTCGAGCGCAGGCCAGTCCGCAGGCACATGACCCGGCCGTCCGCGCGCGAGCCAGCGATCGAATGCCGCCTGCACGCTGTCCACGGCGCCCGTTGCCATGAGTTCGCGCGCCACGTGTGTTCGTGTCGGGACCTCAAGGCCGGCGAGGGAAGCGCCGAAGTGCTCGCCGGCCGCCAGTTTCGGGGACCGCTTCAGTCGCTCCAGGACGGCCGCGATGCGGATGCGTCGCCTTCGCACGATGTCCGACAGGTGGGCAACCAGGTCGGCCCCGGCCGGGTCGATTCCGAGGCCGACCACATGGATTTCCTGCCCGCGCCACAGCGAAGTGACCTCCACTCCCGCAACCGGCTCGATGCCCAGCACGCGGCAGGCCGCGGCGCAAGTCCCGAGGCCGGCCGTGGTGTCATGGTCCGTGAGGGCCAGCAGGCGCACGCCACGCGCGCCCGCGGCCTGCGCAAGCGCCTCTGGCGCGAGCGTACCGTCGGAATGGTGGCTGTGCGTGTGCAGGTCGATGAGGGTGGTCATCCGGCCGCTATCATACGGTCTCCATGACGCCAACCCTGACACTTCCCGACACCATCGACACGCTGCTGCTCGACCTCGATGGCACCCTGCTCGATCTGGCCTTTGATACCCACTTCTGGACCGAGGTCGTTCCCGAGTACTACGGCCGGAAACTCGGTTTGAGCGGCCCGGAGGCCTACGAGCAGCACATCCTGCCGAAGCTGCGCTCAGCCGAGGGAACCCTCGACTGGTACAGCCTGGACTACTGGGCGCGCGTCCTGGAGCTCGATCTTTCGGCGATCAAGTCGGAACACGACGACCGCATCGCGTGGCTGCCCGGGGCGCGGGACTTCCTGCGTCGCCAGCGGACCACGGGCCGCCGCCTCGTGCTGGTGACAAACTCGCATCCTGAAACGCTGCGAATCAAGGACCGCAAGGTCGGCATCCAGCCGTTCCTCGACGTGATGTACAGCTCGCAGCAGTTTGGCGTGCCGAAGGAGGATCCGTTGTTCTGGGAGCGGTTTCGCGCCGTCGAACCCCATGATCCCGGGCGCACCGCGTTCATCGACGACAATCCGGCCGTGCTGGCCGCTGCGCGGCACGCCGGGATCGGCACCGTCATCGCTGTCACGAATCCGGATTCCACCCGGCCACCGAGGGAGCCGCCTGCAGGCTACCTGCACGTGGCGGCAGTGGAGCAGATCGAGTAGCAGGCGCACAAGGTGCGAGCAGGTGCCCGCGTGGGGCGCCTGGTCTGATCAGCCGTGGCGTGATCCGCCGCGCTGCGGGGGGCCGCGGCGATGCCCGCCACCGCCGCGATTTCCGCCACCACCACCACCACCGCCCCGGGCACCGCCATGCCGCGGCGCCATGTCCTCGCGCGGCTTGTGGCGGGGAAAGACCACGCCCTTGGCCAGCTGCTCCTGCGTGACACTGGCGACGGGAATCTTGTGGCCGATGTAGGCCTCGATTTCCGGCAGGCACACGGCGTAGTCCTCGCAGCCGAAGCTGATCGCGTCGCCCTCGGCTCCGGCGCGCGCGGTGCGTCCGATGCGGTGCACGTAGTCGGCGCAATCCTGCGGCAGGTCGTAGTTGATCACGTGGCTCACGTCGGGAATATGCAGCCCGCGCGAGGCGACGTCGGTGGCGATCAGCACCGCCAGTTCGCCGCTGTGGAATTCCTTGATGTAGCGCAGTCGCTTGTTCTGCGGCACGTCGCCGGACAGCGCCTGGGCATTGATGTGGTTGGCGCGCAGCACTTCCTCGAGCCGGTCGGCCATGCGCCGCGTGTTCACGAACACCATGGTGCGCGTGGCCTCGGCGGTGCGCAGCACGCCGATCAGCAACGGGATCTTCTCCTCCATTGCCGGGAAGTAGATCAGCTGCCGCACCTTGTCCGCGGTGATCTTGTCCGGCTCGATGCGCACGAGTTCCGGGCTGTTCATGTGCTCGTAGGCGAGCTCCAGGACGCGTTGCGAGAGCGTCGCGGAGAACAGCATCGACTGCCGCTGGCTGGGCGGCGGCATCTTGCGCAGCATGTAGCGGATGTCGGCGATGAAGCCGAGGTCGAACATGCGGTCGGCCTCGTCGAGCACGCAGACCTGGACATGGCGCAGGTCGAACACGTGCTGCTTGTAGTAGTCGATGATGCGGCCCGGCGTGCCGATCAGGATGTCGGCGCCTTCGTCGAACTGGCGGCGCTGCTTCTCGTAGTCCACGCCGCCGAATACGCAGGCGAGCTTCAGGCCCGTGTGCTTTGCCAGCACCTGTGCGTCGCTGTGGATCTGCACCGCCAGCTCGCGCGTCGGGGCGATGACGATGCCGCGAATGGAGTTCTTCGGCCGCGCCTCGCGCGGCAGTCGCGTCAGCAGCGTATTGAGCATCGAGACGAGGAAGGCCGCGGTCTTGCCAGTGCCGGTCTGCGCCTGGCCGGCCACGTCCTTGCCCGTGAGCGTAATGGGAAGCGTCTGCGCCTGGATCGGCGTGCAGCGGGTGAAGCCCGCGTCGCGAATGCCGCGCGCCACCGGCTCGACAAGGTCAAACTGACTGAATGAGGGCCCCTGGATCGCGTTCTCCGGCTCGGGTTCCCGCGGCGGCGGCGGGGGGGGAGGTTCGATACCGGGGATCGGGGCGTCCGGCTTGGCCATGGGATTGCCAGGGCCGCCACCGAACACTTTCTGCCAGAGATTCTTGATCATGTAGCCTGTGCGTGATAAAAAAGCTTCCAAGGACACGGCGCTATTCTGTCGCCCTGGACGCATTTCCTAAACATCTAGTTTAACTGTTCGACCCTGCTCCGTGGCGCGGAATTGCGCCCGCCTACCCAACGGCACCCCAATACCCCTTTGAGCCAACGCTTACCCGGCACTGTGACAATTCCAATGTTTCTTGGAGGCTTCCCCTGTGAGCAATCCGTTGATCGTCCACACCTCGGACGCAACCTTCGACGCCGACGTCCTCAAGTCTGCCGAACCCGTCCTGCTGGATTTCTGGGCTGAGTGGTGCGGACCATGCAAGATGATCGCCCCGATACTCGACAAGGCAGCCCTGAACTACCAGGGACGCCTGCGGATCGCGAAACTCAACATCGACGAGAACCCGCAGACCCCGCCGAAGTTCGGAATCCGCGGCATCCCGACGCTGATCCTGTTCAGGAACGGCAGGGTCGAGGCCCAGAAGGTCGGCGCGATGTCCGAGTCCCAACTCAACGCTTTCCTGGACAGCAACCTGCCCCAAACCAGCGCAATCCGGGACAGCAACACGTGAGGGGTTACCTCGGCGGTCCGAACCGCAACAACCAGCGTGGCAACAAGAACCAGCGCCATCGCGACGGCAATCGTGGTGGTGGCGGTGGCGGTGGCGGCAACGTAAACGGCAATGTGGGCGGACGGCCCGACGAGATCTACGATCCGGAGCCGTTTGATTCATCCGAGGACGGCGGAATAGTCAGTGCCGCCGAGCTTGCGCAGTCGCGCAAGCGCATGAGCCTCAACGAGCTCAAGGCCAAGCCCATCACCGACCTGGTCAAGGTCGCCGACTCGATGGGCCTGGAGGCGCTTGCCCGTTCGCGCAAGCAGGACATCATCTTCTCGATCCTCAAGGCGCACGCGCGCAATGGCGAGGACATCTACGGCGAGGGCGTGCTGGAGATCCTGCAGGACGGCTTCGGCTTCCTGCGTTCGGCCGATGCCTCCTACCTGGCGGGCCCGGACGACATCTACATCAGCCCCAGCCAGGTGCGCCGCTTCAACCTGCGCACCGGCGATTCCGTGTCGGGCATCATCCGTCCGCCGAAGGATGGCGAGCGCTATTTCGCGCTGCTCAAGGTCGGCGAGATCAACTTCGACAGCCCCGACAGCTCGCGCAACAAGGTGCTGTTCGAGAACCTCACGCCGTTCCATCCCACGTCGCGGCTGAAGCTGCAGCGCGGCAACGGCAGCACCGAGGACCTCACCGCCCGCACCATCGACCTCGTCTCCCCGATCGGCAAGGGCCAGCGTGGCCTCATCGTCTCGCCGCCGAAAGCGGGCAAGACGATGCTGCTGCAGAACATCGCCACCGCGATCACCGCCAACCATCCGGAGGTCTACCTCATCGTGCTGCTCATCGACGAGCGGCCCGAGGAAGTCACCGAGATGCAGCGCACCGTGAAGGGCGAGGTCGTCTCCTCGACCTTCGACGAGCCGGCTGCCCGCCACGTGCAGGTGGCCGAAATGGTGATCGAGAAGGCCAAGCGCCTGGTCGAGCACAAGAAGGACGTGGTGATCCTGCTCGACTCGATCACGCGCCTCGCGCGCGCCTACAACACCGTGGTGCCCAGCTCCGGCAAGGTGCTCACCGGCGGCGTGGACGCCAATGCACTGCAGCGCCCGAAGCGCTTCTTCGGCGCCGCGCGCAACATCGAGGAGGGCGGCAGCCTCACCATCCTGGCCACCGCGCTGATCGACACCGGCTCGAAGATGGACGATGTCATCTACGAGGAGTTCAAGGGAACCGGAAACAGCGAGATTCACCTTGATCGCCGCATTGCGGAGAAGCGGGTCTTTCCGGCCTTCAACATCAACCGCTCCGGCACGCGCAAGGAAGAGCTCATCACGGACCCGACCGAGCTGGCCAAGATGTGGATATTGCGCAAGCTGCTGCATCCGATGGACGAGCTGGCCGCGATCGAGTTCCTGCTCGACAAGATGAAGGACACGAAGACCAACGCGGAGTTCTTCGAGGCGATGAAGCGCTAAGGGACGCGTGGGCCCTGCGGGGCCCTCGACGTGCGCCGCCTTCAGGCGGCCGGGCGCAGGACCAGCTCGACTTCGGCGAACCGGGTCCAGGCGCGCGCCATGCGGCGGGGCTCCCACCACTCGTAAAGCAGCGTGTCGAGCGGGCGCCAGAGGACAACCCAGCCCATGATCACCAGCCCTTCGCTGAACCATCGGTTGAGCAGGTAGGTCATCGGCTCGAGCTTCTCGATGGCCGTGGCCGTGGCCAGCGCGGCCGCCAGCAACAGCATCCCGACGACCATCGAGAGCCCGCCCGCCCGGCGCGTCCGTACGATGGTTTCGCGCGCTCCATCCGCCTCCTGGCGACAGTAGGCCGACACGGCCCTTCTTGCAGCAGCCTGCATTTCGTCCGTAACTGACTGTCCTTCCAGCAGAATCACCAGCCGCGTCGGGGGCGGCCCGCGCTTGATGAACGCCTGGCGATTGACCATCGAATCGAGGACAGGGCCTCTGGGAAGATCGGGGTTTGCGGGATCGAAGGGAGTCTCTGCGACGAGTCGCTCCCAGCGGTCCAGTCGCAGCGTAATGTCGCTCATGAGTTTCCGCCCGCGCCGCTTTGGCGCACACTGCACGTCCGTTTTTGACACTCAGGGAGAAGGTTTATGTTTCAAGGTGGATTCACGTTCTGGAATTTCCTGGTCGATGTTTTCGTCATCTTCATGTTCGTGGTGTGGTTCTGGCTGCTGATCTCGGTCTGGTCGGACCTGATCCGTCGCAAGGACATCTCCGGCTTTGGCAAGGTGATCTGGATCATCGCGTTGCTGGTGCTGCCGTTCCTCGGCGCCTTCATCTACCTGATCAGCCAGGGGAACAGCATGGCCGAGCGCAATGAGGCGCGGCACCAGGATGCGAAGGCGGAACTGCGCAAGGTCGTGGGCATGAACGTCGCCGACGAAATCGAGAAACTGGACAAGCTCAAGGCTTCCGGCTCGATCACCGCCGACGAGTACGCGCGGCTGCGGGGTCGGCTGGTCAGCTGACGCGCCGTCCGCAAGGACACCAGCCGGGCCCAGGAGCAGCGTTGCCGCTCCTGGGCCCCGCCGGCTGAAGGTCTCAGGCCGTGACCTTCGATCCCTTGTAGAGCTTGCGATACGTGCTGAACAGCGCGCTGCCGCTCACCATGCCGAGCAGGTAGACCAGGAATGTCAGCACGGACAGTGGCAGGGTCATGCTCATGCCCAGCAGCGACACGGTCACCGACGACAGGTTCTGGAACTTGAACAGCAGTATCGCTGCGGTGATCAGCACGATCAGGGCGATGTTGACGTAGCGCATGTTTTCTCCGTTGATGTTTTTCTCGACCGGGTAATCCGGGGCACTCAGAGCAGCGTCACCTTGCCCGTGGCGACGTTGTACATCGAACCGATGATCTTGATCGTCTTTTTTGCCTCGAGGTCGGCCAGCACCGGGCTGCGCGAACGCACCAGCCCCACGGCCTGTTTCACGTGCGTGACGGCGACCGCGTCGACAAACGCTCCGTTCTTCGAGGTCCGGTCCCCCGTGTAAGCCGTGGCCTCGATGGCCGACTTGAACCGGGCCAGCAGCAACGTGAGGTTGCCCAGCACCACGCCGTCGATGGCGCCCTTGATGGCGCCGCAGGCCGTATGACCCATGACCACGACCAGCTTGGCGCCCGCGGCCGCGCAGGCGAACTCCATCGAACCGAGGATGTCGTCATTGACTGCGTTTCCCGCCACCCGGGCGTTGAAGGTGTCGCCCAGGCCCAGGTCGCAGATCACTTCCACCGGAGCGCGCGAATCCACGCACGAGAGCACCACGGCGGCCGGATACTGGCCCGCCGAGCTGGAACGCATTTCGGCCAGGGAATCGCGGGCCAGCGGGGCGCCGGCCAGGAAGCGTGCATTGCCATCGAGCATGGCCTTGATCACGGCGTCGGGTGTCAGCGCATCGCGCTGGGCCTTGCTCAGCGATGCGGCAGAGGCTTCAGGCAACAGCGCCGCAAAGCTCACGGCGGAAAGACCCGCCACCACTGACCCCCGCAGGAAACTGCGACGGTGATTGTCGCCACAGCACCTGTCCGTTTCCATGAAGATCTCCCTGGCCTGATTGCCAGTCGAGAGAGTGCCCGACAATGAGACGTGCGTCACGCCCGGACCGCCGTCACAGTCGCTCCACCGCGACGTTGGCGGCAGGGCCGGGCCTCTGGGATCATCGGACAATGAAAAGACCCGGAATCATCAGCGCTTTCTCCGCCCTTGCATGGCTGGCGACGGCCGGCGCACAAGCGGCGGAGGGTGTGGCACCCGCCGGTAGCGCGGACGCCCAGGGCGAGGTCCGCGTCCTGCTGCAACCACCCCCGAAGATCCAGTCGAGCCCGCTCAACGACCGCTTCGCGATGCGCGGCAGCTATTTCCAGCCCGCGATGGATACGCCGCTGCGATACGACCCATCACCTCTCGTGCAGGGCACGCCGATCTCGGCCGAGGACACGCTCGGCATGGACGACAGCATGAACCTGGCGACGCTGGAGCTGATGTTCCGACTGACGCCCCGGCAGCGCCTGCGCGCCGACTACCTGAAGATGTCACGCGAGGGCGACGCGGTCCTGGACGAGCTTGTGGTCTTCGGCGACGACACCTTCCTGCCGGGTGACCGCGTGGAGTCTTCGCTCGACCTGCGCCTGCTCGGACTGACCTACACCTATTCCGTCTTCAGATACGAGCGCTGGGAGCTTGCCCTCGGGATGGGCCTGCACCTGTTGCAGGCGCAGGGCGAGGCTGAAGTGCCGGCGCGCTTCGTGGGTGACGAGTTCAGCGTGGCCGGGCCCTTTCCATCGCTTGCGCTCGAAGGCACGGTGCTGATCACGAAGCGGTTCTCGTTCAACGCGCGTGCCCAGTACCTGACTGGCAACAGCAGTTCGGTGGATGCCAGCTATGCGAACTACCATGCGGACGTGCAGTTCCGCGCCTGGCCCAACGTGGCCTTCGGCCTGGGCTACGCCAGCTACACGATAAAGGTGGACAGCACGGACGAGGATTTTTCGGGCCGCTTCGTGCTGAAGGCGAAGGGACCCGAGGCCTTCGTGCGCGTCAGCTTCTGACGTTGCTCGCGTCCTCGCGCGGCACTTTTTCGCGCAGCAGCGCCAGCGTCTCCTCCCGCAACACGCGGGTTGTCAGTTCGCCCTTTCCCGCGACGATATCCGGGCCTGCATCTGCAATACGCCGGGTCTGCCGTTCGAGCTGTTCCCGCGCGGTCGCGTCGGTCACCTTCGGCAGTGCCCAGGCGAGCATGGCCATCAGTTCGTGCAGGGGCAGCAGCCGCGAATACCCATCGAACAGGACGCGCGCGCGCGCTGCGGAATCGCGCCAGTGCTGGCCGGGGAAGAACTGCTGCGAGATGCGCTGCCCCGCGCCGTGGCAGTCGAACTGCGCGCAACCGGGAAAGCCGCGGGCAACCAGTTGCGCATGGATCGCACAGCCATCGTCCTGCCGCAGGTGCCGGCAGGGTTCGTGGGCGGGCTTGTCGAAGCCGAAGCCCTGGTCGGCATCGAAGGCAGGCGCCACGCAGCACAGCCCGGTACAGCGGGAGCAGTCGGCCTTCAGTTCGATGTCCAGCCTGTGGTCTCCTGGGGCGTTGAGTTCAGGGGTGGGGCCGCGCAAACTGCGGCGAAATCAATCCCCGGGGGGCACGATGAACGGGAACAACCCGCGTCATTTTATCGCGGCATGGTTGGTGTCGGCGGCGACCTTGCTGCTGGGGGCCTGTGGCGGAACGAAGGACCCGGTTGCGACGACCAGCGGGACAGCGGCCGTGGAGGCGGCCGCGGCTGCCGGGGCGGTCGGTCCCAGGTTGTACGTCCTCGACTGCGGCACCATCGCTCCGATGGACCCGGCGCTGTTCAACCTCAAGAAGGAGGAGATTGCCGGCGATGGCGGCTTCGTCTCGCCCTGCTACCTCATCGTGCATCCGCAGGGCACGCTGGTCTGGGACGTGGGCCAGGTGCCGGACAAGGACATCAGGGACGATGGCACCGAGGCCGTGGCCCAGGGCATCCTGAAGGCGACACGGCGGCTGGATCGCCAGCTCGAGGCGCTGGGTCATCCGGTCCCCGGCATCACTTACGTCGCGATGTCGCACTACCACACGGACCACACCGCCAACGCCAATGCCTTCGCGGGTTCGACGTGGATCGTGCAGCAACCCGAATACGACATGATGTTCAAGGACGGCGAAGTCGGCATCCGCACGCCGGAGACCTACGCCGCACTGAAGGATGCCAGGCGGATCACGCTTGATGGCAAGACCATGATGTGTTCGGCGATGGCACGGTAGTCATCAAGTCGGGGCCTGGCCACACGCCGGGACACCAGATGCTGTTCCTGCGGCTCGCGAATTTCGGGCCGCTGTTGCTGGAGGGCGATCTCTACCACTACCCGGAGGAACGCACGCTCGATCGGGTGCCGACCTTCGACCACGATGCGGCGGTCACGCGCGACACGCGCCGCAAGCTGGAGGCCTTCCTCGCTGAAACCGGCGCGACGATGTGGATCCAGCACGATCCGCCAACCTATGCGACGCTGAAGAAGGCGCCGGAATACTACGACTGAAGTCGATCTTCAGGGCAGCGCGGAGGAATGGTGGTTGAGGATGCGCCAGCGCCCGTCGCGCCAGGCGTAGACGAACGTGAAGCGCGCCGGGTTCTGCACCAGCTTGCCTTCCCTTGCAGCCGAGCGCGTGTAGTAGCCGGTGTGTACTGCCGTGTCGCCGAGGAGCTGCACGCGATCCGCGCCGACCGTGATCACCGCATCGCCCAGGTCGGGCAGGGTCCTGAAGTAGTCCCCGATCAGCGCTGGCGTATCGCGCAGCACCGGCGAGGACGTGCCGAACAGGACGGCATCCGGCGCGTAGAGCGCGACGATCGCCGCGGCATCCTTGCGATTGAAGGCGTCCACCCAGCTCGCCGTTGCCGCGCGAACGCCGTCGGCGCCAGCAGGCTGTTGCGCGGCCGTTGCGAAGGTCGATGCAAGCAGCAGCCCCGTCAGCAGGTAGCGCTTCACAGTGGCTTCCCGAGGAATCGCGTCGGTCCAGAGTCCCCGTAGCGCACGTCGTCGAAGCCGAAGCGCTCATAGAGCTGGCGCGCCGGCAGGTTGTCTTCCTGCACTTCGAGCGTGAGCTTGCAGCAGCCGCGCTGCCGGGCGAGGGCCTCGGCGGCGGTGAGCAACGCGCGGCCGATGCCCTTGCCGCGGTGCCCGGGCCGCACGGCCAGGTCATGGATGTTGAGCAGTGGCCGGGCACGAAAGCTCGACAACCCCCAGAAGCCGATGCACAGGCCCAACGGCTGGCCGTCATCGAAAGCCAGCAGCACCAGTGTCGTGGGATGCGCGCGCAGTGCGGGCACGAGCCGGTCGCGAACCTCGGCCGACAACGGCGCACTGCCACCGCGCGGATCCGAAGCGTAGGAATCGAGCACGCCGACGACGGCCGCGGCATCAGCGCTGTCATCGAGCCGGGCCTCGCGTACCGAAAGCGTCATGCGCTGACCTCCGCTGCGAAATTGATGATGGCGGTGATGGTCTCGCGGTCCTGCAGCATGGCGCTGTGCCCCAGGTCGTGCGTGACGAGCAGTTGCGCGCCTGGAATCGCGGCCTGCAGCGAGCGCGCCTGCGCCAACGGCACGATATCGTCCTCGACGTCATGGATGAGCAGCACGGGCATGTGGATGTGCGCCGCCGCGGACAGCGCCGTGAACGCCTCCGGTGGCTGGCCGAAGCGCTTCACGAAGCGTTCGCGCAGCAGCCGGACAGTCGGTTCACGCAGTTCCATCATCGCGATGAAGCGGTCGAGGAGGAACGGGGCGCCACCCGGCATGGCGATGAAGATCGCGCCGCGCAGTCGCGCCGCCTCGGCCGGCGCATTCACCACATTCATCCTGCCCAGGCGCAGGGCGATCGCGAGCGCGCCAAGGGAGTGGCCGATCAGCAGCTGCGCGGGGCCGAATGCGGTGAGGGTCGCTTCGAGGGCGGCGATGAACTCCGGCAGGCTCGACTTGCCGCCACCGGTTTCGCCGTGTCCCGGCGCGTCGATTGCGAGCACGCGCCAGCCCTGCGCCTGCAGCGGCCGGGCGAGCGTGGCGAAGCGGGCGGCGTGTGAACCCCAGCCGTGCAGGATCACGGCCGTCCGGCCGGCGCTGCCCCATTCATGGACGACGAAGTGCCGGTCTCCGGCTTGCAATTCATGTTTTCGGGCCCGAGATAGGTGCTGGGCGTCGGACCGGTCCAGGCTGCGCCGCACCGGAGTCAGGAACAGTCGCAACGCGGCGCGTGCCGCGAGCGGCGGGCTGACCCGCTGCAACAGGGCCAACCCGCGCCGCAGGCGCCGCACCGTCTCCGGGGAGACGTGCGGCATCCGCATCGGTTGCGTTTCGTCGAGCTCGCTGCCTGCCAATTCCAGAGCCATTACACTTCCCTGTCACCCGTCGCCAACGATGCAGTCTACCTCCGACTCCACTGCCCTGATCGACGTGTTCCGTTCTCACGATCGGGCGGCCTGCGACGATCGCGCCTTCATGCTGGGCGCCGTGAACATTCCGGCACGGGTCGCCGGTGATTTCGCAGGCCATGTCGTGCAGGTACCCCATCGGTTTGCGGCATTCGCGGCACACCACCTGTGGCAGTACGAACAGGAACTGCTTCGCCGGCCAGTGGTTGCACCGCTCGCGCGGCGCCTGCCCCACGCCTGGGTCGGCAGCCTGGCCTATGTGGCCATCCTGGTTTTCGTCGCGCTGGCCGTGGTTCGTGGATGGTGGGGACCGGATGCCTTCATGCGCGGCGCCCTCAGTCCGGAGGCGATCCGCTCGGGAGAGTGGTGGCGTGCGCTCACCGCCCTGACGCTGCATCTGGACATCGTGCACCTGCTGATGAACCTCGGAGCCGGCGCGGCGATTGGCTACTTTGCCTCGCGGCAACTCGGCCCGGGCCATGCCTGGCTGCTGACGCTGCTCGCGGCAGCGGGTGCGAACCTGCTGGAAGGAATGCTGGGCGCCGCATCGCACCTGTCGGTGGGCGCATCCACCGCCGTGTTCGCGGTGCTGGGCCTGGTCTCGGCGCATGCCTGGCGGCTACGCGGCGCGTACGCGCCATCCTGGGCGCGCCGTGCAGCTCCGCTCGTTGCCGGCATCGTCCTGCTTGGGCTGCTGGGCAGCGGAGGCTCACCGGAAGAAGGCGTGGAGCACACCACCAATCTCGTCGCTCATGTGCTGGGATTCGTCGCCGGCGTTGCACTTGGCGTTGCGGCAGCCCAACCGCGCCTGGCCGCCGCGCTGCAGCGACTGCCGCAGTCGGTTGCTGGTGCCGTCGCGGTGGGCCTGCTGTGCCTGGGCTGGGTATTCGCGCTCTGGCGCTGACTCAGCCCTTGGTGCCTTCGCGCGCGATGGCGCGGTAGCCGATGTCGCGCCGGTACTGCGCACCAGCGAACTGCACGGCGCCTGCAATGGCATACGCGTCACGCTGGGCAGCGCGCACGGTGGGACCCAGGCCCACTGCGCAGAACACGCGACCTCCGGCCGTGACGACCTTCCCGTTGATCGTGGCCGTGCCGGCATGGAACAGCTTGCCGGGCAGGGCGCCCAGCGTGTCGAGTCCGGCAACCACATCTCCCTTGCGGACTTCCTCCGGATAGCCGTGGGCAGCCATCACGACGCCGAGCGCGCAGCGCGGATCCCATTCCGCACTGACCGTGTCCAGCCGGCCCGCGAGCGCCGCCTCGCACAGCAGCGTGAGGTCGGACTTGAGCCGCGCGATGACCGGCTGCGTTTCCGGATCGCCGAAACGCACGTTGTATTCGATCACCTTCGGCGCCCCTGCCGCATCGATCATGAGCCCTGCGTAGAGGAAGCCGGTGAATGGCATGCCGTCAGCCGCGAGGCCTGCAAGCGTGGGCTCGATGACCTCACGCATCACGCGCTCGTGTACCGCGGGGGTGACGACCGGTGCGGGCGAATAGGCGCCCATGCCGCCCGTGTTCGGCCCCGCATCGCCATCGCGCAGGCGCTTGTGGTCCTGGCTCGTGGCCATGGGCAGCGCGTGGCGGCCGTCGCAGATCACGATGAAGCTGGCTTCCTCGCCCTCGAGGAATTCCTCGATGACGATTTCCTCGCCCGCGCTGCCAAAGCGGCCGCTGAGCATCGACTCCGCGGCCTCGACGGCCTCGGCCGGCGTCTGCGCGATGATCACGCCCTTGCCTGCCGCCAGGCCGCTGGCCTTCACGACGATCGGGACCGGCTGTGCGGCGAGCCACGCCCGGTCGAAGTCGTCGACGTGTGAAGGTGCGGGAGCGGGCGGTCGGGATGCCGTGGCGCTCGAGGAAGGCCTTGGTGAAGGCCTTGGAACCCTCCAGCTGCGCGGCGGCGCGACTCGGGCCGAAGCAGCGCAGGCCGCGCGCGGTGAACAGGTCCGTGATGCCCGCGACCAGCGGGCCTTCGGGCCCGACGATCGTCAGCGCGACGCCCTCGCGCTGCGCGAGGTCCGCGAGCTGCTCGAGCTGCTCCGCACCTACAGGTACGTTGCGCACCTTCGGCTCGCGTGCCGTGCCCGCGTTGCCGGGAGCGACGAGCACCTCGGTGACGCGCGGCGACTGCGCGCATTTCCAGGCCAGCGCATGCTCGCGGCCGCCGCTGCCGACAATGAGTACCTTGATGCCCGCTCCTGCCATGCGCTCAGTGACGGAAGTGGCGCATGCCGGTGAAAAGCATCGCCAGCCCGAGTTCGTTCGCAGCCTCGATGACTTCGGCGTCGCGCATCGAGCCGCCGGGCTGGATCACCGCCGTGACGCCCTGGGCGGCGGCCACTTCGATGCCATCGCGGAACGGGAAGAAGGCGTCCGACGCCATTGCCGCGCCGCGAATGGCAAGGCCGGCGTCCTCGGCCTTGATCGCACCGATGCGGCTGGAATAGACGCGACTCATCTGGCCGGCGCCTATGCCCACGGTGGCCTCGTCGCGCGCAAAGACTATCGCGTTGGACTTCACGAACTTTGCAACCCGCCAGGCGAACGCCAGGTCGCGTCGTTCGTCCTCGCTGGGTTGGCGCCGCGTCACGCAGCGCAGCTGGGCCGGATCCAGTTGGCCCAGCATCACGGTCCTGGGCCAGCAGCCCGCCGCTGACACTGCGCAGTTCGCGCTCGCCGCGTGCCGCCGACAGCTGGCCGGTCAGCAGAACCCGCACGTTGGGCTTGCTGGCGAGCACCGCGGCGGCGCCCTCGAGCAACTCCGGCGCGATCAGCACCTCGACAAACTGGCGGTCGAGGATGGCCTGCGCCGTGGCGGCCTCGAGGGGCCGGTTGAAGGCGATGATGCCGCCAAAGGCCGAGGTCGGGTCGGTGCGATAAGCCCGCTCGTAGGCCTCGAGCGGCGCCTTGGCCACGGCGACGCCACAGGGATTGGCGTGCTTGACGATGACGCAGGCTGCGTAATCGAACTGGCGGACGCACTCGAGCGCGGTGTCCGCATCGACGATGTTGTTGAAGGAGAGTTCCTTGCCCTGGACCATCCCCGCACGGGCGATGCTGTCCGGGGAAGCGCCGGGCAGGCGATAGAACGCCGCGCGCTGGTGCGGATTCTCGCCATATCGCAGTTCCGCAATACGCGCGACTGCCAGCACGAGCTGGGCGGGAAAGCCCTCGATCCGCAGGCGCGGCCTGCACTCGCGCCAGGTAGTCCGCCACCAGCGTGTCGTACGCGGCCGTATGCGCGAAGGCCTTCGCGGCGAGGCGGGCGCGGAAGGTGAAATCCGTGGAGCAGTCGCCGGCCTCGAGCTGCGCCAGCAGTTCCGCGTAGTCCGCAGGATCGACGACCACTGCGACATCGGCATGGTTCTTCGCCGCCCCGCGAAGCATCGCGGGACCGCCGATATCGATGTTCTCTATGGCCTCTTGGTAGGTGTACGCCGGGTTTTGCAATGGTGCGTGCGAACGGATAGAGGTTCACCACCAGCAGGTCGATCGGTTCGATGCCTTCGCGCGCCATCACCGCCTCGTCGGTCCCGCGCCGGCCCAGGAGGCCCCCATGGACCTTGGGATGCAGCGTCTTCACGCGCCCGTCCATGATCTCCGGGAAACCCGTGACATCGGCGACTTCGCGTACGGGAATTCCTGACTCGGCGAGCGTGCGGGCGGTGCCGCCGGTGGAGATCAGCTCGATGCCGCGCTGCTGCAGTGCACGAGCGAGTTCCACCAGCCCGGTCTTGTCGGAAACCGACAGCAGTGCGCGGCGGATCGCTCGCTTGCTGTCCATCGGTGCTTCGGGAGGGGCCATCAGGCCGACAGCCCGAACTCCTTGAGCTTCTTGCGCAGTGTCGCGCGGTTGATGCCGAGGATCACCGCGGCGCGGCTCTGGTTGCCCGCGGCATAGTCGAGCACGGTGCGGAAAAGAGGCTCTTCGACCTCGCGCAGGACCATGTCGTAGAGGCGTGCGGGGCGATGGCCGTTGAGGCTGGCGAAGTAGTCGGCGAGCGCGCGTTCGGCGTGGCTGCGCAGCGGCAGTTCATGCGCGCTGGCGGGGGAGTTCCTGCGCGTCGTCTTCGCGCCCGAGAGGTTCGTCTTCGTGCCAGGCATCCGCTTGCTCCACAGCCGTATTGTTGTTGTCGGTCTCAGCCCATCGTCCGAAGCATTGCCGTGCCAGCGCAAACTGCGATGACGACGACTCCGCGGCCATCAGCGCTGACCGGAATCCTTCCGTCATCGAGTGTTGCTGGCAATACCAGCCGAGGTGCTTGCGTGCGATCCGTACGCCGGACGATTCCCCATGGAATTCGTACAGCGCTTCAAGGTGGCCAAGGATGATGTCTCTGATCTGCGTGCGCAAGAGTTGCGCAGGCAATATTCCGTTTTCCAGCAGACCGTTGACATCGCGGAAAATCCATGGGGAGCCATGCGCCGCGCGGCCGAGCATTACTCCCGTTGCGCCAGTGAAATCAAGTACCGCGCGCGCTTTCGCCGCGCTGTCGATATCGCCATTGGCGATCACCGGAATGCCTGCTGCGGCACAGACCTCGCGGATGGTGTCGTACTCCGCCTCGCCGGCGTAGAAATCCTCGCGCGTGCGACCGTGGATCGCGATCGCCTGTACGCCGGCCTGCGCCGCGATGTGCGCGATGCGCGTCGCGTTGATGCGGTCGCGCGCCACGCCAGTGCGTATCTTCACCGTCACCGGCACGGGCGAGGCCGCGACGACGGCCTCGAGCAGGCGTCCCACCAGCGGCTCGTCGCCGAGCAGGGCCGAGCCGCAGAGCTTCCCGTAAACTTTTTTCGCCGGACAACCCATGTTGATGTCGATGATCTGCGCGCCGAGGTCTGCATTGATGCGCGCCGCTTCGGACAGCTGCCGTGCATCGTTGCCGGCGAGCTGCACGACCCGCGGCTCGGGCTCGCCTTCGTGGTTCATGCGCTGGCGGCTCTTGGTCGTGTGCCAGAGGCGCTGGTCGGAGGTGATCATCTCCGAGGCGGCCAGCGCGGCACCCAGGCTGCGACACAGGATGCGAAACGGCCGGTCCGTGACGCCGGCCATCGGGGCAAGCAGCGCGTGGCCCGGAATTGACCAGGGGCCGATGCGCCAGGCGGGCAGCGGGCCGGTCACGGCTTGCCCGCACAGCTCAGGCGGCCAATGCTGTCCGGCAGGCAGGCGTCCAGCTCGAAGCCGGCAGCCTTGCCGCCTGGATCCTCGAGCACCAGTTCCGCGTCGAGGCGCTGGTCCGGCGCCAGGCGCAGCGGTGGCGTCGTGCGCAGGTAGTTCTGCGGAGCAACGTCGTGCGTCGCCAGGGTATTGCCGAACCGGTCCTGCAGCGTGACGCGCACCACGGGCGGGGGTTGCGGGTTCGGCGCGCGGTTCAGCACGCTGGCGCGCACGATGATCTGGTCCCTGGCAAAGGAGGGCGCCTCACCGCCGAGCTGGCGCAACGCGTAGTGCTGGAGGTTCCAGTCCGGCTCCAGCGGGGAGCCCAGCGCGGCGTAGACAGGTCCGATCAGCGGCGCGGCCCAGGTCTTCGACATCAGGTCGCGGCGGTTATGGTGCACCAGCTGGACCAGGAGTCCCAGCGCGAGCACCACTGCAGCGGCCTTCCAGCCCCAATGCGCGCTGGGGTGTGGTTGCGAGTCCCCCAGCAGGTCGTCCTGCGGGATCTGCGTCGATCTCGACGCCATCCCGTCCGCCTGCAGTGCTGTGTCATCGAGCGGCTCGGTCAGCTCCAGCAGCACGTCCTGTGGAATATCGTCGCCGGTCTCGTCGTCGGGAAAGTCCATGTCCCGGCCGGCATCCATCCGCGCGGCCAGCTGCTGCAGCTCCAGGTCGATCATCGACGCGTCGACATGCTCCTCGGTCTGCGACATGCCGTTGCCTTCCAGCACGATGGTCTCGAAGGTGCCGGTGCCGACCGTTTCGACGACGTCCATGTCGTCCGCCTGGAGGGGGATCGCAGGCAGCGCGTCGGAAGGCTGGGAGTTCTCCGTGGGAGGCTCCACGGATGGCACTTCGGGAGCTGACGGATCTGGTGGTGGCGGCTCGTCCTGTTGCCGCGGCTCATCCTGTGGCCCGGGCTCATCCTGTGGCCCGGGCTCATCCTTTGATGGCGCATCCGCCAGGGCCTGCGGGCTGCCGGTACCTGCGGCCGCCGCCGCCGGCGGGGATTCTCCCTCGGCGTCTTCGGTAAGCGAGACCAGCGCGTTGAACACCCGCTCGCAGCGCCCGCAGCGCACGTAGCCCTGTCCGACCCGCAGGTCCGTCGGCGTCACGGCCAGCTGCAGCCGGCAGTTCGGGCAGGTCGTGGACATCTGGCTCATCGCGAAGCCCCGTTGACGCTACCGGCCAGCAGGCTCCAGCCGTCGCGCTCGCCACCGATCTGGAGCGCAAGCAGCGGTCGATAGGCGGCGAGCACTTCGTGCGCCTGCTGACGCAGGATGCCCGACAGGACGAGATGACCACCCGATCGTACGCGTGCGACGAGCGGCGCGGCCAGTTCGATCAGCGTGCCGGCGAGGATGTTGGCGATCACGACGTCCGCGGTCGCCGGAAGGGACGCCATCGATTCGTGCACGACCGTGCGGGACTGCACGGCGTTCGCTCCGGCGTTGTCCCGCGTGGCGATCAGTGCCTGCGGGTCGATATCGAAGGCATCGACGCGCGCTGCACCGAGGCGCGCGGCAGCGATGCCCAGTACGCCGGAGCCGCAGCCATAGTCGATCACGGTGTCGCCGGGGCGCAGGTTCGCGTCGAGCCAGGCCAGGCACAGCGCGGTGGTCGCATGCGTGCCGGTGCCGAAGGCCAGGCCGGGATCGAGGCGAACGACGACGGCTTCCGGATCGACGGGATCCGGCTCGTGGTGCGGGACCACCCACAGCCGCCGGCCGAAGCGCATCGCGTGGAAGTCCTTCAGCCACTCGCGCTCCCAGTTCCGGTTGCGCACGTGCTCGGCACGTACCGCTGCGACGGAAACTCCCAATGATGAAGCCAGCGCAATGATTGCTTCAGGCGTGGCGTGGTCTGCAGCGAACATGGCCTGCAGCACCGTGCGCGGCCACAGTCGCAGCTCGCCCGGCGCCGGCTCGAGGATCGCGTCGTCGGCGGCATCGGTCAGTGTCACGGACAGCGCCCCGGCATCGAAACACGCCGCCTCCGCGGCCGCCGGATCGGTGCCCTCCAGGTCCACGCTCAGGGCGAGATAGTCGGACACGTCTGGATGTCGGGTGCGGCGCTATTTCAGGCCGAGTCGCCGTTCAAGGTAGTGGATGTCGAGGCCGCCATTGTGGAACGCCGTGTGCGTGAGGATCTCCTGGTGCAGCGCGGTGTTCGTCTTGATCCCCTCGACCACAAGTTCTGCCAGCGCGTTGCGCATCCGCGCGATGGCGGTCTGGCGTGTGTCGCCGTGGGCGATGAGCTTGCCGATCATCGAATCGTAGTTCGGTGGGACCGAGTAGCCGGAATAGACATGGCTGTCGACGCGGATTCCCGGGCCGCCCGGTGAATGCCAGCGCTTGACCAGGCCGGGCGACGGCATGAACGTGCGCGGATCCTCGGCATTGATGCGGCACTCGATTGCGTGGCCGCGGAACTCGATGTCTTCCTGGCGGAAGGGAAGCTTCTCGCCAGCGGCCACGAGCAGCTGCGTCTTGACGAGGTCGATGCCGGTGATGAGCTCGGTGACCGGGTGCTCGACCTGGATGCGCGTGTTCATCTCGATGAAATAGAACTCGCCGTCCTGGTACAGGAACTCGAGCGTGCCGGCGTTGCGATAGCCCACGGCACGGCAGGCTTCGACCACGCGCGCGCCCATCTTCTCGCGGATCTCGTCCGACAGGCCGGGCGCCGGGGCCTCCTCGATGACCTTCTGGTGGCGGCGCTGCATCGAGCAGTCGCGCTCGCCCAGGTGCACGACGTTGCCGTAGTTGTCGGCGATGACCTGGAACTCGATGTGACGCGGCTTCTCGAGGAACTTCTCCATGTAGACCTGCGCATTGCCGAAGGCGGCCTGCGCCTCCTGCTGCGTCAGGTTGATCGCGTTCAGCAACGCCGCCTCGGCGTGCACGACGCGCATGCCGCGCCCGCCACCGCCGCCGGAGGCCTTGATGATCACCGGGTACCCGATGTGGCGCGCCGTCTTCAGGTTCTCTTCCGGGTCGCTGCCCAGCGGGCCATCCGAGCCGGGAACGCACGGCACGCCGGCCTGCTTCATGACCTTGATTGCCGACACCTTGTCGCCCATCAGCCGGATGGTCTCGGCCTTCGGCCCGATGAACACGAAGCCACTCTTCTCGACGCGTTCCGCGAAGTCGGCATTCTCGGAAAGGAAGCCGTAGCCGGGGTGGATCGCGACCGAATCGGTGACCTCGGCGGCGCTGATGATCGCCGGCATGTTCAGGTAACTCAGCGGCGAGGGGGGCGGTCCGATGCAGACCGTCTCGTCGGCCAGCAGCACGTGCTTGAGGTTGTTGTCGACGGTCGAGTGCACCGCGACCGTCTTGATGCCCAGCTCCCGGCAGGCGCGCAGGATGCGCAGCGCGATCTCGCCGCGGTTGGCAATGACCACCTTGTCGAGCATGCGGGAAGTCACTATTCGATCACGAACAGCGGCTGTCCGAATTCCACCGGATCGCCGTTCTTGACCATGATCGCGGTGACGCGACCGGCGCGGTCGGACTCGATCTGGTTCATCATCTTCATGGCCTCGATGATGCACAGCACCTGGCCCACCTTGACCTCGTCGCCAATGGCAACGAAGGGCTTGGTGGTCGGGGATGAGGCCGCGTAGTAGGTGCCGACCATCGGCGCAGGGACCACGTTCTCGTCGTCCTTGCGGCGGGCGTGGACCACCGGCGCCGCCCTCCTGTGCGACCGGTTTCGGTGCGGCCGCAATCGCCGCGACGGCGGCCGGCGGCGCGGCGAAGTACTGCGGCGCCGCAGCGCCGGTGGGCATGCGACTGATGCGCACGGACTCCTCGCCTTCGCGGATCTCGATCTCGGCAATGCCCGATTCCTCGAGCAGCTCGATGAGTTTCTTTACCTTGCGGATATCCATGGTCACTCCTGGGGGTCCGGGCTCGCGTCAGCCTGCGCCAAGGCGTGCCGCCGCGGCGCGCAGGGCAAGTTCATAGCCCAATGCGCCGAGGCCCACGACCTGGCCAATCGCGATGTCCGAGAAATACGAATGCCGCCGGAATTCCTCCCGGGCATGCACGTTGGAAAGATGAACCTCGATGAAGGGCAGCGAAACCCCGAGGATGGCGTCGCGCAGCGCGACGCTGGTATGCGTGAAGGCGCCGGGGTTGAGGATCATGAAGGCGACTCCCGCGGTCCGTGTGGCCTGGACCTCGTTCACGAGCTCATGCTCGGCATTGCTCTGGACGGCGCGCAGCTCGTGACCCAGGTCCGCCGCAAGCCGCGTGCAGCGCTGGACGATGACATCCAGCGTATCGGCTCCGTAGAGACCGGGTTCCCGCGTCCCGAGCAGGTTCAGGTTGGGACCGTTGAGCAGGAGGAGACGCGCCATCCGATTATTGTCATGTTCAATAAAAGTGGCGCCATTTAACCCCAAAAGCAGGGATCGTGCTGGCAATTTCGGCCCAGCGTGGAGCCTCCTAGCCGGCTGCCGGCTTGGCTTCCGCGAGCGCGCGTCGCGTCGCCAGGTCCTTCAGGCCCTCCCGGATCTGCTCCCGCGCCTGTTCCAGTTCCAGCGAACCGGCATCGACCGCTGACACCTGGTCGAGGATCAGCGTGGCCTCATCGTGGTGCAGTTCGCCGATCTTCATGGCCACGATGCGCTGCTGGCTGTCGGCGAACAGCGTGAACGGGAAGGCTGGCTGCATGCCGACGGCCGCCACCGCGGCCAGGCCGTCTTCCTCGCCGATCAGCAGCGGGTAATCCAGCGCGTTGGCGTCTGCAAACTTCAGGACGTCGTCGCGGAAGTCGACGGCAATGCCGATGACCTCCAGCCTTCTCGCTCGCCCGCTCGCGGCGCAGCTGGGAAAGCAGCGGGATCTCGCGCACGCAGGGCGCACACCACGTTGCCCAGTAATTCACTATGAGCGGCTGACCCTTCCATTCCCCGAGCCTGCGCAGCTTGCCGTCCCGGTCCATGAGCTCGAACTGCGGAAGCGTTTCGGGCAGTTCCTTGGGTGCGAGGGTGGCGTCCCCGGCTGCGGGCGTTGCCTCTGCCGCAGGCGCCTCCGCGGGCGCTGCCACAATCGTCGTTTCGGGCTGCCCTGAGAGCCTCTTCTGTACGAACCAGCCGACCGCCGCCGCAACGGCGATCGCAAGGACGGTGATCAGCAAGGTGCCCGGGCCCCGGCGTGGGGCAGCAGAGGGGGAGGTCATGTGGCCGACTCTACCGGGACGGGGATGCGGTGGCCACCGTCGGTGCGGCCACCGCCGCCGGTGCCGCCGTGGCCTGCGCGGCGAGCGGCCCGAACTCCTCGGCCTTCATGAACCCGACGACCCGGTAGTTGCGGCGCTCGAGGCCATCAGGCCCGTAGAAGGCGATGGTCGGGGGGCCAAAGATGCCGAAGTGCTTCAGCAGTTGCTGGTCGGATTCGTTGTTCGCCGTGACGTCGACCTGCAGCCAGACCGTGTTCGAGAGGGCGGTGCGAACGGCATCCTGGGGAAACGTGTATTTCTCCATTTCCTTGCAGGACACGCACCAGTCGGCATAGAAGTCGACCATCACGGACTTGCCGCCGGACGAGGCGGCAGCGACGCGCGCATCCAGTTCCTCGAGCGTCCTGATTCGCTCAAAGGGCAGGCTGGCGTGTGTAGCCGCGGCCTGCAGCGGCCGCAGCGGATCGGTGGCGCCCTTGAACAGGCCGATGCCGAGCAGCACGGCGTAGACGCCCGCGGCCGTTGCGGCAAAGCGGGCAAGAATACGGCCCGAGCGCGAGTTCGCCATCGAACGGTGCAGCACGGCTGCGAGCGCGCCAACCGGGACGATCCACAACGCGAAGCTGATGCGCTCCGGCAGGATGCGCGAAAGCATCCACACCGCGACCCCCAGCATCATCACGCCCATCACCTGCTTGACCGTGTCCATCCACGCACCGGCGCGCGGCAACAGCCGGCCCGCAGACGCTCCGACGACCAGCAGCGGCACGCCCATGCCGATGGCCATCGAGAACAACGCGAGGCCACCGCGCGCGACCTGTCCGGACTGTCCGATCACCGAGAGTGCCGCCACCAGCGCCGGGCCCACGCACGTGGTGACGATCAGCGCGGAAAGTGCGCCCATCAGCACCACACCCGCCAGGTGTCCGCCTCGCTGGCGATTGCTGAGTTCGGTGAGCCGCGTCTGGATGAAAGAGGGCATCTGCACCGTGAAGAACCCGAACATCGAGAGCGCCATCGTGACGAACAGCGCCGCGAACAGCCCGATGATCCAGGGCTGCTGGAACAATGTCTGTGCCTGCTGGCCCGCCGCCGCGAAGGCCACGCCGGCGATCGTGTACGTGGCGGCCATGCCGAGCACGTAGGCCACGGAAAGCCCGAAGGCCCGCCCGCGCGTAACGTTCGGGCCGCTGCCCGCGATGATTCCCGCCACTATCGGCACCATCGGCAACACGCACGGCGTGAAGGCCAGCGCGAGGCCCGCCAGGAAGAACATGCCGGCCATCAGGAACAGGTTGCCGCCGCGGATCAGGCCGGCGAGCGAATCCTGCTCGGAGACGTACCCATCCGCGCCGCCCGCGACGTCGCCGCTGCCCGCCGGCAGTGCGGCGACCGCAGTGGCCCGGGGCATTTCAATGTCGAAGGTCTTCGAGGTCGGCGGGTAGCACAGTCCGGCCTCCGCGCACCCCTGCCAACTCACCTTCAGCGGCAAGGTGAACGGCTCAAGGCTCCCGCGTGATACCGGCAGTTTCACGACGAAATCGTGGTGATAGACCACCTGTTCGCCGAAGAACTCGTCGGTCTTCTTCTCGCCTTCGGGGAGGGCGGGCGTGCCGAGCGCGGCTGGCTGGCCCTCGGCCATCGAGAACTTCAGCTTGTCGCGGTAAAGGTAGTAGCCCTTGTGGACACCGAAACGCACCTCAACCCGGTCCGGCGCGGTTGCCTCGGCATGGATCTGGAACACCACTTCCTGCGGAAGGAACTCGTCGTCCTGTGCTGCACTGCGGCTAAGGCCGGTCAGGGCAGCCGCGTCCGCCGCCCAGGCGACCGGTGTCGCCAGGGCGAGGCCCCCCAGGAGCAGGGCAAGGAGTCGGGCAGGCAATTGGGGCTTCATCGGGCCGGAATTGTACCTCCGTGACAATAAAAGTCTCACGCATTCATTGATTTAGCTGCGACGCAGCTCACGCGGGCTCCCGGCAGAGCGGTTGCCCTTGAATTGAAAGGTTTCGCCGCTATGATTACGGCCCGTTAGCAGCCGGCGGTCGAGAGTGCTAACAGCCGTCCCCGGGCGGATCCGCAGGCTGCACTGGTTTTTGAAACAGTCGATTTTTGGGAAATCCACATAGGAGTGGCAAGCATGAAAATTCGCCCTCTCCATGACCGCGTCATCGTGAAGCGGCTGGAAGAAGAACGTACCTCCGCAGGCGGAATCATCATTCCGGACACTGCGACCGAAAAGCCCATCCAGGGCAAGGTCGTGGCGGTAGGCAAAGGCAAGATCCTGGATGACGGCTCGGTCCGTCAGCTCGATCTGAAGGTCGGAGACAAGATCCTGTTCGGCAAGTACGGCGGAACGGAAGTGAAGGTCGACGGCGAAGAACTCCTGGTCATGCGTGAAGAAGACGTCATGGCCGTCATCGAGGGTAAATAATCATGGCAGCCAAAGAAGTACGTTTTGGAGATGACGCGCGCGTAAAGATGTTCCGCGGCGTCAACGTCCTCGCGAACGCCGTCAAGGCGACGCTGGGCCCCAAGGGTCGCAACGCAGTGCTCGAGAAGAGCTTCGGCGCCCCGACGATCACCAAGGACGGCGTGTCCGTCGCCAAGGAGATCGAGCTCAAGGACAAGTTCGAGAACATGGGCGCGCAGCTGGTGAAGGAAGTCGCTTCCAACACCTCTGACGAAGCCGGCGACGGCACCACCACCGCCACCGTGCTGGCGCAGGCGATCATCCGCGAAGGCCTCAAGGCCGTCTCCTCGGGCCGCAACCCGATGGACATCAAGCGCGGCATCGACAAGGCCGTCATTGCAGCCACCGAAGAGCTGAAGAAGCTCTCCAAGCCCTGCAAGGACAGCAAGGCCATCGCCCAGGTCGGCACGATCTCGGCGAACTCCGACGATTCGATCGGCAAGACCATTGCCGATGCGATGGAGAAGGTCGGCAAGGAAGGCGTGATCACGGTCGAGGAAGGCTCGGGCCTGAGCAACGAGCTCGACGTCGTCGAGGGCATGCAGTTCGATCGCGGCTACCTGTCGCCGTACTTCATCAACAACCAGCAGGCGCCAGACGGTCGAGCTCGAGAAGCCGCTGGTCCTGCTGACCGACAAGAAGATCGCCAACATCCGCGAGATGCTGCCGCTGCTGGAAGGCGTGGCCAAGTCGGGCCGTCCGCTGCTGGTCATCGCCGAAGACGTCGAGGGCGAGGCCCTGGCGACGCTCGTCGTGAACAACATCCGCGGCATCCTCAAGGTTGCGGCCGTCAAGGCGCCTGGCTTCGGCGATCGCCGCAAGGCCATGCTGCAGGACATCGCGGTGCTGACCGGCGCCACGGTGATCTCGGAAGAGGTCGGCCTGTCGCTCGAGAAGGCCACGGTGAACGACCTGGGCAATGCCAAGAAGATCGTGATCGAGAAGGAAAACACCACGATCATCGACGGCGCCGGCAAGGCCGCCGACATCAAGGGTCGCATCGAGTCGATCCGCCAGCAGGTGGAAGAAGCCACCAGCGACTACGACAAGGAAAAGCTGCAGGAGCGCGTTGCCAAGCTCTCCGGTGGCGTGGCCGTGATCAAGGTCGGCGCTGCGACGGAAATCGAGATGAAGGAAAAGAAGGCCCGCGTCGAAGACGCGCTGCACGCCACGCGTGCCGCCGTCGAGGAAGGCGTGGTCCCGGGCGGTGGCGTGGCGCTGATCCGCGCGCAGAAGGCCCTGAAGGACCTGGAAGGCGCGAACGAGGACCAGACCGTCGGCATCCGCCTGCTGTCGCGTGCGATCGAAGAGCCGCTGCGGCAGATCGTCGAGAACGCGGGCGAAGACGCCGCCGTTGTCCTGAACGCCGTCAAGGCGGGCAAGGGCGCCTACGGCTACAACGCCGCGACCGGCGACTACGGCGACATGCTGGAAGCCGGCATCCTGGACCCGACGAAGGTCACGCGTCTGGCGCTGCAGAACGCCGCCTCGGTGGCGGGCCTGCTGCTGACGACCGAAGTGATGATCGCCGAGGCCCCGAAGGAAGAGGCTGACCACGCGCATGGCGGCGGTGGCGGCGGCATGGGTGGCATGGGCGGGATGGACATGTAACGCGACGCGTTACCCGTTCATACGTTCGACTATCGTCATTGAAGAAGCCCCGGCGGGAAACTGCCGGGGCTTTTTCCATGCTGGGGACGGTCTACTTCTTCAGCGGGTTCGGCTTGGCCGGCCGTGAAGCGGTTGGGGTTGCCTTCGTTGTAGATCGTGTGGCGCTTGAAGAACCACTGGCCGTCGATCTTCACGAACTCGTCGTCCCAGCTGCCGAAGCTCAGCCACTCGATCTTGCGCCGGTCGGCGTTGTTGCCGTAGTTCATCCAGTAGGAGATGGCGCGGGCGTTGTCGCCGTCGATCTCGATCACCTGGTTGGTGACCAGGTGCCGGACCGTCGACGGCCACTCCCTGCCATCCGGAGTCTTGCGCCGGCGCGAAGTTCAGCTTCCGCAGGTCGTAGGTTCCGCTGGCCATGAATTCCCGGATCGCAGCGCGGCCTTTGACCTCGCCGCGCGCCCAATCGAGCACGCCGTCCTCGGTGAACACGGCGGCATAGCCGTCGGCATCGAAGTAGTCCATGGCGAGCACATAGCGGTGCTGCAGATCGATGATCGCTGCGCGATCACCGGCTTCAAAGTCATCGCCCGGACCCGGAACATGGGCGCAGGGCTACCAGCAGCAGCAGCAGCAGAGCGAACGAAAGCACACCTGTCTTCATGGATCCTCTCCGTGTGGAACGATGCTGCGCGCCGTTCAGCGCGCAGTGGGCTGCGACCGCGCCGCTTCCGCCAGCGAGATCAGGTAGGCGCGCAGCGCGACGGTGTCGCCATCCTTCAGGTAGTCGCGGAACGAGGCCATGCCCCGCTCGGACAGCGCGCCCTGCAGCACGATGGCGTCGAGCAGCGCCTGGCTATGCAGCGCCGGGGCGCGGCGCAGGTCCGGGAAGGTCGAGCGCGCGGCGCCATTGCGGCCGTGGCAGAGCTGGCACTGCGCCTCGAACACCTGCGCGCCACGCCGGATGGTGGCGGCATCGGCGAACTGCGGCGGCGGCGCGATCGGTCGCTCGGTGAACGGCGGCAGGTCGGGCAGCACGGTCTTGCCGCCGAGCTTGAACACCAGCAGCCGCGCGCCGTTCGGTGCGTAGTAGCCGCCCGGCATCGGGCCGCCCACCGCGATGGCGACATACTGTTCGCCGCCGACTTCGTAGCTGATGGCGCCGGCCAGCACCGCGGTCTTGGTGCCGAAGCTCCACAGCCGCTTGCCGTCGGTGGCGCGGTAGGCGACGAACTCCTGCTTCGGCAGATTGCCGTGGAACACCACGTTGCCGGCGGTGGCGAGCGCGCCGCCGGTCACCTGCACGCCGCCGGCGGGGTTGATGAATTCCTCGCTGCGCCACACTTCCGTCTGCGCCACCGGGTCCCATGCCGTCAGGCGCCCGGTGAAGCTCTGCTTGCGTGTCGGGATTGTCGGCGAGATATTTCTGGCGTGCGTCGAGCGGGCCGATCAGCTGCCAGTGCGTGGTCGCCGGGATGTAGACCAGCTTCGTGATCGGGCTGTACGACATCGACTGCCAGGCGTGTCCACCGGCAGGACCGGGCGCCAGATTGAACACCTTGTTGGTGAGGTTGGTGCGCGCTTCCGGCACCACGATCGGGACGGCCGGTCGTCGAGGTCCACGCCAGTGGCCCAGTTCACGTCCGTGATAGGGCTTGGCCGACAGCAGCTTGCCGGTGGCCGCGTCGAGGACATAGAAGAAGCCGTTCTTCGATGCCTGCGTCACGACGTGGCGCTTCTTCCCGTCGATCTCGATGTCCAGCAGCATCAGCTGCTGGCCGGTGTCGTAGTCCCAGGTTTCCCACGGCGTGGTCTGGTAGTGCCAGGCGTAGCTGCCGTCCTTCGCATGCACGGCAACGATGGAGGTCGATGAACAGGTTGTCGCCGCCGCCGGCGTCGCGCGCACCGCGTCCCACGGCGCGCCGTTGCCGGTGCCGAAGATCACGAGGTCGGTGACCGGATCGTAGGTGATCGCATCCCACACCGTGCCGCCACCGCCGCTGCTTCCACCAGCCCGGTGTCTTCCAGGTGGCCGCCGCCATCTCCATGGCCTTGTTCTCGAAGCCCTTCGCGGGATCGCCGGGGATGGTCCAGAACCGCCACAGGCTGCTTGCCGGTCTCGGCATCGTAGGCATCGATGTAGCCGCGCGCGTCGAACTCGCCGCCGGCCGAGCCGATGAAGATCTTGCCGTTGGCGATGCGCGGCGCGCCGGTGATCGAGTAGCGCCGTTCATCGGGCGTGGACTTCGTCGGACCACACCTGCTTGCCGGTCTTCGCATCCAGCGCGATCAGCCGGCCGTCGAGCGTGCCGAAGATGATCTTGCCGTTCCAGGCCGCGGCGCCGCGGTTGTCCACGCCGCAGCAGATGTTGATGTTCCACGCCCCGGCCACCTTGGGATCGTGCAGCCACAGCTGCTTGCCGGTCTTCGCGTCCACCGCCATCACCTTGCTCCAGGGCAGGGTGAGGTAGATCACGCCGTCGATCATCAGCGGCGTGGTTTCGATGTTCTGGTTGGTGGGCAGGTCGACGAACCAGGCCAGGCCCAGCTTGCCGACGTTGCTCGTCGTTGATCTTGTCGAGCGGGCTGAAGTACTGCTCGTCGAAGGTGCGGCTGTGGCTCATCCACTGGCCGCGCTTCCTTGTCGGCATTGAGCAGGCGCTTCATGTCGACCTTCGCGGCGCGACTGCGCCGGCGCTGGCACCGAAATACCGAGGGCCAGCGTCGTGCCCAGCAGGATGCGAACCCATCGCGGCGGTGCCATTGCTTCCCCTTTCTGCTCGTTGTCCTGGGCGTGCAGGGTTGGCAAACCTTGCGCGCGCCATTTCATTCAAGCAGTCGCGGCTGGCACGCGCAAGCACTTGTCGTACCATGGGCCCGCGGGACGTCGCGACAACAACAGGAGTGGATGCATGAGAGCAGTGCTGGTCCCCGTGGTCCTCCTGGCGCTCGCCCCCGTGGCAACCGCGCAGCAGCCATCGTCCGCATTTGATCGCGGTCGCAGCCTTCAAGCCTGGCAGGATCCTGGCTATGCGGCGCTGACGGCGCGCTGCAAGGTGCCGCCCCCGCCGCGCGCCACTGGTGGCGGTACGGCACCGGCCGCGACGGCCGCGGCACCACCGGCCCCGGCTCTGCCTGCGCCCGATGCGATCGCGGGTGTGATCGCCCCTGGACAACATTGGAAAGTCGTCTGGTCCTGGGAGGGCAACAACGCGGATGGCCCGATTGCCGGTGACGACGGTTCGCTGCTGTTCGCGAACAACGATGCGAGCAACGTGATGCGGCTCGATCCGGCGACGCGGGCTCGCCAGCGTGCTGTTCGACAACACGAACACCGGTGGCGCGGTGTCCCGAAGCAAGGATGGCGCGCTGTTCCTCGCAGTGCGCGGATTGGGCGGCGGCATCGAGCAGCTCGAGCCGCGGCGACGCATGTTCGCGAATACCTTCCAGGGCGAACCTCTCGAGTGCGCCGGGGGCACCGTGAACGATCTCGTCGCGGACGCCCGCGGCGGCGTCTATCTCTCGGTATCCGGGAGTGGTGTGTTCCACGCCAGTCCGGCCGGCAAACTGACGAAGTATGGCGACGTCCCTGCGGCCAACGGCATCATCCTGAGCCCGGACGAACGCACGCTCTACGCCACGAACGGTGGCGTGGTGGTGGCCTTTGACGTGCAGGCGGACGGTTCGCTGGCGAACCAGCGCGAGTTCGGCAGGTTGCGGGGAGGTCAGGGAGGAGACGGCGCCGCAGTGGACGCCGAGGGCCGTGTGTATGTCGCCACGGGAGCCTCTGCCGACGTTTTCTCGCCCGGCTGGCGAATTCCTGGGTTCCATAGCCGGGCCTCGCGGGCTGCATGGCGTCGCGTTCGGCGGCAAGGACAAGAAGACGCTGTACGGCATCGTGTTCTATGGCGGCTGGGGAACGCCCAGCGCACGCAACCAGATCGTCGCGATTCCCATGCTGGCGCAGGGCTACCTGGATCGGGCGAAGTAGCGCCCGGCACGACTACGGGGTTTGCAATCGTCAATACTGGTGGCGAGGCCTGATCACTCTCGTCGGCCCGGCTCATTCCGCAGCGGGCTGCCGATTCCGCAGTACACGAAATAACCAATGGTGAACACCACAACCGATAGATCCACCGCAAACGGAAGCCAGAAACCAGCGACGAACGGTTGCCTCGCGTTGAAGAGCACGAGCCATACCATGAACGCCTTCTCGAGAAGGCTGTAGAGGCCGATCGGGACGCGCCACGCGGGGAATATCGCCGCACCCATCATGAACAGGCCCATGAGCCCGACCATGATTCCCCAATGCTGGATGATGATCGTGTATTCGACCAGGAAGGGAAGTTTCGCGATGGTGGACGTGGCCCAGGAGGGGAAGAACGCGAAGATCCCTATGAGTGCTGTTCCCGCGCCGGTCAGCAGGTAGAAGGGCCGGAAGGCCCGGGAAAAAAAGCGCTCGAGATCTGGCATGTTGAAGCGGCTCCTGAGGCAGTGCGGATGGACCTGGCTCGCCGGCTTGGCCGGCGGCGGCAGTCTATTGTTCGCCGGAATCTGGCTGGGCGATCAGTAGGAAGAGTGACTGGCCTGTTTGCCGCGCGCAATCGCGGCAGGGAAAGCCGAAGCGTGCTCACTGTTCGACGTGACCCGATCGTCCCCGATGGCGGCAGCATTTTTACGCACGACATAAAGGCCGAGGCCGAGGTTGCGCCGGCCCTCGGGAGTCCGTGTCGGAGTAGTCGACCGTCCGCTCGCACCAGCGGGATCAAGATGGGTCAGCATGCGGGCGGGGATGGTCTTGCCGATGTTTTCGACCGCGAGCCTGATTCCTCCCGGCGTCGCCGTCCAGGCTGCCGTGAATGACGGAATCAGGTGATCGTACATCATTGCGTTGAGATGCCAGGTTCGACGAGCGCCTGGTGGAATTGCGGCGCATCCCATTCCCCTTCGGTGTCCCCCTGTACCGCAAGCTCCAGCACGTGCCCCCTGCTGATGGCCTCGATTTCCGTCAGCGCGTCACGGACGAACTTTTCCAGCTGCAGGGGGTGCCGGACTGATGGCGAGTCCGGTTCCGAGGCGATTGCGCGTGTATTCGACCAGGTCATCCAGCAGCGCCCTCATCTGCGCGACGCTGCGCAAGACGATGGCAGCCTGGCGACCGTCGGACCGGGATTTCTGCTCGAGGCGAGCGCAGCTGGCAATCGTGCTCAACGGTCCGCGCAGGTCATGTCCCATCATGCCGAGGAACAGGTCACGCGTCTTGTCCATCTCTGCCAGGAACACACTCAGGGACTCGGCGGTCGCCTGATCAACTGCCTCGTTGAAGCGGATCACGTCTTCCAGGTCTTCGGCGCCAGCCATCGGAGAGGCCGCGCCCCACAGGCGCAGGACCGTCGCGCGCAGCGCGCGATACTCGGCCACCATCTGTTCCACTTCGAATCCCTGCCGTTCGCGCTGGCGGGCATGACTGCGCGAGGGAGCATCGGTGGCAGAAGAGGCGGTGGAACTGTTGCCTTCGGACTTCGCCTGCCGTTCCTCGTCGTCCTGCGGCCGATCCATGTCTGCAGCGATTTCCTGCAGGATCAGCTTCCCGTGGTCCCGCAGGGCGCGCTCGTCCAGGCCGGAAGCCGCCGGCAGCTGCTGGCGGGCAAAGTCCACCCAGTCGGCCAGGATCGGTTCGAGGTTCTGTTTGATGAAGCTGAAAGGCGCATGGCGATTCTTGCTGCAGGGGGACTTCCTGCAAGCGATTCGAGCATAGCGCGTTCGCTCCGGCGGGTAAGGGCATGCGCCGGCAGCATCCTGGCTGCCGGCGCATGCTGGACATCAGGTTCCGATGATGCCGCCGTCGTCCTTGGTGATGACAACCACGCGCGGAACGCGGCCGGCCGGCCGGTACGCGGTGTGCCGTCGGCGGATTCCTCCCACTGCGACTGCGGCCAGTTGGAAAACTGCGTCGGGTTGGCAGCGGTCGAGTCCTCTCCGGGATGCTGTATGCCCACGAACATCGTGCGGGCATCAGGCGTCATGACCACGCCCGTTACTTCGCAGTTCCGCGGACCGTTGAGGAAGCGACGCGTCTTGCCAGTCGCGGGATCCGCACAGACCATGCTGTTGGCACCGATGTTCACCCAGTCGCCCTGGGCATCGCCCGCCTGGTCCGTCTGCACCCACAGCCGCCCGAAGTCGTCGAACCAGAGTCCGTCCGGAGCGCCGTAGTCGGCGCTGCCGTTCGGATCGTCCACGATATTGCCCTTGAAGTCGTTGGTGGGCAGTGCGGCCTTGGTGGTCGCGACATCGCCATTCTGCACGAACAGGTCCCACTTGAACGTCGTGGCCAGGACGCTTCTGCCATCCTCGCGCCAGCGGATCACGTCCGCCGTAGAGGTTGAGCTCCCGCGGGTTGGCGGCGTCCACCGGAGGGCGCGCGGAGCCGGCGCTGGTCGAACCGTCCACGGCATTGACGGACGCGGTGCTTGTGCCACGGCGATTGTTGTTCGTCAGCGTGCAGTAGACCTCGATCTCGCGGAAGCTCCGGCTGCGCGGACGGGCGCCCGTCCACTCGGGGCGGTCCATCATCGTCGCGCCGACGGCGTCGCCGGCCATGCGCGTCTTGATCAGGATCTTCGCCTGCACCTCTTCGTCGTTGGCGCCAGCGAAATTCGGATTGTCGCGCAGCGCCTTGCCGTCGACGCCGATCGTGCCCGGCACCAGTGCCAGCCACTGGCCGGAAAGATCCGCGTTGAACTTCGCAACGTACAGCGTGCCCTTGTCGAGCAGGTCGCGATTGCGGCGTGAGTTGTTCTTGTGGACGCGGCCGGCGCTCACGAACTTGTAGATGTACTCGTTGCGCTCGTCGTCGCCCATGTAGACGCCCAGGCGATCATCCTCATCGACGACGCACCACGCGCCCTCATGCTTGAAGCGGCCGAGCGCCGTGCGCTTGACCGGCTCGCGCCAGGGGTTGTACGGGTCGATCTCGACGACCCAGCCGAAATGGTTCGGCTCGTTCGGGTTGACGGACACGTCGAAGCGCGGGTCGGTCGTGTGCCAGCGGTAGCCGAAGCCGGTGGCACTGATGCCGTAGCGGCGATTCAGCTTGCCGGTTTCGGTCGCGACGGATGTGTCGACCACGCCGGTGCTGCTGCCGAAGTAGCCGTTCCAGTTCTCCTCGCCGGTCAGGAACGTGCCCCAGGGCGTCACGCCGTGACCGCAGTTGTTCAGCGTGCCATGGCCATGGAAGCCGTCGAGCGAATAGCCGGTGGCGACGGAGCCTGAATCGGTGATGTCGAACTCCTTCGTCTGCATCAGCGGATGGCCGGCCGCGGCCCCCGAGAACAGCACGGGCGTATTGCCGGTAATGCGGCGGCCGTACATCGAGTAGCGGTTCACTGACCAGTCGCCCTTCCACTCGCCCTTCCATTTGGCCTTCGAGCGGCCCCTGCCGACTTTCCGGCGGATCTCCGCGACGGAGACGCCATGCGCCGCCTGCGACTTGCGGGTCTTGGCGATCGTGTAGCCGGCACCGAGCTGCCCGTCCGGAAACAGCACTTCCTCATGCGTGTATTCGTTGTTCACGCACAGCAGGCCGATGTCGCTGGCGAACCGGCCGTGATCGTCGTACAGGGGAAAGTAGTGCAGTCCGTCGCAATGCTCACCGAACTGCTTGAGCTGCTCGGCAGCCGTCTCGCTCGCATCGCCGCGGAAAGACGTGCCGCCCGGCATGATCGGGTCGCCCCAGGCGACCAGCAACTCAGCCGAGTAGCCGGGAGGCACCGTGACGACGTCGGGCACAGGCGCCAGGCTCGCAGGAACGTTGGCAAAGCCGATACCCGGCTGGCCGTAGCCGTTGTGCGCTTCCACCGACTGCACGAGCCCGCCAAGCGTCAGGCCGCCGGCGCTGGTGAGGGCGGCCGCACCGATGCCGGTTTTCATGAATGAGCGGCGCGATATTTCGACGCGCTCGATGACCTGGTGGATGGACTCGTTCACCGACGTGTTCAGCGACACGTCGTTCGTCGGATGGGAAGCGCCCTTCATGGAGATCTCCTGGCTCGTGAAACTGGAGCGCAGAGCTTCATGGGCGCATGTGACGCTGGGGTGACTGCCGCATGACACGGTCGTTGCGGTCCACCAGACCTGCACTCAATTGCCGGAGCGGGTAACCTGAGCAGACAGATGGCAGCTTCCAGCAACATGATCGGGGTATTCGTCACCTTCGACCTCGGCGCAGATTTCGACGCTGCGCGCCTGACGCAGCTCGCCCAGGCGGCGTTGCCGAAGTTCCAGGGCATGCCGGAACTCGTGTCCAAGACGTTCACGATCGATGCGGGAGCCCGACAGGCGGTCAACTTCTATGTCTGGCGGAGCGAGGCGGCGGCGCGCCGTTTCTTCTCCGAAGAGACGCTTGCGTGGGTAACGGGCGTCTACGGGGTGCAGCCGACGTTGCGGTTCGTCCAGATCGCCGGGCTCGTCGAGAGCCAGGGCGAACTGGGCAGCTAGTGCTGCTTCGACTTCAAACGAGCCTGTACACATCCACCTGCACGGTGCCGGGTCGGCCTTGGGCACCCCCGGCACTGCACAGGAAGATCGCTTCGTTGAGCCATTGCCAGTCCCCATTGGGCGCCGTGAATTCCACGGCCGTGCGGAAGTAAGCCGGCGAGCCCGGTGCTGCCGGCACGATGAGACCCCGATTGACTACCTTCACCAGCGTCTTGTCCGCCAGCTCCAGCGCATAAGTCGCCTCGATCTCGGTCACGCCATCCGAGCGCGTGCGCTGCCAGTCGGCGCCGCCGGGAATCACGCGACCGGCAATGTCCTTGCCCAGCACCTCGCCGCCTGTGATGGGAATGGCACGGATCTGGCCTGTGGCCGTCTCGCCCACCGCCAGAACGCCCTCGATGGTCGCGAAGATGCTGAAGACGAATTCCACCGCGGGACTGTGGGCCGGTGGGCCGGCAAACCCGGACGTCATGACAGATTCCTTGTGCTGCATGATTCAGAGCACCCGGTAGTAGTGGATGACGACCTTGTCCGCATGGCGTTCGCCCCAGGACACGAACAGCGCCTTGTTGAGCCAGTCGTAGGCACCTGCCGGTGCATCGAAACGCGCGACGGCGCGCATGTAGTACTGGTCCGGCGGCACCACCTCACCGGCACTGAGTCGCGCCATCACTGCCGGCGGGCCATGCCGCATGCCCTTGCTCGAGACACGGATGGTGGCGCCGTCATGCGTCAGCATTGCACCGGACACGTCGAGCCGCGCCAGGCCATCGGGCTGGATCAGTTGCCAGTCGAACGAACCCGGAATCACCGTGCCACGCAGGCGCGGACCGGCAAAGGAGCCGGCGCCGATGGGCACGCCCTGGTGAAACCCGGCAGGGATCTGCCCCACCTGCACCGGACGCGAGACCTGCACCTCGGCGTCCATGAGCCATTCGAGTCGAATCGGATCGGGCATCTGCGACGCACCCCCGCGTGAACGCGGCTTGCGGGTATTGAGGCAGGCCAACGATCAGTTGCGCTAGCATGCCGGCATGACTCGACACATCATATCCATCGGCCTGTCGCTGATCACGGGCCTGTTCGCGGGGCCGCTCCTGTCGGCCCAGGAAAACCGGACTTCCGCAGCGCCTGCGCCGCCACCGCTGGTGTTTGCCTTCGAACTGCGGGCCACGGTTGGCGACCCCGTCGTCATCGGCGAAGTGCGGCACGGCCTGCGGCGGATCGTGGCAATCACCGGCGGCACGGTGCGCGGCCCGATGATGAATGGCGTCGTGGTGCCGAACAGCGGTGCCGACTGGCAGTTGATCCAACCCGACGGGTTCTCCGAGCTCGACACGCGCTACACGCTCCGAACGGAGAAAGGCGAGCTCGTCTACGTGCAGAACGTGGGGATCCGCCACGCGCCGCCGGAGGTCATGCAGCGGCTCAACGCGGGCCAGATCGTCGATCCCGGGCTCGTCTATTTCCGCACGGTACCGAAGTTCGAGACTGCCGCACCGGAGCTGCAATGGCTCACGCGCAGTATCTTTGTCGGCGTAGGCGAGCGTTCACCGAACGAAGTCATCGTGCGGTTCTATCGCATCGAGTAACCCGATTGCGCTCTCAGGGAGACCTGCGCCGCCAGAACTGCTCCATCTCGAGGTACAGGAACGAGGCGGACCAGGAGATCAGGATGAAACCAGTCAGCGCCTCGGTCCCGGAGAGGAAGCGGATCGGCCCGACCGGCGCCAGGTCACCGAATCCCACAGTCGAGAACGTCATCGCCGACAAATAGATCACGTCGAGAAAGTGAGGCTCGGTGGCGCCGCTGATCGTGCCGGCATCCGGAACCCCGAGCAGCAGCCAGCTTGCGACGCCGAACACCCAGATCTCGGATACGTGCAGCAGAATGATGCCGCAGACGCCGAACAGCACCTTGCGGCGGCGCAGGCCGTGCAGTTGCCCAAGTCGACTGGACATCCAGGCGAGGCCTTCGTAGTGAACGAGAACCGCCAGCGCCACGGTGGCGCCGGTCACGAGCACGATCAGCGTGTTGGAGAGCCAGTTCGAGTACATCGGGGTCCCGCAGTCTAACGCTGCGCGCGCGATAGAGGGCCAGGTGCTGACGTCGATGGCCGGATACTGCTAGCCTGCCGCGAACGAAACGTCGCCAGGGGCGATGCATGGCGCAGGCCGAGGATCTCACCGCACTGGGTATCGCCGAGGCCGGCCGGCGCATGAAGTCGGGCGCGCTCTCGCCGGTCGATCTGACGCAGGCCTATCTCGGCCGGATCGAGTCGCCTCGACCCGCAGATCAATGCCTACATCACGGTGACGGCCGAGTCGGCGCTCGCCGAGGCGAGCACAGCCGCCGCCGAGATCGTCGCAGGCCGTCATCGCGGACCGTTGCACGGCGTGCCGCATCGCGCTGAAGGACAACATCGACACGGCCGGCGTGAGGACGACAGCGTCCAGCCGGATTTACGCGGACCGCGTTCCGGACACCGACGCCGAGGTCGTGCGTCGGCTGAAGGAGGCCGGGGCAGTGCTGCTGGGCAAGCTCAACATGCACGAGTTCGCCTACGGCGGCACCACCGCGTTCGCGCTCGCCGGCCCGATGCGAAATCCCTGGAATCTCGCGCGTCATCCGGGTGGCTCCTCCGGCGGCTCGGCCGCCGCCGTGGCCGCGTGCCTCTGCGCCGGCGCGCTCGGCACCGACACGGCAGCCTCCATCCGCTTGCCGGCGTCTTTCTGCGGTGTGACGGGCTTCAAGGCGACGCATGGGCTGGCGAGCATCCGCGGCATCGTGCCGCTCTCGGAGACCCACGACCATGTCGGCCCGATCTGTCGCAGCGTCGAGGATTGCGCGCTGCTGATGGATGCGATCACCGGGTTCGATCCGCTCGATCCCGTCAGCATCCGGTCTGCACCGCAACACCTGGCAGCGGCGATCGGCCGGGACGTATCGGGATTGCGGCTCGGCGTGGCGCGCGCGCCTTACTTCGAGGATCTCGATCCCGACGTCGATGTCGCCCTGGACGTGGCACTCGAGGTCCTGCGTGGCCTGGTCGCCGGGATGCGCGAGGTGGAGTTCTCCAGCCCGGACACGTATCCGGTGCTGGCGGCCGACGCCTACGCCTGGCACGCCGCATTCGTCGCCGACGAAGTGCGCCGCAGCCTCTACCATCCCACGACGCTCGCCCGCGTCATGGATGGCGCAGGTATTTCGACTACGGCATATATCGAGGGTCGCCGCCGGATGGCCATTGCGCGCAACACGGCGAGCCGGTTTTTTGAGGACGTGGACCTGATCGTTACCCCGACCTGCATGGTGCTGCCGGATACCATCGAGAACGTGCTCGCTGGAAAGTCCCTGCCATCGGACCTTCCCTTGTTGCGCAACACCTTGCCCTGCAACGTGCTCGGGATCCCGTCGATCAGTGTGCCGTGCGGATTCTCGGCGGCGGGCCTGCCCATAGGGCTTATGATCTCAGGTCCGCCGCTGGGAGAAGGGCAGGTCCTGGCGCTCGCCCATGCCTATCAACTTGCGACCGGCTGGAGCGCGCGACGCCCGCCAATCGGCTGAGACGAGGAGAACACGATGATGCGACTGAAAAGCCTGGGACGTAGTGCGGTCGTGCTTGCGACGGTCGCACTGCTTGCCAGCTGCGCGAGCGGTCCCGAAATCCGCGCCGATTTCGACCCGGCCGCGGACTTTGGCCAGTTCCGGACGTTCGGGTTCGTGGAGCAGGCCGGCACCGACACCGGCAACGCGCGCACGATCACCACGCTGCAGTTGCAGAACGCGGCGGCGCGCGAGATGGAGGCCCGTGGCTACGTTCGCGCGGACAAACCGGACCTCGTGATCAACTTCCACGGCCGCATCGACGAACGGGTGGACATCCAGTCGCGCCCGGCTCCCAGCATGGGTCCGGCATGGGGTTATCGGGGCTGGGCCGGTTCCCCCTCGGGCGCCTGGGGCGGCACCGAGGTCACGACGCGCCGCTACAACGTGGGCACGCTGGTCGTCGACCTCGTGGACTTCGAGCGGCGCCAGATGGTGTTCCAGGGTGTTGCGGAGGGCACCATGACGCGGGACATGCAGAACAACCGCGAGCAGACCATCAATCAGGCGATGGCGCAGATCTTCTCCAGGTTTCCGTTCGTCGCGGGACAGTCGGCGCCGGTAAGGGCGCAGGGCGGCAGGTAGCCTCGTCAGCGACCAGCTGGCCGGCTTTCGGCATAAACTCCGAGCCTGTCGAATGGGCGTACCGGCAGGGCGCCGTCAGATCACAGGCCGAAGTCCGCTGCGCTGTGCCGCTCCGGCAGGCGAAGTTCGGGCGGGCCCATCGTGGTGTTCACGCGGCGCCCGCGCTGCACGGCCGGCCGGCTGGCGATGAGATCCGTCCAGCGCCGCACGTTCGCGTACTCGTGCACCGAGAGGAATTCCGCGGCGTTGTAGGCCCCGTTCATCAGGCTTCCGTACCACGCCCAGTTGGCAATGTCCGCGATGGTGTACTCGCCGCCAGCCACGTACTCGGTCCTGCCGAGCTGGGTATCCAGCACGTGCAGCAGCCGCCTGGTCTCCATCGCGAAGCGGTTGATCGCGTACTCGATCTTCATCGGCGCGTAGGCATAGAAGTGCCCGAATCCTCCGCCCAGGAACGGAGCCGAGCCCATCTGCCACATCAGCCAGTTCATTGTCTCGGCGCGCTGATGAGGCTCCTTCGAAAGGAAGGCATCGAACTTCTCGGCAAGATAGAAGAGGATCGAGCCGCTCTCGAAAAGGCGCACTGGCGGATCGGTGGACCAGTCGAGCATCGCCGGGATCTTCGAATTCGGGTTCACAGCCACGAAGCCGCTGCCGAACTGCTCGCCCTGGCCGATGTTGACCAGCCAGGCGTCGTACTCGGCGCCTGCGTGGCCCAGCGCGAGCAACTCCTCCAGCAGGATGGTGACCTTCTGGCCGTTGGGCGTGCCCAGGGAATAAAGCTGCAGCGGGTGCTCACCGCGCGGGAGTTCCTTCTCATGCGTTGCACCGGAGACGGGGCGGTTGATGTTCGCGAAAGTCCCGCCGCTGGGCTGGTCCCAGGTCCAAACCCGCGGGGGCTTGTATCCCGCCGGAAGGTTCAGGTCTGCAATGTCGTCTGCCGCCATCCAGTGCTCCTTGCAGGCCCGGCCGCCGGACCGCCTGACGGTATTCTAGCGACTCATATGTCTTGCAGAGCTGGTGTAGATTGAGGTCCTGTCATGCCAGGGAGAATCGCAGTCATGAGGATCAGGTCAGGATTTCCGGCCGTTGTCGGTATCGTGTTCGGACTTGCTGCCTGCTCGCCGCCGCCACCCGCCGCAACCGCTGTCAGCCCCGCTGCGACAGCCGCGCCCGTGACGGCGTTGCCGCCGCCAAACCCCGAGAACAACGTCTACTTTGGCGATGTCCACGTCCACACCGGCTGGTCATTCGACGGTTTCACCAATGGCTCCAAGACCACGCCGACGGACGCCTATGCCTGGGCGCAGGGCAAGCCGATCACCGGCAGCGGCGGCCCGGAGCTGCAACTCAAGACGCCGCTCGACTTCTACATGGTGGCCGACCATGCCGAGTACATGGGCGTGTTCAACCAGATGGCGAACCCCGACAGTCCACTGAGCAAGACCGAACTGGCGAAGCTCGTGACCTCGCCCGACGCGAACGTCCGGATGCAGGCGTTCGCCGGAGTCCTGCGCGACATGAGCGCCGGCAAGCGCGACCCGCAGCTGAGCGACCCCGCGCTGGCGCGCACGGTCTGGGCCGAAATCGTCAAGGCGGCGGACGACAACTACATTCCCGGCAGGTTCACGACGTTCGCCGGATTCGAATGGACGTCGAATCCGCAGCAGCGCAACCTGCATCGGGTCGTCGTGTTTCGCGACACCGCGCACCTGCCCGACCTGGTGCTCTCGGCGCTTGATTCCGAGGACCCTGAAACGTTGTGGAAATGGATGGACGAACAGCGCGCCAAGGGCTCGACGCTGTTTGCCATCCCCCACAACGGCAATGCCAGCGATGGCCGGATGTTTGAACTGCTGAAGTTCGACGGCAAGCCGATCGATGCCGCGTACAACAGCACGCGCGCCGCCAATGAACCGCTGTACGAGATCACGCAGATCAAGGGCACCTCGGAGACCCATCCCGACCTGTCACCGACCGACGAGTTCGCTTCGTTCGAGCAGTGGGACTACACGCTTTCCGCGGACTACCAGCGTCCGACGCATCGCAAGGGCAGCTTCGCGCGCCAGGCGCTGCTCGACGGCATGAGCCAGGCCGCTGCCGGATCCGGCAACCCGTTCAAGTATGGCTTCATCGGCGACACCGACACGCACAACGCTGCGGCCAGCCACGAGGAGTTCAACTTCACCGGCAAGTTCGCCTTCGAGAACAATGCGAAGGAACGACTGACCGGCGTGCCCGGTGCGCCGGCGGGCCAGGTCCAGCAGATCCAGGAGTTCAGCTCTGGCGGCCTGGCGGGAGTCTGGGCACCGCAGAATACGCGCGAGGCCATCTGGGATGCGATGCAGCGCAAGGAGACATTTGGCACCTCGGGCCCGATGATGAAGGTGCGCTTCTTCGGCAGCTTCGACTACGCCATCGACGATGTGCGCAAGGCCGATTTCGTCAGGCTCGCCTATGACAAGGGCGTGCCGATGGGCAGTGACCTGAAGCCCGGCGCCGGCAAGGCGCCGACGTTCCTCGTCATGGCGACCAAGGACCCCAAGAGCGGCAACCTGGACCGTGTCCAGATCGTCAAGGGCTGGCTCGATGCGGCCGGCCAGCAGCACGAGAAGGTTTTTGACGTGGCCTGGTCGGGCGACCGCAAGGTTGGTGCCGATGGCAAATTGCCGGCCGTTGGCAACAGCGTGGACCCGGCGACGGCGACCTACTCGGACGCAATCGGCGCCACGCAGCTGGCCGCCGGCTGGACCGATCCTGAATTCAAGCCGGGCGAGAGCGCCTTCTACTATGCCCGCGTGCTGGAGATTCCGACGCCACGCTGGAACACCTACGATGCGGCCCGGCTGAACATGAAGCCCCTGACCATCGTGCCAGTGACGATTCAGGAACGCGCCTGGAGTTCGCCAATCTGGTACACACCGGGCCAGTGACCCATCGCTGACGGCGGGTCAGGCCGTCAGCTCGGTTACCGTCACGCCGCCCTCGAGCAACGGGCGGCACAGGATCTGGTAGCAGTCCGCATCGAACTCCGGCCGCACGGTGGCCAGTCCGGCAGCTTCCCGCAGCGTGGCTGCCGAACCGAGGTGGCACCAGTTGCGCACCACATGATGCTCCGTCAGTTCGCCGTCGGATTCGGTGATCGACACTGCGCCTGCCCACGGCCAGCAGCGCAGCGCCATGGCCGACAGCGCCTCCCGCAGGCGTGCATCGTGCTCCAGCACGGATTCCTTGTGCGTGCAGACGCCTGCGCAGCGACCGAGCATCGAGCGCATGCACGGCCGGTCCTTGGGCAACTTTTCCAGTCCCATGCGACCGAGGCACAGGCGCTGGGCATCGGCCATCCCGGCCAGGTGCGCGAGGGCCGCGGTGCGGCTTCGAAACAGCCCGTAGCAACCCGTGTCGCGACTGAAGTCGATGGTCTGGCAGTCGACGAGTTCGGGCCTGCCATCCGACAGCAGGATCGAGCACAGTCGGTAATTGCGTCGCAGTCGCCGGTTCAGCAGCGGGAAGTCCTGCTTGACCATGCGCGCCTCGAGCAACAGCGCCCCGATTTCGCCCGCAGTGCGATGAATACTGAGGCGCCGCGCCTGGCTGAGCATGCGCGCCTCGGTGCGATTGCGCAGGTGGGCGAGCAGTCGACTGCGCAGGTTCACGCTCTTGCCGATGTAGAGGGGCAGGTCGGCGACCTCACCGTGGAAGACGTAGACGCCCGGACGCTGCGGCACGGTTTCAACCTGCTCGCGCAGGTGCTCGGGATAGCGGTAGGGAACGCGGGAACCGCGTGGTCTCCGGACTGGTGATTTCATTCGCATTGCGGTGGAGGACTCTGGGCGGTAGTTTGAAGCATGTCCGCGTCGCCGACACTGCCTCCCGCCGTCTCCGGCCAACTGGTACGCATCGGACGGCAGGAGCTGGGACTGCGCGGCTACCTTGCCGGCAGCGGCCCTTCGCTGCTGCTTGTCCACAGCGTCAATGCTGCCGCTTCGGCTGCAGAAGTTCGACCGCTGCACGAGCACTACCGCGCCACCCGGACAGTCCTCAGCATGGACTTGCCCGGGTTCGGGGCCTCCGACCGCAGTGACCGGCACTACAGTCCGAGGCTGATGACGGATGCGGTGCTGGCGGCGGCCGCGGAACTTTCCGCACGCAATGGCGGTGGCCCGGTCGACGCGCTCGCCGTGTCGCTTGCCTGCGAGTTCCTGGCCCGCGCAGCGAGCGAACGACCCGACGCGTTCGGGCGAATTGCGCTAGTCAGCCCTACAGGTTTCAAGGGCCAGGCCCGTCCAGAAGGTCCGCCCGGCAGCGTCGTGGGTGCGCCATGGATACTGCGCCTGCTGCGCGGCCCGGGGTGGGGCAGGCCACTGTACCGCCTGCTCACGCGCCCGGCCGTGATCCGGTATTTCCTCGAGCGGACCTGGGGCTCGAAGCAGATCGACGAAACGCTCTGGCGATACGACATCGAAACGGCGCGGCAGCCCGGCGCCGAGCATGCACCGCTGCACTTCCTTGCCGCGCAACTGTTCAGTCTGGACGCACGCCGCCTTTATGAGTCGTTGTCTCAGCCGGTCTGGATGTCGCATGGCATTCGCGGCGACTTCACGGACTACCGAGGCAAGCACAGCGTCGAGCAGCGGCCGAACTGGAGCTTCGATGTCTTCCCGACCGGGGCGCTGCCCTATTTCGAAGTGCCCGCCGAGTTCTTCGTCCGCTACGACGCAGTCTCTGGCAGGCGTGCCGCGCGCATAGCCCAGGCGCAATGCTCTTCTGCGTGAAACCTACTCAGGGCTCATCGTGAGCTCCCTTAAAGCCAGCGGCCCGTGCTGACGGTCATCTGCCCATTGTTGCCAATCGGCACTGCCACGTTCATGCCCACCCCCACGTTGGCATTGCAGCCCGAGAGTGCGAGCGTGGCGAGGAGGGTGGCCGCGAGCACCACGCGCCGCGCGATCCCGTGAGACCTGGTTCCAGTGTTCATCTTCACGCTCCAATCTTCTGCAGGACGAGGATGGCGCCGCCCGGGTCGGTGATCACGGCCATGGTGCCTTCGCGCAATTCCGGCGAGGGCGGGAGCAGGACCTTTCCGCCGAGCGCCTTCGTGCGTTCCACCGCCCCGGCAAGATCCAAGACGCCGAAGTGCGTGAGCCATGCCGTAGACCACAGCGGATCGGGGCTCCTGAAAATGCCCGCGCGCTCGACAGTCCCGGATTTCATCATCGTGTAGGTGCCGCCGCGCCGGGCGACATCGACGGGCGTGAGGCCCGTGACTTCCCGGTAGAAAGTCGCGGCCTGCACGGGATTGTTCGACGGCAACTCGGTCCAGACCACCCGGCCGGCCCCGGCACGTGTGGTGGCGTCGTCCGGATCCCCGATGCTGCTGCGGACGAGACCGATCACGGCCTTTTCGCTATCGGTCACGGCCGCGACGCGACCCATCGGGATGGTGCGAGCCGTGAGCGCCACCTGGCCACCGAGCGCCAGCGCGCGTGCGACGGAGGCATCCACATCCGCAACGGAGAAATAAGGGAGCCATCGCGTGATGGGCTTGCCGTCGGCCGGCGGTGCCGTCTGCACGATGCCGGCGACGTACACGCCGTCCTGCCGGGCCAGTGAGTAGGGCAGGCCGCCCGCGGAGGTGGCCTGCTCGAATTCCCAGCCAAATACTCCGCCGTAAAAGCGCCGCGCTGCCGCGGCATCCTCGGTGATGAGATCGTTCCACACGACTTTGCCGGCCAGCGGCGTCTGTGAGAAGGACATGCCGGAAAGGTCGAGGTTTCCCATCGACGCACAGGCGCCCAACAACGCCAGGGTGACGATCGCCAAGATTCTCATCCCGGGCACTCCTCCAGGCAAAAGGTCCAACCCCGCCGAGTATAGGGCGAGGGGAGGGAGGGGGCAGTTGATATCGCGCTGCTGCCGGCGGTGCGACAATGCGGCGATGCTGCGCATACTCTCCGACCTCTTCGATTCACTGAAGCCTTCCCTGGCGCCGGTCGACATTGCCGATCGGGAGCACACGCTGCAACTGGTGACGGCGGTACTGCTCATCGAGGTAGTCCGGGCCGACGGCGAGATCGATGATTCCGAGCAAAGGGCAGTCATGGAGGCCCTTGGGTCGAGGTTCTCGTTGACGGGCCAGGAACTGGCTGATGTTTTCGAGCTGGCCCGGCACAAGTCGGAGCACGCGCACGATCTGCACAGCTTCACCGAACGGCTCAACGAGCAACTGGGTGAAGCCGAGCGGATACATGTGTTCGAGCTGCTGTGGGCCGTCGCCTACGCCAATGGCAAGGCGGATGACCACGAGGCACATCTTCTGCGACGGCTGGCAGACCTGCTGCACATCCGTCATCAGGATGCGATTGGCGCCAAGCTGCGTGCCGAGCGCGCCTGCGCAGGGCCTGCGGTGTGAAAGCCCGGTGGTGTGCTACGGTGAGTGCCCTCCACGGACTACCGGTCTGCAGACCATGCTCCAACTGATCCTGGGACTTGCGATCTTCCTCGGCATCCACTCGGTGTCCATCATCGCGCCGGCTGCACGTGACCGCTGGGCGGCCGCGATGGGTGCGAACGCGTGGCGCGGCCTGTATTCAATCGTGTCCATTGCCGGATTCCTGCTGCTGATTTACGGCTACGGCGTGGCGCGACAGTCGCCCGTAGTGCTCTACGCGCCGCCACCGTGGACGCGACATGTCGCGTTCCTGCTGATGTTGCCCGTGTTCCCGCTGTTGTTCGCGGCGTACCTGCCCGGGCGGATCAAGTCGGCGGTGAAGCACCCGATGCTCGCCGCGGTGAAGATCTGGGCGTTTGCACACCTGCTTGCCAACGGCATGCAGGCGGACGTGCTGCTGTTCGGGGCCTTCCTGGCCTGGGCGGTGGTTGACCGCATCTCACTCAAGCGCCGCGTGGCGCGTCCCGTCAAGGCGGCGCCCGTGTCACCCTGGAACGATGCCATCGCCGTGATCGGCGGCCTGGTGGTCTATGTCGTGACGCTGTTCTGGCTGCACCGGGTGCTGGTGGGCATGCCGCTGGTCTAGCGGATGGCTGGCGCATGTCCGGGTCCGGCATGCAAACGATTCCCGAGAGCTGATTGCTCGCGTATCCTCACTCTGGTTGAGTAATCAAAACACAGCGGACCTTGGCGGGAGCCAGGTGCGCGAAAAGGGGAGTCCGTGACCACATCGACCTGGCTACATCTGGAAGATCGGCTGTTTTCGCTCAAGACGGTGGCCGGCTGCGTCGCCTGCGCAGTCGCAGGCTGGGCACCGCTCGCGCTATCCGCCGAGAGCAGCCTTGCCACAGACACAGCCCTCGAGGAGGTCACGGTAACCGGCACCCGAATCCGCAGGACGGCGTAACCGCGCCGACGCCGGTCACGGTGGTTGACGCGGCCCGCATGCAGGACCTCGGCGCGACGAATATCGGCAACCTGCTGAACTCACTGCCGTCGTTCCGGCCGTCAGCGAACCTCCAGACCACGAACATCGGCCCGCGTGCGGCCGGCATGATCCAGGCAGATCTGCGCGGCCTCGCCCCCGTGCGGACGCTGGTGCTCGTCGAACGACCGCCGGTTCGTGCCTTCCACGCAGGAAGGCACCATCGACCTGAACCAGATTCCCGACGCTGCTTGCTGGATCGCAGCCGAGGTGGTGACAGGCGGTGCTTCGCGCAGTACGGGTCGGACGCGGTCGCCGGCGTGGTGAACATCTTCACGCCAGCGCACCTGCGAAGGACTCAAGGGCGAACTGCAGTACGGGCGTCGGGGCGAGGGCGATGCCGAGAACATCCGCGCAGGTGTTGCCGGTGGCACGCCTTCGCGGCGAGGCAGTGGCCATCTGGTCGCCGCCATCGAGTACGAGGACAACAACGGCGCGGGAGGCTGCTACGAGCGTGACTGGTGCGCGCAGGAGTGGCAGGTCATCACCAACACCGGTTCGGCGAACCCGAACGCGGCCGGCCACAAACTGATCGGCTATCCGGTGAACAACATCCTGTCGAGCTCGCGCACCGTGAACGCTGTGCAGGGCGGCCTGATACTCAATGGACCGCTGCGGGGCACGGCATTCAACGACAATGGCACGCCGCGCCAGTTCCAGTACGGCCTGGTGTTCCCGAACAATCCCACGTTCATGCAGGGTGGCGACGGGGCCGGCAGGAACGGCTTCATCGGCGCGCCGTACATCATGATTCCCACCGAGCGCTACGTGGCGTTCGGCAGCCTGCAGTACGATTTCAGCGACAGCCTGCAGGCCTTTGCGGAGCTGTCGTACGGACACACATCGTCGAACGGCCGCGGCGCGCAGACGCGGGACTTCTTCGCCGCCGGCGCCAACGCCATCACCATTCGCGGGGATAATCCATTCCTGCCCGCGGCGCTGAGGACGGCCCTCACGACAGCCGGCCAGCCGCTGACCAGCGCGACCTCGTTCGTGCTGGGTCGCATGGGGGATGACTTCGGATACACGGACAACCGCAACAAGTCCGATGTGGTGCGCGTGCTGGCGGGCTTGAGCGGTTCCATCAGCGAAAGCTGGAAGTGGGACGTATCGGCGCAGTACGGCAGGACGAAGTACGAGCAGGATGTGCTGAACAATCGCATCCAGCAGCAGGTGATCGGCGTGCCGAACGCCACGGGCCAGGCAGCGCGCATCCAGCTCGCCGCAGACGTCACGACCAATGGCGCCGGGCAGGCGGTCTGCCGCAGCACGCTCACCAATCCCAACAACGGCTGCGTGCCGGTCAACCTGTTCGGCGCGAACAACTTTTCCGGCCGCGGCCAAGGCTTACCTGTACGGTGACGGCTGGCTGAATCAGGAATTCACGCAGAAGGCCTTTGCGGCCAACCTGCAGGGCGATCTGTTCAGCACCTGGGCGGGCGCTGTGCCGCTGGCAGTCGGCGTGGAGTATCGCGACAACGACGCCAGCACCACGGCCGATCCCATCTCGGCCAGCAGCGGCTTCTACGTCTTCAATTCGGCTGTCGTCTCCGGCGGCATCAAGGTCAAGGAAGGATTTGCCGAGACCGTGGTGCCGTTGGCCAAGGACCTGCCGTGGCGAAATCGTTGTCGCTCAACGGCGCCGATCGGTTCACCGACTACAGCACCAGTGGCACGATGTGAAGACCTGGAAGTACGGCGCCGCGTACGAACCCGTCGACTGGCTGAAGTTCCGTGGCACGCGCTCGCGCGACATCCGCGCGCCGAATGCGGCAGAGCTCTACAGCCCGCAGGTCACCGGCTTCCAGACCATCAACGGCATCCTGGTGCCGACGGTCAGTGGTGGCAATCCGAACCTGAATCCCGGAGAACGCAGACACAAGACCATCGGTCGCGTATGCCATCGTCGGCAGCGGATCGCTGCAGGGCCTGCGCGCCAGCGCGGACTACTACAACATCGACATCAGACAACGTGATCGCGCACGCTGTCGGGCCAGGTGCTGCTGAACCGCTGCCTGCAGGCCGGCGCTGTACTGCAACCAGATCGATCTTCGAACCCGGCACCACGTCGCCGGCCCAGGTCAGCGTTGTGTCGCTGAACCTGAACCGGCTGGAGACCAGCGGCTTTGACTTCGAGCTGAGCTATCGCATGCCGCTGGAGCTGTTCTCGCGCACCGGCGACCTGGACCTGCGCCTGCTCGCCACGCGGGTCATCCACCTGAAGACCACGGATGCCACCGGTGCGGCCATCGAACGCGCGGGCGTCGCCGGCAACAACGTGTCCGGCGGTGGCGCGGGCCTGCCTCACTGGCAGCTCAACGCACTTCACCACCTACCAGACCGGTGGCCTGACGCTGTCGCTCGAAACACGCTACTGCAGGGCGGACTGTTCGACTCGACGCTGATCGGGCCCGAGCAGGCCGGTTACAACGTGAACCTGCCCAACAGCATCAACACCAACCATGTGGATGGGCGCGATCTACTTCAATCTCGGTGCGCGCTACAAGCTGCAGAGCGTGGCCGACGGCAAGCTCGAGGTGTTCGGCGCTATCCAGAACCTGCTGGACAAGGATCCGCCGGTGGCGCCCAGCAACCAGGGCGCAACCAACCAGCTGCTGTTCGATCCGCTGGGCAGGCTGTACCGCTTCGGCGTGCGGATGAACTTCTGATGCGGCGCGATCGCTAGCGCTGCACGACTGGCGGATCATCCAGAAGCTGGCGCAGGTCGCGCACGGGATCGCTCACCGCGCGCGACACGGCGTCGAAGATCATCGAAGGCTGTGCCTGCGGCTCGAACGGCGGCCAGTAGGCCAGCCCCGGCGCATTCGGATTGCCCGTGCGCGCGAACTGGATCCATGCGGCGCTCATGGCGTCGGCCACGAGTTGGGCCGCGGCGGCGTCCGCACCGGTCATGCCGGTGCCCGACGCGACGTTGTCGAACACCAGCGGCACGTCGAGGCCGTGGTGCGCGCGCAGCCTGCCGCCGCCCAACGGCGTTTCCCATTCCAGGCGGTAAAGATAGACGGGCGCGCCGCGCTGGGCTGCCTTGCGGCTGGCCAGCGTGCGCGCGTTCCTGCCCATGCCGAGTTCGGTGGTGACGGCAAAGTACAGATCGCTCGGGGATGCAGCAGGACGCTGGCGGCGCAGGGCCGTGATGACCTCGTCGACGTCGGCTGCGGGCATGGCCACCACCAGGTGCCGCCGCAGGCCAGCCCAGTCCAGATCGAAAGCATCGGCGGGCGGAAACAGCACGGTGGTCTCGTCCTTGTTCGAACCCACGATCACCGCGACATCCGCCGACTGCGCGGGTGCATCCGGCGTGAAAGGGTGGCGTAGCACCGAGCGTCCATCGACCACCGGCCCGACGCCAAGCGGTGTGCCACCCGTAACTTTCCGCAACGCATCGATGAGCTGGTCCACCGGCACCCGCTGCAACTCGCGCGCCTGCCGACCCTGGAGACCCAGTTCCTTGAGCACGCCCGCGGTGGTCTTCGCGGCATCTTCCGCGGGAATCCCCGTGATGCCGAAGCCGCTCTGCAGGATGGCGCGACGGAACAGGCCGCGCGCCTCCGGCATGCCCATCAGCGTGCCGGCCTTGCCGCCGCCGCCGGATTCGCCGAACACGGTTACCGTGGCCGGGTCACCACCGAACTCGGAGATGTTGTCGCGGACCCATTGCAGTGCCAGCACCAGGTCGAGCTGTCCCACGTTGCCGGAATCCGCGAACTCCGCGCCAGCGACGTCGCCGAGATAAAGGTACCCAAAGGCGTTGAGACGATGGTTGAGGGTCACCACCACGATGTCGCCGCGCCGCGCCAGGCGCTCGCCGTCAGTTGCGGGTGCCTCTCCCGAGCCCACCACATACCCGCCGCCGTGCAGCCAGACCATCACCGGCCGGCGCTTGCCGTCACGCAGGCCCGGCGTCCAGACGTTCAGCACCAGGCAGTCTTCGCTGATGCGCGCGGTCGGGTCCGGTCGTTCGTTGCCTCCGGTAGGTGGCATCTGTGGGCACTGATCGCCGTAGCGTCGCGCGTCTCGCGTGCCCTTCCACGGGTCCGGAGCGCGCGGCGACTTGAACCGGCCGGATCCTGCCGTGGATGCCCCGTAGGGAATGCCCTTGAAGCTGTGAATCCCCTGGCTCGCGGAGCCGCGCAATTCCCCGCCACCGAGCAGTTGCGGTCGGACCGCTGGCGGTACCCTGGGCCAGCGCAAGGCTGGAAATCGACAGGCCCGCCGTCGCTGCGGTCAGGCTCCATTTCAGCACGCATCGCACAAGCCTGCGCATGGGAAGCTTCCGTCAGCGCTTCGCGGGTTGCAGCAACTCGAAATGATTGCCAGCCGGATCCAGTGCCATGGCAATGCGGATTCCGCTGTTGCCGAAGGCGAACGGCTCCCGCTCGATGCGACCGCCGGCTGCCTTCACCCGCTCGACCGCTGCATCGAGATCGCTCACGTTGAAGACCAGGTGGCCCATGTCGTGCGCGATCTCATCCGAGGGGCGCGATCTCAGCACCAGGTCCGGCGCCGGGTTGGCCTTGGCTGCCTCGGGCGTGGCGCCGAAATCCAGCATGATCTGCGTGAACTGGGGGTTCTGCATCCGCTGAACCTCGTGCATGCCGAGCGCGGTCTGATAGAACTTCGCCAACGCAGTGACATCGCTGGCGCCGATGCGAACGCCATTGAGCGAATTCCCGGCATCAGCACCAGCAGCGAGCGGCGCGGCCAGCATCAGCAGCGCAACAAGGGAAATCTTCGGCATGGGGACTGGACTCCTCGGATTGGTCCCGCGATTCAACCCTGTCGTGCCGGCAATTGCAAAGGCGCGGGAGTACAACCGACACCTGTTAGGTGCTAGCGTAGGTGCCGTTGACACTTCGGGGGGAGAGACACATGTTTCGGCGTGATTTCAGTTCCGGCCTGCTGCTGTTCGGGGGTGCTTTGGCCTCGGCGGGCGTGGTCGCCCCGTTGTCCGCAGCGCAGACCGGATGCGCCGGTTCGCTGACGGAACAGGACCTGCGCGACTACCTGGCGGCCTTCAACGCCAGCGACTTCGACGGCTTCGCGCGTTTCGTATGCCCCGGACGTGCTCTTCGAGGGACAGGGCGGCACGTTCCGCAGCCGCGAGGAAGTGCTTGCCTTCTACCGGGACGTGAAATCACGCGTACGCGAGACCATCACGCTCAACGACATCGTCGCCGGGGACGGGGACATCGCCGCGGACATCACCACCGAGCTGGTCGCCATCCGCGACTTCCCGAACCTGTCCACCGGCGCCATGCGCCAGGGAGAAACGCGCCGCTCCCAGAACTTCGTCTGGTACCAGTTCCGGGGCCGCGAGTTCGTGCATATCCGGTCCGCGCGCTACCGTCGCCTGTGAGGTCAACGTGAACAACTGTCGCCCCGCGGAAGGGATGAGCCGTGAACGCTTCCAGGCCTATATAGACGCGTTCAACCGCAACGACCATGCCTACGGTGATTACTACGACGAGAACGTGGTGCTGGTCATTGCCGGGAACACCGAGCTGCGTGGCCGCCAGGCAATCCATGACTTCTATCGTGATGTGAAGACCCAGACGCGGCGCACCATCCAGGTCAACCGCTACCTGAGCACGCCAGACCGTATCGCGGTCGAGCTCCAGTCCGAGTTCCTCGCACTCGAGGACGTTCCCGATTTCACCGCGGGCGCCATGCAGAAGGGCGACCGCATCTTCATCAACACATTCGTCATATACGAACTCAAGGATGGTCGTTTCGCCCGCATTCGCTCAGCGGTGTTCCGCAAGGTCGAGACCAAAGCGACGAAGCCGTGAGCGGCGATCGGCGGGATTTCCTCAAGGGCGCGATGGTGGCTGCGGTGGCGGGCAGTGTTAGCCGCCGGGCTTCGGCGGGCGGCCCGCCCCAGTTCCAGGGAGCGACACGCCAGGGTCGCGATCCCGGCGAATCCCCTACCAGGCCTCTTCCGCCCCAGTATCGCGTCGAGCGTGTCGACGGGCTGCTCATCGAGCGCGACGTGGGTGTGAAGCTGCGAGACGGCGTGACCATCTACGTGGACATCTATCGCGCCGACGGACCGGCGGGGGAGAAGGACGTGCCGGCCATCGTCGGCTGGGGACCTTACGGCAAGCACACCTTGCCTCGCGTGTATGCTCCGGAATCGGGCGTGAATCCGGCTGGATCTCGCGGCACGCGGGCTTCGAGGCGCACCGATCCGGCCTACTGGTGCGCGCGCGGCTACGCCGTGGTGTATCCGAATCCGCGCGGCAGCGTGGCATTCCGAAGGCGACATGCAGCATGGCGGGATCACCGAGAGCCGCGACTGCTACGACCTGATCGAATGGGTCGGCACGCGACCGTGGTGCAACGGCAAGGTGGGGCTCAGCGGCGTTTCCTACCTCGCCGCGATCCAGTACCAGGTTGCGCCGCTCAGGCCGCCGCATCTGGCCGCGATCAATCCATGGGAAGGCTTCACCGACTGGTACCGCGAGTTCGCCTACCACGGCGGCATCCGCGAGACCGAGCTTCCTGCCGTGCGCGACCAACAGCATCAACTGGTCGCTGAACCGCACCGAAGACACCCTCGCCAACGTGCTGGCGCACCCGCTCTACGACGCGTACTGGGGGAGCAAGGAGAATCGATCTCGGCGGACATCGAGGTGCCGGCGTTCGTGGTCGCAAGCTGGTCCGACCAGGGGCTGCACACGCGCGGCACGCTCGACGGCTACCGGCAGATCGGTCGCAGCAGAAGTGGCTCCAGGTGCACGGCCAGAAGAAGTGGGGGCACTTCTACGATCCGCGCAACGTGCGCGCAGCTGCAGACGTTTTTCGATCACTTCCTCAAGGGCACGGACGACACGGTGCTCGGGTGGCCGAAAGTGCGCATCGAAGTGCGCGAGCGGGCCTATGTCCAGGCCCAGCGTGCGGAGGCCGAATGGCCGCTGCAGCGGCAGCGCCTGCTGCCGCTGTATCTGGATGCCGCGTCGGCGCACGCTCGCTGCAACCAGGCCCGCAGTGGAAGCACAGCGAAAGTACCTGTCCACCGACAAGGTCGCAGGCGGCGACTTTCGACTACGTCTTCCCGGAAGACACCGAAATCACCGGCCACATGAAGCTGCGGGTGTGGGCCGAGGCCGCGAGCGACGACGACATGGACCTGTTCGTCGCCATCCAGAAGCTCGACCGCAACGCCGAGGTGGTGGGCGTTCACTATTACGCCAGCTACGACACCGGACCGGTGGCGCTCGGCTGGCTGCGCGCCAGCCACCGTGGACTCGACGCCGCGAAGTCACGTCCCGAGCGGCCCATCCAGTCGCATCGCCTCGAGGAACGCCTCGTACCCGGGGAGGTCCTGCCGCTCGACGTCGAGATCTGGCCTTCTTCCACGTTCTTCCGCAAGGGTGAGCGGCTGCGTGTCCTCGTGAAAGGCTCGGACATCTACCCCTATCCGGATCGCGCACCCGGCCTGCCCCTGGCCTTGCACGAGGAAACCCGCAACAGCGGCGAGCACGTGATCTGGAGCGGCGGTCGATTCGACTCGCACCTTCTCGTCCCGGTGATTCCCGCAGGACCCCCGCAGCAGGCTGCCTAGGGAGGGCAGGCGATGCCGATCGGCGAGTTGCTGGTACAGTCTGGCACCGGTTGGTGAACTTACAGAGGGATCTGTCATGCGCATGTCTTTCAGCAAGCTCTTCGTCGTCCTTCTCTGCCTGTCCGCAGCGGGCACAGCGGCGGCCGCGCAACCGGCCAGTCCAACGCCATTCCAGCAACTCGTGCTCAAGGCCATGCAGAGCGAGACGCGCACGCCCGAAGAGCGCGCGCGCGACGTGAACCGCATGCCGGCCGAGATCCTCGAGTTCTTCCGGATGCGCGAGGACATGCGGGTGATCGAGATACTTCCGGCCGGCGGCTGGTTCACGAAGATCCTGGCGCCGGTGCTGAAAGACAAGGGCCAGCTGTACGTCACGCACCCCGAAGGGTTTTATGCGGAGGCCTACCGGCGCATCGCAGGCCAGCCGGGGCTGGAGGGCGTCAAGGAGGTCGGCTGGGGCGCCACCGCCGCGGGCAGCGGTGGTCCGTTCGGTCCCTCCGGGCGATGGGACGTGGAGCCGGTCGACCTGGCGCTGACCTTCCGCAACTACCACAACTTCTCGCCGGCCGACCGCGCCAAGGTGAACAAGTCGACCTTCGATGCGCTGAAGTCCGGTGGCTACTACGGGATCGTGGATCACACGCGCCGGCACAACGAGCCGCAAACGCGCGAGAACGGCCGTCGTGTCGACCCGGTGCTCGTCATCAAGGAGGTCCAGGAGGCTGGCTTCGAGTTCGTCGATTTCAGCAACCTGTACTACCGGCCGAACGACGCGCTCGAACTGGAAGTGGCCAATCCCGCGGTGAACGACCGGACGGATCGCATCGCGCTGCTGTTCCGGAAGCCGTAGGTAACAAGCCCGTCGCTACAAGCCAGCGGCGTCAGCGTGGTTGTCTGCGCAAACGACTCACGACAAGCGCGACGAGGATGCCGTCGAGCAGAATGGCACCCGTGCCAAAGACGATGCGGCCGGTGAGGTCGTCGACCGGGCGGGGTGCCGACGTGCTCGAGCCGATGGAGGTGGTCGACGTGAAGCGTCTCTCTCCCGGCCCGAAGGCCACCCAGTTGGCCACCGCCGTCAGTCCGAGCAGGATCGCGATGCCGAAGAATGCCTGCGGCTTCGCGTGCCCGCTCCAGGTACTGCTGAGGACTGCCAGGCCGCCGCAGATGAAGACCATCCCGCAGGTGACGAGCACCCACCGCGGAGCGTGAACGCTGGCGGGGTCGTGGGGAATCCAGTTGCAGCCGATCCCGACAATCAACGCGCCCATGAGCAGGAAGGGCGCCGCGAACAGGGTACCTGCCAGGCGAGTCAGGGGAGGAGACGTTGAAGCATTCGCCATGCCGTCAGTTGACGAGAACTGCAGCTCGTTTGCAGTGACGTGGGTCGCAAGGGCTTGACCACGGTGGGGTGCAGGAACCCCGGGGTGCGCCAGGCTACTGCGGTGAGTCGAGTGTGAACGTCGACCGCGACGCCGCATTCGCAGCATCCCGTCGAAGTTTTTCGTGGTCCTCTTCCATGGTCCGGATCTCGTCCCGCGTCATGCAGACTTCGGCGGACCGGGCGCGCGAACCGGTGGTGCCGCGTGTCTGGCAGAAGTATTCCTCCCCATCGCGGACCACGCGCCGAAAGCCCGGGGGGGTGGGCTGTTGCTGCCCGGACACCGTGGCGGCTACAGGGGCCTGTGCGGGCAATGCGTCGGCGGGTGGCGATGCCACGGGTGCTGTCGTTGCGCAGGCGGCCAGCAGCCAGCCCAGCGCAACAGCGATCGCGGTGCCAGTCGTGCTTCGCTTGTTCATGCGAGGATGACTATACAACCTGGGCCGGGCCAGGAGGGGCCATTGATACCGGCCGCCGTTACAGACTGTTACCGGCGTCTGCGCTAGCCTCTGCGCCGATGAAATCCCCGTGGATGATCCTCTGTACGCTGGCCCTCGTGGCCTTGGGCGGTCCGGCAATGGCCATCGAGGAGCCCCGTTATGAGCTGGAACAGCGCGATGGCGACATCGAGCTGCGCCGCTATGCACCCTACCTGGTTGCCGAGACCCGGGTGGGCGGTTCGTTCGACGAGGCTGGCAATGCGGCGTTCCAGCGACTGTTTCGTTACATCAGTGGCAACAACCGCGGCGAGCAGAAGATCTCCATGACCGCGCCAGTCGTGCAGCAGGACGCGAGTGGCTCGAAGATCGCGATGACCGCGCCGGTGCGCCAGGAAGGCGATGCGACAGGCGGTTTCCGGGTGGCATTCGTCGTGCCAGCCGAATTCTCGCGTGCGACGGTTCCCGAGCCCAACGACCCGCTTGTGACGATCCGGGAAGTGCCGGAGCAGCGGATGGCAGTGTTGCGGTATTCCGGGCGCTGGACCGAGAAGAACTACCGCGAGCATGAAGAGCTGCTGCGCAAGTGGATCGCCGAACGCGGGCTCGCCGCCGACGGGCCGCCCGTCTACGCGCGCTACAACGCCCCGTTCGTACCGTGGCCCATGCGACGAAACGAGGTGCTGATACCGGTGACGGAGGCCACCCTCAATCGATGAGCGCGCTTTGCAGGGCCCGATCAACGTCCGCGAGGGTGTAACGGATCCGCACCTCGCCGCCATGCGGGTGATACACGTTCCCTCGAAAGGGTGCGGCCAGGACCTTGCCGCGATCATCGATCAGCCAGTAGCTCGGCACGCCATAGAACTGCGTCTCATCGGCAGCACGGAAGGCGCCGTGCCACTCCTCGACGGTGCCATGGCCGGGTCCTGGCTGGAGATTTCCGGAAGGGTTCCGCATCAGCGCGAAACGGACGTCGAAATGCGGGGCAAACGGCAGGATGCCGACCTTGCGGGCTGCGAGCGTGCTGTCGACGAAGGCCTGGCGTGCGGCATGGAAGTCGGCGCTGTCATCGGCCGCGTCGAGGAAGACCCTGTCCTTGGCGCCGAGAACCTTGCTGTGATAGACCGGCGCGGCCGCGACGGCGACGAATCCCACGCCCTTGCCCTGGTACCTGCCATGCAGCGTCCGCAGGATGTGCGTGTCCTCGAAGGAATCCTGGCACCACAGATGGCCGGGCATGCCGCTGCCGAGGTCTCCACCACCAAAGATGAACAGGACATTGACGTTGCCAGGCTGCGATGCAAACAGGTCCAGCAGTGATACCGGGTTGCCCTCGGCGTCGCCCACTGTGACCGCGGCAGGAATCATGCTGCCTTCGCTGAAATGCGTTGCCGGTGCACCCAGCGCTACCGCATTCAGAAGGGCATACGAAAGCAGAGAGCAGAAGAGTCGGTGCATGAAACCCCGCGTTCCAGTACAGACATTGTCGACCCGGGCAGGCATCAGTCGCACGGCGCTGTCATTTCGCGGTCAACCTTGTCCATCAGTGGCTTTGGTGCCACAGACGCGACATTCGAGAACCTGCGACTGTTGCACCAGTATTCGCGCCCCATCGGCTCGGAATTGACGAGGTCCAGCCACCTGCTGGCCTCGTATCGCGCGACTGTTCCCTTCACCCACTGCGGTGACCCGATCTCGATCACGCTGATCGAGTGGTGCGCCGGGCCACGCCGGCGCAAAACATCGCGGCAAATGTCGCCGCGCGGTACGCGGTTCCTTTCAAGGTCGATGCCCACGATGCGCCAAGGAGTCTGGAGTCTCGCGCCCAGTGCCGGCACTCTGCAACCTTCGTTTCCCGTCCTCGCTGCCGACCCAGGCCCTTGCCGGAAGACGAGATCGCCAATTCTGGACAAATCCAGGACGCAGGAGCAGTAATGCGCCATGCGGGCGGCTCCATCGAAGCGGATATCTCAGGGAGGGATCATGCGCAACACACTCGTCGCATCCGTCGCAGCACTCACGGCATCGTTCGCGGGCGTGTCGGGATCGGCACAACCGCCGGAGCAGCAGGTAATTCCTCCGGAAGCCCGCTACTGGATAGGGGCGACTACCGGCGGAGGCATGCTGGCCATGTCCGGCATGGCGGGCGGCGGCAGGCCGTCGATGAGTTCAATGATGCGCATGGCCTCAGGCGGAATGCCCACGGAGGGCCGGACCCTTGAGCTGAAAATCGGCAGCACGCTGGCAGCCACGGGTGATCCCGAAGCCTTCCACACCATGCCGCCAGGCGCCCAGGTCAACAAGCCCATCTACCTGCAGACGCCGGAGCCGGGTCGAAGTGGTACCTCGTCAGGCTCTTACCAGCAGCCCAAGGGCCAGATCTCCTTTTATTGGGGGTGTGGCGAGAAGGCGGGCCCGGGCCAACCGGTTGTGCTGACGTTCGACAAGCTGCTGAGTGGCGAGAACGACCCGGAGCTGGAGGCACTGCAGGGCTCGGTCTCCGCGCGCGGTGTCCGCAAGCCAACGCCCGGCAACTCGAAGACCTATGCGGACTGGCCGCACGAAGACCGCAAGAACCGCAACAAGGGGCTGGAGGCGACGTTTCCGGTCGGCTCCACCCTCGCTGGCCCGCATGTCATCGAGGGCAACTTCACGCCGAAGATCGAGTTCACGCTTCCCGCGGACAAGTCGTTCATGGAAGCGGTGCGCTACACGGCCACGAACGTGCTGCCCTCCGGCGCTATCGCCGTGAGCTGGAGCGCCACGGCGCGCGCTACGGGCTACTCACTGGGTGTGATGGCGCCGGAGCGCGTCGGTGATGACAGCGCCAATTTCGTCATGTGGTCGTCGGCCGACCGGCCGGCGACATTCATCCAGATGGAATACCTGACGCCGGCAGAAGTGAACCGCCTCATCGGCCTGAAGGCCGTGTTGCCTGCTTCGACCACGACCTGCACGGTGCCGGCCGAAGTGGTCAAGGCCACGCGCGAGGGATCCATGCTGATGTTCTCCGCGTACGGTGACGAGGCCACGTTCATTCATCCCGCGCGTCCCGCCGATCCCAAGGTGGCCTGGGACCAGGAGTGGTTTACCCGCGTCGGCTACAAGTCCGTACGCATGGACATGATCTCGCCACAGGGCATCACCGATCCGATGGCCGCGATGACGGTTGGCGCTGGCGGCGGCGCGGCTGGCGGCGCTGCGCCCGAGGCCGCTCCCGAGGCCATGTCCGACGAGGAGTACTGCCGGCAACTCGACGCGCAGCAGGCGAACAAGCCCTCGGTGACCGACGCGATCCCGGGTGGCGCCCTTTTGAAGCGACTGGGCCGCAAGGCTGCGGAGGATCCGCCATCGGCATCCGACCCGCGCTGTGCGAACCTCAAGAAGGAGTAGTCCCGACAAGCTGCGGTCCCGGCGGCGCACGGCCCAGAGGATTACGTCGTTATGGTGAAAGTCGCTTGCTCGATCTCCCGAATCATGTGAAACCTGTGGCGTAACGCAGACAGGGAGCGAAGCGGAGGATATGTCGGCCAGCGCTACTGCAGCAGGGCAAGGCGTGCCGTTCGGCAGGTTCAGGCGCCTGGACGTTGGCATCGCCAAGCGATTCTTCCGCGGCTACAAATTGGCCCAGTCGTGGCTTGATCCCGAGCGCAAATTCAGGATCCTCTTCTCCACCAAGCCGGACTGGGAGAAGCAGCTGATTTCTGCCTTCGCGATGACCCGGCACGAGATCGCCTTCGGGGAGATCTCTCCCGACAGCATCAGGAAACATGACCTGCTGGTCCCCCTGTCCGTGCACGCCCTCGAGCGACTGCAAGGGATGCGCGCACTGCTCACGAGGAATCCCATTCCGATCCCGAGCATGACAAGCGTCCGGCTGTGCGACGACAAGTACCTGTTCAACCAGGCTCTGATTTCGGGCGGTTTCGGGGACTTCATCCCGCGGATGGAAGGAACCCTGCGCTATCCCTACATCCTCAAGAAGCGGCGAGGTGAGTGGAGCCAGCACGTCCATGTCATCGAGGGCACTGAGGACGAACGCAAGCATGCGAGACGCACTGGCCAGTCCGGAGTACTTCCGCCAGGAAATCGTGCGTGGCCCGTACGAGTATGCAACCCACGTCCTGTTCAAGCAGGGAAGGATCGCCTGCTCGCTCAACATCGAGTACGCCTTCGATTCAGCAACATCCGTCAAGGGTCAGGACAGGGAAATCTACAGGAAGGTCTGCAGCTGCCCGTTTCTCGATGAGTTCACCTCGGTCCTGTCGTCGATCGGCTTCGAGGGTCTCTGCTGCATCAACTACAAGGTGAGCGCCGGCCGGCCGCTCATCCTCGAGATCAACCCGAGGTTCGGCGGAAGTCTCTGTCCGTACTTCTTCGTCTTCCTCAGAAGCTTGAACTAGGCAGCCCCGACATGGTTGACCTCGACCTGCCCCTTGCCGATGCAGCCCCAGACCGCGAACCCGGCGCGAGACGGCGAGGGCCGCCAGCGGCACGACGGTATCGAAGCGAGCGCCGAGGCTGGCGATATCCAGCCGGACTGGCGAAGGCCGCGACCATCAGCGCCGCTGGGGCGAGCAGCAGCCAGGCGGCTGCTGCCCATGTCGTGCAGGCGCCGCGCATGCAGGACGATGGCGGGGAACAGCAGCACCAGCATGCACCACTGTGCGGTGCGGCCCTTCACCAGGAACACGTAGAACACCACCACCGCCAGCAGCGTGAGCAGCGCGGGCACGAACTGCCCGCGCGAAGTGCGGCCGCCGGGCCTCACGAACAGGTGAGTCGAAGATATTGTCGCCGGTCGAGGACTCACCGAGCGTCACGGCGCGTCGCTGCAGCGACTCCCTTGTAGTAGTCGACGTACGCCAGCATCAGCAGGCCGTTGAGGGCGAACGCAGCGAGCGCCAGGAAGGCGCCGAGGGGCTCGTCGTCCAGCATCATCGACCAGAAGAGCGCACAGGTCGAGACCGGCATCAGCACGCAGAGCGCCGCCGGGACGAAGAATCCGGCAAGGATCAGCGCCCCCGTGACCAGCTGGATCGCCATGGCGATGTCGAACAGCCCCGAATGGACGAACGCAGACATCAGTTGGATGGCGAGCGGTTCGGTTCCGGTGGCATTGGACCAGAGCGGGAAGAAGAAGTGGTTGATGCCGTTGGCAAGCATCCAGGCGCCGAAGACCAGTCGACCGGCCAGGACGAGCGGCTTCATGAGCGAACTCCCGTGGACGTTGCAGCGCACGGCGCTGGACGCAGCGCGAACATCGATCGGTAGTTCCTGCTGTAGGCGAGGCACAGCAGCACATTGCAGAGCAGCACCGCATAGCCGAACAGCGCCGCACGCGAGCCCCATCCTTCGAGGGGTGCGTCCCAGTAGAACACGCAGAACGAGACGGGCATGCACACGAGCAGCGCGAGCGGCGCATAGAACCCGATCAGGACGCAGATTCCGGCAATCAGCTCCACGGCCTTGACGATGTCGAACAGGCCGCTGTCGATCAGGGCCGAGATCAGTTCCTGGCTGAGGGGCTGTGAGCCCATTGGCTGCGGGAATATGGGAACGAAGTGGTTCACGCCGGCGGGAATCATCCAGGATGCGAACAGGAGTCGTACAAACCAGATGGCGTACTTCATGGAGCCCCCCGAGTGAGAATCGTTCTGTTCGGCCTGCGCTGAGTGGCCGTCTTTGTGGGGTAAAGCTTAGTCGCCGTGGGCGCAAATTGAAATCGTCGACAAACATTACCCGTTTGTCGGTACGCGGCGTTACGCTAGCCGGAAGCCGTTATCTACATCATGACCGTTGGGGAAATTTCAGATGCTCAAGGAAGTCCAGGGAGACCTGCTGTTGTCGCGCGCCGCAGCCATTGCGCATGGCGTCGCGCCGAATGATCCGTTTTCACAGGGGCTGGCACTCGCGCTGCGGGAGCGCGCGCCATCGCTCTACAAGGACTTCCGCCACTACTGCCAGACGTACCATCCGAAGCCTGGCTCGTTGTGGACCTGGACAGGTCCAGATGGCGTGCGCGTCGTGAACCTGTTCACGCAGGAGGCCGTGGAAGGACATCATGGCGGCAAGCCGGGGCGCGCGACCGTCTCGAACGTTGCGCATTCGCTCAGGGCGCTTCGTCAACTGGCCGAGTCGGAGGGATTCCAGAGTCTCGCGCTGCCGCGGCTTGCGACGGGCGTCGGCGCGTTGCCCTGGGAGGAAGTCAGGCCCCTGATCAGCCAGCATCTGGATGGGCTGGGCATTCCCGTCTACGTCTACTCCGTCTATCACGCCGGTGTGGCGGGGACTGAGTCATAAACGCGGCGACGACTGACGAGTTGCCTTTTGCGGCGCCTTGTCGTCGGGTTGCCCCGTCCGCGCCGTTTCGCTGGCTCAGGCTCGGCTGGCGGGATCTGCGCGCGGCGCCCCTCCAGAGCCTGACTTATGGCCTCGCGATCACGCTGCTGAGTCTTGGCATCAGCTATCTTGCCTGGCGATTCGGCAGCGGCTGGATGGTGATCGTGATGCTGCCGCTGTTCGTGTTTGCGGCGCCGGTGCTGGCGCTGGGACTTTACGCCATCAGCGCGGAACTGGAACGGGGTGAAGAGCCATCGCTGCGGCGCTGCATGCTCGAGGAGCGCTGCCGGCTTGGCGATGCCCTGGTGTATTCACTCGTGCTGCTGGTGATCGGGCTGCTGTGGATGCGGGCGGGTTCTGGCGTGCAGGTGTTCCATCCGCAGAACGCTCAGGCCCCGTTCGGTGAAATGGCCCGTTTCCTTGCCATCGGCAGCGCCGTGGGAGCGGTATTCGCGCTGCTTGTGTTCGCCGCGAGTGCCTTTTCGCTGCCGATGCTGCTGGACCGGCGCGTCGATGGAATGACAGCCGTGGTGACGAGCGTCAATACAGTGCGACGGAACAAGCCCGCGATGCTGGTGTGGATCTGCCTGATCCTGGCTGCCGTGCTGATCGGCTTCGCCACGGCGTTCGTGGGGTTGATCATCCTGATGCCGCTGATCGGCCATGCCACCTGGCATGGCTACCGCGAGGCGGTCGATGCATCCGCGTGGCCGGCCAACGTGCCTGCAGCCGCCTGAGCGACTGCGGGCCTTGCTCAAGGCGCTGCCTTTCCTTTCTCCAGTTCCATCTTCGCCGCAGCGCGGCGCGCCCGCTGGTCCGTCAGCAGCCGATAGGCGATGTAGTACTTGTAGATGTTGCTGACGTAGGTCACCGTTTCGCGACCGATCTTCTGCGAGGCCACGCGCTCCACGTTTCCGAACCAGACGTTGGGATCCAGGCCCTGCCTCTGCGCTTCGCTCCGCAACTGCCGCAGCCGGCCAGGCCCGGCGTTGTACGCCGCGAAGGTCATCAGGCCCTTGTTCAGGTCGTCCATCGGTTCGTCCTTGAAATACTGGTCCATCATGAACCGCATGTACTTCACGCCCGCGTGGATGTTGGCGTCGAGCACGGTGATGTCACCGACTTTCAGCTCCTTTCCGGTGGCGGGCATCACCTGCATGATGCCGATCGCACCCACGGGACTGCGCACGCCGTGATCCAGTGTCGACTCCTGGTAGCCCTGGGCAGCCATCAACAGGTAGTCCAGGTCGTACTGCTCGCCGTACTTCCTGAAGATATCGACTACCGCGGCCAGTTTCTGTCGTTCCGTCGCCGAGGCGGCCTGCTTTGCAAACTTTGTATCCTTCAGGTAGCGCCTTTCGAGGATATTGCGGAACGCATCCCCTTCGCCGTGTTCGCGTAGCCAACTGTCCGCCGCGTCCTTCAGTTGCGGATTGTCCTTGCGAAAGGCGAGCGCGAGGTTGCCACCGGTAGCCAGCGCAGCCGTCTGATGCACCGTGATATCGGGGAGCAACTGGCTCCAGAACTGCGCCAGGTAATCGTCCACCACGGTGACCGGCACCAGCCCGGCATTGACCATCTCGAGGATGTCGTCGTCCTCGAGCACGGCGGGCAGATCGATGATCTCCATCGGCGCCTTGCCGCGCGCCCTGAACTGTTCGTTCAGCTTGTCGAGGTTCTCCCTGTAGACGCCGGTTCCGCGGACATACACCTCCTGTCCCGCAAGATCCTCGATCGAGGAAATCGGCGGTGCGCCGGGGCCCGTGACCACCACCTGGCTCACGTTCGTTCGCGTGGGCGTGGAGAAGGCGACGAGCTTTTCCAGTTCAGGCCTCACCGTCACCATGGCGGCCACCATGTCGATCGTGCCCCCTGAAAGCGCCGGGTATAGCTGTTCGCGGGTCATGGGCAGCAGCATCACATGCACTTTGAGGTTGCCGGTCTTCAGTCGCGCGTTGAGGTCTTTCTCGAAGGCCTTCACGGACTCGTAGGTGAGTCCGCGCTCCTGCCCTTCGGAAATGTAGTAGTGCGTGCGATTGTAGGTAACGCCGACGCGGATCAGGCGGCGCTCGATCATCGCGTCCAGATCACCCGTAAAAGGCTTGGCCAAGACAAGTCGCACGGGCTCGGGCAACGCATCGAAAGGGGAGGGGATTTCGGGTAGCGGCGAGTCCGCGGAAGTGGCGACTGGCGAGGCGGACGTCGCCGCAGTCTCCGGTTTCTTCGTGCAGCCGAGGAGGGCTGTCGCCAGCAGCGCAGCTGACCAGGCGAGAATCCTGCTCGACTTCAGAGTCATCATCGGCAGTGTGGCGTCAGCGACTTCATGTACCGGACTTCACGCCACACGTGTTCATGCCCAGCAGGCGATAGAGCGGGCACCAGCCGATCAGCCCGGTCGCCAGGGGAACGAGGCCGATCCATCCCCACTGGGCCTTCGGTCCGATGAAGACCAGGCTCAGAAGCCCCAGCCCGACGATGATCCGCAATGCCCTGTCGACCGTGCCTTCGTTCCTGAAACCTGCAGCCATGACCTTCTCCATCCTGAGGATGACAGTCCGAGTTTCCGCCGGGTTCCGTCGCTAATCAACAGCCTGTTGCCGCCTGACGCAACTGATTCGCAGTAGCGCCCGGCTACGCGCGGGCTGCAGGTATACAATTTCCGCAGGACGGACAACTTATCTCCACAGGGGCACCATGCGCAGCAAGAACACCTGGCGGGTCAAGGTCGTGGCCAGCACCATGCCAAAGCCCTTGATCCTTGTCGCGGATGGCGGAACGGCCCGCCTCTTTGGTGTCACCAGCACCGCAGGCAAGAAATCCCTGAAGGAAAAGGCGACCCTGGAGCGCGAATCGGCCCACAGTCCGGGCAGGGCGCTGGTCACTGATCGCACCGGACGCGTGTTCGATTCGGGTGGCAGGACGGGCTCGGGCCCCCCTACACGTTCCCGGCACGGGGCAGAGAGCGATTTCGACCCCCACGAGGTCGAGGTGCTTCGTTTCGCCAAGCGCATCTCGCGCCGCATCGATCTGGAGCGTCGTGCCGGCAAGATCGGGGCACTGATCGTCATCGCGGAGCCGCGCTTCCTGGGTGTGCTGCGTCAGGTCTGGTCGGGTCCGACGAAGAAGATCGTCAGCCGGGAGGCCGCGAAGGATCTGGTGCGGGCTTCGGACGCCCAGATACTGAAGCTTGCGATGCCGTGATGAGGCCTCGCAGGGTCCTGATAATCGACGGTCACCCGGATGCCGGGGCGGAACGCTATATCCACGCCCTGGTCGCAGCCTATCGCGAAGGTGCGGAGTCTGCAGGGCACCAAGTGCGACTCGTGCACGTCGCATCCCTGGTCGTGCCTTCGCTGCGCAGCAATGCCGAGTTCCAGTCGGGCGAGCCGCCGCCAGCAGTGCGCGGGGTCCAGGCCGACCTGAAGTGGGCCGATCACCTCGTGCTGCTGTTTCCGCTGTGGCTCGGTGACATGCCGGGACAGCTCAAGGTGCTGCTTGAACAGGTGCTTCGTCCTGGCTTCGCGTTCGCCGCTGCACGCGGCAAGGGCTTTCCACGCAAGCTGCTCACCGGTCGCTCGGCGCGCGTCATTGTCACGATGGGCATGCCCGCGTTCTTCTACCGCTGGTACTTCCGCGCCCACAGCGTGAAGAACCTCGAACGCAACATCCTGGGCTTCTGCGGGTTCGCGCCGGTGCGCACGACCATCGTCGGCATGGTCGAGGGCATCGGCGACGCGGGCCGCAAGGGCTGGATCGCCAAAGTCGAGGCGCTGGGAAGAGAGGCGCGCTGATGGCCCTGCGACTGGGCTTCTACGGTGCAGCCGGCACGGTCACGGGTTCCCGCTACCTGCTGGAGACGGGGTCACGCCGCCTGCTCGTCGACTGCGGGCTGTTCCAGGGCTACAAGCAGCTGCGCCTGCGCAACTGGGCGACCCCGCCGATCGACGCCGCGAGCGTCGACGCGGTGATCCTCACTCACGCCCACATCGATCACAGCGGCTACCTGCCGCGCCTGGCCGTCGAGGGGTTTCGCGGACCGATCTATTGCTCGAGCGGCACCATGGAACTCTGCCGCATGCTGCTTCCGGACAGTGGCAGGCTTGCAGGAGGAGGACGCTCGCTTCGCGAACCGGCACGGGTTCTCGAAGCATCACCCGGCACTGCCGCTATACACGCAGGACGACGCCGAGGCCGTGCTGCGTCAGTTCAAGCCGGTCAAGGCGCACACGCAGTTCAACCCGGTTCCGGGTGTCACCGCGGAGCTGCGCTATGCGGGCCACATTCTCGGCGCGACCTTTGTGCGTGTGCTGGCGGAAGGCGTCTCGGTCACGTTCAGCGGCGATATCGGGCGACCGGACGATCCGGTGATGAACCCGGCCGAGGCTCCGGCTCCCACCGACTACCTGGTCACGGAGTCCACGTATGGGGATCGCAGCCACCCGGTCATCGATGCCGAGGAAGAGCTGGGCCGATGGCTGAACAAGGCCTGTGCGCGCGGCGGCGTCACGGTAATTCCCGGCTTTGCCGTTGGTCGCGTGCAGGCGTTGCTGTGGCAGATCGCGCAGCTCAAGGAACGCAGGCAGATCCCGGATGTGCCGGTGTACGTCGACAGCCCGATGGCCACCGACGCCACGAAGCTGTACGAGCAGTTCCACCGGGCTCATCGGCTCGATGCCGGGCAGGCGCGGCGCATGGGCGCGGTCGCCCGCTTCATCAACAGCCCCGACGAATCGAAAGCCCTCGACGCGCAGAAGGGACCGATGATCATCATCTCGGCCGCGGGAATGGCGACCGGGGGCAGGGTGCTGCATCACCTGAAGGTGTTTGTTGGCGACGAACGCAACCTGGTGCTGTTTGCCGGTTTCCAGGCGCCAGGTACGCGCGGCGCCCTCATGGTGGGAGGCGCCCGGTCCGTGCGAATCCACGGCCAGGAATTTCCGATCCGCGCCGAGGTGGCCCGGCTTGAGGCCTCCTCCGCGCATGCCGATGCCGATGAACTGCTCGCGTGGATGCAGCAGCTTCCACAGCCGCCAAGGCATGTGTATGTGACGCACGGCGAACCCGGCGCGAGCGACGCGCTGCGCGCCCGGATCGACCACGAGCTGCGATGGAACGCCAGCGTTCCCGAATACCGCGAAGTCGTGACGCTCGACCGGGCGTAAGCCCGGGCAGGGCCGCTTCCGCATGGCACCGGCAGGCCGTCGCCACAACGGTCATTCGGCGCCTGCTGCTGCTCACACTGGAAGAAGCGCGCGAGCAACCCGGATCAGGCAATCCCGACACGGATGCAATCCATCAGCTGCGCCGAAGCATCAAGCGGGCTCGCGCGCTGATCCTGCTGTTGCGCGGCGCCGTGGCGCGTGGGGCCACCGATGCCATGGGCGAGGAGCTTGCGGACATAGCCCGCCCCTGGGGGGTTCTCAGGGATGCGCAGGTTTCCAGGCAGCTGCTGGCGGAACTACTTGGGCCTGCTGCCATCGGACCAACGCCACGGGGATCGACTGCGCCGCGCGTGCAACTCTGCAGGCGCACCCGGCGCCGGTTGGCAGATTGCCGTTCCGAGGTTGAGGGCTGGAGCGTCACGCCAGGGGACTGGGAGGTAGTCGGCAAAGCGCTCAGGCGAGCCTGGCGACGGGCGCAAAGCGTATTGCCGTCGGACATTGCCGGCGCGACACCCCAGGCTCTGCACCGCTGGCGACGCAGGGTGAAGGTGTTGCAGAACGAGCTGCTCGTGCTCACGCCGCTGCACGACGAGGCCGTGCTGCGCCTGCTGCGCGATCTGGATCGCCTTGGGGACCTGCTCGGTCGTGAGCATGATCTGGCCGTGCTCGCTGCAGGCTTCCGGCGCGGCGAAGTCCGGCCGGCACCGGCAGTATCGCGTCGGTCGCTGTTCTCGGCGATACGCAACGAGCGCCGCCTGCTGAGGGCTTCGATTGAGCAGCTCGGCGTACCGCTGTTTGCCCAGTCCGGACAGCATTTCGAGCGTCGCCTGCACCGCCGGTGGCGCGACGCCCGTTAGGCAGTGAACTCCGGTCTCAGGCGCTGGATATATCCAGCCCCAGTCCCGGTCGACCGGCGAGTCCGTCTCACCGCCATATCGATTACCCCGCCGGCACCGAACATCAGCGGTGGGTTGACCACATCATGCGTCAGCAGGTGTGTTCCAAAGGCTCCTTCCTGCGCGTAAACCACGCCGCCAGCAGCACTGACGACTGTCAGGGCGGCACGGGTCAGGACGCTCGTCTCGCCTGCGTGTGCGCCCACGATGACGCCGAGTCCGCGTGCCATCGCAGCCCGGACCAGGCGAAGCGATCGCAGCAGGCCGCCCATCTTCGATACGCGGCAATTCACAAGCCAGCGGTCCGGGTCTGATGGAATCCGGTTGAGCTGGCCGACGCGCGAGATGCTCTCGTCGAGGATGATCCTGGTGCCGAGCGACTCGGCGACGGCCTGGAGACCCTCGAAATCTCCCGGCTGAAGCGGCTCCTCCACCGCGGAAAATCGAAACTGGAGCGACTCCATATCCCTCAGGCAGGCTTCATGGTTGCGCCAGATGTTGTTGGCATCAGCGCGCACGGCGTCTCCGCCAAGGCCGGACGCGAGAAGCACGCGGACCTTCGCCTCGTTCTCCATCCGGTCTGGAGAGAGCTTGATCTTGAAGGTGCGGAACCCCGCCTGCAGGAACCTTTCGAGCTGGGCAGCGAACTGCGCTGTTGATCCGTCCCCGAGGACTGCCGTGTACTGGAAGCGACCGGCGAGCTCGGGTACGTCCAGCAGGCTCTCCACCGGGCATCGCTGCCTCCTCCCCAGCATATCGAGCAGTGCAAGTTCGACGGCGGTCCAGGCGGCCGGGTAAACGTCGATCAGCGCCTCGTTGGCTTCAACCCATTTCCTGAGTGACTGAAGATCATGGATATCCGCGAGCCACTCCGCCCGATGCCGGTCGACGAACGCCAGCGACGTACCCAGGCTTTCCGCGGTCACATACTCCCGCGGACACCCCTCGCCGAACCCTGTCTCACCGCCTGCTGCGCGCGCCCGCACCCAGAGGGACTGGGTCGAATGGCGCTCCGCCGCGGCATGCTTGAATGCTTCCTTGAAGGGGATCGCGAGCTCCGATGCCTCGATGCTCTCGAGGATCATGACCCTGACCGTTCGACGAGAGTGCCCAGGTCGAAGCCGAAGTTCTTGCGGTAGGCCAGTGCAACGGTCTTGAACTGCCCCTCTCGCTGGCCCAGCTCCACACAGTGACGCTTGTAGATCTCCCCGGCATCGCGGTTGAGCCAGTGGACGACCACGCCTTCCAGTCGCTGACTTTCGCGCTTGCCCTTGTACTCCATGTTCAGGTCCGCGAGCCTGCCATCCACCGCGAGCGCCACCTCACGCTGGTCAGGCCTCGCCTTGCCGTCGAGCTCGAGATACAGGCAATAGCGCCGTTCAGTCTCGTCGGCCAGCATCATCACGAATCGTCCTGTGACGCCGTACAGCTCCAGCGAGGAACGCACGGCCGCCAGCACCTGGGACTCGTAGAGCTTCTCGCCGGTCATGCTTGTGACGCCTTTGCCCTTCTGGACGAAGCGCAGGAGTGGCGTTTGATGCAGGCGTCCCACGACCCGCACCAGGTCGTTGATGAAGTAGCGATACAGTCCCGAGGGCGTCGTGACGATCACGTAGTACTCGAGACCCTTGCGCAACTGCTCCAGCGTCAGGAATACCGGTTCAGCGCGATCCCAGAGGTCCCGTTCCACGAACTCGAAGAAGTGCGTTTCAAGGGTCGGAATTCCGGTGCCGGAACGGCGGCCGAGCGTGATCGTGCCGCGGAACTCGCTGGCGATGTAGCCGATGTCGATGATTCGTGCACGAGGGGGCAGTTCACCCCGCAGGGCATCCAGGGCAAAGCCCGAGCTGCCGAATGTCCAGGTCCCGACCAGGCGCAGCTTCGGCCAGAGGTCGGCAATCCGGGTCTCGACTCCGGTGGATTGCACGCGATCGAGTTCGTCGGCGCGGGACGCGTCAGCCGTAAGCCGCCCGGCCACTGCCTCGCTGATCCCTGCAGGCAGGTCCAGTTCGCGAAAGAAGCCGCCGCGCCTGACATCGTCGATCAGGGCTTCATGATGCTGCCGGAATAGCCGGACCAGGGTCAGTATCGTGACGGGGTTGGCGGTTGCAATGTAGGTCAGGTCGGCGCGCGACAGGGCCAACCTCAGGATCAGAAGGTACTTCAGCTGGCAGTCCTTGATGGTCAGGACAATCGGCGGCACAACGAACTTGTTCCGGACGATGCGGGGCGTGCTGCCGGCCACGAAGCCAGAAGCCGATCCAAAGGGTCGGCCGTTGGCAAGCACGCCCTCCAGGGGTGGGCTGACGATGGCCAGCATGGCGCCGGAGAACGCCTCGGGACACTGTCGATGCTGAAAGGCGATGGCAGTCTCCTGGATGTCGCGCAGCGACTTCAGGTGTGACGCCGTAAGCGGCAGGTCTTTCGGTTGGTCAGTCGTCCCGCTGGTCCGCACATAGCAGAGCGGCATCTCCGCCGTCAGGGCCGCTTCTCCCAGTTCGATCTCCGCGGCAACGTAGGGTCGTAGCTGCTCGAAAGTGCTGACTGGAACGCGGGAGGCGAATTCCCCGTAGCTGGAGATCGAGTCGAAACCGTGCTGGCGGCCGAACGTCGTGTGCCGGTTCGCGGCAAGGATCCGCAGCAGCAGGCGTCGCTGGGCATGCATCGGCGCCCTGGAAACGCGTGCGAGTCGAACCCCGCTCATCGCCCTCACGGCGCGCAGCTTCAGCTCGAGCGCTGCATTGGCGAACCAGTCCGTGACGACAGCCGGGGTGGACATGGGGTTACCTGAACGGCGCACGCATCTGCCGCAGGAAGCCACGGGGGTAGGCGCGGTCCATTACGCCGAGGTCCTTGACCGACTCGTGTTGCGGCAGATACCAGGTGCCGAATACCAGGTCCCAGACAATCGTCGTGTTGCTGAAGTTGCAGGCCGCGACCTGCGGATCGCGCGCATGGTGCCAGCGATGCGTCTCCGCGCTGCCAACCACGTAATTGAGCCAGCCGTACCGAAGCCGAAGGTTGCTGTGCTGGAAGAAGCCATTGACGGAGTAGAGCAGGAAGTAGCCTGCGATCACCCGCGGGTCGACCCCCAGCATCAGGAACGGCACCGTATCCACCGCAAAGTGCAGCATCTTCTCCAGCGGATGAAAGCGCCCGACGTTGAGCACGTAGAGGATGTCCGGCGAGTGGTGCACCGCGTGCAGCCGCCAGAGAGCGGGAAATCGATGGCATGCGCGGTGCAGCCAGTAGCGAAGGAAGTCCACGATCAGGACCATCACCACTGTCTGCACCATCAGCGGCCAGCCATGCGGCCAGAATCCCGCGGCCGTGTGGGCGTGCGTCCATGAGGACAGCAACAACACCGTCACGAGGAGCAGCATGCGCGGCAGCGCCACCTGGACCAGCGCGAGAAATGCGGCGTCGGCCCTGACGTCGGCCGCCTGCGGCCGCCAGAGAAGCCGCTCCGGAAATCGACGCTCCAGCGCGAGCAGCGCCACGCCTGCAAGGAAAACGGGCGCGTAGGTCGCCAATGCCATCGGGGCACCTGCTTCGAGCAGCAACCCGAAGCCCACAACGGCAAGGACCATGGTCGCCGGATACCAGGTGCGCGCAAGGATCGTTGTCATCCTTCGTCCCGGACGTAGCGGCGTTTGGTGCGCAGTCTGGAGGCTGGGTCCCTGCATCGGCTGCGCTCACGCGTCGATGGACCGCAGCAGTTGCTGCGTCTGCGGTGATGGCTCGGACTGCAGGCTCACGCGCAGCGTCTCGCGGCAGCGCTGATATACATCGAGGGCCTCGGCCTTGTGGCCGTGTCGCAGATGCAGGCTCATCAGCTGGCGGTAGAGGCTCTCCGACAGCGGATCAATCTCGATACCGTGATGGAGAAGCCTTGTGGCGTCCTCGGGTCCGGCTCCGCGCTCCAGTGCCTGCGCCGCCGAGCCGATGAAATGGATCACGCGTGCATGGAGCTGCTGTCGCGGGGCCGCGACCCATGCAAGGTCGAGATCCTGCTGGAGCAGCGGACCACGGTAGAGCCGCATCACCCGATCCGTGGCCCGCAGCAACGCCTCGTGGGTTACCGCGCCGGGACCCGTCGTCGTCGCCGCCGGCTGGGTCAACTGTCGCCACTGGCCCAGCGCCTCATCCAGGGCCCACAGGTCCAGCCAGAAGCGGCTCGCGTCGAGACTGAGCATTCCGGATTGCAGCGTGATGGCGCTGTCGTCTCCAAGCAGCTTGCGCAGCCGGTGCAGCGTCGTCGTCAGGGAGCGTTGTGCATAGTCGCTGTCGATGCGCGGCCACATGGCGTCCGCTATCCGGGCAAGTGGAACCTGCTGGCCGTTCAGGCAGGCGATGGCCTTCAGCAGTTCCAGGGCGCGGCTCTGGGTGCGTGCACCCGGTGCGGCGTCCTCCCGGGATGTGGACTCCAGCGAGAAGTGACCCAGCACCCGGATTTTCCAGATCCACGGCCAGATTTCGAGGCGACATGATGGCGGATCGGGTGTCAGGTTGCGGCTCCTGACCAGGCTCGCCACGTAGGCCGTCTCGATCTTCCTCTCCAGTGCAAAGGCACAGAGACGTGCAAGTTGCTCCGGCAGCCAGAACATCGCGAAACTGAAGCCACGCTCCCGCCCCAGTGCAAGCGCTTCACGCAGCTTGATCTCGGCAGCGTCGTCATCGCCCTGTTCACGCGCGAGCTGCGCCAGGGCGAGCAGGGAGAGGAAATCGAACAGTCGGCTACGTATGGGCTGCCCGATCCGCTGCACCCTTGCGATCTGCTCCTGGGCGGCCTTGAGCTCGCCGATCGCCATCTGTGCCTGTGCCAGGGCAAGGCCGGCCAGTGCCTGGAAGAAGGGCGCCCCAAGTTGCTCCGCCAGTTGCGTTGCTTCCCGGGCATGCTCGTGCGCCCGCCAGCGGTCGCCACGTAGCAGGGCATCCCACCCGAGGAAGTATTGCTGCATGCAGGCGCCGAACCGGCGCGGATCGGCCTCTGAAGCTGCCGCGCGCCGCAGCAGTTCTGCAGACGTGTCCCGATCTCCAGCGGCCAGCGAAGCGCCGGCCCCGTAGAGCATGAGCGTGCTGCGCCACAGGCTCACGCCGGCCCGCTCCGCCATGTCGAGGCCGTCATAGACCGCCTCGAGGCAAAGGTCCTGTCGGCCCTGCAACATGTGGAACATCGACTCCAGCTGCCGCAAGGTCACGAGTGCGACGGCCGGGACGGAGCGTTCTTCCGCCAGCGCGCGCAGCGACTCGATCAGCGTGGAAGCCCGCGCGAACCGCCCGGTCCAGATGAGGACCGTCACGACATAGAGTCCTGCAGTCATGCGCACACGCGGATCGAAACCTTCCTGCATCAGCGCGAGGGTCCGCTCGCCCCATTCGTAAAGGTCCGGATGCTGCGGCTGCCGCAGGATCATCGCCATGAAGAGACTCTGCGTGACGCGTGCTTCAATTTCCGGGCTGGACCAGCCGCAGCTTGCGATGAGCTGTTCGGCCTCGGCGATCCAGCGATCCAGCGGGTGCAGGTCGTTGGGATCGTGGACCAGCACGTCCATCAGTCCGGCAAGCGCGAGGAACGCCCCGGTGTTGCCGCTGTTACCCGACTGGGCGCGAAAGCCGCGGTAGCTGCGCTCGAACTGCAGTGTCGCCTCCGCCGGCGCGCTCGCGAACCTCGCATTGGCCACCCAGTAGGCTAGCCACGGATCGGAGTCGCGAACCTCCGGGGACATGGCCTCGACCCAGCGTACCAGCGTCTCGCCGCGGCCCTGTGACAGCAGCTGTTCGGCATGCTGCAGTGTCAGGTTCTTCAATGCCGGCCAGTCCTGGCCCTCCATCAGGAGTTGTGCAGCGGCATCGACCTGCCCAAGCTCCAGCAGCAGTTGGGCCGCACGCCCGCGCGCCTGCCGCAGGTCAGCCACGCTGTATACCTCGCGCGCCTTGCGCAACAGGAATTCCCGGGCCAGCGGATGCAGCTGGTAGAACAGCTCGTCGCCAGTCGGCATCGGAATCAGCAGGTAGGCATAGGGCTGCAGCCCGTCGAGCAGTGCCGCGACATCCACATCCGGACACAGGCGTTGCGCCAGGGCGGTGCTGAACTGCGGCAGCATCGCGATGCTCAGCAACAGGTCGCGGGTCGGCGTATCGAGCTGGCGGAAGATCTCCTCGCCGAAGTAGTCGAACGCCAGCGCCGGGGAGGGATTCAGCACTCCCGGATCAGTCAGCGCCCGACGATCGGACAGCAGCATCGCCAGCGCCACCACCCACCCCTGGGTCCGACGATAGAGCGTCTCCAATGCCCCTTCGTCGAACTGCAGGCCGCGCAGCGCGATGATCCCGTCCTGTTCCTCGCGCGTCAGCTGCAACTCATCCCAGTCCACGACCACAAGCCGGTCGTTGGCGCGGTACCTGGCCAGCGCCGCTGGGGGGCCGGAGCGCCCCACGACGAACACGCAACCGCCTGTCGGCACCTCGCTCAAGGCAGCCTGCAGCAGTGTCTTGAGCGCGGAGGCTTCCGCGCCATCCTGGAAGTTGTCCAGCACGATCGCGAATGGCGCGCGCAGCCGGTTACAGAGATCGCGCAGGTAGCGCCGCGTGAATCCCTCCAGGTCCGCGAGGTTCTCCGGTGCCAGCAGCGGCAGTGGATCACCCTTCGCGCCGCGCTGCTGGATGGCCTGGCTTACGAAATAGAAGAATGTGGCGGGATCCGCATCGCTGCTGTCCACCTGGTACCAGATCGTGTCCATTGGCCTGTGGGACAGGTAGTCGGCGACCAGCGTCGTCTTTCCTGATCCAGGGGGACCCGCGATCCAGACCATCGGACGGGAGACGGCGCTGTCGAGAAGATCGAACAGTCGCGACCGGGCGAGCGCGTTGACCGGAACAGGTCTCGCCGTCTTTGCATACTGAACTTGCATGCTGGTGCCCGTCATGTTCAGAAACGGAACCTGAAGCCCAGGTTCAGGCTGCTCGAACTCCAGTCGCTCCCTTCCGCCACTATCGGCTGGTACTCAAGGTCGAACGCGACCCTCGGGCTCACGATCCAGCTGACCCCGACTCCATAGGAGAATGAACCGCTGGAATCGGAAGCCGAGACCTCCCCGTAGACGTCCTCGGCACTGACCTCGAGAGTTGCCTGTGAGTAACCAACCAGTGCATACAGATCCCAGTTCTCTGCTATCGGAAGATAGGCCTGTGCGAACACTCCGTATACGCTGGCAAGCCTGAGGTCGACTTCCGGGGGTCCCAGGTCGATGTCGAAATCGATGTCGAAGTCTTCCGAGAGGTCCAGGACCGCGTCCGAGCTGGCGCCGGCGCGCACACCAACAGCAAGATAACGACTGAAACGCCAGCCACCCTGGACAAAGACATAACCCAGGTCCTGCGAGCGCATGCCTGTCGATTCCAGGCTCAGGCTCCCTATTCCCGCTCCCGCGAACCAGCCGGTGCGATTCTCCTCCGTGGAAGTCGGCATACCGCCCGCGGCCTGGGCCGCAAGTGGCAGGCATGCGGAAGTCGCAAGGGCAATGACCGAACGGCTAATGGCATTCATACTTGTTCTCCCCTGTATTGTTTCGGGCAAGGGGAAGTATTCGCGCCAGGGGCTTACCGGCCGCCCAGCGCCGGGTTACAGATGACTTACTCATGAACCGCAAACCACTGTTCCTCCTTCTCGTCCTGCTGGCGGCCTGTGGGAGTGGAAGCCTGGGTGAGCCTGTGGAGCCCCCGCTCCCGCCAGGGCCACCGGTCAGCGGTCCGGCGTGGCCGGCATTCGGCGGCAATTCACAGCACACGGCACTTGCCAGCACGGCCGCCCAACCGTTGGGTCGCATCCTCTGGCGCACTCCCGTCGACCTGGCGCCGCAGTACGGGGGCGGCGGCAGCTACCTGCTCACGCACTACGGCTCGCCGGTAATTTCTTCCCGCAACACGGTCCTTGTCCCGGTCAAGACCGCGGCCAACGGCTCGTTTCGCTTCGAGGCCCGCAACGGTTCCAATGGCGCCTTGCTCTGGAGCGCAACCAGCGACTACGTCGTGCCTCCGCACAACTGGTTTCCGAGTTTCAATCTGACCCTTGCGCAGACGGGCCGCGTCTATGCGCCAGGGATGGGCGGAAAGCTCTACTTCCGCGATGACGTCGATTCGGCCACGGGTAGCGTCCAGACCGTCGTGTTCTATGGCGCAGCCGTCTATGCCGCATCGAAGAGCCAGTTGGATGCTGCCGTCACAATCAGTACGCCGGTGACCGCCGATGCGGCAGGCAACGTGTTCTTCGGCTTCATCGCCACCCAGCCGAACCCGGCCGGCCTCAGCAGCGGAATCGCCCGAATCTCGGCAAATGGCACCGGCACCTGGGCTGCGGCCAGCGTGATTTCAAATGATGCCGGAATCGATCGTCTCGCCATGAACAGCGCGCCCGCGCTGTCCGCGGACGGCGCCTTTGTGTACGTCGCGGTCAGCAACGCGCAGGGAAACGGCTATCTGCTGCGCCTGAACAGCACGACGCTGGAGCGCACCGCAAGCGTCAGCCTGCTGGATCCGCGAACGGGCACGCCTGCCCTGGTCTCCAGTGACGCCACGTCCTCGCCCACGGTTGGCCCCGATGGGGATGTGTATTTCGGCGTTCTGGAAGCCAACCGGCCGTCACACAACTATCGCGGATGGCTGCTGCACTTCGACGCCGAGTTGGGTCAGACGAAGATTCCGGGCGGGTTCGGCTGGGATATCACGGCCTCGACCATTCCGGCCTGCGGCGGTGCCTTCCTACACGGGCACTTCTTCCTACCTGATCGTGACCAAGTACAACAATTATGGCGGCGCGGGCAGCGGCGATGGCCAGAATCGCATGGCCGTGCTGGATCCCACCCGCTCACAGCCAGACCGGATTTCCGGGAATCCGACCATGCTGGAGGTCATGACGATACTTTCGCCGACACCCGATCCCGGTTACGCCGGCGGCGTGAAGGAATGGTGCGTCAACACCGCTGTTGTCGATCCCGTTACGCGGTCTGTTCTCGTCAACAACGAGGATGGCCAGATGTATCGCTGGAATCTCGTGACCAACACGCTGTCCGAGCAGATCCGCTTCACCAACGGATTGGGCGAATCCTACACGCCCACGGCGCTTGGCCCGGATGGCGTGATCTACGCCATCAACAACGCGATGCTGTTCGCGGTGGGAAGCTGAGAACGGTCGCCCAGGACCTGCTCCTAGCCGTGACCAGCACATTCGAAAAGCCCGAGCGCGCAGACTGGACAATCGACCAGGGATGGGACCACTACACGACGGCCCAGCACGCCGTCTGGAAGGTGCTTTTCGAACGGCAACTGGAAGTGTTGCGGGGTCGCGCCTGCAGCGAATTCATCGCCGGTATGCGGTCTCTGCCCATCGGCGCCGACCGGATTCCAGACTTTCGTCGACTGAGCGACGCCTTGATGAAAGCAACCGGCTGGGAGGTGGTTGCGGTACCCGGGTTGGTGCCCGACGAGGTGTTTTTCGAGCACCTTGCGAATCGCCGCTTCCCGGCCGGCAATTTCATTCGTGGCGCCGACGAATTGGAATACCTGGAAGAGCCGGACGTCTTTCACGACGTCTTCGGCCACGTGCCGATGCTGATGCATCCCGTGATCGCCGACTATATCCAGGCCTATGGGCAGGGTGGACTGCGAGCGCAGCGTCTTGGCAACCTGGCCCAGCTGGCGCGCGTCTACTGGTACACGGTCGAGTTCGGGCTCGTCCAGCAGGCCGACGGGTTGCGGATCTACGGCTCCGGCATCGCGTCATCATCATCCGAGAGCGTATTTGCCATCGACGATCCATCCCCGAACCGCATTCGCTTCAACCTGGACCGTGTCATGCGGACGCTGTACCGCATCGATGCGTTCCAGGAGACCTATTTCGTCATCCGCGATCTCGAAGAGCTGCTGGACCTGGCGCAGGTGGATTTCGCGCCGGTCTATGAGCGTATTGCAGGACTGTCGGAAATCGCCCCGGGCGAGCTGCTGCCAACCGACGTCCTGATCAGTCGCGGCACTGGCCGGTATCACCTGTAGGACGCCTCCCACCGGTTTTCAGGACGGCGGCACGGCCAACTGCAGCCAGTGCCTGCTGATGCGCTCGCCATGCAACTGCTCCAATGCGTGCTCCACACGACGCACAAGGGACAGTCATGAAACTTCAACTTCTTCTCGCCTCAGGCACTTGCCTGCTGCTGGGCGCATGTGCGACCCAGGACCTGCGCTCGACGGAAGCAATCGCTCGCGCCGAGAACAGCATCAGCCAGGCCGACCAGGCGGGCGCCCGCCGCTACGACCCCGCCGCGCTGGATTCGTCCAAGAAGAAACTGAACGATGCAAAGATCGCCGAGGACAAGGGAGAGCAGACGCAAGCCCTTTACCTTGCCCAGCAGGCAGAGCTGGAGGCCGAGATGGCCACCGCCAAGGGTCGCACGGCCGAGGCCAACAAGGCTGCGGAAGAGGTGCGCGCCAGCACCGAGGCGCTGCGAACTGAAAGCGCGCGCGAGCGGCCCCAGTCAACAGCCGGAACGGGAGAATGATGATGAACAAGCAACAACTGCCTGCCGCGATCGCGCTTGCCGTTTCGCTGGCCATTGCCGCCGGCTGTGCCTCGGCACCGAAGACTTATCCGGAACTCGAGGCGGCGCGCGCAGAAGTCCGACAAGTGACTTCCGAGCCCCTGGCCCAGGAAGCCGCCGGCATCCGCCTCAAGCAAGCCAACGAGGCCCTGCTGCGCGCGGACGAGGCTGTGCGCACTGGCGAGTCGCGGGAGCAGATCCAGCAGGACTCGCTGCTGGCGATGCAAAATGCCCAGATCGCCAAGGAACAGGTTGCAGAGATGAAGGCCCGCAAGGCGGTGGAAGCGGGCGAGGCAGCTCGCAACCAGGTATTGCTCGATGCCCGCGAGAAGGATGTGCGTACCGCCCAGCTTGAGGCTGACAAGGCCAAACAGCAGGTCGCATCCGCAAATGACCGGGCCTCGGACGCCGCGGATGCCACCGCCCGAATGCGGGCTGAGCTGGAAGCGCTCCAGGCAAAGCAGACCGATCGCGGCATGGTGCTGACGCTGGGAGACGTGCTGTTCGCAACTGGCCAGGCGACCTTGCAGCCCGGGGCCATGCGGGTCATCGATCAGCTGACATCCTTCCTGGACAAGTATCCTGACGCGACCATTTCGGTCGAGGGTCATACGGACAGCATGGGTAGCGATGACTACAACCTGGCCCTGTCGCAGCAGCGGGCAGATGCGGTCCGGTCCGCCGTTACCGCGAAGGGCATTGATGCGCGACGCGTAACGACCCGCGGCCTCGGAGAGTCCCTTCCGGTCGCGTCGAACACGGACGCTTCGGGAAGGCAGCAGAACCGTCGGGTGGAGATCGTATTCGGCAATAGCTGAGGCGGGCGGTCTTGGTTGCGCGGGTCACTTGAACGTACGATCCGCGTAGCCATACCACTTTCCGGGGCTTTCCATGCACCATACGTCCTCGTTTCCCGCCTTGGTCGCGGCGACACTGGTCGTCGCGACTTTCCGCCGGGAGTTCCCCGGCCGCCGAACCTCCCGCACCCATCGCCGGCATCGTGGCCCCGAATGTGGTCGTCATCAGCCCGACGCTGGTGACTGCGGGCCAGCCCACCCGTGAATCGCTGCAGCGATTGAAGGCGGAGGGGTATGCCGCGGTGATTTCACTTGCACCGGGTAATACGCCCGGACGCGGTCAAGGACCAGGCGGAGATCCTCGCGGCGCAGGGCATCGAGTTCGTGCACATTCCGATTCCCTGGCAGGCGCCCGAGGCGAAACACCTTCAGGCCACGGCAGCGGCGCTGAACCGCCTGCAAGGCCAGAAGGTGCTGCTGCACTGCCAGATGAACATGCGCGCGTCGGCGCTGGCCTTCCTCTATCGAACGGTGTACATGAAGGAGGATCCTGCCACGGCCTGGGTCGACGTGAAGCGGCTCTGGACGCCGAAGGACCAGTGGGCGGGTTTCATCGACGAGCAACTGCATGCGGGCGGAATCGCGTTCAAGACCGAGTGAGCCGGCGATCGACGGAAGGGGGATCCCATGATGCGACCCATGATCTTCACGGCACTTCTCGCAGCCACGGGGTCGATTCAAGCGCCTGCGCAGCATGAGAACCACGGCGCGATGCCTGCAGGGCAGATCGGCAGCGACAACATAGTTTTCGAAACCTCCTGTGCCGATGAAGTGCAAGGAGACTTCAACAAGGGCGTCGCGCTGCTGCACTCCTTCTGGTTTCCGGAGGCCAGGCGGATGTTCACGGACATCGCAGAACGGGATCCTGCCTGCGCCATGGCCTGGTGGGGCCTGGCGATGAGCCAATGGGGCAACCCGTTTGCCGGAGTGCGAGCCCCGGGTGTCATCGAAGGCGGACAGGCGCTGGTGGCCAAGGCGCGCAGCACGGGATCACCCACGCCGCGCGAACGCGGACTGATCGAGGCAGTAGCCAACCTGTATCGAAGCGCCGATGCGGGCAGCCAGCGCGAACGCATGCTGGCCTATGAGTCCGCAATGGGAAAGCTGGCGGCAACCTGGCCGGATGACCAGGAGCTCAGCATCTTCCACGCACTGGCCATTACCCAGACTGCGCCTCCCACGGACAAGAGCCATGCGGAGCTGTTGCGCGCCGCTGCCATCCTCGAGCCGCTGTTCGCGAAGTACCCGGATCACCCCGGTCTTGCGCACTACATCATCCACACCTATGACGTTCCGACGCTCGCGTCCAGGGCATTGCCTGCTGCGCGCCGTTACGCGGACCTTGCGCCTGCGGCGCCACATGCGCTGCACATGCCTTCGCACACGTTCTCTCGCGTCGGGTACTGGCAGGAGTCCATAGCCAGCAACCGCCGGTCGGCGGATGCCTCCCGCGAGAATGGCGAGTCGAGCGACGAACTGCATGCGCTGGACTACCTGGCCTATGCGTATCTGCAGACTGCGAACGACGTCGCCGCGAAGGAGGTGGTCACGCGCGCTGCTGGCATCAGCGCCAATTCGGCGCCTGGAACACCGTTGATAAATTCGTTCGCCGTTTCAGCGATTCCCGCGCGCTACGCCATCGAGCGAAGGGACTGGCCAGCGGCGGCGGCCCTGGTGCCCCATTCCGGCAGCAGTCCAGCCACTGAAGCCATAATCCGCTTCGCGCGCGCGGTGGGGGCCTCACGGAGCGGCAATCCCGCAGCAGCCACCGCAGATATCGCGCGCCTTGCTGAACTGCGCGACATCCTTGCCGCAGTCCCCGACCCCTATTGGGCTGAACAGGTGGACATCCAGCGGCGTGTGGCGCTGGCCTGGCAGGCATTCGCGCAGGGACGCAGCGCCGAGGCGATTTCGCAGCTGGCCGCAGCGGCGGAAATGGAAGACAACACCGACAAGGCGGCCGTCACGCCGGGGCCGTTCCTGCCTGCCAGGGAGTCAATGGGGGAGCTACTGCTGCAGGCCGGTCGCCCGGTAGAGGCCCTGGCAGCCTTCGAAGGCGTTCTGAAGAAGGAGCCCAACCGGTTCCATGCGCTGGCAGGTGCCGGGCGTGCAGCGACCGCCGCCGGCAATGGTGCCAAGGCGACGGCGTACTACACGCAGCTGCTGACGACCTGCGCCGATGCCGGTGAGGCGGGCCAGCGTCCGGAACTGTTATCCGCCCGGCAGGTGGTCGGCCGCTGACCCGAAGTTCTGCACCCAGTAGATGTGTCCGCGCCGGGATCCTTCTGCAAGGCCGATTCCGATCTGCGCAAATCGCGCATCCATGATGTTCTCGCAGTGGCCGGTGCTTTCCAGCCAGCCGCGCACCACTTCCTCCGCGGATTCCGGACCGAACGCGATGTTCTCCCCGGTGAGGCGCGGGCTGTAACCGGCGCGTCGCACGCGATCCCCCGGTGTGCTTCCGTCCGGGGCACGATGATCGAAGTACCCACGACGCGCCATATCCTCCGCATGTCGTTGTGCAGCGCGACCGAGTGGCTCTGAAACCTTCAGCGATGCGACTGGCGGGAAATGCCGGCGGCCGCACCTGTGGCCACTGGCGCGGGCGTCGTTCACCAGGTCGAGCACGCGCTGCAGCACCGCACGAGCGGATTCCTCCGATACGCGGACCTCGGCCTGCGCACTGGCGCACCACAGGAACAGCAAGGGAAGCAGGAACAGCCTCACGTCGCCAGTATCACGATGCGCCCATGAACCGGCCGTGAACGCCGTCCCGGCACCCGAAATCCACGCCCCTGCGAGCCACCCGGCGATGAGTCAGAATGGCATTTGACATGAAACGGGTCGTCTTCTTCACCCTTGCGGGCCTGCTGATGCAGGGTTGCGCGTCCACCGCGAAAGTGGAGGCGCCACTGGCCCCCATCCGGGTCTCGGGCAGTTACTGGATCGAGCTGTCGCCGGTGCTGGTGGCCGCCAACAGCTTCTACCCGCAGCAGATCCCGGTTGGGCGAAGGGGGCATTACCCGGATCACCTCCGGCGAAGCCGACCTGGCAACCAACGCCGAAACGCAGCTGTTGCGGGAATCCGTGACGAACCCCGATCTGCGCATCATCATGACGGTCACTGAAAGCTACTATCGCCTCGTGGCGCGGCGCTCGGCGGGCATCCAGTCGGTGGCCGACCTCAAGGGCAAGCGCGTCATGGTGCCGCGCATGACTTCTGCCCACTACTTCCTGGTGGCGATGCTGCGCAGCGCGGGGCTCACCGAAGAAGATGTCGTGCTGGTGAATCTCCCTCGGGCCCAGGGCGATCAGACGGGCATGGACCAGATGTCGGATGCCCTGGCCCGCGGGCGAGGTCGATGCCATCTCCATCTGGGAGCCGGAGCCCGAGGACGCGGTGCATCAGCTGGGGATGACGCGGTGGTGCTGCAGGATCGCAGCGTGTACCGCGAAGTGTTCAATCTTCACGCCAGGGCCACGGACCTGGCGGATCCGGAAAAGCGCCGCTCGATCGTGGCGTTCGTGCGTGCCGTCGCCGAGGCGACCGAGGCGCTGAAGACGGATCCCGAGACCGTAGTGGCCGCATGTGTCGGGCGTTACCGGCTTCAGCGTCGAGGAGATCGGTTGGGGCTGGCCGGAGATGGAGTTCCCGGTGAAGATCGTGCCGGACATGCTGGACGTGCTCGAAGTGGAAGAGGTCTGGGTCGCCAAGGCAGGCAATCGGGCTCCACGAAGTCGCGAGGAACTGGCGAAGTTCATCGATGCGTCCGTACTCGAAGAGGCGCTTTCGACCAGGTAGAAAGAGCAGGGGGTGAAAAGAGATGAAGGCACGTCACGCCAGCCTGGCCGTCATGGTGCTGGCCCTCATGGCGCCGGCTACCGGCAGCGCGCAGGCCAGTGCCCTGACGCTGGAGCAGCGACTGCAGCGCGTGGAGGACGAGCTGGCCATCCGGCGCGTGCTGGTCGACTATGCCGCAACACAGGACGCGCGCGACTACTCCGGCTACGCCGCGCTGTTCGCCGAAGGACGGGGAATGGGTGAACGGGAAGACCGTCCACAAGGGACGTGCCGCCATCCACAAGATGCTGGTCGATCTGTATGGCACGCCGCCGCCCGGCTATGTCAACAGCGATAGCTATCACCTGACCTCGAATCCCGAGATCAATGTGAACGGCGATCGGGCAACGGCGCGATCGCGTCACCTGCTTGTGTTGCGCGGTCCCAAAGGCGAGCCGACGCCCGCCCTTGCCGGTCGCTATGAGGACGAGTTGATCCGCGAGGACGGCCAGTGGAAGATCCTGCGTCGGGTCGACTTTCCGGTCATGCCGACATCGGAAGAGTGGATGAAATTCATACGCGAGCGCAGGGCGACGCAGTGAGGAGCTACGTGGAATCCATGAAACGCATCATCCTGGTCGGCCTTGCCATCGCGCTTGCGCAGGCCGCCCACGCCCAGACTGCGCGCGTCGACGCGGAGATCGATGCGCTGACGGCCCGCGTCGAGAAGCTCGAGGGCACGCGCGCCGTCAAGAAGCTGCAGCGCGCCTTCGGCTACTACGTCGACCGCGGCCTGTGGGGCGAGGCGGCGGACCTGTTCGCCGATGACGGCATCGATCGAGATCGGCATCGACGGCGTGTATGTCGGCAAGGCCCGGATCCGCGAATACCTGCAGCGCCTGCATGGCGGCCAGGAAGGCCTGATCTACGGCCAGCTCAACGAGTGGGTGACGCTGCAGCCGGCGGTGTTCATGGCCGCGCGACGGCCGCAGCGCCACGGCGCGCTGGCGCGACCACGGCATGCTGGGCCAGTACAAGAAGCACGCCGAATGGCGCGATGGCATCTACGAGAATACCTATGTGAAGGAAGGTGGCGTCTGGAAGATCGAGTCCCTGCATCTCTACGTCAATTTCGTGGCGCCGTACGAAAAGGGCTGGGCGCGCCTGAAGCCCGGCGAGGGGCTGGTGCCGAGCGAGGCGTCGAAGGCATTTCCGCCGGATCGCGGCCCGACCGCGGCCTACAAGCCGTTTCCCGACACGCAGGTGCCGCCGTTCCAGGCGCCGAATCCGGTCACCGGCAAGCCGGTGAAAGGAGTCCGCTGATGCGCGCGCAAATCAACGTGCTGCGGTGTGCTGCGGCGTTGCAGCCGCCGGCACGATTTCGCTGTTCGCTGCTGCGCCGGCCCTGGCGCAGGACGCCATCCGAGGCCCGCCTCGCGGACTATCGCGAGCGCGTCGCGCGGCTCGAAGACCAGGATGCGGTCGAGAACCTGCAGGCCACCTTCGGCTATCTACTTCGACAAGGGCCTGTGGGAAGACACGGCAGACCTGTTTGCGCGCGACTGGCAGCTTCGAATACGGACAGAGCGGCGTCTACATCGGCCAGGACCGCATCCGCCGCGCGCTGCTGCTGTTCGGGCCGCAGGGGCTGGCGCAGGGCTACCTGAACAACCACATGCAGCTGCAGCCGGTGATCACCGTCGCGCCGGATGGCCGGACCGCCACGGGTCGCTGGCAGGGCATGGTGCAGCTCTCGGAGCCCGGCGCGAACGGCATCTGGGGCGTGGGCATCTACGAGAACGAGTACGTGAAGGAAGGCGGCGTCTGGAAGATCGCGAAGCTGCATTTCTATCCGACGGCATTCACGGACTACGACCGGGGCTGGGCGCGGTCGCTGTTGCCCATGAAGGGGCCCAGCGCCCTGTTCCCGCCCGACAAGCCACCGACCAGGGTCTATCGCACGATGCCGGGCAACTACATTCCGCCGTTCAGCTACAAGCACCCGGTGACGGGTGCAGCCGCTGACGAATCTTCCGCAGGCCGCAGACAGCGTGACGGGGCAATGAACATGAAACACAGAATCACTGCTGTATCGCACGGCCGGTTTCACGTTGGCCGTTCGCCACGCCGGCCGCTTTCGCGCAGTCGCCGGCCGCAGCAACTGGACGCGCTCGATGCGCGCATCACGCGCCTGGAGGACATGAACCAGATCGAGCGCCTGCAGCGCACCTATGGCTACTTCGTGGACAAGAGCCAGTGGACGCAGCTTGTCGGAGCTGTTCTCCGACGACGCGACGCTGGAGATCGGCGGCAAGGGCATCTTCACTCGGCAAGCCGCGGGTGCTGGAATACATGCAGACGGCCTTCGGCAAGGATGGCGCGAAGGAAGGCTCGCTGGCCAATCACATGCAGTTCCAGTCGATCCCCGACATCTCGGCCGACGGCAAGACGGGCTGGATCCGGTCACGCGCCTACGTGATGAGCATCGGCGGCTGGGGCCTGCCGCTCTACGAGAACGAGTACCGGAAGGAAAACGGCGTCTGGAAGATCAGCCGCCTCACCGGTCCGTTCACGATGTACACGAACTGGGAAGGCTGGGGGAAGAACGCGCTGAACAACACCTGGCCCGACAAGTTCGATCCGCCGCCCGATCTGCCGCCCTCGACGGTCTATCTCACCTATCCGGCGTACTACATCATTCCGTTCCACTATCCGAACCCGGTGACGGGCAAGGCGTTCGCGCCCGATCGGGGAGAGGTCGGCGCCTACGCGGCACCTCCTGGAACCAAGGCGCAGGTGGAGTCGCTCAAGGTCGGCCGGCTGGCCGATGGCACGCAGCCGATCGCCGAACCTCCGCGAAAGTGAAGTCCCTGTTGCGCCCCCGGGCGCTGGTCATCCTGATCGCCGGGGCGATTGCCGCCTGGTTCCTGGTGCAGCGCCTGCTCGGTCCCGAACTGCCCGGGTACCGCATCGAGTCGCGACCGCTGGTGCAGATCGTGGTCGCCACCGGGCGCGTGATCAGCACCTCGCGCGTGCAGGTGGGCAGCGAGATCACCGGCACGGTGCTCGAGCGACGCGTGAAGGAAGGCGATGCGGTCAAGCCCGGCGACGTGCTGGTGGTGCTGCGTGCCGATGACCTGAGCGCACGGGTGCGCGAGGCCGAGGCCGCGCTGCGCCAGCTGCAGGCGTCGACCCGCCCGCAGCCGCAGGCAGCCTTGCGGCAGGCCGAGGCGCAGCTGGCACAGGCAAGTCGCGAGCGACAGCGGCGCGGAGACGCTGTTCGCGCGGCAGCTGGTTGCTCGCGAAGGCTGGAACAGGCCGAGGAGGCCGAGACGGTCGCGCGCGCGGCCGCGGACCGGGCACGGCTGGCGGCCCAGGCGAGCGCCCCGGGCACAGCGAGGAACTGCAGTTGCGCGAACGACTGCCGGCCGCGCGCGCGCAGCTGGCCAAGACCGTGATCCGCGCCGGAGTCGCCGGCACCGTGCTGACGCGCAACGTCGAGCCGGGCGACCTGGTGCAGCCCGGCCGCGTGCTGTTCGAGATCGCCCGCGGCGGCGACACCGAGATCGAGGTGCCGGTCGACGAGAAGAACCTCGCGGTGCTGCAGTCGGGCCAGGCCGCGCAATGCGTCGCCGACGCCTGTCCGGATCGCGCCGTTCCCGGCCACGGTCAACTTCATCGCGCCCAGCGTCGATGCGCAGCGCGGCACGGTGACCATCCGGCTCGCGGTCGATCCGGTGCCGGACTTCCTGCGCCAGGACATGACGGTGTCGGTGAACGTCGAGACCGGCCGCCGCGATCGCGGCGCTGGTCGTGCCCAACGATGCACTGCTGCGCAGCCGGATGGCAGCAGCCGGCCGGTGCTCGCCGTGCGCGACGGCCGGCTGCGACGCGCGTGCCGGTGCAGCTGGGCCTGCGCGGGCCTGGCCATGACCGAGGTGATCGCGGGCCTTGCAGCCGGCGATGGGTGCTGGCCGGCGCCGCCGACGTGACGGTGTTGCGGAAGGCGATCGCGTGCGCGTCGGCGCGCGAGCCGCTGCCCGGCGAGCTGGCGACCGGCGCGACGCGCCGCGAACTGCCCGTCAGCTTCGACTGACAGCCATGTGGATCGAATCGACCATCGCGACTGCGGTTCCTGCGCGAGGGCCGCGCGCAGACCACGCTGATCCTGGTCGGCATCGCGGTGGGCGTGTCGGTGATCGTGTTCATCACCGCGCTGATCACACGGCCTGCAGGGCAACATCATCGACCGCACGCTGGGCACGCAGGCGCACATCAAGGTCGAGGCCGCCGGACGAGGTCAACCGCCTCGCGCCGCTGCCGGCCGGCACCGCGCAGCTGGTGCTCGAGACGCGGCGCGCGCAGCGGCTGCGCTCGATCAACAACTGGCAGCAGGTGCAGCGACGTGCTCGACGCGCTGCCGCGGCGTGAAGGCCGTGTCGCCGGTGGTGTCCGGGCCCGGCATTCGCGCGGCGCGGCAATGCGGTGGAGTCGGTGGCGCTGGTGGGCATCGATCCGGCGCGCTACCAGCGCATCATTCCCGATCGGCGACGACATCATCGCCGGCGCGCTGCGCGTCGGCGCCGGCGATGCCGTGATCGGCACGCCTGCTGGCCGATGATCTGGGCCTGCGCGTGGGCGACAAGTTCCGGCTGGTCGCCGGCGCAGGGTCGCGAGGCGCAGCTGAACGTCGCCGGCATCTTCGAGCTGGGCGTGCGCGAGCTGGACCAGCGCTACGTGTACCTGGACCTGAAGCAGACGCAGTCGCTGCTGGACCTGCCCGGCGGCGTCACCGTCATCGACGTCACCGTGCAGCGACATCTTCGCCGCCGAGGCGGTCGCCGCGCGCATCGCCGCGCTCACCGGACTGAAGGCCGAGAGCTGGATGCGAGACCAATGCGCAGCTGATGAACGCGCTGCGCTCGCAGAGCCTGTCCACCGCGATGATCTCGTTCTTCGTGGCGGTGTCGGTGGCCTTCGGCATCGCCAGCGTGCTGTCGATCAGCGTGGTGCAGCGCACGCGCGAGATCGGCATCCTGCGCGCCATGGGCACGACGCCGCGAGCAGATGCTGAAGGTGTTCCTGGTGCAGGGCGCGGTGCTCGGCCTGGCCGGCTCGCGCTCGGCGCGGCTTCGCCGGCTATGGCCTGGTGTGGGTGTTCAACACCTTCGGGCCGAAGCTGTTCTACATCCCGGTGGCGCCGACTGCTGGTGCCGCTGGCCATGGCGCTGGCCACGCTCACCGGCACGCTGGCCGCCGCGGTGCCCGCGCGCCGCGCGGCGCGTCTCGATCCGGTGGTGGCGATCCGTCATGTCTGAGCAGACGGCGCAGGAAGTGCTGCGGCTGGCGGGCCTGCGCAAGTCCTACAACGTCGGCCAGCCCACCGAGATGGAGGTGCTGCACGGCCTCGACCTCACGCTCGGCAGCGCAGCGATTTCGCCTCGCTGATCGGGCCTTCGGGCTCGGGCAAGAGCACGCTGCTGAACCTGCTCGGCCTGCTCGACTCGCCGACCGCCGGCGAGCTGTACCTGCTGGGCGAGTCCACGCGCGAGCATGGACGACGACGCGCGCACCGCGCTGCGCGCGCAGCGCGATCGGCTTCGTGTTCCAGTTCCATCACCTGATGCCGGCCTTCACCGCGCTGGAGAACGTGATGATGCCGCTGATGGTGGCGCACGGCCGACCCTCGCGCGAGACCCTCGAACGCGGCGCGCGGCCTGCTGGCCGAGGTGGGCCTGGCGGAGTTCGCTGGACCGCAAGCCCGAGGAGCTCTCCGGCGGCCAGCAGCAGCGCGTGGCCATCGCCCGCGCGCTGGTCACGCGGCCGGCGCTGCTGCTGGCCGATGAACCCACCGGCAACCTCGACACGAAGACCGCCGCCGACGTGTTCGAGCTGTTCCGCCGGTTCAACCGCGAGTTCGGCTGCGCGGTGCTGGTGGTGACGCACGATCCGCGGCTGTCGGAGGTCTGCGACCGCACCATCACGCTGGTGGACGGCGCTGATCGTGAGCGACGTGATGAATGGCGCCTGCTTCGGCAACGGGAGCGGGATGGTGACGCTCAACCTGAGCGCTGCTGCCAGCACCCGGCCGGACGTGCAGGAGTTCTCGCCCGAAATCGCGCTGTCGCCGGACGGCTCCTGGGTGTACTTGCAGACAGGCATAGAAGCGAGGGCCATAGATGGTTTCTTCTGTCTCGCGGTCGCTCGTGTGAGCATCGCCGGCGTGCTGGATGCGAGCTTTGGGCAGCGTGGCGTGACCTGCGTGACACGCAGCTACCACTTCCGGTTCCTCGACAGGCTGGCCATACAGGCCTCGGGAGAACCGCTGCTGGTGATTGGCAACACGTGGACTGACGGGCCGTTCCCGCCCGCGGTGTATCGATTGCGAGCGGACAATGCACCGAGCCCCGGTGTCATCAGCATCCCGGTCGTGTCCGGCTGTCGATGAGGGGATCGGTACCCTTGCCATCAAGGTGACCCGTACGGCAGGCAAGAGTGGT
>CAWATT010000004.1:0-222500 GCA_963785055.1 uncultured Pseudomonadota bacterium
CTCGGTGACCATGTCGCAGGATGCCAGCGTGTTTCTCGACAGCTTCTCGAACGTGACGACGCCGGCGACGCTGCGGCTGCACCGCGCGGACGGCCGGCTGCTGCAGGCGCTGGTTCCCAACACGCTGGATGACACGCATCCGTGGGCACCCTATCTGCCGGACCAGGCACCCACGCAGTTCGGCACGCTGAAGGCCGCGGACGGACAGCTGCTGCATTACTCGATCACCCGCCCGAAGGTGCTGGAGCCCGGCAGGCGCTACCCGGTGATCGTCGATGTGTACGGCGGGCCCGGCGTGCAGAACGTCGTGAACGCCTGGGCGCGGCACCTGGGAGAATTTCCACCAGGTGCTGGCGCGCGACGGCTATATCGTGTTCTCGCTCGACAACCGTGGCACCGGCGATCGCGGCGTGCGCTTCGAGTCGGCGCTGCACATGCGGCTCGGTTCGGTCGAGGTGGACGACCAGAAGGCCGGCGTGGAGTTCCTGCGCACCCTGCCCGAGGTGGATCCGCAGCGCATCGGCATCATGGGCTGGAGCTATGGCGGCTACATGGCACTGATGTGCACGCTGCGCGCGCCGGGGCATTTTGCCGCGGGCGTCGCCGGCGCGCCGGTGTCGGACTGGCGCCTGTACGACACGCACTACACCGAGCGCTACATGTCCACGCCGCAGGCCAACCCGGCGGGGTACGATGCCTCGGACGTGCTGACCTACACCGGCAAGCTCTCCCGTCCGCTGCTGCTGATCCACGGCATGGCGGACGACAACGTGCTGTTCACGCACAGCACCGTCGTGATGCAGGCGCTGCAGCAGGGCAACCTGCCCTTCGACCTGATGACCTACCCGGGCGGCAAGCACGGCCTGGTCCGCCACCAGGACGCCGGTCCCCACGCGTTCCACCAGATCAAGTCCTTCTTCGACCGCACACTCAAATAGACGGAGTTCCCATGGCCGAACGCAGCATCACCCCGTTCCACGGCAGCTCGTCGAAGACCGAGCCGAAAATGGAGTTCGTGTTCGAGATCACGCTGAATTTCGCGCGCCACGACTCCATCACCGCCATGCCCAGCGGCGCGGGCCGGGGTTTCGTGTACGTCGACTCCGGCGTGGTCAAGGGCCCCTACCTCAACGGCAAGGTGATGCCGCTGTCCGGCGGCGACTGGGGCGCTGTTCCGGCCCGACGACGTGATTTCCACCGACGCGCGCTACATGCTCGAGGCCGACGACGGCACGAAGATCCTCATGTACAACCGCGGCTTCCTCTGGGGCCACAAGCCCGACACCATCAAGCGCATGCAGGACTGGATGTTCCGCGACGGGCCGGAGGTGCACTTCGAGGAGTTCTACCTGCGCGCCAGCCCCAGCTTCGAGACCGAAAAGGGGCCGCACGACTGGCTGATGCGGCACATCTTCGTCGGCATCGGCCAGCGCCAGCGGGACGGCAACAAGATCCGGTATTTCGCGCTGCTCTAGCCTCGCGCAGCGCCCTGGGTACGCGAAACTGTGCGCGGCGTCCAGCCGCGCGACCCAAGCCTTTGTGCAGACTGGGAGTGACCGTTGACAGGGATGTGAACGGGTTCACATCCCTGGGTTACAGAAGGTTCGCGTCCCACGGTGTCAGTACCACCCGCGAAATCCGAGAGCAAGGCGACCACTCCACTCGAGTGGCTGCGACTGCATCCACTGCTGTTCCTCGGCGTGTTCAGCCTGTTGCTGCTGGCCATCGCGCTGCTCTGGTATCACAACAGCCTGATTGCACTGGTGCAGGATGCCCCGTCGCGTCGCACTGTCGAGAACAGGACGCTGGCCTTTGCCTCACTGCTTGTCGTGCTCGCCACCGCGGCCGCGCTGCTGGCGCGTCGCCAGCAGCGGCACGAGGATGAGCGGCAGGCGCTCACCTCGCGCTACCAGGCCATCTTCCAGCAGGCCCAGGACAGCGTCATCGTCGCCGACAGTGCCAGCGGCCAGGTCGTCGACGCCAATCCGGCCGCGCTGGAACAGCTGGGTTACGAAATCGGGGAGCTGCGTGCGCTGCCGTTGAAATCGGTGCTGCGCGGGCCGCGCGGCGATGCCGACACGGTGGCCATGCTGCTGCAGCACATCGTGCCGGGTCGCGGCCACGAGCTGCAGCAGGTCGGCAAGGACGGCCGCGTGCTGGAAGTCGATGTGAGCAACGTGCCGGTGCTGTCGCATGGCCGCTACCTCGTCTCGTTCCTGATGCGCGACCTGTCCGAGCGCAAACGCGCCCAGACACAGCTGCTCGCGAACCAGGAGCGCCTCGACAAGCTCGCGAATCACGATCACCTCACCGGCCTGCCGAACCGCATGTTCCTGCAGGCCCACCTGCCGGAGGCCATCGACGCGGGCCAAGGAAGCCGGCCAGATGCTCGCGGTGCTGTTCCTCGACCTCGACCGCTTCAAGCACATCAACGACTCGCGCGGCCACGAGGTCGGCGACAAGCTGCTGCAGGAGATCGCCAAGCGCGTGCGCGCGGCGGTGCGGCCCGACCGACGTCGTGGTGCGGATGGGCGGCGACGAGTTCGTCGTCGTGCTCGATCACGGTCACCGGGATAGACGCAGGTTCAAACCACCGCCACGCGAGTCAACGAAGTGCTCGGCGCACCCGTCATGATCGACGGACGCGCGCTGGTGGCCACGGTGAGCATCGGCGTCAGCATGTTCCCGCGCGACGGCGAGTCGATGGGCGAACTGCTGAAGCACTCCGACACCGCGATGTACCAGGCCAAGGACAGCGGCCGGAACACACTTCCAGGTGTTCAACCCGCAGCTGGACCGCACGCTGAAGCGGCGCGTGGCCATCGAGGCGAGCCTGCGCGCGGCCATCAAGCTGAACCAGCTCGACGTGCACTACCAGCCGATCATCGACATCCACACGCAGCGCGTCTGCGGCCTGGAGGCGCTGCTGCGCTGGCGGCATCCCTCGCAGGGCTGGCTGTCGCCCGGACCAGTTCATCGACGTGGCCGAGGAAACCGGCCTGATCATGCCCATCGGGCATTTCGTGCTCGATCGCGTCCGCGCATGACCTGGCGAAGTGGCGCGAGCAGGGCGCGAACCTCGTGCCGGTCAGCGTGAACGTCTCGGCGGTGCAGCTGGAGCGCTCGGACCTGCGCGAGATCATCCAGCGGGCGATGACCCAGAACCGCATCGAGCCCGCGACTGCTGCAGCTGGAGCTCACCGAAGGCTCGCTGTTCGAGAAGCGCACCGGCGAGTTCCGCGAGGATGCCATCGCGAAGCTGCGCGAACTGGGCGTGAAGATCGCCATCGACGACTTCGGCACCGGCTATTCGTCGCTGTCCTACCTGAAGCGCTGGCGCGTGGACTGGATCAAGATCGACCGCAGTTTCGTGCGCGACATCGTCACCGACCTGTCGGACCACGCCATCGTGAGCGCGATCATCGCGATGGCGCGCAGCCTCAACATCCAGGTCGTGGCCGAGGGCATCGAGGGCTGGCAGCAGCTGGAGATCCTGCGCAGCATGGGCTGCCAGAAGGCGCAGGGCTTCCTGTTCGCCAGGCCCGCACCGGCTTCCGAGACCCTGCGGTTCATGCAGACCGAGACCTTCGACATGCTCGACAGCGGCAGCTTCCGGCTCTGGGGGCAGGACCCGCAGCTGGCCGAAACGGGCAGCTGAGCCCGTCTGCAACTCCGGAATCTGGCAAGACTGCCCAGGAATCCCGCTCGCGGCAGCCAGACCTGTTGAAGCAACATCCGCCTGCTCACAGACCTGATGGGGAGAGCCGCGCACGGCAGCAGAATCACGAATATCGCAAATTTGCGATAACCGGGAAGTCCCGGCTCATGAACTGCGGTCCCGGCTCAGGACCAACCACCCTTGTTTCAGCGAGAGTGCCAGAAGAATGTTGCGCCCTGAACAATGGCTCGCCATTACCCAACGAAGGCAGATCACAGCTCATCTTGCCGACAAGGCTGAGCGGGATGCCTTCGTTCGCCAGCGTATCGAGTCCGGTCTCGCGGCCCAGATTCACGCCATGCGAAGGTCAAGCGGCCTGAGCCAGGCCGGGTTGGCAGAGGAACTGGGCAAGCCGCAATCAGTGATTTCGCGACTCGAGAATGGACGATATGGCAATCACTCGCTCAACACGCTGCTCGAAATCGCCTCCCGATTCGACGTGGCCCTGATCGTGACGTTCGCTCCCTTCAGCGAGCTGGTGGACCGCACGGTCGGCAGCACGGTCCGGGCTGTCAACGTGCTGCCCTATCCCCGGGATCACGAACTGCATTGTCCGTACGTGGACGCTCATCGCCCCGCTGACTGTGCCTTCAGCGCGTCGTGCGCGCGCTGCGTGATGTAGGCGCGGATCGTCTCGGCATCCTCTGCGCCGAAACGCTCGCGGAACGAGATCATCCCGCGCGGCTGCAGTGCGCCATCGATCACGACAGCGCGGAAGGCGTCCCGCGTGCCGATCATCGGCGAGGCGCGCAGGTCCGGGAACAGGCCGCGGTTGCCGAACTGCGTGTCGTGGCACATGACGCACCACGCCTGGTAGAGCTCCGCGCCACGCGCCAGTTGCGCCGCATCGCCGAAGGCGGGCGGCGGATTGATCGGGCGCGGCGGAGGCAGCGGCGCCTTGGGCGGCAACTGCGCGGTGCCGCCGAGCCTGTAGACGAGCAGGCGTGAGTTGTTGGACGTGTAGTAGTCGCGCGAGCCATAGCCTGCGAGCTGCGCGATGTACTGCACACCGCCGACTTCATAGCTGACCGGCGCGGCAACGACGCCGGTTTGCGGATCGGTGGTCCAGAGTTTCGCGCCGTCGCTGTCGCGGAAGGCGGAGAACTCGCCCTTCTGGGCACCCTGGAACACGAGGCCGCCCGCCGTGGAGAGCGTGCCCGAAGCGATGGTGCCGCGATTCTCCGAACGCCACACTTCGCGACTGGCCACCGGATCCCAGGCGATCAGGAAGGCACGCGACTGGCGCGGGGCGTCGGAGTGCGCGTCCTCGTAGATGGTCGGCGGCGCGCGGCCGGTGCCCGCGTTCGCGCCGCCTTCGCGCACCTGGTAATTGGGGTCGGGCGCGAAGGCCGTGCTCGTCTCGACAATGGGCGTGTAGACGAGGTTGGTGCGCCGGCTGAACGTCATCGGGTGCCAGCTGTGCGCGCCCTGCCCGCCCGGCTGCACGATCGCGGCCTTGCCGGTCTTGCCGAAGCGCGCCTCGGGGATCTCCACGGGGCGACCCGTGGCCATGTCCACATGCGACGCCCAGGTGGTCTTCACGTAGGGATCTGCGCGAAGCAGCTTGCCCGTGGCGGCATCGAGTGCGTAGAAGAAGCCGTTCTTCGACACCTGCATCACGACGCGCCGCTTGCCGCCGTCGATGTCGAGGTCAGCCAGAGCGAGCGGGCTGGTCGCGTCGTAGTCCCAGGTTTCGGCCGGAACGGTCTGGTAGTGCCACGCATAGTCACCCGTGTCCGCGTTCACCGCGACGATCGAGGTGAGGAACAGGTTGTCGCCGCCGCCGGGCGAGCGCGTCTCGGCGACCCAGGGCGTGCCGTTGCCGGTGCCGAAGTAGACGAGGTTCGTGCCGGGATCGTAGGCAATGCCGTCCCACACCGTGCCACCGCCGCCGAGGCGCCACAGCAGGTCGCCCGTCCAGGTCTTCGCCGCCTCGCGCAGGATCGGGGATTCATACGGCTTCGCCGGATCGCCGGGCACCGTGTAGAAGCGCCACAACAACCTGCCGTCCTTCGCGTCGTAGGCGGACAGGTAGCCTCGCACGCCGAGTTCGGAGCCCGCGTTGCCGATGAACACCTTGCCGTTGGCAATGCGCGGTGCGCCGGTGCTGGAGTAGGGTTTGGCGCGGTCGATGGTGTCGACGGACCAGACCTGCTTGCCGGTGCCGGCATCGATGGCGATGAGGCGGCCGTCGTAAGCGCCGAGGTAGAGGTTGCCGCCCCAGGCCGCAAGGCCACGGTTCACCACGTCGCAGCAGCCACGCGCGCCCCATTCGGGCGGCACCTGCGGATCGAATTTCCACAGCGGCTTGCCGGTGGCCGCATCGAACGCGAAGACCTTGCTCCACGCGCTGGTCACGTAGAGCCTGCCGTCGATCACCAGCGGCGAGGACTCCTGTCCGCGGTTGGTGTCGAGATCGGCATACCAGGCAAGGCCCAGCTGCCCGACATTGCCCGGCGTGATCTGCGTCAGCGGGCTGTAGCGCTGTTCGTCCCACGTGCGGCCCGGGGACAGCCACTGGCCGGATTCATGCTCCGCGTTGGCCAGGCGCGCATGGGTAACGCCCTGCGACAGCGACAGTGGCGCGGCAAGCAGGCAGGTCAGCGCGGCCAGCGAGCCGCGAGGCAGTTTCGACATGATCCCCCCGCCCTTGTTGCGCGTGGCTAGAGCTTGATCCGGCCCCCGCCGGCTCCGCCCAGCCCACCGAGTCCACCGCCGGCCTCCGGCACGACGATGCGGGAACTGGCCTCGCGGCGCATCTCGCGGGCCTCTTCGATCGCCTGCTCCAGCGCGACCTGCACGGCCTGCGGGAAGCGCTCGATGGCCTCGGCCAGCGAGCCGGCCTCGATCTCGAAGCCCAGTGGCAACACGCCACCGGGCGTCAGCAGCTGCGTCTGGCCGCTGTAGAGGACGGGCCTGGCGGGATCGGGCGCGCCATGGATCGTGACCGGCGACAGGCGGCGGATGGTGCCGGCGATACGATCCGTGAACACCTCTTCCTGGTAGAGGCTGGTCGTGTCGAGGCGGATCTCGGGCATTTGCGGTTGTTCGTTGCTCATCCCTGCAAGTCTACCGCGCCGGCGATGGCCTCGCGAAGCCGCGGCAGCATGGGCAGGTCCGCCTCGAGCAGGTCGCAGGCGGCCAGCTCAGGGCCCGCGACCCAGCGCAGCGCCTGGCCGTCGCGACCCTGCGGGTCGCCCTGGAAGTCGGTGACAAACCAGAGTGCGATCGCCACCGAACGGTCGGCGTAGTCGTGCTCGAAGACTCCGAGCAGCCGGGCATCCAGGACGCGGACGCCGAGCTCTTCCTCGAGCTCGCGGCCAATGGCCTCGCGCTCGCTCTCGCCCGCCTCCACCTTGCCGCCCGGGAATTCCCAGCGGCCCGCCTGCCACTTGCCCGCCGGCCGCTGCGCGATCAGCACGCGGCCGGGAATCACCGGATCGCGCAGCGCCGCTGCAACGACCCGGAGCCTGGTTCCTATTCCGCCAGCGCCCCGTGGCACTGCTTGAACTTCTTGCCGGAACCGCACGGACAGGGCTCGTTGCGACCGACCTTGCGCTGGTCGCGGACAAACGGCGCCGCCAACGGACGCTGCCCGGGAGACGAGGCTGCACCCGCAATCGCCTCGCCGTCCTCGGCGACCTGTTCGCTCGCACCGATAGCCAGCGCCGACTGCGCCTCGGCGTGCTGCGCCTGCAGTGCGCGCATCAGGCGCTCGCGCTGCTCGGCCTCCTCGCGGTCAATCTCCTCCTGCGAGCGGATCTCCACCTTGGAGAGCATCGACGCGGTGTCGTGCTTCACGCGATCGAGCATCGCGGAGAACAGGCCGAAGGCCTCGCGCTTGAACTCGTAACGATAGTCCTTCTGTGCATAGCCGCGCAGGTGGATACCCTGTCGCAGGTAGTCCATCGCAGCGAGGTGCTCGCGCCAGTGCTGGTCGAGCGTGCGCAGCAGGATGTCGCGCTCGACCTGGCGCATCAGCGGCGCACCGATGCGCGCCCGCTTGGCCTCGTACTGCGCCAGAACCGCCTCGCCGCAGCGCGCGCGGAAGGTCGCCTCGTCGAGCTCGGGTTCCGCCGCGATCCAGGACTTCGGATCGATCGGGGTGTTGAAGTCCCGCATCATCGCCTCGGTCAGCGCCGGCAGGTCCCAGTCCGCGGGTGCAGCCTGGCGCGGCACGAACTGGTCGATCAGCGCACTGACGGCATCCTCGCGCATGCCGTGCACCGCGCCTTCCAGGTCGGTGGTGCCGAGGATCTCGGTGCGCTGCTGGTAGACCACCTTGCGCTGGTCGTTGGCCACGTCGTCGAACATCAGCAGCTGCTTGCGGATGTCGAAGTTGTGCGCCTCGACCTTGCGCTGCGCCTTCTCGATCTGCCGCGTCAGCATGCCCGACTCGATCACCTCGCCCTGCTTCATGCCGGCGAGCGTCAGCAGGCGCTTGGTGCGGTTCGGGTCGCCGAAGATACGCATGAGCGTGTCTTCCATCGAAAGATAGAAGCGGCTCGAACCCGGGTCGCCCTGGCGGCCCGAGCGGCCGCGCAGCTGGTTGTCGATGCGGCGCGACTCGTGCCGCTCGGTGCCGACGATGTGCAGGCCGCCCGCGGTCAGCACGGCGTCGTGGCGCTGCTGCCAGGCGGCGCGCAGGGTGGCGCGCCGCGCCTCATCGACCTCCTCGCCCGCGGCGACCAGATCCGCAACTTCGGCTTCGAAGTTGCCACCGAGCTGGATGTCGGTGCCGCGGCCGGCCATGTTCGTCGCGATCGTCACCGTGCCCGGCTGGCCGGCCTGCGCGATGACATGCGCCTCGCGCTCGTGCTGCTTGGCGTTGAGCACCTGGTGCGCGATGTCCTGCTTCTTCAGCAGGCCGGACAGGTGCTCGGAGGCCTCGATCGAGGTCGTGCCCACCAGCACCGGCTGCTTGCGCGCGGCGCAGTCCTGGATGTCCTCGATGATCGCCGTGAACTTGTCTTCCTGCGTCAGGTAGACGAGGTCGGGCATGTCCTTGCGGATCATCGGCTTGTGGGTCGGGATCACCACGACCTCGAGCCCGTAGATCTGCAGGAACTCCGGCGCCTCGGTGTCGGCCGTGCCGGTCATGCCCGAGAGCTTCTTGTAGAGGCGGAAGAAGTTCTGGAACGTGATCGAGGCGACCGTCTGGTTCTCCTCGCGCACGCGCACGCCTTCCTTGGACTCCACGGCCTGGTGCAGGCCGTCGGACCAGCGGCGGCCCGGCATCGTGCGGCCGGTGAATTCATCGACGATGATCACCTCGCCGTTGCGCACGATGTATTCCACGTCGCGCCGGTACAGCGAATGCGCGCGCAGCGCCGCGTTGAGGTGGTGCATCAGCCGGATGTTGGCGGTGTCGTACAGGCTCTCGCCCTCGCGCAGCAGCCCGTGCTCGAGCATGAGCTGCTCGACGTGCTCGTGGCCTTCCTCGGTGACGTGCACCTGCTTGGATTTCTCGTCCACCGAGAAATCGCCGGGGCCGTCCTCTGCCATCTGGCGCTTCAGCTGCGGCACCAGCTTGTTGATCGCGATGTAGAGCTCGGTGCTCTCTTCAGCCGGACCCGAGATGATCAGCGGGGTGCGCGCCTCGTCGATGAGGATCGAGTCCACCTCGTCGACGATGGCGAACGCGAGGCTGCGCTGAACGCGATCTTCGAGGCGGTAGGCCAGGTTGTCGCGCAGGTAGTCGAAGCCGAACTCGTTGTTCGTGCCGTAGGTGATGTCGCAGGCATAGGCCGTGCGCTTCTCGCCGGAGTCCTGGCTGTTGCGGATCACGCCCACCGTCAGGCCGAGGAAGCGGTAGATCGGGCCCATCCACTCGGCATCGCGCGAGGCCAGGTACTCGTTCACCGTGACCACGTGCACGCCCTGCCCCGCCAGCGCGTTGAGGTACGCCGGCAGCGTGGACATCAGCGTCTTGCCCTCGCCGGTGCGCATCTCGGCGATCTTTCCCTGGTGCAGCGTCATGCCGCCGATGAGCTGCACGTCGAAGTGGCGCATCTTCAGCGTTCGGCGCGCGGCCTCGCGGACCACGGCGAAGGCTTCCGGGGCTAGCTGGTCGAGCGGAGTTCCCGCTGCGAGGCGGGCGCGGAATTCGGCAGTCTTTGCACCCAGCTCGGCGTCGCCGAGCGCCTGCATCGCCGCCTCGTGCGAATTGGCCTCCGCCACCAGGTTGCTGTAGCTCCGGACGATCCGGTCGTTGCGGCTGCCAAAGACGCGGGTCAGGAGCTGGAGCACGGTGCGGGGTCCTTCAGGGTCGGAAGAGTCGGGCGGTAACCGGTTATTTTACGATAGTCCGGGACGTCCGCCATGCAGCGGGACGGTCGGGGACCCCGGGTGGGGTGGTGGGTCCGAAAAAGGTGGTTTCAAGGGCCCGGGAACGGGCCCGAAGCGTCGATCAGGGGTCGACGAAGGAAATCGGGTTCACGTGCCGGCCGTTGCGCAGCACTTCGAAGTGCACGTGCGGACCGGTGGAGCGGCCCGTGGAGCCCATCAGGGCGATGGACTGGCCGCGCACAACCGTATCGCCAACCCCGACGAGCACCTTCTGGTTGTGCCCGTAGCGCGTCACGAAGCCATTGCCGTGGTTGATCTCGACCAGGTTGCCATAGCCAGCCTGGCCCTCGGCGCGGGTCACGACGCCCGCGGCCACCGAAACGACCTGGGAGCCCATCGTGCCGGCGAAATCCACGCCCTTGTGCATCGCCTCATGCCCGTTGAACGGGTCCTGGCGCTCGCCGTAGTAAGAGGAGATGTAGCCCTCGACCACCGGCCGGCCATCCGGGCGGATCGCCTGGTTCAGGCTGCGCGAGAGGATCACGTTCTCCAGTGCCAGCAGCTGTGAATCTCGGGTCTGGAGCTTCTGCTCGACCGCGTCGAGCATCTTCGAAAGGTCGGGCAACTGGGCTGCGGGGCCGGAATCGAAGCTCACCGCGTCGTCAGGGCCACCGACGGCGGGAGGCAGGTCGAAATTCAGCTCGCCGCTGGAGATATTTGCCATCTGCGTCAAGCGCTTGCCGAGCGCCTCGATGCGGATCACCTGGGCGTTGATCTCGCCAACGCGGATGGCCATGGCATCGATTCGGTCCTGCACATTCAGGCGCAGGCGGGCCACTTCGGCTGCCTGCGAACGCGTGGTAATGCCGCTCTGCCCCATTCTCACGCCCAGCCCGAAAGCCAAACCGAGCACTGCCAGACCCACCACGGTAAAGGCGCCCATCGTCATTGGATGGGTCAGGTGCAGGTGGCGGGCTTCGCCCTGCCGCCGGGAGAAAAATATGAGGTTCATTCCGTCCTGACGCCGCAAACTTGGGGGGAATATGCCGAAGAACCCCCCCACGCACAAGCAGGGATTCCGCAATTCCGGGTCACCCCGGTCTGCGGCCGACCTGCTGGCTCACATAACGCGTCCGGAAAAGGCCCCGGAGGCCGATCCGGTGGACCGGATCCGCAACCTGCTGCCGGCGGAGCTCGCGCCGCACCTGCGCGAAGTGCGGGTGCGGGACGGCATGCTCATTATCTACACCGAATCGGCGGCCTGGGGCGCGAGGCTGCGGCTGTGGCTCATGGAACATATTGAGGTGGCCGCGGTTCCCCCCTGCCCGAACTGGCACCCGGCGCCCGGGTTCTCGCCCGGGTCATGCCGGCCGGCGGCTACCGCCGCTAGGCGCCGGCGACGTCAGGCGCCAGAGGCCTCGCTCAGCGACCGCGGCTCGACATAGGCGATGGGCGCCTGCTCGGGCCGTTCGAAGGTCAGCTCTTCCCAGGCACTGCGGTCGGCGAGCAACGCGCGCAGCAGCCTGTTGTTGAGGTCGTGGCCGGACTTGAAGCCGGTGAATTCGCCGATGAGGCTGTGGCCCAGCAGGTAAAGGTCCCCGATGGCATCGAGGATCTTGTGCTTCACGAACTCGTCTTCCGAACGCAGGCCGTCCTCGTTCATGATTTTCGAATCATCGAGCACGATGGCGTTGTCGAGATTGCCGCCCAGCGCGAGGTTGTGCTTGCGCATGGTTTCAAGGTCGCGCATGAAGCCAAAAGTGCGCGCGCGGCTGACCTCCTTGAGATAGGAGGTGGTCGAGAAGTCCATCGTGGCCTTCTGCGAATGGCGCTTGAAGATCGGGTGGTCGAACTCGATCTCGAAGTTCACGCGGAAACCATCGTAGGGATCAAAGCGCGCCCACTTGTCGCCGTCGCGGACCTCGACCGTGCGGCGTACCCGCACGAAGCGCTTTGGCGAGTCCTGCTCGGCGATGCCCGCGGACTGGAGCAGGAACACGAACGGGCCGGCGCTGCCGTCCATGATCGGCACTTCCGGCGCGTCCACTTCGATGATGGCGTTGTCGATGCCGAGGCCGGCGAATGCCGACAGCAGGTGCTCGACGGTGGAGACCCTGGCCTCGCCCTGCACCAGCGTCGTGCCAAGACGCGGTCTCGCCCACGTTCTCGGCGAAAGCCGGAATGTCGGGCGAGCCGGGCATGTCCGTGCGGCGGAAGACGATGCCCGTATCCGGCGCGGCCGGACGCAGGGTCATGTGGATCTTCGTTCCGGTGTGCAGGCCCACGCCGGTGGCGCGAATCACGTTCTTGAGGGTGCGTTGCCCGACCATGATGCGGAAACTGTGGCTACGGCAGCCGGTGAGGACGGCTACCGTACCACATCGGGGGAGACGGCTGTCAGTCAGCTTGCCGACGCAGGAAAGCCGGGATATCCAGCACTTCCTCGTCGACCTGGGCGGCACCGACGCCATCACCGACTGCGCGCGCATACCGCTGCACCGCGGGCTTGTCGAGCGCGGCGTAGTCGTTCTGCGCGGGTGCAGGGCGCCGCACGACACGCATGTTCGCGTCACGCTGCGAAGCCGACTCGCGGCTGTCGCGGGCGTCGCGGGCGTCACGGCTGTCACGCGCGTCGCGGCTCTCGCGGCCTCGCGACCGTCCAGTCCGTAGTCTCGGTACCCGTTGCCCTTGCGACTCTGCTGCGCCGTGCGGTTGAGGCCCGTGGCCACCACGGTCACGCGCATCTCGTCGGTGAGTTCGGGATCGATCACGGTGCCGACGACCACCGTCGCGTCATCCGAGGCGAACTCCTTCACGATCGTGCCCACTTCCTGGAACTCGCCGATCGAGAGGTCCATGCCGGCGGTCACGTTCACCAGGATGCCGTGCGCATCGGCAAGGTCGATGTGTTCCAGCAGCGGCGAGGACACCGCGGCCTCGGCAGCCAGGCGCGCGCGGCCTTCGCCGCGGGCGCTGCCACTGCCCATCATCGCCATGCCGGTCTCGGCCATCACGGTGCGCACGTCGGCGAAGTCGACATTGATCAGGCCCGGGCGGGTGATCAGGTCGGCGATGCCCTGCACCGCGCCCTGCAGCACTTCGTTGGCGGCCTTGAACGCATCCAGCAGCGTGGTCTGTGCGCCGAGCACGGTCAGCAGCTTCTGGTTGGGGATGGTGATCAGCGAGTCGACGTACTTCGACAGCTCGGCGATGCCGGCATCCGCGGCGCGCGAGCGCTTGGTGCCTTCCATCTCGAAGGGCCGGGTCACCACCGCGACGGTGAGGATGCCCAGTTCCTTGGCGATCTGCGCGATCACCGGCGCGGCGCCCGTGCCGGTTCCGCCGCCCATGCCGGCGGTGATGAACAGCATGTCGGCGCCGTCGATGAGGCCGACGAGGCGTTCACGGTCTTCCAGCGCCGCGGCGCGGCCCACTTCCGGGTTGGCGCCGGCGCCAAGGCCCTTGGTGATGTCGCTGCCGATCTGCACGCCGTTCTTCACGCGCGAGTGTTTCAGCGCCTGCGCGTCCGTGTTGAGGCAGGCGAAATCGACACCGTCGATTCCACTCGCCACCATATGCGCCACGGCATTGCCGCCGCCGCCCCCGACCCCGATCACCTTGATTACAGCATTCTGGCTGTAGGCATCCATTACTTCGAACATGGCTGTCAGCTCCTCACATTGAAGAAAAGAATCTAGAAACTTCCCTTGAACCACGCCCATAAGGGCGCTACCCCAAACACTAGAAATTGCCTCTGAACCAGGAATGCATGCGTTCCCACACGCCCTGGACACTCACCGGCATGGCACGCCCCCGTGACGCGCCCTGCGAGTTCTCGCGCGCGTAGAGCAGCAGCCCCACGCCGGTCGAATAAATCGGGTTCTGGACCACCTCGGCCATCCCCTTCACGTGCTGCGGCAGCCCGAGGCGCACCGGCATGTGGAAGATCTCCTCGGCCAGGTCGATAGCGCCTTCCATCTTGGCGCTGCCGCCGGTCAGCACGATGCCGGCGGCGATGACTTCCTCGAAGCCGCTGCGGCGCAGCTCGTCGCGGATCAGGCCGAACAGCTCCTCGTAGCGCGGCTCGACCACCTCGGCCAGCGTCTGCCGGGCCAGGCGGCGCGCGGGCCGGTCACCGACGCTGGGCACCTCGATGCTCTCGTCGGGATTGGCCAGCTGCGAGAGCGCGCAGGCGAAGCGCACCTTGATGTCCTCGGCGTACTGCGTCGGCGTGCGCATCGACACCGCGATGTCGTTGGTGACCTGGTCGCCGGCAATCGGGATCACCGCGGTGTGGCGGATGGCGCCGCCGAAGAACACCGCCAGGTCGGTGGTGCCGCCGCCGATGTCGACCAGGCACACGCCGAGCTCCTTCTCGTCGTCGGTGAGCACCGCGTAGCTGGAAGCCAGCTGCTCGAGCACGACGTCCTCGACCGTCAGGCCGCAGCGCTGCACGCACTTGACGATGTTCTGCGCCGCGCTTTCGGCGCCGGTGACGATGTGCACGCGGGCCTCGAGGCGCACGCCCGACATGCCGATGGGGTCGCGGATGCCTTCCTGGCCATCGATGATGAATTCCTGCGGCAGCACATGCAGGATCTTCTGGTCCGCCGGAATCGCCACGGCCTTGGCGGCGTCGATCACGTGCGCGACGTCCGTGTCGTTGACCTCGCGATCGCGGATCGCGACTACGCCGTGCGAGTTCAGGCTGCGCACATGGCTGCCGGCGATGCCGGTGTACACCGAGTGGATCTCGCAGCCGGCCATCAGCTCGGCCTCCTCGATGGCGCGCTGGATCGACTGCACCGTGGATTCGATGTTCACCACCACGCCCTTCTTCAGGCCGCGTGACGGATGCGAGCCGAGGCCAACAACCTCGATGGCGCCGTCCATGCCGATCTCGCCAACCAGGGCCACGACCTTGGAAGTGCCGATGTCCAGGCCGACGATCAACGGGCGGTCGCTGCGCTTAGCCACTGTTGGCCTCCTTGCGCGCGCCGCGCCAGCCGATGGCAAAGCCGTTCGCATAGCGCAGGTCGACATAGGCGATTTCAGCGGCGCGGGCCGTCACCACGCGTGCCGCGGCATCCATGAATCGCTCGAATCTCTCGTCCATCTTCGAGCGGCCGAGGCGCAGCGCCACGCCGTTGTCGAGCGACATCTCCCACGCGCCGCGCTCGTCGAGCCGCAGCTGCGACATCCTCAGGTCTGCTTGCACCAGTCTCCCCTGCGTTTTCAGGAATCTCTCGGTCATCACGGCCTGCGCGCCGGGCGGCCCCACCAGTTCGGGAAGCTCGGCGGGGATGTGGCGCGCGTCGTTGACGAACAGTTCGCCGCGCAGGTTCACCAGCCCGGTCTCGCCCCAGCGCGCCACCGGGTGCTGCTCCTCGACATAAACGGTCAGCCCGTTCGGCCAGCTCCGCGCGACGCTGGCGCCATCGACCCACGGGATCGCGCGCACCGCGCGGCTCACCGCCTCCAGGTCCACCGCGACAAGGCCGGACTGGCCCACGGCGCCACGCACGGCCTTCTCGACGTCCAGCGGCGAGACACGCTGGAAGCGCCCCTCCACCGCGATGCGCCGCAGCGGCTGGTCGAGCACGAAGCGCAGGGCCACGCCCGTGGCAAGCAGCGCACCGGCCAGCGCGATCGCCGGCAACCAGCGCCGCCAGTTGATCTTCGGCAACGCGAAGCGCCTGGCCTTGGCAGGGCTGGCCTGCTGCCTGGACCGACGATTGCCGCTGCCGGGTTTCATGTCGGCCCGCCTGCGGGCAACGGCCGCCTCGCCATGCTGGTCTCCAGCACCTGCCAGCACAGCTCCTCGAAGTCGATGCCGGCGGCACGCGCGGCCATCGGCACGAGGCTGTGGTCGGTCATGCCGGGCACGGTGTTGAGTTCCAGCATCAGCGGCCGGCCCGTGGGATCGGCCATGAAATCCACGCGACCCCAGCCCGACGCCCCGACCGCATCGAAGGCAGCCAGTGCCAGCGAGGCCATGTGCGCCTCGGCCGGCGCGGACAGGCCTGCGGGGCAGTGATACTTCGTGTCATTGCGAAGGTACTTGGCCTCGTAGTCGTAGAAGGTCTTCGGCGTCTCGATGCGGATCGCCGGCAGCACTCGCCGGTGCAGCACCGCGACGGTGTATTCGGCACCGGTGATCCAGGCTTCAGCGAACACGACGTCGTCCACGGCAGCGGCGGCCTGCCAGGCAGCTGCCATTTCCCCGGCGTGGGTGACCTTGCTCATGCCGACGCTCGAACCCTGCGTGGCCGGCTTCACGATCAGCGGCAAACCGAGCCGCTCCAGTGCCAGCTCGCAATCGGCGGCGTTGCGCAGCACGACGGATTCCGCCGACTGCACGCCCACAGCCGCCGCGAGCCGCTTGGTGCGCAGCTTGTCCATGCCGAGCGCGGAACCGAGCACGCCGCTGCCCGTGTAGGGAACGCCGAGCACCTCGAGCGCGCCCTGCACAGTGCCGTCCTCGCCGCCCGGTCCGTGCAGCGCATTCCACACGCGCGCGTAGCCCCGAACCGTCAGCTCGCCGAGTGCGGTATCGCGCGGATCGAAGCCGTGCGCGTCCACGCCGCGGCGCTTCAATGCATCGAGGACCGCCGCGCCGCTCTTCAGGCTCACCTCGCGCTCGGCCGAGGAGCCGCCATACAGCACTGCGACGCGACCAAAGTCCTTCGGATCAGAAATCCGCCGCATCTGCGTGGGGTCGTATGCCAATCGCATCAGGCTGCCTCTCCTGCAATCCGGAACTCGGGCACGAGGCGCAGGCCCTGTGCACGCTCGACTTCGCGCTGCACCACGCCAACCAGTTCCTCGATATCGCGGGCCGTCGCCGCGCCGTCGTTCAGGATGAAATTCGCGTGCTTCGTGGACACCACGGCGCCGCCGACCCGAAGGCCTTTCAGGCCAGTCGCCTCGATCAGGCGCGCGGCGTGGTCACCCGGAGGATTCGTGAACACCGACCCGCAGCTCCATTCGCCGATGGGCTGCGTCTGGCGGCGCTTCTCGAGCAGCGCACGCGTGGCCTCTTCCGAGGAGGGGCCGTCGAAGCGCAGCGTGGCGGCGAGGAACCACTCGTCATTGGCCGGCGCCTCGACATGGCGATACGCGGCGCGGTACTCGCCGGCGGCGCGCAACCGCACCTCGCCGTGGCGGTCGACCGTCTCGACTTCCTTGACCTGGTCCCAGGTCTGGCCACCGAAGGCGCCCGCGTTCATGGCCAGCGCCCCACCGAGGGTGCCGGGGATGCCGCTGAAGAACTCCGCCGGTCCGATGTTCCAGCGTGCGCACTGGCGGGCGAGCTTCGCGCAGGGCACGCCGGCTTCGGCATAAACCTCCTGCGTGCTGCGTCGTTCCAGCGTGGTGAGCGCCTCGCGCGTGGCGATCACGACGCCGCGCACGCCCCCATCGCGCACCAGCAGGTTGCTGCCGAGGCCCAGCCACAGCAGCGGCGTGTCGGCGGGCAGGATGCGCAGGAAGTCCACCAGGTCCGCGCGGTCGCGTGGCGTGAACAGCGTGTCGGCTGGTCCCCCGACGTGCCAGGAGGTGTGGCGTGACAGCGGTTCGCCATGACGCACGCGGGAAGCGAACTGCTGCGGCACGGTGAAGCTCATGCCTGCTCCACCCGCGCCGCCAGCAGGCGCTGCAGCGTCGGCGCAAGTTCGTGCGCCGCGGCGCTGATGGTGCCGGCGCCCATCATGGCGATCACGTCACCGGGCCGGACCACGGCGGCCAGCTCATTGGCGATCTCCTCGACGTGCGGCACGAAAACCGGCTCGACCTTGCCGCGCGAGCGCACCGCTCGGCAGATCGCGCGGCCATCGGCGCCTTCAATCGGCGCTTCGCCGGCCGCGTAGACATCGGTGACCAGCAGCGCATCGGCCGTCGTGAGCACGCGCGCGAAGTCGTCGAGCAGGTCGCGCGTTCGCGAGTAGCGATGTGGCTGGAACACCAGCACGATGCGGCGGCCCTCGTAGGCCTGGCGAAGTGCGTCGAGGGTGGCGGCGATCTCGGTCGGGTGGTGCCCGTAGTCATCGATGATCGTGACCTCGCCGTCCGGCAGGCGCAGCTCGCCGACCTGCTGCAGGCGACGATCGATGCCCTGGAAGGCCGACAGCGCAGCGCCGATCGACTCGTCCGCGATGGCGATGTCGGTTGCCACCGCGATGGCTGCCAGCGAGTTCAGCACGTTGTGCATGCCCGGCAGGTTCACGGTGACAGCGAGCGGTTCGTGGCCCTTGCGCAGCACGCGAAACGACGTGCGGCCCTGCTGGCGGACCACGTCGACGGCGCGCACGTCCGCCTCGGGAGAAAGTCCATAGGTGACGATCGGGCGGGCCACCTGCGGCAGCAGCGCACGCACCTCGGCATCGTCGACGCACAGGATGGCCAACCCCCAGAACGGCAGGTTGTGCAGGAACTCGATGAAACTCTGGCGCAGCTTCTGGAAGTCGCCGCCGTGCGTGCCGAGGTGGTCGTTGTCGATGTTCGTGACGATGGCGACCATCGGTTGCAGGTGCAGGAACGAGGCGTCCGACTCGTCGGCCTCGGCCACGAGATAGCGGCCCGCGCCGAGGCGCGCATTGCTGCCGGCGCTCTTCAGGCGACCGCCTATGACGAAGGTCGGGTCCTCCCCCCCCTCGGCCAGCACGCTGGCCACGAGGCTCGTGGTCGTCGTCTTGCCGTGCGTGCCGGCCACGGCAATCGCATAGCGGAAGCGCATGAGTTCGCCGAGCATCTCGGCGCGCGGCACCACCGGGATGCGCTGCTCGAGTGCGGCGGCAACCTCGGGATTCTCGGGACGGATGGCCGTGGAGACGACGACGACATCGCTGCCGGCCACGTTGCCGGCGTCGTGGCCGAGCAGGATGCGCGCGCCGAGCTGGGCGAGGCGCTGCGTGACCGGGTTGGCCTTGATGTCCGAGCCCTGCACTTCATAGCCCAGGTTCAGCAGCACCTCGGCGATGCCGCCCATGCCGCTGCCACCGATGCCGACGAAGTGGATGCGGTGTATGCGGCGCATGCCGTCGGTGAGGCGGCGGCTCACGAAAGACCTCCTGCCACCAGGCTGTAGTGCAGCAGGTCCTGGGCGGCCTGCGGGCGCGCCTCGCGCCGCGCGGCCTCGGCCATCGCCAGCAGGCGCGCACGGTCCGCGCACAGCTCGCGCAGCTGTGCGGCCAGCGCTTCCGGCGTCAGCGCCGCATCGGCGACGCGACGCGCCGCTCCGGCATCCACCAGCAGTTGCGCGTTGTGCGTCTGGTGGTCGTCGACCGCATGCGGATAGGGCACGAGGATCGCGCCAAGGCCGGCCGCAGCGAGTTCGGCAATGGTCAGGGCTCCGGCGCGGCAGACAGCGAGGTCCGCCCAGGCCAGCGCTTCGCACATGTCGGCGATGAAGGGCGTCACGTGTGCCTCGACGCCGGCAGCCGTGTAGGCTTCGCCCGCGGCCTGCGCGTGCTTCTCCCCTGCCTGGTGCCGCACCTCGAAGCGCGGCGCGCCCGGTTCCCTTGCCAGCAACGCGAGTGCCTGCGGAACGACCGCGTTGAGTCGCGCTGCGCCGAGGCTGCCACCGACCACGAGCACGCGGACAGGGCCTTCGCGACCCGCGAAGCGCTGCGCTGGCGCCACCAGGCGCGCGATGTCCTCACGCACCGGATTGCCGATCACCCGCGCCTGCACGCTGGCGGGAAACGCGCCGGGAAAGCCGGCGAGCACGACCTTCGCGAAACGCGCCAGGATGCGGTTGGTGTAGCCGGCGATGGCGTTCTGTTCGTGGATCACGAGCGGCCGGCCACTCAGCCATGCGGCGATGCCGCCAGGTCCGGAGACGAAGCCGCCGAGTCCAACCACCACGGCCGGGCGATGCCGGCGCAACACGGCCAGCGACTGCCACAGCGCGCGCGCCAGCGTGAACGGGCCCATGAGCTTGGTCAGCGAACCCCTTGCCACGAATGCCGCCGACGCTGAGCCACTCCATCGGCAAAACCGTCGGCGGGCACGACGCGCGCCTCCAGGCCACGGCGTGTGCCGAGCCAGACGACATGAAGCGCGCGCTCGCGCAGCAGTCGCGCGAGGGCCAATGCCGGGAACACGTGCCCACCCGTACCGCCCGCCATGACCAGCACCGTGCTGCTCATTCTTCTTCCCCGGCGACACGCCGCCGCTGCGGGCTGGCCGCGCCGCGGACCGCGCCGGTGGCCTCGTGGTAGACACGCAGCACGATGCCGAGCCAGGCGAGCGTGGCCAGCATGCTGCTGCGGCCGTAGCTCATCAGCGGCAGCGTCAGGCCCTTGGTGGGCAGCGCGCCCATGTTCACGCCGATGTTGATCATGGCCTGGATGCCGAGCCACAGCCCGAAGGATGCGGCCAGGTAGGCCTGGAACTTGAGCCCGGCGTTGCTTGCGAGCCTCGCAATGAAGAAGACGCGCCACACGAGCGCGAGGAACAGCGCCAGCGTCAGCAGGACGCCAGCCAGTCCGAGCTCCTCGGCAAGCACCGCGAACAGGAAGTCGGTGTGCGCCTCGGGCAGGTAGAACAGCTTCTGCACGCTCTCGCCCAGGCCGACGCCGAACCACTGGCCGCGCCCGATGGCGATCAGCGACTGCGTCAGCTGGAAGCCGCTGTTGAAGGGATCGGCCCAGGGATCGAGGAAGGTCGTGAAGCGGCGCAGCCGGTAGCTGGAGGTGACCGCGAGCAGCGCGAACGCCGAGGCTGCGACAACCACGAAGGCGAGCACCCAGCGCAGCTGGGCGCCGGCGAGGAACAGCAGCCCGAAGCCCGTGGCGAACAGCACCGAGGCTGCCCCGAAGTCCGGCTCGAGCAGCAACAGCATGCACATCAGCGCCAGCATGCCCAGCGGCTTGGCCACGCCGCCAAAGCTGCTGCGCAGTTCCTTCTCGCGCCTCACGGCGTAGCTGGCGAGCCAGACCAGCACCAGTACGCGCGCGACTTCGGATGCCTGCAGGTTGAAGCCGGCGAGGCGGATCCAGCGGCGGCTGCCGTTGACGACATGACCGATGCCCGGAATCAGCACGATCACGAGCAGCAGCGCCGCGACGGCGAGCATCGCGCTCGAATACCTGTCCAGCCAGCTCGTGGGCACCGCAGACACCAGCAGTGCGAGCGCCAGGCCGACGAAAACCAGCAGCAGCTGGCGCTCCAGGTAGTGGAACGGATCGCCGCCATCGCGCGAGGCGATCGAGATCGAGGCCGACGTGACCATCACGAGCCCGAGCAGCAGGATGGAAAGCACCAGCCCGACCAGCACCGGATCGACGCGCAGGCCGATTCCATGGCGGGTCGCGGCACCCGGCAATGACACGGCGGCGCCGCTCATGCCGCCAGCCCCTGCACTGCCGCGGTGAAGACCTGGCCGCGATGGGCATAGTCGCGGAACATGTCGAGACTCGCACAGGCGGGCGAAAGCAGCACGGTGTCGCCCGGCCGTGCGGCGCGCGCGGCGGCGCTCACCGCCAGTTCGAGCGAGTCGCAGGACTCCAGCTCGCAGACGCCCTTGAGCGCCTGCGCGATCCGCGATGCATCGCGACCGATCAGCACCGCGCGACGCACCTTGCCGGCGAAGGCGGCGCGCAGCGGCGAGAAATCCTGGTTCTTCCCGTCCCCGCCGAGGATCAGCAGCAGCGGCCCCGCGAGGCCGGTCACGGCCGCGAGCGTCGCGCCCACGTTCGTGCCCTTGGAATCGTTCACGTAGCGCACGCCGCCGATGTCTGCAACCCATTCGGCACGGTGCGCCAGGCCGCGAAACGCACGCAGCGCGCCGAGCATCGGCTCGCGTGCGAGGCCCAGCGCCTCGCCTATCGCCAGCGCAGCCAGCGAATTGGCCATGTTGTGGTCACCGACGACATGCATCTCGTCACAGGCCAGCAACGGCTCGCCGCGGCAGGCGAGCCAGCGGCGCCCGTCACTGTCCATCAGGTGGTAGTCCGCGCCGCTGTCGGGCCGCAGCGAATAGTCGAGGCGGCGCTGGCCCGGGCGCGGCATGGCCGCAACCACCGGGTCGTCGAGATTCACGATCGCAACCGCGCTGCGCGCGTAGATGCTCGCCTTGGCCTTTGCGTATCCGCCCAGGTCGGCGTAACGATCGAGGTGGTCGGGCGTGACGTTCAGCACCACGGCCGCGGCCAGCTCGAGCGAGCCGGTGGTCTCCAGCTGGTAGCTGGAAAGCTCGAGCACGTACAGGCCCGCAGCGGCTCCCTTCGAGGAGGTCCAGCGCGGGCGGACCCAGGTTGCCGCCCGCGCGCGCGTCGATCCCGCCGGCACGGGCCATCTCCGCCACCAGCGTCGTGACGGTGCTCTTGCCATTGGTCCCGGTGATGCCGGCGACCGGCCTTGCGCCGCTGCGCGCAAACAGCTCGATGTCCCCGATCACCGGCAGCCCGAGCCCGCGCGCCGTGACGAAGAACGGATCCTGCAGCGACAGTCCCGGCGAGGCGACCACGTAGTCAACGTCGGCCAGCAGTGCCTCGTCCAGGCCGCCGAGTGCCACGCGCAATCCCGGCGCGATCTCCCGCGCCTTCGCCAGGCCCGGCGGTTCAGCACGCGAGTCGGTAGCCACCAGCTGCCAGCCACGCGCGTGCAGGTGACGGATCACCGAGACTCCGGTGGTCCCCAACCCGACAACGACTGCCCTGGGTGCACCCATCAGCGCACCTTCAGCGTCGCGAGGCCCGCGAGCACGAGCAGCAGGCTGATGATCCAGAAGCGCACGATCACCTTCGGTTCGGCCCAGCCCTTCAGCTCGAAGTGGTGGTGGATGGGCGCCATGCGGAACAGGCGCTTGCCGCGCAACTTGAACGACCCGACCTGCAGGATCACCGAAGCGGTTTCCAGCACGAAGATGCCGCCCATCAGCAGCACGACGATCTCCTGCCGCACGATCACCGAGATCACGCCGATCGCCGCGCCGAGGGCCAGCGCACCGATGTCGCCCATGAACACCTGCGCGGGATAGGTGTTGAACCAGAGGAAGCCGAGGCCCGCGCCGGCCATGGCGCCGCAGAAGATCAGCACTTCGCCGGCACCCGGAACGGCCGGGATCGACAGGTAGTTGGCGAAGATCGCGTTGCCGCTTGCCCATGCGAATACGCCAAGCGCGCCGGCAACCATGGCGGCCGGCATGATTGCCAGGCCATCGAGCCCGTCGGTGAGGTTCACCGCATTGCTCATGCCGACGATCATCAGGTAGGTCAGCGTGATGAAGCCGAACGCCGACAGCGGCAGCGCAAAGTCCTTCACCAGCGGCAGGAACAGCGTTGTCTCGGCAGGCGTCTGCGCGGTGAAATACAGCACGAACGCCGCGCCGAGGCCGACCACCGATTGCCACGTATATTTCCAGCGTGCCGCGAGGCCCTTTGAATTGCCGACCACCAGTTTCAGGTAGTCGTCGTAGAAGCCGATCAGGCCGAAGGCGGCGGTGACGCCGAACACGATCCAGACGTGGCGATTGCGCAGGTCGGCCCACAGCAGCGTCGCGATGCCGATGGAGACGATGATCAGCGCTCCGCCCATCGTCGGCGTGCCGGCCTTCTTCAGGTGCGTCTGCGGACCATCGTCGCGCACCTGCTGGCCGATCTGGTATCGGGACAGCGCGCGGATCATCGTCGGGCCGATCCACAGCGACAGCAGCAGTGCCGTCGCCACCGCGAGGATGCCGCGCAGCGTCAGGTAGGAGAACACGTTGAAGAACGTGTAGTGGGGAGCCAGTTCCTGCGCCAGCCAGTACAGCATCGTCAGTGCGCTCCGTTGGCCAGCATTGCGTCGCCGGTCAGCGCGGCCACCACGCGTTCAAGCCGGTTCGAGCGCGAGCCCTTCACGAGCAGCACCACGTCTCCGGCCAGCTGGTCGCCGACCGCGTGTGCCAGCGACTCGGTGTCCGGATACCAGCTGGCACCCTGGCCGAAGGACTCCACCGCGAGCACGCTGAGTGGCCCCGTGGCGAACAGGCGCTCCACCCCGTGCTCGCGCGCGAATCCGCCGATCTCGGTGTGGCTGGAGCGCGCCTCGCCTCCCAGCTCACCCATGTCGCCCATCACCAGCCAGCGGCGGCCCGGCAGTTTCGTGAGGACTTCTATGCCTGCCCGCATCGAGGACGGATTGGCGTTGTACGAGTCATCGATCAGGCGTGCGCCCGACGTCGTGCGTGCAGGCTTCAGGCGCCCGCCGACCGGCTGCATTCCCGCCAGTCCTGCGGCCACTTCATCGAGCGTCGCGCCGGCGGACTGCGCGGCGGCGGCCGCGCACAGCGCGTTGCGCAGGTTGTGCCGCCCGCCAAGGTTGAGCTGCACCGCCGTGGAGGCAACCGGCGTGCGCAGCGTGAACGTGGTGCGGAAGCCCTCGTCCAGCAGCGTCTCGGTGATGCCGGTGGCACTGTAATCGGCCTTGCGGTCCACGCCGAAGCTCAGGACGCGCGCGCGGGTCATGCCGCGCCACAGGTCGAAATACGGATCGTCGGCGTTGAGCACCGCGGTGGCACCCGGCGCAAGGCCCGCCACCATCTCGCCCTCGGCGCGCGCGACGCCATCGAGATCACCGAACCCCTCGAGGTGCTCGGCGCCGGCATTGGTGATCAGGCCAACGTGCGGACGCACAGCTTCGACCAGCGCAGCGACCTCGCCGGGGTGGTTCGCGCCGATCTCCACCACCGCACTGACGTGCACATCGTCAAGCCGCAGCAGCGTGAGCGGCACGCCAATGTGGTTGTTCAGGTTGCCGCGTGTTGCCAGGCAAGGTCCGCGCAGCGCGAGGATCGAGGCGATCATCTCCTTGACCGTCGTCTTGCCATTGCTGCCCGCGACACCAACGACCACGCCGGTGTAGCGCGCGCGCCAGGCGGTGGCGGCGCGAGCAAGCGCCTGCTGGCCGTCCTCCACATGGATCAGCGGCAGCGTTGCGCCTTCCACCGGACGATCGACCACCGCACCGGCCGCACCGGCGGCGGCGGCGGCACCGACGAAGACGTTGCCATCGAAGCGGGGACCGCGCAGGGCCAGGTACAGTTCGCCGGCCGTGAGCTGCCGCGAGTCGGTGCAGATACCGGTCCAGGGGCGGTCCTCGCCTTCGAGCCGCCCGCCGCAGAGTGCGGCGAAATCCTTCAGGCGCCGCTTCATGAGGCGCGCACCCCGCTGGCGAAGGCCTCGCGCACGACACGCTGGTCGCTGAACGGGCGGCGCTCGTCACCCACCTGCTGGAAACTCTCGTGGCCCTTGCCGGCCACGAGTACCACGTCATCCGGGCCGGACTGCGCGATCGCATGCAGGATCGCCGCGGCCCGGTCGTGGATCACCTCGACCTCATGCTGCCCGGCGCCTGCGAGGATCTGCGCCACGATATGCGAGGGGTCCTCGCTGCGTGGGTTGTCATCCGTCAGCACGATGCGGTCGGCGAGCCGCGCCGCGACGGCGCCCATCTCGACCCGCTTGCCCGCATCGCGGTCTCCACCACACCCGAACACGCAGACCAGGCGGCCGCGGCAGTGTGCACGCACCACGTCCAGGGCCTTGGCCAGCGCGTCGGGTGTGTGCGCGTAGTCAACGACCACGAGCGCGTTGCCGGGTGCGGTGAAGCACTCGAGGCGGCCGACCGGGGGCGACAGGGTCCTGAGCGCCGCGACTGCGCGTGGCAATTCGATGCCGCGCGCGAGCAGCACGGCCAGCGTCGCGAGCACGTTGTCCACGTTGAACGCGCCGATCAGCGGCGTTTCGACCGTCGCGACGCCGAAGGTCGATTCGAGCACGAAGCGCATGCCGCTGCGGCCCAGCTGCAGGCTCGCGGGCGCGAAGCAGCGGTCCTGCCCCCGCCACGCTGCCGGCTTCGCGACGCGTGCAGGCGATGCGCCCGGCATAGGCCGGATTGGCGGCAAGCCGCGCGCCGAACGCGTCGTCGACATTGAAGACGCGATGGCGGATGCCCGTGAAGTCGAACAGGCGCGCCTTGGCCGCGCCGTAGCTTTCCATGTCGCCGTGGAAGTCGAGGTGGTCGCGCGTCAGGTTCGTGAACAGCGCCGCATCGAAGCGCAGCGGCCGCGACCCGATGCTGCACGAGCGCGTGGGAGGATACTTCAATCGCGGCCGAGCTGGCGCCGGCATCGCGGAAGCGTGCCAGCTCGCGCTGCACCGTCACCGCATCGGGCGTTGTCAGTTCGCCGGGCTCCAGCTTTCCACCCACCGCCGTTCCCAGCGTGCCCAGGTAGGCGCTGCGCAAGCCGCAATGCCCGAGCGCCTGGGCAAGCAGCCACGCGCACGTCGTCTTGCCGTTGGTGCCGGTGACGCCGATCACGTCGAGTGCGCGGGACGGTTCGTCGAAGAAGCGGCCGGCCAGCTCGCTGGCGCGCGCCGCCAGCCCGGGCACCGGCGTCAGCACGATCTGCGACTGGGCCAGCGCCAACCCGGCTGCCGGCAAGTCGCGGCCGACCTCCGGCTCATAGAGGATGGCCGCGGCACCACGCTGCGCGACCTCGGCAGCGAAATCCAGCCCGTGATGTCGCGCACCGCGGCACGCAAGGAATGCGCCACCGGGTCGCACCTGCCGACTGTCGAGCGTGAGGTCGGTGAGCTCCAGGTCGCGCACCACCGGCGCGATGCCGGCGAGCAGCGAGCCCAGCGTGCGCGCGGCACTCATCGCAGCGCCACCCGCGGCAGTTCGTCCGGCATCCTGTCGTTGGCGGGACGGACCGCATCGGGCTCCACGCCCATCAGCCGCAGCGCTCCACCCACCACCGAGGAGAACACCGGCGCGGCCACGTCGCCGGCGTAATACTTTCCCGCACTCGGATCGTCGATCACGACGACGGCCGCAAGGCGCGGACGCGATGCCGGCGCCAGGCCGCCGAACACGGCCACGTAGCGGGGATCCGCGGAGTAGCCACCGACGCCCGCCTTCCAGGCCGTGCCGGTCTTGCCGGATACGCGGTAGCCGGGAATCCCGGCGCGGGTACCGGTGCCGCCCGCGGCAACAACCGCTTCCAGCAGTCCCACCAGCGTGCGCGCGCTGCGCTCATCCAGCACGCGCTCGCCGGGCACGACGCCGTCCACGCGCAGCATCGACACGGGCCGCGCGATGCCGCCGGCACCTATGGTTGCGTAGGCGTGGACCAGCTGCAGCGGCGTCACCGCGATGCCATACCCATAGGACAGCGAGGCAATGCCCGGCGGCCGCCAGTTCGCATAGTTCGTGAACACGCCGGCCGATTCGCCCGGAAATCCGCTGGAGGTCACCTGCCCGAAGCCCAGCTTCGACATCGTCGACCAGATTTCCTGTGGCTGCAGCGACAGCGCGATCTTCGTCATGCCGACGTTCGAGGAGCGCGCAAGCACCTGGCCGAGGCTGATCGCACCCTGCGGATGCTCGTCCTCGATCACCTTGGAACCCACGCGCACCATGCCCGGGCTCGTGTCGATGATGCTGCCCGCGTCGTAGCGCCCGGATTGAAGCGCCGCGGCGACGACGAAGGGCTTGATGCTCGAACCCGGCTCGAGGATGTCGGTCGCCGCGCGGTTGCGGTACGCGAAGGCCTTCATCTGGTCACGGTCATTCGGGTTGAACGTGGGCTGGTTCACCATCGCGAGGACTTCGCCAGTGTCCACGTCGAGCACGACGATCGAACCCGAGCGCGCACGGTTCTGCTGGATGGCGGCCTTCAGTTCGCGGTAGGCGAGGTACTGGATCCGCATGTCGATGCTCAGGTGCAGGTCGCGCCCCGGGCGTGCGGTGCGGATGTTCTCCACGTCCTGCACCTTGCGGCCGAGCCGGTCCTGGATCACGCGCTTGGCGCCATCCTCGCCGGCAAGCCAGTGGTCGAAGGCCAGTTCCGCGCCTTCCTGGCCTTCGTCATCGACGCTGGTGAAACCCAGCACATGGCCGACCACCTCGCCCGCCGGGTAATAGCGCCGGTACTCGCGCGTCAGGTTCACGCCCGGAACGCCGAGCTTGCGCACCGCCTGCGCCTCGGGCGGCGGCAGGTGGCGGGCCAGGTACAGGAACTCCCGGTCCTGGCTGCGGGTGATGCGGCGCGCAAACTCGGCACGGTTGCGCTTGAGCTGCTTTGCCAGCGCGGGCCACTGGTCCGGCACCGTCGCCAGTTCGCGCGGGTTCGCCCAGACGGAGTCCACCGGCGTGCTCACGGCAAGCGGCTCGTCGTTGCGGTCGAGGATCATGCCGCGGTGTGCCGGCGACGTCGACTACGCGCGAGAAGCGCGCGTCACCCTGGCCGGAGAGGAAGTTGTGATCCACCAGCTGCAGGTCCACGGCGCGCGCGAGCAGTGCGCCGCGCGCCCAGTGCGACGAACGCGAAGGCGAACAGTACCCGCAGGCGGAACGCCGCAGCGTCGCTGCGCGGCGTGCGCTTCATGGCCCCACCACCTGGATGCGTGCCGGGTCCGGCGAGGACATGTTCAGGCGCGTCGTGGCGACGCGCTCGACGAAGGCGTGCGTGGACCAGGCACTCTGCTCGAGCTGCAGCTGTCCCCATTCGATCTCGAGGTTGTCGCGCTGGCGGTGCAGCCGCTCGAGCTCGACGAACAGCTCGCGCGAACGGTGCTTCGCGTAGATCGCGCCGGCAGCCGAGCCCAGCGTCGCCAGCCACAGCACTGCCAGCGCGAGCCAGATGACGCCGCCGGCCGGCTTCATGCAGCCTCCGGCACGGGGCCTGCGAGCCGTTCGGCGACGCGCAGGATCGCCGAACGCGAGCGCGGGTTGCCGGCCAGCTCCGCCTCGCCAGCGCGCTGCTTTCGCCCCACGGGCCGCAGCGCCGGATCATGCGGCGGCGGGTACGGCAGCCGCGCGAACGCCGGGTCCGGTTCCGCGCAGCGCCGGATGAACTGCTTGACCAGCCGGTCCTCGAGCGAATGGAAGCTGATCACCGCGAGCCGCCCGCCGGGCTGCAGCGCGCGCACCGCACCGACGAGGCCGCGGCGCAGCTCGCCGAGCTCGTCGTTCACGTGCATGCGCAGCGCCTGGAAGGTGCGCGTGGCCGGATGCTTGCCGCGCTCGCGCGTGCGCACCGCGCGCGCGACGATGCGCCGCGAGCTGCAGCGTGGTAGTGATCGGCTCCTCGCCACGGGACTCCGCGATCGCGCGGGCGATGCGCCCGGCAAACCGTTCCTCCCCAAGACGGCCGATCACGTCGCGGATCTCGTCGAGCGGGGCGCGTGCGAGGAATTGCGCGGCGCTTTGCCCATGCGTCGGGTCCATGCGCATGTCGAGCGGACCGTCCTGCTGGAAGCTGAAGCCGCGGGCGGCCGTGTCGAGCTGCGGCGAAGACACGCCGAGGTCGAACAGAATCCCGCGACAGGCACGTCCTTCGCGATGTGCCTCGACCAGTGATTCGATCGCACCGAACGACGCATGGACCAGGCGGAAGTCGCGGCTCGGCGGCGAAGCGCTCGCGCCCCGCGGCGATCGCCTGCGGGTCACGATCGATCGCGAGCAGCCGGTCGTCCGGGCCGAGTCGCTGCAGGATGCGCGCAGTGTGTCCGCCGCGTCCGAAGGTCGCATCGACGAGCAGCGTGTCGCCGGCCGCAGCCCCCCGCGGGCGCGAGCGCTGCAACGACCTCCTCGACAAGCACCGGCTTGTGCTCATCCAACTCCCGGTCCCCCGCGGGCGTGGCATCTAAAGCGACAGCGAATCGAGATCGGTCGGCAAGTTCGGTCGACTCCTGCTCGTTCGCATCCACTCGGCGCGCTGCGCCAGTCCAGCGGGCCTCATCCCACAGTTCGAGGCGCTTGCCCTGCCCGATCAGCATCGCGGAGCGATCCAGCGTCGCGAACTCGCGCAGCTCGGGGGACAGCGCAATGCGGCCGTGGCCATCGACTTCGACTTCGGTGGCGTGGCCGACCATCAGGCGCTGCAGGCGGCGGGACTGCGCATGCAGGCTCGGCAGGCTCATCAGGTGCTGCTCGATCTGTTCCCACTCGGGGACCGGGTAGATCAGCAGGCACTGGTCGCGGTCGACGGTGACCACCACCCGGCCGTCGCCGCGCGCGACCAGGAGGCCGCGGTACCGGCGTGGGCACCACGACCCTGCCCTTGTCGTCGATCGTGACCTTTGTTGCGCCGCGGAACATTCCCTGGAAAATGGGTGTTCCCCATTTCTCCCCACTTTCACCCACTTGCCTCCACTATAGGAAGCCGAAGTGGCGTTATGTCAACGCTGACGCCCAAATATTCTCGTTATGTCACAAAGACTTACGTTCGCTCCGTCTGGTGGGGGATTTCTGTGCAGATATCTTGTTTCAATTCCGCAACTTGGCCCTGTTTGCTCAGAAAAGGGCTCAAACAGGTAAAGGGGGAGCCGGCCACCTGTCCCCATGCTGGGGATAGGTGGAAGGGGGGACCGGCCACGCCTCCACGAAGCGCGGGATAGGTATAGGGGAGTCGGCCTGTAAGCCGGGTTCTGTCGAGGACAGTCATTCCTCTACGGACTACGTCACCGCAGCCCTTCAGCGACCTACCCGGAAGCACGCGGGACCCACGCTGCCAGGGCCTTGCGACCCCAGCTACTTCCCTATTTGGTCTTGCTCCAGGCGGGGTTTGCCGTGCCGTCGAGTGTTGCCACCGACGCGGTGCGCTCTTACCGCACCCTTTCACCCTTACCAGCACCCAAACCGGATTTCTCCGGCCCGGGTACTTCGGCGGTCTGCTCTCTGTTGCACTTTCCGTGGGCTCGCGCCCCCCAGGGGTTACCTGGCGCCTTGTCCACTGGAGCCCGGACTTTCCTCCCCGTCGTGCCCTTGCGGGCCTGACGCAGCGACTGCCCGGCCGACTCCCCGCGCGCACAATAGCAGCCCCTCGTTGCGCCCGCGCAGCGGATCAGCCGGCGGCGTCCAATCCGTACTGCTGTTTCAGCGCGGCGGTTGCGGGGCGCGCCATGAAATCCAGCAGCGCGCGCGCCTGGACAGGGTTCGTGCAGGCACTCGTCACGGCACCGGCGAACACAGTCATTGTCTGGATCTCCGGTGGCAATGGCCCGAGCACATCGACACCCTCGAGGTTCAGCAATTCGGAAAGCTGCTGGAATCCCAGCGCGGCGCGACCGTCTGCCACCAGCGTACCCACTGGCACACCGGGCGGCGGCACGACGATGCGCTTGCGCAACGACTCGAGCAGGCCCCAGCGCTCGAAAAGCTTCTCGAGATATACGCCGCTCGGCCCCGTGGAATAGCTGATGGTGATCGCCCGCGACACCGCGCCCCGCACAGCCGCCTCGCTCGACACGTCCGGCCGCGCTGCCCCGCGGCGCACGGCGATGGCGACGCCGGAGCGCACGATGTCAACGCGGCTGCCGGCGAGCAGGCGCCCCTCGGCCAGCAATTTGTCGATCGCATTGCCCGCGAGCACAACGACATCGAAGGGTTCGCCGCGCGCAACGCGCTGCGCAACGTCCACGCCGCCGGCAGCCTCGGTGACGACCTCGATGCCCGTTTCAGCCTTGAACTGCGCCGCCATCGTGGCAAGCACCTCGCGCGTTGCCATGGACGAGACCATTCGAATTGCATTTGCAGTCATGCGTCCTCTCCCTTCTCCTGCACCAGCGCATAGATCTCCGCCTTGCGCCGCCCGGTGAGCTGCGCCACCACGGCGGCCGCGCGCGAGGGCGGCAGTTCGCCCGAAAGCACGCCGAGCACGCGGCGTGCGAATGCATCGTCGGGAGCCTCGACGCCAGCCGGATGGCCGGCAACGACGAGCGAGATCTCGCCGCGCGCGAAATTGGTGTCTTCGCGCCCGATTTGCAGCAGGGCGTCGAGCGTGCCGCGATATACCGTCTCGTGCAGCTTCGTCAGTTCGCGCGCCACCGCCGCCCGGCGGTCCGCGCCGAAGGGTTCGATCATGTCCTGCAGGGTTTCCATCACGCGATGCGGCGATTCATAGAAAACCAGCGTGCGTGGCTCGTGCGACAGTTCGCGCAGGCGTTCGCGTCGTGCTGCCGCCCGGGCGGGCAGGAAGCCCTCGAAGCAGAACCGGTCCGCTGGCAGGCCGGAAAGGGCCAGGGCCGCCAGCAACGCCGAGGGCCCGGGAATCACCTGCACCGCAATGCCGGCATCGATGGCCGCGCGCAGGAGCCCGAAGCCGGGGTCCGAGATCAGCGGCATCCCGGCGTCGCTCACCAGGGCGATGCGCTCGCCGCGCGCGGCCCGTTCGACGAGCTCGGCAGCGCGCCGGGTCTCGTTGTGCTCATGGAGCGAGACCAGGGGGCGCTCGATACCGAACTGCTTCAGCAGCGCTCCGGTGTGGCGGGTGTCTTCGGCGGCGATCAGGTCCGCCCCGGCCAGCGCGTCGCGCGCGCGCGGCGACAGGTCGCCCACGTTGCCTATCGGCGTCGCGACGACATCAATCCGGCCCGGATCGGCAGGCACTATACTCTCCGGGGCGTCATCGACACGCCGACTACCAAAGGAAGGGCCAGAGCTTGCCCCGCACCGTGACACCGATGCAACCCGCCGGGCTACGTTCCGGTTTTCTGCCGGCACTGTTGTTGCTTCTGGCAGGTTGCGTCTCGGCACCGGATCCCGCCGCAGGACCCCCTTCCGTCGATCGCGCCGAAAGGATGCTGCAGCAGAACAAGCCAGCCGCCGCCGCCCAGATCTACGAACAGCTCGCCGCGCAGAATACGCCGCCGCAGGGGCCGGATTTTGCATTGCGCGCCGCGCGGGCCTGGCTCACCGCCGGACAGCCGGATGAAGCCAGCCGTGCACTGGGTCTCGCCGGCGAGACGCTCACCGCCGCACAGCGATTCGAGCGATCCTTGCTGCAGATCCAGGTGCAGGGCGCGCGTGGCCAGTACGCCAACGCCTGGCGCCAGGCCAGCGCGATTCCCGAGCCACGTGATCCGGCGCAGGCCTCGCAGCTCTTCCATTTGCAGCAGCAGATGGCGCTGCGCGCGGGACAGCCGGTGGAGGGTGTGCGGGCCGGCCTTGCGCGCGACCGCGTCGCGACCAGCGAGTCCGAGCGCAATATCGCGCGCCGCGACCTGCTCAGCGACCTGCGCGCCGCGATTGAACGCGGGCTGCGCGTTGATCCTGCCGCCAGCCGCGAACCGCTGGTGCGCGGCTGGCTCGAGGTCGGGCAGATCGCGGCCGATGCCGCGCGCAATCCGCAGGGCGCCACGAATGCCGTGCGCAGCTGGCAGGGCCGCTTTCCCGCGCACCCGGCCGCGACGGTGGCCATGGCCGAGATCACGATGCCCGCGCCGGGCCAGCCTGCCGGTTCCGCCACGCAGCGCGTGGCCAGCGGTCCCATCGGACTGCTGCTGCCGTTGACAGGCCGCCAGTCCCTTGCAGCAACGCTGGTGCGCGACGGCTTCATCGCGGGCCTGGACTTCGTGCCGGAACTGCAGCGGCCGGAAGTGCGCATCTACGACACCGGCACGCTCGGCGTCGACGGCGCCCTGCAGCAGGCGCGCACCGACGGCATGGCGATCCTGGTCGGGCCGCTCACGCGCGACGAGGTGCTCAGTGCAGCGCAGCTGCACGGCGGCGGCGCACCGCTGTTGCTGCTCAACAGCCTGGGTGACCAGGGTGCGCCGCGCGGCGTCTACCAGTTCGCGCTCGCTCCGGAGGACGAGGCCCGCCAGATCGCGCGGACCGCCTGGTCCGCAGGCCAGCGTCGCGCGCTGGTCATGGCGCAGACCGGCGACTGGGGCACGCGCGTTGGCGCGGCCTTCCATGACGAGTTCACGCGCGCCGGCGGCGATGTGGTCACGCAGGCGAAATTCGATCCGGCACTTCGCGAACTCACCGACGTGATCACGCAGGCCCTGAAGATCAACGACAGTCGCGCACGCTACCGGCGGGTGCAGCAGGTGGTTGGCGGCGACCTGCAGTTCGAGGCGCAGCGGCGCGAAGACATCGACCTGATCTTCACTGCCGCGCAGCAACCGCTGACGATGCGGCAGATCCAGCCGCAGCTGCGGTTCTTCGGCGCCGGCGACCTGCCCTCGTACATGACCTCCGACAGCTTCGATCCCGACCCGCTCGCCGCGCGCGACCTTGAGGGCGTCCGCTTTCCGGAGATGCCATGGGTGCTCGACAGCAGCGGCCCCGCTGCCGAACGTCGCGCCGCCACGCAGCCGATCTGGTCCGATCGCGGGCAGCGCCTGTCGCGGCTGTTTGCCTTCGGCCATGATGCCGCGGCGCTGGCGATGATCGTTGGCGTTCGCAATCCCGTCGCGCCGGTCCAGGGCCTTACCGGCAAGCTCACCATCGATGCCGATGGTCGCGTCCAGCGCGAACTGGAATGGGCGAGGATCAGCGGCGGCATCGCCCAGCCGATCACGCCCGCCCGGGCCTTAGGCCTCGCGCCCTGGGCGCGGTGGACCGCGACCACCCCGTGATCGACCGCCAGCTTCTCGGCCGACAGGCCGAGGATGCGGCCGAACAGTACCTGTCAGGACGGACGCATCGCGTCCTGCTGCGCAACTACCGCTGCCGCATGGGCGAGCTGGATCTCGTCGCATGCGACGAGACACGCGCACCCGCGCTCACACTGGTCATCGCCGAAGTGCGCCTGCGCAGCCGGCGCGACTACGGCGGTGGCGCCGCGAGCGTCGACCACCGCAAGCAGCGACGGCTGCTGCGGGCAGCGAGGCACCTGCTCGTTACGCATCCGGAGCTGGCGCGACTGCCCGTGCGATTCGACGTGCTCGACCTTGCGCCGACACCTGATGGCTATCACGTGGAATGGATACGGCACGCGTTCAGCGCATGACACGCACAGTTGCGCGAGGTTCAGGCGGATTCCGGAACGGGGAGTCGGGCGCAATGCACGGGCGCGGCCGCGATGGGGGGACTTCGCGCGCTGCGGACAGTGCGGCCTTACACGGCGGTGGAACGTTTGCGGGAGTGCACGGGGCCGCAAACTTGCGCGCGAAGTCCCCTCATCACGTCCACGCCCTCGAGCACGGTGCCAGGTTCCGGTCCGGAAAACGCCTGAGCGTCGGGTGGGTGTGCTGTGTGCGCAGCCCGCGCGAGTTTGCGGCCCTGTGCTTGCCGCCCAACGTTCCGCTGCGGCTTATGGCCGCACTGTTTGAAGCGCGGGATGCGCACACAGCGCGACCGCCCGACACGCCGACGTATCCCGCACGGACTCCTGGCCTCGTGCACAAGGCCGTGAGGCGAGAGGCGCAGACCTCAGCGTGGCGTTGCCGAGATCTCCGCATGCAGCGCGCGGACCAACCGCTCTGAAGTCTGCGCTCCCTGCGGTACAGCCGCATCCCAGCCCGCGGTCGGCTTCGATGCCAGCAATTCCTCGACCGTGATCCCGCGCGCCATGCGCGCCTGCACGTCCGCGTAGATCGCGGCCAGCATGTCGCGCGTCGCGATCATCGCCGCGCGGTCGGAGATCGGGCCATGGCCCGGCACGACGCGCGTCTTCGGGCCGGCGTGGCTGATGGCCATGCCCAGCGAATCGACGATGCCGCGCAGGCTGCCACCGCGGGTAAGGTCGGCGACCGGATAGCCGACAGTCCGGTAGAAGTCGCCGACCACCAGCACATCGAGGCCGGGGAAGGCGATCATCACGTCGCCATCCGTATGTCCTGGCGGCACCGGCAACAGGAACACGTCCTGGCCGTTCTGGTGCAATCGTGTCGGCCCCGAGAACGTGATTACAGGCAGTGCTTCCGGCACAGCCGGCGCGCCGGGCTTGCCATCCGGCCCTGGCGGCGGAAACCGCAGCCGCTGGCGCACATTGTCGTGCGCGATGATGGTCGCGCCGAGCTTCGCGAAGTTCGCATTGCCGCCCGTGTGGTCGCCGTGTACGTGCGTATTCACGAGGAAGCGCAGCGGCGCGGGCGTGAAGCCCCGGATCGCCGCCACCAGCTTGTCGGTCAGCGGCGCGAACTGCGAGTCGATGACCAGCGCGCCGTCGGGCCCGGCGAGCACGGTGACCGTGCCACCCTGCCCCTCCAGGGCATACAGGTTGCCGGCCACATTCGTGGCGCGAACCTGCACGCTGGAGAAGTCCGGTGTTGCCGGCGCGTTCTGCGCCAGTACCGGTGCGCAGCACACCGCTGCAAGCACTGCGGCGCAGGCCGCCCCTGAAAGTCGTCTGAATGCGGACATATGCATGCTGCCCCCTCGATCGCAGCGGCTACTTTACGACCTTGAGCGAAGGCCGGCCGCCCTTTCCGCCGCGCGGCCTGCCCCCCGGGGGGCCGCCTTCAGGTGGCGTTGACGGCGGCGCAGGCGGGCCGGCATCCGGGGCACCTTCACCAGGCCCGGCTTCACCCTCGGCCGAAAACACCATGCCCTGCCCGGTCTCGCGCGCGTAGATGCCCAGCACCGCGTCGATGGGCACGTGGATGACCTGGGCGACGCCGCCAAAGCGTGCATTGAAGCTGACGGCCTCGCCGTCGATCTGCAGCGACTGCGTCGCATTGGGCGAGATGTTCAGCACTATGCGGCCTTCCTTCACGTAGGCCTTGGGCACGCGCACGCCCTCGGGTGCCGCATCGACGATCAGGTGCGGCGTATGGCCACAGTCGACCATCCAGTCGAGCATCGCCCGTAGCAGGTACGGGCGGCGCGACAGTTCAGCCAAGCCGCAGCTCCCTTTCCTGGTCCGACAAGGACAGGCGGAACGCGGGGCGCGAGAACAACTGGTTCGCGTAACGCATCAGTGGCTGCGCTTCCTTCGGCAGCTCGATCTGCCAGGCCGGCAGGCGCCACAGCACGGGTGCTATGGACACGTCGACCAGCGACAGCTCGTCGCTCATGAAGTAGGGCTTCGTGCGCACGAAGTCGGCGGTCTGCACGATCAGGTCACGCAGGTCGCTGCGCAGCTTGGGCGTATTGCGCCCGTCCGGCCCCTCCTTGGCGAGCTGGGTAGCTATGCCATACCAGTCGCGCTCGACCCGGTGCAGGGCAAGGCGGAACTGGGCGCGCGACACCGGGTCCACCGGCATCAGCGGCGGATGCGGAAACCGCTCGTCCAGGTACTCGATGATCACCCGCGAGTCGTAGAGCACCAGGTCGCGGTCGACCAGCGTTGGCAACGAGTGGTCCGGATTGAGGTCGAGCAGGTCCTCCGGGAAGCGACCCGGCGTGACGCTGACGATGTCTATCTCAACGTCTTTCTCCGCCAGTACAAAGCGGGTCCGGTGGCTGGCGGGCTCATCCGGAGCCGAAAAAAGGGTCATCACGGCTCGGCGACTCGACAAGGTTGGACACTCCCCACGGTGCTGCATTCCATCGGAACGCGGCGCCGCAAGGCAGCGTCGCGTTGGCTAACGTACGTCTTTCCAGAATTCCTTCTTGAGCATCCAGGCGAACAGCGTGAACACCATGAGGAACAGCACCACCCAGATGCCGATGGCACGCCGCTGCAACTGCGAGGGTTCGCCGGCATAGGCCAGGAAATTGGTGGTATCGCGCACGAAACCGTCGAACTCCTCCGGTGTCAACCGGCCCTGCACGACCTGTTCGAAGCGCTCCACGTGCCTGCCTCCTGCATGCGCGCCACCGGCCGGATCCTCAGCGAACACCGCGGCCTTCACGCCCTCCAGCGAGGAGAGCACGGCCGGCATCGACGCGCCGTCGAGCGCCAGGTTGTTCGTGCCGGTGGCCTTGGACGAATCCACGTAGAAGCCCTTCAGGAACTGGAAGATGTAGTCCGCTCCCTTCGCGCGCGAGGTCAGCGACAGGTCCGGCGGCGCCTTGCCGAACCAGGCCTCCGCTTCGGCGCTCGGGAAGGTGCTCATCATGTAATCGGTTGGCCGGGCGCCCGTCGGGATCAGCGATGCGCGCAACTGCGCATCCGGTATGCGCAGGTCCTGCGCCATGCGCGAGTAGCGCATGTACTTGAGCGAGTGGCATCCGAGGCAGTAGTTCACGTAGTTGGTCGCGCCGCGCTGCAGCGACGCGGTGTTCCAGATCTGGTTGCCTGCCTTCCAGGATTGCCAGTCCACGCCTGCAGCGCCGTGGCCGCCTTCAGCGGCGAGCGCCGGCCCGGTGAGCACAAGCGCCGCGAGGCAGATTGCGGCGCGCAGGAATCGGCTGGGCAACGTCGGCTCAGTCATGGTGGAAGGTCACTCTGTCGGGCACGCGGCTCGAGGACTCGCCGCGTGTATAGAACGGCATCAGTATGAAGAACGCGAAGTACAGCACTGTGAAGATGCGCGTCGCGTGGACGTAAAGCCCCTCGGCCGGCCTGAGGCCGAGATAGCCCAGCGCGACAAAGGAGACCACGAAGATCGCCAGCCAGATCTTCCAGCGCAGCGGCCGGTAGCGCGTCGAGCGCACGGGTGAACGGTCCAGCCAGGGCAGGAACATGAAGAAGGCCACCGAAGCCGCCATCAGCAATGCGCCGAGCTGCTGGTCCGGCACTGCGCGCAGGATCGCGTAGAACGGCGTGAAGTACCACACGGGCGCGATGTGCAGCGGCGTCGACAGCGGATTGGCCGGCTCGAAATTCGGCTTCTCGAGGAACAGGCCACCAAAGGTCGGCACGAAGAACACGACGATCGCGAACAGGATCAGGAACACGCCGACGCCGACGAGGTCCTTCACCGTGTAGTAGGGATGGAAGGGGATGCCGTCGAGCGGCTTGCCGTCCGGGCCCAGCTTCGACTTGATCTCGATGCCATCGGGGTTGTTGGAACCGTTGTGGCGCAGCGCGACCAGGTGCAGCGCCACCAGCAGCAGCAGCACCAGCGGCACGGCCACGACGTGCAGGGCGAAGAAGCGGTTGAGCGTCGCGTCTCCGATGCCGTAGTCGCCGCGGATCCACTCGACCAGGCCCGGCCCGATGACCGGGATGGTGCCGAACAGGTTCACGATGACCTGCGCGCCCCAGAAGGACATGTTGCCCCAGGGCAGCACGTAGCCCATGAAGGCCTCGGCCATCAGCGCCAGGTAGATCGCCATGCCGAACAGCCACAGCAGCTCGCGCGGCGGCTTGTACGAGCCGTACAGGAAGGCCCGGAACATGTGGAGGTAGACGACGATGAAGAAGAACGATGCACCCGTGGAGTGCATGTAGCGGATCAGCCAGCCGTACTTGATCTCCCGCATGATGTATTCGACCGAGTCGAACGAGGTGGCCTCGCCGACCTTGTAGAACATCGTCAGGAAAATGCCGCTCACGAGCTGGATCACCAGCGCGACCAGCGACAGCACGCCGAAGAAGTACCAGAAGTTGAAGTTCTTCGGCGCGTAATAGCCCGACAGCTGGTCGCGCATGAACTGGTCGACCGGCAGGCGCTTGTTCAGCCAGCCGAGGAAGCCGGTGCGCACCGGCAGCGCGTCGTTGCTTGCGGCCATTACGCGGCTCCCGTGGTCGGCGCTTCGATGCCGATGACCAGCATGTTCTCGCCCTGGAACGCATAGGCCGGGATTCGCAGGTTGGTCGATGCCGGCGAGCCGTTGAACACCCGGCCAGCCATGTCAAAGCGCGAGCCGTGGCAGGGGCAGAAGAAGCCGCCGGGCCAGTCCGCGCCGAGCTCCGGCGTCGAGCCGGTCTCGAATCGTGACTTGGGCAGGCAGCCGAGGTGCGTGCAGGTGCCCTCGACGACGAGGAACTCGCCGCGACTGGCCCGCTCGACGTTGCGGGCGAACTCCGGCTGTTCGGATTGCAGGGACTCCGGGTCCTTCAGTTCCCCGTCATGGCCGGCGAGCTGCGCGACCATCTCGGGGGTGCGGTGCACCACATAGATGGCGCGCTTGCGCCAGACGACGGTGAGCATCTGGCCGGGCTCTATCTTGCTGACGTCCACTTCCACCGGGGCACCGGCGGCGCGGGCGCGCTCCGACGGGTTCCAGGAGGCGACGAACGGAACCGCTGCGAAGCCGACGCCGACCGCACCGGTGGCGACGGTCGCCATGGTGAGGAATCCGCGCCGGTCCTTGTCTATCTCGAGGCTGTTGTCCGCGGGAAGGGCTGCACTGTGCGTGCCGCTGTGGTCGCTCATTATGAATTCCGAGACCCTTGACTGTGTGACCTGACTCGCCCGGTTCCCGTCGCGGCACACGCGACGCATGGGAGCCCGGACGGCCATGCATTATACACTAACGACTTTTCGATCCTGGGACGGGTGAACGATGCTGGATGGGTCCCTCAAGCGCAGCGCGTTCTTCCTGGCCGGGTCGGTGGTGGCAGGCCTTGCAATGGCCGCCATTATCGCCTGGCTGTGGCCCCAGCTGATACGCCCGCCGACCGCACCGGTCGTTGTTTCCAGCAGTGAACAGTCGCCTGCCCCCGCGCCGCTGGCGCAGCCCACTCCCACTGGCGCAACGCTGACCGGGGATGCGCCCGACGCCCCGGCACCTACCGGCGCGACGCCGTCGGCCGCAACGCCCGCCGAACCGGAGGCGACCGCACAGGCCACCCCTCCCGTTGCTTTCACCTTCGCGCCCGCCGTGCGCGCCAGTGCGCCGGCGGTGGTCAATATCAATGCCCAGCGAACCGTCACCGAGCGGGTGCCCGGCCTCAGGCTCGAGGAGCTCATGGGCGGACCGGCGCTTCCGCGCTATCGCGAAAGGGTGCATCGCAGCCTCGGCTCCGGCGTGATCGTCGACAGCAAGGGGCACATCGTCACGAACCAGCACGTGATCGAGGGCTTCGACCAGATCAACGTGGAGCTCGCCGACCGGCGCACGGCCGTCGCCAGGGTCGTCGGCCGCGATCCGGACACCGACCTCGCGGTGCTGAAGATCGACCTGCCAAGGCTGCCGGTGATGACGCTCGGTCGCTCGGACCTGGTGGAGGTCGGGGATGTCGTGCTGGCCATCGGCAGCCCGCTCGGACTGACGCAGACTGTCACGCACGGCATCGTCAGCGCCACGGGCCGCGGGCAGCTGGGCGTCGCGACCTTCGAGGACTTCATCCAGACCGACGCGGCCATCAATGTCGGCAATTCCGGCGGCGCGCTGGTGAACTACCGCGGCGAACTGATCGGCATCAACACCGCGGTGCTCGGCAAGAACCTCCGTGCCGAGGGCATCGGAGTGGCGATTCCCGTGGACCTGGTGCGCGGCGTGATGCGCGAACTCCTGGAACAGGGCCGCGTGATCCGCGGCTGGATCGGCATCGTGCCGGAGGATATCGCCGAGCAGCATGTGAAGCAGCTGGGCCTGCCGCATGCCGGCGTGGTGATCAGCAACCTGTACGTCAACTCCCCGGCCCTGGACGCCGGACTGGCGCGCGGCGACATGATCGAGACCATCGACGGCAAGGCCGTGAACAGCGCCCAGGACGCGTTCTCGCGCATCGCCAGCCGCAAGCCGGGCACGACGATCACGATCGGCGGAATGCGCGGACAGGAAAAGTTTTCGCTGAAGGTCCAGGTGACCGAAGCACCGGTCGTCAAGCGCTGAAGCAGGCCCGCGTCGGGCGGCAGCTACCTGCGCACCTGGTTGGGCACCCGCCTGATCTGCGCGCCCAGCATTGCGAGCTTCTCCTCGATCGACTCGTAGCCGCGATCGATGTGGTAGATGCGGTCGATTTCGGTGGTGCCTTCGGCGACCAGGCCCGCGAGCACCAGGCTCGCCGAGGCCCGCAGGTCCGTGGCCATCACCGGGGCGGCGGTGAGCTTCGGCACGCCGCGGATGATCGCGGTGTTGCCCTCGAGCCGGATCTCGGCGCCCATGCGGCGCATCTCCAGCATGTGCATGAAGCGATTTTCAAAGACGGTTTCGATGATCGTGCCGACGCCGTCGGCGATGCAGTCGAGCGCGGCGAACTGGGCCTGCATGTCGGTCGGAAATGCCGGATACGGTGCGGTGCGCACATCGACGGAGCGCGGGCGCCGGCCGCGCATGTCCAGTTCGATCCAGCTGTCGCCGACGTCGACGCGCGCGCCGGCTTCCTGGAGCTTGAGGATCACCGCGTCCAGGTGCCCCGGCAGCGTGCGGGTGGTGCGCACGTGGCCCCCGGTAATCGCACCGGCGACGAGGAAGGTGCCGGTCTCGATGCGGTCCGGCTGCACCTCGTAGTGCGTGCCGGTGAGCTTCGGAACGCCGATCGATGCGAATGCAGTCGGTGCCCGCGCCCTGGATCCTGGCGCCCATCGCGATGAGGAAGTTGGCCAGGTCGACCACCTCCGGCTCGCGCGCCGCGTTCTCCAGCAAGGTCTCGCCTTCGGCCAGCGTCGCCGCCATCATCAGGTTCTCCGTGCCGGTCACCGTCACGGTGTCGAGCACCAGGCGCGCCCCCTTCAGGCGGCCGCAACGCGCCTTGATGTAACCGTTCTCGATGTGGATCTCCGCGCCCATGGCCTGCAGGCCGGCGACGTGGATATTCACCGGTCGCGCGCCGATGGCGCAGCCGCCGGGCAGCGATACGTCGGCCGTGCCGAAGCGCGCCAGCATCGGACCCAGGACGAGGATGGAGGCGCGCATGGTGCGCACCAGCTCGTATGGCGCGACATGGTCGCGCGCGCTGCCGGCATCGACTTCGATGCGCAGCTTCTCGTCGATGGTCACCGACACGCCCATCCGGCCCAGCAGCTCGATCATCGTCGTGACGTCCTGCAGGTGCGGCACGTTGCCCACCGATACCGGGCCGTCGGCCAGCAGCGTCGCGGCGAGGATGGGCAGCGCGGCATTCTTCGCGCCGGAAATCCGCACCTCGCCCTCGAGCGGTCGACCGCCGGTGATCTGCAGCTTGTCCATGTTCAATCGCGATCCCGCGCGGCCAGCTCGTCCGGCGTCAGCGTGGTGAGTGCCAGCGCGTGGATCTCCCCGCCCATCAGCGTCCCCAGCGCGCCGTAGACCTGCTGGTGGCGCTGCAGCGGGCGGCGACCCTCGAAAACGGGACTCACCACCAGCGCCTCGAAATGCACGTTGTCGCCGGAGCGCACCTGCACCTGCGCGCCGGGAATTCCGTCGCGGATCAGCGTCTCGACCTTTTCGGGAGTCATCATGGGTCATTCCACCGGCGGGACTCTGCAGGCCCTCTGAAAAAGCAGCCCGGGAGTTTAAGCTATGATCGACGGCGAATCATGAATGCCGCGCAAACCAGTCCCGCCGCCCTGATTGCCTCCGGCCGCCGGACACTGGCAATCGAGTCCCGTGCCGTGGCCAATCTCCAGGCGCGGATCGACGATACCTTCGTGCGTGCCTGCCAGCTGTGCCTCGCGGCCTCCGGCCGCGTCGTCGTCACCGGGCTGGGCAAGTCCGGGCACATCGGCAGCAAGATCGCCGCGACGCTGGCCAGCACCGGCACTCCGGCCTTCTTCCTCCACGCCACCGAAGCCAGCCACGGCGACCTGGGGATGGTTGCGCGCGGCGACGTGGTGATCGCGATCTCCAACTCCGGCGAGACGGCCGAACTGGTCTCGCTGCTGCCGCATCTCCGGCGGCTCGGCACGCCGGTCATCGCCATGACCGGGCGACTGGCCTCGACGCTGGCGCGGGAGTCCGAGGTGAACCTCGACGTCGGCGTCGAGGAAGAGGCTTGCCCGCTGAACCTGGCGCCCACTGCAAGCACGACGGCGACGCTGGCCATGGGAGATGCACTGGCCACCGCCCTGCTGGAGGCCCGTGGCTTCACCGAGATGGATTTCGCCCGCTCGCATCCCGGCGGCACGCTGGGCCGCAAGCTGCTGCTGCATGTCGAGGACGTCATGCGGCGCGGCGATGAACTGCCCCGCGTCGCCCCGGATGTGCCACTGGCCCAGGGCCTGATCGAGATGAGCCGCAAGGGACTGGGCCTGACTGCGGTGGTGGGCGACGACGATGCGCTGCTCGGCGTATTCACGGACGGCGACCTGCGCCGCGTGCTGGACCGTGGCCTCGACCTGCGCGCCACGCCGGTCAGCGCGGTGATGATCCGTGCCCCGCGCGTGATCGGCCCGCGCGCGCTGGCCGCCGATGCGGTGAACCTGATGCAGGAGCATCGCATCACCGCGCTGCTGGTCACCAGCGAAGCCGGCCGCCTGGTGGGTGCATTGAACATCCATGATCTGCTGCGGGCTGGAGTCGTCTGATGGCAACGAGTCGCACCCGCCTGACGCCCGCCCTCGCCCGCCGCATCGGGCTGCTGGTGCTGGATGTGGATGGCGTGCTGACCGACGGCAGCCTGTGGTTCGGTCCGCGCGGCGAGGTGCAGAAGCGCTTCCACGTGCGCGACGGCCACGGCATCAAGCTGCTGCAGCGTGCGGGGATCATTGTCGCGGTGATCTCGGGCCGGCGCTCGCGCGCCGTGGCGCTGCGCTGTAGCGAACTCGGCATTCGGCACGTCTTCCAGGGCGCCAGTGACAAGGCAGCCGTGTTCGAAAGGCTGCTCAGGCGCGTCGGGCTGAAGGCCGACAGCGTGGCCTGCATCGGCGACGACACGCCGGACGTGCCGCTTTTCCTCCGCGTCGGGTTTGCCGTGGCTGTGCGCGACGCCCATCCGCTGGCGCGGGCGGCCGCCGACCGCACCACGTCGCTGGCCGGCGGCAGTGGCGCGGTGCGGGAAGTCTGCGACTGGCTGCTGCAGGCGCGCGGCGGCACGCGAGCTGCCCGGTGAGGACACACGCCCTGCTGTCCGTGCTGGCCGCGCTCGTGCTGCTCGCGGTGGCCTTCTACCTCGGTCGCGCGGGCCAGGCTCCGGCGAAGACTGCCAGCGATGAAGTGGAGGCTGAAGGCGGCTTCGACTACGTTGCCCGCGGAGTCACGGTCGAGCAGTCCGACGAGCAGGGTCGCCCGCTCTACGCCTTCTCCGCCGAACAGGTCGAACAGCATGCCGGCGACGGCGGGATGTCGGCCCGCGACGTGACGCTCAACTACGACGCGCCGGACAAGTCCGACGCCAACCAGCCGCGGCAATGGGCGGTGCGCGCGGACGAGGCGCAGCTGCCGCAGCAGGGAGGCGTGCTCGCGCTGAGCGGCAACGTCGAGGCGCGCGGCACCCCACCCGGATCAGATGAGGCGATGACTGTTCGTACCGACCGGCTCGACTACGACATGCGTGGCGAGCGGTTGCAGACCAGCGAGTTCGTCCGCTTTGACTGGAACGGGCGCGAGCTGACGGGCACCGGGCTTGACGCCAACCTGCGGACGGGCCTTTTCAAACTGGAGTCGGACGTCCGTGGCCGCGTTGCGTACTGAGCGCCTGGTGCGGCACCTGTTGCTGCTCGTTGCCACCGCGCTCGCCGCGCCTGTAGCGCTGCCGGCGGCGGCGGCGCTCCCGGCAGCAGCGGCGCTGGCCGGCGAGTACCGCATCGAGGCCGATGGCCTGGAGCTCGACTACTCGAACCGCACGCTGCGCATGCCGAACATCGTCATCCGCCAGGAATCGCCACAGGGCACCCTGCTGATCAGGGCGCGCGAAGCCACCGCGAAGGGCACCGAACCGTCCTTCGAGAGCGCCGTCTGGAACTTCAGTGGTGACGTGCACATCGAGTACGCCGGCGGCCAGCTCGACGCCGACAGTGCGCAGCTCACGTTCGAGCGCAACCGCCTGCAGCATGCGCGGGTGGATGGAGCACCCGCGAGGTTCTCGCACCAGCTGCCAGACAGCACCCAGACCAATCGCGGCAGCGCGCGCCGCATCGAGATGGATGTGCCGGCCTCGCGCGTGCGCCTGTCCGGCAATGCCTGGTACACCGACGGTCGCAACGAGGTGACCACCGAGGCCATCGTCTACAACATGAAGGACCGCTCCTGGGAGTCCGAGCGCGGGAACTTGCCGGAGAACCGCGTGATCATGACCATCCGCCCCGAAGTGCCGAAAAAGGACGAGGCAGCGAGGCCATGAGCGCGCCCACGCTGCGCGCCACCGGACTGCGCAAGAGCTACAAGGGCCGCGTGGTCGTCGAGGACCTTACCCTTGAAGTGCATCCGGGCGAGATCGTCGGGCTGCTGGGACCCAACGGCGCCGGCAAGACCACCGCCTTCTACATGATCGTCGGCCTCGTGCCGGCCGATGCAGGGCGCATTGAACTGGGAGACACGGAGCTGACGACCCTGCCGATGCACCGGCGCGCCCAGCTGGGGGTCGGCTACCTGCCGCAGGAGCCGTCGATCTTCCGGCGGCTCAGTGTCGAGCAGAACATCATGGCGATCCTGGAGCTCGACCAGGAGCTGGACGCCGCCGGACGGGCGGCCCGGCTGGAGGAGATCCTCGCGGAGCTGCGTATCGCCCATGTGCGCGGCAACGCCGGCATGGCCCTGTCGGGCGGCGAGCGTCGTCGCGCGGAGATCGCCCGCGCCCTGGCCGCCTCGCCGCACTTCATCCTGCTGGACGAGCCCTTCGCGGGCGTCGACCCCCTGTCCGTCACCGATATCCAGCGGATCATCCGCGAACTGTCTGAAAAAGGCATCGGCGTGCTGATAACAGACCACAATGTGCGCGAGACGCTGGGCGTCTGCGACCGCGCCTGCATCGTGGACCGGGGCACCGTTATCGCCGCCGGAAGTGCGGACGAAATCCTTGCCAATGCCCGAGTCCGTGAGGTGTACTTGGGCCATAACTTCCGGATGTAAATGCTCAAAGCTTCGCTGCAGTTACGGCTTGGTCAGCAACTGACGATGACTCCGCAGTTGCAGCAGGCGATCAGGCTGCTGCAACTGCCCTCCCTCGAACTGCAGGCCCACATCCGCGAGCTCCTCGAGAGCAACGTGATGCTCGAGGCCGAGGAGGACAACGAATCCACGGCCTCCTTCGAGGCCCTCGGCGCCGGTCCTGGCGATCGGGAACCCGAAGGCGAGGAAGGGCCGGCCGCCTCGGCAAGCGAGAACGAGAACGAACCCACTGTAGAGATCGTCGACGACAGCTGGAACGAGTCCTCCACTTCCTCCTCGCCGGCCGATACGCCCTGGAGTGGTGACGACGAGGACCGCCAGCAGGACTACCAGGACGCGCGCGGCCAGTCGCTGCAGCAGCACCTGGGGTGGCAGCTGGATCTGGCGCACCTGGACCCGCGGGAGCTGGCCATCGGGCGCGCGCTGATCGACGCGATCAACGACGACGGCTACCTGACCGAGTCGCCCGAGATCATCGCCGCGACGCTGCGGCCGGAGATCGAGGCCACGCCGCAGGAAATCGCGCACATGCTGGAGGTCGTGCAGTCGCTCGACCCGCTCGGCGTCGGTGCGCGTTCGGTGTCCGAGTGCGTGAGCCTGCAGTTGCGCGCGCTCGACGCGCGCACGCCGGGCCTCGCCACCGCGCTCTCGATCGCCGCCGCGCACCTGGACCAGGTTGCGCAGCGCGACCTGGCCGGCGTGCGCCGCGAACTGCACGTCGACGAGGAGGAACTGGAGCAGGCGCTGCTGCTGGTGCGAGGCTGCCATCCGCGGCCCGGGGCGCAGATCAGCTCGTCGGCCTCCGAGTACGTGGTGCCCGACGTGTTCGTGCGGCGCACGCCCAACGGCTGGAGCGTGGAGATGAATCCGGCGGCGCTGCCGCGCGTGCGCGTCAACCAGAGTTACGCCGGCCTGATCGGCCGCTCGGCGAGCCACGCCAGCATGCGCGCGCAGCTGCAGGAGGCACGCTGGCTGATCAAGAGCCTGGAGATCCGCCACGACACGCTGCTGAAGGTTGCCCGCTCGATAGTCGAGCGCCAGGCGGCATTCCTCGAGCAGGGCGACGAGCACATGCGGCCGATGATCCTGCGCGACATCGCCGAGGCAATCGGCATGCACGAGTCGACGATCTCGCGCGTCACCGCCGGCAAGTACATGCATACGCCGCGCGGCGTCTTCGAGCTGCGCTATTTCTTCTCGAGCCAGGTCGAGGCCGCGGACGGGTCGGGCACGTCCTCGACCGCGATCCGCGCGAAGATCCGCAAGCTGATCCGCGAAGAGCCGCCAGGCGGCCCGTTCAGCGACAGCCGGATTGCCGAACTGCTTTCCAAAGAAGGAATCCCGGTAGCGAGGCGAACCGTTGCCAAGTACCGGGAGGCCATGGGAATTGCGCCATCGAGCGAGCGGCGGCGCGCCGCGGCAAACTGATTCACACGGAGAAGTCACCATGCAACTGATGCTTACCGGCCACCACATCGAGATCACCGATTCACTGCGCGCGTACGTCGAGAAGAAACTGGAGCGGGTGAGCCGGCACTCCGACAACGTGATCGACCTGCATTGCGTGCTGACCGTGGAGAAATTGCAACACAAGGCCGAGGCGACGATGCACGTCAGCGGCGGCCACATCCATGCCGATGCGATCGAGAGCGACATGTACGCCGCGATCGACGTGCTCGCGGACAAGCTCGACCGCAGCGTGGTGAAGCACAAGGAAAAGCAGCGCGACCACCACGCCAGCGAAGGCAGGCGGGCCGCGCGCACCTAGCGCGCGGGCCAGCCCACGGCATGACGCAGCAGCGATGCGACTGATCATAGTCAGCGGCCTGTCCGGGGCCGGCAAGAGCATCGCGCTGCACATGCTCGAGGACCTCGACTACTACTGCGTCGACAACATCCCGGCCGCGCTGCTGAAGCCGTTCGTCTCGCACACGCTGCGCAGCCGCGAGAATCTCTATCGCCGCACCGGCGTCGGCATCGACGCGCGCAACACGGCCACCGAGATCGCGACGGTGCCGGACCTGGTGCGCGAACTGAAGTCCTCCGGCATCGAGTGCGAACTGATCTTCCTGACCGCCAGCGACGAGGAACTGCTGCGGCGTTTCGCCGAGACGCGCCGCAAGCATCCGCTGAGTCGCGGCAGCGAGGGCCTGCACGAGGCGATCCGGCTGGAACGCGCGCTGCTGGAGCCGATCGCCCAGGCGGCCGACCTGATCCTCGACACCTCGCACAAGGGCACGCACGACCTGCGCGAGACCATGCGCCATCGCGTCGACCAGCGGCAGCGGCCGCGCATGTCGATACTGTTCGAGTCCTTCGGCTACAAGAACGGCATCCCCGGGGACGCCGACTTCGTGTTTGACGCCCGCTCGCTTCCCAACCCGTACTGGGAACTCGACCTGCGCCCGCTCACCGGCCGTGATCCGCCTGTCATCGATTTCCTCGCGCGCCACCCGGGCGTACCACGACTGCTCGAGGACATCACGCGCTTCGTCGAGGCCCGCATCCCCGAGTTCACCGCGACCAACCGTCGCTACCTGACGATTGCGATAGGCTGCACCGGCGGCCAGCATCGCTCCGTCCACCTGGTTGAACGCCTGGCTGCGGACTTCGCGCAACGTTATCCGGAAGTGTCGTTGCGTCATTCGGCGCTGCCGGGCGCCGCCGTCGTTGCAGCCAGGCAAGCCACAGGGCTGAGTCGATTGGGCACGCACGGATCGCTGCTGCAGGCCTGGGAGGCCGCGCAGGTACGCGGCGAACTTCAACCCGACGAGGGCCAGCGCACCGCCGTGCAGCGGCTCGACGCACTGCAGGCCTGCCTGCGCGCCGGACAGGGTGGCGGGGCGCTGCGGCGCATGCTGGCCCGGATGGCCCATGGCCCGGCCTTGCCCTGTCGCGGCGTGTACCTCTGGGGCAGCGTCGGCCGCGGCAAGACCTGGATGATGGACCGCTTCCATGGCGGACTCGGCGCGGGCTCGACCCGGCTTCATTTCCAGCATTTCATGCGCGAGGTGCACGCGCGCCTGCGCCGGCTGCGCGACCAGGAGTCGCCGCTCGAGGCCGTCGCCGCGCAGTTCGCCGCCGGCTCGCGCGTGCTGTGCCTCGATGAACTGCAGGTGCTGGACGTGGGCGACGCGATGCTGCTCCACGGGTTGCTCAGGGGCCTGTTCGACCGCGGCACCGTGCTGGTCACGACGTCGAACATGCCGCCGTCACAGCTCTATGAAGGCGGCCTGCAGCGCGAGCGATTCCTGCCCGCCATTGCACTGCTCGAGTCGAATCTGGACGTGATCCGGATCGGGCAGGGACCGGATTGGCGGCTGCAGCGGCTGACCGACTCGACGACCTGGTTCGATGCGGGGCAGCCGCACACGATCGAGCGCATGACCGCACTGTTCGAGCGCCTCGCGGCGGGCAGCCAGTCGCAGGGCAGGCAAGTCCTGGACGTGGAAGGCCGGGAACTGCAGGCGCGGCGCACGGCCAGCGGCATGGCCTGGTTCGATTTTCCGGCACTGTGCGAGGGACCGCGTGCCGCAGCCGACTACATCGCGCTCGCCGAGGAGCTGCACACGCTGTTCCTCTCCGGCGTGCCGGTGTTCGACGCACAGCGCGACGACGCCGCGCGGCGCTTCATCGGGTTGGTCGACGAGCTCTATGACCGGAGAGTGAAGCTGGTCGCCTCGGCCTGGGCGGCACCGCAGGAGCTGTATCGCGGCGAGCGGCTGCGCGGCGCCTTCGAACGCACCGCGAGCCGGCTGGTGGAAATGCGCGGCCGGGATTACCTGGCGCGCGAGCGGCGATAACTGTTCCAGCCGTCGAGCGTGAACACCACGAGCGCGATCCAGATGAGGATGAAGCCGACGAGGCGCTCGGGCCCGAAAGGCTCGCCCTGCAGGGCCACGCCGACGAACAGCGCGACGGTTGGCGAGATGTACTGCAGCACGCCCAGCAGCGTCATCGGCACGCGCTGCGCACCGGCCGCGAACAGCGCCAGCGGCAGGGCCGTCACTGGCCCGCCCAGAACCACCAGAAGGTCCTGGGCCCATGCGCCATGCAGGAACACGCCGGTGCCACGCCACTGGCACCACAGCAGGTAGGCCATCGCCGGCAGCAGCAGCACGCTGCTTTCGATGGCCAGTCCCTGCACGGCCGGCAACGGCGCGAACTTGTGGACCAGTCCGTAGAGCGCAAAGGTCGCCGCGAGCAGCAGCGCGAACCAGGGTGGCGCCCCGAGCTGCCAGCCCAGCCAGATGACGCCAGTCGCGGCAACAAGCACCGCCGCGCGTTGCGCGCCGCTCAGTTTTTCCCGCAACACGAGCACCGCCAGCAGGACATTGACCAGTGGCGTGATGAAATAGCCGAGGCTCGTGTCGACCACGTGCCCGGTCGTTACCGCCACGACGAACATGGCCCAGTTCAGCGCGATCAGGACTGCGCTGATCGCCAGCAGGCCGAGCAGGCGCGGGGTCACGGCGCGCAGGAACGAGGCCTCGCCACGCAACAGCAGCCACAGCCAGGCCGCGGCGGCGCACCAGACGATGCGGTGTGCCACCAGCTGCGTGGGCGGCACACCGGCGAGCCTGATCCAGTACAATGGGAACAGGCCCCAGATCAGGAAGGCGAGGCCGGCGTACCAGGTGCCGGTGACGACCGGTCGACTCATAGACCAAACCAGAAGGCGGCGGACCGCTCTTGAGAACCGTTGCGGAGTTTGCCATCGGCCGCGAGCAATTGCTCGACGCGCAGGGACAGCTGACCGGGGAACTGCCTGCTTTCGCCGCAGACAGCGACGAACTGCTGCGCATGTACCGGATGATGGTGCTGTGCCGGATGTTCGACTCCAAGGCCGTCAACCTGCAGCGCACCGGAAAGCTGGGCACCTATGCGCCCTGCACCGGGCAGGAGGCCACGCACGTCGGCGTCGGCGCCGCCATGCGCGCCGGGGATGTGCTGTTTCCGGTGTACCGCGAATACGGCGCCCAGATCTGGCGCGGGGTCACGCTGACCGAAATCCTCACCTACTGGGCCGGCGATGAATCCGGCAACGACTTCGCCGGGCCGCGCGAGGATTTTCCCTGGTGCGTACCGATCGCATCGCAGATGCCGCAGGCCGCGGGCGTCGCCATGGCAATGCGCATCCGGGGCGAGGCGCGTTGCGTGGTCGCGTTCATCGGCGATGGCGGCACGTCCCAGGGCGCATTCTACGAAGCCCTGAACGCGGCCGGTGCGCACACGCTGCCGATGGTCTTCGTCATCATCAACAACGGCTGGGCGATCTCGATGCCGGTGAGCGCGCAGACCGGTGCGGCCACGCTCGCGCAGAAGGGAATCGCCGGCGGCGTGCCGGGCGTGCAGGTCGACGGCAATGACGTGATCGGTGTGCGCAAGGTGATGGAGGCGGCACTGGAGAGGGCGCGAGGTGGTGGCGGCGCCACCGTCGTCGAGACGCTCACCTATCGCCTCAGCGACCACACGACGGCAGATGATGCCACCCGCTACCGCACCGCAGCCGGGCTGGAGGCGGCGTGGAAGGTTGAGCCGCTGCTGCGCACGCGACGCTACCTCGATTCGCACGGCCTCTGGGACGATGCCCGCGAAGCGTCGCTGCGGGCCGATTGCGCTGCACAGATAGACGCGGCGGTACAGGCCTACCAGGCCCGGCCGATGCCCTCCACCGACGCCATGTTCGACCACCTGTTCGCCAATGAACCGGTGGGCCTGGCGGTGCAACGCGACATCGCGCGCCGCCACCCACAACGCGACAAGCCACACTCGGGCTGAAGCCATGGCGAGGGTCACGCTGGTCGAAGCCATCAACATGGCACTGAACCGCGCGCTCGCGGACGATCCCGACGTCGTGCTGCTCGGCGAGGACATCGGCATCAACGGTGGCGTGTTCCGCGCCACGCAAGGCCTGCAGCAGCGCTACGGCGCGCTGCGCGTGCAGGACACCACGCTGGCCGAAGGATTGATCGCCGGCATGTCACTCGGCATGGCGGCCCAGGGCCTGAAGGTGGTTGCCGAGATCCAGTTCATGGGCTTCATCTACCCGGCGCTGGACCAGATCGCCAATCACATGGCGCGGTTGCGCCACCGCACGCGCGGCCGCCTGACCTGCCCGGTGGTCGTGCGCACGCCCCATGGCGGCGGCATACACGCCCCCGAGCACCACTCCGAAAGCCTCGAGGTGCTGCTTTGCCATCACGCCGGCCTGCGCGTGGTGTGTCCGTCGACGCCGGCGACCGCCTACGGCCTGCTGCTGGCGGCAATCCGCGACCCGGATCCGGTGATCTTCCTCGAACCGACGCGGCTCTACCGGCTGGCGCGCCAGGAAGTGCAGGACGACGGCACCGCGCTGCCGCTGGATCGCGCGCAGTGCCTGCGCGAAGGCGGCGACCTGACCATCGTGACCTGGGGAGCGATGACGCACGAGACGTTGCGCGCCGCCGATGAGCTGGCGCGAGAGAAGATCAGCGCCGAGGTGATCGACCTGGTGAGCCTTTCGCCCATCGACCACGCGCGCGTGCTGGAGTCGGTGCGCCACACGGGGCGGCTGGTCATCGTGCACGAGGCCGCGCGCCATGGCGGACTGGGCGCCGAGGTCGCCGCGACGGTGGCAGAACAGGCGCTGCACGACCTGCTGGCACCGATCGAGCGCGTCACCGGTTACGATACGGTCATGCCCTACTTCGCCATGGAGCGCAGCTACATCCCGGGCGTCGGCCGCATCACCGAAGCCGCGCGGCGGGTGCTGCGCGCATGAACATGGACCTGCAGTTCAACCTGCCGGACCTGGGTGAAGGCCTGCAGGAAGCCGAGATCGTCCGCTGGCACGTTGCCGTTGGTGATCGCCTCAACGTGGACCAGCCGCTGGTCGCGGTCGAGACGGCCAAGGCCGTGGTGGAGGTGCCCTCGCCCTTCTCCGGCATCGTCACGGCGCTGCACGGCAAGCCGGGCGACACGGTGGCCACCGGCTCGCCGCTGGTCAATTACACCACCGGGGCTTCGGTCCAGGCGGCTGCCGATGCCGCCACAGCCTCGAGGGGAACGGCTGCAACAGCCACCGGCGGCGTCGTGGGTCACATGCCGGTGAGCGATGAGCTGCTTGACACGCCGGCGCCGCAGGCGCGGGGACGCGAAGCCGCGGCACGCGTGCGCGCCGTGCCCGCCGCGCGCGCGCTGGCGCGCAGCCTCGGCCTCGACATCGAGCTGCTTGCGGGCAGCGGCGAAGGCGGCATCGTCACGATGCAGGACGTGCTCGACGCTTCACCGGCGACGCGCCCGCAGAAGACCACCGATGCACGCCTGTCGATTGCCACCAGTTCCATGCGGCCTTCCAACGGCATGGCCGACAGCGGCGAGATCGAGGTGTTGCGCAGCCTGCGCCGCGCCATGGCGCAGAGCATGTCGCTGGCGCGTGACAGCGTGATGGAATGCACCGTCTTCGACGATGCGGACATCAACGGCTGGCGCCAGGGCGGCGACTACACCGTGCGGCTGCTGCGGGCGATTGCCGCCGGCTGCCGCGCCGAACCCGGCCTCAATGCCTGGTTCGACGGCACCACGCAGGGCCGGCGCATCTTCCACCACATCCAGGTCGGCATCGCGGTCGACACGCGCGAAGGACTGCTGGTGCCGGTGATCCGCGACGTCGGCAAGCTCGATGCCGCCGGGCTGCGCGCGGAGGTTGATCGACTCAAGGCCGGCGCGCGCGCGCGCAGCCTGCCGGCAACGGACCTGCGCGACTTCACGTTCATGCTGTCGAACTTCGGCGTGCTGGCGGGCCGCTACGCGACGCCGGTAGTCGTGCCGCCCGCGGTGGCCATCCTCGGCGCCGGGCGGATCTCCCGCGACGTGGTCGCGGTCGACGACCGCATCGAAGTGCACCGTCGCATGCCCCTGTCACTGACCTTCGATCACCGCTGCGTCACTGGCGGCGAGGCCGTGCGATTCCTGGCCGTCGTGATCTCGGACCTCGAACTGCCCGAATAGCGGCTCGCTACAGCGGCCCGCCCAGGACGAGTCGCCAGCCGGAGAAGTCACCGGCAAACCGGTAGCTCAACCCGATGCGGGGCATGCGGACGCCCAGTACCTCCGGCATCGGTTCCAGTCCCAGCATCACGCCCACTTCCAGCTTCAGCTGCGCCTCCTGCTCGCCCTGCACCGTCCGCGCCGGCGGATCGAACACCCATTCGCCGATGCCGAAAGGTCCATAGACGAGGCGCCGCAACCAGGGGCTCCAGGGCGTCGGCCGACGCCATTCCACCCCCACGCGCGCGCGCCCCAGATCATCAGCCGGCGTGCAGCCCTGGTAGCGGGCATGGGTGTAGGAGACGCGCGTCGACAACTGCAATTCGCCATCGCGGTAGGGCTGGATCTGGTCGGCATCGAGGCCGATGGCCGTGGTGCGCGCATCGTCGGCACCCGACAGGAAATTGAAGCCATAGGCGGCCCAGGGCCGGACGCTCCAGTCGTTGCCCGGCTGGAACTCCAGCTCCACACCGGGCGCGACGCTCAGCAGGTCCACCGAAGTCGGCAGCTCTCCCTCGAGCAGATCCTCGGTACGGAACGAGAGGAATCCCGCCGTGACGGGCACCCGCAGCCGGATGCCCGGCTTGCCCGGCTCCGTCGGGCGCAGTGTCCAGCCGATGGGCAGCCGGTAAACCTGCAGCGTGCGGCCGCCCCAGTCGTAGACGCCCGACCCGAGATCGGACGCGAAGGCATAGGAGATGGTGGGGGGCGCCGGTGCGTTCGCCGTGGGTTGCGCGCACACCAGCGTTGCGGCGGCCGCCAGTGCTTGAATTGCGGGCATTGCAACGCATGTTAACCTCGTAGCAGGCACGCTCGCACCGGGGTCGGGGGTTGGGATCATGACGGACGAATCGGTCAAAACCGAACCTCAGGCCCGGGGACGGTCGTGGCTGCGCGTGCTGCTCATCGTGGTGCTCGTGCTCGCCGCGCTGGTCGGCCTGTACGCCTGGGCCGGCTTCCAGCTGGCACCCCGCCTGATCACCAGCCAGTCCACCCAATACGTCCGCGAGCACTATGGCCGCGAGCTGACGCTTCGCGACGTTCAGTTCAATCCATTCAAGCTGGAGCTCAGGATCGGCGAGATGGTGCTGCCCGACAACGACGGCAGCCCGATGCTGTCGTGGAAGCAGCTCGGCGTGGACATCGCTGGAATGCGCTCGCTGTTCAAGCGCGCGTTCGCCTTCGAAGGAATCCGGCTGTCCGAGCCGCGGATAGACCTGGTGCACCGCGCCGATGGCAAATGGAACCTGCTGGACCTGGTGCCCCCCGATGCGGCGCCGGAAGCCGCGCCGCAGAAGTCATCGGCGCCGCGCCTGATCGTCGACCACTTTGAAGTGACGCAGGGCGCCGGCTCCTTCACCGACCGCACGATGGAGGCAAGCCAGACCGAGCAGGTCACCGACATCAATTTCTCGCTGGCCGACTTCAGCACGCTGGTCAGCGGCAATCACTTCGACCTGCGCGCAGCCTCGCCGAACATCCAGTCGATCAGGCTCCAGGGCACCCTGTCGCTCGAGCCGGTCAGCTCCTCCGGTCGTGTCGAAATCGGCGGCTTCAGCCTGCCGGGCGTCATGGGCACGTGGATGCCTGCGTTCCGCCCTGTGGCCGAGACCGGCATGCTCGAGTTCGCGGGTGACTACGAGCTTCTCGTGCCCCAGGGTCCGCTCGACTTCAAGGCACGGATCGGGCAGCTGAAATTCACCGACGTTGCGCTGCGCGCCGACGGTGCAACCGAAAGCTGGGTGCGCGTGCCCGGCATCACCATCCCCGACGTGGCACTGGACCTCGCCGCGCAGCAGCTGACCACCGGCGTGATCGCGATCGACCAGCCCAGGGTCGTGATGGTGCTGGATGCGGACGGAAACCTGAACCTGCTGCAGTACCTGCCGCCGGAGGAAGCCGCGCCGGCACCTGCGGCTACAGCTGCGACAGAGTCGAAACCCTGGCAGGTCGGAATCGGCGGTGTGACGCTGGCGGGCGCGAACGTGGACATCACGAGCCACGTGGCGGTACGCGAGCCGCTGAAGTGGCGTATCGCGCCGCTGGAGGTCTCCACCGGCGCGATCGCGCTGCCGTCGAAGGCTCCCATCGACCTGCGCGCATCGGGAAAGATCGATCCGGATGGCGAGTTCTCGGTGTCGGGCAATCATGACCTCGATTCCGGCATCTCGAAGCTGGCCATCGATGTCTCCGGGCTGAACCTGCACCAGCTGCAACCGTTCTTCGACGAGCAGACGCAGGTGGCCGTGCGCCGCGGCTCGTCCGGCGCAAAGGGCGACCTGGTCATCGGTGGTCCTGAAGTGGTGCATTTCAAGGGCGCGGCGACCGTCAGCGACGTGCACGTCGCCGACCGGCTCAATGGCACCGACCTGATCCGCTGGCGCAAGGCAGCCGCCACCGGCGTCGACCTGCAGCTGGAGCCGCTGAAGATCAGCGTGAGCGATCTGCTGCTGCAGCAGCTCTATGCGCAGCTCGTGATCGAAAGGAACGGGACGACGAACCTCGGCGTCGCGTTCTCGGCGCCCGGCACGATGCCGCCGGCCGACCAGCCGTTGCCGGAATCCGCTGGCGATGACGAGGAAGAGAACGAGGACAGCAGGGACGACCGCAAGCCGGCAGAACCCGCGCCGGTGGCCAGCAGCGAGCCCGAAGGCGAACCCCTGCCCGTCTCGATACGGAAGGTGCGCATCGTCGACGGGTCGATGAACTTCACCGATCGCACCATGACACCGGAATTTGCCACCGGCATCCTGGCGATGAACGGCACCATCTCGGGCCTTTCCGGCGCGCCCGGTTCGGTCGCGGAGGTATCGATCGACGGCAGCGTCGACCGCTATGCGCCGGTCACGATACGCGGCAACGTCAATTATTTCGCCGCGACCACGCTCACCGACCTGCAGATGAGCTTCAGCAACCTGGAAATGACGACGTTCTCGCCCTACGCGGGCAAGTTTGCCGGCTACCGCATCGAGAAAGGCAAGCTGAACCTGGAAACCAACTACAAGGTCGTCGATTCGCAGCTCGATGCGCGGCACCACATCGTGATCGACCAGCTGCAGCTTGGCGACAAGGTCGAGAGCAAGGAGGCCGTGTCGCTGCCGCTGAAGCTCGCGGTCGCGCTGTTGAAGGACCGCAACGGCGTGATCGACCTCGACCTGCCCATCACCGGCTCGATCGACGACCCGCAGTTCCGCATCGGACCCATCATCTGGAAGATGCTGAAGAACCTGCTGGTGAAGGTGGCCACCGCTCCTTTCGCGCTCATCGGCAGCCTGTTCGGCGGCGGCGAGGAGATGCAGTACATCGACTTTGCCCCGGGCCAGAGCACGCTCGATGCGGAAGACATGCAGAAGCTCGAGGCTTTGCGCAAGGGCATGGTCGAGCGGCCGGGCCTCTCGGTGGACATCCCGATGGTGCAGGACCCGGCGCGTGACTCGCCGGCGCTGCTGGAGGCCAGCTGGAAGTCAAAACTCGACGCGGCCGCACAGGTGCGCTTCGGCGACAAGGCCAGGCAGCCGGGATTCCAGGACACGCTCGCCGCCAATCCCGAAGACCAGCGCAAGCTGATGGTGACGGCCTACCGCACCCAGTTCGGCAAGGACCCGAAGTGGCCGAAGCCGGATCGCAAGGACCCGGAGCAGAAGAGCCGCGATCCGGACGCGTTCGCGGCGGAGTGGCTCGAACAGCAGCTGCGTCCGACCGTCGTGGTCGGCGAACAGGAGCTGTTCGCTCTCGGCAAGGCGCGGGCCGATGCCATCCAGAACGAGCTGCTAAAGGACGGCAGCGTGGATCCCTCGCGCGTATTCGTCATCGTGCAGAAGGACGAACCTGCATCCGGCACGGCGGCAGCGCCCCAGCCGGGCCCGGCACCGGAACCCGGCCCGTCTTCACCGGCGGTAGCCGAGCGAGTACGCCTGGAGCTGACTCTCAAGTAGGATTGTGGTTTCCGCTTCGCGCGTTGATCCAGGGCAGGAAGTCATGGCAGGAAAGCTGGTGTTGTTGCGGCATGGGCAGAGCGTCTGGAACGTGGCGAACCTGTTCACGGGCTGGACCGACGTGGACCTGTCGGACCAGGGCCGCGAGGAGGCCCGCCAGGCCGGGCGCGAGCTCAAGGCCACCGGCATCGTCTTTCACCAGGCCTATACCTCGGTGCTGAAACGGGCGATCCGCACGCTGTGGATTGCGCTCGACGAGATGGACCGGATGTGGATGCCGGTGCACAACAGCTGGCGCCTCAACGAGCGCCATTACGGCGCACTGCAGGGCCTCGACAAGGCGCAGACCGTCGAGAAGCATGGCGAGGCGCAGGTCAAGGTCTGGCGCCGCAGCTACGACATCCCGCCGCCGCCACTGCCGGTGGAAGATCCGCGCAGTCCGCGGATTGATCCGCGCTATGCGGGCATCGATCCGGATCTGCTGCCGCTCACCGAGTCGCTGAAGGACACGCTGGCCCGGGTGCTGCCGCTGTGGGAGGAATCCATCGCGCCGCGCCTGCTCGCGGGCCAGAACGTGCTGGTTGCGGCGCACGGCAACAGCCTGCGCGCGATGGTGAAGATGCTCGACCACGTGCCGGAGAAGGACATCGTCGAGCTGAACATCCCGACCGGTGTGCCGCTGCTCTACGAGCTGGACGCGGAACTCAAGCCACTCGGCAGCCGTTACCTCGGGGACCCGGAAGCCATCCGCGCCGCGGCCGAGGCCGTGCGGCGCCAGACCGAGCGACGGTAGGCCGCGCGCCTAGCCGCGCGAACCGGTCGCGCTGCCCGGCGGCCGCGTCCCGAGGGCCCAGTTGTCGTACTTGCCGCCGGCCTCGTCGGCCAGTGCCCTGAATCGCACGGTCAGCGCCTGCATTTCCGGCACGACCAGCCGCAGGCGCCGGCGCATGTCGAGGCCATAGCCGCCGTCCGGGTTGGCGTACTCGCTCACCGCCTCGAAACCCTCCGCCGACAGCCGCTGCTTCACCAGGGCGGTGGCGCGCGCATCGGGCAGCGTGAAGAAGAAATCGACGTCGTGCTCCTCGAAGGCGTTAACACCCGCCTTGCGCAGCTGCATGATGAACTGCTCGTCCCAGTCGGTGACCGTGGGCCGGCCAAACCGGCGCCATTGCGTGACGATCCTCATCAGCGAAAACGCCGCGATGACTACCAGCAGGACTGCAAACCATTTCATGTTCAATCACCTCGCTGCGCGATCTGCTAGATCTCTTCCACGGAGCCGCGGTCGCCCGGCACCTCGTTGACGGCCACCACGGTCGCCTTCGGAAAGAAGTTGAACTCCCCGGCCGTCGCCCAGGTGTAGGCGCCCATGTTGCGCCCGATGATCAGGTCGCCCGGCTTGAGCTTCGGCAGCAGCACGTTCTCGGCGATCACGTCGATGCTGTCGCAGGTGGGCCCGGCCAGCACCGAGGCACGGCGCTCGCCCTCCTGCTTCAGGCTCTCGATGGGATAGTTCGCGTGGTCGTAAAGCTGCCCGCTGAAACAGCCGTACAGCCCGTCGTCCAGGTAGTACCACCACAACCCGCCACGCTCTGCCCGGCCCATGACCGACGAGACTGCAATCGCTGCCGGGCCGACGATGTAGCGTCCCGGCTCGGCGATCACCTTCACCCGTCGCGGCACTTTCGCCAGCGCCTTGCGGATCGGCGCGCAGAAGCGGCCGATATCCGACACGCGCTGCGAATAGTCGATCGGAAAGCCGCCGCCGATATCGAGGATGTCGCACTTGCCGAGCTTCTCGCGCCGCGCGTCGGCCAGCAGCCGGGCGCAGGCCTCGATGGCCTCCACGTGCTTGAGCGGGTCAGGCGCCTGCGAGCCCACATGGAAGGAGAAGCCGCGCACCGCGATGCCGAGTTTCGCGGCGAGCCGGGCCAGCTCCAGCGCCCGCTCCGGCTCGCAGCCGAACTTGCGCGACAGGTCACTGACCGCGCCCGGACTGCGGAACGACACGCGCAGCATCAGTTCGGCGCTGTCACGGTAGCGGCGGAACTTGCGCACCTCGTCCGGGTTGTCCGCGACGAAAATCGTGACGCCCGCCGCCAGCGCGTTGCGGATGTCCTTGTCGCGCTTGATCGGGTGCGTGTGGATGCAGCGCGCGGCATCGATCCCGAGTCGCGAGACCAGCTGCACTTCGCCGGTGGTGGCGAGGTCGAGGTTTCCGCCCATCGCGACGATGGTTCGCACCACCGCCGGGTGCGGCAGGGGCTTGAGCGCGTAGTGCAGCACCACCCCGGGCAGCGCCTTCTGCAGCCGCCGGTACTGCGCGCGCACGCGTTCGCAGTCGATGATCAGCAGCGGCGATCCGTAACGGGCGACGAGACGGCGGATCTCGCGCGGCTCGAACGGATCGACATGCGCGTCCTTGCTCATGGCAGCACTCCGATCGCCAGGTCGCTGTCGCTGTCATCGCCTCCGGAACCGGCGGCCGCACTGGCGCGGGCGAGACGGTCGCGAACGGCGTCCCAGCGCTCGTCGCCGGGTACTTCCTGGACGAGGATGCGGGTGCAGCCGGAACGGTCGAGCGCGCGCAGGTTCGAGTACAGGTCGTGCGCGAAGGCTGCAGCGCGGCTGCCTGCGTTGATCCAGGTGACCGTGGGGTAGGTCTTGAGCGGCAGGCGCTGCGCCAGCACCGCGATACGCTGCCCGCCTCCGGACAGTGACTCGGCAAGCGCGTCGAGCTCGCCGCCCGGCACGATGGCCAGCGGTGTCACCGGGGCATAGTGCGATGTGGTGCTTCCCGGTACGCGCGGGCCCGACTGTTCCGCACCGATCAGGACTTCGCCGGCAACCTTGCGCAGCTGCCCCAGCGTCACGGCACCCGGGCGCAGCAGCCGCGGGACCTCGCCGAGGCAGCTGACAATGGTCGACTCGAGCCCCACCTGGCATTCACCGCCGTCGAGGATCACCTTCACCGCGTCCCCGAATTCGTCCTGCACATGTTCAGCGCGTGTCGCACTGAGGCGTCCGAAGCGGTTGGCCGACGGCGCGGCGATGCCACCGCCAAACGCGTCGAGCAGCTGCCGGGCCATCGGGTGCGAGGGGATGCGGACCGCGATGCTGTCCTGGCCGCCGGTCACCACGTCGTGCACGCCCTCGGCGCGTGGCAGCACCAGCGTCAGCGGCCCTGGCCAGAAGGCCTCGGCGAGCTTCTCGGCGGCCGGACCCACCTCGCGAACCCAGCGCTTGAGGTAACGGCGTTCGTCGATGTGGACGATGACCGGATGCGAGGGTGGCCGGCCCTTCAGCTCGAAGACCTTGCGCACGGCAGCCGGATTCGAGGCGTTTGCGCCCAGCCCATAGACCGTTTCGGTAGGGAACGCGACCAGCTCACCGTCGCGCAAAGCATCGACGGCCGCCTCGATATCGGCCTGCGAGGCCCGGACGACTTTCACCATGGGCGGGGATTCTACAGAGCCTAGTCGATCTCGCGTCGGACCCAGCCGTCCGGACCCCTGAAAATCTCGGCTGTAGGCCAGTTGTGGCGGTCCAGCTTCAGCGTTATGACCTCTGGCGTGTTGTTCCAGCTGAGCGTGCGCAGCCGCAGCGAGGAGCGGTCAGGGCGCCCCGCCACAACCTTCAGGAAGGCGTCCAGGTCCGGTGTCGGCTGGCCGTCCACCTCGACGATGCGCCGCCCCGGAAACAGGCGGTAGCGTGTAGCCGGCGACCCGTAGGAGAAGAACGCCACGTAGACACCCTCGGGCACCACGCCGCGCTGCGCGCTCATCGCACGATGCGGCGCCTGCAGCGTCGCCCCTGCCCAGAGCACGACACGGTCCACGTCCCCGCCAGCCAGCGGCGAGGTCGGCACATCGATCACGCGCTCCTGGTCATCGCGCCACACGGTGACGGCCACGTTGCTGCGATCGACGGTGGCGCGTTCGACATCGCGGAAACCCGAGACCACGACGCCATCGATGGCCAGCAGCAGGTCGCCCTGCTGCAGGAGGCCATTGGCCGGTGCTCCCCCGGTGATGCGCGTCACATTCAGTACCTGCCGGGCTTCGGGGTTCTTCTTCTCCAGTTGCGTGAGCCAGGAATCCGGCAGGCCAAGGCGGCGTGCGCTGGCCAGGCCCTGCAGGCCCATCTCGATGTCGAGCGTGTGCAGAGGCCGTTCGTCGTGGAGGTGGTCGAGCATCTCGATGACCAGTTCCACGGGCACCCCCACCATGGTCTGGCCGGTTTCGCGTCCGCTCTCCACCGGGAAGCTCGACCACATCGCGCGCACCGCGCCATCGGAACCGGTGAGCACGCCGTCGAACTCGTCCGGCGGATTGACCAGGCGGATCCCCTCGAGGTTGCTGTCGCGGAATCGCATGGTGCGCGTCAGCGGCAGCTGCAGCGGCTCGATGGTCGCGACCTGCGTTGCGCGCGACTTGAGGTCCCCATCGCCGTCCATGCCGACCACCGTGACGTCCTGGCCGACACGCAGCGGCTTCGGGTCCAGCCTGGCCGAACGCATCGGTGTCGAGCCGATGAGCTTCGGGTCGTACTGCACCACCGCGAGGTTGTGCAGCGGATGCACGAACACGACGCGGCCCGGAATCTCCAGCGCCCCGCCGAACGTGAGCCGCACGTCGCCGAGCGAAACGGGCACGGTGTTGCGATCCGTGACCACCAGTCCCTTCTCCGCGTCCACCAGCAGCCCGGTGCCGTGGTAGTTGCGGTCGGTGATGCCGGAGATCGCGAACGGCATGTCGAAGGTGATGTGCACCAGTGACGGCGCCAGGCGCGCAATGGCCTCTTCGCGAGCCACCGGCAGTGCCGTGGAGCCGCCGGTCGGCGGTTTCATGGCGGGACCGGCCGCCAGGTCCGCGCAGGACCACAGCCCGGCCTTGTCATCGCGGTGGCATTCGCGTGCCGGGAACCAGCGGCGGTCCATGCGCATCGACTTGAGCTGGCTCCCGTTCGGATCGTCCATCGTCGTATAGCGCAGCGCGGCCCGGTCGCCGTCGCCCAGCGACTCCATCGCCGCGCGGAAGTCCGCGAGGTTCGCAACCGGCTTGCCGTTGATGGCCGAAATCAGTGCGCCTCGCGGCACGCCGGCGGCCGCCAGCGCATAACCCGGATTGGCGACATACACACCGCGCACGGGCAGGTTGAAGTGGCGCGCCATCTGGTACGACAGGTTGTGCACTATCGAGTCGCCGAACTCGATGAACGACGACGGCGTGATCGCATCGAGGTCCTCGACGTCGAGGTCGACCGTCAGCGCCCTGCCCCCGCGCTGCAGCTGCAGCGCCACCGGACGGCCGATCGAATCGTCCAGCAGCGCCTCCAGCGGCTCGAAGGTGGTGACAGGCCGGTCATCGACGCGCACGAGGATGTCGCCCGGCAGCAGCTTGCCCGCGGCAGCCGAACCCGGCTGCACCTGCGAGACCACGAGCATGCCCGTGTTGCCCGGATAGGCCTTGCGAATCGCGGCCTCGGTATCCGGATCGAGCCCGAGGCGCCGCAGTTCGTCAAACGGCGTATAGCTGAATACCGTCTGCAGGGTGCCGCGCGTGACCGGCTTGCCGTCCTGGATCAGGCGCAGCGCGCGCTGCACGCGGCCGAGCGGCAAATAGAAGCTCGACGCCGCACCGCTCGCCCCGCCCGCGTTGAGGGCCACCACGCGGCCCTGGATGTCGACCACCGGTGAACCGGAAGAGCCGCCCGAGGTGCCGGAGGCCGCCTGCAGGTAAAAGGTGTTGAAGTCGTTGTAGCGGCCGGCACCGTATGCCGGCGCCTCCCGGTCAAGGCGTGCGATGGTGCCGGCGAGGATGGAAAGCTGTTCGCCGGCGTTGTTGCCCACCACGCGGATCTCGCGGCCGACCTGCGCGCCTTCCGGGTGCAGCGGCAGTGAGCGCGGCTTGATGAAACGCAGCTTGGACGGGTCGTAACGGTATAACCCGAAGTCGTGCACCGGATCGCGATACACCGGGAACAGCTGGACCTCTTCGCGGTTCAGGAAGGTCGCCTCGGCGGTGACCGGGCCCGGTGTAACCACATGCCGGTTCGTCAGGACCAGACCGCGCTCCGCATCCACGACAAAACCGGTGGCCTGCGATGAGGTGTTCCACTCGGTGTCGAACGCACGTGTCCCGTCGATCTCGATCGAAACGACACTCTGCGCGATCCGCTCCAGCGTCGCAGCCCAGGTGGCATCTTCCCGAAGCGGCGCAGCGGGGGCGGACGGTGCAGGCGGCGGCGCCTCGACAGGGCCCGTCTCGGGGGCTCCGGGTGGCAAGGCCTGGGCAAGCAACGGGACGCTAGTGGCCAGCGACAGGGAAACCAGCAGCGCGCCGGCAAAACGCCTTGCGTCGAACATTCTCACCTCAGTAGAAAAGGACCAGCACCCAGACGGTCACGAGCAGCCCGAAAGCGAACATCACGGCTGCCGAGCCGAGGTCCTTGGCGAGGCCCGACAGCTCATGGTGCTCGAAGCCGACGCGGTCAACGGTAGCCTCGACCGCGCTGTTCAGCAGCTCCACGATGAGCACCAGCAGCATGGGTGCGACCAGCAGCGCCTTCTCGACGCCGCCTTCCCCGAGCCACAGGCCCAAGGGTATGACGGCGGCTGCGACCAGCAGTTCCTGGCGGAAGGCGGCTTCTTCGCGAAACGCCCCGGCGATGCCGCGGCCACTGGCGCCGAAGGCGCGAAATACGCGCGTCAGGCCGACCGGTTTGGGTCTTTGCATGGGCAACAAGTCTAAACCGTAGAATAGGCGGATGGGTTTCGAACGCCGCCATACGCTGCAGGTCCGGGTGGGGCCGGTCCTGATCGGGGGAACGGCCCCGATCGCCGTGCAGTCCATGACCAATACCGACACCGCCGATGTCGAGGGGACCGCGCGGCAGGTGGAAGATCTGGCACGCGCGGGCTCCGAGCTGGTGCGTGTCACGGTCAACAGCGCCGAGGCCGCCGCCGCGGTGCCCCACATCCGCGACCGGCTGCGCGCGCGCGGCATCGGCGCGCCGCTGATCGGCGACTTCCACTTCAACGGGCACAAGCTGCTGCGCGAATTCCCCGATTGCGCCGCCGCGCTCGACAAGTACCGCATCAATCCCGGCAATGTCGGCCGCGGCCAGAAGCGCGACACGCAGTTCGCCGAGATGATCGAGACAGCCTGCCGCCTCGACAAGCCGGTGCGCATCGGCGTGAACTGGGGCAGCCTCGATCCGGACCTGCTTGCACGGCTGATGGACGAGAACAACGCGCGACCCGAACCGGCCAGCGCCCGGCAGGTCATGCGCGAGGCGATCGTGCGTTCCGCGCTCGACAGCGCGGCCACCGCCGTCGAGGTGGGACTGCCGCGAGAGAAGATCATCCTGTCGGCCAAGGTGAGTGGCGTCCAGGACCTCATCGCGGTCTACGACGACCTGGCCGCGCGCTGCGACTACCCGCTGCACCTGGGACTCACCGAGGCCGGCATGGGCTCCAAGGGCATCGTCGCCTCCACCGCCGGCATCGGCGTGCTGCTGGCCAGGGGTATCGGCGACACCATCCGCGTTTCGCTCACTCCGGAGCCAGGCGGTGACCGCACGCAGGAAGTGCTGGTCGCCCAGGAAATCCTCCAGACCATGGGCCTGCGCGCGTTCCTTCCTATGGTGGTTGCCTGCCCGGGCTGCGGTCGCACCACCAGCACCTACTTCCAGGAGCTCGCGCAGCGGATCCAGTCCCATATCCGCCATCGCATGCCGAAGTGGCGCGCCGAGCGCGAAGGCGTGGAACAGATGACCGTCGCGGTGATGGGCTGCGTGGTGAACGGCCCGGGCGAGAGCCGCCATGCCAACATCGGCATCAGCCTGCCGGGCACCGGAGAGCGGCCGGTGGCGCCGGTCTACGAGGACGGCGAGAAGACCGTGACGCTGAAGGGCGATCGCATAGCCGAGGAGTTCCAGGACCTGATGGAGCGCTACATCGAGCGCAGCTACCCGAGGAGGTCATCATGACCGAGCTTGCAGAACGCAGGTGCGTACCTTGCGAAGGCGGCGTCACTCCGATGTCGCGCACCGCCGCGGAGGAAGTGATGCAGCGGCTCGACGAGGGCTGGCAGCTGGCCGACGACGGCGCCTCCATCCAGCGCGAGTTCCGGTTCCGCGATTTCTTCCGCACCATGAGTTTCGTCAACGCGCTGGCGCATGTCGCGAACCTCGAGGACCACCACCCCGACCTGGAAGTCGGCTACAACTACTGCCGCGTGCGATTCACCACGCACGCGATCCGCGGGCTGTCCGAGAACGATTTCATCTGCGCGGCGAAGATCGACCAGCTGTCCCTGACCTAGCGGCTTCACATTCAGGTGCGGGTGGTTCCATGCCCCGCCGCTCGCGTAAACAGAAGCCGCCGCGCGAGCAGGCTGCGGTTGACCAGCCCCATCCCGGTGCCCGCGAGCCGCGCGACCATTCCTGCGGGACTGCCCGCCGGATTGCTGAAGGCCCGGTCCAGCAGGTCGACCAGGCCACCCACGGCCGCATTGCCGGCGCGGCGCTCGCGTTCGTAGCGTCGCAGTGCCGAGAGCGCGGCGATGCCCTCGCCGCGCGGCCGGGCGGCGAGCGCAGCCACCAGCGCCTGTGCGTCGAGCAGTCCCTGGTTCACGCCCTGGCCCGCGAGTGGGTGGATCACATGGGCGGCATCCCCGAGCAGCACGCAGTTCGGTGCGATATAGCGCTCGGCCGCAACGCGGCGCAGCGGAAAGGCCGCGCGCGCGCTGGACAGCTGCAGTTCGCCAACCACGCCGGCGCTCGCAGCGGTCAGCGCTTCGCCGAACCGCGACTCATCCAGCGCCAGCAGCTCCTCTGCACGCGACTGGCGGGCAGACCAGACGATGGAGTACTGGCCGTCCGGCAGCGGCAGCAACGCCAGCGGGCCGGTGGAAAGGAACCGCTGGAACGCGGTGGCGGCACGGGGCTTCGCGGCCCGCACCGTCGCGACGATTGCGAGCTGGCCGTAGGGTTGCTCGCGCGCATCGATGCCAGCCGCCGCGCGCACTGCGGAGTTGGCGCCATCGGCCCCGGCGACCAGCTGCGCCGTCAGCGATTCGCCGCCGGCCTCCAGCTGCGCGCCATGGCCGTCGAAGTGCAACCGGGTGACGCGCCCGCGCACGACCCGAACGCCCAGCGCAACGCAACGCGACAGCAGCGCCGCCTGCACCGCGCGGTTCTCCGCGATAACGGCCGAGGCGGGGCTCTCCCAGTTCGGCGGCATCAAAGACGAGTGCGTCCGGACTGTCCGGCGGCAGGTGTTCGGGCCAGATCACCATGCGCTCGCAGCTCGCCAGCCGTGCGGCATCCAGTGCCGGCCACGCCCCGACGCGATCCAGCAGCGCGATGGCGGCCGGCGAGAATGCGGACACGCGCAGGTCAATGGCCTCCGCGGCTGTTGGCGCAGCGGGTGCCTCCGGTTCAATCAGCGCGATGCGCTGCGGTGGAATGCGGGCATCCAGTGCGGCCAGGGCTGCCAGCGTCGCGCCGACGAGGCCGCCACCGACCACACCAGCTCGACCTCGGCGCCTCGCCAACGAGGCCGCCGTCGACCACCACAGCTCGACCTGCGTGTTCATCGCAGTGGCAGTCCGCGCGCCAGGCGAGGTGTATTGCGGCCAAACCCGAGGCTCACGCGGCTCAGCACCTGCTTGGCCGGCGGCAGCAGGTCGAACAGCAGCAGGCCGGCATCGCGCAATCCGCCAACAAGCGGGCGCGCGTCGGAAAAGGTCCGCACCAGCGTATCGGTGAAACGCACCACACCCTCGCGATCCGCTTCACGCCCGGCCGCGAAGCGCGCCAGCAGCTCAGGATCTCCCGGGTCGCCGGTCCAATCGGAAAGGTGCTCCGCCAATGCAGCCGCATCACGCAGCCCGAGGTTGAAGCCCTGCCCCGCCACCGGATGCAGCGCCTGCGCGGCATTGCCGAGCAGCACGACACGCGCGGCGACGCTGGCCTGGCTTCGCGTCAGCGCCAGCGGGTAGCAGGCGCGCGCGCCGAGACGCAGTGCGCGGCCGGCACGCCAGCCGAAGGCCATCTGCCATTCACGCAGGAACTGCGGAACGTCGAGCGCCATCAGCCGGCGCGCGTCGTCAGGCGGCGCTGCCCAGACCAGCGTTCGCCAGCCGGCTTCCGGTCCCGTCGCCAGCGGCAGCAACGCCATGGGGCCGGCCGGTGTGAATCGTTCGTAGGCCACGCCGTCGTTCGGCGCATCGGTCAGCAGGCTCGCGACCACGGCCTGCTGCGCGTAGTCCTCCACGGTCGCGGCGATGCCGAGCAGCTCGCGCACGCGTGAGGCACCCCCGTCGCAGGCCACGACGAGGCGCGCCGAGACAGGCGCCGCACCCGACTCCGGGGTGATGCCCAGTGCAAGACCGCCGTCTGCCTCCGCCGCCAGCGATTCGACACGCGCGGGCACCCGCAGCGTGATGTCCGGATCGACCGTGAGCGCGGCCCACAGCGCGCGGCCGATGACGCGGTTGGGGACCACATATCCCAGCGCATCCAGGCCGAGCCTGGCCGCCTCGAGCCGCGCGAAGGCGAAGCGGCCGGCGTCCGACACATGGATGGCACTGATGGGTGCGGCCGCGGCGCGCATCGCCGGCCAGACACCTACGGCTTCGAAGATGCGCCGGCTGGCATTGCCCAGCGCGGTGGTGCGCTCGTCGAAGCTGGGCTGTGCAGCCGAGTCGGGTGCGAAGGCTTCGACCAGCAGGATGCGGAGGCCGCTGCCACGCAACGCCACCGCCAGGCTCGCGCCGACCAGCCCGCCGCCCACGATGGCGATGTCGTAGCGGGAACTGCTCATCGGCGCTATGTCGAATTCCCCGTCGTGGCCATCGCCGCCTCGATTTCCTCCGCCTCGCGGGGCACCCCGTCAGTCAGGATCTCGTGGCCGCCGGCGACCACCGCAACGTCGTCCTCGATGCGGATCCCGGTGTTCCAGAAGCGCTTGGGCACGCCCCGCAGCCCTGCCGGAATATAGAGACCGGGTTCCACCGTCATCACCATGCCCGGCTCCAGCACTCGCCACTGGTCGCCGACCTTGTAGTCGCCGACATCATGGACGTCCATGCCCAGCCAGTGGCCGGTGCGGTGCATGAAGTACTTCTTGTAGGCGCCCTCGCGTACCAGTGTCGGTACACGGCCCTTCAGCAGGCCCAGGCGCACCAGCCCCTGCGTGATCGACTGCACCGCCGCGTCGTGCGGCTCGTTCCAGTGATTGCCGGGCTGCACCCTGGCGATCGCGGCGCGCTGCGCCTCGAGCACCACGTCATAGACCGCGCGCTGTGCGGGCGTGAACTCGCCGTTCACCGGCCAGGTGCGGGTGATGTCCGAGGCATACATCCGGTATTCGCAACCGGCGTCGACCAGCAGCAGGTCGCCATCCCGCAGCACCGCGTTGTTCTCGTGGTAATGCAGGATGCAGGAGTTGGCCCCGCTGCCACAGATCGGCTGGTAGGAGGCATCCGCATCGTGCATGCGGAACTCGTGCAGCAGCTCGGCGGCGATCTCGTACTCGAAGCGCCCGGGACGGCAGAAGCGCATCGCCCGCAGATGTGCCCCGGCCGCGATGTCGCCCGACTTGCGCATCAGGCCGAGTTCCTCGCGGCTCTTGTACAGGCGCATGTCGTGCAGGACATGGTCCAGCGCGATCATCTCCTGGGGCGGGTGCCGACCGTTGCGGGCCTGGTTGCGCAGCTGCTGCAGCCAGCCGAGCACGCGCTGGTCGAACTCCGGGTGCGTGCCCATCGCGTAGTAGACGCGTTCGCGGTTCTCGAGCAGGCCCGGCAGGATCTCGTCGATATCGGAGATGGGAAATGCGTCGTCCGCGCCGTAGTGCTCCACCGCGCCGGCCGGACCGGCGCGCCGACCGTCCCATGTCTCCCGCAAGGGATCCCGGTCGCGCACGAACAGCACGTATTCGGCGGCCGCCCGCCCCGGGATCAGCACCGCAACGGACTCCGGCTCCGGGAAGCCCGTCAGGTAGTGGAAGTCGCTGTCCTGGCGATAGGGATACTCGACATCGTTGTTGCGGGTGCGAACCGGACCCGCGGGCAGGATCGCGATGCCGCCACGGCCCATCATTCGCGCCAGCGTGCGACGGCGGCGCTCGAACTCCGAGCGCGGCGTGCGAGCGTGCCCGGGCCCTGTGCGGCGTACCGGAAGCCTGGACTTCCGCGCTGGATTCAACGTGGCCGTCTTCAATGCAGCATTTCCTTCGGTTCCTCGGGGGGCGTTTCACGCAACGGTGTGAGGTGGGCATAGACCAGCTGCACGCCCACGCGCACGAACTCGACCAGCTCGGTGTAGGCCTGCTCGTTCTGTTCCTCGTCCACGTCCGGGTCCACGTCGACATGCGTGATCTCCGTCAGGTCGCGCAGCACCTCCGCCGCGTCTCCCTGCAGCGCCCCCTGCTCGGGCAGCGGCCCGGTGCCCAGGCCATAAAGGAAGCCCTGGCACCACTCACCCAGCGCAGCGGTGCGGTCGACTATGGGCGCATCGTCCGCGGGCAACAGCGGTGCAAAGCGCAGCATCCCGTCGCCCAGCGATTCACAGGTGGACTCGAAGATCGTTCGCAGGGGGACCGCGGCAACGGCCTCGGCCTTGCCGTCCGGCAGGATCTGCCCCAGCCAGTCGTCCAGCGAGCATTCGGAGCTGCACAGCGCGCCAACCAGGGTGCCGTGCGCCTCGGCTGCGTCGGTCAGCGCGTGGATCTGCACCAGGACGCGCTGCAGGTCGTCAAATGTCAAAGCCGCCTCGAGCATTGCGAGGCGATTATGCCTGAAGGCAGCGCGGCGATTGACCACCTCGGGAGGACGGGGCAGTATTCGGGCAGATGACGGATAACAACAACATTTCCGCGGTCGACAACGAGCTGCGCCGCCTCGAGCAGCGTCTCGAAGAGCTCCTCGGCGTGGTGCACCAGCTGCAGGAAGAGAACCGCGCACTGCGCAACCGCCAGGAAAACCTCTCCACCGAGCGCTCCGCCCTGCTGCACAAGAACGAGCAGGTGCGTACGCGTGTCGAGGCCATCATCGGCCGGCTGCGGACGATGGAATCCGGCGCATGAGCGCCGCCGAATCCACGCCGGTCAGCGTGCATGTCCTCGAGAAGGAATTCCTGATCGCCTGTCCGCCGGAGGAGCGCACCGCGCTGGGCGAATCGGCAGACCTGCTCAACGCGCGGCTGCGCGAGATCCGCACCACCGGCAAGGTGATCGGCCTGGAGCGCATGCTCGTGATGGTCGCGCTGAACATGGCCAACGACCTCTCCCGCCTGCGCGCCCGCGAACAGCAGGTCGAGGGCCAGGTCGGCACCCGCGTGCGCCAGATGCGCGAGCGCATCGAGAAGACCGTCGCACTGAGCCGCCAGCTCGAACTGTAGTACAGTCGGGCTGCGTCGCCTGCGGTGTTCGACAAGTGGATCGGGTTACCTCGGACCCTAATTGAAACACCCAGGGGCGGACCTTTCGGCAGCACTGTGCATGTCCGCCTCGAGCGGGAAGCCTTACCTGCCGTCAGACCGCCCCACCTGTTGCTCCGGTTCGAGAGCAACGATTCGCACCGGCATTGGCGGGTGGCGCCTTCTTCCCGCCGCCGCGGTACATCCGCGGCGGCTCCCTCTTCCCGATGAACACTGACCTTACGGACCACTCCCCTGTCGTGGAGCTTCGCGCGCTGCGCCGCGAACTGCGCGACCGCCGGCGCGCCATCACGGGTCGTGCACGCCAGGCCGCTGCCCGACGCATGGCCAGGCACGCCGAGGCCGCAGGACTGCTGCGACGCGGCGCGCGGATCGGCCTGTATTTCCCGAGCCCCGAGGAAGTGGATACCGCACCACTGCTGGCCCTGGCGCGCGCCCGCGGTTGCCGGATCTTCCTGCCGCGGATCACTTCCACCCACCAGGCGCGGATGCGCTTTCATGCAGCGGGTGGATTGCTGCGCACGGGTCCGTGGGGCATGACCGAACCGGTGGGCGGCACACCTGCAGGCGCTCGCTCCCTCCACGTCGTGTTCCTGCCGCTGGTCGGCTTCGACGCCGCAGGGCACCGCATCGGCATGGGCAAGGGCTTCTATGACCGCCACTTCGCACATCGGCGCCTGCTGCTCCGCTTGCGCTGGCCACTGCTGATCGGTGTCGCCTACCAGGTGCAGCAAGTGCCGGTGCTGCCGCATGCACCGCATGATGTGGCGCTGGACGGGATCGTGACCGAGTCCTCATTTCGATGGTTCCGGGGTCCGATGGCATGAACCACTGGCTGATGAAGACCGAACCCTCGACGTTCGGCATCGACGACCTGGAGCGCGCACCCGGCCGGACGACGAGCTGGGAAGGCGTGCGCAACTACCAGGCGCGCAACATGATCAGGGACGAGATGCGCGTGGGAGACCTGGCGTTTCTCTACCACTCCTCGTGTCCCGAGCCGGGCATCGCTGCGATCGTCGAGATCGTCCGCGCCGGTTATCCGGATTCCTCCGCATGGCGTCCGCGCAGCCCGTACTACGATGCGAAAAGCCCTGAAAACAAGCCTCTCTGGTACACGGTGGACGTGCGCCTGAAGCAACGCCTCGCCCGGTTGATACCACTCGCGCAGCTGCGCGCGCATGCTGCGGATGAACTCGAGGGAATGTGGTTGCTGCGTCGGGGCAATCGCCTGTCGGTGATGCCGATGGATGCGCGCCACTGGCGCTTCATCCTCTCTCTCGCATCGACCACGTCGAATTCAAAGGTGGTCAGCCGCGACCGATCCTGATCGACGCCGCGTTGCCCGGCAGCAACGCGCACCTACACGCTTGCTTGTTTTTTCGCAACGCGTGTATATACTCGGACCCCGGACTAACCTGTAACTGGAGAACTCTCATGGCGAAAGCCAAGAAGAAAGCAAAGAAGGCCAAGAAAAAGGCTGCGAAGAAGAAGTAACTCGACGGTGACCGGCGAGTGAGGATTCAAACCCCACTCGCCGGTTCACCAACAAGCTACTCAAGACTGTGCCCGCGAAAGCGGGCACAGTCATTTCAGGGATCCGGCAGCGGTATCGATGGATCAACAACAGAAGAAGCAACGCGTCGCGGCCGCGGCGATGGCATTCCTCGAGGACGGCATGATCCTCGGCGTCGGCACCGGCTCGACGGTGAATGCACTGCTCGACCAGCTGGCACCGTGGGCAACCAGGCTGCGCGGCGCCGTCTCCAGCTCTGAAGTCTCCACCCGCCGGTTGCGGGAACTCGGCGTGCCGGTGCTCGACCTGAACGACGTGGACCGGCTGGACCTCTATATAGATGGAGCGGATGAAGCCAACGACCGGCTGGAGCTGATCAAGGGCGGTGGCGGCGCACTGACCCGCGAGAAGATCGTCGCGGGGGCTGCCCGGCGTTTCGTCTGCATCGTCGATGAGAGCAAGCTGGTGGCCAGGCTCGGCGGGTTTCCGCTTCCGATCGAGGTCATCCCGATGGCACGCCGCCAGGTGGCGAACCGGATCGCGCTGCTCGGCGGGCGAGCGGTGCACCGCGCGGATTTCGTGACCGACAATGGCAACGACATCCTCGACGTGCACGGCCTCGACATCGAGGAGCCGGTGAACCTGGAGACCGAACTGAACCAGATTCCCGGCGTCGTGACCGTGGGGCTGTTCGCCCGGCGGCCGGCAGACCTGCTTCTGGTTGGCACCGGATCCGGGGTGCGCCGGATGGAACGGGCGGCCTGAAGACTGTGCCGGGAACGGTCCCGTCGCGGCATCCCTGGTGCCCCTTTAGAGCTCCTTGCCCGCCCCCGCCGCCTGCTGCTAGGCTCATGAGCATGCGTAGCCAGCGGCATTTCATCGCGACAGCCTTCCCCGGCGGCGAGCTGCTGGCCGCGCGCCTGCACCTGCGTCGCCCGACGCACTGATCGACTCGACTGCGCCCCCGGGCGCATCATTCCCCAAGATCCTGTATTTCACGCCGCCCGACCGGGCGAAAACGCCGATGCGTTTCACCGGAACCGGGGGCAGCCGGAGACGACGATGCTGAACGATCCTTCCCGCAAGTACCGGGCCCATGTACTGGCTCCGCACACGGACCGGCGCTGGCCGGACCAGCGCCTGACCCGCCCGCCGGTGTGGTGCAGCGTCGACCTGCGCGACGGCAACCAGGCGCTGATCGAGCCGATGGATGCCGAGCGCAAGCGCCGCATGTTCAAGCTGCTGGTGGAGACGGGCTTCAAGCAGATCGAGGTGGGATTTCCCTCGGCCTCGCAGACCGACTACGACTTCGTGCGCGAGCTGATCGAAAAGGACGGCGTGCCGGACGACGTGGTCATCCAGGTGCTGGCCCCGGCGCGCCCCGAGCTCATCCAGCGCACCTTCGAGTCGCTCAAGGGCGCGCGCCGCGCCATCCTGCACTTCTACAACGCCACGGCCCCGTCATTCCGTCGCGTCGTGTTCCGGCAGGACAAAGCGGCGACCATCAAGCTGGCTGTGGATGCGGCCCGGCTGATCCGCCAGCTTGCCGAAGCACAGCCCGAAACCGACTGGACCTTCGAGTACTCACCGGAGACCTTCTCGTTCACCGAGCAGGAGTTCGCGCTGGAGATCTGCGAGGCCGTGATGGACGCCTTTGGTCCGACGCCCGACCGGCCGGTGATCCTGAACCTGCCGGCCACCGTCGAGGTGGCAATGCCCAACGTCTATGCGGACCAGATCGAGTGGTTCTGCCGCCACCTGAAGCACCGCGACTGCGCGGTGATCAGCCTGCATCCGCACAACGACCGCGGCACCGGCGTGGCCGCGGCCGAGCTGGGCCTGCTGGCCGGCGCGGACCGCGTCGAGGGCACGCTGTTCGGCAACGGCGAGCGCACCGGCAACGTCGACATCGTCACGCTGGCCCTGAACCTCTATACCCATGGCGTGCACCCGGGCCTGGACTTCGCGAACATCAACGAGGCCGCGCGGCTGGTGGAGTACTGCAACCAGCTGCCCATCCACCCGCGCCATCCCTACGTGGGCGACCTGGTGTTCACCGCGTTCTCCGGTTCGCACCAGGACGCGATCCGCAAGGGCTTCGCCGAGCGCAAGGACGATGAGCACTGGGAGATCCCTTACCTGCCCATCGATCCGCGCGACGTGGGCCGCACCTATGAGTCGGTGATCCGGGTGAACAGCCAGTCCGGCAAGGGCGGCGTCACCTACCTGCTGGAGCAGGAGTACGGCCTGTCGCTGCCGCGCCGGCTGCAGATCGAATTCAGCCCGGCGGTCCAGGCGGTGACGGATACCAGCGGCAAGGAAGTCACCGCGCCGCAGATCTGGAAGCTGTTCGAGGACGAGTACCTCACCCATGAGGGACGCGAGTACCAGTACCGCGGCCATCATCTGGTCACCGCCACCGACGGCAGCGACGGTGAACTGCTGACGCTGAACATCGTGCGTGGCGGCGTGCCCATGCAGCTGACCGGGCGCGGCAATGGTCCGATCGACGCGCTGGTGCATGCGCTCGGACTGCCGTTCGATGTGCTCTCCTACGAGGAGAAGTCCATGGGCAAGGGCAGCGAGGCTCGGGCCGCGGCGTTCGTGGAGATCACCACGCCTTCGCGCGTCACGCTGTTCGGCGTGGGTGTGCACGCGAACATCATCACGGCGTCGATACTGGCGGTGCTGTCGGCCGTGCGGCGGGCCGATGCGCGGGCGCTGCTGCCGGTGCCGGGAAAGGCTGTTGGGGCCTGAAGGAGTGCTGGCGAACTGGCTGGGGCATGGCCTCAGCCAGTCGTCGACCAGGGTTGGCGGAGTCAGCCCGGGCGCGCCATCGGGTAGAGTACGCAACCCATGGCTACCCGAGACTCATCGCCTGCTTCACCGGCAGGCAATTTCATCCGCCACATCATCGAAGCCGACCTGGCCGCGGGCAAGTATGCTGCGCGCCGCTGGTCTGGCCAGCCCGGTTTGGCCGCCCGGCATGCGGCGGGACCCGTCGACACGGCGCGCATCCGCACGCGCTTTCCGCCGGAGCCGAACGGTTACCTGCACCTCGGCCACGCCAAGTCGATCTGCCTGAATTTCGGCCTGGCCCTGGAATTCGCCGGCGCCTGTCACCTGCGATTCGACGACACCAATCCGACGCGGGAAGAACAGCAGTACGTCGATGCGATCATCGACGCGGTCCGCTGGCTGGGTTTCGACTGGGGCCCGCATCCGTATTACGCATCGAACTACTTCGAAGCGATGCACCAATGCGCCGTGGCGCTGGTCGAGCGCGGCCACGCCTATGTCGACAGCCAGAGCCCCGAGGAAATGCGCCTGAACCGGGGCACGCTCACCGAACCGGGCCGGGACAGTCCGCACCGGTCGCGCAGCGTGGCCGAGAACCTCGACCTGTTCGCCCGCATGAAGGCCGGGGAATTCCCGGATGGCGCGCATGTCCTCAGGGCCAGGATCGACATGGCCTCGCCGAACATCAACCTGCGCGACCCTCCCATCTATCGAATCCGCCACGCGCACCATCACAATACGGGCGACGCCTGGTGCATCTATCCGATGTACACCTTTGCGCACCCCATCGAGGATGCGCTCGAGAACATCACGCATTCCCTGTGCACGCTGGAATTCGAAGACCAGCGACCCTTCTATGACTGGCTTCTGCAACGCCTCGCGGAGGCTGGCTGTTTTGCGGCACCGCTGCCGCAGCAATACGAGTTCGCCCGCCTCAATCTCACCTATGCAGTGCTTTCCAAGCGCAAGCTGATGCAGCTGGTGGAGGAAGGCCACGTCGATGGCTGGGACGATCCACGCCTGCCCACGCTGGCCGGCGCCCGCCGCCGCGGCTTTACCCCGGCAGCGGTGCGCGCCTTCACGGAGAGAATTGGCGTTTCCAAGTCGGAATCATGGATCGACATGGGAGTGCTCGAGGACTGCGTGCGCAACCACCTGAACGAGGTCGCGCCACGGCGAATCGCGGTGCTGGACCCGGTGAAGCTGATCATCGACAACTATCCGGCCGGGCAGACCGAGCCCTGCGAAGCGCCCAATCATCCGCAGCAACCCGGGATGGGCACACGCCAGCTGCTGTTCGCGAAGGAGCTGTGGATCGAGCGCGAGGACTTCATGGTGACGCCCAGCAAGGGCTACTTCCGGCTCTACCCCGGAAACCGGGTGCGGCTCCGCTACGGCTATGTGGTCGAGTGCACGGGCTTTGAACAGGATGCGCAGGGGCAGGTGATCGCCGTGCATTGCCGGTATTTCCCCGACTCACACTCCGGTTCACCCGGCGCGGACCAGTACAAGGTCAAGGGCAATGTGCACTGGGTGGCAGTCGAAGCGGCGCTACAGCGCGAAGTGCGGCTGTACGACCGGCTGTTCAAGGTGCCGAATCCTGGCGCCGGTGAGCGCGACTTCCTGCTCGATATCAACCCCGACGCCAAGCGCATCGTCCAGGCGCAGCTGGAGCCGGCGCTGCAGCAGGCGCGGGCCGGCGAGCATTTCCAGTTCGAACGGCACGGCTATTTCGTCGCCGACGTGGTGGACTCCAGGCCCGGAGCACCCGTGTTCAATCGCGCCGTCACGCTGCGCGACTCGTGGGCCAAGGCGTCGCGCAACGGCTGATCTGCTTTGGCGGAGGTTGGCTGGGAGACTAGGATTCGAACCTAGGTTGACGGAGTCAGAGTCCGTAGTCCTACCGCTGGACGATCTCCCATCATCTATTAGCGAAATCGGCCTGCGGCCATTTCGCGGATCTCCAGTTTACGCCAGCAGGAAGTGAATTCCTGCTGGCTGCGAAGGAGACCGGCGCGCTGGGGCGCGCGGAAACCGGACTAGCGCTTGGAGTACTGCGGGCCGCGGCGGGCTTTGCGGCGACCGACTTTCTTGCGCTCGACTTCGCGGGCGTCGCGGGTGACGAAGCCGGCCTTGCGCAGTGCGGGGCGCAGCGTTTCGTCGTAGTCCATGAGCGCGCGGGTGATGCCGTGGCGGATCGCGCCGGCCTGGCCGGTGATGCCACCGCCGACGACCTTCACGGTGATGTCGAAGCGCTCGGCCATCTGCACCAGCTCGAGCGGCTGGCGGACGATCATGCGGCCCGTCTTGCGGCCGAAGAAATCATCGATCGGCTTGTCGTTGATGGTGATGTTGCCGGTGCCGGACTTGAGGTACACGCGTGCCGCGGCGGACTTGCGCCGGCCCGTGCCGCTGTTGGTCGAAACTGCCATCTGGATTGGTTCCTGCGCGTTGCGGGCGAGAGAATTACTTGAGGTCGAGCGTGCGGGGCTGCTGCGCCTGGTGCGGGTGCGCGCCACCGGCGAACACGTGCAGCTTGCGGTACATGCTCCGGCCGAGCGTGTTCTTCGGCAGCATGCCCTTGACGGCGAACTGCAGCACGCGCTCCGGGTGCTCCTTGAGCAGCTTGCCCAGCGCGATCGACTTCAGGTTGCCCATGTAGCCGGTGTGCTGGTGGTAGAACTTGTCTTCCAGCTTGTTGCCGGTGACCTTGATCTTTTCCGCGTTGAGGACGATCAGGTTGTCGCCCATGTCGACGTGCGGGCTGTAGTCCGCCTTGTGCTTGCCCTTGAGGCGGTGCGCAAGCTGCGTGGCCAGGCGACCCAGCGTCTTGCCTTCCGCGTCGACGACGTACCAATCCGCGCGTACGTTCGCGGGCTTTGCGAATACTGTGCTCATCTGACTTCCCGAACCGCTGTGGGGGCCGATCCTGGAATGCTTCAACGGCATGCCGGGAGGGCCTCAAAAAGGGGCGCAGAGTGTAATCGAAGCCCCTGCCGGTTGCAAAAGCTAAGCGGCCGGTCGCAAGGGTGGCCCGCGAAGCACTATATTGACGTCCCATGGGACCGACACGGGACTTTGCAGATCAGCTACTTGTGGGCGCCGACAGGGCGCTGCGCGCCATGCTCGCCCCTGCCCGCGGAAGCCGGCCGCTGCCTGGGCCCCAGCCCGTGGATCTCCCCGAGGCCAGCCGCCGCGAGACCGCGGCCATGATGCGGGTCAACCATGCCGGGGAGATCGCCGCCCAGGGCCTGTACCACGGCCAGGCACTGGTGGCGCGGGACCCGGCCATCCGGGCACAGCTCGAGGCAGCCGCCCGCGAGGAAACCGATCACCTGGCCTGGTGCGAACAGCGCCTGCGCGAACTCCATGACCGGCCGAGCCTGCTCCACCCGCTCTGGTATGCAGGTTCCTTTGCGATCGGGTGCGTGGCCGGGCTCGCCAGCGACCGGGTCAGTCTTGGCTTCGTCGCTGAAACCGAACGGCAGGTGGAGGCGCACCTGGATTCGCACCTGGACCGGCTTTCGCCCGAGGATGCGCGCAGCCGCGAACTGCTGGCCCAGATGCGCGACGAAGAGGTCGCCCATGGCCGCGCGGCGCAGATGGCAGGCGGCGTGGACTTGCCGGCACCTGTCCGCGCGCTGATGCGAGCGACCGCGAAGGTGATGACGACCACCGCCCGCTGGATTTGAGCGCCTGCTCACCCGCCGGGTGGGCTGCAAACAGCCCTCAAGTGCGTCCCGATCGCCAAAATGCGAACCGTTTCACGGCAGTACCGTTGCCACGACAGCGTGTTATGTAATAAAACGTGTGCGGGGAGTACACAGGGATCCCTCGCGCAACAACTGCAATCGGCGAGAAGAACAGCAATGGAAGACACGATCCGCCCGCTGAGCGACATACCGGCCATCAACCGGTTCCTCAGCTACTGCCGCATCCGCACGGTTTCCTCGAAGACCGTGATCATCCATGCGGGAGACCTGCCAGACGTCCTCTACTACATCATCAGCGGCTCGGTCGAGGTGATGATCGAGGACGAGGAAGGCAATGAAATGGTGCTGGCCTACCTGAACAAGGGCCAGTTCTTCGGTGAAATGGGCCTGTTCCACGAGGCGCCCACGCGCAGCGCCTGGGTGCGCACGCGCAACCAGTGCGAGCTGGCGGAAATGACCTACCCGCGCTTCCGGCAGATCGCCGCGGAATCGCCGGGCCTGATATTCGAGCTGGCGACGCAGCTTGCCACCAGGCTGGACCGCACCAACCGCAAGCTCGGCGACCTGGCTTTCGTCGACGTCACCGGCCGGGTCGCGCACGCGATCATGGACCTGTGCGGCGAGCCGGATGCGATGACCCATCCGGAAGGCATGCAGATCAAGGTCTCGCGCCAGGAGCTCTCGCGACTGGTGGGCTGCTCGCGCGAAATGGCCGGTCGTGTGCTCAAGGTGCTCGAGGAGCAGGGGCTGCTGCGCGCCACCGGCAAGACCATCGTCGTGTTCAACGCGCGCCCGAAGATGAAGACCCGCCCGGTCATCGTCCCGGCCACCACGTCGGCCGACAAGGGGCGCCCCCGCCCGGTGGTGGCGAGCCGCTTCAAGGAAGTGGACGAGGACGACGAGGACGACGAGGACTAAAGGACGCAGGGTCCCCGCGGGACGCGCGCTAAGCCCGCAATGGCGCGGGCGACTGGCCCGCCCGATCCCCTCGCGCAGCTTGCCGATGACCTGGGCGTAGTCCGGCTGCCCGAAGATGGCGGAACCGGCGACGAACGTGTCCGCGCCTGCCCGCGCGATCGCCTCGATGTTGTCCGCCTTCACGCCCCCGTCGATCTCCAGCCGCACCTCGCGGCCGCGCTCGTCGATGCGCCGCCTGACCTCCGCCAGCTTGGCCAGCGCGCCGGGTATGAACTTCTGGCCACCGAACCCGGGATTCACCGACATGATCAGCACCAGGTCGATGTGGTCGAGCGTGTGGTCGAGCCAGTCCAGCGGCGTGGCCGGATTGAACACCAGGCCCGGCCGGCAGCCCATTTCACGGATCAGGCCGATGGTGCGGTCGACGTGCCCGCTCGCCTCGGGATGAAAGCTGATCCAGTTCGCGCCGGCTTTGGCGAAATCCGGAATGATTCGGTCGACAGGCTCGACCATGAGGTGGACATCGATCGGCGCCTTCACCCCGTGCTTGCGCAGCGCCTCGCAGACCAGCGGCCCGATGGTCAGGTTCGGCACGTAGTGGTTGTCCATCACGTCGAAGTGCACGGAGTCCGCGCCTGCGGCGAGCACCGCTTCGACTTCGGCACCCAGGCGCGCGAAGTCGGCGGACAGGATGGAAGGGGCGATCCAGGGTGTCTGTCTGGCCATGTGCGCAAGTCTACTAGAACAACGCTCAGGCCAGGCCCCGGTGCTGGCGCAGCAACTCGTAGCCTTCCCTTATCGCCTGCGTGCGTTGCTTCGCATGCTCGAGCATCGATTCAGGCAGGCCGTTTGCCTTGAGCTTGTCCGGGTGATGGCGGCTCATCTGCCGGCGGTAGGCGCGGGTCAGCTCCGCATTGGTGACGGAAGGCTCCACCTCCAGCGTGCGATAGGCAGCAACCACCCGTGCCTCCTGCGTCGCCGCACTTACCCCCGTCGCGGCCCCCCGCATGGCCGCCTCCATCCGCGCCAGCAACGGGGTATCGATGCCCAGCACCGCGGCGATACGCGTGACGCGCGCGCGCGTCGCACCGCTCATGTCGCTGCCGTGCAGGGCAAAGCGCAGCTGTATCTCGACAAAGGTGCGCAGGATGGCGGGATGGCCCCTGCAGGCGCGCAGCAGGTCGCCCAGTTCCTTCGCAAGGTCGAAATCCGGCGCCTTGCCCGACGTGAACAGTTCGATCGCAGCCCGGCGCTGCGCCTCGTCGAGCTGCAGCCCCTGCATCACGCCACGTGCTGCCGAAATCTCGCGCTCGCTCACGCGGCCATCGGCTTTTGCCACATGGCCCATCACCTGGAACGTGCTGCGGAAGAACTGCTCGCCTACCGGGCGCGCGCCGTGCCGACCAAGCTGCACATCGTACTGATGGCCGATCGCTGCGCCGATCGCGATGCCGACTGGACCGAGAAAGGCCCCCAGCGCGCCGCCGACAAGTTTTCCGGTCCACTTCATATGGTTTATCGTAGCAAGCCTTGATGAACACCCCCCTTGCCGTACACGACACCGCGATCCGCGGGTTGACCCGCATCCACAAGGGCAAGGTGCGCGACGTCTATGCCATCGACGATGAACGCCTGCTGATCGTCGCGACCGACCGCCTTTCGGCCTTCGACGTCGTGTTGCCCGAGCCCATTCCGGGGAAAGGCATCGTGCTGAACCGGATCTCGAATTTCTGGTTCGGCCTGACGCAGCACATTGTTCCCAACCACCTGCTGCCCGTGGACCTGGCCTCGGTCGTGCCTGATCCGGCCGACCTGCCGATGCTGGAGGGCCGCAGCGTCGTCGCACGGCGCCTCAAGGCGCTGCCGGTTGAAGCCGTGGTGCGCGGCTACCTGATCGGTTCCGGATGGAAGGACTACCAGGCCACCGGTGCCGTCTGCGGAATCGCGCTGCCGCCGGGCCTGCGCCAGGCCGAGCGGTTGCCGGAAGTGCTGTTCACGCCCGCGACGAAGGCCGCGGTTGGCGACCACGACGAGAACATTGCCTATGCGGAGGTGGAGCGGCTCATCGGAGCGCCGCTCGCCGCCCGAGTGCGCGACACCGCGATCCGCCTCTACCGTTTTGCCGCGGAGCATGCCGCGGCACGGGGCCTGCTGATCGCGGATACCAAGTTCGAGTTCGGCCTGGCGCACGACGGCACGCTGTACCTGATCGACGAGGCCCTGACGCCGGACTCCTCGCGCTTCTGGCCCGCCGACAGCTACCGGGTCGGCACCAGCCCGCCAAGTTTCGACAAGCAGTTCGTGCGCGACTACCTGGAGACGCTGGACTGGAACAAGCGCGCACCGGGGCCCCACCTGCCGGCCGAGGTGATCCGTCGCACCGCGGAGAACTACCAGGAAGCGTTGCGGCGATTGACGGGGCCTGCACTGCCCGCCTGAGCGGACACGGCAACCGCGACGATGTGGAATCGAACCTGGAACCTGCTGGACCACGCGTTCTTCGGTCCGCACACGCGCGCTGACGGGCCGGGCCCCGCGACCCTGCGCTTGCTGCGCTACCCGTACGCCATCCTGCGCGACCTGATCGGCGGCGAGTTGAACCTGCGCGCCACGGGCCTGGTCTACGCGACGCTGCTGGCACTGATCCCCGCGCTGGCAATCAGCATCGCGGTGCTCGGTGCCTTCGGCGAGAACGAAGCCTTCGAGTCACTCGTGCTCGAGTTCTTCAAGCCGCTCGGAGATGCCGCGCCACGCATCACGGGACGGTTGCTGGAGTTCGCCGAGAACGTGCGCAGCGGGCTGGTCGGCGCGGTTGGCCTGGCGCTGCTGCTGTGGACGCTGGTCGGCACGGTCAAGCGGATGGAAGACAGCTTCAATTTCGTCTGGCGCGTGCCGCGCGCACGCGGCCTGTTGCGCCGGATCTCCGAATACGTCGCGCTGCTGATCATCGGTCCGCTGGTGGTGGCCGCGGTGATCGGGTTCTCGCGCCTCGTGATGAGTCGCGTGGTGAGCTATGCACCCGTGGAACCTACGCCTGCCTTCAGTGCCGTGCTGCTGGGCTTCACTCCCCATGTCTTCGTCACGCTGCTGTTCACCGCGATCTACCTGATCCTGCCGAACACGCGCGTGCGCCTCGTTCCGGCGGTGATCGGCGGTGTGGCGGCGGGTGTCGCCTGGGTCATCACGGGCAAGCTGTTCACGGCGCTCGTTATCCTCACGACGCGTCTTACGTTGGTCTACGCCGGCTTCGCGATTGTCGTCGCGCTGCTGCTGTGGACGTTTGCCGGCTGGCTGATCCTGCTGGCCGGTGCGCAGCTCGCCTTCTACGTCCAGAACCCCAACTACCTGCGACTGGGGCATGCGGCACTGCGGCTGTCCCACCGCGAGCAGGAACAGCTCGCGCTCGAGATCATGCTGCGCGTGGGCCGTGCGCACCGCGACGGCGCTGCGCCCTGGGGCATCGAGGGCCTGAGCAGCGCGCTCGCGCTGCCGGGAATTGCGGTCTCAGACGTGACCGAACAGCTGGAGACGGCCGGACTCCTCAGGCAGACCGACGATGGCCGCCTGTTCCCGGCCCGGGAGATCAGCGGCATTACGCTGGCCCAGATACTCGAGGCGGTGCGCAGCATCGGAGTCGGGCGCCTGCCGCACCGGCAACCCCCCACGCTGGCTGTGGATCGCCTGCAGGAAGAACTCGAAGTCGCACGCCAGGACGCCTGTGGAGGACGCACACTGGGCGATCTGGTGAACAGCGCCGCGGCGGAATCACTGAATCCGCAGTCGCCTGGCTAGTTGCCGGCAACCGTCACTTCGTCGATCAGCACCGAGCCCACGCGGATCGCGCCATGAGGCTCGATGTCCGACCCGATCGCCCGGATGCCGCGCAGCATCGGCTTCAGGTTGCCCGCGATGGTGACTTCGTGCACCGGATAGGCCAGCTCACCGCCCTTGACCCAGAACCCCGAAGCCCCGCGCGAGTAGTCACCGGTCAGGCCGTTGACGCCCTGCCCCATGAGCTCGGTGACGAAGAAGCCCTCGCCCATGATCCGCAGCAGTTCCGGAAGTGTCCGGGCACCGGCGTCGCTCGACACCAGCAGGTTGTGGATGCCGCCGGCATTGCCGGTGGTGCGCAGCCCGAGCTTGCGGGCCGAATAGCTGCCCAGCACATAGCGCTGCAGCACGCCGTCCGTGACCAGGTCGCTGTCGCGCGTCGCGACGCCCTCGGCGTCAAAGGGACTGCTGGCCATCGCGCCCGGAATGTGGGGTCGCTCCTGCAGGTGCAGCCCTTCCGGCAATACGCGCTCACCGATCGATTCCGGGAGGAAGGACAGCTTGCGGTACTGGCTGGACCCGCGCACCGCCGCGACGAGGTGGCCGATGAAGCCGCGCGCGAGTTCGGGGGCGAACAGCACCGGCGCCCGACGCGTGGCAATCTGGCGCGCGCCGAGCCGGGAGAGCGCGCGCTCTCCCGCACGCCGGCCGATCGCCTCGGCCGAGTCGAGCTCCAGCGGGGAGCGCGCCGCCGAGTACCAGTAGTCACGCTGCATGTCATCGCCGTTCTGGGCCAGCAGCACACAGCTGAGGCTGTGGCTGGTGCTCGGATAGCCGGCGATGAAGCCATGCGTATTGCCGTAGACGCGCACGCCGCGATGCGTCGACACCGAGGCGCCTTCCGAGTTCGCCAGGCGAGGGTCGATTGCCAGGCCAGCTGCCTCGCAGCGCTTGGCCAGCTCGATGGCCTCTTCCGGCGTCAGGTCCCAGGGGTGGTCAAGGGACAAGGTCCGGGATATCGCGCGCCATGTCGAGCGGATCGGCGAGGCCGGCGTACTCGTCGCGCGCCGTGCGCCGCGCAATGCTGCAGGCCTTGCCCACCATCTCGCGCACGGACTCGGGCCTCAGGTCGGCGCTGCTGGCCGTTCCCTTCGACTGGTCGATGTAGACGGTAATCCCGAGTGCCCGGTCGCGCTGGTACTCGATGGTCTCGACCTCGCCGAGCCGTACCGTGACGTTGAGGCCCTTCTGCAGGCTGATGTCCGCCTCGGCCTGCGTGGCCCCGGCCTTGCGCGCCTCCTCGAGCACGAAGGCGACGATGCCCGAGAGTTCCGGTAAGCGTGATGCGTCGACGGCCTGGCTCATCAGGCACACTATATGCCATGGGGGTCCCGACGACCTCCCGGACAGTCATAAGGAGCATCCCATGTCGTGGCCCGCCCTCGCGATCCGTGCCTGCGCCGTATCGGCATTGTTGTTGGTTGCCGCCTGCCAGAAGGCACCGGACCCAGCCGCGGCTGCCCCCCCGTTGCCCGCTCCCGAGACCCCTGCCGTGGTGGCTCCGGCCCCGGCGGACGCGGCTGCGACACCCATGGAGTGGCCGTCGAGCCTCCACGTTTTCGGGGACGGTTTCCCCAATGCCGGCGACCCCTGTCGTCGCGTTGGAGAGTCCGAAGCGACGAACAACTTCCTCGACCATACGGCCGCCCTGGTCGGCTGCCAGGCCGTGTCGGACGCCGAGAAGCTCGGCGGGAAGATCGTGGCAACGGTCGACGGCATCACGCTCGTTTCAGTGCCCCAGTAGGCGATGGGCGTGCGCGACGAACCGGCCGTCGAGGCCGAAATGGATGAGCGTCCTCCGAGCAAGAGCTCGCGCAAACGCGAAGCCCACGCGCTGCAGAAGCTCGGCGAACGCCTGGTGCGGATGAAGCCTGCGGACGTGGCCACGCTGCCCCTGTACGAGCAATTGTTCGATGCCATTGCCGAAGCCCGGCGACTGACCAGTCACGGTGCGCTGTCGCGCCAGCACCAGTACATCGGCAAGCTGATGCGCGACGTCGACATCGATGCGGTCGAGGCCGCGCTGGACCGCCTCGAGGTCGCCCGCAACCCCCGTGCTAGACTGCCGCGATGAAACCGCTCGTCGGGATCATCATGGGCTCGCAGTCGGACTGGGAGACCCTCAAGGTCGCGGATGAAACCCTCACCGCGCTGGGCATCGCCCACGAGGTGCGCGTTGTCTCGGCGCACCGGACCCCGGACCTGTTGTTCGAATACGCCGCCAGCGCCGAATCGCGCGGGCTTGCGGTGATCATCGCCGGAGCCGGAGGGGCGGCGCACCTGCCGGGCATGACCGCCGCGAAGACCCGCTTGCCAGTGCTCGGCGTGCCCGTGCTTTCAAAGACACTGAGCGGCGTGGATTCGCTGCTGTCGATCGTGCAGATGCCGCGAGGCGTGCCGGTGGCGACCTTCGCGATCGGACAAGCCGGCGCGGCCAATGCAGCACTGTTTGCCGCAGCCATTCTCGCGCTGCGCGATCCCGCCATCGCCTCGGCGCTGGAACGCATGCGACGCGAACAGACCGCTGCCGTGCTCGAGAATCCGGATCCCCGCCAGGGCGGCTGAGAGGGCGCGAGAGCGATGACCATTGGCGTGCTAGGCGCCGGCCAGCTCGGCCGCATGATGGCGCTGGCCGGCTATCCGCTCGGCCTCGACTTCCTGTTCCTCGATCGTGAACCGGGCACGCCGGCAGACCAGGTGGCGCCGTGCCTGTTCGGCAGCTTCACGGATCCGGAACGGCTCGACGAACTGGCACGGCGCTGTGAAGTGGTGACCGTCGACTGGGAGAACGTCCCCGCCGAAGCACTGGAACGCCTCGGCGCACGGACGCGGATCGCGCCTCCGCCCGCGGCACTTGCGGCTGCCCAGGACCGCGCCGAGGAGAAGGCCCTGTTCCGCCGCCTCGGCGTTCCAACCAACCGCACGCAGGCCGTCGACAGCCATGCGGATCTGGAGGGCGCCGTGCGAACCCTCGGACTGCCTGGCGTGCTGAAGACGCGCCGGCTGGGTTACGACGGCAAGGGCCAGACGGTGCTGCGCCGCACCGCGGACGTCGCCCGCGCCTGGAGCCTGCTGGGCAACGCCCCGCTCATCTATGAGGAACTTGTCGACTTCGACTACGAAGTCTCGATCATCGGCGTGCGCGGCCTGAACGGACAGGTCGCGGTCTATCCGCTGAACCGGAACCTGCATCGCGACGGCATCCTGCGCCTGACGCGCGCACCCTGGCGCGCACCAAGGGTCGAGGCAACCGCGCAGCGGCATGTTCGCCGCGTGTTGAAGGCGCTCGATTATGTGGGCGTGCTGGCCATCGAGTTCTTCGTCGTGAAGGGACGCCTGCTGGCCAACGAGATGGCGCCGCGCGTGCACAACTCCGGGCACTGGACCATCGAGGGCGCGGTGACCAGCCAGTTCGAGAACCACCTGCGCGCCATCTGCGGGCTGCCGCTCGGCGCAACCACCGCACGCGGCCACAGCGCCATGCTGAACCTGATCGGCCGGATGCCTGACAAGGCAGCGCTGCTTGCCCAACCCCGCCTGCACCTGCACGATTATGGAAAGAGTCCCAGGGAGGGGCGCAAATTGGGCCATCTGACCATCGTGGAGGCCTCGGCAGCGGCAGCGGACCGCCGCGCTGCCGCATTGCTGCGGCGGCTCCGGTAGGATCAGCACGTGTACACGGAACAGTTCAAGCTCAAGGAGTTGCCCTTCCGGCTAAGCCCGGATCCGCAGTTCCTGTTCCTGAGCAAGAGCCATGCGCGCGCCAAGGCGTACATGGAATCCACCATCTGGTTCACCGACGGGTTCGTCGTGATCACCGGGGAGATCGGCTCGGGCAAGACGACGCTGGTCGAGACGTTCCTGCGCGAACTGGAGGGCGACGTCGTCGTCGCTCAGATCAACCAGACGCAGGTGTCGGCCATCGAGTTCCTGCAGGCCGTGCTGGTGCAGTTCGGCTTCACGCCCTTCAAGATGAAGAAGGCGGAACTGCTGGCGACGCTCAACAATTTCTTCGTCGAGCAGTATGCGGCGGGACGCAAGGTGCTGCTGATCGTGGACGAGGCGCAGAACCTGAGCCTGCGCGTGCTGGAAGAAATCCGGATGCTCTCGGGCGTGGAGACGACCAAGGAAAAGGTGCTGCGCATCATCCTTGCCGGCCAGCCTGAGCTGAACACGAAGATCGACTCGCCGGAACTGGTGCAGCTCGCGCAGCGCGTGCGCCTGCGCTTCCACCTGCCCGCGTTGACCGAGGAGGACACCAAGGCCTACATCCTCCATCGACTCGAGGTGGCGGGCTCCGGCGGACGCGCGATATTCGACGATGCGACGTGGCCGATCCTGTACCGCTACACCGGCGGCGTGCCACGCCTGATCAACACGCTGTGCGAGACCGCAATGATGGCCGCCTTCACCGCCGACCGCGACCAGGTGCTGGTGGAGGACGTCCAGGCGGCGATCGAGGAATTGCGCTGGCCCGACTTCGCAGCGCGGCGCGCCGCCGAGGTCGCCGCGGCAGCGGCCGCCTCGCCAGGCCCCGCCACCAGCCAGGGTCCTGGCCCTGCCCCCGGCCCGAACCTCTATATCCCCACGTCGGACGCGCGCCGCGAAGCCCCGGTCAGCGATGCGCCGCTGGCCCGGCTGATCGTCTCGAGCGAGGGTCGTACCGTCGGCGAACTGCCCCTGCGGGTCGGCCGCCTGATCATCGGTCGCACGCCGGACAACGACCTGCAGATCGACAGCCGCTTCGTCAGTCGCCACCACTGCCAGATCATCACCAAGCCGGCGTCCTGCGTGGTCGAGGACCTGAACAGCACCAATGGCATCGTGGTGAAGTCGAAGCGGGTGCGCCTGCACAACCTCAACGATGGCGACGTGGTGTCCATCGGCAAGCACGACCTGCTGTATGTGGACGAACGCGCCCGCTCCGGAACAGGCGATACGGGCCGCCATGCCGTGACCACGGTGCTGTACGACGAAGAACCCTCCGAGGATCCTCCCAGGGATGGCGCGATACCGGCCTAGTGCGTGGCTCTAGTTCGTTCCGCCTACCGTCATGGCATCGATGCGAAGCGTCGGCTGCCCCACGCCTACCGGCACGCTCTGGCCTTCCTTGCCACACGTACCCACGCCCTCGTCGAGCCTCAGGTCATTTCCCACCATTGAAACGCGCGTGAGCACGTCGGGCCCGTTGCCGATCAGCGTGGCGCCCTTGATGGGCCGCGTGACGCGGCCGTTCTCGATGAGGTAGGCCTCGCTGGCCGAGAACACGAACTTGCCCGAGGTGATGTCCACCTGGCCGCCGCCGAAGTTCACGGCGTAGATGCCCTTGTCCACCGAAGCGATGATCTCGGCCGGATCGTGCGGACCCGGACGCATGTAGGTGTTCGTCATGCGCGGCAGCGTCATGTGCGCGAAGGATTCGCGTCGCCCGTTGCCGGTGGAGCGTGTGCCGGTGAGCCGCGCGTTGTGCGAGTCCTGCATGTACGCCGTCAGCTTGCCGTTCTCGATCAGCGTCGTGCACTGCGTCGGCGTGCCCTCGTCGTCGATGTTGAGCGAGCCACGGCGCTGCGACAGCGTGCCGTCGTCGACCACGGTGATGTGCTCGCTCGCCACGCGCTCGCCGATGCGGTTGCTGAACGCGGATGTCCCCTTGCGGTTGAAGTCGCCTTCCAGCCCATGGCCGATGGCCTCGTGCAGCAGGATGCCCGGCCAGCCCGGGCCCAGCACCACCGTCATGCTGCCCGCCGGTGCAGGCACGGCCTCGAGGTTGACCAGGGCCTGGCGCACGGCTTCGCGTCCCAGTTGCAGCGGCCGGTCCCCGGCCACCAGCTCGGTCAACGTATAGCGGCCGCCAGCGCCGGCGTAGCCCTGTTCGCGCCGGCCGTTCTGCTCGACCACCACCGAGACGTTGAAGCGCACCAGCGGCCTTACATCGGCGGCCAGTGTGCCTTGCGTGTTGGCCACCAGGATAACCTCATGAACGGCATGGCAGCTGGCCATCACCTGCACGACGCGCGGGTCCATGGCGCGGGTCTCGCGGTCCACCCGTTCCAGCCAGGCGATCTTCACCGCATCGTCCATGCTCGCGAGCGGATCGATGGGCTGGTACAGCCGCATCGGCTCATGGCGCTGCCAGGCCTGCACGCCCTTGCCGGGTGACTGCTTGGCGATCGCGCGCGCGGCGCGCGAGGCTTCCTCGAGCGCCGCCGGCTGGATCTCGTCCGAATAGGCGAAGCCGGTCTTCTCGCCGGTGATCGCGCGCACGCCAACGCCTTCCTCGATGCTGGCGCTGCCTTCCTTGACGATGCCGTCCTCCAGGCCCCAGGACTCCTCGCGCGAAACCTGGAAATACAGGTCGGCGGCATCGATGGCGTGGTCCATCACCAGGCCCAGCGTGCGATCCAGCCACTGGTCGTCGAGGCCTCCCGGCGCCAGGATGGCGGTGCGCGCCAGCTGCAGGTTGTCCGTCGTCGTGCTCATGAAATTCCCTTAATTGCCTGCCTGGAGATGGCGGTCCAGTACCCGGTGTTCAAGGGCCGGAAACTCGCGCCGGACCTCGGCCTGCCGCGCCAGGTCCACTTCGCCGATGGCGATGCCCTCGCCTGCCGGCAGCTCCGCCACCACGCGGCCCCAGCAATCCACCAGGGCGCTGTGGCCGTAAGTGCGCCGGCCGTTCTCGTGCTCGCCAACCTGCGCCGAGGCCACCAGGTGGCAGAGGTTCTCCACCGCCCGTGCCCGCAGCAGCAGCTGCCAGTGTGCCTCGCCGGTCGGCACGGTGAAGGCGGCCGACACCGCGAAGAAGTCGGCCCCCTGTTCGCTCATCCTACGGAAAAGCTCCGGAAAGCGCAGGTCATAGCAGACCGCGACGCCCACGCGGCCGGCAGGTGTCGGCACGACCACGACCTCCCGGCCCGGCACCATGCCGGCGCTCTCCCGGTGGCTCTCGCTGGCGCCCGGGACGCTCACGTCGAACAGATGGATCTTGTCGTAGCGGCCCAGTCGCGTTCCGTCCGGACCATAGACGAGGCTGGCGGCCGCCACGCGCGACTCGCCGGGCACCCGCAGGGGAAAGGTTCCGGCCACCAGCGTAAGGCGCAGTTTGCTGGCCAATTCCGCCAGGCGATCCTGGACAGGTCCCCGGCCGTCGTCCTCGGCGATCGCGCGCTTGTCGCGCTCCTGCCGGGCCATCAGCGCGAAATTCTCGGGCAGCACAGCAAGCACCGCGCCACCGGCCGCGGCCTGCGCAAGCAACCGCGCGGCCGTGTCGAGGTTGTGCTCCACCGACAGGCCCGAGGTCATCTGTATTGCGGCGACTTCAAGCTGGCACCACGTCGTACTGGTCGATTCCGTAGAGGGTCTCGGACTGCAACCGGATTGGACGCCCCAGCTGGGTCTCCAGTTCCGCAAGCACCGGCGCTTCGTCCTCGAGCAGGCGCCCGACCACATCGGGATGCGCCAGCACCAGCAGTTCCGGGCTCGCGAACTGGCGGCTCTGGCGCAGCAGCTCGCGATAGATCTCGTTGCAGATGGTCTCGGAGGAACGCACGTAGCCGCGCCCTGCGCACTGCGGGCAGGTGCCGCACAGCAGGTGCTCGAGGCTCTCGCGCGTGCGCTTGCGCGTCATCTCGACCAGGCCCAGCGGCGAGACATTCGCGATGTGCGGTTGTGCGCGGTCACCGGCGAGCGCTTCCTGCAGCGAAGCCAGCAGCGCTTCGCGATGCTCCGGCTCCTCCATGTCGATGAAGTCGAGCACGATGATGCCGCCCAGGTTGCGGATGCGCAGCTGGCGGGCCACCGCCACCGCGGCCTCGAGGTTGGTGCGGAATATCGTCTCCTCGAGGTTGCGGTGGCCGACATACCCGCCCGTGTTCACGTCCACCGTGGTCATCGCCTCGGTCTGCTGGATCACGATGTAGCCACCGGATTTCAGTGGCACCCGCGGCTCCAGCGCGCGGCGGATCTCGTCCTCCACGCCGTGCAGGTCGAAGATCGGCCGGGGCGCCTGGTGCGGCTCCACGCGGTCGGTGTAGTCCGGCATGAACGCGCGGGTGAACTCGACCATGCGCGTGTACTCCGCGGCTGAATCCACGAGCACGCGTCGCACCTCGGGCCGCAGCTCGTCGCGCAGCACGCGCAGCGACAGCGGCAGGTCCTCGTGCACCAGCGAGCCGGCCGGCAGCGCGACCGATCGCTCGCGCACGTGTGTCCACAGCCGTTGCAGGTACAGCATGTCGGCGTGCAGCGCTTCCAGCGGCGCACCCATCGCGGCGGTGCGCACGATGTAGCCACCGCCGGTTGCGCTGTCACGCTCCTGACCGGCGGCCAGCGTCGTGACCAGCTCGCGCAGCCGCGCGCGTTCGGCTTCCGATTCTATCCGCGAGGAGACACCGACCTTGGAGCCGCGCGGCAGGTAGACGAGGAAGCGCGAGGGCAGCGACACATGCGTGGACAGGCGCGCGCCCTTGGTGCCGATCGGATCCTTCACCACCTGCACCAGGAGTTCGTCGCCCTCGCGCACCAGCGTGCGGATGTCGGCCGCGCGATCGGGTGCCTCCTGCGGCGCGTCGTTGCCGGGGTCGGGCGGAGGCGCCAGGATGTCGGCCACGTGAAGGAATCCGGTGCGCGCCAGCCCGACCTCGAGGAAGGCCGCCTGCATGCCAGGCAGCACGCGCGAGACGCGGCCCTTGTAGAGGTTGCTGACCAGCCCGCGGCGGCTGGCGCGCTCGATGAACACCTCCTGCAGCGCGCCGTTGTCCAGCAACGCCGCGCGGCTCTCGCGCGGGGTCACGTTGACGAGGATTTCAAGGCTCATCCGCTGGCTCCGCTGGTCATCCCGCCAGACTGCAGCAGCCGGACGGTCTCGTACAGCGGAAGTCCCATCACGCCCGAGTAACTGCCGCGAATATGCTCAATGAACACCGCCCCGAGACCCTGGATCGCATAGCCACCGGCCTTGTCGCGCGGCTCGCCGCTGTCCCAGTAGGCCCGGGCCTCCGCCGGGGAGACCGGCCGCATCGCCACCTCGGTGCGGCTCAGCGCCAGCGCCGGAGGGGCCTGGGAGCCGGCGATCGCCAGTGCCACCGCCGTCATCACGTCGTGGCTGCGCCCGCCAAGCCGGCAGAGCATCCGTACTGCCTCCTCCGCATCGCCGGGCTTGCCGAAGACCTCACCGTCCAGCACCACGATGGTGTCCGCGCCGAGGACGACGCTGCCCGGGGCAAGGCCGGCGGCCGCGGCGCACGCCTTCCCGGCCGCAAGACGGAGCGCCAGCTGCGCCGGTTCCTCGCCGGGGCGCGCCGACTCATCGATATCCACGGCGCGCACCAACGGCTCGATGCCGACCTGGCGCAGCAGTTCCAGCCGGCGCGGTGAGGCGGAGGCCAGCACCAGCGGGCCGAAACGCAGCGGTGAATCCGGAACGCTCATGTGCAGGGCCTATTCGCGGTGATACGGATGGCCGTCGAGCAGCGTCACGGCGCGGTAGATCTGCTCGATCCACAGCACGCGGACCAGCGCATGCGGCAGCGTCAGCGGCGACAGCGACCAGCGCTCGTCGGCGCGCTGTGCAATTTCGGGAGCAAAGCCGTCAGGTCCGCCGACGAGAAAAGCCAGGTCGCGCCCCTGCTGCAGCCGCGAGCCGAGCCACTGCGAGGTCTCCACGCTGCTGCGCGATTTGCCACGCTCATCCAGCAGCACGACGTGGTCCGCGGGTCGCAGCGCGGCGAGCAGGCGCTTGCCCTCGGTGGCCATCGCACGTGCGGTGTCGCCGGAGCCACGGTCGCCTGCCGGGAATTTCCACCAGTGTGACGGGCAGGCGTGGTCGCAGGCGCCTGGCGTAGTCGTCGAAGGCCTCCCGCACCCAGGCGGGCATGCGCTGGCCTACCGCCAGTAGCGCGACGCGCATCGCGTCGCCTCGCCTAACTTCTGGCCTTGCCGGCCTTCGCGCGACCGCCGCCGCGAGACGCACCGTGCGACTTCGCAGCGGGCTTGCGCCGCGGCGCAGCGCCCTTCTTCGCCGCAGGGCGCTTGGCAGCGGGACGCTTTGCTGCGGCCTTGCCCGCTGCGGGCCCCTTGCGCGCACGCACGGGCCGGGGCTCGCGCGCCGGGGCGACTTCCCACAGCGACTCGAGGCCGTAGAACTCGCGTACGCGCGGCAGCATCACGTGGACGATCACGTCGTTCAGGTCGAGCAGCACCCACTCGCCATCGCGCTGGCCTTCCATGCCGAGCGCGCGAAAGCCGGCGGACTTCGCCGCCTCGGCGACCCGGTCTGCAATCGAGCGCACGTGCCGGTCGGAGTTGCCCGATGCGAGCACCATGTAGTCGGCGACATCGGTGATCTTGCGGACGTCGAGCACCTTCACGTTGACGGCCTTCATGTCGTCCAGTGCGGTGGTGATCAGCTTGACCAGCGGGGCCCGGGCGGGCGGGCGTGAAACCTTGGCGGAGGTCATTGGTGCCGAGCATAGCATCCCGTTTCCCGCAGCACGTTGCAGACGCTGTCGGGGACGAGATAGCGCGGATTGCGGCCGGCGGCCAGCAGCTGGCGCAGCTCGGTCGAGGAGATTTCCAGCTGCGTCACTGCATGCACGTAGATGCGGCCGGCCCGGTGATCGTGCAGGTCGCGGACGGCACCGGTGCCCCGGTCGACCATGGCCTCGCCCAGCGGCCCCTGCACCGGCGCCTTCCAGCCAGGACGATGCGCGACGATCACATGGGCAAGCTCCAGGATCTCCGTCCAGCGATGCCAGTTGGGCAGGCCGAGGAACGCGTCCATGCCCAGCAACAGGCACAGCGAGCGGTCAGGGAATTCGGCGCGCAGCTCGGTCAGTGTGTCGACGGAATAGGACACTCCACTGCGCCGCACCTCGCGATCGTCCACCGAGAAGCCGGGCTGGTCGGCCACCGCGGCGCGCACCAGCGCGAGCCGCATCTGCGCATCGGCCAGTGGGTGCTCGCGGTGCGGCGGATTGCCGGTGGGCAGGAAGCGCACCTCCTCAAGGCGCAGCGCCTCGCGCAGCTCGAAGGCCGTGCGCAGGTGACCGTTGTGGATGGGATCGAACGTGCCCCCGAACAGGCCGATGGGGGCACGCGGGGTGGGTGCGACCACGGCGGGCGTCGCGCTCATGCTTCAGGCTGCCTCAAGCAGGTCTACTCCGGTCGTGAAATCGACGACAAGCGCTGCGAGCTCATCCCAGGCATTGCCCGGCGACTGGCCCTTGTTGATCCTGTCTATGCGCGCGGCGCGCAGGGTCAGGCGTGCAAAGGTGGCGCGGCCCCGCTGCCTGAAAGCCGGTGCTGCCGACTCCAGCGCCGCGCGATTGCGGCTCCAGATGCCGGGCACCGGTGCTCCGGGCACGAGCTTCAACCACAACAGGCGAAGCTCCTGCGTGATCGACCACAGGATCAGCGTCGGCTCCTCGCCTTCGGCGCGAAGCGCCGCAAGGATGCGCAGCGCCCGTGCGCGGTCCTGCTGCAGCATGGCTTCGCCGAGCTGGCCGACGTTGTAGCGGCCACTCTGCGAGACGCTGGCCATCACATCCGCGACGCCGGCCTCGGCAACGCCGCCCAGCGCGAGCTTGCGGATTTCCTGGATCGCCGCCAGCAGGTTGCCTTCGGTCTGCAGCGCCAGCGCCTCCACGGCAGCGTCATCGAGCTTCACGCCCTCGCGCCTGGCGCGCGCGCGGATCCAGTCGGGCATCTGCCGGGGCGGCAACGCCGTGGCCTGCACCCAGACGCCGGCTGCATCGATGGCCTGGACCCAGGCGGATTTCTGCGCCTGCCAGTCCAGCTCTCCTGCGATCACGATGACCAGCAGCTCCGGTCCGGCCAGGCCGGCCAGCTCGCGCAGCACCTTCTCGCCGGCCGCACCCGGCTTGCCGCCAGGAAGTCGCACCTCGAGGATGCGGCACGCAGAAAACAGCGAGAGGGAATGTGCGGCGCTGAAGATCTCGTCCCAGGGGCCGCCTGTGGCGCGGTCCACGAAGAAAACCTCGCGCTCCGTGAAACCCCGGCTGCGGGCCGCTGCGCGGACCAGGTCGGCCGCTTCCCCGGCGGTCAGCGGCTCCTCGCCCGATATCAGGTAGATCGGCGCGAGACCCCTGGCGAGCCCGGCCTCGAGCTTTTCCGGAACGGTCTTCAAGCGACGTATCATACGCCAATGCCCACGCTGTTCGAACGCATCGTCGCTGGCGAACTGCCTGCCGACATCGTCTATCGCGACGAGGAGATCACGGCCTTCCGCGATATCCATCCTCGCGCGCCGGTCCACGTCCTCATCGTGCCGAACAAGCCCATCCCCACGGCCAATGACATCGCCGATGCGGATGCGCCGCTGATCGGCCGGCTGTTCCTTGTCGCGCGCGACCTCGCGCGCAAGCTCGGCATCGATGAGAACGGTTACCGCCTGATCATCAACTGCAATGCGCACGGCGGGCAGGAGGTCTACCACCTGCACCTGCACCTGATCGGGGGAGCGCCGCTGGGTCCGATGACGGGAGCACGCTGATCATGGCCACCACGAAAACGAAGGATCCGCTCTACCCTGCCCTGCGCACCTGGCGCACGGGGAAACTGCAGGTCTCGGACCTGCATCGGCTGTATTTCGAGGAAAGCGGCAATCCGAAAGGCCAGCCGGTCGTGTTCCTGCATGGCGGGCCCGGCGGTGGCTGCGATCCGCGCATGCGGCGTTTCTTCGATCCGCGCCGCTACCGCATCGTGCTGTTCGACCAGCGCGGCTGCGGAAAGAGCACGCCGCACGCCAGCCTCGAACAGAACACGACCTGGGACCTTGTCGAGGACATCGAGAAGCTGCGGATCCACCTGGGCATCGAGCGCTGGCAGGTGTTCGGCGGCAGCTGGGGTTCCACGCTGGCAATCGCCTACGCGCAGAAGCATCCGGAGCGCGTCTCGCAGATGGTGTTGCGGGGGATCTTCCTGCTGCGCCGCTCCGAACTCGAGTGGTTCTACCAGAACAGCGAAGGCGCGGCCTCGCTGTACCCGGACGCCTGGGAAGAGTTCGTCAAGCCGATACCGGAGGAAGAGCGTTACGACATGATCCGCGCCTATTACCGGCGCCTGACCAGCTCGGTGGCCCGGGAACGCAATGCGGCCGCGCGCGCGTGGTCCGTGTGGGAAGGATCAACCAGCTTCCTGCGCAGCAGCGCGGCGTACATTGCGAAATTCAAGGTTTCGAAATACGCAGCGGCGTTCGCGCGCATCGAGTGCCATTACTTCGTCAACGGCGGTTTCCTCGACAGCGATGACCAGCTGCTGCGCGATGTTGGCAAGATCCGCCACATTCCCTGCGTGATCGTGCAGGGGCGCCATGACGTGGTCTGCCCGATGCGAAGTGCCTGGCACCTGCACCGCGCCTGGCCCGAGGCAAAGCTTGTGGTGGTGCCGGACGCCGGCCACTCGGCCTTTGAACCCGGCATCGCCAGGGCGCTACGCGCAGCCACCGACGCCTTCCGGCGCCGGTGACTTGCGTCCCGGACTACCTGTGCGCGCTCAGCGCGCTTTGCCCTTGCGGAACAGGTTGACGATCGCCAGCAGGATCACCGCGCCGCCCAGCGAGATCAGCGCGGCGGGCAGGCTGAAACCCTCGTTCAGCGAACCCACGCCGAACAGTGGTGAAAGCAGCAGGCCGCCAAGGAAAGATCCGACGATACCGACGATGACGTTCAGCAGCAGCCCCTGCTGTCCGTCGGTCTTCATGATCAAGCTCGCAATCCAGCCGATGAGGCCACCGACGACCAACCAGATGATGAAATTCATTCTTCTACCCCTTTGAGGTTTGGTTTGTTGTGAAGGCCGTGCCCGGGCACAGAGTGCGCCTGAGCGGGGGATCCGGCAAGCCAGCGCGGCTCAGCGCCTGCGGGAGAGGCGCATCAGCGCAATCGCCAGCGACAGCCACATCCCGAGCCTTTGCCCTCGCGAGCGCTTGCGAGTGAGAAACATCATCACCAACCCGGCTACCGATAGCCCGATCTGCAGGCCCCTGCCGCTCGCGCCCGGCCCGGATATCAGTGACTGCACACCCTTGACCGCGAGGCCGCGCATGAGCGGCAAGGCTCCTGCGGCCCGCTCGCCGCCAGGCAGGAACTGCTGCTGGATCTGCTCCCGGCTGCGCGCAAGCCGCTCCCGGGCCAACTCAAGTTCCGTCGGTGCTCCGGCCTCACTGGTCATTGACGTCATCCGTCGCACGCGCCGAGGCCGGTTCGCGCGACCCTCCCCTCAGGTCATTGGCCAGTTCCTCGGCGAGGACAGTCCAGGGCGGCTCGGAACGATTGCGCAGCGCCTGTTGCGCAGTGACCAGCCCCCAGATGATGCCGATGGCCAGCAGCAGCAGGATCCCGCCGACCACCCACCAGCGCTGCGGTGTGGGCCAGCTGGCGAGGATGGCGATGAAGACCAGGATCAGAAGTGCGAACAGCCCGAAGACTGCCGCCACCACGAACCCGAGGACACGTCGCACAAGCTGCGTGCTCCACATGCGCGAGGACGCGGACAGCAGTTCGCCATAGCCGCTGACATGCTCGGCCAGCGCGGCGCGGAAGGGGTGTTCACGCACTGTCGTTGCTCAGCGTCGACTGATCAGTACGCCGAGCAACAGCCCGACCGCGCCGGCGATCGCAGCGACCTGCCACGGGTTGTCGTGCGCATAGTCGTCCGCCTGCTCGGCTGCCTTGCCGGCGGCGGCGCGCAACTGCTCCTGGCGCTCCAGTGCGGCGCCCTTCAGGCGATGCGCGCCTTCCTGCACGCGCTCGCGCAGTCGCCTCACGTCTTCCTGGCTGCCGCTGCGTGCGTCGGAAAGCATCCCGAGCACTTCGTCAACGAAATCACCAATCTCGCTGCGCGCCTCCGCCGCAGCGCGGCGACCGGTGCGCCCCAGGTCGGCAGCCGCGTCACGCGCCGCGCCCGCCAGATGCTCTGCGCCCGCTTCGATATTTTCCTTCATGGACTGGACTCCTTTGCGCACCCGCGCGTCGTTCGCGCCCGCCATAACTAACACCGTCACCGCTATTCGCGCAATGCAAAGCTGGGCCGGCCGTCCGCGCCCAGGAGGCCGTGCTGCAGCAGCCAGCTGCGCGCGTCGTGCGAATCACCTTCGAACCAGGCCCGGGTGGAGCCCAGCCGGAAGCTGTAACCCCAGTCGTCCATGTCGGCACAGGCCCGCACCAGTCCGCATTGCGGCAGTTCGGCAGCCAGCGCCAGCTGCAGGTAGCAGACGCCGCATTCCTCCATGTCGTCGCCACCGGCGTCCCGGTCGAGGCCGGCGCGGCGCTCGGCGCTCATGCAGATGTAGTGAGCCGCCTCGTGCAGCACCGAATGCAGCGGCGTATCGAGCCGCGCGTACAGCGTATCGCCCTTCAGTCCGGCCTCGCTGTCTCCCCAGTAGCTGGCGGGGATGTCTTCACCACCGGGAACCAGCCGCAGGTCCAGCCCATAGCGAGAAAGCAGCACGCCGACCGCAAGTCGATCAAGGCCCGCAAGGCGCAACACCCGTTCCGGATTCACGGGCGGCAGGCGGTGCTAAAGCGCGGACAATCGCCGCGCCACCACGCTGGCCATGTCGCGTGCGAGCGCCTCGACGAGGATATCCTTCTCCCGCTCCTTGGCCAGCAGCTTCGTCTCGTCGAAGCTGTAGACGCGCGACAGCGTGAAGGTCTCCTTGCCGAGCAGCTCGGTGCCGCCCCTGGTGACAGCGAGCTCGACCGTATAGGTCAACTCGTAGTCAGTGGGGATGTTGCGCGAAGACACGCTGAGCACGCGTTCGCTCACGTTGTCGCGCGACACCACGACCGTGGCCGTTTCACCCGGCCCGGTGCCGATCGAGGGCACGACCTTTCCGCCCGACGACGTGATCGCCTCGTGCAACGCATGGGTGAATTCGCTCTGCTCGTCGGTGGCCTCGATTGCCACCGTGGACAGTGACTCCGGCAGCACCTGCCGGCCCTGCAACCGGAAGCCGCAGCCGCCAAGCGCCAGCGCGACGGACAGTGCACTCCCCAGCAGCACCTTTCTCGGGATCGAACCGGGAATCAGTGCCATCAGACCACCACGTTGACGAGCCGCCCGCGCACGACGATCACCTTGCGCGGCTCCCGGCCCTCGAGGAAGCGCTGCACCGTCTCGTCGGCCAGGGCAAGGCGGCGCAGCGACTCTTCGTCGGCATCGGGTGCGACGCTGATTCGCCCCCGCAGCTTGCCATTGACCTGCACGACGATCTCCACGGCCTCCTGCGCCAGCGCCGCGGGATCGGCCTCGCGCCAGCGTGCCTGCCACAGCGGCACCGGTTGCCCGAGCTCGCGCCACAGCGCGTGCGTGATGTGCGGCACGATCGGCGCCAGGCACAGCACCGCGATTTCCAGCGCCTCCTGGCGCGCGGCGCGCGCCGCCGGTGCATCGCCGGTGTGGCGACCTGCCGCGTTGAGCAGTTCCATCACCGCGGCGACTGCCGTGTTGAACACACGCCGGCGACCGATGTCGTCCTTGACCTTGGCCAGTGTCTGGTGCGCAGTGCGGCGCAGGTCACGGTCGGAGGCGGAGAAAGCACTGGCGTCGACTGCGGGGGCACTGCCCATCGATACGTGGTCATGCACGGCTTTCCACAGCCGCCGCAGGAAACGGTTTGCACCGATCACGCCATCGTCGGACCATTCCAGCGACTGTTCCGGTGGCGCGGTGAACATCATGAACAGGCGCGCGGTGTCCGCACCGAACTTCTGCGTCAGCGCATTCGGGTCCACGCCGTTGTTGCGCGACTTGGACATCGTGCCCATGCCTTCCCAGGCCACGGTCGTGCCATCGGCCTTCAGCGTGGCCTGCGCCGCGCGCGTAGTGGCGTCCACCACGAGGTCGACGTCCGCCGGATTGAAGTACTCGCGTCGCCCCTTCTCGTTCGTGCGCACGAAGATGTCGTTGAGCACCATGCCCTGGGTGAGCAGGTTCGCGAAGGGCTCGGCCGTCCTGACCAGGCCCATGCCGTGCATGACCCGGGTCCAGAAGCGCGCATACAGCAGGTGCAGGATGGCGTGCTCGATGCCGCCGATGTACTGGTCCACCGGCAACCAGTAGTCGGTGCGTGCATCGACCATGGCCTGCGTGTTGTCCGCGCAGCCGAAGCGCAGGAAGTACCACGAGGAGTCGACGAAGGTATCCATCGTGTCCGTCTCGCGGCGCGCCGCCTGCCCGCATTTCGGGCAACGGCACTCGTAGAACGACGGCGTCTTCGCCAGCGGGTTGCCGCTGCCATCCGGCACCAGGTCCTCCGGCAGCCGCACCGGCAGGTCGCTGTCGGGCACCGGCACGTCGCCGCACGTCGGCGCAGTGGATGATCGGGATCGGGCAGCCCCAGTAGCGCTGGCGCGAGATGCCCCAGTCGCGCAGGCGGTACTGCACGCGCTTCTGTCCGAGGCCCTTGGTGGCGAGCGCCACGGCAATCGCATCGACAGCAGCCGCGGACGTCAGGCCCGTGTAAGGGACCCGAGTCGACCAGCACGCCGTCTTCGGCATAGGCCTCCTGCCATGGCGCCTCGACGTGTTCGTAGAGGCCCGCGGCGGAACGCACCACCGTGCGCACCGGGAGGCCGTATTTGCAGGCGAACTCGAAGTCGCGCTCGTCATGCGCGGGCACCGCCATCACGGCGCCTTCGCCGTAGGCCATCAACACATAGTTGGCCACGTACACGGGCAGCGCCGCGCCGGTCAGCGGATGCGTCACGTGCAGCCCGGTGGGCAGGCCCTTCTTCTCCTGCGTGGCGAGATCCGCCTCCATGGTGCTGCCGCGGCGGCATTCGTCGATGAAGGCCGCAAGCGACGCATTGTCCTGCGCGGCGGCCAGTGCGAGCGGATGCTCGGCCGCCACCGCCACATAGGTGGCGCCGAACAGCGTGTCGGCACGCGTGGTGAAGACCTTCAGCGCGCCGTCGCGCCCCAGGCGCGCGCGCGCGTCTTCCGCGAAGGGGAAGTCCACGTCGACACCGTGGCTCTCCCCGATCCAGTTCGCCTGCATGGTGCGCACGCGTTCCGGCCAGCCGTGCAGAGTCGTCCAGCGCGGCGCGCAACTCGCGCGCAACGCGCGTGATGCCGAAGTAGTACATCGGGATCTCGCGCTTCTCGACCAGCGCGCCGGTGCGCCAGCCGCGCCCGTCGATGACCTGTTCGTTGGCCAGCACGGTCTGGTCGACCGGATCCCAGTTCACGGTGCCCGTCTTCTTGTACGCAATGCCCTGCTCGAGCATGCGCAGGAACAGCCACTGGTTCCAGCGGTAGTACTCCGGATCGCAGGTGGCCAGCTCGCGCCGCCAGTCGATGGCGAGGCCCAGCGACTGCAGCTGGCCCTTCATGTAGGCGATGTTGTCGCGCGTCCACTTCGCCGGCGGCACGCCGTTGGCCATCGCGGCGTTCTCGGCCGGCAGGCCGAACGCGTCCCAGCCCATGGGCTGCAGCACGTTGCGGCCCTGCATGCGCATGAAGCGCGCGAGCACGTCGCCGATGGTGTAGTTGCGCACATGGCCCATGTGCAGGCGTCCCGAGGGGTACGGGAACATCGACAGGCAGTAGTACTTCTCGCCCGGCGCGGATTCGTCGGCGTTGAAGGCGCCGGCGGACTGCCAGTCCTGCCGGGCGGCGGCCTCGACGGCGGCGGGTTCGTAGCGTTCTTGCATGGGGCAAAACGGGAAAGGGGCCGGCAAGGATACACGAGCCCAGCCGGCCCGTTGCCCGAAGCCCTGTCCGGCATGGCATCAATCCGCAGGGTCAGCGAGCCGACTGTACATGCCTGACGTCTTCCTTTCCTACAGCCGCGAGGACCAGTCCGTCGCCCGCCGCTTCGCCGAGGCGCTGGAGGGCGAAGGGTTCAGCGTGTGGTGGGACCAGGCGCTCAACGCCGGCGAGGCCTTCGACCGCGTCACCGAAAAGGCGCTGGATGAAGCCGAAGGTCCGTGGTCGTTCTGTGGTCGAAGCACTCGGTGGACTCCAACTGGGTGCGGGCCGAAGCCACCCAGGCCAGGGCCAACGACCGCCTCGTGCCGGTGATGATCGAGCCCTGCAAGCGGCCGATCATGTTCGAACTGACCCACACGGCGGACCTCGAGGGCTGGAACGGAGAGGCCGACGATCCGCGCTGGCGCACATTCATCGAGGGGCTCAGGCGTTTCGCGCGCCAGGAGGGGAAAGCTACCGGTCCAGCCGCGGGACCGGCGGCAGCGAGCGCCGTTTCCCCCGCAAGCAAGCGCTACGGCCCCGTGATTGCCATCTTAGCCGTATTGCTAATCGGTGCAGGATTTTTCTGGGCTCTGCAAGACCGGTCGGGACCACCGGCGCCCGTGGCCGTACCGACAGGAAGTTCCGCTGCACCCGCCGTGCAACAAGGCGTGACGCTGGCTGTGCTGCCCTTTGCGAATCTTTCCTCCGACCCTGAGCAGGAATATTTCTCCGACGGCCTGACCGAGGAGATCCTCAACCAGCTCGCGCAGATCCCGGCACTGCGGCTGACCGGGCGCACTTCCAGCTTCTCGTTCAAGGGCAAGAACGAGGACCTGCGGGCGATCGGCGAGAAGCTCGGCGTGGCGAACCTGCTGGAAGGCAGCGTGCGCAAGGATGGCGAGCAGCTGCGCATCACCGCGCAGCTGATCCGGCCGACGATGGCACACACCAGTGGTCGAAGACCTACGACCGCGACGTGAGCGGCGTGTTCGCCGTGCAGGACGAGATCGCCAGGGACGTGGCCCAGGCACTCTCGGTGAAACTCGATGTCACCACGCTCAATCGGGCACAGGGTGGAACCACGAATGTCGAGGCGTACGACCGTTACCTGGCGTGGCGCGACCTGCGGTTGTCGGAACGACGCGGTTCTGACGTGTCGCGCAAGAAGGCGCAATTGCTTCGCGAAGCGGTGGCACTGGACCCCGGCTTCGTGCTCGCCTGGGACGGGCTCGCCGCGACGCTGGTCGAAGCGTCGTCGTGTTGCAACTGGTTCGCAGGCTGATCAGCAGCGTTCCGAAGCGGCCGAGGCCCGGGCTCGTGTGGCTGTTGCTGGCACCGGACAGCTGGATCGTCCAGCGGGAGCGCGCCTACTCGCTGTGGGGGGAAGGCAGGTTTGCAGAGGGCATTGCAGTCGCCAAGGCGATCATGGAGTCCGGACCGCTGACATTGGAACGCTCCACTGCGTACGCCGACCTGCTCTTCTCGGTGGGTCGCGTCGAAGAGGTGATCACACTGGTAAAGCAACAGCAGGCCATTGAGCCGCTGGCGATGTTCATGTCGCGCGACCTGCAATGGGACCTGACGGCGGCTCGCAGGCTGGACGAAGCCGAAGCCGAATACCAGCGCAGCCTGGCGCTCGACGGTGATCATTATCAACCTGCACTGATCGCCTTCACGCGAATGCTCGCCCGCGAGGATGCGCCCCCGCAGGCCCTGCGCACCTTGCACCAGCGGGTTCTGGAGGCAATTGGTCCCCAGGCTCCAAAGTACCTTCATGACCTCGGTACCCGACTCCACGACCGCGAAGGCATGTTGGCAGTTCTGAGGAAGGATTTTGGCGCTCGGCGAGATCCCGTCAATCGCGCCCTATGCCGATGCGCTCGGAGCCGCGGATCTGACCCTTGCCGCGATCCGGGAGGGGTGGAAGGCGCCGAGCCCGAACCTCTACTTAAAGTATTGGCTCCTCTGGACCTATCCCCATTCCGGACTGCGCACCCTGCCCGGATTCAAGGAACTGCTGCGCGAAGCCGGATTCGTGGACTACTGGCGACAGTCGGGCAACTGGGCCGATGCCTGCAAGCCGGTGGGCGACGACGACTTCGAGTGCCGCTGAAAAGGAATGGCCCGCGTGAAGCGGGCCATTCTCGTCACTGGCTGCGGTCGCCCCTTACGGGATGCGCACCGGAACGAAGATCTGCCCTTCGCCCCGCTGCACCAGCAGCGCAACCGTCTTGCCGGAACGCTTTGACGCCGCGGCAAGTTCATCAGCCGTTCGGACACGTGAGCCGTTCACACCCAGGATGATGTCGCCGGGACGAACACCAGCGGCCAGTGCCGGGCCCTCGACATTCTCGACGACCAGATTCCCCTCGGTCGAGACCTGGCTGCGCTCCTCCGGCGCCAGCGGCCGGATCGAAAGACCCAGCACGTCGGCCTGGGAGGCGCCTTCGCCACTGCCCTCGACGGAGGCGACCTGCCCCTCGGGTTTCAGCTCGACCACCGCAACGTTGAGGTTGCGCACCGCGCGGTCACGCCACACTTCGAGCTTTACCGTCTTGCCCGGCTTCACGCCCGAGATGATCGACGGCAGCTCCGCATCACGCTCGACTGGACGGCCATCCACACTGAGGATGATGTCGCCGGACTTGATGCCTGCCTTCTCGGCCGGACGCGCCTGGCTCCACCGAACCGATCAGCGCGCCGCGCGGCCGGTCCAGGCCGAACGAATCGGCCAACGCCGCCGTCACCGGCTGGATGCTGACGCCGATGCGTCCGCGCTGCACGCGGCCATCCTTCACCAGCTGCTCGCGCACGTTGTTCGCCACGTCGATCGGAATGGCGAAGGACAGGCCCATGTAGCCGCCGGTCTGGCTGTAGATCTGCGAGTTGATGCCGACCACTTCGCCGTTGAGGTTGAACAGCGGGCCACCGGAGTTGCCCGGGTTCACCGCGACGTCGGTCTGGATGAACGGCACGAACGGATCATCGGGCAGCGAGCGCGACGTGGCGCTGACGATGCCGGCGGTGACGCTGTTCTCCATGCCGAAAGGCGAGCCGATCGCGACCACCCACTGGCCGGGCTTGAGTGCGGCCGGATTGCCAAGGCGCACGGTCGGGAGGTTCTTGGCATCGATCTTCAGCACCGCGACATCGGTGCGGTCATCCGAGCCGATCACCTTGGCCGGGTACTCGCGACGATCGGTCATCTTCACGACGACGTCGGTCGCGCCGCGCACCACGTGCGCGTTGGTCATGATGTAGCCGTCGCTCGAGACGATGAAACCGGAGCCTTCGCCCCGCGCGGGCGGCCCGTTGCCGCCACGTGGCGCGCCGGGCGCGCCGGGCGCACCCGGAATGCCGAAGCGGCGGAAGAACTCGGAGAATGGATCATTGGGATCCAGTCCGCGCGGTGCACCGCGACCCTGTGCGGGCGTCGCGCGAGCCTCGGACACCTGCACGTTGACCACGGCCGGGCCATAGCGGTCCACGAGCCGGGTGAAGTCAGGCAGACCCTGGACCAATGGCGCGGAAACGGCGCCAGCCCGTCGGGGGTGCAGCTGCCGCAACCGGCGGAACCGCCGTGCTGGCCGGCGGCGAGCACGGCACTGCAGCAGCGAACCTACGGCCAGGGCAATCAAGGCCTTGCGGCCGAAACGATCAACGGTCATAGAAACGTGTCCTTTGGATACGAACTGCCAATTCAGACTCCGGCGCCGGGCGGAAGTTTCCATCTCCACCCCAGGCTTCCAGCCAGAACCAGGGCCGCGAGCAGCATTATCGGGGTATTGCCTAGTCGCAAATAAGGGGTATCCCCTACCCGGGGCTCGATGCTGGCCCGCAGCACCGCCGGCTCGAACTCGGCTGCACGGGACACTATCGCGCCGTCCGGCCCGATGACTGCCGACACGCCGTCATTGGCCGCGCGCAACAGGTAGCGGCGCGACTCGATGGCGCGCATCTGCGAAATCTGCAGGTGCTGGTAGCGGGCTGCCGAGCGACCGAACCAGGCGTCGTTGGTCACGTTGACGAGCAGCTGCGAGTCGCGCGTCGCGCTGCGCAGCGCGCCGGGATAGGCATCCTCATAGCAGATGCTCGCCGCGATGCGCAGGCCGCCGGCCGTGAGCGGCGGCTGGCCGGGAGCCCCGGCGTCGAAATCCGAGTTCGGCAGGCTCATCAGGCGCAGCCATTCGCGCACAGTCGAGGGAACCGGGAAGTACTCGCCGAAGGGCACCAGATGCTGCTTGTCGTAGAAGCCGGGATCACCCTCGCCGAGCGCCAGCACCGAGTTGTGGTACTTCGTACCCGAATCATCGATTCGCATCACGCCGATCAGCAGCGCGGATCCCTGCTCCGCCGCCGCCGCCCATGCCGTGCCGAGATAGGGCGCCAGCGCGTTGGCGAAATCCGGCAGCGCCGACTCCGGCCACACGATCAGCTTCGCGCCGAGCGCCTCGCGGTTCAGTCGCTCGTATGCCTGCAGGATCTGGTCGCGGTTCGCCTCCAGCCATTTCATGTCCTGTGGAATGGCACCCTGCACGATCGCCACGCTCACCTGCGGTCCATCGGCGCGGGTCCACTGCATGCGTCCCAGCGCCGCACCCACCGGCCAGGGCAGCAGCAGCACCACGAGCGCGATCCAGCGCCAGCGACGCTGGGCGGCCGACGCGCCGAGTTCACGCCAGTGCGTGAGCGTCACCAGCGCGCCGGCACCGACCAGCAGCAGCGCACTGAGCAGATGCACGCCACCGACCGGCGCATAGCCCGCGAACCACGTACCGGTCTGTGCATAGCCCAGCGACATCCACGGAAAGCCGGACAGGAACCAGCCGCGCCACCACTCGATCAGCACCCACGCAGCGGGCACGGCGAAAAGCCATCCGGCGGGCGAACGGGCAAGCTGGAAGCGCACGACGACCCAGCCGAGCAGGCCGTAATAGGTGGACATGATCAGCACCAGCGAGCCCATCACGAGCAGCGCCACCCAGACGGGCGCCTGGCCGAAGACATGGATGGAGATGTACAGCCACCAGGTGCCCAGCGCGAAGTTGCCCAGGCCGAAGGCAAAGCCGAGCCTGAATCCCGCTCGTGGCTGCCTGGCGCGCGCCCATAGCCCGATCAGCACCGCCGGGCAGGCGATCGCGAGAAGCCAGAAGCCGTAGGGTGCAAACGCCAGCGTGAGCAGCGCGCCCGCGACAAAAGCCATGGCGAATGCAAGCCAGGCCTGGCGCCCGCGCGGAGCCGCCGCGCGCGTCTCAGCCACTGGAGTCGCTGGCCGCAACCGCCTCATCTGGCAGACCGCTGGACTCGGGCGTGGTCACGCGCAGGCTCTCGATGCGCCGGCGGTCGGAGCGCACGATGCGGAATTCGTAGCCGTCCAGGACCGCGGTCTCGCCGCGACGCGGCAGGCGGCCGAAGTGCTGCGTAACGAGACCCGCCACTGTCGTGAACTCCTCGTCCGGGAACTCCGAACCGAAGAACTCGTTGAAGCGCGCGATGCGCGTCGCGCCACGCACGATGAACTGCCTTTCGTTCTCGCGGCGGATGTCGAGTTCGTCCTCGACGTCGTACTCGTCGTCGATCTCGCCGACGATCTGTTCGATAACGTCCTCGATCGTCACCAGGCCTGCCACGTTGCCGTACTCGTCCACGGCAATGGCCATGTGGTTGCGCCCCATGCGCAATTCCTTCAGCAGCACGTTGACGCGCTTGGACTCCGGCACGAACACGGCCTTGCGCAGCCAGGCACGCAGGTCCCAGTTGGCGTCGCGCTCCTGCGCCTGCAGGCGCAGCAGGTCCTTGGCCAGCAGGATGCCGACGACGCCCTCGCCGTCCGGACCCTGCACCGGGAAGCGCGAGTGGCCGGAGTCGATGGCCGTCTGCAGCATGTGCCGCGGTGGATCCTCGATGCTCACGCAGATCATCTGGTTGTGCGGCACCATGATGTCGCGCACCTGCAGGTCGGTGACATCGAGCACCCCCTCGATCATCGACAGCGCGTCGGCGTCGATGAGGCCCTCGCGCTGCGTCTCCTTCAGCAGCTCGCGCAGCTGGGGCAGGTCCTTGGGTGCGGTGATGCTGCGGATGCGCCGCAGGAACCGCTGGGTGGTGCCGCCGGAGTCGCCAGTCTTCTTAGCCATTGCGCATCCGCCCGCCGCCCGGGGCGAGGTAGGGGTTGGCGTAGCCCAGCGACTTGAGTACTGAAATCTCGCGGCGCTCCATGCGTCGCGCGTCCGCGTCGTCCTCGTGGTCATAGCCGGCGAGGTGCAGCACGCCGTGCACGACCAGATGCGCCCAGTGCGCCTCGAGCGGCTTGCCCTGCTCGCTGGCCTCGCGCTTCAGCACCGCCGGACAGATCACGACGTCGCCAAGCGGCTGCGGGTGCACGCCGGGCGAGGGCGCGGCGGGGAAAGACAGCACGTTCGTCGGCTTGTCCTTGCCCCGGTAGCGATGGTTCAGGCGCCGCATTTCCGGCTGCGACACCACGCGCACGGCCAGCTCGCAGCCCCCGCCGCGCGGCCCGAGTGCGGCGCTGGCCCAGCGCCGCAGCCGGGTGCGCGCCGGCGCTCGCTGGCGCGGACCGGCGAGGCATTCCACCGCCAGTGGCGCAGTGCGACTCATCGCTCGCCCGCCTCGTAGGCCTGCACGATCCGCTGCACCAGCGGATGACGCACGATGTCGCCGGCATCGAAATGCGTGAACGCAACGCCCTCGACGCTGGACAACAGGCGCAGCGCCTCGCGCAGCCCCGAGACGCGGCCCATGGGCAGGTCGGTCTGCGTCAGGTCTCCCGTGACGACCGCGCGCGAGCCGAAGCCGATGCGCGTGAGGAACATCTTCATCTGCTCGGGCGTCGTGTTCTGCGCCTCGTCGAGGATGATGAAGGACTCGTTGAGCGAGCGGCCGCGCATGAAGGCCAATGGCGCGACCTCGATCACGTTGCGCTCGATGAAGCGCGCGACCTTGTCGAAACCCATCATCTCGTACAGCGCGTCGTACATCGGCCGCAGGTACGGATCGACCTTCTGCGTCAGGTCGCCGGGCAGGAAGCCGAGGCGCTCGCCGGCCTCGACCGCCGGACGCACCAGCACGATGCGGCGCACGCGCTCGGCATGCAGCGCCTCGACGGCGCAGGCCACGGCCAGGTAGGTCTTGCCGGTGCCAGCCGGGCCGATGCCGAAGGTCAGGTCGTAACGGCGCACGCTCGCCAGGTAGCTCTTCTGGTGTGCACCGCGCGTGCGGATCAGTCCGCGCGGAACACGCACGATGTCCTCGGCCGACGGCGCCTGTCCGTCGCTGGCGCGCACCGTGGTGCCTGCCGACGGCTCCTCGTGCTCGCGCAGCGCCAGGTGCACATCCGGCAGGTCCACGTGTCCGCCACCACCGGTCAGGTCGAACAGGTCACGCAGCACGCGCTCCGCACCGGCCGAGCGCCCACCCTGCACGCGGAACTGGTTGCCTCGCCGGCGCACCTCGACACCCAGGCGTTGCTCGACCAGGCGCAGGTTCTGGTCCAGCGGCCCGCACAATTCCGCGAGGCGCTGGTTGTCCTCCGGCAGCAGCTCGAATTCCACCGGTGCTTCCCCGGCTGGCTGTTCGCGGCGCGCCTTCAAGCCCGCAGTCCCCCGATTGAATTCGCGTTGCCGGACACGAGACGTCCACGCAGGGAGTTGTTCATCGCCTCGGTGATCTCGACGTCGACGAAGCGGTTCATCAGCGACGCGGCGCCGTCAAAGTTCACCCAGCGGTTGTTCTCGGTGCGCGCAGCCAGTTGAGTCGCGTCACGCCTGGACGGACGCTCGACCAGGACCCGCTGCAGGCTGCCGACCATGCCGCGGCTGATCGCACGGGCCTGGCTGTCGAGCAGCGCCTGCAGCCGTCCGAGGCGCTCGTGCTTTTCTTCCGGCGTCACGTCATCAGGCAGCGCGGCAGCCGGTGTCCCGGGACGCCGGCTGTAGATGAAGCTGAAGGACTGGTCGAAGCCGACCTCTTCGGTCAATGCCAGCGTCGCCGCGAAATCGTGTTCGCTCTCCCCCGGAAACCCCACGATCAGGTCGGTGGAGACGGGAATGCCCGGCCGCACCGCACGCAGGCGACGCAGCTTCTGCTTGAACTCCAGCACCGTATAGCCGCGACGCATGGCCGAGAGGATGCGGTCCGAACCGCTCTGCACCGGCAGGTGCAGGTGGTGCGCCAGCTTCGGCGTGCGCGCGTAGGCGGCGATCAGCCCGTCGCTGAAATGCAGCGGATGCGATGTGGTGAAGCGTATGCGTTCAATGCCCGGCAGCGCGCTGACGGCGAGGATCAGCGTGCCCAGGTCCATCGGATCCGCACCTTCGCGCGCACCTTCGTACGCATTGACGTTCTGCCCCAGCAGCGTCACCTCCGCGACCCCCTGCGCCACCAGCCCACGCACCTCGCGCAACACATCGGCTGCGGGTCGACTCACCTCGTCGCCGCGCGTGTACGGCACGACGCAGTAACTGCAGTACTTGCTGCAGCCCTCCATGATCGACACGAAGGCCGTGGCGCCCTCGGCACGCGGCTCGGGCAGCCGGTCGAATTTCTCGATCTCGGGAAAGCTGACATCCACCTGCGTCCTGCCGGTCCGGCGCAGCGCGCCGAGCATCTCGGGCAGCCGGTGGATGGTCTGTGGACCGAACACCAGGTCAACGTGCGGTGCACGCCGGGCAATGGCCTCGCCCTCCTGGCTGGCGACGCACCCGCCGACGCCGATGACCAGGCCGGGACGCTCCTGCTTGAGCAAACGCCACTGGCCCAGCAGGGAATAGACCTTGTCCTCGGCCTTGTCGCGCACCGAGCAGGTATTCATGAGCAGGATGTCGGCCGAGCGCTCGTCCTGCGCGGGCTCGAGCCCCGCGGCTGCCTCGAGCACGTCCCCCATTCTGGAGGAGTCGTACTCGTTCATCTGGCAGCCAAATGTCTTGATGAAATAGCGATCTGGCATAGGGATGCCGACGCAAGGTTACCGGTTTTTGGCACGGGCTTGGGCCGGCCGGGCAATAATGTCCGGGCGCTGCGTAACTGTTTGCTTTGGATGGCAAATATTTTGCTGCTCCGGCAGCTTTTTTGACCCTGATCAAGGCTGACCGGGGCAGGATTCAGGACAATCGGCCCAATCCACCGGGAGTGCCGCATGAGCCCCGCTTCTTCGAGCTTCTACAACGACAAGGTCGTCCGCCAGTTCCTGGTGATGACCGTGGTCTGGGGTCTGGTCGGCATGACGGTGGGCGTGCTGATCGCGGCCCAGCTGTACTGGCCCTCGCTCAACTTCGACTTGCCCTGGCTCGGTTACGGCCGGCTGCGGCCACTGCACACCAATGCGGTGATCTTCGCCTTCGGCGGCAGTGCGCTGTTCGCCACCAGCCTGCACGTCGTCCAGCGCACCTGCCACGTGCGGCTGCTGTCGGACCGCCTGGCCGCATTTGTCTTCTGGGGGTGGCAGCTGGTGATCTTGCTGGCCGCGATCACGCTGCCACTGGGCTACACACAGGGCAAGGAATACGCGGAGCTGGAGTGGCCGATCGACTGGCTGATCACGGTCATCTGGGTGGCTTACGCGGTGCTGTTCTTCGGCACGATCGCAAAGCGTCGCGTGAAGCATATCTATGTGGCCAACTGGTTCTTCGGCGCCTACATCATCACGATCGCGCTGCTGCACGTGGTCAACAACATCGCCATTCCGGCCGGGTTCATGAAATCCTATCCGGTGTACAGCGGTGCGGTCGACGCGATGGTGCAGTGGTGGTACGGCCACAACGCGGTGGGCTTCTTCCTCACCGCCGGCTTCCTCGGAATGATGTACTACTTCGTGCCCAAGCAGGCCGGGCGGCCCATCTACTCCTACCGCCTGTCGATCGTGCACTTCTGGGCGCTGATCGCCATCTACATGTGGGCCGGGCCGCATCACCTGCACTACACGGCGCTGCCCGACTGGGCGCAGTCGCTCGGCATGGTGTTCTCGCTGGTGCTGCTGGCGCCGTCCTGGGGCGGCGCGATCAACGGCATCATGACGCTGTCGGGCGTGTGGCACAAACTGCGCACCGACCCGATCCTGAAGTTCCTGATCGTCTCGCTCTCGTTCTACATGATGTCGACGTTCGAGGGGCCGATGATGTCGATCAAGACGGTCAACTCGCTGTCCCACTACACGGACTGGACCATCGGCCACGTGCATTCCGGTGCGCTGGGCTGGGTGGCGATGATCTCGATCGGCTCGCTGTACGCGCTGCTGCCGCGGCTGCAGGGCCTGCCGCAGATGTATTCGGTGAAGTGGATCGACACGCACTTCTGGATGCATACGATCGGCGTGGTTTTCTACATCGCCGCGATGTGGATCGCAGGCGTGATGCAGGGCCTGATGTGGCGCGCCACGAACGCGGACGGCACGCTCACCTACAGCTTCGTCGAGTCGCTGGCCGCGACCTACCCCTATTACCTGGTGCGACTCGGCGGCGGGCTGCTGGTGCTTGCAGGCATGGTGCTGATGGCGGTGAACGTCATCAAGACACTGCAGATGGCCAAGGACGCTCCACCGCAGCCGGTGATGGCACCGGAAGCTTCGCAGGCGCGGGCCTGAGGCAGGAACATGGCAATGTCGCACGAGAAGATCGAGAAGAACGTCGGCCTGATGGCCGTGCTGATCGCGGTGGCCGTTTCCTTCGGCGGCCTCGCCGAAATCGTGCCGCTGATGTACCAGGCCGAGGCGATCAAGCCGCTGCCGGGCGTGGAGCCCCTGCCCGCGCTGCAACTGGCCGGCCGCGACATCTACATCCGCGAGGGCTGCTACAACTGCCACTCGCAGATGGTGCGCACGCTGCGCTTCGAGACGGAACGCTATGGCCACTATTCGCTGGCGGGCGAGTCCGTGTACGACCGGCCGTTCCAGTGGGGCAGCAAGCGCACCGGTCCTGACCTCGCGCGGGTCGGCGGCCGTTATTCCGATGACTGGCATCGTGTGCACCTGATCAATCCGCGCGACGTGGTACCCGAGTCCAACATGCCGTCCTTCCCCTGGCTGGCGGAGACACCGGTAGACGGAAAGACGATCGCGCGCCACATGCGCGCGCTGCAGGTCATCGGCGATCCGTACAGCGACGAGCAGATCGCCGCCGCGCCGGCGGCAGTCGAAGGCGCCACCGAACTGGACGCAATGGTGGCCTACCTGCAGGGACTGGGGCGGCACGCGCCGAAGGGGAACTGATCATGGTGTCAGGAATCATCACGGGGCTGCTGCTCGGAGTGTTCGTGGCGGGCTGGATCTGGGCCTGGCGCCCGTCGCGCAAGGCCGATTTCGACGCGGCGGCACGGCTGCCGCTCGACAACGACGGGGAGCAGCAACCATGAGCTTCGGCTGGTCCATGTTCGTGAACGTGCTGGTGGCGATCAATATCGCCGGTTGCGTGTGGCTGCTCTGGTGGACATCGCGTCCGCATCCGGGGAACCGGGACCCGGACAGCACCGGACATGTCTGGGATGGCGACCTGACCGAGTTCGACAAGCCGCTGCCGAAGTGGTGGATCAACCTCTTCTACATCACGATCGTGTACTCGATCGGCTACCTGATCTGGTTCCCGGGTTTTGGCGCCTTCACGGGCGTGGGCAAGTGGAGCTCGCAGAACGAACTCGCGCTGGAGCAGGCCGCCGGCAACGAGCGGCTCGCCGAGGCGTTCCGCCCCTATGACGGCAAGGCCATCGACGAGCTGGCGCGGGATCCGCGCGCGGTCGAGCTGGGCCGGTCGATTTTCGGCAACCATTGCGCCACCTGCCACGGTTCATTGGCCCAGGGTGCGATCGGTTACCCGAACCTCACGGATGGCGTCTGGCACTGGGGCGGAGGCGCCGCGGAAATCACGCAGTCCGTGCTGCAGGGACGCTCGGCGCAGATGCCGGCCTGGCGGGAGGCATTGACGTCGATGGGAGGGGAGAACGCGGTGGAGGATGTGGTCACCTACGTGCTTTCGCTCACCGACAGCTCGCTGGTGGCGACGAATTCCGAAGCGGTGGCCCGTGGCGGGAAGCTCTTTGGCAGCGTATGCGCCGCTTGCCACGGCCCCGAAGGCAAGGGCAATGCGCTGCTGGGCTCGCCTGACCTGACGGACGACTACTGGCTCTATGGCCGCAGTCGCGCGACGGTGCGCGAGGGCATCGACAAGGGCCGCAATGGCGTCATGCCGGCACAGATCCCGCTCATCGGCGAGACGCGCGCGCGCCTTGCCGCGGCCTATGTCTGGTCGCTGACGCATCCCGGCGGTGCCAGCCCGTGATCCGCCCCGGCGCCGACTTCGACCATCCGCGCCGCTCACTGGCGCAGAGGGCCGGCGCGGTGCTCTGGCCCAGCTTCTTCTCGGCCGGCGTCGCGACGATGGTCTTCTTCGCGCTGGTCGACCCGCTCGAACTGCGTGACATCACGCTCCCCGACCTGCCGTTGACACGGGAGCTGGGCTACACGATCGGCTTCTTCCTGTTCTGGATCGCCACCTTTTCCGCCAGCCTGTTCACCTGGATCCTGCTGCGCCCCGGCAGCCGGTACAACCGCGGACTGCCGCCGGACCAGGGATGACCGCGAGCCTGCCGCAACCCGGCTCCACGCCCGGCGCGGCCTACGTCAGCGAGGCCAAGATCTACCCGCGAGGCGTCAGCGGCCGCTACCAGCGCCTGCGCCATGCGGCGGTGATCTGGCTGCTGGGCATGTACTACGTGTTCCCGTGGCTGCGCTGGGACGGGCACCAGGCCGTGCTGTTCGACCTGCCGGCGCGCCAGTTCCGCCTCTTCGGCCTGGTGTTCTGGCCGCAGGATTTCGTCTACCTGGCGCTGCTGCTGATCATCGCCGCGCTGGCGCTGTTCTTCTTCACCGCACTTGCCGGCCGGCTCTGGTGCGGCTACGCCTGCCCGCAGACGGTGTGGACCGAGGCCTTCCTGATGATGGAGCGCTGGACCGAGGGCGACCGGCTCGATCGCATGCGCCTCGATGCCGCGCCATGGTCCGCGAACAAGCTGCGGCGCAAGGGTGGCAAGCACCTGTTGTGGGCCGTGTTCGCGCTGTGGACCGGCTTCACCTTCGTCGGCTTCTTCACGCCCATCGCGCCGCTGGCCGGGCGCGTCGCCACGCTGTCGCTGGGCGGATGGGAAACGTTCTGGATCCTCTTCTACGCGCTTGCCACCTGGGGCAACGCCGGCTTCCTGCGCGAGCAGGTGTGCAAGTACATGTGTCCGTACGCCCGCTTCCAGAGCGCCATGTTCGACCGCAACACGCTGATCATCGCCTACGACCCGATGCGCGGCGAGCCGCGCGGCCCGCGGCGGCGCGGCCTTGCCGACGTGATCGCCCGCGGCCGCGGGCTGCTCGACAAGCACGCAGCGGACGATCACGTGTTCCACGCCAGCCAGCATCCGAGCGCTGCCGCCAAGTCCACCGCGGCGCGCGGCACGATCACCTTCGACCAGGCCTTCGAGAAGGTCGCGCCGCTTGCGGAGATCAAGCCGGAGCAGCTCGGCGACTGCGTCGACTGCACGATCTGCGTGCAGGTCTGCCCGACCGGCATCGACATCCGCAATGGCCTGCAGTACGAGTGCATCGCCTGCGGCGCCTGCATCGACGGCTGCGACCAGGTGATGGACAAGCTCGGCTATCCGCGCGGGTTGATCCGCTATTCCACGCAGAACGCGATCGACGCAAAGCCAAGCAGGCTGCTGCGCCCGCGCATCATCGTTTACGGCGTGCTGCTCGCGTTGCTGGCCGCCGGGTGGGCCTGGGGAGTGATGCATCGCAGCTCCTTCATTGCCGAGGCGCTGCGCGACCGCAATGCGCTGTACCGTGTCGAAGGCGACGGCCATGTCGAGAACGCCTATACACTGAAGATCGTGAACAAGCGGGATGTGCCCGTGACCTTCCGCATCTCGATCGCCAGCGGCCCGGCTGGCGCGCAACTCCAGGACCTGCCGGAACGGGTCGAGGCAGCGCCCAGCGCCGTGCTGTCGGTGCCAATGACGGTTGCAGCTCCCGAGGGCACGCGCGGACTGCACCCGCTCCAGCTCAGCGTCGAGAGCAGTGCCGACGGCAGCCAGCGGATCATCGACAGCCGCTTCTTTGGTCCCTCGAAATGAACACGCCTCCGGAGATCTCCAGGGCCTGGCGCGAGCCGATGATGTGGCTGGTGGCTGGAATCCCACTGGTCACGGTGCTGGCCGGCGTCTGGCTGCTCGTCATGCTTTCCCGCAGCCCGCCGGTCGACGCGGTTCGCGACGAAGTGCAGCGTGTGTCCCAGGCGCAGGTGACCGACCTCGGGCCGGATGAAGCCGCGCAGCAGCTGGGATTGAAGATGCTGCTGAGTGTCGCGCCCGATCATGTGGAACTGCGGGTCGCGAGCGGGGCGTTGCCGGAGGCCGCACCGCTTCGCCTGGTGCTGGCGCATCCGCTTGATGCGAGCCAGGACCGCGAGCTGTTGCTCGAGCCGTCCGGTGATTTCTGGCGTGCGCAGGGCACCTGGTCAACCGACCATGACTGGAACCTGGTGGTGTCGCCCGTCGATGGCCGCTGGCGCCTGACGGGTCGCCTTGTCCGCAACTCGCAGGCCGCGATCCTGCAGCCGGCCCTGGTCGCACCGTGAACACTGCGACACTGACGCTCCCCCGCGCGGCCGCGTTGGGTGCGGGAAGCCAGGCCGGTTGTTTCCATTGCGGTGAAGCGCTGCCAGGCTCGCCTGCCGAAAGCCCGCTGGATGGCGAACTGCGCAGGTTCTGCTGCGAGGGTTGCGCCGCTGCCGCAAGCTGGATTCATTCCGCGCAGCTCGATGATTACTACCGCTTGCGCAGCGACCCTGCGGGCCGCGTCGAGTCAGCCGGCGTGGACCTCTCGGCCTGGGACGAGGCGGAACTCATCGAAAGCGAATCCCGCGTCACGCCGGGTGGTCGTGAGATCACGCTGGTGACGGACGGCATGCGCTGCGCGGCGTGCGCCTGGCTGATCGACCGCGCGCTGGCTGGCGAGGCTGGCGTGATCGATGCAAGCGCCAATGCGGTGACGGGTCGAATCCGGATCGAATGGAATCCGCGCGAGCGCCGGCTCTCGGCGCTTCTGCGTCGGTTGTTGTCGCTCGGCTACCGTCCGGCGCTTGGCGGGAAGCCTTGAGCGCGAGCGCGAGCGCCGCGAAGAGGGTCGGCGCTGGCTGCTGCGGGTAGGCCTTGCAGGCCTGGCCACGGTCCAGGCGATGATGTTCGCCGAGGCCCTGTACCTCGATGTGGCCGGCCAGATGCCGCTGCCGACCCGCGACTTCCTGCGCTGGATCACCTTCCTCATCGCGACGCCGGTCGTCTTCTGGTCAGGCTGGCCGTTCCTCTCCGGCGCATGGCGCGAGCTGCAGCATCGAACGCCCGGCATGGACGTGCTGGTGGCCACTTCCGTGCTGCTGGCCTGGGGCGCCAGCACCGTGCAGACCGTCCGGGGTGGCGCGCAGGTGTGGTTCGACGCGGCGGTCATGTTCGTCTTCCTGCTGCTGGTCGCGCGCATGCTGGAAAGCCGTGCGCGTGCGCTGGCCGCGGCGCACGTCGATGCGCTGGCGCTGGCCCAGCCACGCACTGCGACGCGTGAGCGCGCGGACGGGAGCCTCGAGTCGGTTCCGGTCGCGCGCCTGAGGACCGGTGACATCGTGCGCATCGCCTGCGGTGAGGTGCTGCCCGCCGACGGCACGCTGCTGGAAGGTCCGGCCGCCTTTGCCGAATCGCTGCTGACGGGCGAGAGCCGCCCGGTCGTACGCAACGAAGGCGAGATCGTGCTGGCTGGCGCGGGCTGTGTGGACCGGGCCGTTCGCCTGCGTGTCACGGCCACCGGCGCGCAGACACGGCTCGCGGAGCTGGCGCAGATCGTCACTCGCGCCCAGGAGACCCGGCCGCGCATCGCGCGGATCGCCGACCGCGTGGCTTCCCGCTTCGTCGTCGTGCTGCTGTTCGTGGCGTTCGCCGTGGGCCTGGCGTGGCTGCGCATCGATGCATCGCGCGCGTTCGAGGTCACGCTTGCCCTGCTGGTGATCAGCTGCCCGTGCGCACTGTCGCTGTCCGTGCCAGCCGCGTTGGCCGCAGCCCATGCGGCGCTGTCACGTATCGGCGTCCTGGCCGTGCGTCCCGATGCGCTCGATACACTCTCGCGTGTCGATGCCGTCGTCTTCGACAAGACCGGCACGCTGGGCGATGACGCCTGGAAGATCGCCTCCGTCGAGACCTTCCAGGGGCTCGCTCCCGCCGAGGCACGTGCCATGGCGGCAGCCCTGGAATATGGCGCGCGCCATCCCCTGGCGACTGCGTTCCTGGATGCACCCCTATCGATCACCACCGGCACGCCAGAAGCCATCGGCATTCGCAACAGCGCGGGTCTCGGCGTCAGCGGCGAGATCCATGGCCGCTGCCTGCGCCTGGGGACCGCTCCGTTTGCTGCAGGTCGTGAAGACGACGGGGCGGTCTGGCTCGGCGACGGCCTTCTGCCATTGGCACGCTTCGAGCTCGAGGAAACCGTGCGCGAAGGCGCGCATGAGACTGTGGCCGCGCTGCGCGCCGAAGGACTTCGTCTCCACCTGTTCAGTGGCGATGGCCATGTGGCGGTGCAGGCTTTCGCGCGCAGACTGGATTTTCCGGCTGAAGCCTCGCACGGCCGCCTCGCACCGGAGGACAAGCTGGCCCGCCTGCGCGAGCTGCAGCAGGGCGGCAGCATCGTCGCGATGATCGGCGACGGGATCAATGACGCGCCGGTGCTGGGCGGCGCCGACGTGTCGATCGCCATGCCGGCCGCGGCGCCGCTGGCCCGACAGGCGGCCGACCTCGTACTGACCGCGCCCTCCCTCGATAGACTGCCACGCCTCTTCGCACTGGCACGACGCACGCGCGCGATCATCCGGCAGAACCTCGGGCTGTCCGTGGCCTACAACATCGTCGCACTGCCGCTCGCAGCCGCCGGGCTGGTCCAGCCCTGGATCGCCGCGCTGGCGATGGTCACTTCCTCGCTGACCGTCACGCTGAACGCGCTGCGCCTGTCGCGCGAGGCGCGACGATGAACGCGCTGCTGCTGCTGATTCCGCTCAGCCTGCTGCTGCTGGTCGCGGCGGTATGGGCCTTCAGCTGGGCCGTGCGCAACGACCAGTTCGACGACCTCGACACGCCGTCCATCGACATCCTCGCGGGGGAGGAACGGGATGAGCCCTGAGCTTCTCGTCATCGGCGGCGCGTTCATCACCGGCCTGATGGGCGGTGGCCATTGCGCGCTGATGTGTGGCGGCATCGCGACCGGCTTCTCCCGCAGCAGCCCGACGGCGATGAGCGGCGCTCGCGGCTGGCTCGCAGCCCTTGAGCCCAATCTCGGCCGCGTGGCTGCCTATGTGCTGGCCGGTGCCATCGCCGGCGGCCTGGGCCATGGCATCGTCACGGTCGCGCGCAATGATTCGCTGACTCTGGTGCTGCGCGCCGCCGTTGGCGTCGTGCTGATCATCGCGGCGTTGCGCCTGCTCGACCGCAAGGGCCGCTTCAGCTTCCTCGGCTTTCCCGGGCGAATGAGCCTTCGCTGGCTGCAGCCGCTGCAACGTCGGGTGCTGCCGGCAAATACGCCGTCGCGAAGACTGCTGGCAGGCGCGGCCTGGGGATTCCTTCCCTGCGGACTGTCCACGACCGTGCTCGCCGCGGCCTGGCTCCAGAGCAACGCCGCGCAGGGAGCCCTGACCATGCTGGCGTTTGGCCTCGGGACGCTACCGGTGATGCTGCCGCTGACCTGGAGCGGCGCGAGGATCGGCCAGCGCCTGCAGCAGCGCGGTTGGCGGGTCGCCGCCGGACTGGTTGTAATGCTCGCGGGACTCTTGACGCTGATTGCGCCGCTGCTCATGCATGAACCGCGCGCCCACGCCGTTCTCACGGCACTGGGCTGCTCCAGCATTGCCGGGTGAAATCGCTCAACCCTGCCGGGCTTCGCCTCCGCAGTTCGGCGGGTCCTCATGTGTGGCCAGCTTCTCGAGCGCGGCACGATCCAGCACCCGGACCATGCGGCCGGAAACCTCGATCAGTCCCTGACCCTGCATCCGCGTGAGGCCGCGGCTCACCGTCTCGAGTGCGAGCCCGAGGTAACGCGCCACGTCCTCTCGCGACATGGGTAACGTGACGCGGGAGAGGGTCTCCCCGGTCTTCTGGTAGCGCTGCAGCATCGAGAGCAGGAACAGCGCGATGCGCTCATCGGCCTGGCGCCGCATCAGCACCTGCACATGGTCCTGTGAATCCTGTGTTCCCCGTCCAAAGACGCGGAAAAGGCGGCGGCTCACGGCGGGCTGGTCCGCCGTCAGGGAAGTCAGCTCGGCGAAAGGAATACCGCACACCTGGGAATCCACGAGCGCGATCGCCTCGCACAGGTGCTTGCCGGTTGCCAGCGCGTCGAGCCCGACGAGTTCCCCGGGGACATGGAAACCCAGCAGGTTGTCCTCGCCATCGACCCCGGGTGAGACCGTCTTGAGTGCACCGCTGCGGACCACGTAGAGCTGCGACTGCGCATCCCCCGTCCGGAACAGGCGCTCGCCGCGAGCCAGCGGATCGCGGCGGCCGAACAGGCCACGCCGCTTCACCTGCTCGTAGACCACCTCGGCGCGATCACAGAATTCCTTCAGCGTGCACGGGCCGCAGGTGCGGCGCAGCAGCGAGAAATCGGCCGAAAGTTCGGGTGCCGGCTGGTGGGGTTCATCCGCCATTAACGGATGTTGCCACACCCGGTCACGCCAGCGCCCCGCCGGCGTTGCGCCGGGCGGGGGGCCGACCCCCTAGAACGGGATATCGTCGTCGAAATCCGCTCCGGGACCAGCGCCAGCGCCGGTGCCGGAGCCCGCGGGGCGCGCGCCCGCCTCCTCGCCCGTCTTGCGGCTGTCGCGCGTTTCCATCGCCGCGCCGCCGCCGGCGCCGCCGCGCCCGCCCAGCATCTGCATCTCGCTGGCGACGATCTCGGTGGAATAGCGGTCGCCGCCCGTCTTGTCCTGCCACTTGCGGGTCTGCAGGCGGCCTTCGATGTACACCTGCGAACCCTTCTTCAGGTATTCGCCGGCCACTCTCGCCCAGCCGGTTCCACAGGACCACCGTGTGCCACTCGGTGTGTTCCTTCATCTCGCCGGATTGCTTGTCCTTCCAGCTCTCGCTGGTGGCCACGCGGATGTTCGTCACCGTGGTGCCGCCCGGCGTGGAGCGGGTTTCCGGGTCCTGCCCGAGATTGCCGATAAGAATGACCTTGTTGATGCCGCGCGCCATGGTTCGATCCCCTGCTGGTCCGTTTGCGATGTAGCGATTGTCGGCGAGGGAATCGCGCGCGTCCGCTGCAGTTTCGGCTGCAGGCGGGGCGAAATGCGCTGCCCCTGACCGTAAACCTCCATGTTAGCCGTTTGGGGGGTCCGGCAGGGCTCTCCGGGCTACAGTTGGCGGTTTCCCCTGCCGGTTCCCAGCCCATCCCATGGATCAGATCCGCGTCCGCGGCGCCCGCACCCACAACCTGCGCAACATCGACGTCGACCTGCCGCGCGACAGGCTGATCGTCATCACCGGGCTGTCCGGTTCGGGCAAGTCCTCGCTGGCCTTCGACACGCTGTATGCCGAGGGCCAGCGCCGCTACGTGGAATCGCTGTCGGCCTACGCGCGGCAGTTCCTGTCGATGATGGACAAGCCGGACGTCGACAGCATCGAAGGCCTGTCGCCCGCGATCGCGATCGAGCAGAAGGCCACGTCGCACAATCCGCGCTCGACGGTCGGCACCGTCACCGAGATCTACGACTACCTGCGCCTGCTGTATCGCGCGCGCCGGCATCCCGCGCTGCCCGGACGCACGGCATCGACCTCGACCGCGCAGACCGTGAGCCAGATGGTCGACCAGGTGCTGAAGCTGCCCGAGGGCGAGAGCTGCCTGCTGCTGGCGCCGCTGGTCGTCGAGCGCAAGGGCGAGCACCACGAGGTGTTCGACGGACCTCACGGCCCAGGGCTTCGTGCGCGTGCGCATCGACGGCACGCGTCATGAACTCGACGCCGCTGCCGAAGCTCGATGCGAAGCGCAAGCACGACATCGAAGCCGTGGTCGATCGCTTCAAGGTGCGGCGCCGACATCGCGCAGCGCCTGTCCGAGTCGTTCGAGACGGCGCTGCGGCTCGGCGGCGGCATGGCGCGGCTGGCGCTTCGTCGCGACAAGGCCGCGAGGAGGTCACGTTCTCGAGCCGCCACGCCTGCCCGGACTGCGGCTACAGCGTGCCGCCGCTCGAACCCAAGCTGTTCTCGTTCAACAGCCCGACCGGCGCCTGCCCCGGCTGCGATGGCCTCGGCTTCCAGGAGTTCTTCGACCCGGCACGCGTCGTGACGCACCCGCACTGTCGCTGGCCGGCGGCGCCATCCGCGGCTGGGATCGCCGCAACGCCTACTACTTCCAGATGATCCGCGCGCTGGCCGCGCACTACAAGTTCGACATCGAAGCGCCGTGGGCGACACTGTCGCCGAGCGGTCCGCAGATGCGGTGCTGAACGGCAGCGGCAAGAGGAGATCGAGTTCCGCTACACGGATTCGCGCGGCCGCGCGGCGAAGCGCGCACATCCCTTCGAAGGCATCATTCCCAACCTCGACCGGCGCTACCGCGAGACCGAGTCGGTGACGGTGCGCGAGGAACTCGGCAAGTATCGCGGCACGCGACGCTGCGCGCGAGTGCGACGGCACGCGGCTGAATGCCGACGCGCGCAATGTGCACGTCGGCGGCCACACGCTGCCGCAGATCTCGCACTCGCTGTCGGTCGCCGCGGCAATGCAGCTGTTCGCGACGCTGACGCTGACCGGCTGGCGCGGCGAGGTCGCCGCACGCATCGTCAAGGAAGTGGCCGACCGGCTGCGCTTCCTCGTCGACGTCGGCCTCGACTACCTGACGCTCGATCGCAGCGCCGAGACGCTGTCCGGCGGCGAAGCACAGCGCATCCGCCTCGCCAGCCAGGTCGGCTCCGGCCTCACCGGCGTGCTGTACATCCTCGACGAGCCTTCGATCGGCCTGCACCAGCGCGACAACCAGCGGCTGCTCGGCACGCTGCAGCGCCTGCGCGACCTGGGCAACACCGTGCTGGTGGTCGAGCACGACGAGGAGGCGATCCTGACCGCCGATCACGTGCTGGACCTCGGTCCCGGCGCCGGCGTGCATGGCGGCGAGATCGTGGCGCAGGGCACGCCCGCGGAGATCTGCGCAAACGCGGACTCGCTGACCGGCCGCTATCTTTCCGGCCGCGAGTCGATTCCGCTGCCCGCGCAGCGTCGTCCGCGTGATCCGAAGCGCGTGATCCGCATCGGCGGCGCCACCGCCAACAACCTGAAGGACGTCTCGGCCGATTTCCCGCTGGGCCTGTTCACCTGCGTCACCGGCGTCTCCGGCTCGGGCAAGTCCACGCTGGTCAACGACACGCTGTTCGCCGCCACCTGCCAGCACCTGGGACTCGTTGGCCACGAGCCGCCGAAGGTCGCCGCGGTGTCGGGCCTGGAATTCATCGACCGCGTCATCGACATCGACCAGAGCCCGATCGGCCGCACGCCGCGCTCGAACCCGGCCACCTACACCGGGCTGTTCGCGCCGCTGCGCGAACTGTTCGCGCAGGTGCCCGAGGCGCGCACCCGCGGCTACGACGCCGGCCGCTTCAGCTTCAACGTGAAGGGCGGCCGCTGCGAGGCCTGCCAGGGCGACGGCGTGATCCGCGTCGAGATGCATTTCCTGCCCGACGTCTACGTGCCCTGCGACGTCTGCAAGGGCAAGCGCTACAACCGCGAGACGCTCGAGATCCGCTATCGCGGGCAAGACCATCCACGACGTGCTCGAGATGACCATCGAGGATGCGCTCGCGTTCTTCCAGCCGGTGCCGCTGATCGCCACGAAGCTGCAGACGCTGATGGACGTCGGCCTCTCCTATGTGCGACTCGGCCAGAACGCGACGACGCTGTCCGGCGGCGAGGCGCAGCGCGTGAAGCTCGCGCGCGAACTGGCCAAGCGCGCCACCGGCCGCACGCTCTACATCCTCGACGAGCCGACCACCGGCCTGCACTTCCACGACGTGGCGCAGCTGCTGACGCGTGCTGCACCGGCTGCGCGACGAGGGCAACACCATCGTCGTGATCGAGCACAACCTCGACGTGATCAAGACCGCGGACTGGATCATCGACCTGGGTCCCGGAGGCGGCGCGCACGGCGGCAAGATCGTCGCGACCGGCACGCCGGAGCAGATTGCCGCGAACCAAGAAGTCCGAAACCGGGAAGTTCCTCGCGCCCTTGTTGGCGCGCCGGACCTGACGGTTACCTGCCCAGTCAGAGGCCATGCACGCCACAGGAGATGACAGGCTGCCAGGCGGTCGTTTCGCAGCCGCGGCAGCAATGGCATGATCAATTGCTGGCTGGCGGGTCTCGTGGTTCGCCGGCCACAGGGGAAAGGTGAACGCGTGTCAGATGTTTTCCTGTCCTACAGCCGCGAAGACCAGGCCACCGCCCGCCGGTTTGCCGGAGGCGCTGAAGCAGCGAAGGATTCAGCGTCTGGTGGGACCAGGCGCTCGACGCCGGGCGAGAGCTTCGACAAGGTCACCGAGCAGGCGCTTGAAGGACGCCGAAGGCCGTCGTCGTGCTCTGGTCGAAGACAGTCGGTCGACTCGCGCTGGGTGCGCTCCGAGGCCACGCTGGCCGACCGCTAGCGAGCACGCTGGTGCCGGTGATGATCGAGGCCTGCGACCGGCCGATCATGTTCGAGCTGACGCACACGGCGGATCTTGCGGGCTGGAACGGTGAGCCGGAGCGATCCGCGCTGGCGCTCGTTCATCGACGGACTGCAGTCGGTTTGCCACCAAAGGCGAACGCTCGCACCGGGCGCCGCGGCGCCCTGCGCCACGCCATTGCCTTCCGTCCGCAGTGCCCGCGCGCACTCTCGCACGCCTGCTCTGGGCCGCCGCAGCTGCCGCGCTGCTGGCGGTCGCTGCCGGGCCTGCTACTGGTTCCTGCCGCAGCGGCCGACGAGCAGCGACCCGCATCTGAGACACTCGTCGCAAGCCTCGGTCGCAGTGCTGCCCTTCCGCGGACATGAGCCAGGACACGCGACCAGGAGTACTTCGCGGATGGCATGACGGAGGAGATCCTCAACGCGCTCGCCGGCGTGCGCGGCCTGCAAGGTGACGGCGCGCACCTCCGTCCTTTGCGTTCAAGGGCAAGGACGAGGACCTGCGTACGCGATCGGCGAGACGCTCAACGTCGCAGCACATGCTCGAAGGCAGCATCCGCAAGGATGGCGACAGGCTGCGCATCACGGCGCAGCTGATCGACGCGAACTCCGATGGTCACCTGTGGTCCAAGACCTACGACCGTGAGCTCAAGGACATCTTCGAGCGTCCAGGAAGACATCGCGCGCTCGGTGGCCGAGGCGCTGCAGGTGACGCTGGGCGTCGGCTTCGGCGAACCAGCCGGGCATGACGCGCAACGTCGAAGCCTACGACGCCTCTCTCGCGTCCTGGCCACTGACACTGCAGCACAACGGCACGACGACTCATGCGCCGAGCCATCGGGCTGCTGGAACAGCGCCGTCGCGTTGGATCCCGGCTTTCGGTCAGGCCTGGGCGCGGCTGGCCGTGGCGTCTATGGCGGAATGTCGGGTCTACGCGCCACAGGACAAGCAGGCCTGGCAAGAGAAGGCCGACGCCGCCATAGGAAGAGCCCTGCCAGCTCAAACCGGTAGGCCCCCTCTCATTCACGGCGTGCTTGCTGAGCTGCAGCATTGGCAAGAGCGCGCTGGATGCGGAGGCCGGCGGACGCTACGAGGATCTGGAGGCAGAAGTTCTCAGCGCGGCGGTGCGCCGGTTGCCCTTCAGCAGCGGACGATTCCTGCTGATGATGGGCCAGGCGCCGGGAGGCCCTGGCCGTACTCGAAGCGGACCGCGCACGTGACCCCTCGAACCCGGAAGCGTCGTTCTTCCTTGCCGTGACCCACTCCGCAGTCCGCGACTTTCCGGCAGCAATCGGCCGAATTCGAGCGCGGTCAGACGCTGAAGATGCCAACTGGCACGTACCTCTTCCAGGTAGCGGGCCTGTCGAATGCGCTCGCCATCGAGGATCGCGCGGAGATCAGGCGCAGGATGGAGGTGCTGAGATGCCGGCACCCCGGTGACACGGCAGGCAGTTGAGCGCGCAGATGAAGTCGCTGCTGGATCGCCCCGACGACGCACTCGCGTACCTGCGTGAGCAGACGCGGGATCCCTGCGACGCCGAGGTGACGACCATCGCAGGCTTTGTCGCAGTGGCTGGCCTATTTCGGAGATGCGCAGGCTGCACTTGAAGCGCAGCCGACTCGCGTTCGAGCAGTGCGCGGCGTAGTGCAGGCGATCTCCAGTACCTGGTACGCGCTGTTGCAGGCGAAGTGCGCAAGCTTCCGGAGTTCAAGCAGCTGGTGCGCGACATCGGCCTCGTGGATTACTGGCGCGAGTACGGCTGGGGCGATTTCTGCAAACCGACCACCGGCGACGACTTCGAGTGCACCTGACGCATGCCTGACATCTTCCTCAGCTACAGTCGCGAGGATCAGGTCACCGCACGCCGGTTTGCCGACGGACTGCAACGCGAGGGATTGACCGTCTGGTGGGACCAGTCGCTGCGCTCGGGCGAGGCCTACGACAAGGTGACGGAGACTGCGCTGCGGGAAGCCGGAGCTGTCATCGTCCTCTGGTCGCCAACTTCCGTGGAATCGCGCTGGGTGAGGTCGGAGGCGACCACGGCCGACCGGCGCGGGGCGCTGATGCCCGTGATGATCGAACCCTGTGGGCGTCCGGTCATGTTCGAGCTCACGCATACGGTGGACCTGTGCCACTGGAAGGGCGAAGCCGACGATCCGGCCTGGCGCACGTTCATCACGGACGTGCGCCAGTTCATCGACAACAGTCGCGGACAGCCCTCCTCGTCCAATGCCAATGACAATGCGCCGCTGACACCGCCCGTGCCACCGGGCGTGCGAAGCCGCCCCACCCTGATCATCGCCGCCAGCGCAGCCGTGCTGCTGGCCGGAGCCGCCATGTTGTGGTTCCTGGAGCATCGCACTGTCGAGGTGCCTGCGGTCCAGGCGGCGCCACCCGCGCGCACAGGCCCCGTCACGCTCGCCGTGCTTCCTTTCGCGGACATGTCGCAGGCGAAGGACCAGGAGTACTTCTCGGATGGCCTGACGGAGGAGATCCTCAACCAGCTCGCGCAGGTCAGGGATATGCGCGTCACCGGGCGCACCTCCAGCTTTTCCTTCAAGGGCCAGAACGAAGACCTCCGGACAATCGCCAGCAGGCTCAACGTCGACAACCTGCTTGAAGGAAGCATTCGCAAGGATGGCGATAACCTTCGCATCACTGCCCAGCTGGTCGATGGCCGGGATGGCGCGAACCTGTGGTCGAAGACCTACGATCGCGAGCTGAAGCAGGTCTTCGCGGTGCAGGAGGAGATCGCGCGCGATGTGGCGCAGGCGCTGAGCGTGAGGCTGGATGTGGGCGCAACGAGCCGGGCGACCGGTGGCACGACGGATATCGACGCCTATGACCGGTACCTGCAGGCGCGAAGCCTTTCCCTCGGGGGCGGAGTCGAGTCGTCCCGGAAGGCGATCCGGCTCCTGCGCGAAGCCGTGGTTCTCGACCCGGACTTTTCACGGGCCTGGCTGTTGCTTGCCACCAATCTGGGCCTCGTCGCCCTCTCGGTTCCAGAGTCAGAGGCGGTCAACCTGCGAAAGGAGCGGGATGCGGCCATTCAGCGCGGCGTGGCCCTGGCGCCGGACAGCTTTGCTGCCTCGACCGTGCGCCTTTCCGGATTGGTCGACCGGCGCCAGTGGAGCGAAGCCGACGAACTGTTCCGCAAGGTCAGTGCCGCAACCACTGGGGAGGGGAGATTCAGCTGGAGGCGGGAGGATTTCTTGCCTATTTGCTGGCCACGGGCCACTTCAAGGACGTTGTCGAGAACCTGAAGGTCCTTGTGGAGATCGAGCCGCTCTCGCTGGTGATATCCGAGAATCTCCAGATATTCCAGACGGCCATGGGGGAACTTGAAGCAGCGCAGGCCGAATACGTTCGCAGCCAACCCCTTGCGGGAAGCCACTCGCGCTCGAACCTGAGGCAACTGCTGCGGATGATTTACCTGGACAGCACACCGCAGGCCGTACAGGAGCAATTCCGCGCCCAGGCAAACCTGGAGGGCCTGGCCTTGCCGCTGCAACGAGCGGTGATCGATTCGCTCGGAGATCGTGCGGCCGCCCTGGATTTGCTCCGGCAGGCTTTCGAGGATCCTTCGAACCAGAACCAGCCCGTATTGACCAGCATCTACCTGTTTGCGGACGCCCTGGGCGACAGGGAGCTTGCGCTGGCTGCCCTGCGCAAGCTCGTGACGGATTTCAACAGCATGCTCAGCCTGTGGCTCGCGCCTCATTCAGGTGTGCGGTCGGATCCGCAGTTCAAGCAGCTCCTGCGCGAGACCGGCCTGGCGGACTACTATCGCGCCACCGGTAACTGGGGCGATTTCTGCAGGCCAGTCGGTGAGGCCGATTTCGAGTGCGACTGAAACGCACTAGCGCGCGGCTGCCGCTCCCGACCTGAAAGTCTGCCGTACTTCGCCGTTGTTCGTCCGCTCGCGAAAATCGCCTCGCGTGTACAGCGAAATCACCCGCCTCCAGAACGCCACGGCTCCGGAATTGCGCTGGTTCTGCACGACTTCCCAGCGACCCGCGAAACGATCGAATATCAACCGCACCGCGCTGCGTCCCGCACCGCGCCCCCGCGCGTTGCGCGCAATGAAGAACTCGGCCATCCGGTAGTCGACGCCGACTGCGCCCGGCGGATCACGAAGCACCAGCGCGAATCCGGCCGGCTGCTGGTCATCGACGATTGTCAGCAACACGGCATTGCGGTCTGCCAGCCAGCCGGCGACCTGGTCCGGGTCGCGGTGGCCGAACTCCTGCAGCACGGGAAATACGCCTGAGTTCATTCCACCGAGATCCACGAGGTAGTCGCGCAGGCTGTTCTCGATGAACGCGCGATCTGCCTTGCGCTCGCGTGCATCCCTCACGCTGATGGACATCATCCCTCCGTTTCCCAAAAACACGAAAGCCCGGTCAGGTTTCCCCGGCCGGGCTTCCGATCACCCGCTCGAGGCAGGTGAGGCGTAGAACGCTGCGATTACTTCGCAGCTTCGACGACTTCCTCGGCCTTGTCGGCGACGGCCGCACCGGCCTCGGCCGTGGCATCTACCGCGGCTGCAGCGGCATCAGCCGTCGCATCGGCGGCATTCTCAACCGTGGCAGCCGTCGCATCGACAGCCGTCTCGGCCGCATCGCCCACCGCAGCAGCGGCGTCCTTCGCAGCGTCGACAACCTCGGCGCCTTCCTTCTTCGCGCAGGCAGTCAGCATCAGCGCCAGAGCAGCAGCGCCGAGAGCAAGTTTGATCTTCATGTGAAACGTTCCCCAGTAGGTAGAAAATGGATAAGCCCGAAGAGACCCGACATGCAACGCAAGGGGCGCCGGGCATGCCGGCCCCGCGTCCCTGAATCGCAGGTCGAAGATGTTATCGAATCTGTGACGCGTTTCAAACGGGCGTCTGGCCGAAAAGCCCGAGAAAAACAGTGCCAAGCCCGTCGCCAAACACCGACAGTATGCTTGACGCAACACAGCGGCGCCGCTGCGCGTGCCAGAATCCCCGGCCATGGGCAGCATGACGCAAAGCCTCGACGAGCTGTTCCTCCAGCATCTGGCCCTCGTGGGTGACGGACTGGAGCGCGCCCTGGAGCGCTGCGGCGTCACGCGGCTGGTGGTTCATGCCGGGTCGATGCACTTCGCCTTTCTCGATGACCGGCCTTATCCCTTCCGCCCGAATCCCTGGTTCAGCTGGCTGGTCCCGCTGCAGGATGTACCGGACAGCCTGCTGGTCTGGGAGCCCGGCCATCGACCGCGCCTGATACTCGTTGTGCCTGACGACTACTGGCACAGCCCGCCTTCACCGCCGCAGGGCGCCTGGATTTCCCGTTACGAGCTGGAACTGCAGGCCGACGCCGAGTCGGCGCTGGCCAGGCTGCCGACGCCGGACAAGCGCACCGCCTGGATTGGTGAACCCGCGCCTCCGGCCGGAAGCTGGCAGGTCAATCCGCCCGCGCTGCTCCAGGAACTGGAAGAGCTGCGCACGCGCAAGGACGCCTATGAAGTGGCCTGCCTGCGCGAGGCGACGCGCCTGGCGGTGACCGGGCATGTGGCCGTCCAGCGCGCCTTCGAGGCCGGTGCGAGCGAGTATGCGATGCACCTGGAATTCCTGGCGAGCAGTGGCCAGACCGAAGCCGGGCTGCCCTACGGCAGCATCATCGCGTGCAATGAACATGCGGCCACACTCCACTACCAGCTGCTGGAGCGCTGCGCGCCGCCCGTGCGACATAACCTGCTGATTGACGCCGGTGCCACCTGCCGCGGCTATGCGTCCGACATCACGCGCACCTGGCCAGCCCAGCCCGGTGGCGTTTTCGCGACGCTGGTGCGACGACTCGATGCGGTCCAGCAAGCGTTGTGCCGCGCGGTCCGGCCGGGGCTCGACTGGCGCGAACTGCACCTGCGTGCCCATCACGACGTCGCCGTGCTGCTGCGTGAAGCCGGCGTGCTGCGACTGACACCGGAGACTGCAGTGGCCCAGGGCGTTTCCGCCACCTTCCTTCCCCATGGACTGGGCCACCTGCTTGGACTGCAGGTGCATGATGTCGGCGGCAGGCGTGGCCGGCCCGGCGACGAGCCGATACCGGCTCCTCCTGGACATCCGTGGTTGCGCACCACGCGTCGGCTCGAGGCCGGCTTCGTCGTCACCGTCGAACCCGGCATCTACTTCATCCCGTCGTTGCTGGAGAAGCTCCGCGCAGGACCTTTCTCCGGGCACGTGGACTGGGGCCTCGTCGACACGCTGCGTCCCTGTGGCGGCGTGCGCATCGAAGACGATGTCCATGTCACACTTGATGGCCAGGAAAACCTGACCCGCCCGGCCTTTGCCGTGGCCTGAGAGGAATCGCATGCGCCTGCATCCGCACGGAAAGTTCGACAACCACGCCAGATCGTACCGCCACATCGAAGCGCTGCCGCTGGCCGCCGCGATGGGTGCGGAGATCCGGGGCGTGCGCATCGGCTCGGAGACGCCCGCCCAGGTCGAAGAGATCAAGGACGCGCTCTATCGCCACAAGATGATCTATTTCCGTGGCCAGGAGATGGGCCACGCGGAACACCACGCCTTCAGCACCCACTTCGGCGCCTTTGCCGAGGATGCGTACACCGACGGCATGCCGGGCTTTCGCGAGGTGCAGCCGCTGATCAAGGAGGCCGACGACCGCTCCGCACATGTGTTCGGCTCCGGCTGGCACACCGATTCACCGTTCCTCGAAGAGCCGCCCGCGATCACGATGCTGCGCTCGGTCGAGACACCGCCCTACGGCGGCGACACGATGTGGGCCAATGGCGCGCTGGCCTGGAACATGCTCAGCGAGGTGATGCAGGCCATCGTGCGCAACCTGCGCGTGCACTTCTCGATGCGCGACGTGCTGGCTTCGGCGCAGGCCAATGCCGAGCAGCGCGATTCACCCGTGGGCAGGCTGGCGGCCACGCGCGGGATGGCGGAGTTGCCGGAGGGGCTCAAGCGCAAGTTGCGTGGCAGCTTCCATCCCCTGGTCCGCACCCATCCGGTGACCGGCGAGCAGGCGCTTTACGTGGATCCCTCCTATGCCATCGGCATGGAAGGCATGACGGAAGCGGAGTCGGCCCCGCTGCTGCGCGAACTGATCGAGCACATGACCCAGCCGGCATTCACCTGCCGCCTGCGCTGGGAGCCCGGCATGCTCACGCTGTGGGACAACCGCCTGTGCGTGCACCAGGCGTTCAACGACTACGACGGCTTCCGGCGCGAGATGTATCGCACCACGATCGCGGGCGAACAGCCGCGCTGAACGAAAAAGGCCCCGCTGTTGGCGGGGCCTTTTCATCCTCGAGCGGGCGACTGCCGCAGGTCAGGCCGCGGCGGCCTTGGCCTTCTTCTTCGGAGCAGCAGTCTTCGCCTTGGCCTTGGCCTTGGCTTTCTTCTTCGCAGCCGGCGCCTCGTCCACCGCCGGCGCGGCAACCGGCCCGTCCACCAGCTGCATCAACGCCATCGGCGCAGAGTCACCCGGACGCGGCGCCATGTGCAGGATGCGGGTGTAGCCGCCGGCGCGCGCCTTGAAGCGCGGTCCGAGGTCGTCGAACAGCTTGTCGACCACCTTCGGCGTCGCGCAGGCGCGAGAACGCCAGGCGACGCTTGGCCTCGCGTGTCGACCTTGGCCAGCGTGATCAGCGGCTCGACGACGCGCCGCAGTTCCTTGGCCTTGGGCACCGTGGTGCGGATCGTCTCGTGTCGCAGCAGCGAGGCCGCCATGTTGCGCAGCATCGCGCGGCGATGCGGGGCATTGCGCGACAGCTGGCGACCGGAAAGTTGATGACGCATATCTGACTCTCTTCTATTTCAAGTACGGGGGCGCGCAGCGCCCCCGTTGAACCCGGCCCGTCAGGGCCTAAGCTTCCTCGTGGCGCAGGCCGGCGGGCGGCCAGCCGTCCAGGCGCATGCCCAGCATCAGGCCGTGGCCCTGCAGCACTTCCTTGATCTCGGTCAGCGACTTCTTGCCGAGGTTCGGCGTGCGCAGCAGCTCGACTTCCGTGCGCTGCACGAGGTCGCCGATGTAGTGGATGTTCTCGGCCTTCAGGCAGTTCGCGCTGCGGACCGTGAGCTCCAGCTCGTCGACCGGGCGCAGCAGCAGCGGGTCGAACTGCATCTCCGCGACCTTGCTGATCGCCTCGTCCTCGCCCTGCAGGTCCACGAACACCGACAGCTGGTCCTTGAGGATGCTGCCGGCGCGGCGAATCGCCTCTTCCGCGTCGATCGTGCCGTTGGTCTCGATGTCGATGACCAGCTTGTCGAGGTCGGTGCGCTGCTCGACGCGCGCGGCATCGACCGCGTACGTCACGCGACGCACCGGGCTGAACGACGCATCGAGCTGCAGGCGGCCGATCGGGCGCGAGGCCTCCTCGAAATTCGCGCGCTGCACCGCCGGACGATAGCCACGGCCCTTCTCGATCTTCAGCGTCATCGACAGGCTGCCGGCCTTGGTCAGGTTGGCGATCACCAGGTCCGGGTTCACGATCTCGATGTCGTGGTCGACCTGGATGTCGCCGGCCGTGACCGGGCCCGGGCCCTTCTTGACAGGCGCAGCTCGGCGCTTTCGCGCGAGTGCATGCGGATCGCCACCGCCTTGAGGTTCAGCAGGATGTCGACGACGTCCTCCTGCACACCCTCGATGCTGGTGTACTCGTGCAGCACGCCCTCGATCTCCACCTCGGTGATCGCGGCGCCAGGCATCGACGACAGCAGCACGCGCCGCAGCGCGTTGCCGAGCGTGTGGCCGAAGCCGCGCTCGAAGGGCTCGATCACCACGCGCGCCTGGCGCGGCGCGACCGGCTGCACCTTGACTACACGGGGCTTGAGGAATTCTGTCACTGAGGATTGCATTGCGCCTCCACGATCACTTCGAATAGAGCTCGACGACGAGGTTCTCGTTGATGTCCGGCAGCACGTCCTCGCGACCTGGGGCCGCCTTGAACACGCCACGGAACTCCTTCTCGTTCACCTCGACCCATTCCGGGAACCCGACCTGCGAGGCAATCTGCAGCGCGTTCTGGACGCGCAGCTGCTTGCGGGACTTCTCGCGGATCTGGACCACGTCGCCGGCCTTCACCTGGTACGAGGCGATCGTCACCGCCTCGCCGTTCACTTCGACCGACTTGTGGCTCACCAGCTGGCGCGCCTCGGCGCGCGTCGACCGCGAAGCCCATGCGGTACACGACGTTGTCGAGCCGGCACTCGAGCAGCTTCAGCAGCGTCTCGCCGGTGGCGCCGGTGCGGCGCGCGGCCTCCTGGTAGTAGTTGCGGAACTGCCGCTCGAGCACGCCGTACATGCGGCGCAGCTTCTGCTTCTCGCGCAGCTGCGCGCCGTAGTCGGACAGGCGCGTGCGGCGCTCGCCCTTGATGCCGCCCGGCGGCACCTGCAACTTGCACTTGCTCTCGAGCGGCTTGACGCCACTCTTGAGGAACAGATCGGTGCCCTCGCGACGCGAGAGCTTGCACTTGGGACCAGTATATCGGGCCATATCTACCTCAGACGCGACGCTTCTTGGGCGGACGGCAACCGTTGTGCGGAATCGGCGTGATGTCCGCGATGCTGGTGATCTTCAGGCCGCAGCCATTCAGCGCGCGGACTGCCGACTCGCGACCGGGGCCAGGGCCACCGACGCGCACTTCGACGTTCTTCACGCCGTGTTCCTGCGCGGCAACGCCGGCCTTCTCGGCGGCGACCTGCGCGGCGAACGGCGTGCTCTTGCGCGAGCCGCGGAAGCCGCAGCCACCCGAGGTCGCCCAGGAAAGCGTGTTGCCCTGGCGATCGGTGATCGTGATGATCGTGTTGTTGAACGACGCCTGGACGTGCGCGATGCCGTCGAGCACGTTCTTGCGCGCCTTCTTCGGCTTCTTCGCGGCGCTGTGCGCGGCAGCGTCAGTTCGGCTTCTGGTCAGCCATCTGATTTGGTTCCTTACGCCTTGCCCGGGGGCGCGTTCAGCTTGACGGCCTGCTTGCGCGGGCCCTTGCGGGTGCGCGCGTTGGTGCGCGTGCGCTGGCCACGCACCGGCAGGCCCTTGCGATGACGCATGCCGCGCCAGGTGCCCAGGTCCATCAGTCGCTTGATGTTCATCGACACTTCGCGGCGCAGGTCGCCCTCGACCGCCCACTTGGCGATCTGCGAGCGCAGCGCCGTCGACTTCGGCGTCGGTGAGGTCCTTGACCTTGGTGGTCGGCTCGACGCCCGCGAGTGTCGCAGCATTCCTTCGCGCGCGTGCGACCCACGCCATAGATGTGCGTAAGCCCGACCCACACGTGCTTGTTCATCGGAATGTTGATGCCGGCTATACGTGCCATGATCGTATCCGCTCAACCCTGACGCTGCTTGTGACGCGACGTCGGAGCAGATCACGTAGACCACTCCGCGACGGCGCACGATCTTGCAGTTCTTGCAGATCTTCTTGACGGACGGACGAACCTTCATTGCAAAACCCTCATTGCTCGGCTGGCGCGCGGCTTACGAGCCGGCACCATTGCGGCCAGCACCCAGCAGGTTGGCCTTCTTCATCAGACCCGGATACTGGTGCGACATCACGTGCGCCTGCAGCTGCGAGATGAAGTCCATCACCACCACCACGACGATCAGCAGCGACGTGCCGCCAAACTGGAACGGCACGCCCTGGCGCGCCATGCAGCGCCTCCGGAATCAGGCAGACAACGGTGATGTAGAGCGCGCCCCACAGCGTCAGCCGGGTCAGCACCTTGTCGATGTACTCGCCGGTCTGCTGGCCGGGACGGATGCCGGGAATGAACGCGCCGGACTTCTTGAGGTTGTCGGCCGTGTCGCGGGCGTTGAACACCAGCGCCGTGTAGAAGAAGCAGAAGAAGATGATCAGCGCGGCGTACAGCAGCCATGTGCAGCGGCTGGCCGTAGGACAGCGCCGCGGCAATACGCTGCAGGCAGCTGCTCGCCGGCGAATTCGGGTTCGCGCCCAGGAAGCTGGCGATGGTCGCCGGGAACAGCAGCAGGCTCGAGGCGAAGATCGGCGGGATCACGCCGGCCATGTTGAGCTTGAACGGCAGGTGGCTGGTCTGGCCCGCGTACATGCGGCGGCCGACCTGGCGCTTGGCGTAGTTGACCGTGATGCGGCGCTGGGCACGCTCCACGAAGACGCAGAACGCCGTGACGCCGATACGATGATGGCCAGCAGCAGGATGGCGAACGGTCCCTGCATCTCGCCGGTGTTGACCTGATCGACGGTGCGGCCGACCGCGCCGGGCAGGCCGGCGATGATGCCGACCAGGATGATCATCGAGATGCCGTTGCCGATGCCGCGCTCGGTGATCTGCTCGCCCAGCCACATCAGGAACATCGTGCCGGTGGTCATCGTGATGGTCGCGGTGAACAGCCAGGTGAAGCCCGGGCTCAGCACCATGCCGTTGTTCTGCAGCGTGACCGCGGCGGCGAACGACTGGAACGCGCCGAGCACCAGCGTGAAGTAACGCGTGAGCTGCGTGATCTTGCGCCGGCCCGACTCGCCTTCCTTGCGGTATTCCATGAGCGTCGGCACGACCATCGACATCATCTGGATGATGATCGAGGCCGAGATGTAGGGCATGACGCCCATGGCGAAGATCGACATGCGCTCCAGCGCGCCGCCGGAGAACATGTTGACCACGCCCGAGGATGGTCCCGGACTGGTCATTGAAGAACGCGGCCACGCGCGCCGGGTCGATGCCCGGCACCGGGATGAAGGTGCCGATGCGATAGACGATCAGCGCCCCGAGCAGGAACAGCAGGCGGCCGCGAATCTCGCCGAAGCGAGTCGCGTCACCGAGTGCCGCCGAGCGGACTGATTGCCGGGTTGTTCGCCACGTTCTTCGCTGGTCCTTGCGCGTGCTACTGCGCCGCCGCTTCGATCTTGCCGCCGAGCTTCGCGATCGCCTCGGCCGCGCCCTTGGTCGCGCCAATGCCCTTCAGCGTCACGGCCTTCTTCAGCTCACCCGACAGCACGACCTTGGCGCTCTCGGCGAACACCGACACGATGCCGGCCTTCTTGAGCACGTCCAGGTCGATCACGGCCGCATCGATGCCATTGAGCTCGTGCAGGCGCACCTCGGCCCGCGTCGCCTTGATGGCGGAACGGAAGCCGACCTTCGGCATGCGGCGCTGCAGCGGCATCTGGCCGCCTTCGAAGCCGACCTTGTGGTAGCCACCCTTGCGGGCGCGCTGGCCCTTGACGCCGCGGCCGCAGGTCTTGCCCTGGCCGGCGGACGCGCCGCGGCCCACGCGCAGGCGCGTGTGCTTGGAACCCGGCGCCGGGCTTGATCGTGTTCAGTTTCATCAGGCCGCCTTCTCCACCTTCAGCAGGTGGCTCGCCGTGTTGATCATGCCGCGGTTCTCCGGCGTGTCGGCGACGACGACGCTGTCGGTGGCGCCGGCGCAGGCCGAGGCCCTTGACCGAGGAAATGATGCTGCGCAGCTCGCCGAAGGTGCTCTTCAGCTGCGTCACAAGCACTTTGCTGCTGGTCTTGCTTGCCATGGCCTTAACCCGTGATCTCGTCGATGGTCTTGCCGCGCTTGGCGGCGATGTCGTCGGGCGAGCGCATCGCGCGCCAGCGCCTTGATGGTCGCGCGCACCACGTTGATCGGGTTGCGCGAGCCATAGCTCTTGGCCAGCACGTTGCGCACGCCGACGCACTCGAGCACCGCGCGCATGCCGCCGCCGGCGATGACGCCGGTACCGTCGGAGGCCGGCTGCATCAGCACGCGCGTCGCGCCGTGTTCACCGCGCACCGCGTAGTGCAGCGTGTCCTTGCGCAGGCTCACGTGCACCAGGTTCTTGCGCGCCTGGGCCATCGCCTTGGAGATCGCCACCGGCACTTCGCGCGCCTTGCCGAAGCCGAAGCCCACGCGGCCGGCGCCGTCGCCGACCACGGTCAGCGCGGTGAAGCCGAACTGGCGGCCACCCTTCACGACCTTCGCCGTGCGGTTGACCGCGACCAGCTTCTCCGTGAACTCGTCCGCAGACTGATTCTTTTCGACTCTTGCCATGATCCTGCCTGCCTTAGAACTCGAGACCGGCTTCGCGCGCGGCTTCCGCCAGCGCCTTCACCCGCCCGTGGTAGCGAAATCCCGAACGATCGAACGCGACCTTGCTGATGCCCGCGGCCTTGGCGCGCGTGGCGATCTCGCGGCCGACGACCTTGGCCGCATCGACGTTGCCGGTGCCCTTCAGGTCCTTGCTCACGCCTTCCTGCACCGTGGAGGCCGCGGCCAGCACCTTGCCGCCCTGCAGCGTCGAACACCTGCGCGTAGATGTGGCGCGGGGTACGGTGCACGGTCAGCCGGGCCACGCCCAGCTCGCGGATATGCTGCCGGCCCTTGAGGGCGCGGCGCGTGCGACGTTCCTTTGAAGTCAGACTCATCTCACATCACCTCGCACTACTTCTTCTTGCCTTCCTTCAACGTGATCTTCTCGCCCGCGTACTTCACGCCCTTGCCCTTGTAGGGCTCCGGCGGACGCAGGTCGCGGATCTCGGCGGCCACCTGGCCGACGCGCTGACGGTCGATTCCCTTGATGAGGACCTCGGTCTGGCTCGGCGCCTCGATCGAGATCCCGTCGGGGATGTTGAACACCACCGGATGCGAGAAGCCCAGCGTCAGGTTCAGCGCCTTGCCCTGCACGGCAGCGCGGAAGCCAACGCCGACCAGCTCGAGCTTGTTCTCGTAGCCCTTGGTCACGCCGTCCACCATGTTCGCCAGGTGCGCGCGCGTTGCGCCAGCCATCGCGCGTGCGCCGGCGGCGTCGGTGTAGGCAACCTGCAGCTGCTTGTCGCTCTCGGTCACCGACACGCCATTCTTGAGCGGCACCGACAACGTGCCCTTGGCACCCTTGATGGTGACCACGTCCGGGGCAAGCGTCGCGGTGACGCCTTGCGGCAGCGGTACCGGCTTCTTTGCTACTCGAGACATCTCTGAATCCTTTGATCGCTTCGCGGCCGGATCAGGCCACGATGCAGAGAACTTCGCCGCCCTGGCCGTTCGCACGCGCCTGGCGGTCCGTCATCACGCCCTGCGGCGTGGAAACGATCACGGTTCCCATGCCACCGAGGACCTTCGGCAATTCGTCCTTGCCGCGGTAGATGCGCAGCCCGGGACGGCTCACGCGCTCCAGGCGGTCGATCACCGGACGACCCTCGTAGTACTTCAGGTCGATGGTGAGGCGCGGCTTGCCGTCGCCGTTCTCGATGTGGAAGTCCGCGACATAGCCCTCGTCCTTCAGGACGCGCGCTATCGCCGTCTTGATCTTCGACGAGTCGATGCTCACATGTGTCTTGCCAGCGCTCTGCCCATTTCGGATGCGGGTCAGCAGGTCGGCGACGGGATCGGTCATGCTCATGCTTGCTTACGCCTCCTACCAGCTCGCCTTGACGAGGCCGGGGATCTCACCGCGATTGGCAACCTCGCGGACCTTGGTGCGGGCCAGGCCAAACTTGCTGTACACACCGCGCGGACGGCCGGTCAGCGCGCAGCGGTTGCGCAGGCGCACCGGGCTCGAGTCCCGCGGCAGCTTCTGCAGCTTCGCCTGCGCTTCGGCGCGCACCTCGTCGGAGGCGCGCGGGCTGCGGATCAGCTCCTTGAGCTCGGCGCGCTTCTTCGCGTACTTCTGCACCGTCTTTTCCCGGCGCTTCTCGCGTTCGACCATGCTTGTCTTGGCCATGACTGTTCGGTCCTCTGTGCCCGTGTCCGTTCGCTGCCGCTCAGGACTTGCGGAACGGGAAATTGAAAGCTTCCAGCAACGCCTTGCCCTGCTCATTGGTCGCAGCGGTGGTCGTGATCGTGATGTCCATGCCACGAAGCTGGTCGATCTGGTCGTACTGGATCTCGGGGAAAATGATCTGTTCCTTGACGCCCAGCGTGTAGTTGCCGCGGCCATCGAAGGCGCGCGCCGACACGCCGCGGAAGTCGCGGATGCGCGGCATGGCGATCGTGATCAGGCGGTCCAGGAAGTCGTACATGCGCTTGCCGCGCAGCGTCACCTTGCAGCCGATCGGCAGGTTCTCGCGCAGCTTGAACGACGCGATGGCCTTCTTCGACTTGGTGATCAGCGGCTTCTGGCCGGTGATCTTCGCCATGTCGGCGGCAGCCGCATCGACGACCTTGCGGTCGGCAACGGCCTCGCCCACGCCCATGTTCACGGTGATCTTGGTGATCCGCGGCACCTGCATCGGGTTCTTGAGCCCGAGGCTGGTGGTCAGCTGGGGCACCACGGTCTTGCGGTAATACTCTTGCAACCTGCTCATGTTCGTTCCGCTCACTTGACGTCGAGCACTTCGTTGTTCGACTTCAGGAAGCGCACGCGCCGGCCGTCCGCCAGTGTCCTGATGCCGACCCGATCGCCCTTGCTGCTGCCCGGGTTCCAGATGGCAACCTTCGAGGCATGCAGCGGCTGCGCCTGCTCGATGATCCCGCCCGGCTGGTTGGCCTGCGGATTGCCACGCTGGTGCTTCTTGACCACGTTGACGCCCTCGACCAGCAGCTTGCCTTCGGCAAGTACGTCGAGAACCGTTCCACGGCGGCCCTTGTCCCTGCCGGACAGCACCACCACCTGGTCGCCTTTACGCAATTTGTTCATGGCCCAAACCCCTACAGGACTTCCGGCGCGAGCGAGATGATCTTCATGAAGCGCGCGTTGCGCAGTTCACGCGTCACCGGCCCGAAAATGCGCGTGCCGATCGGCTCGAGCTTCGGGTTCAGCAGCACCGCCGCATTGCCATCGAAGCGGATCAACGAGCCGTCCGGACGACGCACGCCGAAGGCCGTGCGCACGACGACCGCGTCGTACACCTCGCCCTTCTTGACCTTGCCGCGCGGGATCGCGTCCCGGATGCTCACCTTGATGACGTCGCCCACCGTCGCATAGCGCCGATGGGAGCCGCCCAGCACCTTGATGCACATCATGGTGCGGGCACCGCTGTTGTCGGCGGCATTGAGCAACGTCTGCATCTGGATCATTTCTGCACCACTCTTGAGACGTTTTTCAGATCTTGACGCCGCGCTCGAGCACGGACACCAGCTTCCATGACTTGCGGCGCGAGATCGGACGGCACTGCGCAATCGTCACGGTGTCGCCCTCGCGGGCTTCGCCAGCCTCGTCATGCGCCAGCAGCCGGGTCGTGCGGCGCACGTACTTGCCGTACTGCGGGTGCTTGAGCAGGCGCTCGATTTCCACCGCGATGGTCTTGGCGGTCTTGCTGCTGACGACGGTGCCGGTGAGCGTGCGCTGCTCGACGGCACCCGTCTTCGTGGCTGCGGTTTCGATCGACATGGCCTACTTGCCTCCGGTCTTGCCGCGCTGCTCGCGCTGCACGGTCTTCAATCGCGCGATATTGCGCCGCACCTTGCCGAACTGGTCCGGCTTCGGGGCCTGGCCGGTGGCACGCTGCAGGCGCAGCGCGAACTGCTCCTTGCGCAGCCCCAGCAGCTCCGTGTTCAGGTCGGTCGCGGACTTCGTCCTCAATTCAGTTGCTTTCATCAGCGCACCTGCCGCTTGACGAAGGTAGTTGCAACCGAGAGCTTCGCGCCGGCCAGGCGGAACGCCTCGCGAGCCTGTGCCTCGGGCACGCCTTCCATCTCGAAAAGAACCTTGCCGGGCTGGACCTTGGCGATCCAGAACTCGACGTTGCCCTTGCCCGCACCCATGCGGACCTCGAGGGGCTTCTTGGACACGGGCACGTCCGGGAACACGCGCACCCAGATCTGGCCGCCGCGCTTCACCGCACGCGCCATGGCACGACGCGCCGCCTCGATCTCGCGCGCGGTCATGCGTGCACGCTCGGTCGCCTTCAGCCCGAACTCGCCAAACGCGACACTGTTGCCGCGCTGCGCCAGGCCGGTGTTGCGGCCCTTGAACTGCTTGCGGTACTTGGTCCGCTTCGGTTGCAACATCGATCAGTACCTCAGGCCGTCGCCGGCTGCACGGCCGCTTCCACGGCTGCCGCCTCGGGAGCTGTCTCTTCGGCTGCTTCAGCAACCTTCTCGAAGACTTCACCCTTGAAGATCCAGACCTTCACGCCGATCACGCCATAGGTCGTGCGTGCCTCGGCCGTGCCGTAGTCGATGTCGGCGCGGAAGGTGTGCAGCGGGATGCGACCCTCGCGGCTCCACTCGGTGCGCGCGATCTCCGAGCCGTTCAGGCGGCCCGACAGGCGCACCTTCACGCCCAGCGCACCGCTGCGCATGGTCGACATCACGGCGCGCTTCATGGCGCGGCGGAACATGACGCGCTTTTCGATCTGCTGCGCGATGCCCTCGGCAACCAGCAAAGCGTCGAGCTCCGGCTTGCGGATCTCGGCAACGTTCAGGCGCACATCCGTCACCGGCATGCCGACCAGGCGCGCAGTCTCGGCGCGCAGCCGCTCGATGTCCTCGCCCTTCTTGCCGATCACGATGCCCGGGCGCGCCGTGTGGATCGTCACGTTCACCTTGCGGGCGGCACGCTCGATGTGGATGAGGCTGACCGACGCGTCGGCGAGTTTCTTGCGCAGGAACTCACGAACGCGGAAGTCCGCGTGGATCTGGGTCGCGTACTGCTTGCGGTTCGCGTACCACTTGGACACCCAGTCGCGGGTGATGCCGAGGCGTATGCCCAGCGGATTGACCTTCTGGCCCATTCGCTATTCCTTCCTGCCGTCGCTGACGTGGACGGTGATGTGACTCGAACGCTTGACGATGCGCGCGCCGCGGCCCTTGGCCCGGGCCTGGAAGCGCTTCTGCAGGGGCGCCGCATCGATCTCGATGCGCGACACCTTCAGTTCGTCGATGTCCGCGCCGTGGTTGTGCTCGGCGTTGGCAACGGCCGACTCGAGCGTCTTGAGCACCATCTCGGCGCCCTTCTTCGGCATGAAGCGCAGCTCGGACAGCGCCGGGCCGACGCGCTTGCCGCGCACGATGTCGGCGATCAGGCGGCATTTCTGCGGCGAGATGTGCGCGTACTTGAACTTGGCGAATGTTTCCATGGTGCTCAACCCGAGGAGGAGACTTTCTTGTCGCCGCCGTGACCCTTGAAGATCCGCGTCGGCGAGAACTCGCCCAGCTTGTGGCCGACCATGTTCTCGGACACGAGCACGGGCACGTGCTGCTTGCCGTTGTGCACGGCAATCGTCAGGCCAACCATTTCCGGGATGACCATCGAGCGCCGCGACCAGGTCTTGATCGGCTTGCGGTCGTTCTTGGCTGCGGCCGTCTCCACCTTCTTCGCGAGGTGCAGGTCGATGAACGGCCCCTTCTTCAGTGAACGTGGCACTGCTTACTTCCTCCGCTGCACGATCATGTTGTTCGTGCGCTTGTTGCGACGGGTCTTCTTGCCCTTCGTCTGCCAGCCCCACGGCGAAACCGGGTGCGGGTTGCCCTGGCCGGACTTGCCCTCGCCACCACCGTGCGGGTGGTCGACCGGGTTCATCACCACGCCGCGGACCGTCGGGCGAATGCCGCGCCAGCGCTTGGCGCCTGCCTTGCCGTAGCTGCGCAGGTTGTGTTCGTCATTCGACATCTCGCCGAGCGTCGCGCGGCAGTCGATATGGACCTTGCGCGTCTCGCCGGACTTCAGGCGGATGTAGGCATGCAGGCCTTCACGCGAGGTGTACTGCGCCGAGGCGCCGGCACTGCGCGCCATCTGGCCGCCCTTGCCGGGCTTCATCTCGATGTTGTGCACCAGCGAGCCCACCGGGATGTGGCGCAGCGCCATCGCATTACCCGGCTTGATGGGCGAATCGGCGCCCGAGCGCACTTCGTCGCCCGGCTTGATGCCCTTGGGCGCGAGGATGTAGCGGCGCTCGCCGTCGGCGTATTTCACCAGCGCGATGTGCGCGGTGCGGTTCGGATCGTACTCGACCGTCTCGATGACGCCGGCGATGCCGTCCTTGTCACGCTTGAAGTCGATCAGGCGGTACTTCTGGCGCGAGCCGCCGCCCACGTGGCGCGTCGTGATGCGGCCGTGGTGGTTGCGGGCGCCGGTCTTGCTCTGCGCAACGGTCAGCGGCGCATACGGGTCACCCTTGTGCAGGTGCGAGCGGTCGATCCGGACGACGAATCGCGTGCCCGGCGACGTCGGCTTGAGCTTGATCAGTGCCATCAGCGCTTACCCTGGTTCCTGGCGTGGGCTTCGTAATCGATCGCCTGGCCTTCGGCCAGCCGCACGTAGGCCTTCTTCCAGTCCTGCGTGCGGCCCATGCGTCTTGCCGAAGCGGCGTGACTTGCCGGGCTCGTTGGCGACCTGCACGCCGGCGACCTTGACGTCGAACATCAGCTCGACGGCCTGCTTGATCTCGGTCTTGTTCGCATCGCGGCGCACGCGGAACGCGTACTGGTTGGCGTTCTGCATCGCCAGCGCGGTCTTCTCGGTGATGTGCGGGGCCACCAGCACGGTGGCGAGACGCTCACGGCTCATTGCAGGCGCTCCTCGATCAGCTTCACGGCGCCGACAGTCATCAGCACCTTGTCGTGCGCGGCCAGCGACACCGGGTTGATCTCGGACGACCGGTGATCACGTCGACGTGCGGCAGGTTGCGCGCGGCCAGCATCAGCTTCTCGTCATGCGCCTCGACCACGATCAGCACGTTGTCCAGCGACAGTTCCTTGAGCTTGCCCAGCAGCAGCCTTGGTGCGCGGCTCGGCGACGCGTGAACTCCTGCGTGACCACCAGGCGATCGGTGCGCACCAGCTGGCGCCAGCATCGAGCGCAGGCCGGCGCGATACATCTTGCGGTTGACCTTCTGCGCGTAGTCGCGCGGGCGCGCGGCGAACGCGCGACCACCACCCACCCAGATCGGGCTGCGGATGGAACCGGCGCGCGCCGAGCCCGTGCCCTTCTGCGCGTGCGGCTTGCGACCGCCACCACGCACTTCGGCACGGCTCTTCTGGCGCTTGGTGCCCGAGCGGCCGCCCGCCATGTAGGCAGTGACGAGCTGGTGCACCAGCGCCTCGTTGTATTCGGCGCCGAAGGTGGTCTCGGAGACCGCCAGTTCGGCGCCACCATTGGCGACTTTGAGCTTCATGCGTTAGCCCTTACTTCTTGGCGCCGGCTTTGGCGCCGGCCTTGGCGTCGGCCTTCTTGGTCGGCGCGATGCTCTTGCGGCGCGCCAGGCGGGCAGCCTTCACCGACGGACGCACGATGACTTCGCCACCCTCGGAGCCCGGCACGGCGCCGCTGATCAGCAGCAGGTTGCGCTCGGTGTCGATCTCGATGACCCGCAGGTTCTCGGTGGTGCGGCGCTTGACGCCCATGTGGCCCGACATGCGCTTGCCCGGGAACACGCGGCCAGGCGTCTGGCGCTGGCCGATCGATCCCGGGGCGCGATGGGTGACCGAATGGCCGTGCGAGGCAGGACCACCGGCGAAATTGTGGCGCTTCATCGTGCCGGCGAAGCCCTTGCCGATGGTGGTGCCGGTCACGTCGACGAGCTGGCCGGCCTTGAACAGGTCGGCCGTGAACTCGGCGCCGGGCTGCACATCGGCGGACTCGCCCTTGGCGAGGCGGAACTCGACCAGCGAACGGCCCGGCTCGACCTTGGCCTTCGCGTAGTGACCGGCAACGGCCTTGGAGAGCAGCTGCGGGCGGCGCTTGCCGTAGGTCACCTGGACGGCGCGATAGCCGTCGACCTCGTCGCCCTTGACCTGGGTGACGCGGTTGGCGAGCACTTCGACGACGGTCACCGGGATTGATTCGCCGGCTTCCGTGAACACTCGCGTCATGCCGCACTTGCGGCCGACCAGACCGATAGTCATCTCAAATTCCTCTGTTCGACACAGCGGCGCGGCAGGGACAGAACCTCTGGAGTCAGGACAAACACCCTTGGGAATCAAGGGGTTGTCGTTGCTCGAGTGGTCTTGGCTCCCGGCTATGCCGGGGCGCCAACCTTGCCCGATTCCGCATTCGAAAACGCGGGCCGCCAGGACGAGCCCGGCGGCGAAAGGGCGCGCAGTATAGTGTCCCGCGCCGCCCTGGTTACTTGGCCGTCGCTCAGTTCAAGCTTGATCTGGACGTCCACGCCGGCCGGCAGTTCGAGCTTCATCAGCGCGTCGACGGTCTTGTCGGTCGGGTCCAGGATGTCCATGAGGCGCTTGTGCGTGCGCAGCTCGAACTGGTCGCGGGCGTCCTTGTCGCCGTGCGGCGAGACGAGCACGGTGAAGCGCTCCATCTTGGTCGGCAGCGGCACCGGGCCACGCACCGTCGCGCCCGTGCGCTTGGCGGTTTCGACGATTTCGCGGGCCGAGGTGTCGATCAAGCGGTGATCGAACGCCTTCAGGCGGATGCGGATGTTCTGGTTGGCCATGTATGTTCGCCTTACTTGAGAATCTTGGAAACGACGCCGGCGCCGACGGTGCGGCCGCCCTCGCGGATGGCGAAGCGCAGGCCCTCGTCCATCGCGATCGGGGCGATCAGCTCCACCGTCATCTTGATGTTGTCGCCCGGCATCACCATCTCGGCGCCGCCGTCCAGCTCCACCGAGCCGGTCACGTCCGTGGTGCGGAAGTAGAACTGCGGACGGTAGCCCTTGAAGAACGGCGTGTGACGGCCACCCTCTTCCTTCGTCAGCACGTACACCTCGCACTCGAACTGCGTGTGCGGCGTGATCGAGCCGGGCTTGGCCAGCACCTGGCCGCGCTCCACTTCCTCGCGCTTCGTGCCGCGCAGCAGCACGCCCACGTTGTCGCCCGCCTGGCCCTCGTCCAGCAGCTTGCGGAACATCTCCACGCCCGTGCACGTGGTCTTCACCGTCGGCACCAGGCCGATGATCTCCACCTCGTCGTTGATCTTCACGATGCCGCGCTCGATGCGACCCGTCACCACCGTGCCGCGACCGGAGATCGAGAACACGTCCTCGACCGGCATCAGGAACGGCTTGTCGATCTCGCGCTTCGGCACCGGGATGTAGCGGTCCATCTCGGCCACCAGCTTCACCACCGCCGGCACGCCGATCTCGCTCGTGTCGCCCTTCCAGCGCCTTCAGCGCCGAACCGACGATGATCGGGGTGTCGTCGCCGGGGAACTTGTACACCGACAGCAGCTCGCGAACTTCCATCTCGACCAGCTCCAGCAGCTCCTTGTCGTCGACCATGTCGGCCTTGTTCATGAACACCACGATGTACGGCACGCCCACCTGGCGGGCCAGCAGGATGTGCTCGCGCGTCTGCGGCATCGGGCCGTCGGCGGCCGACACCACCAGGATCGCGCCGTCCATCTGCGCCGCTCCCGTGATCATGTTCTTCACGTAGTCGGCGTGCCCCGGGCAGTCCACGTGCGCGTAGTGGCGCGCATCCGAGGTGTACTCCACGTGCGCCGTGCGAGATCGTGATGCCGCGCGCCTTCTCTTCAGGCGCCTTGTCGATCTGGTCGTAGGCCTTGAACTCACCACCGTGCTTCTCGGCCATCACCTTCGTCAGCGCCGCCGTCAGCGTCGTCTTGCCATGGTCCACGTGACCAATCGTGCCCACGTTCACGTGCGGCTTGTTGCGTTCGAATTTCTCTTTGGACATGTGCTTTCGTACCCTGGCGGAGAAGTTGCGGAGAATTTACTTGCTTGATGATCGCCTCGGCGACATTCGCCGGGACTTCCACGTACTTCGAAAATTCCATCGTGAACGTCGCGCGACCCTGGCTCATCGAGCGCACCGTGGTCGCGTAGCCGAACATCTCCGCCAGCGGCACTTCGGCCGATGACCGTCTTGCCCGCCGGCGTGTCTTCCATGCCCTGGATCTGGCCGCGGCGGCGATTCAGGTCGCCGATCACGTCGCCCATGTAATCCTCGGGCGTCACGACCTCGACCTTCATGATCGGCTCGAGGATCACCGGCTTCGCCTTGCGGAAGCCGTCCTTGAAGCCGAAGATCGCTGCCATGCGGAACGAGATCTCGTTCGAGTCGACGTCGTGGTACGAGCCGTCGAACAGCGTGACCTTCACGTCCACCACCGGATAGCCGGCGATCACGCCGGTCTCGGCGGCTTCCTTGATGCCCTTCTCGACGGCCGGGATGAACTCGCGCGGCACCGTGCCGCCGACGATGCCGTTGACGAACTCGTAGCCCTTGCCGGCCTCGTTCGGCTCGAGCTTCAGCCACACGTGGCCGTACTGGCCGCGGCCGCCGGACTGCTTGACGAGCTTGCCTTCGGACTCGACCTTGGCGCGGATGGTCTCGCGGTAGGCCACCTGCGGCTTGCCGACGTTGGCCTCGACCTTGAACTCGCGCTTCATGCGGTCGACGATGATCTCGAGGTGCAGCTCGCCCATGCCGGAGATGATCGTCTGGCCCGACTCCTCGTCGGTGCTGACGCGGAACGAGGGATCTTCCTTCGCGAGGCGCTGCAGCGCCACGCCCATCTTCTCCTGGTCGACCTTGGTCCGCGGCTCCACGGCCACCGCGATCACCGGCATCGGGATCACCATCTTCTCGAGCGTGATGACCTTGTCCGGTCGCACAGCGTGTCGCCGGTGATGACGTCCTTCAGGCCCACGGCCGCGGCGATATCGCCGGCGCGCACTTCCTTGATGTCGGTGCGCTCGCTGGCGTGCATCTGCAGCAGGCGGCCGATGCGCTCGCGCTTGTCGCTTCGGTCGGCACGAACACGGTGTCGCCGGAATTCAGCACGCCCGAATAGACGCGGAAGAACGTCAGGTTGCCCACGAACGGGTCGTTCAGGATCTTGAACGCCAGCGCCGCGAACGGCGCGTCGTCGTCGCGCCTTGCGCGTGGCCGGGCTCGCCGTCGATCGTCCAGGCCCTTGGTGGGCGGCATTTCCATCGGGCGACGGCATGAACTCGATGACCGCGTCGAGCAGCGCCTGCACGCCCTTGTTCTTGAACGCGGTGCCGCACATGCACAGCACGATCTCGTTCTTCAGCGCGCGCGCCTTCAGGCCGCGCTTGATCTCGTCGTCCGACAGCTCGCTGGCCCTCGAGGTACTTCTCGGTCAGCGCGTCGTCGCCCTCGGCCGCGGCCTCGATCATCTTGGCGCGGTACTCCGGCGGCCTGCGCCGAGCAGCGCGGCCGGAATCTCGCGGTACTCGAACTTCATCCCCTGGGTTTCCATGTCCCAGTAGATGGCCTTCATCCTGATCAGGTCGATGACGCCTTCGAAGTCGTCCTCGGCGCCGATCGGCAGCTGGATCGGCACCGGGTTGCCGCGCAGGCGCGTGCGGATCTGGTCGATGCAGCGCAGGAAGTTGGCGCCGGCGCGGTCCATCTTGTTGACGAACGCGATGCGCGGCACGCCGTAGCGGTTCATCTGCCGCCACACCGTCTCGGACTGCGGTTGCACGCCCGACAACCGACGCAGAACAGCGCGACCGCGCTGTCCAGCACGCGCAGGCTGCGCTCGACTTCGATGGTGAAGTCGACGTGGCCCGGGCGTGTCGATGATGTTGATGCGGTGCTCGGGGAAGTTGTTGTCCATCCCCTTCCAGAAGCAGGTGGTCGCGGCGGAGGTGATCGTGATGCCACGCTCCTGTTCCTGCTCCATGTAGTCCATGACGGCCGCGCCGTCATGGACTTCGCCGATCTTGTGCGATACGCCCGTGTAGAACAGGATGCGCTCGGTGGTCGTCGTCTTGCCCGCGTCGATGTGGGCGGAGATGCCGATGTTCCGGTAGCGTTCCAGGGGCGTGACGCGGGCCACGATGGCGCTTCGCGCGGGTTCAACGGGGCAGACCCGCGCGATTACCAGCGGTAATGCGCGAAGGCGCGGTTGGCCTCCGCCATGCGATGCGTGTCCTCACGCTTGCGCACGGCGCCGCCGCGGTTCTCGGCGGCGTCCATCAGTTCGTGGGCGAGGCGGAGCGCCATCGACTTCTCGGTGCGGGCGCGCGCGGCCTCGATGACCCAGCGCATGGCCAGCGTCTGGCGGCGCGAGGCGCGCACTTCGACGGGCACCTGGTAGGTGGCGCCACCGACGCGGCGCGACTTCACCTCGACCGCGGGCTTCACGTTGTCGAGCGCCAGCGACAGCAGCTCGATGGCCTCGGCGCCCTGCTTGCCGGTCTTCTCGCGTGATGCGATCGATGCGCACCGTAGAGGATGCGCTCGGCGGCGGACTTCTTGCCGTCCTGCATCACGACGTTCATGAACTTCGCCAGCATGTCGCTGTTGAACTTCGGATCCGGGAAGGATCGTACGGCTGGGGGCTGCTGCGCGACGCGACATGGCGATCTACTCCTGGAAACTATTTCTTCGGGCGCTTGGCGCCGTACTTGGAACGACTCTGCTTGCGATCGTTGACGCCGGAGCAGTCGAGCGAGCCGCGCACGGTGTGGTAACGCACGCCCGGCAGGTCCTTGACGCGACCACCGCGGATCAGCACCACCGAGTGCTCCTGCAGGTTGTGGCCTTCGCCACCGATGTAGCTGGTGACTTCGTAGCCGTTGACGAGGCGCACGCGGCACACCTTGCGCAGCGCCGAGTTCGGCTTCTTCGGCGTCGTGGTGTAGACGCGCGTGCAGACGCCACGCTTCTGCGGCGCAGCGCCGAGGGCCGGAACCTTGGTCTTTTCAGCGTGCGTCCGGCGCGGGGCGCGGATCAGCTGACCTGTCGTTGCCATGCAGTCTCCACAAAATGTCCGACTCGCAGAAAGAGCGGGCCGCATCTCGCGATGCGGCCCGTCATCTAACCAGTCACTGTTTTGGCCCGGCGGTTCTTGGATGCGCCGGACCGATGGGAAGGCCGGCGATTCTAGGAACCGCCCCCGAACCTGTCAATCGGATGCTGCGGCGCACCATGCGCCGCCACCACCCGGTCACCCGACCGCGGACATCCGGGCTTCAGGCGCTCTCTTCCTCGCCCGACCGGCGCTGTCCTCGGCGTCCGGCAGCCGAACCGCCGACATCCATGAAGCTGCGACGCGGGCGTCTCGCTCATCTTCTGGCGCCGGTGCTCGTGGGCCGCGAAGCCCGGTGCCCGCCGGGATCAGCCGGCCGACGATCACGTTCTCCTTCAGGCCGCGCAGGTCGTCCTTCAGGCCCCGCACCGCCGCTTCGGTCAGCACGCGGGTGGTCTCCTGGAACGAGGCCGCCGAAATGAACGACTCGGTCGCCAGCGACGCCTTGGTGATGCCGAGCAGCACCGGCTGCAGCGTCGCCGCCTCCTTGCTTCTCGTCGCGCGCGTGGTCGTTGATGTCCAGCGCACGCGAACGGTCGAGCTGCTCGCCGCGCAGCAGCGCGGTCTCGCCCGAGGTCATCACCTCGGTCTTGCGCAGCATCTGCCGGATGATCACCTCGATGTGCTTGTCGTTGATCTTCACGCCCTGCAGGCGGTAGACCTCCTGGATCTCGCGCACCAGGTAGTTGGCCAGCGACTCGATGCCCTGCAGGCGCAGGATGTCGTGCGGGTTCGGCTCGCCGTCGGCGATCACCTCGCCGCGCGTCAACCTGCTCGCCCTCGAACACGTTCAGCTGGCGCCACTTCGGGATCAGCTCCTCGTACTTCTCGCTCACCCTCGCCGGTGATGACGAGGCGACGCTTGCCCTTGGTCTCCTTGCCGAAGCTGACCGTGCCAGACTTCTCGGCGAGGATGGCCTGGTCCTTCGGCTTGCGGGCCTCGAACAGGTCGGCGACACGCGGCAGGCCGCCGGTGATGTCGCGGGTCTTGGAGGACTCCTGCGGGATGCGGGCGATGACGTCGCCGACCGCCACTTTCGCGCCGTCGGTGAGGACTGATCAGCGCGCCGGCCGGCAGCGTGTACACGGCCGGGATCTCGGTGTTCGCGAACAGTCATTTCCTTGCCCTTCGCGTTGAGCAGCTTGATCGTCGGCTTGAGTTCCTTGCCGCCGCGCTGCTTCGAGTCCATCACCACGGTCGAAGACAGGCCCGTCACTTCGTCGACCTGCGTGGCGACAGTCAGGCCGTCGACGAAGTCCTGGAAGCGCATGAAGCCCGCCACCTCGGTGACCACCGGATGGGTGTGCGGATCCCAGGTGGCCACGACCTGGCCGCCGGCGACCTTGTCGCGCTTCCTTCGCGGTGATGGTTGCACCGTAGGGAATCTTGTAGCGCTCGCGCTCGCGGCCGAAGGCGTCGACAACGCCCAGTTCGCCGGAGCGGGACACGGCCACCAGATGGCCCTTCTCGTGCTGCACCGTCTTGATGTTGTGGAAGCGCAGCGTGCCCGGGTTGCGGATCTCGACGCTCGAGGCCGCCGCGGCCCGCGATGCCGCGCCACCGATGTGGAACGTGCGCATCGTCAGCTGCGTGCCCGGCTCGCCGATGGACTGCGCCGCGATGACGCCCACGGCCTCGCCGATGTTGATCAGGCGACCACGCGCCAGGTCGCGACCGTAGCAGCTCGCGCAGACGCCATACCGCGTCGCGCAGCTGATCGGTGAGCGCACCAGGATCTGGTCGACGCTCTGCTGCTCCAGCAGGCGCACCAGGTCTTCGTCGATCAGCGTGCCGCGCGGCAGCAGCACTTCCTCGGTGCCCGGCTTCTGCACGTCGGCCGCGATCACACGGCCCAGCACGCGTTCGCCGAGGCCCTCGACCACGTCGCCGCCCTCGACCAGCGGCGCCATCGTCAGGCCCGCCTCGGTGCCGCAGTCGATCTCGGTGACCACCAGGTCCTGGGCCACGTCGACCAGGCGACGCGTCAGGTAACCGGAGTTCGCCGTCTTCAGCGCGGTGTCCGCGAGGCCCTTGCGGGCGCCGTGGGTCGAGATGAAGTACTGCAGGACGTTCAGGCCTTCGCGGAAGTTCGCGGTGATCGGCGTCTCGATGATCGAGCCGTCGGGACTGCGCCATCAGGCCGCGCATGCCCGCCAGCTGGCGGATCTGCGCCGCGCTGCCGCGAGCGCCGGAGTCGGCCATCATGAAGATCGAGTTGAACGACTTCTGGCGATGCTTGACGCCCTTGCTGTCGATCGCCTCCTCGGTGCCGAGCTTCTCCATCATCGCGCGCGCGACCTGGTCGTTGGCACGCGACCAGATGTCGACCACCTTGTTGTAGCGCTCGCCGTTGGTGACGAGACCGGACGCGTACTGGTCCTGGATCTCCTTCACTTCGCGGTCCGCCGCGGCGACCAGCTTGGTCTTCTGCTCCGGGATCACGATGTCGTCGATGCCGAACGACATGCCCGAACGCGTGGCGTACTGGAAACCCATGTACATGAGCTGGTCCGCGAACACGACCGTGTTCTTCAGGCCCAGCGCGCGGTAGCAGGTGTTGATCAGGCCGGAAATCGCCTTCTTGGTCATGTCGTGGTTGACCAGGTCGAAGGACAGGCCCTTCGGCAGGATCTCCGACAGCAACGCGCGCCCCACCGTCGTCTGCACGGTGCGCACCGACTCCGGGCCCACCTTGCCGTCGACCATCGTGGACTGGCGCACGCGAACGCGCACCTTGGCGTGCAGGTCGACCATGCGGCTCTCGTAGGCGCGGTGTGCCTCGTGCACGTCCGAGAACGCCATGCCCTCGCCCTTGGCACCGACGCGCTCGCGGGTGAGGTAATACAGGCCGAGCACCACGTCCTGCGACGGCACGATGATCGGGTCGCCGTTGGCGGGCGAGAGGATGTTGTTCGACGACATCATCAGCGCGCGCGCCTCGAGCTGCGCCTCGAGCGACAGCGGCACGTGCACGGCCATCTGGTCGCCGTCGAAGTCCGCGTTGAACGCGGTGCAGACCAGCGGGTGCAGCTGGATGGCCTTGCCTTCCACCAGCACCGGCTCGAAGGCCTGGATGCCCAGGCGATGCAGCGTCGGTGCGCGGTTCAGCAGCACCGGATGCTCGCGGATCACCTCCTCGAGGATGTCCCAGACCTCGGCACCCTCGCGCTCCACCAGGCGCTTGGCGGCCTTGATGGTCGAGGCGTCACCGCGGATCTGCAGCTTCTGGAAGATGAACGGCTTGAACAGCTCGAGCGCCATCTTCTTCGGCAGGCCGCACTGGTGCAGGCGCAGCGTCGGGCCGACCACGATCACCGAGCGACCGGAGTAGTCGACGCGCTTGCCCAGCAGGTTCTGGCGGAAGCGGCCCTGCTTGCCCTTGATCATGTCGGCGAGCGACTTCAGCGGGCGCTTGTTGCTGCCCGTGATGGCGCGACCGCGACGACCGTTGTCCAGCAGCGCGTCCACCGACTCCTGCAGCATGCGCTTCTCGTTGCGCACGATGATATCGGGCGCGTTGAGCTCAAGCAGGCGGCGCAGGCGGTTGTTGCGGTTGATGACGCGGCGGTAGAGGTCGTTCAGGTCGGAGGTCGCGAAGCGACCGCCATCCAGCGGCACCAGCGGACGCAGGTCCGGCGGCAGCACGGGCAGCACGGTCAGCACCATCCATTCGGGCTTGTTGCCGGAATCGATGAACGCCTCGATGAGCTTCAGGCGCTTGGACAGGCGCTTGAGCTTGGTCTCGGACGCGGTGTTGCCCATGTCCTCACGGACCTTGAGCACTTCGGCCGGCAGGTCGAGCGACTGCAGCAGTTCGTGGATGGCCTCGGCGCCCATGCGGGCGTCGAATTCATCGCCGTGCTGCTCGATGGCCTCGAGGTACAGCTCGTCGGTGAGCAGCTGGCCGCGCGTCATCTCGGTCATGCCCGGATCGATGACCACGAAGGCCTCGAAATACAGCACGCGCTCGATCTCACGCAGCGTCATGTCCAGCATCAGGCCGATGCGCGAGGGCAGCGACTTGAGGAACCAGATGTGCGCCACAGGGCTCGCGAGGTCGATGTGGCCCATGCGCTCGCGACGCACCTTGGCCTGCGTCACCTCGACGCCGCACTTCTCGCACACCACGCCGCGGTGCTTGAGGCGCTTGTACTTGCCGCACAGGCACTCGTAGTCCTTGGTGGGTCCAAAGATCTTCGCGCAGAACAGGCCGTCGCGTTCCGGCTTGAAGGTGCGGTAGTTGATCGTCTCCGGCTTCTTTACTTCACCGTAGGACCACGATTTGACGAGGTCCGGCGACGCAAGGCCGATCTTGATCGAGTCGAAGTTCTCGACGGGGGCGTGCTGCTTGAACAGCTTCAGAAGGTCTTTCATGTTTCGACTTTCCTTTAATCCTGCTCGAGTTCCATGTTGATACCGAGCGAGCGGATTTCCTTGACGAGCACGTTGAAGGACTCGGGCATGCCCGCCTTCATCTCGTGGTTGCCATCGACGATGGACTTGTACATCAGCGTGCGACCCTGGGTGTCGTCCGACTTGACGGTCAGCATCTCCTGCAGCGTGTAGGCAGCGCCGTAGGCTTCCAGTGCCCAGACCTCCATCTCGCCGAAGCGCTGGCCACCGAACTGCGCCTTGCCGCCCAGCGGCTGCTGCGTGACCAGCGAGTACGGACCCGTGGAACGCGCATGCATCTTGTCGTCGACCAGGTGGTTGAGCTTGAGCATGTACATGTAGCCGACCGTGGTCTGGCGATCAAAGCGCTCGCCGGTGCGGCCGTCGTACAGCCAGGTCTGGCCCGAGACGGGCAGGTCGGCCAACGTCAGCAGCTTCTTGATCTCCGACTCCGCCGCGCCGTCGAACACCGGCGTCGCGATGGGCACGCCGGCCGACAGGTTCTTGGCCAGCACGCCAACCTCGGTGTCGTTGAGCGACTTGATGTCCTCGCCCTGGCCGCCGGTGGTGTTGTAGATCTCGTCCAGGAAGGCGCGGATCTCGACGGTCTTGGCCTGCGCATCGATCATCTTGCCGATCTTCAGGCCCAGCCCCTTGGCAGCCCAGCCCAGGTGCGTCTCCAGCACCTGGCCCACGTTCATGCGCGAAGGCACGCCCAGCGGATTCAGGACCACGTCGACAGGGGTGCCGTCCTCGAGGTACGGCATGTCTTCAACCGGCGTGATGTGCGAGATGACGCCCTTGTTGCCGTGGCGACCTGCCATCTTGTCGCCCGGCTGCACGCGGCGCTTCACCGCGAGGTATACCTTCACCATCTTCAGCACGCCGGGGGCGAGGTCGTCGCCGGCGGTGATCTTGGCGCGCTTCTCTTCCAGCCGCTTCTCGAAGTGCTTGCGCTGCGCCTTCATGCGCTCGGCGGAATTCTCGAGCTGCGCGTTGGCCTCTTCGTCCTCGAGGCGGATCTCGAACCACGTCTCTCGAGTGCAGGCCGTCCAGATATGCAGCATCGATCTTACGTGCCTGCCTTGAGCTTGTTCGGCCCACCCGCAGCCACCTTGCCCAGCAACGTGGCGCGCACGCGCTGGAACAGGTCGTCCTCGAGGATGCGCTGCTGGTCCTGCAGGTCCTTGCGGACCCGCTCGATCTCGGCGCGCTCGATCGACAGCGCCCGCGTGTCCTTCTCGACGCCATCGCGCGTGAACACGCGCACGTCGATCACGGTGCCGTCCATGCCCGGGGGCACGCGCAGTCCCGTGTCCTTCACGTCGGAGGCCTTCTCGCCGAAGATGGCCCGCAGCAGCTTCTCTTCCGGCGTCAGCTGCGTCTCGCCCTTCGGCGTGACCTTGCCGACCAGGATGTCGCCGGCGCGCACTTCGGCGCCGATGAACGCGATGCCCGCCTCGTCCAGCTTGGTCAGCGCCGCGTCACCCACGTTGGGGATGTCGGCGGTGATCTCCTCCGGCCCGAGCTTGGTGTCGCGCGCGACGCAGGTCAGCTCCTCGATGTGGATGGTCGTGAAGCGGTCTTCCTGGACCACGCGCTCCGAGATCAGGATCGAGTCCTCGAAGTTGTAGCCGTTCCACGGCATGAACGCGACCAGCAGGTTCTGGCCCAGCGCCAGCTCGCCCAGGTGGGTCGACGGGCCGTCGGCCAGCACGTCGCCGCGCGCGATCACGTCACCCGTCTTCACCAGCGGGCGCTGGTTGATGCAGGTGTTCTGGTTCGAGCGCGTGTACTTCGTCAGGTTGTAGATGTCGACGCCCGACTCGTTGGCGGTGGTCTCCGCGTCGTCCACGCGCACCACGATGCGCGAGGCGTCGACCGAGTCGACCACGCCACCACGACGTCCGATCACCGTCACGCCCGAATCGATGGCCACAGGGCGCTCCATGCCCGTGCCGACCAGCGGCGTCTCGGAACGCAGCGTCGGCACCGCCTGGCGCTGCATGTTCGAACCCATCAGCGCGCGGTTCGCGTCGTCGTGCTCGAGGAACGGGATCAGCGAGGCGGCCACCGAAACGATCTGCTTCGGCGACACGTCCATGTAGTTGATCCGGTCGCCCGGCAACAGCGTGAACTCGTTCTGGAAGCGGCAGGACACCAGCTCGTCGGTGAGCATGCCCTTGGCGTCCTTGCCCGCGTTCGCCTGCGCGATCGCGAACTCGCCTTCCTCGATGGCCGACAGGAAATCGATCTGGTCGGTGACGTGGCCATTCTCGACGCGGCGGTACGGCGTCTCGAGGAAGCCGTACTGGTTGGTCCGCGCATACACGGACAGCGAGTTGATCAGGCCGATATTCGGGCCTTCCGGCGTCTCGATCGGGCAGACACGGCCGTAGTGCGTCGGGTGCACGTCGCGCACTTCGAAGCCGGCACGCTCGCGCGTCAGGCCACCGGGGCCAAGCGCCGAGACACGGCGCTTGTGGGTGACTTCCGACAGCGGGTTGTTCTGGTCCATGAACTGCGACAGCTGCGAGGAGCCGAAGAACTCCTTCACCGCCGCGGCCACGGGCTTGGCGTTGATCATTTCCTGCGGCATCAGCGGCTCGGACTCCGCGATGGTCAGGCGCTCCTTCACGGCGCGCTCGACGCGCACCAGGCCGACGCGGAAGGCGTTCTCGGCCATCTCGCCGACCGAGCGCACGCGGCGGTTGCCCAGGTGGTCGATGTCATCGACGCCGCCGTTGCCGTTGCGGATGTCGATCAGCACGCTGCAGCACGTCGAGGATGTCTTCCTTCGACAGCACGCCGGAGCCCTCGATTTCCTTGCGGCCAACGCGGCGGTTGAACTTCATGCGGCCCACGGCCGACAGGTCGTAGCGCTCGGTGTTGAAGAACAGGTTGGTGAACAGGTTCTCGGCCGCATCGCGCGTCGGCGGCTCGCCGGGGCGCATCATGCGGTAGATCTCGACCAGCGCCTCGAGGCGGGTCTTGGTCGGGTCGATGCGCAGCGTGTCGGAGATGAACGGACCGCGGTCCAGGTCATTCGTGTACAGCGTGTCGACCTGCGGTGATGCCGGCCTCGATGATCTTCTCGACGCTGGCGGCCGTCAGGACCTCGTTGGCCTTGGCCAGGATCTCGCCGGTGTCGGTGTTGACCACGTCGTGCGAGAGGATCTTGCCGTACATGTAGTCACGCGGCACGGCCAGCTTGTTGACGCCGGCCACCTCGAGCTCGCGCACGTGGCGCGCCGTGATGCGCCGGCCTTCCTCGACGACGACCTTGTCGCCGATGCGGATCTCGAACGCTCGCCGTCTCGCCGCGCAGGCGCTGCGGGACCAGCTCGAACGAGGTCTCTTCCTTGGTCATGAAGAACGTGTTCTTCTCGAAGAAGATGTCGAGGATCTCGGTCTCGTTCATGCCCAGCGCGCGCAGGATGATCGTGACCGGCAGCTTGCGGCGGCGGTCGATGCGCGCGAACACCGCATCCTTGGGGTCGAACTCGAAGTCCAGCCACGAGCCGCGGTAGGGAATGATGCGGGCGGAGAACAGCAGCTTGCCCGACGAATGGCTCTTGCCACGGTCGTGGTCGAAGAACACGCCCGGCGAACGGTGCAGCTGCGAGACGATGACGCGCTCGGTGCCGTTGATGACGAAGGTGCCGTTGTCGGTCATCAGCGGCAGGTCGCCGAGGTAGACCTCCTGCTCGCGCACGTCCTTGACGGGCTTCTTGGCGCCAGGGGCTTCCTTGTCGAGCACGATCAGGCGCACCTTGACGCGCAGCGGCGCGGCGTAGGTCAGGCCGCGCAGCTGGCACTCCTTGACGTCGAAGGCCGGCTCGCCGAGCCGGTAGCTGACGTACTCGAGCGTCGCATTGCCCGAATAGCTCGTGATCGGAAATACCGTCCTGAAGGCGGCATGCAGGCCGACGTCGTCCGCCCGGTCTCGGCCACGTCCGCCTGCAGGAACTGCCGGTACGACTCGAGCTGGATCGCGAGCAGGTAGGGAACATCCGAGGATCCCGTGCTGCTTGCCGAAATTCTTGCGAATGCGCTTCTTTTCCGTGAAGGAATAAGCCATCGGATTCACCCTGACCTTCAGAAACATGAGAGACGCGCGCACCGCAGCCGCTACCCCGGTCAGGGGCAGCGGACTGCGGCGCGCGAAAAAGACCTTCGGGTCCCGGACCGAGCATGGTCGTTACTTGACCTCCACCTTGGCGCCGGCTTCCTCGAGCTTCTTCTTCATCGCGTCGACGTCGGCCTTGGACACGGCGTCCTTGACCAGGGCCGGGCACGCCCTCGACCAGGTCCTTGGCTTCCTTGAGGCCCAGGCCGGTGAGCTCGCGGACCACCTTGATGACGGTGACCTTCTTGTCCGCCGGGTATTCCTTCAGCGTGACCGAGAACTCGGTCTGCTCTTCCACGGCGGCAGCGGCGGCAGCCCGGCGCAGCGGCGGCGGCAGCGGCCACCGGCGCAGCGGCGGTGACGCCGAACTTCTTCTCCAGGTCGGAGATCAGGTCGACAACTTCGAGGACGGACAGCTTGGCAATCGCGTCGACGATATCTTCTTTGGAAACAGCCATTGATGTACTCCAGCAATAAAAATTGGTTGATCGGAAATCGAAAAACGTCGTTCAGCCCGCCGCCTGCTTCTGGTCGCGAACCGCGGCCAGCGTGCGGACGAGCTTGAGCTGCGGTGCGGCAAGGGTCCGACGAGCTTCTGCAGCGGGGCCTTCATCACGCCCAGCAGCATCGACAGCGCCTGCTCCTTCGTCGGCAGGCCGCGACCTTGTCGAGTTCCGTCGCGGACAGCACGGGGCCGCCCAGCGAAAGACGCTTGGTCACGAGCTTGTCGTTGGCCTTCGCGAAGTCCTTCACCACGCGCGCGGCGGCGCCCGGATCGTCCTTCGAGAAAGCCAGCACCAGCGGCCCCTTCAGCGTCGTACCCATCGACTCGAACGAGGTGCCGGCGAGGGCCTTGCGTGCCAGCGTGTTCTTGACGACACGCATGTACACGCCATTGGCCCGCGCCTTGGAGCGCAGATCGGTCATCTGGGTGACGGTGAGGCCACGGTATTCGGCGGCCACCACGGACTGGGCTGTCGCCGCGACCGTGCTGACTTCCGAAACCAGGACCTTCTTGCCTTCCAGGTTCAGTGGCATTGACTAGACTCCTGTTGGATCACAAATCACACAGCGCAGCGTTCCCTCGCCACGCCACCTCTGACGGTGACCAACATCGATTCCCGATGCGTGCTCACCATCTGCGCAGGCCTGCCCTTCATTAAGGATTCGCGCCCTGTTGCCAGGGCCTCCTCCGCCTGCGGTCTTCGACGATGACCGCCGCAACGCATTGCTGCGCCACGGCGACTCACATCAAACTCAAATCAGTTCAGTAACGGATCAACCTGCCACGAGCGTCGAATGATCGACGACGACTCCCGGCCCCATGGTCGAGGACAGCGTGACGCGCTTCAGGTAAATGCCCTTGGACGTCGCCGGCTTCGCGCGCTGCAGGTCGTTGATCAGCGCCTGCAGGTTCTCGCGCAGTGCCTGCGGCTCGAATCCCGCCTTGCCGATCGTGCAGTGCACGATGCCGGCCTTGTCGACGCGGTAGCGCACCTGGCCGGACTTCGCGTTCTTCACGGCATTCGCGACATCCGGCGACACCGTGCCCACCTTCGGGTTCGGCATCAGGCCGCGCGGGCCGAGGATCTGGCCCAGCTGGCCGACGACGCGCATGGCGTCCGGGCTGGCGATGACCACGTCGAAGTCGATCTTGCCGGCCTTCACCTGCTCGGCGAGGTCCTCGAGGCCGACGATGTCGGCGCCGGCGGCCTTGGCGGCCTCCTGGTTCTTGCCGCTGGTGAACACCGCGACGCGCACGGTCTTGCCGATGCCGTTGGGCATCACGGTCGAGCCGCGCACCTGCTGGTCGGACTTGGCCGCGTCGATGCCGAGGTTCACGGCCACGTCGACGGATTCATTGAACTTCGCGGAGGCGAATTCCTTCACGAGGCCCAGGGCCTCTTCGATCGGATAGGCCTTGCCCGGAACCAGCTTGGACTTCCAGGTCTTCTCGCGCTTTGCAACTGCAGTCATGTCCGGTGCTCCCTCAAACGCTTTCGACGTCGACGCCCATGCTGCGGGCGGTGCCAGCCATGGTGCTCACGGCCGCTTCGAGGTCCGCAGCGGTGAGGTCAGGCAGCTTGGTCTTCGCGATCTCTTCCAGCTGCTTGCGGGAGATCTTGCCGACCTTCGAGGTGTTCGGCGTGCCGCTGCCCTTCTCGATGCCGAGCGCCTTGCGGATCAGCACCGACGCCGGCGGCGTCTTCATGATGAAGGTGAAGCTGCGGTCCGAGTACACCGTGATGATCACGGGAATCGGCAGCCCCTTCTCCAGCTTCTGGGTCTGCGCATTGAACTGCTTGCAGAACTCCATGATGTTGACGCCCTGCTGACCGAGCGCGGGACCGATCGGCGGCGACGGATTTGCAGAGCCCGCGGGCACCTGCAGCTTGATGTAGCCCTGTACTTTCTTGGCCATCTGTCACTCCTGGGTGCAAACGCCTCCTCGAGCGAAGCTCCCCTGGTTACGGGCTTGCGCCCGGGACTAACGCCGTCGCTTGCGCGACGTCGTCCGGATTCAATAGATCTCTACGCCTTCTCGACCTGCGAGAAATCCAGCTCCACCGGCGTCGAGCGCCCGAGGATCTGCACGGCCACCTGCAGCCGGCTCTTCTCGTAGTTCACGCTCTCGACCACGCCATTGAAGTCGTTGAACGGACCGTGCGTGACGCGCACCACCTGGCCGGGCTCGAACAGCACCTTCGGCCGCGGCTTGTCGACGCCTTCCTCGACGCGCCGCAGGATCTGGTTCGCCTCGCGCTCGCTGATCGGCGCCGGCTTGTCGCTGGTGCCGCCGATGAAACCGAGCACCTTGGGCACGTCGCGCACCAGGTGCCAGGTCGTTCTCGTCCATCTCCATGCTGCACCAGCACGTAGCCCGGGTAGAACTTGCGCTCGCTCTTGCGCTTCTGCCCGTCGCGCATCTCGACGACCTCTTCGGTCGGCACGAGGATCTCGCCGAACTTCTCCTCGAGGCCGTCGCGCTTGATGCGGTCCTTCAGGGCCTCGGCAACGCGATGCTCGAAGTTCGAGTAGGCGTGAACGACATACCACTGCAACGCCATATCAACCCCCTTGTCCGGTCAGCAACTTGACGGCCCAGGCCAGCAGCAGATCCAGGCCCCAGAAGAAAAGTCCCGCCATGCACGGCGAAAACGAACACCACCATCGTGGTCATCCAGGTCTCCTGGCGCGACGGCCAGAACACCTTGCGCAGCTCGTTGCGCGCATCGAGCACGAACTGCCGGAAATCCCGGCCGCGCTGCCGACAGGCCGAACACCAGCGCCGCCCAGGACCAACCCGGCCGGCCACCACCAGCCAGCGCATCCAGCCTCGGCTGCGTCGACCAGCACGTAGAAGCCGACGACGCCCGCGACTGCGAGTGCGATTGCCACCCACAGCGCCGCGCTACTGCCGCGCCCCGCGCCCTGTTCTTCGACCTGTTCGTTCATGTCACTCTGCTATCCGCTGGCAGGCCAGGAGGGAATCGAACCCCCAACCTGCGGTTTTGGAGACCGCCGCTCTGCCAATTGAGCTACTGGCCTAGTCAGGGGCTTCGCCCGGGATTCAACCGGGCTTGCGCGACTTAATGCGCGACCTCGGCCATGAACTCCTTACTTCAGAATCTTCGAAACGACGCCGGCGCCGACCGTTCGGCCGCCCTCGCGGATGGCGAAGCGCAGGCCCTGCATCCATCGCGATCGGGGCGATCAGCTCCACCGTCATCTTGATGTTGTCGCCCGGCATCACCATCTCGGCCCCGCCGTCCAGCTCCACCGCAGCCGGTCACGTCCGTGGTGCGGAAGTAGAACTGCGGACGATAGCCCTTGAAGAACGGCGTGTGACGGCCACCCTCCTCCTTCGTCAGCACGTACACCTCGCACTCGAACTGCGTGTGCGGGGTGATCGAGCCGGGCTTGGCCAGCACCTGGCCGCGCTCCACTTCCTCGCGCTTCGTGCCGCGCAGCAGCACGCCCACGTTGTCGCCCGCCTGCGCCCTCGTCCAGCAGCTTGCGGAACATCTCGACGCCCGTGCACGTGGTCTTCACCGTCGGCTTCAGGCCGATGATCTCCACCTCGTCGTTGATCTTCACGATGCCGCGCTCGATGCGACCCGTCACCACCGTGCCGCGACCGGAGATCGAGAACACGTCCTCGACCGGCATCAGGAACGGCTTGTCGACCTCGCGCTTCGGCACCGGGATGTAGCGGTCCATCTCGGCCACCAGCTTCACCACCGCCGGCACGCCGATCTCGCTCGTGTCGCCTTCCAGCGCCTTGAGCGCCGAGCCGATGATGATCGGGGTGTCGTCGCCGGGGAACTTGTACAGCCGACAGAAGCTCGCGAACTTCCATCTCGACCAGCTCCAGCAGCTCCTTGTCGTCGACCATGTCGGCCTTGTTCATGAACACCACGATGTACGGCACGCCCACCTGGCGCGCCAGCAGGATGTGCTCGCGCGTCTGCGGCATCGGGCCGTCGGCGGCCGACACCACCAGGATCGCGCCGTCCATCTGCGCCGCTCCCGTGATCATGTTCTTCACGTAGTCGGCGTGCCCCGGGCAGTCCACGTGCGCGTAGTGGCGCGCATCCGAGGTGTACTCCACGTGCGCCGTGGAGATCGTGATGCCACGCGCCTTCTCTTCAGGCGCCTTGTCGATCTGGTCGTAGGCCTTGAACTCACCACCGTGCATCTCGGCCATCACCTTCGTCAGCGCCGCCGTCAGCGTCGTCTTGCCATGGTCCACGTGACCAATCGTGCCCACGTTCACGTGCGGCTTGCTGCGTTCAAATTTCTCTTTGGACACGGTGCGTTCCTCTCAAATAACATGTTCCGACACTGCCACTCCAAAAGTCGCTGGAGCCCACGAGCGGGATCGAACCGCTGACCTCGTCCTTACCAAGGACGTGCTCTACCAACTGAGCTACGTGGGCGGACGAAGATAGGCCCGCGACGCGGGACTCAAACATTCAAGACAACGGCAGCTGACCGTGTCCGGGCATGGAGCGGGTGGCGGGAATCGAACCCGCGTCATCAGCTTGGAAGGCTGAGGTTCTACCATTGAACTACACCCGCCAAACCTGACGCCTCTATCGCCCGGCAACTGCCGACTAGCGCCTCGTGGCCCCGCTGGTGGAGGGGGTAGGATTCGAACCTACGAAGGCGTAAGCCGGCAGATTTACAGTCTGCTCCCGTTGGCCGCTTGGGTACCCCTCCGCGTAAAAACGAGCCGCGTATTCTGATTTCGCGAGCCCCGGGGTGTCAACGCAAGTTTCGGGCCAATTCGAGGCTTTCGAGCGCTTTTTGTGTAGCTGCCGCCGACAGTAATCTCGATTGACCGGCATTCAGGTCGTCCGGAAGGATGAACGGACCATAGGAAAGCCGCTTCAGGCGGCTGACTTCGTGGCCCGCCGCCTCGAACATGCGCCGGACTTCGCGGTTGCGCCCTTCCTTCAGCGCGACCTCGAGCCAGCTGTGTCCCTCCGAGCGCCCACGCTCCTCCACTTCGGTGAAACGGGCCGGGCCATCTTCCAGCTGGATGCCGCGCTTCAACCGCTCCGGCAGGTCCGGCGGCGCCAGGCCGCGCACGCGGACCAGGTAGCGTCGCTCCACTTCAAAGGACGGGTGCATGAGGCGGTGGGCCAGTGCGCCGTCATTCGTGAACACGAGCAGGCCCGAAGTGTTCACATCGAGGCGCCCGACGACAACCCAGCGACCCGCAGGCGCCGCCGGCAGGCGCTCGAATACCGTGGGACGCCGGGCAGGATCGTGGCGCGTGGTCACTTCGCCGACCGGCTTGTGTAGAGCAGCACGGCCGGTGTATCGCCGCCACCCGCTGCGGCGGCGGGCCGAGCGTCAGGACTTTGCCGTCCAGTTCGATGCGGTCAGCGGCGACTCGCGCGATCGCCCAGTCCGGCCACCTCGCCATTGACGCGGATGCGCCCTGCGCGAAGCCAGTCCTCGATGCCGCGCCGCGAACCCAGGCCTGCCGCAGCGAGCAGTTTCTGGATGCGCTCGCTCACCGGATGGGCAGCTGGACCTTGCTGAACAGCTGCGACTTGCTTTCGGCATCGCGCGCCTCGACGACGCGGTCGATGAGGCGGCGGTTGAGGTGGCTGCCGAACAGCTGCATGAAATCGTAGGCGAAATTCCGCAGCAGCGTGCCGCGGCGAAAGCCGATCCACGTGGTGTGGATCGGGAACAGGTGCGAGGCGTCGACCTTCACGAGGTCCGAGTCCGCTTCCGGCTCGAACGCGACGCTGGCGACGATGCCGACGCCCATGCCAAGGCGCACGTAGGTCTTGATCACATCCGAGTCGCGCGCCGTCAGCGCGACGCGCGGCTTCAGGCCTTCGCGCGCAAACAGCGTTTCGAGCGATGACGGGCCACTGAAACTGAAGACGTAGGTGACCAGCGGGAATTTCTCCAGCGCCGCGAGCGTCAGCTTTGGCGCGCCGGCACGCGCCAGCGGGTGGTGACGCGGCACGATCACCTGGCGGTGCCAGCGGTACACGGGCAGCAGCACGAGTTCGGGGAACAGCGCTTCCGAGCCGGTCGCGATGGCCAGCTGGACGCGATCGGCCGCCACCATTTCCGAGATCTGCTCGGAGGTGCCCTGGTGCAGGTGCAGGTCCACCTCCGGATAGCGGCGGCGGAAGGCCTGGATCACCGGCGGCAGCACGTACCGCGCCTGCGTATGCGTCGTCGCGATCGACAGCGTGCCCTTCGCGTCCTGGTTCAGGTCCGCGACCACCGACTTCAGGCTGTCGATCTCGGCCAGCGCGCGCGCCGCATATTCGAGTACGCGCTGCCCCTCGGGCGTCACGCGCGCGAAGCTGCGTCCCTCGCGGACAAACAGGTCGAAACCCAGCTCCTTCTCGAGCTCCTTCAGCGCGCGGCTGATCGCGGGCTGCGACGTGCCGAGCGCCGCGGCGGCATTCGTCACCGAGAGCCCGTGGCGCGAAATCGCGAGTGCGTACTGGAGCTGGTGGAAATTCATGGTGATTCCGGCCCGCCCAATCATAACATTTTGTTATCAGTCGATCACGCCCGGTCGCAAGCCTATCGGCAGGATGCCCTTGCGGCTTAGAGTCGCCTCCCCACCCGCTTCGGGAAGCCGGACATGATCTACGACAGCATTCTCGGCACGATCGGGCGCACGCCGGTCGTGCGGATCAACCACCTCGCGCCGGCCGGCGTGACGATGTACGTCAAGTGCGAGTTCTTCAACCCGCTCTCGTCGGTGAAGGATCGACTCGCGATCGCGATCATCGAGGACGCCGAGCGCCGCGGCGCACTGCAAGCCCGGCCAGACCGTGGTCGAGGCGACCTCCGGCAACACCGGCATCGCGCTGGCGATGGTCTGCGCGGCCAAGGGCTACCCCTTCGTCGCGGTGATGGTCGAGACCTTCTCGATGGAGCGCCGCAAGGTGATGCGGATGCTCGGCGCGAAGGTGATCCTGACGCCCGCGGCCGGGCGCGGCACGGCCATGGTCGCCAAGGCCGCGGAACTGGCCGCAAAGCACGGCTGGTTCCTCGCCCGGCAGTTCGAGAACGAGGCCAACCCGGCCTACCACCGCAACACCACGGGGCCGGAAATCCTGCGTGATTTCGCCGGCCATCGCCTCGATGCGTTCGTCACCGGCTGGGGCACGGGTGGCACGCTGACCGGCGCCGGCGAGGTGATCAAGCTCGCGCGCCCCGAAACGAAGGTGATCGTCGCCGAACCGGCCGCCGCATCGCTGCTGGCCGGCAAGCCCTTCGCGCCGCACAAGATCCAGGGCTGGACGCCGGACTTCATCCCGAAGGTGCTGAAGAAGGAAGTCGCGGACCGCATCGTGGAGGTCAGCGATGCCGATGCGATTGCTTCGGCCCGCGCGCTGGCCCAGAAGGAAGGCATCTTCTGCGGCATCTCGAGCGGCGCGACCTTCGCGGCCGCACTGCAGGTGGCGGCCGACACCGGGCCCGGCAGCGTGATCCTGGCCATGCTTCCCGACACCGGCGAGCGCTATCTGTCGACCGCGCTGGCCGAAGGCATCAATGAAGGCTCCGACCCTGAACCCTGAGCGCAAGGCCGCGACGCGCGCGGCACCGGAACCTTCGGCCGTGCGCCATGCACCGCTACCCGATCCCTTCCGGCTGTGGAAGGGCGGCGAATTGCGGCAGGCGCAGATCGCGTACGAATGCTGGGGCGAACTCAACGCGCAGCGCAGCAACGCGATTCTGCTGTTCACCGGACTGTCCCCTTCCGCGCACGCGCGCTCCTCCGCCGGGAACAGGGAAGCCGGCTGGTGGGAGCGGATGATCGGCCCGGGACGCGCGCTGGATACCGAGCGCTACTTCGTGATGTGCGTGAATTCCCTCGGCAGCTGCTTCGGTTCGACGGGCCCCGCGTCGGTCAATCCCGCGACGGGACGCAGCTACCGCATGACCTTCCCCGTACTGTCGGTGGAGGACATCGCGCGGGCCGGATATGAAGCAGCGCGCTCCCTCGGCATCGAACAGCTCGACACGGTGATGGGCCCTTCGCTGGGCGGCATGGTCGTGGTTGCCTTCGCCGCGGTGGTCCCCGGCGGCGCGCGGCGCCTGGTCAGCATTTCCGGTTCCCCGGGCGCCTTGCCTTTCGCGATTGCACTGCGCTCGCTGCAGCGGGAAGCGATCACCAGCGACCCGGCCTGGCAGGGTGGCAACTACCCCGACCCGGTGAATGGCCCGCAGTCCGGCATGCGCATCGCGCGCAAGCTCGGCACCATCACCTATCGTTCGGCCGAGGAATGGCGCGTGCGATTCGGCCGCAACGGCCTCTCGCCCACCGGGCGCAAGGCGGTGGCGCAGGCGCTGAAACGTGCACCGGCAGGCTTCGGGCCGATCTTCGACGTGGAGAGCTACCTCGAGGCGCAGGCCGAGCGGTTCGTGCGCATCTTCGACCCGAACTGCTACCTGTACCTGTCGCGCGCGCTCGACTGTTTCGACCTGACGGACCACGGCGAACCCGCGGCGATCATGAAGCGCGCCGGCCTCGCCTCCGCGCTGGTGATCGGCGTGGAGTCGGACCTGCTGTTCACGATCCGCGAGCAGGCCGACATCGCCGCGATGCTGGATGGCGCCGGCGTGCCGACGACGTTCGCGCGCCTGCCGAGCATCGAGGGCCACTGACGCGTTCCTCGTGGATTTGCCGCGGTTCGACGCGGCGCAATTGCCGACCGCGATAGCGCGCATAGGCGGCGGCCTCGTACCAGCTGACGCCGGTGACCGGGTAGTCACCCTGCCCTTCCGGATAGCTGCCCAGTTCCCAGGTTGCGGGACCCGGGCGGTCGGTCGAATCGACAAACTGGCTGATGGCCGCTTCGATTCCGCCGGGCTTGCCGCCCAGCTGTTCGTCCAGCTCGGACCAGAACGTTCGCCGCTCGTAGCCGCCCGCATCAACAAATTCCTTGTACTGGGCGTTGGTAACCTCCGTGCGCTGCATATGGAACCACGGCACGTTGGCTGCAGGCCACGCGTCGCCTGCCGGAACCGCCACGCCACCGGGCACCAGGACCATGTCTTCCGGCTGCTCGGCATCCGGCTTCAACTCCACGTTCACATCTATCACGACCGCCGGCCTGCCGCTCCCGAGCTCCATCACGTTGGCGCTGTTGGCGCGCTCTACCTTCGCAAATCCCGGCTTCTCGAATCGCCAGCGAAGCGTGGTGCGCGGCAGCTCCAGTTGCGGCAGTGGCGTGCGGCCGAGGTGTTGCCACTCAGCGTCCGTGCCAGCGTATGGACGAACCGAAACCTCCACACCTTCCGGCTTGGTCGTTATCGAGTAGCGCGCGGCAAACAGCGGCGTCAGGGATTTCAACAGCGGATCATCCGGCGCGTGGCGCCGCGCTTGCTGCGCGAGCTTCAACGCACTGACGTTGTCACCCGCATCCACCAGCCGCGAGACCTCGGGAATCAGCTGGGTACGCGCGCGATGCGCACCGGCGGAGCGCTGCCAGAACCAGGTACCACCGGCCACGAATGCAACAGCGATGACGGCGAGCGTCACCCACAGGCCTCGTCCGCTTCGGTTGGCTGCAGCCACGGGGGGCAGGACGGCTCCCGCAGCAGCCGCGGGCCCTGGCTCGGGCAAGCCGCCCGCGACATTACGCAGGTCGGCAACAAACGCCAGCCACGCTGGATCGTTCGCATCGCCCTTCCAGTGCGCAAGCTCCGCAGTCTGCGTCAGCTCGAACATGACCGGCCGGTCGCAGATTTCGATCATCGCCGGCATCAGCGTCTTCTGGCGATCGGCGATGGTCGCCTCGGCACGCACCCAGCGGGAAACGACAGATGTCCTGGACCACAATACAACCACGGCCCGCGCCCCACGCAGCGCCTGCTCGGTCACATGGTCGTAGGCCTCGCCCGTGCGGAGCGTCTGGTCCCACCAGACGATGAAGCCCTCAGCCTGCAGGGCATCGGCGAAACGCCGCGCCGTCGCCTGGTCCTCGCGACTGTAGGAAAGGAAGATGTCGGGCGTCGGCACGGTAGGCCCCTGCGGCGATGCCAGCCTCACATTCTTGTAATCCCCCGATATTGCCACACTGAGGCAATACGGATGGATTCCATGAATACCCTGATCCGGTGAATGGCCCGCAGTCGCGGCATGCGCATCGCGCGCAAGCTCGGCACCATCACCTATCGTTCGGCCGGAGGAACTGGCGCGTGCGATTCGGCCGCAACGGCCTCTCGCCCACCGGGCGCAAGGCGGTGGCGCAGGCGCTGAAACGTGCACCGGCAGGCTTCGGGCCGATCTTCGACGTGGAGAGCTACCTCGAGGCGCAGGCCGAGCGCTTCGTGCGCATCTTCGACCCGAACTGCTACCTGTACCTGTCGCGCGCACTCGACTGTTTCGACCTGACGGACCATGGCGAATCCGCGGCGATCCGCGGCTTCCTCGGCGGCAACTGACCAGCCAAGAAAATGGCGGAGACCTTTCGGGCTCCGCCATTCCTGCTCGACACTTCTACGGGCGGATCTGCAATCTTCCGCCCGGCAACTGCATCGGAGCGTCCGTCCGTTGGACTCGGTCGCACGCGTGGCGAAAGCCTGCGCGCATCCCAGTTGGGCCTCGTGGCCAGTCCGGGAACTGCCTCAGCGTGAAATCCCGTGACCGACCTGCGCGCCCAAAGTCGCGACCGAACCAACGATTGAATGTGCCATTGGATCACCTCCTTCAGTTGCTGCGGGCTCGTCGTCGGCGCCTGCCGCCCACCTGAGCCTGGCGCCCCGAAACTCGTCCTGGTGGACTACCCTATTGTGGCCGGGGTGGGGATTTCAAGTGGCGGGTCGGCCGCGCCTCTTTCGCGGTTTCGTGGCGCCTACCGACTGCTGGCGACACTTCAGTTCCGCCTCGAAGTTCAGCAGTGCGAGTCCCCCTTGAAGTCCTTCGGAAATGCGCGTCCGCTCTGCGGCGCGTGCCTCGGCAGAATCCTCACACCACTGGCGCACCACCATGACGGGCAGGCGCCGATCGTCGCGATGCAGTTGTCGGATCCATTCATGCAGGGGGCGGAGTCTGGGTGCCTTGAACCACCATGGCGTGTCGTCGTTGAGGCAGAGGCAGGCACCTGTCACGTGCTGCGCGTATCGGCGCACGGGCGCGGCCGATTGGCCAATGTAGCGGACCACAGCCAGATCGCGCGGATCCGACAGCGTGTAGATCGCGACGGCCCCCGCCCCTGCTTGGGCTTCGTAGTAGAGGTGTTCATGGAGTTCCCGGCGGATCTGCAGGCGCAGCAAGCGCGGGGTGACCAGGGTCATGGCCGGAGGTCGGGCTTCAGGGCTTTCGACCGGACTGGCCGCGCTCCGTCAGCGTTGCGCGCACGAGCGCGATGTGGCTGCGCAGCGTGTACAGCATCAGTCCGAATGAACTCGGCACGTGCAGCGCATTGGCGCGTTTCTCGAGCTGTGCCAGAGAGTGACGCAACTGGTCCGCGCTGGCCTCTTCGGGGAGGTGCGCAAGTTCGGTTTCGAGCACCTTGAGTTCGCCGTAGAGGTGGTAGATGCGCTGTCGCATGCCCCAGGCGTACAGGCTCGGGATCAGGCGCACCACCGGGTAGACGATACCGATGATCGGGATCAGCACGAACAGCAGCCGCTCGACGAGTACGGCAAGCCAGAACGGCAGATAGCGCTGCAGGAATGGCCGGCCCGACCGGTAGAACTGCTGGGCCTGTGCGCTCAGCGGCAGATCCACCGTTACGGCTGCAGGAAATTCACCGCCTCGATTGAAGACGCCAGGCGCCGCGTGAATCTGCGTAGCCGCATCAAGAAGCAGGTATTGCAACGCCGGGTGCAGCTCGCGCCGGATCACGAGACTTCCCTTGTTGGCAATCAGCGTGAGATCCGTGGGTGGCAGGTCGCGCGCAAGGTCCGCGACACCCCGAACAAGCGTTTCCTTGCCGAGGAATGGTGTCAGCGCGACGATGGCATCGGCGCGCGGGAACTGCTTCAGCGTGATACCGGGATCGTGCAGCAGTTGCTGGACGATGGGGTTCTCCCACGGCGTCACCAGGACCATGCCGTCGAGCTGGCCGGCAAGCATCTGCACGCGGGCCTCGGCGGCCGGCAGCTCCACGATGCGCAGATCCAGATCGGTAAGTCCCACACGGTCCAGCAGGTGGCGGGCGAGCGCATTCGTGCCGGTGCCGCGCACATCGATCGACAGCGAGCGACCGCGAAGGTCGGCGGCAACTTCAGCGCTGTCTGCTTCGGGCTCGCGGAAGAACAGCCACATCGGCTCTCGAAACACGGTGCCGAGAGACTGCAGATCGGGCGACTTCTCGGACGAGGTCAGGCCACCCTGGACGAACGCGAAGCTGACCCCACTGGCAGGGTCCTCGAGCAGCGACAGGTTTTCCACCGCACCGGCCGTCTCGCGCAGCTCGAGCTGGATCCCGTGTCGCGCAAGCGCCTGCTGATAGCGACGGCCGAAGATGTGATAGGCCCCGTCCGGCGTGCCGGTCGCCATGACGATCCGGGAGGGCGGGGCAGGTCGCAGTACTGCCAGCCCGACCACCGCCAGGGCAATCAGCAGGACGCCCAGTCCAGCACCAATCCAGGCCTTGCGTGTGGCCGCCATGCTCTCCCTTGAAGCGCGCTGGGCCGATGTCCCAGGACCCGGAAAATATAGCAAACTCCGCGATATGCGGCCTCATTGCCGCCGCGTATCGCAAGCAGTGCATCCGGATCACTTGCCACGCGCCCGGCGGACAAGGGCGCCGAGACTCTCCCTACTGCAGGTAGCCGATCTTGATCTCCTGCTCCGACAGCAGGCGCACCGGCACCGGCGCGATGTTCCAGATGTCGCGGCAGTACTCGCGGATGGTGCGGTCCGACGAGAACATCCCGGAGCGCGCGGCGTTGAGGATCGACATCCTCCCCCACTGCTTCGCGGTCCATGTAGCGCGCTGCTGACCTGCTGCTGGCAGTCCCGGTAGGCGGGGAAGTCCGCCAGCACCAGGTAGGGGTCGTGGTGCAGCAGGTTGTCGAGCAGCGGCCGGAAGCAGGTGCGGTGTCGCCGCGCGAGAAGAAGCCCGCTGCGGATCAGCTCGATCACCTCGGACAGCTCGTCATCGGCCCGGCAGGCGTCCGCGGGCCGGTAGCCGTCGCGCCGCAGCCGCCGCCACGCGCATCCGTGTCCAGGCCGAACAGGAAGAAGTTCTCCGCGCCCACCTGCTCGCGGATCTCGACGTTCGCGCCGTCCAGCGTGCCGATGGTCAGCGCGCCGTTCATCGTGAACTTCATGTTGCCGGTGCCGGAGGCTTCCTTGCCGGCCGTCGAGATCTGCTCCGAGAGGTCGGCCGCCGGATAGATGCGCTGGCCGTTGCTGACGTTGAAGTTGGGCAGGAACACGACCTTCAGCCGGTCGCGCAGCTCCGCATCGCGGTTGACCACCTCGCCCACCGCGTTGATCAGCTTGATGATCAGCTTGGCCATGTGGTAGCCGGGCGCAGCCTTGCCACCGAAGATGAACGTGCGCGGCTGGAACTCCATGTTCGGCGATGTTCTTCAGCCGCAGGTACAGCGCGATGACGTGCAGGATGTTCAGGTGCTGGCGCTTGTACTCGTGGATGCGCTTGACCTGCACGTCGAACAGCGAATGCGGGATCGACCGTGACGCCGGTGCGCTCCAGCGCCAGCCTGCGCGAAGTCCTCCTTGTTCGCTCGCTTGATCGCGCGCCATTCGCTCGCGGAAGGCCGGCGTCTTCCGCCAGCGGCTCCAGCCTGCGCAGTTCGTCGCAGGTCGGTGATCCAGCCGTCGCCGATCGCGCCGGTGATCAGGTTCGCCAGCCGCGGATTGCTCAGCACCATCCAGCGGCGCGGCGTGACGCCGTTGGTCTTGTTCTGGAATTTCTCCGGCCACAGCTCATGGAAGTCCGACAGCACGTCGGTCTTGAGCAGCTCCGAGTGCAGCGCGGCGACGCCATTGATGGCGTGGCTGCCCACGCAGGCCAGGTGGGCCATGCGCACGTAGCGCTCGCCGCGCTCGTCGATCAGCGACAGGCGCGCCAGGCGCTCCTCGTCGCCGAGGAAGCGGATGCGCACGATCGTCGAGGAAGCGCGCGTTGATCTCGTAGATGATCTCCAGGTGCCGCGGCAGCACGCGCCGGAACAGGTCCAGCGGCCAGCACTCCAGCGCCTCGGGCAGCAGCGTGTGGTTGGTGTAGGCCACGGTGCGCGTGGTGATCGACCAGGCCTCATCCCAGGGCATCACGTGCTCGTCGATCAGCAGCCGCATCAGCTCGGCCACGCGCGATGGCCGGATGCGTGTCGTTGAGCTGGATCGCGAACTTCTCGTGGAAGCGCTCCACCGGCAGCTTCTGCGTGCGCAGGATGCGGAACATGTCCTGCAGCGAGCAGCTGACGAAGAAGTACTGCTGCTCGAGCCGCAGCTCCTTGCCCTGCATCTGCTCGTCGTTGGGGTACAGCACCTTGCTGAGGTTCTCGGAGGCGACCTTGCGGTTCACCGCGCCATGGTAGTCGCCGCGATTGAACACCGAGAAGTCGAAGGACTCGGAGGCCTCGGACTTCCACAGCCGCAGCGTGTTGGCGGTGTTGTTGCGATAGCCCAGGATCGGCGTGTCGTAGGGGATGCCCACGCACCTCCTTGTGCGGCACCCAGCGCACGCGCAGCCGGTCGTGCTCGTCGCGGTACTGCTCGGTGTAGCCGCGAAGCTTCACCTCCACCGCCCACTCCGGCCGCACGATCTCCCAGGGATTGCCGAAGCGCAGCCAGTTGTCGGTGCGTTCCTGCTGCCAGCCGTCGACGATCTCCTGGTGGAAGATGCCGAACTCGTAGCGGATGCCATAGCCGAGCGCCGGGATCTCCAGCGTCGCCAGCGAATCGATGAAGCAGGCCGCCAGGCGCCCCAGGCCGCCGTTGCCGAGGCCCGGCTCCTGCTCGTAGTCGCAGCAGCTTGTCGAAGTCGAGGCCCAGCTCCCCGATCGCGCCGCGCACCGTGTCGTACATGCCGAGGTTGATGAGGTTGTTGCCCAGGTGCGGGCCCATCAGGAACTCGGCCGACAGATACGCCACCGTGCGCGAGCCCTTGGCCGTGTAGGCGGCCGCCGTGCTGATCCAGCGATGCAGCAGCCGGTCGCGCACCGCGTAGGCCAGCGCCTGGTAGTAGTCCGTCTGCGTCGCGAGCGCGGGAAACTTGCCCTGCTTGTAGAACAGGTTGTCGAGGAACGCATGCTTGAAGGCCTCGCGGGCCTCGGCTTCGCTGGCAGTCTCGACGGCGGCATGCGTCGTGGCGATGGGCGGAGCAGCGGCCAGGGCAGTGTCTTGCATCGGGTCTCCTCAGGCGCCGGTCGAGATTGGCATCACGCCAGATGCGCTCGAACGGCAGTCGCCAGGCGTGTGGCGCGATCATCTGGTGAATGGCATTGGGCCCCCACGAGCCCGGTGCGTACATGCGCACCGGCGGCGGCGACTCGAGCAGCGGCGTCGACACCTCCCACAGGCGCTCGATGCCCTCCGCGGTCGTGAACAGCGTGTGGTCGCCGCGCATCGCGTCGAGGATCAGCCGCTCATAGGCCTCGAGCACCTCGCCGGCCATGCTGGTGTCGTGCATCGCGAACTGCAGGCTCAGCTTGTCCAGCTTCATGCCCGGCCCGGGTCGCTTGCCGTAGAAGGACAGCGACAGCTTCGAGACGTCGGCGAGGTCGAATGTCAGGTGGTCCGGACCCTTGGCGCCGACCCCGGAGTCCTTCGGGAACATGCTCTTGGGCGGTTCGCGGAAGGCGATCGAGATGATGCGCTGGCCTTCGGCCAGGCACTTGCCGGTGCGCAGGTAGAACGGCACGCCCGCCCAGCGCCAGTTGTCGATGTGGCACTTCAGCGCGATGAAGGTCTCGGTGTCCGACTCCGGGTGGACGCCCGGCTCGCCGCGATAGCCGGTGTACTGCCCGCGCACCACGTTGGCCGGGTCGATGGGCAGCATGCTGCGGAAGACCTTGTTCTTTTCCTCGCCGATGGAACGCTGCTCCAGCGCGGTCGGCGGCTCCATCGCCATGAACGCGAGGATCTGGAACAGGTGCGTGACCACCATGTCACGGTAGGCGCCGGTGGCCTCGTAGAAGGCCGAGCGCTTGTCGAGGCCGATGGTCTCCGGCACGTCGATCTGCACGTGGTCGATGAAATTGCGGTTCCAGATCGGCTCGAACAGTCCGTTGGCGAACCGGAACGCAAGGATGTTCTGCGCGGGCTCCTTGCCGAGGAAGTGGTCGATGCGGAAGATCTGCTCCTCCGAAAAGACCTCGTGCAGGCTGCGGTTCAGCTGCACCGCGCTCTCGAGGTCGGTGCCGAACGGCTTTTCCATGATGATGCGCGAGTTCTCGACCAGCTTGCGCCTCGGCCAGCAGCTTCACCACCGGCAGCGCCGACACCGGCGGCACGCTCAGGTAGTGCAGGCGGCGGCTCTCGCCGCCGATCGCCTGCTCGGCACGCAGCACGGCAGCGCGCAGCGCGAGCGCGCCCTTCGGACAGCGACACGTAGTCGAGGCTGCCGGCAAAGGCGTTCCAGTCCGTATCGTTCACCTTGCGCGTCAGCGACTCATCGAGCGCCTTGCGCGCGTGGGCGCGAAAGCCCTCGGCGTCGAGCGCATCGAGCGACACGCCGACGATGCGGCAGCCCGGAATGAAGCCGGCGGTGGCCAGGTGGTAGAGGCCCGGCAGCAGCTTGCGACGCGCGAGATCGCCGGTGGCACCGAACAGCACGACCACCTGCGGAAAGCGTGGACCAACGCCTGGGGGAATCTTCGCCACGGCGCGGCTACGCCTGTCCGTCGCGAAGCCGCGCCGCATCGCGCGCCAGCGCGGTGATGCCCGCCCAGTCACCCGCTTCCAGCAGCTCGCGCGGCGCCAGCCAGGAACCCCCGACGCACGGCACGTTGGGCAGCGCGAGGAACGCGCCGGCAGTGTCGCGGCTGATGCCCCCGGTCGGGCAGAACAGCGCATCGGGAAACGGGCCGGACAGCGCCTTGAGCATGCCGATGCCACCGGCCTGCTGCGCAGGAAACAGCTTGAAGGCCGAATAGCCCGCCGAACGGGCCGCGATGAGCTCGGTGGGCGTCATCACGCCGGGCAGGATCGGGAACGGGCCGCCCGGGCCGCCTCGACAAGCTCCGTTGAAAGGCCTGGCGTGACGCCGAACTGCGAGCCGGCGCGCGCGGCCGCCTCGAAATCCGCAGCACGGGTCAGCGTCCCGGCACCGACGATCGCATCGGGCACCGCGGACCGCATCGCGTGAATCGCCTCCAGTGCGCAGGCGGTGCGCAGCGTCACCTCCAGCACTCTCAGGCCACCCTCCACCAGCGCACGTGCGAGCGGCACTGCGTGTTCCAGCCGCGTGACTGTCAGCACCGGGATGACCGGTGATATGCGCATGACATCGCGAACGTCCATCACAGGCATGCCATTGCTCCGGATTCAGCGTCTCCGGCACGCGCGCGGAAGCCGGCAAACAACTCGCGCCCGAAACCGTGGCCGTTGTGCGCCAGCAAGGCCGCAGCGGGCTGACGCCGCGCCATCTCCCCGATCGGCACCAGCGCTTCAAGCACGCCCGCGTAACTGTCGAGCCGCACCACGTCGCCATCGCGCAGCTTGGCCAGCTCGCCTCCGCCCAGGCATTCAGGCGTCACCTGGATCGCCGCAGGCACGGTGCCGGAAGCGCCCGACATGCGGCCGTCCGTCACCAGCGCGACGCGATGGCCGCGCTTCTGCAACACCGCCAGCGCTGGCGTCAGCGAGTGCAGCTCCGGCATGCCGTTGGCGCGTGGACCCTGGTATCGCACCACCACCACGACGTCGCGATCCAGCTCACCGGCCGCGAAGGCCTCGCTGACCTGCGCCTGGTCGTCGAACACGCGCGCCGGCGCCTCGACGATGCGGTGCGCGGCGTCCACGGCCGACACCTTGATGACGGCGCGACCGAGATTGCCGGTCAGCAGCTTCAGTCCACCGTCGCTGCTGAAGGGATCATTCACGGGGCGCAGGATATCCCGGTCCAGGCTTTCAAAGGGCGCGGCGCGCCACGCCAGTCGCCCCTCGTCCAGCCAGGGTTCCTCGAGGCATCGGGCGAGCCCATCGCCGTTCACGGTGCGGACATCGGGATGCAGCAGGCCCGCGCCCAGCAGCTCGCGCAGCAGGAAGCCCATGCCACCGGCCGCGTGGAACTGGTTCACGTCCGCGCTGCCGTTGGGATAGATGCGCGCCAGCAGCGGCACCACGGCAGAGAGTTCGCTGAAGTCGTCCCAGTTGATCTGCACGCCGGCCGCACTGCGCGATCGCCACCAGGTGGATGGTGTGGTTGGTCGAGCCGCCGGTGGCCAGCAGCATCACGATGGCGTTGACGATCGCATTCTCGTCGACCACGCCGGCGAGCGGCCGGTAGTCCGAACCCAGCGAAGTGATCGCCGCGACGCGCTTCACTGCCGCGCGCGTCAGCGCATCGCGCAGCGGTGTATTCGGCGGCACGAACGCGGCGCCCGGCAGGTGCAGGCCCATCACTTCCATCAGCACCTGGTTGCTGTTGGCAGTGCCATAGAACGTGCAGGTTCCCGCGAGTGATAGCTCTGGACTTCGGATTCGAGCAGCGCCGAGCGGTCCACCTTGCCCTGCGCAAACAGCTGGCGGACGCGGGACTTCTCCGCGTTGGGAATGCCGGAGGGCATGGGCCCGCCGGGCACGAAGATCACCGGCAGGTGGCCGAACGACAGCGCGCCGATGAGCAGGCCCGGCACGATCTTGTCGCAGATGCCGAGGCACAGCGCGCGCGTCGAACACGCCGTGGGACAGCGCGATCGCAGTGGACATGGCGATGACGTCGCGACTGAACAGCGACAGCTCCATGCCGCCGGTGCCCTGCGTGACGCCGTCGCACATCGCCGGCACGCCGCCGGCGAACTGCGCGACCGCGCCGGCTTCGCGCGCAGCCGCCCGTGAGCAGCGACGGGTATCGCTCAAACGGCTGGTGCGCCGAGAGCATGTCGTTGTAGGCCGAGACGATGCCGATGTTCGGCCATGCGGCGCCGCGCAGCGCCTGGCGGTCCGTGCCTGTCCGCCGAGGCCATGGCGTGGGCCAGGTTCGTGCAGCCGAGCGCGGCCCGGTGGCTCCAGGTCGTCGGCGCGCGCGCCATGCGCTCCAGGTAGACCGCGCGCGTCGTCGGCGCTGCGGGCGCGGATGCGCGCGGTGACCTCCCCGACACGGGGATGGATGGGCAGCGGCTTCGGTTCCGGACCGGAATTCAATATCGTCGTCATCCCCTGGGAGCGGCGCGGTATAAAGTTTGCTGTATCGGCTGATACACGAACCGTGCCTGAATCCACGACCCCCAATCCGCAGCGCAGCACCCGCCAATGCCCCGATATCGGGCAGGCGGAGCACCAGAACCGGGCAGCCGATGACCTTCCAGCCTGAGATACACCGTCATGCGGACTTCGATGCACTGGCGCGGAGCCTGTCCGCCTGGACGCAGGCGTTGCTCTCGGCGGGCATCGCGACTCGCGGTCAGGCCGAGCCTGGTCGTGCCCGGAGGCCGCACCCCGGCGCCCTGGTTTGACCTGCTCTCGCAGGCGGACCTGGCCTGGGAGCGGGTGCGCGTGACGCTGTCCGATGAGCGCTGGGTCGACGCCGGGAATACCGCCAGCAACGAACGGCTGGTTCGCGAACGGTTGTTGCGCGGCAAGGCAGCCGCCGCCTTGTTTGCAGGCCTCAGGAACGGCGCGGCGACTGCAGCGGAGGGCGCGCGCGAGGCCTGGCAGTCACTGCAGGCGTTGCAACGACCGTTCGACGTGGTCGTGCTCGGCATGGGCGAGGATGGTCACTTCGCCTCGCTGTTTCCGGGCGATGTGGCCTCGCTTCACGGCCTCGATGCAACGCTGTCGCCCGGCTGTGTCGCGGTACAGGCCCCCGCGGAGCCGCGCGAACGCATCAGCCTGAATCTCGCGGCGCTGCTGCAGGCGCGACACCTGGCCCTGCTGGTTACCGGCGCGCGCAAGCTCGCGCTGATCGACGAACAGCAGCACGGCGCGGGCGAGGCACTGCCAGTGCGCGCGCTGCTACAGCAGCGCGTCGCACCGCTGTCGGTCTGGTGGTCGCCCTGATCGCACCGCGACGCGCCTAGCCGCTGTTGCGCAGCGCGGTCGCGATCGCGTTGATCGACAGCTGGATGCCTTCCTGCACGCGCGGATCGGTTTCGCCCGCGCGATGGCGCCGGATCAACTCGACCTGCAGCAGGTTGAGCGGCTCGATGTAGGGCAGGCGCAGGCGGATCGATGTGTCGAGCACCGGGTTCTTCTCCAGCAGCCGCGACTGGCCGGTGATGTCGAGCAGGCAGTCGTGCGTCTGCTGCCAGGCGGCGCTGATCCGGTCGAAGATCGCAGTCGCCATGGCCTGGTCCTCGACCAGCGCCAGGTAGTGCCGCGCGATCCGCAGGTCGGACTTGGCGAGCACCATCTCCATGTTGTCCAGCGTCGGTGCGGAAGAACGGCCAGGCCCCGGCCATCTCGCGCAGCAGCCCCGGTCGCCGAAGCCGGCCAGCGCCTGCCCGGCGCCGATACCAGCCCGGCAGCATGACGCGCGCCTGCGCCCAGCTGAACACCCACGGGATCGCGCGCAGGTCCTCGATGCGCGTCGAGCTGCGTGCGCGACGGCGGGACGCGAGCCGATCTTCAGCGTCGCGATTTCCTGCACCGGGGTCATCTGCCGGAAGAACGTCGTGAAGCCCGGTGTTTCGTAGACCAGGGCCCGGTACTGCTGGAACGCCTCTGCGAAAGCGCCGCCATCGCCGCGACGAACCGCGGCGTCGCCTGTCGGCCGTGCGACTGTGATCCTCGAGCGAGGCCAGCAGCGTCGCCGCGGCAATCGACTCGAGGTTGGCGGCCGCACTCTCCGCGAGTGCCGTACTTGGCCGCGATCACCTCGCCCTGTTCGGTGATGCGCAGCCGTCCCTGCACGGTGCCGGGAGGCTGCGCGCGGATCGCCGCGAACGCCGGACCACCGCCACGCCCCACCGAACCACCGCGGCCATGGAAGATCTGCATCGCGAACGCCGGCCTCGGCGAACACGGCGGCCAGCGCGCGCGTCGCCTGGTTCAGGCTCCACACCGAGGTGAGGTAGCCGCCGTCCTTGTTCGAGTCCGAGTAGCCGACCATCACTTCCTGGTAGCCGCGGCGCACCGCCGCCGCATGCACCTCGGGCAGCGCCAGCCATTCGCGCATGATCTGCGGCGCGCGCTCCAGGTCGCCGATGGTCTCGAACAGCGGCACCACCATGATGGCCGCCTCGTCGGGCGCCGCGGGCCGGTACAGGCCCGGCCTCCTTGAGCAGCAGGTTCACCTCGAGCATGTCCGAGACGCTCTCGCACTTGGAGATGATGTAGGTCGTGATGCAGGCGCTGCCGTAGAGCGCATGCGCGGTGGCGGCGGCGCGCACGATCGCCAGCTCCGACAGCGTTTCCGCGCCGTACTGCGCGTAGGGGCTGGCCAGCAGCCGGGGGCTGGCCAGCTCGCGCCGCAGCAGCGCGACGCGCGGCGCCCTCGTCGAGTGCGGCATAGTCCGCCTCGACACCGGCCGCCGCGCAGCAGCTCGGCGACCACGCGCGCAGTGCACGTCGGAGTTCTGGCGCAGGTCGAGCGTCGCGAGATGGAAGCCGCAGCTCTCCACCGTGCGGATCAGCCGGCCCAGCGCGCCGCCGCTGGCCAGCAGCCGCGCGCCGTCGCGCGTGAGGCTGTGCGCGATCGCCACGAGGTCCGTGCGCAGGGCCTGGGGCGTGGCATAGGGCTCGTACCCGAGGCTGCGGCCGGTCCGATCGCCGCCGCTCGAGCCGCATCCGCGTGGCTTGCAGCCGTCGGCGTGATGGCCTGACAGTGCGCGGCGATAGGGTTCATCGCGGCGTGCGAGCGAAGTCGTCTCCACCGGCATCGGCCAGCGCCAGCACTTCCTCCGTCGCCGAAGCCAGTTCGGTCGAGATGGACAGTTCGGCGCTCAGCGAATCCACCTGCTGCAGGTAGCTGTCCAGCAGCGTGCGCGACGCCTGCTGCAGCGCATAGCGCAGCGTCGCGGCCGTGACATTCGGATTGCCGTCGCGGTCGCCACCGATCCAGGAGCCCAGGCGCAGGAAGCACTGCGGCCGATGCGGCAGCAGGCGCTCCCAGCGCGCATAGAGTCGCGGCAGCACGGGCAGGAACACGTCGCGCAGGTACGAGAGCGCCATCTCCACTTCGTCCGTGACCTGGATGCGCTCGCGCCGCAGCGGCCGTGTCTGCCACAGCAGCGCGATCTGTCGCAGCAGGCGCCTGCTCCACATCGTCGCCCTGGGGCGTCTCGAACTGGCCCAGGTCGCGGCAGCCGCATCAGCTCCGCGATGCGGTTGCGGTGGTCGATCATGCTCTTGCGCATCACCTCGGTCGGATGCGCCGTGAGCACCGGCACGATCAGCGCACTGGTCCAGCAGCGCCGAGACGGCTTCCCGGTCCACGCCCTCGCCCGCGAGCCGCTGCAGCGCGCTCGCGAGGTCCTGGCCGGAGTCGTTGAGTCCGCCCTGCCGGTCCTCGGCGAGGTTGGCGAGCATCGAGAACAGCATGAAGCCGCGCACGAACGCGAGCGTGTCGTCCAGGCCCGAGCTCCGCCAGGCCGTCGCCGTTGCCGCCTGAGCGGAACACGCCCCGATGGCGGTCCACGGAGTCCGCGCGGATGCCCTCGATCCGCTGGAAGAGCGTCTCGCCGCCGTAGGCGCGGATCACGTCGCCCAGCAGGCGACCCAGGTAGCGGATGTCGGCGTTCTGGGTAATCGGTGCGGGAGTGGGTTTCACGGCGGGATCTGTTGCAAGAATCCTGCCGACATTACCGGAAGCAGCATTACAGGCTCGATCCCGTCGATAGCCGCGTGGACCACGCCTGTCCGAAGCGCCACCGTTCAGCGCATGCAATGCCCGATCTTCCTGATTTCCGTACTGTTCCTTGCCCCATGCCTCGCCTCGGGCGCCGGACTGGACCGTTCAGGGGACCATCAGCCGGGCCGAACACTCCGGCTGGCCACCTGGAACCTGGAGTGGCTGGTCTCGCCCCGCACCGCACGGGACAGTCTCAACGCTTGTGACGACGGCCAGCGCAGTGCACTCCCCTGTGATGTCGCGCGCTCGGTGCGGAGGGACAGCGGTGATCGCGCCAGGTTGAGGGCGCAGGTCCGGCAACTGGACGCCGACGTCATCGCCTTCCAGGAGGTCGAAGATTCGGCGACGGCCGGGTCGCTGTTCCGCGGCTACCGCATCTGCATCACGACGGCCGAGGGCGTGCAACAACTGGGTTTCGCGGTGCGCGCAGGGCTGCCCCATCGCTGCGAGGCAGCGCTGAGGCTCGGCGCGGCGCGACGCACGCGTCCCGCAGCAATCGTGCGGCTGTTCCCCGACAGCGGTACCGAACTCACGCTGCTGGCGGTGCATCTGAAATCCGGCTGCTCCAGCCAGCCCCTGCCGGACGAGGGCGAGACCGGGACCTCAGCCTGCACCCTCCTCGCCGGCCAGGCCCGCGAACTCTCGGCATGGATCGACCGCCAGTGGCGCAAGGGCCGTCGATTCGTGCTGATGGGAGATTTCAACCGTGTCGGCCCGGATGCGCGGGACATGTTCTGGCGACGGCTCGATCCGCTCGGCGCGCTGCGCAATGCCGCGCAGGGCAGCGCATTCCACAACTGCTTCGTCGGCCAGCCATTCCGCGACTACATCGACCACATCCTGCCGGATGCCATTCTGGCGCAGCACCTGGTACCGGGCAGCTTCAGCAAGCACCGCTACTCCAATGCCGATGCAGCGCGCTACCGGCTGTCCGACCATTGTCCGGTCAGCGTGGAACTGCGGCTTGATTATTAGAAGGTGAGCCGGATTAAGTCGCGTCGGGGTATCGACCCCATGCTGCACATGCATAATGTGACGCAGTTCCGGGGGCACTTCATTCAAGGATCACGGTGGAACGGCGACTTCATACCAGACATCGCGCGCGCACGGTCGTCTACATCATCCTGCCGGGCCGTCGCCGCCAGATCTGCAAGGCAGTGAACCTCAGCGCGACGGGTGTCTTCATCCGCACCTCCGGCCTCGGCCTGCGCAAGGGCCAGAAGGTCGAGCTCGCCTTTGCCATCGACCTCGGGGCCATCACCAAGCTGCACCGTCGCAGTGCGATCGTTGCGCACGTTTCGGGCGGCGGCACCGGCCTCGTGATGGAGTCCTACGCCGCCCGCTGAGCCCTCACTGCTCGAAGGGTGAAGCCATGCGGTAGGGCTGGGCTACCGATACCGCATCGATGGAGGCGATCCGGCCGCCCTGGATGCGATACACCTCGAACAGTTCGCGGGCCATCGGGTGACGCTCGGAGGTCTCGACGCTGCGGCCATCCGTCAGCGTATAGCCCGTCTGTCCAAAGCCGAAGTCCGCAAAACTGGAAGTCACCACCAGCCCGCGCGCCTCATCCACGGCCAGCACGCGCCGGCCACGCACTGCATCGACCGGGTGGTACAGGCCAAGCTTCAGCTGCGCCTCGCAGCCCGTGGCGAAACTGCCGGGTGCCTTCACGATTCCCGCTGAACCGATTTCCCCTGCGGTGACGTTCACGCCGTTCTCGCGGCGGACGCAATCCGGCTGCAGGCGCGTGAGGATGCGACCGTCGTTGCGCTGCACCGAGTCCTGGTAGTCGCCCACCAGCGCCAGCATCCGCCGGCGGCTGCTGCGTTCGGCCGCAGGCAGTTCGGCGGAAAGTGCCGGGTCGAGCGCGAACTGCTTCGGATCGCCGAAGGGACCCGGGTTGCGCTCGCGGGCCGCGCTCACCTCCACCTCGGCGATTTTGCGGCCCTGCACCTTCAGGCGCAGGCCGTACCAGGCCCACGCATCGTGGTCGCTGATCAGGCCATGCCACGTCACCGTGCCCAGCTCCGCATCAGCCACGCGCAATGCGCTCTCCGACTTGCCGCGAATCGAACCCCAGATGCCTTCACCGATCTGCTGCGGCACGCTGTTCTCGGTGAAGCGCACATGCGGGGCCCATGGCAGGTCCTGGGGTCGCGCCTTCACCATCGCGTCCATGAACCGGTCCGCCAGTTCAAGCAGGCACGCCTGGTCGCAACGCTCGCGCGAGGCCACCGGGTCTGCCGGCAGCGGCGACGGCACGACCGGATGCGTGTCATAGAACGGCGAGGGCATGAAGTACGGCACGTAGTTGAAGACCGCCTCGATGCGGTGGATGCGGCCATCGTCCACCTTGAACGCCTCCACCAGCGAGATCGAGTTCGGCCACTTCAGCGCGGTGCGCATCTCGCGGCCATCGGTCAGCTTGTAGCGGTCGAACTCGTTTGCGTGGTCGAAGAAGCCCGTCGCGACGACAACGCCCCGCTCCACGTCGATCAGCGGATACCGCCGCTCGCGGATGCGCTTGTTGATGCGGTAGATGCCCAGGTGAAACTGGGCTTCGCAACCCAGCGCGATGTTGGCCGCCGATCCGGCCTGGCCCGGGATCGCAGCGGTTGTCAGGATGCCGTTCTCGAGTCGCGCGCACCCTTCGCTGAACGGCGCGAACACGATGCCGTCATTCAGCTCCACCGTGTTGAAGTAGCTGTCTGCCACCGCGCGCAGGCGCTCGCGCGAGCGCCGCCGCTCCGGCGGCAGGATCTCGTTGAAGGCCGGATCGTGCACCACCTTGCTCACATCGCCGAACGGCAGCGGCAGGCCCGTGTTGCGCACGACAACCGTCTCGGCCTCGATCAGCACGCCGTCGCGCACCGCCAGCCGCAATCCAAAGTACACGGGCTTGCCGTTCTCCTGTGCATAGCCGATCCAGGCGGCCTGTCCGGCCTGCGTATCGGCTGCGACCAGGCCATCGGGAGCGACGCCAGTGACCGTGGCCCACAGGCCGGTGGTGCCAAACGGCATCTCCACGTTGTTCTCGGTGAAACGCACCTTCGCCGCCTGCTTCAGCGCCGCGGGATCGCGCTTCGCAAGCGCTGCCATGTAGCCGTTGGCAAAGCCCGTGAGGCAGGCGTAGTCGCAGCTGACCGCGTTCCAGGCGCTGCGCTCGCCCGGCGCCTGTGCGCTGGCGGGCAGGCACACGGCCATGATCAACGCGGCGCGGAACACCGTGAGCGGCCGTACGAAATGGCGCTTCGACATAAAGACCCCCTCGCCCGATCTCATTGCCGGCCGGGCGTCCGGCAAACATACCTCGCGGGCAAGGCAGAGGTCACGCGCAAGCGTATGCTCAACGGGATGATGAAACCTTCCCTGCTGTTGCTGCTGGGCCTGGCGTTGAGCAGTGTTGCCGGCGCCGCGTCAGACCGCTTCGAGAGTCCGACTGCGGGCGTTGCGTTCGTCAAGCCCGGCTCGTGGGTCTTTGCCTCACTTGAGCCGGCACAGGAAAGCCGGAAGAAAGGTGCGCCTCACCGACGCTGAACTCGAGCAGCAGATGAAGGCGAGCGCAACGCCACCGCTGGCCGTCGTGACGAAGCATCCGGAGCCCTGGGACGATCTAAACCCGACGTTCCAGCTTGGCCTGCGGCCGTTGGGTGGGCTGGAGGGCAGGTCTGCCAAGGAAGTTCTCGCAGTCGTGCTCCCCACGCTGGCGCGAACCTATTCGGACTTCAGGGAGGTTTCACCGATCACCGATGTGCAGGTTGGCGGGCTGCCGGCTGCACGCGTTGGCATTGAACACACGCTCAGGACGGCCGACGGCGGCGCGTTTCCAACCCGCAACGACATGATCGTCGTCCCTCGCGGCAAGTTCATGTTCTTCATCGGCATGGGCCGCAAGCCCGATGACAAGGACGCTGGCGCCGACCTGGAGGCGATGCTCTCGAGCGTGGAGATCCAGCCCTAGGACCGGACGACCAGGCAGGCGCGGGAAGGGTTTGCCACCTGGATTTGCGGTAGATTGCGCGGATGATTCCCAGCCGAACACTGCGAGCCAGCCTCGCCCTGCTCCTGCTTGTTGCAGCCTGCCAGGGAGGGCCCGGGTCTTCGTCCGGTGCACGACCTGTCGATGCTGCCCGCCTTGCAGCAGCAGACGCGGAACCCGGCCAGTGGATGATGGACGGCCGCAACTACACCGCCCAGCGATACAGTCCGCTGCAGCAGATCAACGAGTCCAGTGTCTCGAAGCTCGGCCTGGCCTGGTATGCGGAGCTCGACACCTTCCGCGGCGTCGAGGCAACGCCGCTGTTCGTGGATGGCGTCCTCTACAACACCAGCGCCTGGAACATCACCAGCGCCTACAACGCGAGGACCGGCAAGCGGCTGTGGACCTACGACCCGCAGGTGCCGCGCGAGATGGGGCGCTACGCCTGCTGCGAGCCGGTCGCGCGCGGCCTCGCTGTCTGGAAGCGCAACGTGATCATCGCGACACTCGATGGCCGGCTGATCGCACTCGATGCGACAGAAGGGCACGCCGGTGTGGACCGCGAGGACCTTCGACAAGGAATGGCCCTGGACCATCACCGGCGCACCGCGCGTGTTCGACGGCATGGTCGTGGTCGGCAATGGCGGCGCGGACCTCGGCGTGCGCGGCTTCGTCAGCGCCTGGGACGCGGACACCGGCGAGTTCCTGTGGAAGTTCTACACCGTGCCCGGCGATCCGTCGAAAGGGCCGGACGGCGCAGCCTCGGACAGCGTGATGGCCATGGCTGCGAAGACCTGGACTGGCGAGTGGTGGAAGCTCGGCGGCGGCGGCACGGCCTGGGACTCCATCACCTACGACCGGGAGCTCGGCCTCGTCTTCATCGGCACCGGCAACGGCTCACCGCTTGCCCGCGCGCACCGCAGCCCGGGTGGCGGCGACAACCTGTTCCTGTGCTCCATCGTTGCGGTGGACGCGAAGACCGGCGAGTACCGCTGGCACTACCAGGAAGTGCCGGGCGAGGACTGGGACTACACCTGCACGCAGTCGATCGTGCTGGCCGACCTGCCGATCGACGGGCAGACACGCAAGGTGATCCTGCACGCGCCGAAGAACGGCTTCTTCTACGTGATCGATCGCGCCACCGGCAAGGTGATCTCCGCGAAGAACCATGCGCCGGTGAACTGGGCCCATGGCATCGATCCGGTGACCGGCCGGCCCGACGTGAATGAGGCGGCGCGCTACGGCTCTGATCCGGTGCTGGTGACGCCCGGCCCCGGCGGCGCGCACAACTGGTTCCCCATGGCCTACAGCCCGGACACGCAGCTGGCCTATTTCCCCGCCTACGAGCACTGGTTCGTGTATGCGCTCGACCCCAACTTCGTGCCCAAGCCCTTTCGCTCCAATGGCGGCTGGGGCGGTTACACCGGCGCGACGCTGCAGAAGCGGATCCAGCTGCAGAAGGAAGGCGATGCGAAGGAGAAGGCCTGGCTGGTCGCCTGGGACCCCGTGAAGCAGGAGGCACGCTGGCAGGTCCCGCTGCCACGGCACGGCAACGGCGGCGTGCTCGCCACGGCGGGCAACCTCGTCTTCGAGGGCACGACGAAGCAGACCTTCGCGGCCTTCCGCGCCACCGATGGTGCGCTGCTGTGGGAGATGCCCGTGCAATCAGCGCCGGTGGGCGGACCGATCAGCTATGAGCTGGATGGCGAGCAGTACATCGCGGTGAACGCCGGCTGGGGCGGCGGCGCCGCGCAGATCGAACGCGGCGCGGGCATTGCGATGAACCGCGCCTCGGCCCGACTGCTGGTTTTCCGGCTTGGTGCGAACCGGCAGCTGCCGCCACTGGCGCCCGCCCCGCCCGTCCCCGATCCGCCGCCGTTGCGCGCGTCGGAAGAAACCGTGCAGCGTGGCGCGCAGGTGTTCGCGAACACCTGCGCACAGTGCCATGGCCAGCTGGCCGTTGGCGGCGTGAAGGATCTTCGCCACATGACGCGCGAGTCCCACGCCCAGTTCAACGATATCGTGCTGAAGGGCACCCTGAAGGACAAGGGCATGGCGAGCTTCGCGAGCCTGCTGTCGGCCGAGGAGGTCGAGGCGGTGCACGCCTACGTGATCTCGCGCGCGCAGGAAGACTGGGGCAGCGGCGATGGCGGTGGCGGCGGGCCACACTGAGGCGACCCGCGCGCGAGCGGATTCAGGTACCGCGTCGCGAGACGACGAAGGCCTCGTCGTTGAACCACAGGCCGCCGTGCTTCTGCAGCACGGACTGCGTCGCCTTCAGGTAGGTGCCGCCGTTGACGACGGGCTCCAGCCGCTCGTCCTCGATCTGGTTCACGTAGATCGCGGCATTCCACGCGGCGAACAACGTCGAGGTGCCGATGCGATCGGAAATCTCCGACGGCAGCGTGTGCATCTGGTAGCGGAAGATCGACTTGCCATCGGGCGGCGCGTTGAGCAGGTAGTCGCGAGCGTCGCGGCCAAGTTCGCGCTTCAGCGCCGACAGCAGCGCATGGCGGTCGACCTGGAAGGGGTTCTCGCCGGGCCACACTTTCTGCACGATCTCCAGCGCCGGATCCTTGCCCGCGGACTGGATGGCCAGCAGCCGGCCGCCCGGGGCCAGGCTGCGCGCCAGCGGCGCCAGCACCTTGCCCGCCTTGAAATCGGCGGACATGCGCGCGCGCCACGGCTGCGAGGCGAGCACGAAGTCATAGGCCTCCGGCGGATGGCCCGGCTTGGGAATCACGCTGTCGAGCATGAACTTGTGGTCGTCGCGATAGACGACCAGCACCGAGGGGCGCCGGTAGGTGGGATTGCCGGTCTTCACGCTGGGCTCGGCCGCCCAGCCATAGGCCAGTGAACTGCCGAGGTCCTCGATCTGCTCCTCGTAGTCATGCGAGGAGTTGCCCAGCAGCTTGACCTCCTGCCAGTTCAGCGCCGCGGCCAGCTGGCGGTCGCGCAGCATCAGGCGCGGGGCGTCGGCGTAGTTGAGGTTGGTGATCACCAGCACCGTGGCCGGGTGCTCGCAGAAGCGGTCGGGCATCTTCTCGAGCCCGAGGCGCACGTCCTCCAGCGAGATCTCCTTGGCAACGGCCAGCATCGGCACGTGCGGGAACACGCTATGCGCGTGGCGCATGATCTTCGACAGCACCGTGGCGTCACCCATGCCCGCGTCGAAGATCCGCAGCGCCGGCGGCCGCGGCCGCGCGTGCATCAGCTCCACCGCGGCGCGACGCGCGACGGCGGACTTCTCGTTGCACGTGTTGACGAAGGCCAGGTATTTCTGGCGATTGTCGTAGAACCGGAACGGCTGCGATTCGTCCTTCGCCTTCTTCGCCTTCGACTTCGCCATCAGCGCCCCACCTTCTTGTTGTCATGTATCGTGAGACGCAGATTACTCCGGCCCGAGGCGCCGCTGTCAATCCAGCGCCCGCGTTGCCCATAATGCGCATCGCATGGCTTCTTTTCGCTTAACGAACCTCTGCATGGTCCGGCCCGAGGCCTTCGGCTTCAACGCCGAGACGGCGAGCACCAACCGCTTCCAGGCCACGCCGGAGGCAGTAACGGCGAACGCGGCAACGTCCTTCGCGGTCGATGCCGCCGCGCGGGCACGCGCCGAGTTCGACGGCACGGTGTCCGTGCTGCGCGGCGAAGGCCTGCAGGTGTGCGTGGCTGCCGACAGCCCCGAGCCACCGAAGCCCGATGCGGTGTTCCCCAACAACTGGGTCAGCTTCCACGAGGACGGCACGGTAGTGCTCTATCCGATGCGGGACCCGAGCCGGCGGCGCGAGCGCAACGAAGCGCTGATCGACAGCGTGAAGCGCGAGCTGGGCTTCGTGGAGCGGCGCCGCTACGACCTCACCGGCGAAGAACGCCGCGGCCGTTTCCTCGAAGGTACCGGCAGCCTCGTGCTCGATCGCGCGCGTCGCCTCGCCTATGCCTGCCGCTCGCCGCGCACCGATGAAGGCCTGGCGCGCGAATGGGCACGGGAGATGGGCTACGAACCCGTGGTCTTCGACGCGGCCTCACCCGATTGCACGCCGGTCTACCACACCAACGTGCTGCTCTGGATCGGCGAGCGCATCTGCGGCTGTGGACTGGACTGGGTGGACGAAGCGCAACGCGGAATGCTCGACTCCACGCTGCGCGAAGGGGGTCGTGACCTGCTCCGGCTGGATGGCGCGGCGCTGCGCGGTTACGCCGGCAACATGCTCGAGCTGGGTTCCGGCCCGGACGCCAGTCTGCTGGCCGCGTCACGCACGGCATGGAACAGCCTGTCGGGCGCACAGCGAGACCAGCTGGAACAGGCCGCGTGCCGCGTGGTGCTCGCCGACATCCCGACCATCGAGACACTGGGCGGAGGCAGCTTGCGGTGCATGCTGGCGGAAGTCCCGCCATGCCCGGGACCACCGTGCTGAACCTCCCGATGCAGCTGCTTCAGGACCTGGCCACCGAACGCGCGCTCGAGGCGGGCGCAAGGCGCTTCGTCTCCGGCACGGAGCTGGCAGTTCGGCATGGCGTGACGCGCACGGCCATCTGGAAAGCGATCGGCCAGCTGCGCGGACTGGGAACCGTCATCGAGGCAGTACCGCATCGCGGGTACAGGCTTGCGCAACCCTCCAGCCCGCTGGATGCAGACGGCGTGCGTGCCCGTCTCGCGCCAGCCACCGCGAAACGGCTTCGAACGGGCGAATGTGCCGGCACGATGGTGTCGACCAACACGGTGTTGCTGGAACGCGGCGCACCACCCGTGGGGCAGTTCGACTTCCTGACCGCCGAGTACCAGAGCGCCGGTCGCGGTCGCCGCGGCCGCAGCTGGCTCGCGCCACCCGGCGGCGCGATCTGCCTCTCCTGGTCGTGGCGCTTCGAGGCCCTGGCTGCACAGATCGGCGCACTGAGCCTGGCCGTCGGCGTCGCCGCGCAGCGTGCGCTGGCGCAGTGCGGCGTGCAGGGCATTGGCCTGAAGTGGCCGAACGACCTGGTGACTGCGCAGGGCAAGCTCGGCGGCATCCTCATCGAAATGCGTGCCGAAGCCGGCGGACCCACGCACGTCGTGGCGGGCCTCGGGCTGAATGTCGCGCTCGATCCGGCGCTGAGCCGGCAGATCAGCGAATTGGGCCAGGCACCCGTGGACCTGGCCCACCCACCCCTGTCGTCCGGCGGCACCGGGCCTCCGGCACGCAACGTCCTCGTCGCGGCGCTGCTGGATCACCAGGTGGCCGCGATGCTGGAATTCGGAGAGAAGGGGCTTGCGCCCTTCCTCGCCGAGTTCGAGGCAGCCGATGCGCTGCGCGGGCGGCAGGTGCAGCTCCAGGGCGCCCACGTCGGCTTCGACACCGGCGTGGCCCGTGGCATCGCGGCGGATGGCGCACTGCAGGTCGAGCACGACGGCCGGATCCATCGCATCATTGCCGGAGAGGTATCCGTGAGGGGCGCAACGAGTTGAACAGGCTGCTGGTCGACATTGGCAACAGCCGCATCAAATGGTCGCTCGCGCGCGGTTCGCGACTCGGCCCGATGCGAGCAGTCGAGCTGGGCCAGTTCAGTCGCTTCGAGCGATGGCTGGCCGCGGCGCGAGGCATCGGCTCCGCGCATGCGGTGTGTGTTGCAGGCGCCGAGGCCGAAGCGCAGTTGCAGGCCGCACTCACCAGACGCGGACTGTCACCGGCGCATTTCGCTCGCAGCTCGGCGCATGCGGCGGGCGTCACGAATGGCTATGCGGATCCATGGCAACTCGGGGCGGATCGCTGGGTCGCCGCGCTGGGCGCCTGGCACGAGGCTGGCCGCAAGCGCGCTGTCTGCAGCATTTCCGCTGGCACAGCCCTGACTCTCGATGTGGTCGACGCGCGGGGTCGGCACAGAGGTGGCGTCATCGCACCCGGGCCGGACCTCATGGTGCAAGCACTCCTGGGCCAGACACATGGCATCGCGGTGCGTGCTGCACGCGCGTCGCGGACTTCGGCCCGCGCGAAGGCGCGCAGACCGACACCCTCACTCCCGCCGCTGGCTGCCAATACACGAGACGCCGTTTGGCAAGGCAGCCTGATCGCGGGCGCCGCGCTGGTTGACCGGTGTGTCGGCGACGCAGCCAGGCGACTTCATGCCCGGCCCCGCGTATTCCTGACCGGCGGCGGCGCGGAGCTCATCGCATCGCAACTCCAATGCCGGTTCGAGCGCCTGCCGGACCTGGTGCTGCGCGGCCTGCTGGTGTTGGCCGAACACTCCGGCGACGCGGCTTGATAGGCTCGCGCCCATGATCCGGGTACTGGTCCTGCTCCTGGTGGCCGCGAACCTGCTGCTCTTCGCCTGGATGGCGCTGATTGGCGATGACCGTCCACGCCTGCAGGCCGTGGCCGTGGCGCCGCGCTCGGCACCGCTGCCGCCCGAGGCTCCTCCTCCGCCACCGCCCTGCACCACCCTCGGTCCCTTCGACAACGAGGTCGCCGCCGAAAGCCTGCAGCGCCAACTGGAAGGGGCTGGCTGGGGCGTGGTCCGCCGCGAAGTGAAGGAACAGGTTGCCGACGGCTACTGGGTCTATGTGGCTGGCCTGACGAGCGTCGACGACCAGGGCCGCGTGCTGCGCGCATTGCGCCGCACCGGCATCCAGGACGCGTTCGCGATGCCGGACGATCCGGAGTTCCGCGTCTCGGTGGGAATCTTCTCCGAGCAGGTGCGCGCCGAGGATCGCGCGCGCCGCGTGCGTGTCCTGAAGCTCGACGCTCAAGTCACGGAAAGAATGCGCGACGCCACGGTCACGTGGCTGGACATCCCGGGCGTGGCGCCAGCCACGCTGGGTGACGGTCGTCTTGCGTCCGCCGGCATTGACCTTGGCGACATGAAACCCGGGATCTGTCCGTCACCGTTGCCACCGGCACAGCCCCCGGCGGATGCGCAAACGCCCGGCGTATAATCGCGCCGCGCCCCCAAAGCATTGTGGTGATGCAGCGGTTTTGTAAACCGCAGAGCTTGGTTCGATTCCGAGTGGGGGCACCACAACAAGAAGCAAATCGAGGGAGAGACCGATGAGCGCATTGCCACCGACCAATGACGACAGCGCGATCTGGGACATCTGGCTGGCGCAATTCCGCCTGCCGGTGGTGAACGTCAACGCCGAGGTCGGAACCTTCAAGGCCCTCAGCGATGCCGCGCTGACCGCGAACGAGCTGGCAGCGCAGCTTGGCGTCGACGCCCGCGCGCTGACGATGCACCTGGCCGCGCTGTGCTCCATGGGGCTGGTCGAGAAGCGGCTCGGCAAGTGGCGCGCGACCCACCTGGCGCGCACCTGGCTGCACCCGGATGGCGCGGGCTACTGGGGCCATTTCACCAGGCAGATCGATTTCAACGAGACGCTGCGCAACAGGCTGCTCGAATCGCTGCGCACCGGAAAGCGCCCCGGAGACGTCGGCGAGAATTCAGGAGACATCACTGCCACGCCCCGCCGAGTGGGAACGCGGCACCATGTCCCAGGAAGCGGCGGAAGGCATCGCCAGTTTCATGCATGCGCACAGCCAGGCGCCGGCACTCGGCGCGGCGGCACAGGGCGTTTTCGGCGAGCTCGCCTCGCTGATGGACGTCGGCTGCGGTTCAGGCGTTTACGGCATCGAGATCGCCCGGGCACATCCGCGCCTCAAGGTGGTGCTGATGGACCTCAAGGAAATGGCAACCGAGGCGCAGAAGTTCATCGACCGCGCCGGCATGAGCCACCAGGTCACCACGGCCGGGGTCAACATGTTCACCGAGAAGTGGCCCCGCGGCCATGACGGCCATTTCTTCTCCAACGTGTTCCATGACTGGTCGGATGAAACCTGCCGCGTGCTCGCGAAGAAGAGCTTCGAGGCGCTGCCCAGCGGCGGACGGATCTTCCTCAACGAGATCCTGATGGATGACGACTACACCGGCCCGTTCCCCGCCGCCGCCTTCAGCCTGCTGATGCTGGTGGGCACGCTGGGCAAGCAATACACGCTCGCCGAATTCCGCGAGATCCTGGGCAGCGCCGGCTTCGTCGATGTCGAGGCGGTGCGCACCGGCGGCGGCTATTACTCACTGGTCAGTGCCCGCAAGCCCTAGGCCCCTGCCAGCCGGTTTGGGGGTATGCTTCGGGCGCAATCCTGCTGTTCCCGGGAGGCTACTGAAATGTCCGCCACCCTCTGGACCATTCACGGTCGCGAGTTCGCGAACTGCAACTGCTCCTACGGCTGCCCCTGCCAGTTCAACGCCTTGCCTACGTATGGCAACTGCTCGGCCGTCGTGGGCATCGAGATCGACCAGGGATTTCACGGCGACACGTCGCTGAACGGCCTGCGACTCGCCGGCATCTTCCGTTACCCGGGCGCGATCCATGAGGGCAATGGCGAGGCCCTGCCCATCGTCGACAGCCGGGCCAGCAGCGAGCAGCGCGACGCGTTGCTGCGCATCATGAGCGGCCAGGACACCAAGCCAGGCGCCACGATGTTCGCGGTGTTCTTCTCCATGCTCAGCAAGGTGCACGAGCCCGTGTTCGCCGACATCGATTTCGCCGTCGACATCGCGAAACGCCGCGCTCACCTGAACGTGGCCGGCCTCATCGAGCAGCGCGGCGAGCCCATCGTGAACCCGATCACCGGCGCCGAACATCGCATCCGCATCCAGCCCGAGGGCGGCTTCGAGTTCAAGGAAGCCGAGATCGGCCGGGGCTGGACACGCACGTTCGGTCCCATCGCCTATGAACTGAACGATTCCTACGGACAGTTCGCAGAACTGCATCTCTGCCAGGACGGCATCATTCATTGAGCGACGGGACTCGGGGGTCCTTCCCGGCACTGAAGCGCGACACCGCCGTCGCGCTGGCCGCCCTGCTGGCAATCTCCGGGCTCGCCTGGCTGTGGATCTTCCAGCTCGCGATCCGGATGCAGGCCATGGACATGCCCGGCATGGCCGGCATGGAAATGAGCCACCTGCAGATGATGTCCCCGGCCCTGGCGCCGTGGACATCGACGCTCGGCCTTTACCTGTTCGCGATGTGGGTGATCATGATGGTCGGCATGATGACGCCGACCGCGGCACCGATGGTGCTCGTCTACGTGCGTGTGGCGCAGCATGCGGCAGGCGCCGGACATCGCTTCGCCTCCGCGGCCTGGCTCCTCGCAGGCTACCTGCTCGCATGGACGCTGTTCGCGGCCATCGCCACCGCTGCGCAGTGGCTGCTGGAGTCCCTGGCGATGATGACGCCGATGATGCGCACCGCCAGTCGGCCGATCGCTGCTGCGGTAATGCTGATCGCCGGGATCTACCAGTTCCTGCCGGCAAAGGACGCGTGCCTGATGCGCTGCCGCGCACCGCTCCAGTTCATCCAGCAGCACGGCGGCTTCCAGCCCCGGGCCCTGCCGTCATTGCGCCTGGGCTTCGTGCACGGGCTCTTCTGCGTCGGCTGCTGCTGGGCGCTGATGGCGCTGCTGTTCGTCGTCGGCATCATGAACGTGCTGTGGATCGCCGCGATCATGGTCTTCGTGCTGCTGGAGAAGCTGCTGCCGCGAACGCGGTGGCTCTCGCGGGGTGCCGGTGTCCTGCTGATCGCCGCGGGGCTGTGGCTCATGGCCGGACTAGCCCGGAAGCCCGCGAAAGCGAGCACCGAGGCAACACCGAAGATCGAAAGTCGGATGGCGCTTCCCGTTACCGACGACTGCTGTGACAGGGGCGCAAGGATGAGGAGTGCCGCGAAGGGCACGACGAGTACGGTCACCAGGCTCGCGGCAAGCAGATTCCTCGTCGCCCGCGAATTCCAGGACAGCCCACGCCCGATCCGCACCCGCCGAAGGCCTCGGTCGTCGGGAAGCAGGCGGGCATACTGGTCGAGCAGCCAGGCCAAAGGACGCCACAAGCCAGGCGTACAGGCCGACGACGAGGGCCCGGGCCAGCGCCGCGGGTTCAGACGTGTGCAGACGGTTCATTTGCTTGCCTCCCAGTTGCTCCAGCTCACGCGACGCGTCAGCACCATCACCGCCGCGAGCAGCCCGAACACCAGCATCGACCCCATCAGCAGCGCGTAATCCTCGGAAAGCAGGATTCCATAGAGCAGGCCGTAGAGCGCGGCGAGCGCCACGCCGAATCCGACACCTTGCGCAGGACTCTGCAGCACGTGGCTGAGGTAGTACGCGTTCAGCAAGACCGAGGCGCTGGCGGCCACGAGGTACGCCAGCGCGAAGCCCAGGTGCTCGGCCAGCGCGATCAGCAGCAGGAAGAACACCGCCAGCGACAGTCCGACCAGGCCGTAGTGCACCGGATGCAGGCTGTAGCGTCGCAGCACCTCGAACAGGAAGAACGCGGCGAAGGTCAGGCCGATGAACAGGAAGGAGTACTTGGCGGCACGCTCGCTCTTCAGGTACTGGTCGACGGGATCGACGAAGTCGACGCCGAACTGGCGCAGGCCCAGCGCCTTGCAGTCGCCGCCACCGTTGCCCTCCGCTCCGGCGCAGGCCGCCAGCGCATCCTCCAGGTTGGTGGCGAAGAATGACGTCTGCCAGTTCGCAGTGAACCCCTCCGCCGTGATCTCGCGCTCGCGCGGCAGGAACTCGCCGATGAAGGCCGGGTGTGGCCAGTCCGATTTCAGCATCACGCGCGACTCGCGTCCCACGGGCGTGACGGAGAAACTGCCCGTGCCCTGCAGCTCCAGCTGGATTTCCAACTCCAGTCGCTGCGGTGCCGCCGGGTCCCGTGCGCCCAACGGCGCGTGCACGCCCGACGCCAGCACCGGCGTGCCCGAGCCCGGTTCAAAGTCCACGCGTTGCCCGCCGCTCTGCAGCGAGAGGCCGTTGCCGATGCCGCGGATGTCACTGATGCCTACCGAAAGCAGCGGCATCCCGAACTCGTAGCCGTCGGCATTGTCCGGCAGCCCGTAGTGGGCGGGGATCTCGAACACCGCGCGCAGCGTGTTCGACGCCGCGAATATCCGCGCGCGATAGATCCCGCGATTGCGCTCGCTGGTGACCAGCGTCCCGTCCAGCGTGAAATCGCCCGGCAGCAGGTGCAGCCTGCCCGAGACGTTGCGGAACACCTCGCGACGCCCACCGTCGGGCGTGTCATTCCATTCGCGCACGGTGCGCGTGAAGGGAACGACCAGTATCGGCCCGGTGATGGCCTGGGAATAGCCGGCGCTGCGCGAGATCTCCTGTACCACGCTGTCGCGCAGCGCCTGGCGCTCGTGGATCAACCCGACGATGCGCACCATCGGCACCATCAGCACCACGAGCAGCAGGGCGATCGTGCCGATCTTGAAGAACAGTCTTAGGTTCATGTGGGACATCCTCACGCCTGCGTGTGGAAGCCCCGTGGAATCTGCGTGGAGATCAGGTGGAGATTGCGTGGGGAAGCCAGAGCGTGGCCTGCACCCCGCCCTTCCGGTTGCCGATTTCGAACCGCCCGCCATGCAGGTCCGCCACTTCCTGCACGAAATTGAGGCCGAGCCCGGTGCTCTTGCGCCCGGTGGCGGGGCGCGGCAGCGAATAGAACCGCTCGGTCACGCGCGGCAGCGCGTAGTCCGGAATGGCCTCCCCTTCGTTGAACACGCGGATCGCCACCTGCGATGGACTGCCACCTGCCTCCAGGGCTGCCTCGATCCGGATGTCGCCTCCCGCCGGCGTGAAATCGATCGCGTTGTCGAGCAGGTTGGCCAGCGCCTGCCGGATGAGGAAGCGCTCGCCGGTCACCGCCAGCGCGGGCGAGATGGTCGTCGAGACACTGATTCCTCCCCGCTCGGATCGAGGCGCAAACTCCTCCAGCAACCCGGCCACGAGCCCGTCCACCGGCACGGTCTCCGGTTCATCGAGCCCACGCCGTTGCTCGATCTGCGCCAGGTGCAGCAACCGCTCGCTGAGGGAATGCAGGCGCGCAGCCTCGATGTCGATGTTGTCGAGGAAACGTCGCCGCTGGTCCGCAGGGAGATCCTGGCGCAGGAGTTCGGACGCACCCTGGATGGCCGCGAGCGGGCTCTTCAGCTCGTGCGTCAGGGTCTGCACATAACGCTCCACATAGGCCTTGCCTTCGAGCCTGTCGCGCATGGTGTCCAGCGCCCGCGCCAGCCGATCCAGTTCGTGGCCGGGCAGCGCTGGCACCGCAGGACGCTCCCCCGCAGTCACCGCATCGGCGAAATGGGTCAGGCGGCGGATCGAGCGGCTCAGCCACCAGCTCAGCGCCGCGCCTGCCGCAAGGCCTGCCGCCATCAACAGCACGGCAAAGCCCATGAGCCGTCTTTCCGCCCGCTCGATGAAGGGTTGCACGCTGTAGTTGGGCTTGGCCACCGTGACGACGCCGACGATGCGGTCACCATCCCGCACCGGCGCGGCGACATGCATCACCGTGGAGCGCTCGTCCCCGGGCACCGTCTCGGTGGAGCGCGCGCCGTAGCTCCCGCGCAGCGTCAGGTAGACATCATTCCAGCGCGAATAGTCCGCGCCAACGTCCTTGCCCGACGAATCCAGCAGCACGATACCGCGCGCGTCGGTGACATAGATGCGGTGCGTGACTTCGTCCTTGCGGATGCCCCAGATCTGGGCCCCGGGCTGCCGCTTGCCGTAGGTTTCCAGGACCCTCGCCAGCTCGCCCTGGGCGAGCTGGCCGGCGACGAGATCCTCGCGGACGATCTCGGCGAGCAGATTCGCGCTGTCGACCAGCGTCTCCTCCGTCGACTGGCGCACGGCGGGCTTCACCTCCTCGAACACGAGGCGCAGCACGAACCAGCCCGACAGCACGACGAACAGCGCGTAGACGATGAACAGCCGCGACGTCAGCGACAGGCGCCGCATCACACGCTCCGGCCACCGGGCTGGTAGCTGTAGCCAAAACCGCGATGCGTCTGGATGGGTTCGCGACTCGCATCGACCTCGCGCAGCTTCGCCCGCAGGCTCTTGATGTACCCGTCCACGTTGCGTTCGTAGCCGACGTCGGCTGGCTGGCCGATTGCGGCCAGCAGTTGCTCGCGGCTCCACACGCGCTGCGGCTGGGAAACCAGCTTCTGCAGCAGCTGGAATTCGTGCGGCGTGAGCGAAAGCGCATGGCCGAGGAACTCGATCAGCGCCCGCGTGGCATCGACATGGAATTCCGCTGCAACTACCGAAGGACCGCGTGCAGTACTGACGCCAGCCGTCGCGCCACCACGGGGGCTGATGCTGCGCTTCAGGATTGCCCGGACACGCGCAACCACCTCGCGCGGACTGAAGGGCTTCACCACGTAGTCGTCCGCGCCGATCTCCAGGCCGACCACGCGATCGACCTCTCCGGCCCGCGCCGTGAGGAACATCACCGGAACGGTGGAGAATTGCCGCAAGGCCTTGCAGGCTTCGAAGCCGGTCATGTCCGGCAGACCCACGTCGAGGATGACCAGGTCGACCGGCTCCGCCCGCAGTATCACGAGGGCCTCGCCTGCCAGCCGCGTCCAGCGCGTCTCGAACCCTTCGTTGCCGAGCGCGAACAACAGCGTGTCAGCGATCGCGACCTCATCCTCGACGACCAGTACCCTTGGCATGGCTCGGCGTTCAGTGCGTCAGCGCGTACACCGCGAAGTTCACGCCCATGCGCAGCCCCAGCGACGCCGACTCCGCCGGATACTCCGGGTCATCCGCCCACTGGAACGAGTCGCTCACGTCGTTGTTGAACGCGATGGCGACCATCACGCGCCCGTTGTCATCGAGGATCGCGCGCCAGTGCGGCTGCGCACCGCCCGAGAGATATCCGCTTCCACCGCCCAGCAGTGAATTCATGTTGGGGACCTGGCCCTTCGCGTCGAGGTCGTACACGGTGTGGAACAGCGGATGATCGTCGGGCAGGTCGATGATCTGGCGATCCGGGAAGATGCGGCGCATGCCTTCGGCGAAGCCCTCCCACTGCCCGTTGCCAAAGAAGCTGTCGCAGAACAGGAAGCCGCCCCGCAGCAGGTACTCGCGCAGCTTCACCACCATCTCGTCGCTGAGATCCCAATAGCCTGCCAGCCCGACGATCAGGTAGGGCCAGTCGAAGACATCGTCGCCATCTTCAAGGTTCACGGGTTGCTCGACCGAGCGCACGTCGATCGTCGTCAGTCGGCGCAGGATGCTCGCGTAGTAGCGGTCGCCCTTCGGGTAATCCACGGCCCAGCTCGTGCCGCCGCTGCGCCAGTCACCACCGCCGCGGAAACCGAAGCCCCCGAAGCCACCAAAGCCTGACGGGTACATCAGGCGGCCGATCACGAAACCTGCCGGCCTGTCCCAGTCCGGGGGCAGCTCCGTGTGGTCCGCGTGCTCCTCGAAGCTGCGATAGACGCGGAACTCACGCTCGGCAAAGACCGTGGCGGCAGCCAGCAGCGCGCCGGCAAGTAGCAGCCCATGTCGCAGACGGAATCGCATCGTTCCCCAGACTACTGCGCCCGCCTGCCACGGGTAAACTGGGCCATGGCCACGGGATGGGCGCACGACGGCGCCGTACAGGAACAGATCGACGCGACGGTGCAGGACGCCGTCAACCGCGCGAAGGAGCAGCTGCCCCAGGGGCCCGGCGCCGAGCATTGTGTCGATTGCGGCGAGGTCATCCCGGAAGCGCGCCGTGCGGCGCTCCCGGGCGTGCGACTGTGCATCGTCTGCCAGGAAGCAGCGGATCGGAAGGACACGCCTGTGGCCGGCTATAACCGGCGCGGCAGCAAGGACAGCCAGCTTCGCTGAGCGAAAGCCCGTGGCCGCAGCGGTCAGTTCGAGGTTGCCTTGACGAGCAGCCGACTGGCAGGTGAGGCTGCGTACAGCGAGTGCGCCGACAGCATCAAAGGGGGGCGCAATGACTGACCGACGCAATTTCCTGCAGGCTGCGGCGCTGACCGCGGGCGGCCTCGCCACTGCAACCCGGGGCGCAGCGTCTGCAGCGCCCGCAATGGAAGTGCAGCGCCCGATCGCGCTCAACGCGATTTTGATCGAAGCCGGCTCGCCCCAGGCCAGCGCGTTTGGCGCGCGTCTGGCCGCTGGCAATTCGACGCGATTGCTGACCGTGCCGGATGGCGACGTGACCTCGCTGTGGCTTCAGCAGATCGGTCCGGCCTGGCGCCGGCATCCGGTGGCCATCGCCGGCCTGACGAGCCGCTCTGCGCTGTTCTGTCTTGAGCAGCTCTCCGCTCTGTCAGGCCTGCGCGTGCTGTTCCACGCCGAACACATCGTCCTGAGAGGCGGACGCACGGAGCACCATCTGCTGCGCGGCGAGCGGATCGCGGGCCTCGGTGCCACGGAGCTTCGCCGCCTGGGCCCGCTGTGGCCTGGCCGCCTTGCCGACGCAGTGGCCGCACACCGCGCCAGCGGCGTGCGCGAGCGGTCGGGTCCAAGCGTGGCAGCGCTCGAGCCGTCGATGCCCGCAGGCGCAACGCTGCTGACGTCCTGGATCATCGCCCCCGCCTGAAGTCCCCAAGGAGCAAGAGATGGCCCTGCCCCCGAATGTCAGCGCTTCGACTTTTGAAGCCGCACTGCGCGCCTGGCGCGACGCCGTGGGCGCTGACTGGGTGTTCAGCTCTCCCGAGGACGTCGCGATGTATCGCGACGCGTATTCGCCCTGGTGGGACGAACCGGAAGAGCGCGTCGCCTCGGCGGCCGTCGCGCCCTCCACCGTCGAGCAGGTACAGGCTGTCGTGCGCACGGCGAACCAGTATCGCATCCCGCTCTACGCGATCTCCACCGGTCGCAACCTCGCCTACGGCGGCTCGGCGCCGGTCTATTCCGGCAGCGTCGTGCTCGACCTGAAGCGCATGAACCGCGTGCTGGAGGTGAACGAGACGAACGCCTACGCACTGGTCGAGCCGGGCGTGAACTACTTCGACCTGTACGACCATATCACAGGAGCGCAAGCTCGACGTGTGGGTCGATCCGCCGGATCCGGGCTGGGGCAGCGTGATCGGCAATGCGCTCGACGGCGGCGGCGGCTGGACCGCCTATCCATTCCGCGATCACTTCGGCGCCCACTGCGGCATGGAAGTGGTGCTCGCCAATGGCGAAGTCGTGCGCACCGGCATGGGCGCGCTGCCGGACTCGAAGTCCTGGCAGCACAACAAGTGGGGATACGGGCCGTGGGTCGACGGCCTGTTCCGGCAGGGCAACATGGGCGTGGTCACGAAGATGGGCTTCTACCTGATGCCGCGGCCCGAGGCACTGCAGAGTTCGACCATCCAGGTGTTCGCGCACGGAAGACATCGTCCCGCTGCTCGACACGCTGAACCTGCTCGAGAACCAGCTCGTCGTGAACGGCTCGACGCAGACTGTTCGGCGTGCTGCCGGGCATGCCCCAGGCGCCCGGCGCGGCGGCCTGGACCATGCAGGCACCGATGTACGGCCCGGAAAAGAGTCGTGCGCGCAAAGATGGAATACGTGCGGGAGCAGTTCTCGAAGATTCCCGGCGCTCGGTTCACCGAGGGCGAGCTGTTCCGTACGCCGCTGGATGCGGCCACGCTGAACCGCGTGCGCAAGGTCAATTTCGGCGTGCCCGATCTCTCCACCTTCGCGATGCTGGGCCGCAATCCGGCCAACCCCGCGCCGCCTGGCGGACACATCGGCTTCTCGCCCATCATTCCGCGCACCGGCGAGGCGGTGCTGGAGTATTCGCGCTTCTACACGGAGAACCTCGCGGAGGTCTCCGAAGGCGGAACGCTGCGCTTCGTGGGCCCGATCTTCATGACCAACTGGGAACGCTCGATGGTCGCGATGATCATGTTCCCGATCGGGCGCGACAAGGTGCATGAACGCGAAGATGCGCGCTGCGTTCAGCAAGTGGGTGGCACTGGCTGCGGCGCGCGGCTGGGCGGAGTACCGTGCGCCGGCAGGCTTCCAGGACGAATGTGCGAAGACCTACTCGTTCAACAACCGTGCGCTGACGCGCCTGCGCGAGACGATCAAGGATGCGGTGGATCCCAACGGCATCCTCTCGCCGGGTCGCTATGGCGTGTGGCCGAAGCACCTGAGGAAGGGATGATGAAGCGCGTTGCCATCTGGATCTGCAGCAGCCGTTGCGCTCGCGCTGGGCGTGCAGGCTGTCGCAGCCGCTGGGCGGCGCCGGTCGCCGCGGCCTCGGGTGAAGCGGTCTACCAGCGCTGGTGCGTGCACTGCCACGCGGCTGGCCGCGGCAACCCCGGCACCGAGTCGCTGCAGGTGAAGTACGGCGGCAAGGTGCCGGCCGTGTTGCTCGAGCGCACGGACCTGGCGCCACGAGGCCGTGTCGCGTGTTCGTGCGCCAGGGCGTGCTGTCGATGGCACGCCTTCCGCAAGACCGAGATCACCGACGCGGAACTGGCCGCGCTGTCCGCGTACGTGGCAAAGGGCTACACGGGCCGTTGATCGTGCGCCGCGGCCGCGGCGATCGGGCGCTCGATCGCATCGATTGCCACCGACTTGATCAGCACGCACACGGGGCCACCATCCTGCAGTGACAGCTGGCGCACGGCATCGCGCGTCACATGCGCCAGCAGCGTAACGCCCTCGACCGAGATGACCACGGTCGCGGTCGCGCCCGCGGTGGCAGTCCCGGTGTCCAATACCGTGCCGCGCAACTGGTTGTGGATGCTCAGCTCGGCGACCGGGCGCCTGGCCAGCACCACGTCACGGGCTGCAACGCGCACCCTCACGCGCGTTCCGGTGGGCAGGTCCACATAGGGCGCGAGCAACCGCTGCGCGCCGAGCTCAAGCTCGATGAGTCCGCGATCCGCATGAATGGCGCTCACCTTCGCATCGAAGGCCGATGCAGGCTCGCCCAGGGCCTGAAGGAGCGGCAGGTCCGTGCGCCGGCTGATCTCGCCGATGGTGCCCTGGGCGACCAGCCTGCCGCTGTCCAGGATCGCCACCGAGTCCGCGAACCTCAGCACTTCCTGGTAGTCGTGCGTGACGAGCAGCATCGGCACATCGAGGCTGCGACGCACCTCGACCAGCTCCTGGTACAGCGCCTTGCGCACCGGTGCATCCACCGCGGAGAAAGGCTCGTCCAGCAGCAGCACGCGTGGCTCGCGGGCCAGGGCCCGCGCCAGCGCAACGCGTTGTCGCTGTCCGCCGGACAGCTGCGACGGTCGGCGCTGCTCAAGGCCGCCGAGGTGGACCTTTCCTAGCAACGCGCGGGCACGCAAGGAGCGCTCCCGGGCAGCCACGTGACCCATGGCACTGCAGATGTTCTCGAGCACGGTCATGTGCGGGAACAGCGCGTACTCCTGGAAAACGTAGCCCACGGAGCGGGCCTGGGGCGGCAGGCAGATGCCCCGCGTCGAATCGAACCACGGCACGCCGTCCACTTCGATGTGACCCGAGTGCGGCGTGTTCAGTCCGGCAACTGCCCGCAACGCGGAAGTCTTGCCACTGCCCGATGGACCGAACAGCGCGAGCGTCTGCCCCGGCGGGCAGTCGAGCCTGACCTGCAACGCGCTTGGCCGCCGCTGGTCGATGTCCACCCTGAGGCCGGCCTCACGCTCAGTCATTGTGCCGACCGATGCGACGCACGAGTGTATTGGTGACGCCGAGCGCCACCAGCGTGATCGCCAGCAGCGTCGCCGCCATCACTGCAGCCGCCTGGTAGTCGAAAGCCTGGACGCGGTCGTAGATGGAAATCGCGATGGTCTTCGTCTCGCCGGGAATCGCACCACCGACCATCAGCACCACGCCGAACTCGCCGATGGTATGGGCGAAGGCCAGCACCAGCCCCGTCATGATGCCGGGCCACGCGAGCGGCAGCTCCACGCGCGTGAAGATGGTCCTGCGGCTCATGCCGCAGCAGGCCGCTGCCTCGCGGATATCGCGCGGGATAGCCTCGAAGGAGCGCTGCACCGGCTGGACCATGAACGGGATGTTGATGAGGATAGACGCCAGCAGCAGGCCTTCGAAACTGAATGCCAGCGTCTGCCCGAAGGCAGACTCGAACCATCGCCCCGGCGCCGAACCCCGGCCGAAAGCGATCAACAGATAGAAGCCCAGCACCGTGGGCGGCAGCAGCAGCGGCAGCGCCACGAGGGCTTCGACAAAGCCCTTGCCGCGAAACTCCCGCACCGCCAGCAGTCGCCCGAGCCAGATGCCGAGCGGCAGCAGCACCAGCACGGTCGCGCCCGCGAGCCGGAACGATAGTGTCAGCGCCTGCCAATCCACTCGCTGTTTCCGCCCGTGATGGTCAGGGAGCTTCGCCCGGCAGGACGAATCCGTAGCGGCGCATGATGTGGCGCGCAGCCTCGCCCTGCATGTACTGGTAGAAGCGCTCCGCATCGGGACCCGCGGACTTCACCAGCACCATGCGCTGGCGCAGCGGCTGGTGTCCTTCCGCAGACAGCAGCGCGGCCTTTCCCGAGGATCCGATGCGGCTCGCGAGCGCGAGCGAGTAAGGAATGATGCCGCCATCGCAGTTGCCCGAGGCCGCGAACTGCGCTGCCTGCGAGGCGTTCTCGCCGAACACGAGTTTCGGCACCACGGACTCCCAGAGACCCTGGGCCTCCAGCCACTGGCGGGCTGCCCGCCCGTAGGGAGCGTGCTCGGGGTTGGCGATCGCCAGGCATTTCAGGGCGCCTTCCGACAGCGCGGCACGCAACCCGTCCGCGGAGAGCCGGCCCGCAAGCGTCGAACCCTGCGGCGCGTACAGGACAATGCGGCCGATTGCGTACAGCTCACCCCGGTCCCGCGTCAGCCCCTTGTCCGCCAGCCCGAACACGAACTGCTCGTCGGCCGAAAGGAACATCTGGAATGGCGCCCCCTGCTCGATCTGGCGCGCGAAGTTGCCCGATGACCCGAATGCCAATCGCACGTCGCGCCCCGTGTCGCGACGGAAGGCCGTGACGACCTCTTCCAGGGCGAACTGCAGGTCGGAAGCCGCGGCGACCACGGGCGCACCCTGGCTTGCCGCGGCCGGGACACAAAGCCCGGCCAACGCCAGCCAAAACACTGCAATCCACGTTCCAGCGACCTTCATCCGGGCCGGCCTCCGATATTCCCGTATGACTATACCGGCTCACCCTCATGGGCTGAAGAACAGCCCGTCCGGTGTGTCGGCAGCCGGGAACTGTCGCAGCAGCTTCAGCGTGAGCGGGTCGAGCACCGACACCTGCCCGCTGTAGGCCGTGAGGTATACCTGCCCGTTCACCGGGCTCACCTGCAGGCTGCCCGTGCCCACGCCGAGCGCATCGACGCTGGTTGCCGCCACCGCGCGCGTGGCCGTGTCGATGCGCCATACGCGGATGCCGGCAGGCTGCGAACCCTGCGGCGCGATGCCCATGTTGTACAGCCAGCGGCCATCGGGCGAGAAACGCGAGACGAACGGCGCACCTTCGATCGCGACATGGAAGTCCAGCTGGTCATCCGACGTCCGGTAGAAGGCCACCTTGCCCGACTGCCAGAGATTCGTGACGAACCACCTGCCATCCGGGCTCAGCGTCATGCGCTGGTTCGAGGCCCCGGCATCGACCGTGCGCAGCAGCCTGCGGCCCGGCACGTCGAGCACCGACAGCGAGCGGTCGGCGATGTTGCTGGTGTAGATGCGCTGCTCGTCCGGCGACAGCGCGAAGAAGTGCGTGTTCGATGACCCTGTCGGGATGGTGTCGACTATCGCCCGCTTGCGCGGATCGACGATGAGGATTGACTGGTCCTGCTCTGCGGTCACATACAGCAGCCCGCTGCGGCCACGCTCCAGGTAATGCGGTCGCAGGTACCTGCCGGTGTCGAGCTCGGCCTCTATGGTGCAGTCCGAGGTGCGCAGGAACACGATCGAACGGCCATCCGGCCCGGGCTGGCCGATGTTCGCAGAACTGTAGATGGGCACGAACAACTGGCGGCCATCGGCCGAGAACGCGGCTTCATGCGGCGCAACGTCGAGATTGACGCGGCAAATCTCCCGGTCCGTGGCCGCATCGAAGATCAGCACGCCGGGCAGCCCCTTGCTGACGACGGCGAGCATGGGCGGCTGCTTCTCCGGCGTGCCCAGGCCGGAAGTCGCGCAGGCCCCCAGCAACAACGTGCCCAGCGCGATGCCCAGCAACCCTGACGGGCGGTTGGCGCTCATCATCGTCGTACCCCTGAAATTGCCGCTCATCCTGGCGTTGCACCGTGTCGCTATACTTTAGCCGGTGCCCGCCGCTCATTCCGACACTTCCGAACTCTTCCGCCACCGTCCGTTCCTGCTCTATTTCTGGGGCCGGCTGTTCTCGAACTTCTCGCGGCAGATCGTAGCGGTCGCCGTCGGCTGGCAGGTCTACCAGATGACCGGCAGCGCACTGCACCTGGGCCTCGTGGGCCTGGCGCAGTTCCTGCCCACCGCGTTGCTCACCTTCCATGGCGGCCACGTCGCCGACCGCTTCGACCGCAAGCGCGTGGTCCAGATCTGCCAGTGGGCCGAGGCGGCAACCGCGGCGATGCTTGCCTGGGGCACGATGGCGGATTGGCTCACCGTGGCGCACATCTACATGGCCGCGGCCGTTTTCGGCGCGTCCACGGCGTTCGAGCGCCCGGCCGGAGCAGCGATGCTGCCCAACGTGGTGCCCGCAGGACTGCTGCAACAGGGCACTGCGTTGTCGAGCGGTGCCCTGCAGTTCGCCACCATCGGCGGGCCGGCGCTGGGCGGATTCATCTTTGCGGTTTCCCCCGGCGCGCCTTACGCCGCCACGGCCGTCTTCTGGCTGCTGGCGGGACTGCTCAACGGCCTGGTACCGATCAGCCGCCATGTGGGCCTCACCTCCTCGCCCACGTGGAAGTCGCTGACCGCCGGTGTCCGCTTCGTATGGCGAAATCCGACCATCCTCGGGACGATATCGCTCGACCTGTTTGCGGTGCTGCTCGGTGGCGCCACCGCGCTGTTGCCGATCTTCGCCGCCGACGTGCTGCACACCGGGCCGCTCGGACTCGGCCTGTTGCGCTCGGCGCCCGCCCTCGGTGCACTGGTCATCACGGTGCTTCTGGCCCGCCGACCGCTGCAGAGCAAGGTGGGCCTGCGGATGTTCCAGGCCGTGATCATCTTCGGGCTTGCAACCATCCTGTTCGGGCTCTCCACGCACATGTGGCTGTCCCTCGGGGCGCTGGCGGTCATGGGCGCTGCTGACGAGGTCAGCGTCGTCATCCGCCTCTCGCTGGTCCAGCTGCAGACCCCGGATGACATGCGCGGCCGCGTCAGCGCGGTCAACTTCCTGTTCGTGAACGCCTCCAACCAGCTCGGCGAATTCGAGAGCGGGGTGGTCGCCGCGCTGATCGGCGCGGTGCCCGCCGTGCTGGTCGGCGGCGCCGGATCGGTGCTGGTCGCCCTGTTGTGGATGAAACTTTTCCCGTCGCTGCGCAAGGTCGAACGGCTGGTCTAGAATCGGGCGGGGCTCTCGAGTCCACCTCTCTCCACGATCAACTTTCCCGGGGGAACAGCGATGTGTGACCACGACACGATGGAAGACCTGCAGAAGGCAACCGAACTCAACCGGCGCCAGTTCGGAGCGCTGGGTGTGGGCGCGGGCTTCGTCGCCATGCTGCCCGCCGTGGCCAACGCCGCGGAGGTGAAGGAATCGGAAGTCACGATCAAGACCCCGGACGGCACCTGCGATGCGCACTTCGTGCACCCGGTTTCGGGTGCCTCGGCCGCGGTGCTGGTGTGGCCCGACATCTTCGGCCTGCGCGACCCGTTCCGGCAGATGGGAAAGCGCCTGGCTGAATCCGGCTACGCGGTGCTCACGGTCAACCCGTTCTATCGCGTGCAGAAGGCACCGACCGCGCCACCCAAGGCGAACTTCCAGGATCCGGCCACGCGCGAATCACTGATGAAACTGGCTGGCGGCCTGAACGCGACCACGCACGTGACCGACGCAAGGGCATTCATCGCCTGGCTCGACGCGCGTCCCGAGGTGGACAAGAAGCGCAAGATCGGCACCACCGGCTACTGCATGGGCGGCCCGATCGTGTTCCGCACGGCCGGCAACTTCCCGGATCGCGTCGGCGCCGGCGCCTCGTTCCATGGCGGTGGCTTGAACACCGCCGACGCCAGACAGCCCGCACCTGCTGATCCCGAAGATGAAGGCCAGCATGCTGGTCGCCATCGCGCAGAACGACGACGCGCGCGACCCGGAGTCGAAGAACATCCTTCGCAAGGCGTTCGACGAGGCCAAGGTGCAGGCCGAGATCGAGGTCTATCCGGCGCAGCACGGCTGGGTTCCCCCGGATTCGCAGGCGCATGACCCGGTGCAGGCCGAGCGGGCCTGGGCGCGCAAGCTCGCGATCTTCGGCAAGGCGCTGGCCTGAGCATGGTGAAACTGCTCGGCATATCGGGAAGCCTGCGCAAGGGCTCTTTCAATACAGCCCTTTTGCGCGCGGCGCAGCGAGTTGCCGGGCCGGACATCGCCATCGAGATCGCGACGCTCGATGGCGTTCCGCTCTACAACGCGGATGACGAAACGGCCACCGGCATTCCACCGGCAGTGCAGGCACTCAAGGCGCGCGTGATGGCGGCCGACGGCGTGCTGGTGGCCACACCCGAGTACAACAGCGGAGTTCCGGGCGTGCTCAAGAACGGCATCGACTGGCTTTCTCGCCCGCATACGGACATCTCGAGGGTGTTCGCCGGCCGGCCCTTCGCCGTGTTCGGTGCGACGCCGAGCGGCTATGGCACGGCGCTGTCGCAGAACGCCTGGCTGTCCTCGTTCAAGCACCTGGGCGTCTCGCTGTTCGGGGGAGGTCGCGTCACGGTCTCGAAGGTGCACGAACTGCTCGACGACAAGGGCGAGATCAGCGATGCCGCGACGTTGAAGCACGTGGCCGATTTCGTGCAGGGCTTCGCGCGCTCCATCGAGAAGGGTCGCGTGGGCTGAACAGGGGCTCCGCGAGGCCCCTTAGCGGCCCTCCCGGGAATGTGGTATAGTTCGTCTGTTCTGCCGGGTCGCGACCGGTCTACTTCAATGACCGGGTTTCACGGTATCGCGATCCGAGAACCCCCAAACAAGGAATCCCATGAATTTCTCCGAACTCGGGCTCAAGCCCGAGTTGCTGCGTGCCGTGGCCGACAAGGGTTACACGCAGCCCACCCCCATCCAGCTGGCCGCCATTCCGGCCGTGCTCGCCGGCCGCGACGTGCTCGCCGGCGCGCAGACCGGCACCGGCAAGACCGCCGGCTTCGTGCTGCCGATGCTGCAGAGCCTCGGCGCCCACGCGCCGCAATCCGCGCGCGCTGGTCCTCACGCCCACGCGCGAACTCGCCGCGCAGGTCGCAGAGAGCGTGCGCCACTACGGCAAGTACACCGACCTGCGCACCGTCGGTCATCTTCGGCGGCGTCACCGAGCGCCCGCAGATCGACAAGCTGCGCGATGGCTGCGACATCCTGGTCGCGACACCCGGCCGCCTGCTCGACCTCGCCGAGCAGAACGCCCTGTCACTCGCCCATGTGCAGGTCTTCGTCCTCGACGAAGCCGACCGCATGCTCGACATGGGCTTCATCCACGACATCAAGCGCATCCGCTCGATGCTGCCGAAGCAGCGCCAGAACCTGATGTTCTCGGCCACCTACTCCGACGACATCCGCGGACTGGCCAGCAACCTGCTGCGCAACCCGCTGAGCATCGACGTGGCGCCGCCGCAACGCCGACGGCCGACAAGGTGGAGCAGATCGCCTACCGCGTGCCGAAGGACCACAAGCGCCACCTGCTCGCGCACCTGATCAAGGAAGGCAACTGGCACCAGGTGCTGGTGTTCACGCGCACCAAGCACGGCGCGAACCGCCTCTCGGAGCAGCTGGAGCGCGCCGGCATTCCCAGCGCCGCCGATCCACGGCAACAAGAGCCAGAACGCGCGCGTCAAGGCGCTCGAGGACTTCAAGGCCAACCGCATCGTCGCGCTGGTGGCCACCGAAGTGGCGGCGCGCGGCCTCGACATCAAGGAACTGCCGTACGTCGTGAACTACGAGCTGCCGAACGTGCCGGAAGACTACGTGCACCGCATCGGCCGCACCGCGCGCGCGGGTTCCACCGGCATGGCGATCTCGCTGGTCTCGCCGGACGAGTCGTCGTTCCTGAAGGACATCGTGCGCCTGCTCGGCAAGGATGTGCCGACGCAGCCGTTGCCGCAGTTCGAGATCCTCGATACGGGCCCGGCCTCGCCGCGTCACCAGGATCCGAGGCAGCATCGGTCCGCGCCGCGGCAGCAGCAGGGCCAGGCCCGTCCGGCCTCACGCCCGCAGGGCGGCGGCCAGCGTGCGGCATCAGGGCAAGCGCAGCCCGCCCCCCTGGGCGAGCCGCGGCGGTCGCAGCCACTAGGATTTTCGGGCTCGCGGGCTGCGAAGTGCAGCGTCCACCGCGAGCCGACCCCAGCGCAGCGCCTCCTCGGGATCTTCCAGCACCTCTACCGGTGCCGAGAAGTAGGCGATCTTCCAGACCTTGCCGTCCTTCACGTACTCGAAGCGCTGGGCATTGCGCTCAAGGAACAGCGGCGCCGTGATCTCGTCGGCCTTCAGGTAAAGCACGTCATCGACGACGATGGCGAAGAACGCCTCGTCGGCATAGACGCCGTGCCCTCCGAACATGCGCTTCACGCGGATCGTGCCCAACCCGTGGAACAGGTCGGGCAACGATTCGACGAGTTCACTCACATCGGCCGGCGGAACTTGTACACGAACTGGTCGGACTTGCCGCGCGGCACCTCGCGCACGCCCTTGTCCTTCTGGTCCGCCGGATTGCGCAGCGCATTGCTCTCGCCGACGTACTGGAATCCAGCCGCGACCGCCTCGGTCTTGACCAGCTCCGGGTCGATGCGATGCAGCGTGCCGGTGTCGCGCTTGCCCGAACCAGTCTGCGCGGCATGGTCGATGACGATGTAGGTGCCACCCGGCTTCAGCAGGTTGTAGATGTTCTTGTTGAAGGCCACGAGGTCCGCGTTCGGACGATTGTGGAAGTCGTGGTAGTTCAGCGACGTCCAGGCGACATCCACCGGATCGAACTTCTCTCCTTCCATCGCAACGACGCGGATGTTGCCGTAGCCCGGCGTGGCGGCAATGGCCTTCACGCCGGCTGCAAAATCCGGCGCATTCGCCGGCGCGTTGGGGGCCCGTGCCGGCACCATCGCGAAGACCACGCCCTTGTCGCCGACGACCTTGCTGAAAATGCGGGTGAAGTAGCCACCGCCAGGCATCACTTCCGCGACCTTGTCGCCCGGCTTGAGGCCCGCGAACGAGACGACCTCGGCAGGCTTGCGGTCCGCATCGCGGGCCCGGTCGGCCTCCGGACGCGAGGGTTCGGATACGGCCGCTGCGGCCGCCGGGCTGACGGCATCGGCCGCGGCAAGGAGGGAAGAAGCGGCCATGAGGCCCAGCGCCGCAGCGCAGGCCAATGCGGGAATTCGAATCGACATGCCAGTACCCCCGTTTTTGGTCGGACCCGTGAAGATTGACCCGCATTTCTGCGAGGATGGGCAGTATATGGCGAAGTCACGATGGGCCACGCGCATCACGATGCTGGGGCTGCTCTGCCTGGCGACCGGCGCGGCGTTGGCTGCCGGGGCGGGCGACTGCGGCACGCTCTGTGGACGCTGGCAACTGGATGCGGCAGCCAGCGACCCGGTGGAGGCACGGCTGGATGCCGCCCTGGCGGAGTACCGCGAAGCCCGCCAGCGACGCCCTGACGACAACCCGAACAGCCTCAACGCCGCGGCCGAGGCTGAACTTCGGGATTCACTGGGCCCGATCACCGACCGCCCGGACCGGGACCAGCTGCGCAACCAGCTGCTGGCGCTGCTGACGCCACCGGAAACGCTGCAGATCACCCTCGCGGGCCAGGAAATCCTCATCGGCGCGGACGACCGGACGGCCCGCCGCTACTCCCCCGGGGAGCCCCACGCGCGTGTCGACGCCTTCGGCACCGCGACAATCAAGACCGCGCTCACCCCCGGCAAATTGACCATCACCGAGCGCTATGACCGCAAGCGCGAGTACCTCGAGGCGTATGCGGTGCTGCGCACCGATGGCACGCTGGTTGTCACACGCACGATCACCCGGCCCGGGATCAAGCCGCTGTTGCTGCGCAGCGTCTACCGACCCGGCTAGAATCCGGCTACAAGCAGACTCATGTCCATCGGGGGACGTCTAGTGAACTATCGAGCCGTACTGGCATGCACGGCCCTGGCCCTTGTGGGTCCGGCCCTCGCTCACCATTCTTTCGCCATGTTCGACAGCGACAACCAGATCCGCTTGCAGGGTGAGGTCACTGAATTCATCTGGCAGAACCCGCATGTGTACATCCACCTGAAGGCGCCCGACGCGAAGGGCAAGGTTCGCGAGTGGACCATCGAAGGCGCGAACCCGGGCATCCTCAATCGCATCGGCTGGAAATTCAACATGATCAAGAAGGGCGACCCGATCACTGTCGTGGTCGCTCCGCTGCGCACCGGCGAACCGGGCGCGCTGTTGAAGCAGGTCAAGCTTGCCGACGGCAGGAAATTTGGCAATGGCGGTCCGGCCGGACCAGCAAACATTCCGATCGACTGAACAGAACCGCCGGAGGAATTGCATGCCCGAGTACCCTCTCCCGACCCGCATCGCCGTCGCCGCCTGCGCCCTGGTGACACTTGCCGCCTGCTCCCCGCCGAAGCCGGGCGAACCCACGACAGGAACGGCAGCAGCTGCGGAAGCCACTCAGGCCTTCGACCCACGGGATTTCAGCGGCACATGGGACCGGTATCCCCTTGCCACCGACGCGCAGCGCGATCCCACCACGGTATCCGTGCCCGCACCGGATCCGATCCCGCCGCCGCCGCTCAAGCCGGAATTCAAGGCGGCCTGGGATGCCCAGCAGAAGTTGATCCGCGAAGCCAATGCGCGCGGCGCGCCGATCGCCACGCACTACACCGAGTGCATTCCCGACGGCATGCCGGCGATGATGATGGCGATGTTTCCAATGGAAGTGCTGATGACGCCGCGCCAGGTGACGGTGATCCAGGAAGCCTACAACCAGGTCCGCCGCATCTATCTCAATGACACGCTGCCCGCTGTCGAAGACGCAGAACCGGGCTTCTGGGGTCACTCCGCCGGCCGCTGGGAAGGCAACGACTTCGTAGTGGAAACAGTTGGCATCAAGGACCGGGTACGCTTCCGGGACGCGCCGCATTCGGCCGCGATGCGCATCCACGAGCGCATGCGCATGATCGATGCCAACCACTTCGAGAACGACGTGACCGTCGAGGATCCGGAATACCTCACGGAGCCCTGGAAGTGGAAGTGGGTCTACCAGCGACGCCCGGACTACAAGATGTACGAGTACGTCTGCGAGGACAACCGCGAGTACGCCGATCCCGTCACGGGTGAGGCGCGGCTGCGCATCGATACGAAGTAGAACTCGGCCGCTGCGCCCGGAAGCGCAGCGGCCGGTTACAGAGCCGTCCTCAGCCGGCCATGCCCAGCAGCGCGAGGACTTCGTTGCCCTTGCTCTGGACTTCCTTGGCCTTGGCCACGGCATCGACCGGGTCGCCCGCGGCGGCGGCCGCATTGGCGGCATCCCAGGTGCCCTTCAGGCTCTCGTAGCCTGCCTTGGCCGAGTCATAGGAGGCCTGCGACAGGTTCTTCGGCAGGCGCTTGGACTTGGCCAGCGTGTCGAGACGGCTCTGGATGGCGGCGGCCATCTGCGGCACGTCGGCGCTGAGCGTGCTCCACTCGGCGGTGGCCGCCTCAACAGCAGCCTTGCGGGCTGAGGTTGCGTCAGTCAACGAGTTGATGCTGGTCATGAGCGCCGGCGCATTGGCGAGCACGGACTTGTAGTCCTTGCTTGCAAGCTGGGCCTTGAGCGCGCTGACCGACGCCTCGACGCCCTGCAGGTCGCTGGGCAGGAACCGGGACGCCTCTTCCCGGACAGTCGCTAGCGCCGCTTCAGCAGCAGTGACCGCCTCGGTGGCAGGGCCCTTCTGGGTCGAACAGGCCGCAAGGGCCAGGAAAGCGGTCGCGGCGATGCCGGCGAGTATCTTGTTATTGCGCATGGTGTTACCTCCTAGGGAATTCGAAGTCTCTGGCCTGGTTTGATCTTGTTCGGGTCTTCAAGGATGTCCCGGTTCGCTTCGAATATCTGCTTGTACAGCATCATGTCGCCGTAGTACTCCTCGGCGATCTTCGAGAGCGTGTCGCCCTTCTGTACCACGTGGTACTGGGCGTAGGGATTGTCGTCTGCCGGTGGCTCGGGCAAGTCATCGTCGGCCATTTCCAACCTCCTTGTAGCCTCCTGACGGGGCCGTATTTCACACTATACTCGGTCGATGAAACATGCGCGCCTGTCGGCCGTGGCGACCGCCCTGTTCGCCACCGGAGGGATCGGCCTGCCGGTCCTCGCTGCCTCGCCTGCACCCGAAGTGACCCGGGTAATCGAGCGCCACCGCCTCGAGGCCACGCCCGCGCCAGTGAGCGAATCGCCGCTGTGGCGCGCACCGCGCAAGGTGTTGTTGCTGGAGTTCGGCACCCGCGGCTGGGCAGGTCGGGCCGACGCGATGCGCAGCGCGGCCCCGGGTGTGGAGATCGTTTCCGTGGGCGATCGCGCCGCAGCGCTGGCGGCAGCGCCGGATGCCGATGTGATCATGGGCTTCAATCCCGAGATCTGTGACCCGCAAATCATCGGAGCCGCGCGGCGCCTGCGCTGGCTGGCCTCGTTCTCTGCGGGCGTCGAGGACTGCATGGACGTACCGGCGGTGCGCGACCAGAAACTGATGATGACCAACATGCGCGGCATCGACTCACCGGTGATCGCCGAGCACGCGATCGCGCTGCTGCTGGCACTGGCCCATGGCCTCGACCGGTTCGCGCTCGACACCAGCCAGGGTGTGATGAACCGCGCCAATGCCGGTCGCATTCGCATGCAGTTCCTCGAAGGCAAGACGATGCTGGTCGCCGGCCTGGGCGGCATCGGCACGGAGATCGCGAAACGGGCCTCGGGCCTGGGCATGGAAGTGGTCGCCACGCGCCAGGGCGGCAGCGGCAAGCCGGACTTCGTCCGCTACGTGGGGCAGCCCGATGAACTGCTGAAGCTCGCCCGGGATGCCGACGTGATCGTCTGCGCGTTGCCGCTCACGCCGGAGACAACCGGGCTCTTCAATGCGCAGTTCTTCGATGTGCTGAAGCCCAGTGCCTATTTCATCAACATCGCGCGCGGTGCCAGCGTGGTCACCGCCGATCTCGTGGCGGCGCTTAACGCCGGAAGGCTCGCCGGGGCAGGCCTCGACGTCACCGAACCGGAGCCGCTGCCTGCCGACCACCCGCTGTGGAAGTCACCTCGCGTGCTGATCACTCCGCACATTTCCTCGAGCTCGGACCTGCCGGGCGAAGCCCGATGGACCGTGGCCCGGGAAAACATGCGCCGCTATGCGGCAGGCGAACCGATGCTGTCGGTCGTGGACCTGGCGCGCGGCTACTGATTTCCAGCGGGTACCGCGGTCAGCCCAGCGGCTCGCGCCGGAATCTGAAGGGCGCATCCAGCGCCTTGGACCACTTGGCGTCGCGTCCATAGACGTCGGGCCGGAAGTGCAGCGCGCCGCCTGCATCCACCCAGGCCGTCCAGTAGGCCAGAAGCACCGGCACCGGCTTGGCCAGCGTGACGTTCTGCAGCGTTCCCGACGCCACGGCCGCGTCGATATTGGCGCGACTCCATTTCACCGGATCGTTCAGCAGGCGCTCGGCCAGATCGAAGGGCTTCTCGACACGCACGCAGCCCGAGCTGGTGGTACGCGTATCGAGCTCGAACGCCGCGCGCGATGGCGTGTCGTGCAGGTAGACCGCATGCGGGTTCGGGAACATGAATTTCACGCGGCCCAGTGCGTTGGTGGGGCCGGGATCCTGGCGCAACGTGTAGGGGATGTTGCCGCTGTTGAAGCGCGACCAGTCCACTGACGTCGGCGAAACCTCACGGCCCGAGCTGTCGATCACGCGCAGGCCCTTGCGCGTGATCGACATCGGGTCACGCTTCGCCGCCGGCAGGATGTCGTTGCGGATGATCCCGGGCGGCACGGTCCAGGTCGGGTTGAGGACCAGGTAGTTGATCGCCGAGCGGTACTCCGGAGTCTGCCGGTACTGCTTGCCGACCTGTGCACGGCTCGTCCAGACCAGCTTGCCCTCCCGGGCCATGTGCACTTCCTGCGAGGCAATGTTCACCACCACGAACTCCGGCGGAAGGTCGTACAGCAGGACCCGGCCGCGATCCAGGTTGACGCGCAGCTGGCGTATGCGCTGCTCCACCGTCACGTTGAGCTCCGCCAGCGTACCGGGCCCGACAACCCCATCGGCGGTCATGCCCATGCGCCGCTGGAACTCGCGCACGGCCAGCTCAAGCGCTTCGTCGTATAGCGTGGAGCCGGCGGCTCCAGCCGCCGCGGCCTCGGTGAGTTCACCCGTCGCAACCAGCCTTGCGCGCAGTGCCGGAACCCGCGGATCGTCAGCGCCGGGCTTCAGCGAAGGGCCCGCCGGAATGGCTTCCCAGCCGCCGCGCAGCGCTATCGTGTTGAAGCGCGCGAGTTCCCGCTTCAGCGCGGCATAGAGCGGCTGGTCGGGGCGATGCTCGAGGATCCTTGCCGCCAGGTCGGGCGAGGACAGCGCCTTCTCGATCTCCACGACCGGGTCGAAGCCGGGGACGCGCCGCGCCATGTTCCAGCCCGGATCGAACGTGGTCGGATCGACCTTGCCGAACCACAGGTGGTAGCCGAGGCGGATCGCCGCGTCCGTCATCAGGATATCGAACTCCGCACGCTGGAAGTCCGTCGCACCGGGCTGCGCCACCTCGTTGGCCATGCGCACCAGGCTTGAAAAGTGGTAGTCGCCGGGAGAGAGCCCGTCATCCGCGCTGTCGCGCACGGCATTGATCAGCACCTGCGCTCGCGCCGGATCCGACCAGGCCGGCTCGAAGCCGCGCCGCGCATAGAAGGTTTCGATCATCGCGAACGCGGCGATGGAATCCTCGCGTACGTTCGGTGTCTCCTCGGTGGCCAGCTCCGACAGGCGGCCGGCAATCGCCGTCGGCAACGGGCCAATGGCGGGCGCCTGGGCCAAGGCCAACGCCCCGGACAGGGCCACCCAGCCGACAACCAGGATCCTCAGCATGCGCATCACCACTTCTCCCTGCCCTACTCGAACAGAACCAGGCGACCCTCGAGTCGCTCCTTGCGTGCATTCTCGTATCGAGTCTGCCGCCGCTGCCACTCTTCCGCCAGCTCGATCAGCTCGGGATGGGTCTCGAGCACCGCTTTAATCGTCTTTCGATATTCATCCTCGCGCGTGAACCAGAGCGTCTGCGGGGATATTCCTGCAGTTGCGCCACGCCCGAGGAAGAAATTCTGCCCTTCGGCAGCCGTCGCCTCCCGCAGGAATTCCAGCCGGCACTGCCGCTTCTCGATCCGCGTGCCGATGGGCGCATGCATCGTGCAGTGGATATCGAAATCGTCGTTGGTGTTGAGCTTGTTGTAGAGGGCGTAGAAGCGGTCCTGGGTCTCGACGAGCTCGCTCTGCAGCTGGTGGAGCTTCTTGCCGATGACCTCGACCTCTTCCAGTTCCATGGTCTGCTCGCCGGGCACCGACATGGCCGGCTGGAGCTGGAATCAACCTGGGCGGCCGCGCTTCCGGCTCCCTGCAGCAAAGCCGTCGCCGCCAGCGCCAGGACACCAGGCATCACCAGAAACCTCTCCGCCATACATCTCCCTCTAGGGTACCGACCACTCGATCCACCGTTCCTTGAACCGTTCCTCGCGCGCCTGCGCGTACCGCTGCTTCATGTCGATGAGTTCGCTCGCCAGGCGTCGCAGCTCCGGGCTGGATTCCAGCACCGCCGTCGCGGCCTTGCGATAGTCACCTGGCGCTGCATCTGAACCAGTTCCGGCGGCACCGCAACACGTCCCCGCAGCATGTCCTGGGCCTGGTCGGTCTGTGCATCAATGAAGAACCGGGCCCGGCAGTATCGCTGCTTCATGTGCGTTCCCGACATCACGCACGACACGTCGAAATCCCTGTCCTTGTTGAGCTCATTGTAGAGCGCGTAGTAACGGTCCTCGGCCTCGAAGATCTCCTCGCGCATCTGCCAGAGCTTGCGCCCCAGCACCCGGACTTCGTCCAGTTCCTCTGCAGCAGCGGCGGCTCTCACGACAAATGGAGCCAGCACAATGGCCACAGACCACCACCTGGTGCGCGCACTCCCCATCCGGGCTACTCGATCAGCATCCGGCGCCCCTCAAGGCGCCGCTTGCGGGCCGCGTCGTACTGCTCCTGCAGGCGCTGCCATGTGAGGGCGAGTTCCTGCAGCTCCGGGCTGGTCTCGAGCAAGGCCTTGACGGTCTCCCGATACTCGTCGCTGCGCGCGTACCACTGCGTCTGGGCGGGAACGTGTGAGCGCGTAATGGTCGGGGGATCGCTGGTGAGTCCGAGGAAGAAATTCTGGCCCTGCTCCGCCGCCGCTTCCCGCAGGAACTCCAGGCGGCATTGCCTCTGCCTGATGCCGGTGCCAACGGGCGCGTGCATCGTGCAGTGGATATCGAAGTCGTCGTTGGTGTTCAGCTCGTTGAAGTGCGCGTAGAAACGATCCTGTGCCGCGATCAGCTCGTGCCGCATCTGTTGAAGCTTCTTGCCGATGACATCGACCTGCTCCAGCTCGGTTACCGATTCGCCGGGCAGCAGCGCCCGGTTCGAGTCCTGCCCTGCGGCAACGCCGGCTACGGTCCAATGCATTGCGGCGACGGCGAGAAGCACGACCGCCATTGGCCTTACCGGTCTTCCGGCTTTCACGATTCCCCCGTCTCCAGTTTGGTCCCGCAGGAAAAGTATGCCTGACCAGCCGCTGGCCGGAGAAGCCGGAGGATCGACGGGCTTCCTGATGGCGGATGCCGTCCTTCCCGGGCCGATCGCCCCTCAGAACTGGACGATCCCGTCCTTGTGGCGCTTCTTGCGCACGCGGTCGTATTGCTCCTGCAGCCGCGTCCATTCGGCGGCCAGCGCCATCAGTTCCGGATCCTTCTCAAGCAACGCCCTGGCCGTCTGCCGGTATTCCTCGCGCCGCTGCAACCACTGTGGCTGCAGCGCAGCGAGGGGCGTATTCACCCCGGGCGCAGCAGCAGCACTGGTCAGGCCCCGGAGGAACTCCTGGCCATCCATCGCCGCCGCATCCGCCAGGAACCGGATGCGACACTGGCGCTTCGGGACGCGCGTGCCCGTGGCCTTGTCCATCTGGCAGTGGATGTCGAATTCGTCCCTGGTGTTGAGCGTGTTGAAACGCCCGTAGAAACGGTCCTCGGCCTCGATCACCTCACGCTGCAGCTTGCGCAGCGACTTGCCGATGACGGCGACTTCGTCGAGATCCGCGACCGACTCGCCTGGCGGCGGCGTGCCGCCTTCGTTGGCCGCGCCGGCCGCTGCCGCGCCGTCCTGCAGCGCCAGGCCGCAGAGCAACACCAGCGGCAGGATCCGTCGGGAAGAACTGGCCATGGGTTTCATCCAGTGCACGGCACTGGCCCAGTATGCCTCGCGCAAAAGCGAAAGCCCCGGCCACTTTCGTGACCGGGGCTTCCTGGTAAGAGCCTGACAGTGACCTACTCTCGCATGGCTAAAGCCAAACTACCATCGGCGCAGAACGTTTTCACTTCCGAGTTCGAAATGGGATCGGGTGGTTCCCGTTCGCTAATGCCGTCAGGCAAAAGGGTATCCGGAGAGTTTTGTTTCGACGCCTGTCGCGTTCGAGTATGTGAATCGCGCTTAGTCGCTGATGCGACCCCAAGCAAAACCGCTTGAGGTTATATGGTCAAGCCTCACGGGCAATTAGTACTGGTTAGCTGAGCACATTGCTGTGCTTACACACCCAGCCTATCAACCAAGTAGTCTTCTTGGGCCCTTCAGGAGGATCAAGTCCTCAGGGAGATCTAGTCTTGGGGGGGGCTTCCCGCTTAGATGCCTTCAGCGGTTATCCCGTCCGTACATAGCT
>CAWATT010000004.1:227500-729623 GCA_963785055.1 uncultured Pseudomonadota bacterium
GGACACCGCGGCCGCGCGATTTGTGCGGCGCAGTGCTTGGAGAGGGCGCGCAGTATAGCCCCCGAAAAGAGGCTGTCAATGGCCTCACAGGTGGACGAAAAGACCCTTGATAACGCGACGGAAACTGCCTGCCAGGACAGGATTCGCCGCCCTGCCTGCCGGATCCACCTGCGCCCTCCAGGAGCGCCGCGAGCGCGGGATGCACAGGATGCGCAGGCTTCTGCCGCAGCGATTGCAAACCTCGCGAACCTGATTAGTCACTGGGCCGGATACGGCACGGCCCGGGTTGCTGGAGCAGGCGAACACGGCGGCCTTCCTGGTTCCCGGTGAGGACATCATGGGCACGCGAACGGCGAATTAGATCAAGTCCGGTCCAGCAACAGGGTTTTCGGGAGGAATCGATGAAGTTTGTCCAGAAAGGGAGGGCGCGTGGGTGGCGGAATGGCCGTATCCGGCAATCCGTGTCGCGACCCTGGCCCTTGGTGTCGCGCTTGGCCTGTCGGCCTGCGCGAAAAGACCCGCCACCATCGACGCCGCGGCGGTGGCCGACACGATCTACGTTGGCGGCGACATCGTCACGATCAGCGATGCGATGCCCTCTGCCGAGGCGCTGGCCGTCAAGGATGGAAACATCCTGGCCGTCGGCAGCCGCGCGGAAATCGAAAAGGCCAACAAGGGCACCGCGACGAAGGTGGTGGACCTCGCCGGCAAGGCGATGCTGCCCGCGTTCATCGACGCGCACGGGCACTACATCAACTCGCTGCTGGTGGCCAACCAGGCCAAGCTGTATGCACCGCCGTCCGGGCCCGGGAAGGATGTCGACAGCATCATCGCAGAGCTGAAGCGGTTCGCCGCCGGGCGCAACATCCCCAAGGGCGAGATGATCATGGGCTACGGCTATGACGATACCGTCATGCCCGGCGGCCGCCTGCTGAACCGGGATGACCTGGACGCGGCATTCCCCGACAACCCGGTGCGCGTCGACCACGTCTCCATGCACGGTGCGGTCCTGAACAGCCTGGCGCTGCAGAAATACGGGTTCAGTGCCGCCACGAAGACGCCGGAAGGTGGCGTGATCGTCCGCAAGCCCGGTACGAACGAGCCCTGGGGCCTGATCATGGAGATGGCGTTCCTGCCCGTCATGTCGGTGCAGGAGCCGATGACGCCGCAGCAGGAGATCGAGTGGTCGAAGGCTGGCCAGATGCTCTACGCGGAGGCGGGCATCACGCTCGCGCACGAGGGCGCGACCTACCTCTCGCAGCTGCAGACGATCAAGCGTGCCACCGATGCCGGGGCCAACGTCATCGACGTGGTGGCCTACCCGTTCATCACGGACCTGGACAACATCCTTGCCGAGTTCCCCGTTTCCGAGTGGGGGAAGTACGAGAACCACTTCAGGATCGGAGGCGTCAAGATCTCGATCGACGGCTCGCCGCAGGGGCGCACCGCGGCCTTCACCACGCCCTACCTGACGGGCGGCCCGGGCGGCGAGAAGAACTGGAAGGGTTCGCTGGCGGCCTCACAGGACATCATCAACGGTGCCCTCAGGAAGGTGTACGACCTCGACGTCCCGGTGCTCTTCCACGCCAACGGTGATGCGGCGATCGATTCACTGCTGGCCGCACACCAGTTCGCGGCGGGCGGAGACCTTGCCAGGGAGCGCAACGTCACGGCGATCCATGCCCAGTTCCTGCGCAAGGACCAGATCCCGAAGTTCGTCGAGTACCGGATCCGTCCGTCGTTCTACACACTGCATACCTACTACTTCGCCGAGGCGCACCTGGCCAACAGGGGCCCGGCGCAGGCGGCGTACATCAGCCCGATGCGCGATGCGATCGACGCGGGCCTGCGGCCCACGAACCACACGGATTTCGTCGTGGCACCGCTCGACCAGATGTTCATGCTGTGGTCTGCGGTGAATCGCGTGTCGCGCGGCGGGGCCGAAATCGGACCGGACCAGCGGATCACGGCGCTGGAGGGCCTCAAGGCCATGACGATCTGGGCCGCAGAGCAGTATGGCGAGCAGGACCGTCGCGGCACGCTCGAGGCGGGCAAGATCGCCGACCTCGTGATCCTCGACAGGAATCCGCTGAAGGTCGAGGCTGCGGCGATCAAGGACGTGAAGGTGCTGGAGACGATCAAGGAGGGCCGCACGATCTGGCCAGCCACCTGACTGGCCAGCCCCTGACGGCAGGACAGGATCGGGGCGATTCGTGCTCCCGGCTTACGGCGGGGAAACCTGCACGCGGGCAAAGCGCCGCGGACCCAGCTGCAGGATGTGCTCGGAGCCCACGGATAGCCGGGCCTCGCGGTCGGTGGTCTTCGTCCCGTCCACCTTGACCGCGCCTTCGGCGATCTTGCGGTTTGCCTCGGAATTGCTGGCCGCGAGGCCGGCTTCCTTCAACGCCGCAGCGAGCCTCAGGCCGCCCGCATCGGCGCCCGACAGGAACTGCAGCGGCAGGTCGGTGGGCAGTGTCTTCTGCGAGAAGCGCGCGATGAAGTTCTCGCGGGCACGCGTCGCGGCGGCAGGATCGTGGAAGCGCGCGACGATCTCCTCGGCGAGCTCGAACTTCACGTCACGGGGATTGCGGCCGTCCTCGATGGCGCGCTTCAGCTGCGCGATATCGCCCAGCGGACGGAAGCTCAGCAGCTCGAAATACCGCCACATCAGCGCGTCGGAAATCGACATCAGCTTGCCGAACTGGGTGTCGGCGTCCTCGGCTATGCCCACGTAGTTGCCCAATGACTTGGACATCTTGTTGACGCCATCGAGGCCCTCGAGCAGCGGCACCGTGAGCACAACCTGCGGCTCCTGGCCGTACTGTTCCTGCAGCGCGCGGCCGACGAGCAGGTTGAACTTCTGGTCGGTGCCACCGAGCTCGACGTCGGCCTTCAGTGCCACGGAGTCGTAGCCCTGGACCAGCGGATACAGGAATTCGTGCAGCGCGATCGGCTGGTTCGCGCGGAACCGCTTGGTGAAGTCGTCGCGCTCGATCATGCGCGCGACGGTGTGTTTCGCGGCGATTTCGATCAGCCCGGCTGCGCTCATCGATGAAAACCAGCGCGAGTTGAAATCCACGCGGGTCTTCTTCGCGTCGAGGATCTTGAACACCTGCGCCTGGTAGGTCTCGGCGTTGGCCTTGATGTCCTCGGGCGAGAGCCGCGGCCGCGTGACGTTGCGGCCGGTGGGGTCGCCGATCATCCCGGTGAAGTCGCCGATCAGGAAAACGACCTCGTGGCCGTACTGCTGGAACTGCCGCATCTTGTTGAGGAGCACCGTGTGCCCGAGATGCAGGTCGGGTGCGGTGGGATCAAAGCCGGCCTTCACGATCATCGGCCGGCCGCGGGCCAGCTTCTTCGTCAGGTCGGCTTCGGTGAGGATTTCCTGTGCACCGCGGCGCAGCTCGGCGAGCTGCCCTGCGAGCGCTCCGGACAGGGCCGGTGCTTCTGGGCTGTTCATGGTGTCTTGGCGTCAGGATAGCGGATGGACCGTCACAGCGTGGCCTGCTTCGCAGAATGGAAATCCCAGTCCCGTCAGCGGGTTGACCCTGCGGGAGGTATTAAGTTAGGTTGCAAACTTGGCTCCTAATCGTCTGATTTGGGAAGGAATTTGACTTGAGCAGAGTTGATGCGGGTCCGCAGGACCCAGCAACCCGCCGGTTCCTGCTTCGCGGCGCGCAATGGCTGTGCTGCGTGCTGGTCGCCTGGGCTGGCATCTACACGACTTCCCGCATGACCTCGCGCGCCAACGTCGCGACGCTGGCCGCTCAGGCCATCGACCTGCAGGCGGCCAGCGTGATCCCCGGCGCCGGCGTGCCGGTCGACCTGGCACTCGACGCCGCGCAGGCGGGCCTGTCGCGCGTCCAGGTGATCGTGGAGCGCAACGACACGCTGGACCATATTTTCCGGCGCCTGCAGATCTCGATGACGGACCTTGCGGCGCTGCTCACCGTTGACGATGCGCGCCGCTCGTTGAGCCTGCTCCGTCCCGGCGACCTGCTGACACTCGTGCACCGTGGAGGCGAACTGGTGGGGCTGGAGCGGCAGATCTCGATCGACCGCACGCTGAAGGTGGAACGTGACGAGTCTGCGGGCTTCGTCGCGAACATCGAGCAACTGCCCCTGGAGCGCCGCCTGGTCACAACCACAGCGGAGATCGACAGCTCGCTGTTCATGGCGGCCATGGCCGCCGGCCTTCGCGATGCGACGACGCTGCAGCTGGCGGAGATCTTCCGCTGGGACGTGGATTTCATGCTCGACCTGCGCACGGGCGACTCCTTCACCGTGGTCTACGAACAGCTGCTGCTCGAAGGCGAGAACGTGGGCGACGGCCGGATCGTTGCGGCGGAATTCATCAACGATGGTCGCCGCTATCGCGCGGTGCGCTTCGAAGGCGACGGCGGCAAGGCCGACTACTACACGCCGGACGGACGCAGCCTGCGCAAGTCCTTCCTCAAGGCGCCGGTCCAGTTCTCCCGCATCAGCTCCGTGTTCAATCCGCGCCGCAGGCATCCGGTGCTGAACACGATCCGCGCGCACAAGGGCGTGGACTACGCGGCACCGACCGGCACCCCGGTGAAGGCCGCCGGCGCGGGGCGCGTGCGGTTCCGCGGCGTGAAGGGCGGATACGGCAACCTCGTGGAGATCGAGCACTCCGGTGGCGTGACGACGCGCTACGGCCACCTGTCGCGCTTCGCGAAGGGCCTGACTTCCGGCTCACGCATCGAGCAGGGCCAGGTGATTGGCTACGTCGGCAAGACGGGCCTGGCCACCGGCCCGCACCTGCACTTCGAATACCTGCAGCGTGGCGTGAACCTGGATCCGCAGGTTGCGATCCGCCGTGCCGAGCCGGGGCCGCCGATTTCGGAGTCGAACCGGGCGGAGTTCCTGGCGCAGACTTCAACGCTGGTCGGTCGGCTGGACAATGCGGGAGCCAGTGCGGCGGCGATGGTCGCCGCGCGCTGAAATCCGCATGCCGCTCTACGCCGGGTTGATTTCCGGCACCAGCATGGATGGCATCGAAGCCGCGCTGCTGGACATCGACAACGACGGCTTCAAGGTCAGGGCCGCCACACACCTGTCTTACCCTGCAGGGCTGGAAGCCCGGTTGCGCGCCGCAGTTGCCGATCCCGCCGCCTGCGGACTGGACGAGTACGGCTCACTGGATGCAGCGGTAGGCGAGCACTTCGCGCTGGCGGCATTGAAGCTGCTGGCGGAAGCCGGCATCGACGCCCCGCATGTTCGCGCGATTGGCAGCCACGGACAGACCCTGCTGCACCGGCCAGGCGCGCCGCTGCCCTTTACGCTCCAGATCGGCGATGCCAACCGCATCGCCGAGCGCACGGGCATCGACGTGGTCGCCGACTTCCGTCGCCGCGATATCGCCGCCGGGGGCGAGGCCGCGCCGCTGGTGCCGGCATTCCACGCTGCCGCCTTCGGCGCGCAATCCCGTTCGCGCATCATCGCGAACATAGGCGGGATCGCGAACATCACGGTGCTCGGTGCCGACGGCAGCGTCGGAGGCTTCGACACAGGCCCCGGCAACTGCCTTATGGACCTGTGGGCCGCGGAGCAGCTGGGTCGTCCCTACGATGCCGGTGGCGCCTGGGCGGCCTCCGCCCCGGCAGACGCTGCGCTGCTCCAGCGGCTGCTTTCCGAACCCTACCTTGCCCGACCCGCGCCCAAGAGCACGGGACGTGAGTTGTTCCATCGCGCCTGGCTCGATGCCCGGCTGGCGGGTGGCGGATGGGCACCGGCGGTCGTCCAGTCAACGTTGTGCGAGTACACCGCGGCCACGATTGCCGATGCGATCCGGGCACTGCCCGGCCCGCCTCCGGAGGAGCTGCTCGTCTGCGGTGGCGGCGCGTTCAACACCGAACTGATGCGACGCCTTGCCGCGCAGCTACCGGGTATTGCGGTCGCCGACACCGGCGCGCGGGGTGTCGCCCCGGCGCAGGTCGAAGCCGCCGCGTTCGCCTGGCTGGCCCATGCCTTCCTGGAAGGACGACCCGGCAACCTCACCGCCGTCACCGGCGCCCGCGGCCCGCGGATCCTCGGCGCACTGCACAAAGGCAGCGTCACGCTGCCGTAACATGGGGGTGTGAGCATTGCCTGTTGACCATGGAAGCTGAACTCCCACCGACCCGGCTGTTCATCAACCGCGAGTTGTCGATGCTCGAGTTCAACCAGCGCGTGCTCGCGCAGGCACTCGACCCGTCGCTGCCGCTGCTGGAACGGCTGCGTTTCCTCTGCATCTCGTCCAGCAACCTCGACGAGTTCTTCGAGATCCGCGTCGCGGGCCTCAAGCAGCTGGCCGAACTCGGCAGCGGCCCCACCGGACCGGACCGCATGCCGGTCCACGCGCAGCTGCAGGCGATCCGCAACCGCACGCTCGACCTCGTCGAACGAGCAGTACGACTGCCTGGACCAGCGACCTGCTGCCGGCGTTGCGCGAGGCCGGGGTCTGGCTGCACTCGCGCGATGAGCTCGACGCCGAAGAGCGCGAGTGGCTCGAGAACTACTTCCGCACCGAAGTGGAGCCGGTGCTGAGTCCGATCGGCCTCGATCCGGCGCGCCCCTTTCCGCGCATCCAGAACAAGAGCCTGAACTTCGTCGTGCGCCTGTCCGGCAAGGACGCCTTCGGCCGTGACAGCGAACTGGCCATCGTGCAGGCGCCGCGGTCGCTGCCGCGCGTGGTGTCGCTGCCGCGACGCGCGCGCGCGCACGCGGCTTCGTGCTGCTGTCGGCCATCGTCGCCGAGTTCATGCCGCTGCTGTTTCCCGGCATGACCGTGCATGGCATGCTAGCAGTTCCGCGTCACGCGCAACAGCGACCTGTTCGTCGACGACGAGGAAGTCGACGACCTGCGCCGCGCGCTCGAAGGCGAACTCGCGCAGCGCCGCTACGGCGCAGCCGTGCGCCTGGAGACCGCCGCCGACTGCCCGGAAGACGCTGACCGCGTTCCTGCTGCGAGCAGTTCAGCGCTCGGGCCGCGCGGACCTCTACCGCGTTCCGGGCCCGGTGAACCTGAACCGGCTGTCCGCGATCTACGACCTCGTCGGCCGTCCGGACCTGAAGTACCCGCCCTTCGCGCCCGGCGCCATTGCCGAATGCGACGGCTCGCGGACCGACCTGTTCGCGCAGATCCGCGAAGGCGACGTGCTGCTGCACCATCCGTTCCAGAGCTTCGCGCCGGTGATGGACTTCCTGCGCTGCGCGGCGAGCCGACCCGACCGTGCTGGCGATCAAGCAGACGCTGTACCGCACCGGCTCCGACTCGCCGATCGTCGATGCGCTGGTCGCCGCCGCGCAGGCCGGCAAGGACGTCACCGTCATCATCGAGCTGCGCGCGCGCTTCGACGAAGAGGCCAACATCGAGCTGTCGAACCGCCTGCAGGAAGCCGGCGCGCACGTGATGTACGGCGTGGTCGGCTACAAGACCCACGCGAAGATGATCCTCGTGGTGCGGCGCGAAGAGACCGGCATCCGCCGCTACTGCCACCTGGGCACCGGCAACTACCACCAGACGCACCGCGCGCGCCTACACCGACTACGGCCTGTTGACCTGCGACGAAGCCATCGGCGCGGACGTGCACGAGATCTTCCTGCAGCTGACCAGCCTGACGCGAACGCCGCGGCTGCGCCGCCTGCTGCAGTCGCCGTTCACGCTGCATGCCCGCCTGCTGGAGCTGATCGGTGAGCGAGACGCAGCGCGCGCGGGCCGGCGGCGCCGGCCGCATCGTCGCGCAAGATGAACTCGCTGATCGAGCCCGAGGTCATCGAGGCGCTGTACGACGCTTCGCGCGCCGGCGTGCAGGTGGACCTCGATCGTGCGCGGCATCTGCGCGCTGCGACCCGGGATGCCGGGCGTTTCGGAGAACATCCGCGTGCGCTCGATCGTCGGCCGCTTCCTCGAGCACTCGCGCGTCTGCTGTTTCGGCAACGGCGGTGACGGCATCAGCTCTACCTCGCCAGCGCCGACTGGATGGAACGCAATTTCTTCCGTCGCGTGGAGATCGCCTTCCCGGTCGCGAGCCCAGCGCTGGCCGCACAGCTGCGCGCGGACCTGCAGACTGTACCTGGAGGACAACGCGCGAGGCCTGGCAGCTGGACGCCGATGGCCGCTACACGCGCGTCAGTCCGGCGCCCGGCAGCGACGCCACTGTCGCGCGCAGGCAACGCTGCTCGCAACGCTACACCGGCCGTCTCACGACGTCGAACGACGCGCAGGCGCAGGCCACGCGCCCGCAGGAAGTCGATCTCGTCGTGCAGGTCCGCGACCGTCAGCGGATGGTCGTCGAGCCAGCCGCGGCGGAAGCGCATCTCGAGCGTGCGTGGCTGCGCGCACCAGCTCGATGGCCGGCAAGGCTGCCGCGCTGCGGCTGCGGTGCAGCAGCACCGCCAGCCGCAGCAGCACGATCAGATAGAGCGCCTGGCTGTCCCACGGACGCGACCAGCTCTTCCAGCGGTGCGATCGTCGAGCTTGCGACGGTGGCCGCCGACGATGCTTGCCAGCAGCTGCTGTTCCTCGCGCGCGAAGCCCGGCATGTCGGCATTCTCGAGCAGGTAGGCGCCATGCCGGTGATAGCCGCTGTGCGCCACGTCGAGGCCGATCTCGTGCAGGCGCGCCGCCCAGCGCAGCGACAGCTCGGCCAGCGGATCGTGCAGCGACCAGGCTTCGCGCACCTGCGCCGAGGAACTCGACCGCGGTCTGTTCGACGCGCGCGCCTGCGCCAGGTCCACGTGGTAGCGCTCCTGCATGATGCGCACCGTGCGTTCGCGCGCATCCTCGTCGCGTGTAGCGACCCAGCATGTCGTAGAGCAGGCCCTCGCGCATCGCGCCGTCGGCAACGCGCATCTGCTCGATCGCCAAGCTGTCTCATCACCTCGGCGAGGATGGCCACGCCACCGGCGAAACACGGCGCGGCGATCCTCGGTGACGGAGCCCAGGCGGATCGCGCCGACGTGCCCGGCGCGCACCAGTTCCGCGATCACGGCCTCGAGGCCTTCCGGCGTGATCGTCGAGGCCTGCGGATCGAGCTCGCGCTGCGCATCGAAGATCGCGCGCACGGTCCCGGAGCTGCCCACCGCGCTGTCCCAGCCGCGCCGCTGGAAGGCCGCCTGGATCGGTTCGAGTTCCTGGCGCGCGGCGAGCCGCGCGCGCTGCGATGCGCTTGGCCGAGAGCTTGCCGTCGCCGAAGTGCCGGGCGCTCATGCTGACGCAGCCGATCTGCAGGCTCTCCAGCTCCAGCGGCTCGAGTCCCTCGCCGATGATGATCTCGGTGCTGCCGCCACCGATGTCCACGACCAGCCGCCGGCCCGGCTCGTCAGGCATCGTGTGCGCGACGCCGGAGTAGATCAGGCGCGCCTCTTCGATGCCGGAGACGATCTCGATGGGATGGCCGATCGCCTCGCGCGCGCGCTCGAGGAATGACTGCGTTACGGCGCGCGATGCGCAGCGCGTTGGTGCCGACCACGCGCACGCTGTCGGCATGCATGTCGCGCAGAGCCGCTGGCCGAAGCGCTCAAGGCAGGCAAGCGCGCGGGCCGCGACTTCCCGATCCAGGCGCCCATCCTCGTCGATGCCCGCCGCCAGGCGCACCATCTCGCGCAGCCGGTCGAGGATGACCAGCTGGCCGTCCGTGTGGCGCGCGACGACCATGTGGAAACTGTTGGAACCGAGATCGACCGCGGCCAGTACGTCCGGGACGCGCGGCGCGGCGCGGCTCAAGCGGCGAGCCTCAGGCGGAGAACGAAGAGCCGCAGCCGCAGGTGGTCGCCGCGTTCGGATTGCGGATCACGAACTGCGCGCCGTCGAGGCCTTCGCGATAGTCGATCTCCGCGCCAGTGAGGTACTGGACGCTCATCGGGTCGACCAGCAGCTTCACGCCGAGCTTCTCGACGCAGGTGTCGCCGTCCTGCACGTTCTCGTCGAACTCGAAGCCGTACTGCAGGCCCGAGCAACCACCGCCCTGCACGAAGACGCGCAGCATCAGCGAGGCATTGCCTTCCTCGCGGATCAGGTCGCCGACCTTGGGGGCGGCGGCATCGGTGAATACGATGCTGTCCGTAGGGGTTTCGTTCATGTTCAGGCTCCTGCCGTCCCCAGCTTAACCAATTTCCCTTCTATCCGGGCGCCAGCAGCCATTTCAATGCTGCCGTACTGCAACCCGCCCTCGACCCTCGCCGTAGGGCCCAGCACCACGCGTCCCGGGGCAACGATGTCGCCCCGCACGGTCCCGTGGACCTCGACGACCTCGGCCACCACCGAGCCCTCGATCAGCGCCTGGCCACCCAGCACGAGCCGGGAGACCTGACCCTCCTGGGCCCGCACACTGCCGGTCACCTGCCCCTCCAGCTGCAGGCCGCCGGCGAAGCGCACATCGCCCTCGATGCGCGTGCGTGCGCTGACCAGCGTTTCGATCGGAAGCTCATTGGAATCCTGGCGCTTGAACATGCTCATCCTTCAGGCGGAATCGACGGTCCAGAGGAAGGTCTGGCGGATCCGGTTGGAACCCTTGCGGGCGGGTTGCAGCTCGATGGTCGTGCGGGCGGGCGCGAAACCTTCAGGCAGGCGAATGTCCTGCTCCAGCGTCTCGACATAGCGATAGCTGAAATTCAGCAGGCCTCCGGGCACATCGGAAACCGCAGCCAGGTCTAGCGTCACCGGCGTGGCCGCGGTCGTGCCCTCGAAGCTGAACTGCACGGTACCCGAAACCGAGTCCTCGGGCCGCAGCGGGCGACCGAGCACCAGTCGCAGGTGGAAGAGGCCTGGCTCGTTTCCCGCCGTGACGCTGAACTGCTGGATCTTCATCACCTCGGCCTGCGAGCTGTCGCCCACCACGCCGCGGTAGAAGGCCAGGTCCTGCGCCTGGCGGGCAACCTCCGCCTGCAGGTCACCGATGGTCCTGGCCAGTTCCGCGCGTTCGCGCACCTGCCCGGCCCTCTCGGTCTCCTGGGCGGCCAGCGTCAGCCGCAGGCGTCGGGCTTCGCCTTCGAGGTCCCGCACCTTGCTGCGCAGCTCACCCACGTCACCGCGCGCCTTGAGGCCATCAAACCCGGCGTTGCGGCGCCCCCACTCGAAGGCCGCATACAGCGCGATCAGTGTCACCAGCAGGACGCCACCGGCCATGAGGTAGCGCTGCAACGGCGCATAGGTGCGCACGACCAGGCGCGGGGAGGAATTCATTGCGCCGAGCGCTCCAGGGATCCGGCCTCAGCCGTCACTGCGCACCGGCTGGCGCCCGGTGGGATCCCGCGCCACGGCAGGAGACGTGCGAATGCGAGTGCGCCCAGACCACCAGCCCGGATACGGCGGCAGCCCTTCGGGCCTTGCGAGGTGGCCGAGCTCGTGCAGTGCCTTCACGTAAACCGGCCGCTTGAAGTAGATCACTTCCTTCACCGGCTGCCAGTAATCCACCCAACGCCAGCGGTCGAATTCCGGCTGGTCCGTCAGGTCGAAACGGATGACATCCTCGTCACCGGCCAGGCGCAGCAGGAACCAGCGCTGCTTCTGGCCGATGCACACGGGCTGCTGCTCACGCCGGACGAAGCGCATCGGCAGGCGATAGCGCAGCCAGTGCTCGGTCTGGCCGAGCACCTGCACGTTTTCAGGCGCAAGCCCGACCTCTTCGCGCAGTTCGCGAAACAGGGATTCCTCGGCCGACTCGCCCAGCTGCATGCCGCCCTGCGGGAACTGCCAGCCCCGGCCGCCTCGCCGGCGGCCCAGGAACAGCCGGCCGTCATCCCCCATCAGGACGATGCCGACGTTGGCCCGGAAGCCGTCACGGTCGATGACATCGCTCATGGTGAGTCCCTTTTACCCTGCGGACTGCCGGGGGCTCAAGGTACCGCGTCGCAGCCCTCGATTCAGGCGCGCCGGGAGGTGACCTCGCGACGACCCTGCAGGTATTCCAGCCCCTGCTGCATCAGCCCCTGGAAGGTCGCGAAATCGCGGGTCAGCACCGCGGTACGCAGGCGATCCACGGCGCTGGCCAGGGCCTGCAGCGATTCGGCGCCGTAATCGTTCAGCGCCTGGATTTCGTAGTAGAGCTCCGGGCTCTCCTCGGCGACTGCCCCGGCCACGTCGAGTTGCGCGTCGAAGGTGGTGCTGGACAGTTGCGCCAGCCGCGGCGCGGCCTCGCCACTCTCGGCCAGCGCCGTGAAGAACGCGATGTTCAGCGCGTGCGACAGGCCCAGCACATAGGCGATCAGGCGGTCGTGCTCATCCAGGCCCATCACCGCCTGCTCGGCCATGGTCGGCGCGAACAGCGCGCGCGCGGCCGCAAGCGCCTCGGCATTGCCCAGGTCGATGAAGATCACGTGTCGTCCCGAGAGCAGCTCCGTGTCCGGGCCGAACATCGGGTGCAGCGAAGTGACCTTCACGCCTGCGGCCTTCAGCGCATTCAGGCCACCGCGCAGCGGCGACTTCAGCGATCCCAGGTCGAAGACCACGCCCCTGGGCTTGCGCAGGGCCAGCCCGTTGAGAATGCCGCTGCTTGCACCCAGGGGCGTCGCCACGACGATGAAGGCGAATTCATCCAGGTCGGCCACCGTGCGCCAGTCGGCGACACCAGGCACGCCATCCGGCGCGCCGGCCGGATCGGCGACCAGCACGTCGAACCCCTGCGAGACGAGAAACTGCACGAACCAGCCGCCCATCTTGCCGGCGCCGCCGATCACCAGTACGCGGCGTCCGCCGCCGCTGCCCTGCGAGGCCACGCTGGCCCGTTCCTGCGTCGTCAGTGACGAGCGGATCAGCAGGCGCAGCACGCTTTCCGCCAGTTCGCCGGGAACCCCCAGCTGCTCGCCTCGCCGGCGCACGCCCAGGATCACTTCGCGTTCGCGCGCATAGTCGCGGGTCGGATGCCCGGTGGCGCGCTTGGACTCGGCCACCTGCCTCGCTATGGCCTGGCGCCGGGCGATGAGTTCCAACAGCTCGCCGTCCAGCTGGTCCAGGTCGCGGCGCAGTTCATCGAGCGTCATCGTGTCCTCGAGGACTAGTGGTCTTGTTGCGGGGGGTTCGTTTTAGCGATGCGCGACGCGCAAGGCAAGCGCGGCAGGCCCGCGTGCCCGGCCTTCCGGCTACACTTCGGGCCCATGATGCCTCGCCATGCCCTGCCGGATCCCCTGCCCGCCGAACCCTTGAGCCTGGTCGCCGAATGGCTCGCCGAAGCAAAGGCCCGCGGTGAAACGCCCAACCCGAACGCGATGGTGCTGGCGTCCTGCGACGCCAGCGGCCGACCCTCCGCCCGCGTGGTGCTCTGCAAGGACATCGAGCCCGGCCCCGGCATCGTGCGCTTCGTGACGAATTACCTGTCGCGCAAGGGCCGCGAACTCACCGACAACCCGCGTGCCGCGATCGTGTTCCACTGGGACCACCTGCATCGCCAGGCGCGCATCGAAGGCACGGTGCACCGGTCCGACGCGCTGGAGAGCGACCGGTACTTCGCGAGCCGCCCGCGCGACAGCCAGCTCGGGGCCCACGCCAGCCGCCAGAGCGAACCCATTGCCTCCCGCGCCGCGCTGCGCGCACAGCTGGACGCGGTGCGCGCGCGGTTCGGCGACACCGGCGAGGTGCCCCGACCGTCCCACTGGGGAATCTACGAGGTCCGGGCCGACGCGGTGGAGCTCTGGGTCGAAGGCAACGCGCGGTTGCACGATCGCGCGAGATGGACTCGCGGCCAACCGGCTCGCCCCTGGCGTTGCAGCGTGGTCGGCCACGAGGCTGCAGCCATGAGCCGGCCCCTGCTGACGCGCGCCGGGATGGTGCTGGTCTACCTGATTGCCTTCTGGTCCGGGTTCTTCGTCATGGGCGTCGAACTGCTCGGTGGCCGGCTGCTGGCTCCGAACTTCGGCAGCAGCATCTATGTGTGGGGTGCCCTGATCGCCGTGTTCATGTTCGCGCTGTCGCTGGGCTACCTGGCCGGTGGCAGGTACTCGCAGCACAACCCGGGCCTGCTGAAGCTCGGCATGCTGCTGATGCTGGCCGCGCTGACCGCGCTGCCGGTGATTCCGCTGGCCGGCAGGCCGCTCGAGGACCTGGCCATCGCCATACCGGACCCTCGCTTCGGTTCACTGTCCGCGGCGATGCTGCTGTTCTTCGTGCCGACCTTCTTCTCGGGCATGGTTTCGCCCTATTGCGTGCGACTGCTCATCGACAGCGAGCACACCTCCGGCCGCCGTGCCGGGCAGCTGTATTTCGTTTCCACGTTCGGCAGCGCCGCCGGCACGATCATGACCTCGTTCTACCTCGTGCTGTGGTTCGAGGTGAACACGATCATCCTGGCGCTGATCGGCATCTCCACCATCCTGGCCGTGCTGGCCGTGATTTCCCGCAAGAGGACCTGAATGACGATGCGACCGTTGCTGGCCCTGCTCCTGCTCGCAGCCGCGATGCCCGCCGCCGCAATGCAGACGATCCATATCGAGCGCTCGCTCTACCGCGAGGTGATGGTCTACGAGCAGAACGGCGAGCGCTGCATGTGCTTCACCCGCGAGTGCCGCATCGGCCGGCAGTCCTGCATCATCCTCAATGATCCACACCGCTTCGCGCTCAACTACGCGAAGATGATGATGGGTGGCACGCTGTTCATGGGTCCCGCGCCGGAGCGCATCCTCATCGTTGGCCTGGGCGGTGGCACGCTGCCGATGGCACTGGCGGAGGTGCTGCCCAACGCACACATCGATGCGATCGAGATCGACCCGGCGGTGACGCGCGTCGCCAAGCGCTATTTCGGCTTCAAGGACGGGCCGAAGATGAAGGTCTTCGAGGTCGACGGGCGCGTCTACGTGAAGCGCGCGATTCGCGAGGGGAAGAAGTACGACGCGATCCTGCTCGATGCGTTCGACCATGAATACATCCCCGAGCACCTGCTGACGAAGGAATACCTCTCCGAGGTCAAGTCACTGCTGACGCCGGAGGGAATACTGGTTGCCAACACGTTCTCCTCGAGCAGGCTGTACGACCACGAGTCGACCACCTACGCGTCCGTGTTCGGCAGCTTCTTCAACCTCAAGCGCGAGAACCGCGTGATCGTCGCGCGGCCCGCCGGGCTTCCCGGATGCCGGCGCGATCCGCCAGAAGGCGCTGGAGTACGGCCTGGCACTGCAGTCCTTCGGCGTCGACTCGCAGTCGCTGTTGCCGCTGTTCTCGACGCGCGCGGACTGGGACAGCAACGCGCGCGTGCTCACCGACCAGTACTCGCCGGCAAACCTGCTCAACCGCTGAGCACGCCAGGCCGTTCAGCAGACCCGGATACTGCAATGCCTGCTGCGCGGTCGTCGTGCAGCAGTCCGTTGCTGGCCAGCACGGTCGTCGTGCCGAGGCCGACCGGACCGCCGGACAGGTCGGTGAATCGGCCGCCCGCCTCGCGCGACGATCACCGCCAGCGCGGCGATGTCGAGGATGTTCACGTCGGACTCGACCACCACGTCCAGCGCGCCGCGCGCCAGCAGGTGGTAGTGCACGAAGTCGCCGTAGCCGCGCAGGCGGTTCACGCGGCCGCACCAGCGCGCCAAAGTCTGCCCACTGCGGCGAGGCCGCCAGCGACTTCAGGTTGCCGGTCGAGAGGATCGCCGCATCGAGGCGGTCGACGTGCGCTGACGCGGATGCGGCTCGGCCATTGAGCAAGGCGCCGCGCGCCCTGCTCGGCCCAGGCCAGTTCGTCACAGGCGCAGGCCGAGGAGACGCCCAGCACCAGCTCGCCCTCGCGCAGCAGCGCGATCTGGGTTGAAAAGAACGGCGTGTCGCGGACGAAGGACTTCGTGCCATCCAGCGGATCGACCAGCCAGAGCGGCCGGCCTTCGGCGCCATGTCGGCCGGACTCCTCGCCATAGAAGCCATAGTCCGGAAAGCGGGCCGCCAGCACTTCGCGGATGGCCTGCTCGGCGCGACGGTCGGCCTCGGTGACCGGCGAACGGTCGGCCTTGATCTCGACGGCCAGGTTGCTGCGGAACAGCGGACGGATCACGGCATCGGCGGCGCGCGCCGCTTCGAGCGCGGCGGCCAGTTCTGCGAGCAACCCGGTGGCAGTACCATCGCGCTAACGTTGACACACGCACAGCCACGGGCGCCGCCTCTGCAGAGTCAGCACATGGGCAACAGACTCAGCAAGATCGTCACGCGCACCGGCGACGAGGGCACAACCGGCCTGGGCGATGGCAGCCGCGTTGCCAAGGACAGCGCGCGCATCGAGGCCATCGGCACGGTGGACGAACTGAACAGCGCCATCGGCCTGCTGCGCGCCGCACCCGACGCTGCCTGCGGATGTCTCGCAGCGTGCTGCTGCGCATCCAGCACGACCTGTTCGACCTCGGTGGCGAGCTGTCGATCCCCGGGGCGACAGATGGTTGGCGAAAGCGCATGTCGACGCGCTGGAGGCGGACGTGGAATCGTTCAATGCGACACTGCCGCCGCTGAAGGAATTCATCCTGCCCGGCGGCGGCGAGGCCGCTGCGCGCTGCCACCTGGCACGCACCATCGCGCGCCGCGCCGAACGCCGCTGCTGGACACTGACCGGAACCGAGCGACGGCGGCAGCCGCGGCCTGATCTACCTGAATCGCCTGTCGGACCTGCTGTTCGTGCTGGCCCGCGTGCTCGCGCGCCATGAACAGGGAGCAACGAAGTGCTCTGGGATCGCAGCCGCATCGGCTGATTTCGCCGGGTCAGGCTCAGCAGGCGCGCAGTCGACGGCCAGTCGAAGGCGCGGGCCCGGATCGGTCTTTCGGCCCGGCGCGATGTCGCTGTGACCCACGAGCCTCGACACCGACAGCGCGGGTACGCCTCCAGCAGCGCACGGATCACCAGGCGCGGCCACGCTCGAATACTGGATCGCCTCGTACGGCACGTCGTCGCTGCCCTCCAGCTCGATGCCTATCGAGAAATCATTGCAGGCGCTGCGACCTTCCCAGCTCGACTGCCCCGCGTGCCAGGCGCGCGCCTGGAAGGGCACGAACTGCACGATCTGCGCCGTCGCGAAGGACCAGCGCATGGGCCGACACGCGCATGCCCTCGATCTCCGCAAAATAGGGATGCATATCCGGCGGCAGTTGCCCGTTGAAGAGCCGCTCGATCCAGGGACCACCGAACTGGCCCGGGGGCAGGCTGATGCCGTGCAGGACGATCAGGTCCGTGGCGATGCCCGACGGCCTCGCATCCCAATGCGGACTCAGGACCTGGCGCGCGCCGACCAGAAGGCCGGTGGGCGCGTGCACTGCAAGTGGAGGTTCCGCGCTTCATGCGCTTGGTGCCGGAAGTATAGCGCCCGGTCGTATCATGCGGCCGGCCCGGAACAATCAAGGAGAGGACAATCATGCCCCTGTCAAAGCGTCTCGCTGCGGAATGTTCTGGCACCTTCTGGCTCGTGTTCGGTGGCTGCGGCAGCGCCGTGCTGGCCGCCGCGTTCCCGGACGTCGGCATCGGCCTGGCCGGCGTCTCGCTCGCCTTCGGCCTCACGGTGCTGACCATGGCCTTTGCCATCGGCCACATCTCCGGCTGCCACCTGAATCCGGCCGTCTCGCTGGGCCTGCTGGTCGGCGGCCGCTTCAGCGCGAAGGACTTCGTCCCCTACGTGATCGCGCAGATGCGTCGGCGCCATCGTCGCGGCCGCGCTGCTGTACTTCATCGCCAGCGGCAAGGCGGGCTTCGATCTCGCCGCGAGCGGCCTGGCCGCCAATGGCTATGGCGAGCATTCGCCGGGCGGCTACAGCCTCGCATCGGGCTTCACGATCGAGCTCGTGCTGACCTTCGGCTTCCTGATCGTGATCCTCGGCGCCACCGACAAGCGCGCGCCGGCAGGCTTCGCGCCCATCGCCATCGGCCTTGCGCTGACGCTGATCCACCTGATCAGCATCCCGGTGACCAACACGTCGGTGAACCCGGCGCGCAGCACCGGCCCGGCGCTGATCGTCGGCGGCTGGGCCATCGGGCAATTGTGGCTGTTCTGGGTCGCGCCACTGATCGGCGCTGCGCTGGCGGGCGTTGGCTACCGCTGGCTGGGTGATTCGCGCGCTCAGAGCTGACCGCGCCGGTCGCGCCAGGCCGCCGGCCAGATGCCGTTGCGACCCGGCGCGAGCACGCCGTTCGGATCCAGCAGGTCCTTCACGCGCTCGTTGAGCCGCAGCAGCGCGTGGTCGTTGAAGTCGAACGTCGCCGCCACCTCGTCCATGTACGACAGGTGCGTGCGGTACTCGCCGTAGCCCTGTTGCTTCGCATCGGCCACCAGCGCGCGGAACAGGCCATCGACGCGCGTCTTCTGCTCGGTGTCGTCCCGGTCGTAGATGATCAGGTTCACGTTGGTGCAGGCGCGGCCGTCGTTGTAGAACGTCCCTGAGTAGTCGAGGCCGAACTCGATGTAGCGCTTGCGCGTGCGCTCGAACTGCTCCTGCACCAGGCGCCCATCCGCCGGCATCGCCGGCGAGAAGCTCACGTGGCCGCCGCGCCCGCCGTACCAGTTGACCAGCTGCAGCGGATAGGTGCTGGGCTCCGCGCTGCGCACCACTCGTGCGCGTGACGGGAAACTCCTGCTTCGTGAACTTCGCCAGCTGCGCCTGCACCAGCCGCAGGCGCGCCTCGCAGACCTCACTGTAGCCGGCGATGCGCAACCCGCCGTTCCACCAGCCGACGTTGAATCGCTGCTTGATCCTGTCGATCACCTCGTCGGGGATCGAGTCGCGCCCCGTGTACCACTCGCTGCGCAGCGTCGGCACGGTGGCGGAGGCCAGGTGACTGGTGACACGCGCAAAGCCCTCCAGCACGCCGGACAGCCGCAGCGGCGTCACCGCGTTCGTGTACCACTCGAGGTCAGCCGGACTGTCGAGCTTCACGTCGATGTTGATCGCCGCCTCGTCCTCCGGTCGCATCCACAGGCACAGCTTCGTGACCACCGCGAAGTTCGACTGCACGATGAACTGGTCCCACGACGGGCCAAAGCCATGCTTGAACAGCGGCCAGGCCGCGCCGTTGGCTATCGCGCCCATGCCGGTGCGAACCACCTGCCCGTCGGCAAGCACGACTTCCATGCCGCAGATGTTGTTGCTGTGGTCGCCGAGGCCGCTGAAGCCGCGCTCCAGCGCGTTGCCGACCACGCTGCCCCAGCCGTTGCCGGGAATGCCCAGCTGCAGCGGAATCCGGTTCTTCTGCACGTGGTCGAACAGGTCGAAGAAGCCGACGCCGGGCTCGACGATGCAGTAGCCGCGCTGCGCATTGACCTCGATGATGCGGTTCAGCCGGCCCAGGTCGAGCACCACCGTGCCGGGCATGCGCGGTGCCGCGCCGCCGTAGCCGAAATTCTTGCCGCGAGAAATCGGCCACAGCGGGATCCGGAACTGGTTGGCGACCTTCAGCACGCCCTGGATCTGCTCCACGTCGGCCGGCGCGATCGCCGCTGCCGGAGCATGACTCTCCTCGCGGCCCGGCGCGTAGGCGTCGAGGTAGGTGCCGCGGTCCTCGTCGGTTTCCAGCACCCATTCGCGACCCACGACGCCGGCGAATGCTGCCATGGCCTCGGCGAAGCGCGACGCGCTGACACCCGGTGGAAGAATGAGCTTCATGCTGGACACCCCCGACTGCGCTGCTGATTGCCCCGAGGGCAACCGCAATGCTACACCGGAGCCCGGCATCCCTCCTGTCGGGAACTCCGGCTTGGCAGGCGGAGTCAACCCTTCGGAGCGATGTCCGGAAGGGCGTCGGGGAGCCTGCCAGTTTTCAGCATTCGCCAAGCCAGTGAAGATGCATGAGCCTGCGCGTCCAGCGGCGGGGGCTTGTGGTCGGCGTGGTGGCGGCTGCGCATCTGCTCCTCTTGTGGGTGCTTTCTCAACACCGCCCGATGGCGGACAACGTGGAGCCCCGTTACCCGGTGGTCCTTGTCATGCCCATCAACCTGCCACCGGAGGTCCGTGTCGTGCCGCCTGAGCCGGAGGTTCGCGTGGTGCCGCGCAGGGTCTTGCGCAGGGAGACACCGCTCCCGATCGAGCCGCCCACCGGTTCCTCGGCGATCACGCTGCCACCTGAAGCACCTGCGGGCGTGGACTGGCAGCGCGAGGCGCAGGTCGTCGCCCGGTCACTGGCCGAGCCCCCGGTGGAAACGGTCAGGTCGTTCGATGCGCGGCCCAAAGTGCTCGACCTGCCCGAGAACCCCGGCTACGTTCCGAAGAAGGGCGACATGACGCCAATGCGGCCCGACGGCAGCATTGGCTTGTGGACAACGGACGAGATCTACTGCGAATGGCGTGAGCCGCTGATGAATCATTTCGAAACCTGGGCCAGAAGCATTCCGCCGCATTGTTACAAGCGCGCCAGGCAGCGGCCGAAGCCGCGCCAGGAGTTTGACCTGCCATGAGAATCCCCGGACTGCTCGGCGCACTGGTGCTGGCCGCGGCGCCATCGTTTGGCGCGGAAGACGCGATCCCGGCCATTGCCGAGACCCTTGAGGAAGTGAAGGTGTCGGACGAACCCGGTCCACTGATGTGGCGCGTATCAAGGGATGATCATGTGGTATGGATCATCGGCACGATGTCGCCGGTGCCGACCGGCCTGAAATGGAACGACCGGCAGATGCGCGCGGTCCTGGCGGAATCCGACGAGGTGCTGGGCCAGATTTCCTACAGCGCCAGTGTGGACGGCGGTCGATTCGCAGTGATCCGCAGCATTCCCGCGCTGCTCAAGGCACGCAAGAATCCCGACGGCGCGAAGCTGGGTGAACTGCTTCCGCCAGAGCAGTACGCGCGCTGGCGCAGCCTTGCCGAGGCGGCCCTTGGCGAACCCGCGGAAGAGGACATGGAGGAATGGCGGCCCATGCTGCTTGCCGACGTGCTCTACTTCGAGACGCTGAAATCCCGCAAGCTCCGGGAGGGGGACGTCGTGACTCCCCGTCTGCACAAGCTGGCCCGCGAGGCCAAGGTGCCCGTCCGGCGCCGCGAAGTCGATGTCAAACTGGACAAGCCCAAGACGCTGATCGCCGAGTTTCGCTCGCTGCCGCGCGATCGTGAGATCGAGTGCCTGATTGCCACGATGGACTTCATCGAACAGGACGTGCCCAAGGCAGAGGCGCGCGCGCGCGCCTGGGCAGTCGGCGAACCCGCGCTGATGGAGGAGGACCTCGCCGCGCTGAACCGCGAGCCCTGCACGCTGGCCGCGGTGCGGGACTCCTCGATGAAGGATCGCCTGAATGAGCTGGAACAGAAGAGCCGGCAGGACTTCCTGGACATGGTCGGCTACGCGCTGCTGGGCCGTGGCACTACCGTGACGACATTGCCGATGCAGCTGCTCACCGGACCGAAGAGCGTCCTCGAAACGTTGCGTGCCAGCGGCTACACGGTAGAGGCGCCACGCCTCTGAGCGGGCCTCGCGCTCAGCTCTGCCGCAACCAGTCCGGATCCGGCAGCGCATGGAAGGCGTGGCGCAACGACTCGCTCCAGTCCGTGCGCACCATGCGGAAGTACTCGTTGTCGGAGTCGATGTTCGTGTGGCTCTGCACGCGCAGCGTGTCGCGGCGCACGCAGACCAGGTCCAGCGGCAACCCCACGGACAGGTTGGAACGGATGGTCGAGTCCATCGAGATCAACGCGCACTTGGCGGCCTGCGCAATGCTGGTGCTGCGCGTGACGACGCGATCGATGATCGGCTTGCCGTACTTGGCCTCGCCGATCTGGAAGTACGGCGTATCGGCCGTCGCTTCGATGAAATTGCCCACCGAGTAGATGCAGAACAGGCTCGGCGGCTCGGTGCCGATCTGGCCACCCAGGATCAGCGAGGCACTGAACTCCACGCCCTGGCTCAGCATCGCCGCCGAGTCGCGCCGGTGCACCTCGCGCAGCTGCTCGCCCACGTGGCGCGCGGCCTCGAACATGTTGGGCACGTTGTCCATGTTGACCTCGCTGCCCATCTCGCAGTGCTCGCGCAGCAGGCTGATCACGGCCTGCGTGATCGCCAGGTTGCCCGCCGTCAGGATCACCAGCACGCGCTTGCCGGGACGCTCGTAGACCGAGACCTTGCGGAAGCTGCTGATCTGGTCAACGCCGGCGTTGGTGCGTGAATCCGCGAGGAAGACCAGCCCCTCGTCCAGCAGCATGCCGATGCAGTACGTCATGTCATTGCTGCTGCTGGGCGGCCGCCTGGTGGGCCATCGCCAGGGGTACGGCCTGCGTCTGCGGCGGTTGGGGGTAGCCGGAGCTGGTGGCGGCACCCGCCGCGCCATTCCGGATCGTCACGGCCACTTTCATCTCTTCCTCCCCGCCACCCCTGCGCACGCCACGCACCGGACATGCTTCCAGGTAGTCGCGACCAACGGCCAGCCGGCAGTGATGCGGCCCGGCCAGCGAACGGTGCGTGATGTCGATGCCGAGCCAGCCGCGGTTCTCGCCCAGCCAGGCATCCACCCAGGCATGGCTGGACACTTCGTCCTTGCCGTCGACATGGAAGTAGCCGCTGACGTAGCGCGCCGGAATGCCGCTCGCGCGGCAACAGGCGATGAACACATGCGTCTGGTCCTGGCAGACACCCTTGCCCCGCGCGAAGGCCTGCTCCGCCGAGTCCGAAACGTCGCTTGCTCCGGGCGTGTACTCGATCTGGTCGAAGACGGCATTGGTCAATCGTAGCAGCGCCGCCTCGCGGTCGCCCTGCTCCATCCCCAGCGCATGCGCCCAGGCGGTGATCGCCTCGTCCGGTCGCGTCAGCGGCGTGGCGGCAAGATAGGTCAGCGGCGACAGGCCACGCGGATCCAGCGGCAGCGGGCCGTCGAGCGTGCCCGTCTCCACCAGGCCGCTCACCGCAATGCGGAACTCCCTGTGCGGCTCGTCCAGTGTAAGCAGGTGCACGATGTTCCCGTGCGCGTCGACCTGGGCGTGCTGGCGACCGGGCGCATGGATCGCCCAGTTGATCGTGCGTTGCGAGGGGTCATGCCGCGGTGTCAGGCGCAGGCTCTGCACGCTGCGCTTGACCGGCTCGGAGTAGCGGTAGGTGGTCTCGTGGTGGATGTGCAGCTGCATGTGTGATTTCCGAGTGGTCAGTCGCCGGTACCGGAGACGAGGAAGTCCTGTGCGACGCACTCGCCGAGGTCACGGACGCGGCCGATGAATTTCGTCAGGTATTCATGCATGCCCAGCGCAACGATGTCCTCGATGCGACCGTAATGCAGCGAGGCCTGCAGCTCGCCGGCACGGCGCAGCGTCTCCTCGGACTTGTGGTTGCCGACTGCGGCCAGGTGCCGGTGGGCCTGCGAGATGCAGTAGTGCAGCGAGCGCGGCATGTCCTCGCGCAGGATCAGCAGTTCCGCGACCCGACGCGGCGTGATCAGGTCGCGGTACACGCGCCGGTAGATCTCGAAGGCCGACACCGAGTTCAGCAGCGCGCTCCACTGGTAGTAGTCGGTGAGGCCGCCCGCCTGCTCGCCACGCGGCAGCAGCAGGTGGTACTTCACGTCGAGGATGCGCGCGGTGCTGTCGGCGCGCTCCAGCGTCGTGCCCAGCCAGGTGAAGTGCCAGGCCAGGTCGCGCAGCATGGTGCCGTGGATGACGCCGCGCGCCAGGTGCGCGCGCTGTTTCACCCACTCGAACAGCACCGCGGTGTCCAGCTCGGCCAGCTGCCGCTCGCCGGTGGCGCGCATCTCGAGCCACGTGGCGTTGATCGTCTCCCAGATCTCGGAGGTCAGTGCGCCGCGCACCGCGCGGGCGTTCTCGCGGGCGGCGCGGATGCAGTTGTAGATGCTGCCGGGGTTGTCCCGGTCCAGCACGATGAAGCTCAACACCTCGTAGGGCCGCACGGGCAGCGCGCGGCGCAGGAACGGCTCCTTCATGCCGGTGATCGTCAGCGTGGCGATCCAGGCCTGCTCCACGGCCTCCTGCGTCTGCGGCAGCAGCGCCATGCTCTGGTTCACTTCCAGCATGCGCGCGAGGTTCTCGGCCCGCTCGGTGTAGCGGCCCATCCAGTAGAGATGGTCGGCTGTGCGGCTGAGCATCGGTTACCTGTCCAACACCACGGCAAGCACTGCGGCAACCTTCACTGGCATGCTCATCGGTCAAGCACCCAGGTGTCCTTGGTGCCGCCGCCCTGGGAGGAGTTCACCACCAGCGAACCTTCGCGCAACGCGACGCGCGTCAGGCCGCCGGGCACGAGCTTGACCTCCTTGCCCGAGAGCACGAAGGGACGCAGGTCGATGTGGCGCGGGGCGACTCCGGACTCGACGAAGGTCGGGCAGGCCGACAGCGCCAGCGTCGGCTGCGCGATGTATTTTTCCGGCGAATGCTTGATGCGCGCGCGGAATGACTCGATCTCCTCGCGCGAGGCCGTCGGCCCGATCAGCATTCCGTAACCACCGGCGCCGTGCACTTCCTTGACCACGAGTTCCTCGAGGTGGTCGAGCGCGTACTTCAGGTCCTCTTCCCGTCGCAGTATCCAGGTCGGCACGTTCGCCAGCATCGGCTCCTCCCCCATGTAGAAGCGGATCATGTCCGGCACGTAGGGGTAGATGGACTTGTCGTCGGCGACACCGGTGCCGATGGCGTTGGCGATGGTCACGTGCCCGTCGCGATAGGCCGTCAGCAGGCCCGGCACGCCGAGCATGGAGTCCGGCCGGAACACCAGCGGGTCGAGGAAGTCATCGTCGATGCGCCGGTAGATCACGTCGACGCGCACGGGACCCTGCGTCGTGCGCATGTAGACGAACTCGTCCTCGACGAACAGGTCCTGGCCTTCCACCAGCTCGATGCCCATCTGCTGCGCGAGGAACGTGTGCTCGAAGTAGGCGCTGTTGTGCGCGCCGGGCGTCAGCAGCACCACCGTCGGATCGTTGACACCGGTGGGCGCCACGCTGCGCAGGTTCTCGAGCAGCAGGTTCGGGTAGTGGTCGACCGGCGCGATGGAATGGCGCGCGAACAGCTCCGGGAACAGCCGCATCATCATGCGGCGGTCTTCCAGCATGTACGAGACACCCGAGGGCACGCGCAGGTTGTCCTCCAGCACGTACAGCTCGCCCTGCCCGGCGCGCACCACGTCGATGCCGGCGATGTGGGCGTAGATTCCGCCCTTGACGTCGATGCCCTGCATCTCGGGCCGGTACTGCTCGTTGCAGAGCACGACCTCGGCGGGCATGCGGCCCGCGCGCAGGATCTCCTGGTCGTGGTAGATGTCGCGCAGGAACGCGTTCAGCGCGGTGACGCGCTGGTTCAGGCCTTCGGCGAGCTTCTGCCACTCGGCCGCAGCGAAGATGCGCGGCACGATGTCGAAGGGGATCAGCCGCTCGGTGCCGGCGTCCTCGCCATAGACGGCGAAGGTGATGCCGACCTTGCGGAACAGCGCATCGGCCTCCGCCCGTTTCTGGGCCAGCCGGTCCGGCGGCGTATCGGCAAGCCAGCGGGCAAAGCGGCGGTAGTGCTCGCGCACCGCGCCGTCGTCCGCGTACATCTCGTTGCTGAACTTGCTGCCCGCCACCCGATCCTGCCCCTGCACCTCGTTGTCCGATGGTTGTGAGCGAAAACCGTGCCAGCACCGCAATGCAGCCGGTTCGCGCAGGAACGGTGCAAAGCGCCGGGCGCCGCACCATCCTCATCCCTGCCGCGCACGGGTTTGGTGCGCGGGCCCTTGAGCCTACAGGTGGCCTTCCTTCACCGCTGGCTGTGCGGCTCCGGCCGGCCCTGCGGCCGCTCCGGCCTTCTGTTGTTCAGCATAGGCCTGTCGGGCGACCGAAATCACGTGGGCGTGGATCTGGTCCACCTGTTGCGGGCTCAGCAGGTCGTCCCAGCGCGGCATGCCGCGCGGCTGCAGCAGCCCGCTCAGGACGATGTCCCTGAAGGCCGCGTGCGTGGCCGCGGTCGAGCGGCGCAGGTCCGGAACTGGCGCCGGCCACGAGTTGGTGTGGCAGCCGGCGCAGTTGGCCCCGAAAAGCTGGCCGCCCGCGGCGATGTCCGCGGCGGTACCGGTCTGGGCCGGAGGCTCGGGCAGCGGCCCCGGCGGCGGCAGGTCCGGAGGTACGGGCGTCGTGCCGCCGTCGAGCCGGAACGCGAGGATCCGGTTCGCGTTGCCCTTCCGGGACGCGATGTTCTGCGGCAGCCACGAGCTCCAGCCACCGCCGCCGCTGCCGGCGAGGATCGCGATGTACTGCACGCCCTCCACGGTGTAGGTGGCCGGCGCGGCGATCATGGCGGTGCCGACCTCGATCTCCTTGAGCAGCGCGCCGTCGGTGTCGCGGAAGACGCGCAGCTTGCCGTCCAGGCCGCCCTGCACGACGAGCCCACCCCCTGTGGAAAGGACCCCGCCGTGGTCCATGAACGAGCTGTTCGGAAAGCTCCACACCACCTTGTGGCTCACCGGGTCCCATGCCTTCAGCGCGGCCGAGGGCGTGATGTCGGGCATGGTCGCGAGGAACTTCGGGTCCGCAAGCGGTCGCAGCGCGGGCGGCAGCGAATCCGGCTGCGCGAGCTGGAACGAGAATCCCACCTGCACGTTGGTGTTCATGCGGCCCGGCAGCCACTTCGCGGGGCCTGGCGGGTTGGCGAGCATGGCGCCCGACATGCACGGTCGGGATGTAGACCAGCCCGGTCTTCGGGCTGTGCGACATGGGATTCCAGTTGTGCGCGCCGATCGGCGAGGGAAATACCAGCCGCGGCTTGCCGTCCGTGTAGTCGGCGCGCTCGGTGTCTTCGATCGGTCGGCCCGTCTTGAGGTCCACGTGCGTGGCCCAGGTGACATCCTCGAACTTCTCGGCCGAAAGCAGCTCGCCGGTCTTGCGGTCGAGCACATAGAAGAAGCCGTTCTTCGGCGCATGCATCAGCACCTTGCGCTCGACGCCGCCGAGGTTGAGCGTGGAGAGCATGATGTGCTGCGTGGCGGTGTAGTCCCACATTTCCGCCGGCACCTGCTGGTAGTGCCAGACGAGGCGCCCGGTGTCCGGATCGATCGCGAGGATCGACGAGAGGAACAGGTTGTCGCCCTTGGTCGGGCTGCGAACGCTGCGATTCCAGGGCGCGGCATTGCCGGTGCCGACGTAGAGCAGGTTCAGCTCCGGGTCGTAGACCAGCGCGTCCCAGGCCGTGCCACCCATGCCGAACTCCCAGCGGGACTTCGGATCCCAGGTCTTCGCGGCCGCCTCCAGCTCCGGATGCTCGAAGGGCTTCGCCGGGTCGCCGGGCACGGTATAGAAGCGCCAGGCCTGCTTGCCGGTCTCCAGGTCGTAGGCCGTCACATAGCCACGCGCATCGAACTCCGCGCCGCCGTTGCCGATCACGACCACCGAGCCTGCCACCTGCGGCGCGCCGGTCACGGAGTAACCGCGCTGCTTGTCGTCGATGGAATCCACCTTCCAGAGCAGGCTGCCGTCGGTGGCATCGAGCGCATAGAGCATGCCGTCGAAGGCGGCCACATAGACCTTGCCGTGCCAGACCGCGACGCCACGGTTCACCATGTCGCAGCAGGCACCACGGTTCACCTTGCCGTTGACCTGCGGCTCGAACTGCCACAGCACCGCGCCGGTGGCCGCATCCAGCGCATACACGCGGCCGGCAACGCCGGACACGTACATCACGCCGTCGATCACAATGGGCGTGGCTTCCATGCCCCGGGTCGTACCGGTCTCCAGCTGCCAGGCGAAGCCCAGCCGCGAGACGTTGTCCGGGTTGATCAGGTCGAGCGGGGAGTAGTGCGTCTTGCCGAAATCGCGGCCACCGGTGAGCCAGGCGCCCGGTTCGCCCGCCACGGCAAGCAGCCGCTCGCGGTCGAGCTTGCCGGCGGGCGTGGCCTTGGCGGTGACCGTCGTGGACTTGTCCGTTCCGGAACAGGCGCCGAATGCCGCCACGACACCTGCCAGCAGCAGGACCCTGAAACCCAATCGCGCGCGGACGGACATCGCAAACCCCCGGACTCTTACGGCCTGATGCTTGGCAACCTGATGCATCATTATGCCCCGATGAGCCCCGCGCAAACCACGTTGAACCCGCTCGCGGCGCGGGACCTCGCGCACGTCTGGCATCCCTGCACCCAAATGAAGGACCACGAGCGCGAACTGCCGCTGGTGCCGATCAGGCGCGGCCAGGGCGTGTGGCTGGAAGATTTCGAAGGCCGGCGCTATCTCGACGCCATCAGCTCCTGGTGGGTGAACCTGTTCGGCCATGCCAACCCGGCCATCAGTGCGGCCGTTGCGGCCCAGCTCGGCCAGCTCGAGCACGTGATCTTCGCGGGATTCACGCACGAACCGGCCATCGAGGTGGCCGAGGAACTGGTGCGCATTGCCCCGCCCGGCCTTACGCGCTGCTTCTTCGCGGACAACGGCTCCGCGGCGGTGGAAGTGGCCGTGAAGATGAGCTTCCACTACTGGCGCAACACCGGCCGGCCCGGCAAGAAGCGCTTCGTCACGCTGGCCAACAGCTACCACGGCGAGACGCTCGGCGCGCTGGCGGTGGGCAATGTGGCGCTCTACAAGGACATCTACGCGCCGCTGCTGATGGACGTGCTGACGGCGCCCTCGCCCGATGCGTACGACCGCGCGCCTGGCGAGGAACCCGAGGCGTACGCGCGGCGACAGTTTGCGCCGATGCGCGCGCTGCTCGAACGGCATGCGGACGAGGTTGCCGCCGTCATCGTCGAACCGCTGGTGCAATGCGCGGGTGGCATGCGCATGTACCACCCCGTGTATCTCACGCTGCTGCGGGCGGCCTGCGATGAACTCGGCGTGCACCTGATCGCCGATGAGATCGCGGTGGGCTTCGGGCGCAGCGGCACGCTGTTCGCCTGCGAACAGGCCGGCGTTTCGCCGGATTTCCTGTGCCTGTCGAAGGGACTCACGGGTGGCTACCTGCCGCTGTCGGCGGTGCTGACGGGCGAGCGTGTATACGCGGCGTTCTATGACGAATACTCGAAACTCAACGCCTTCCTGCACTCCCACAGCTACACCGGCAATCCGCTTGCCTGCGCCGCGGCGCGCGCGACGCTGGCGATATTCCGCGCAGGAACCCGTGCTCGAGCGCAACCGTGGACTGGCGCGCCTGATGCGTGCCTCGGTGGCGACGCTGGAAGATCACCCGCACGTCGCCGAAATCCGCCAGCAGGGCATGATCCTCGCCATTGAACTGGTGAAGGATCGCGCGACGCGTGAGCCCTGGGATTTCCGCGAGCGGCGCGGACTGGCCGTCTACCGCGCGGCGCTGGAACGCGGCGTGCTGCTGCGACCCGTCGGCAACGTCGTCTACTTCATGCCGCCGTATGTGATCACGCCGGAGGAGATCGCGCTGCTTGGCCGCGTGGCCTTCGAGTCCATCGAGGCGGCCACATGCGGCTGACGCGCGTGCATGTCCCGGGTCCGCTGTTCGCCGGACACGCTGGCGCTGCCGGAGGGCCCGGCACGTCACCTGGTGCGCGTGCTGCGGCTCGACGCAGGCGCTGTGATCCGGGTTTTCGATGGCGAAGGCCACGAGTTCGAGGCCGTCATCGAGTCCGTGCGTCGCGATGAAGTCACAGTGCGTATCGGCGCCGAGGTGGCCAACGACCTCGAGTCGCCGCTGTCGATCACGCTGCTGCAGGGCGTGGCTCGCGGCGACAAGATGGACACCATCCTGCAGAAGGCCACCGAGCTTGGCGTATCGCGCATCGTGCCGCTGCTGCTGGCTCGCAGCACCGTGAAGCTCGGGGCCGACGGCATCGCGCGTCGCCATGAGCATTGGCTCGGGGTCATCGCCAGCGCCTGCGAACAGTGCGGGCGAAGCCGGCTGCCGCGGCTCGAGCCTGCAGCGCAGCTCGAGGCCGCACTCGAAACAGGTGATGACGGGCTCAAGCTGCTGCTCTCGCCCGACGCCAGCGCAGCCTCGCTACCGGCATTGCTGTCCGCATATCCCCAGGCGGCGCAGCACGGTGTCTGTCTTCTGGCGGGTCCCGAAGGCGGGTTCGACGCCAACGAGATCGCACAGGCGATGGCCAGTGGCTACAAGCCTGCCCGGCTCGGGCCGCGCGTGCTGCGCACCGAGACGGCTGGTATCGCGGCAATCACGGCGGTGCAGGTGACCGCCGGCGACTGGCGCTGACGGTGGCCCTTGGCGCGACGATCCACGTCTTTGACATCGAGTTGTCCGATGTCGATCGCGGCGTCTATACGACGCTGAACCTGCGCGTCGCGCAGCATCCCAGCGAGTCCCCGGACTTCCTCGTGACGCGCGTACTCGCCTATTGCCTGGAATATGCCGAAGGCATCGGGTTCTCCGCCGGCCTGTCGAACCCGGATGAGCCTGCCGTGTTCGTGCGGGACCTCACCGGCGCGCTGCAGGTCTGGGTGGACATCGGGTTGCCGGAACCGGAACGGCTGCACCGCGCCAGCAAGGCTGCGCCGCGGGTCGTGGTGTATACGCACAGGGATCCTTCCCAGTGGCTCACGCGACTTGCCGAGGCGAAGATCCACCGGGCCGGGAAGCTTGAGGTGTATGCCTTCGACCGGGCCTGGATCGCGAACATCGTGGCTCGGCTGGAGCGGCGCATGCAGCTGTCGCTCGCCCGGTCTGAATCCGAGATCTACCTGACGATCGGCGGCGATACGCTGCACACGGTTCCCGGGCAGCCGCTGGGCCAGCCTGGACGCTGATGCCTAGTCCTCGTCCGGCGGCTCTTCCCACTGCGGAGGGGCCGCCAGTATCTGGCGCGCGAGTTCCAGCTGCGCTTCCTCGACGAGGATGGTCTGGGCATTGCGGCTGCCCAGCTGGGCACCCGGGTAAAGCAGGTTGAACGCATCGCCGTGACCGTGGCAGACGATGCCGTGGGCCTGGAGCATCGCCACTGTGGTCATTCGTTCGACCTCGGAGCCGGGCGTGATGAGCTTGACGAGCGGCATGGTTCTCCGGCCCTCAGGAACCGATGGGGGATTTTCCGCCCGCGGCCGGAGAACTCTCGTGCCTGCGGGCCTTGATGCGCCAGCCACCCGCGGTCCGGACAAATTCGTCGTGGTACAGGCCGATCTGGCCGGCGATGTCTTCACTGGCGTACTTGCCCTTGAAGGACGGGTAGATCGCATAGGACGTCCCGGTTGCGCCTGAAGGCGATGCTTCGATCACCAGGCTCTCCGCAGTATGGAGAATGACGGGCGACGGCGGGTTACGGGTTGCCCTGCAGGCGGGTCCACTCGCCATTGCCATGAGTTGCTCGCGGCCGCTGATGATCCTGGGTTTGCCGTCGCCGTTGTCGATCACGTAGCGCCCGTCATCGACAAACAGGTCGGCAAAATCCTTGCCGCCGCTGGAACAGTAATCGAGCGCGAAGTTGATGCGGTTCACCAGCTGCTGGATCTGGATGTAATCCATTGCCGACAGGGGTACCGGGGCTTCGGCGGGCACGCCACGGTTCGACAGCAGCAGCAATGCAACGAAGAATGCGCCCGGGATCACGCGCCACTCCATGACAGTCCTCGACATCGTGAGCCCTCCTCTTCGCCCTGGCCGCCTGACGCCTGAAGGATAGTACGGATGGGGCCGGTGGATATCGCCCTTGGCGGTGGGTAGAGTGAAGCCACACCGCACCATTGATGCGGGAATGGGGGGCGAAGATGGCACGCACTCGGCACGGCCGCCTGCTTGCGCCGCAACTTGCAATCGTGGCGATCGGCTGGATGGCCTGCTCGACGCAGGCGTGGTCACAGAATGCCACCGGGCGCGGTGCGCCAGATCCGTTGCAGGGAATCCCCATCGTCGGCTCGGAAGGCAAGGGCATGTACGCCGGAGCCGGCATCCCTGCGGACAACACGCCGATCTTTGCCGCGCGCGACGGCGCGGTGCCGGCCGGAGTCACGCCACTGCCGGTGGACATCTTCAGCACCCGGGATTTCTACAGGGATCGGGCGCTGTGGTCCGATCCGCGCTACTACCGCTGCAATTCGCCGGTGGGCCTGGAGCAGATCTGGGGCGCGTACGAGGTGCCGCTGATCGGCGATGACCCTCCCCGCACTGCCGCCTGGGGTTATTGCGACAGGGACTACCCGCGCGCGCAGATCGTGAGCCCCTACCCGTTCAGGACCGCCAGGGAACATTACGCCGCCCTTCTGGCCGATTCGCAGCGGCGCGGCGGCCCGACACTGCACACACTGGCCACGCTGCCCGACTGGAACGGACAGTACCAGCGCGACAAGGCCAAGAACTCGACCTGGTACTACGGCGCGGTGCTGCAGATTCCGACCTATCTCTCGCTGCTCACCCCGCAGTACCAGCAGCGATTCGTCCAGCAGATGTACCACTACTCCGGCAGCAACTCGCCACAGTGGCCCGGGCAGTACTGCTGGCCCGAAGGCTTCATGCGCCGCTTTGCGCAATACGGCGGCAACCGCATCAACCTGGTCATCACACCCGACCTGGCCCTCGACATCCGCAACTCCGCAAAGACCCTGTTCACCCAGATCCACATGAACAGCCGGTTCGACGAGACCGGCGCCGTACCCCGGCTCGGAGCCGACGTTCCGCAGTGGTTCGGGGAATCGATCGGCTTCTGGGACGGCGAAGCGCTGATCAGCTGGACTTCCAATATCCAGGGCTGGATCTCGCACGGCGGCAACGAATACAGCAACCAGCTCCAGACCATCGAGATCTACACGCCGCGCAAGGGCGCGGACGGAAAGCTGATCGGCATCCGGCACGAAACAGTGCTCTACGACCCGGAAGCGTTCGTCGACCCGGTGCGTATCGTGCAGACGTGGGACCGGCTGGGCAGGCTCAACGAAAACGAACCGCTGGCGATCATCGAGTGCGTCCCGCACATCTTCCCGGTGAACGGCAATGCCACGCCCAAGACGCCAGGCGCGAAGTTCGAGTACGAATTGCCGGACACCTATGGACGGCCGTGGGCGCAGATCTGGGAGAAGTACCACGAGCAGGGCATGGAGCGGCCGCGAGGAGGAGGACCTGTTTTCGTTCCCGGCGGCTCCCGACCGCCCGTGATGCATAAGCTCCTGCACCGATAGGCACGCATGACCAACCTCCACTCCCCCCTTCGCCTCGGCGACCTCGACCTCCCCAACCGCATCTTCCTTGCCCCGCTGACGCGCTCGCGCGCCGGCGCCAGCCGCATCCCCAATGCGCTGATGGCCGAGTACTACCGCCAGCGCGCGGGCGCCGGCCTGATGCTGACGGAAGCCACCGTTGTATCGGCCCAGGGAGTCGGCTACGCGGGCACTCCCGGCGTCTGGTCCGCCGAACAGGTCGAGGGCTGGAAGCTCACGACGCGCGCGGTGCATCAGGCCGGTGGCCGCATCTTCCTGCAGCTGTGGCACGTGGGCCGCGTCTCCCATCCGGTGTTCCTCAACGGCGAGCTGCCCGTGGCGCCGAGCGCGATCGCGCCGGCGGGTCGCGTGAGCCTCGTGCGCCCTGAAACGCCCTACGTCACGCCGCGCGCGCTGGCGCGCGAGGAAATCCCCGGCATCGTCGAGGACTTCCGGCGCGGTGCGCAGAACGCCCAGGCAGCCGGTTTCGATGGCGTGGAGCTGCATGGCGCGAACGGCTACCTGCTGGACCAGTTCCTGCAGGATGGCTCGAACCATCGTGACGACGACTATGGCGGTTCCATTGAGAATCGCGCGCGGCTCATGCTGGAAGCCACCGACGCGGCGATATCGGTGTGGGGGCCGGATCGCGTCGGCGTTCATGTCGCCCCGCGCGGCGACTCCCACGACATGCACGACTCCGACCCGCTGGCGACCTTCGGCTATCTTGCCGGCGAGCTCGGCCGGCGGCGCATCGCGTTCATGATGGCGCGCGAGCATGCAGGCCCGGGACGCATCGGCCCGCAACTCAAGGCGCAGTTCGGGGGCATCTGGGTGGCCAACGAGGGGTTTGACCGCGCCAGCGGCAATGCGGTCATTGCCGCCGGCGAGGCCGATGCGGTGGGTTACGGGCGGATGTTCATCGCCAATCCCGACCTCGTCGAACGGTTCCGGGTCGGTGCGGACTTGAATCCGGCCCGCCCGGAGCTGTTCTACGGCGGCGGCGCACCGGGCTACACGGATTATCCGGCGCTCGATTCCCTGGCAGCGGCAACCAGCTGATACTTTCGCACCTGCCCATGATGAGAAACGCTGCGACCCTGCTGTTTGCGGTATCCGTTTCGTGGATAGCCTGCGCATTCCCGGCTCACGCCCAGCAGTTTCCGGATCCGCGGCGATTCGAATCCGCGATCGTGGAGTTCGAACAGCAGGACCGGATCAATCCGCCGCCGGAAGGTGCCATCGTGCTGACCGGCAGTTCGAGCATTGCCCGCTGGAACGACCAGGCGAAGGCGGCGCTGGCTCCGCTGACCGTGATTCCACGCGGGTTCGGGGGCAGTGTGATGCACGACGTGCTGCACTACCTGGATCGCGTGGCATTGAAATACAAGCCGCGCGCAATCCTCATCTACGAAGGCGACAACGACACGGGTGGCGATCCGCCGATACCCCGGGAAGCGATCCTTGAGGACCTGCGGAAGATCATCGCACGGACCCACGAAAAGCTGCCCGGCACCCGGATCTATGTGTTGTCGATCAAGCCCAGCGTGCTGCGCCGGGCCCAGTGGCCGGCCGCGCAGGAAGTGAATGCGGGCTACCGGCAGATCGCCGCCGCTGATCCGCTGGTCCACTACGTCGACGTCGCCACGCCGCTTCTGCAGGAGGATGGCACCGTCAGGACAGACATCTTCGTCCCGGACAACCTGCACCTGAACGAGCGGGGCAACGCCATCTGGGGCGCAACCATCAGGGCGGCATTGATGCCGATCGAAGCCGGGTTCGAATAGGCGGCCGGGGACTCAGCCCGGTACGGCGGTAGTCTCTTCCGAGACCATCATCTCCAGCCGGTCCAGGTCGGGCACCAGCGGCGATTCGTTCAGCATGTGCACCTGGCAGATCACCGGGCTGTCGTCCGCAAAGCTTCGCGAGGCATCGAGCTTCACCAGTTCCGGGCTGATCCGCACCAGCTGCGGGAAGCCCTGGGACAGCACGGCCACATAGCCGGCGTCCACCTGCGCCGAGACCGCATTCAGGATCACGACGCGCGAGCGCGCCGTCGGCGGCGAGACATCGGCGCCCGCAGCCCCTTCAAACGAAACCAGCGGCACCTTGCGCCCGTTCCAGGTGATCACGCCCAGGTACCACGGGGGTGCTCCGGTCATCTCCTGCGGCGTCTGGTAGCCCACCACTTCGGCCACGCATCCGCGTGGCACGAGCAGTCGCTCGGAATCCAGCGGCACCAGCAGCGCGTAGATCTCGGCGGGACGCTGTTCGGTCATGCCGTGCGGGCCCGCGCGTTGCGCTCGACCAGCGGCGCGATGGCCTCGAGCAGCTGGCTCTCCTGGTAGGGCTTGCCCAGGTAGTCATCCACGCCAAGCTCGATGGCGCGCGAGCGGTGTTTCTCGCCCACGCGCGAGGTGATCATGATGATGGGCACGTCCTTGAGCACCGGGTTGCCGCGGATGTGCGCCGCAACCTCGTAGCCGTCCATGCGCGGCATCTCGATGTCGAGCAGCACGATGTCGGGCACCTGCTCCTCCATCACCGCCACCGCGTCCATGCCGTCGCGTGCCGTCAGGACGCGCATGCCGTTGCGCTCCAGCAGGCGCTGCGTGACGCGGCGCACCGTGATCGAGTCGTCCACCACCAGCGCGACGATGCGCCGGTCGAGCTTCTCGCGCGGCACGGTGGATCCGGCCGAGCGGCCGCGCCACCCGGCGCGCACCAGCGCGCCGATGTCGAGGATCACGACAATGCGACCGTCCCCGAGGATGGTCGCCCCGGAGATGCCGCGGATGCCGGAGATCTGCGGGCCCACCGGCTTCACCACGATCTCGCGGCTGCCGACCAGTTCCTCGGCCACGAGGCCGGTGGACAGCTCGCCGGCGCGCACCAGCACCACCGGCAACGTCGGCTCCAGGTCCGGCAGCGGGCCCGTCTCCATGCCCACGAAGTTGCCCAGGTGCTGGAAGCGGTACTTGTAACCGCCGTAGGTGTAGGAGGCCGAATCGCTGGCCAGGTGGCGCGCGACTTCCTCGCGCGGCACGCGCACGACGCCTTCGACGGTCGGCAGCGGCAGCGCATAGAACTCATCGGAGATGCGCACGATCAGCGCGTGGCTCACCGCCAGCGTGAACGGCAGGCGGATCGTGAAGCGCGAGCCCTGGCCCGGCGTGGTCTCCATGTGCAGCGCGCCGCCAAGCTTCTTGACCTCGGTGGCCACCACATCCATGCCGACGCCACGACCGGCAGCCTGCGTCAGGTTCTCGGCGGTGGAGAAGCCCGGCTCGAGCACCAGCTGCATGGTCTCCTCGTCGCTGAGCTTCTGGTCCGCGGCCACCAGCCCGATGGCGATGGCCTTGCTGCGGATCGCATCGAGGTTCATGCCGGCGCCGTCGTCGCCGACCTCGACAATCACTTCGGCGCCTTCGCGGCGCAGCGCCAGGCGGATCTGGCCGGTCTCGGCCTTGCCGGCCGCCAGCCGACGCTCCGGCGATTCGATGCCGTGCACCACCGCATTGCGCAGCAGGTGCTCGAAAGGCGGCAGCATGCGCTCGAGCACCTGGCGGTCCAGCTCGCCGGACGCGCCATCGACGATGAGCTCGGCCTGCTTGCCGGTGTCCGCGGCGGCCTGGCGCACGATGCGCGACAGGCGCTGCACATGGCGCTGGAAGGAGACCATGCGCGTGCGCATCAGCCCGTTCTGCAGCTCGGTGATGGTGCGGCCCTGCTGCTGCAGCAGGTTCTGCGTCTCCTGCGTCATCGTCTCGAGCAGCTGCTGGATGCTGGCGACGTCGCTGGCGGTTTCGGCCAGTGCGCGCGAGAACTGCTGTATCGAGGAATAGCGGTCGAGCTCGAGCGGATCGAAATCGGTGCGCGGCCCGGTATCGGTTTCGTGGCGATGCAGGATCTGCGTTTCGGTCTCGATCTCGAGCTTGTGCAGCTGCTCCTTCAGGCGCGTGACGGTGCGCGAGAGCTCGGCGAGGTTGAAGTCGATGGAACCCAGCTGCTGCTCGACGCGTGAGCGGCCGATGCTGACTTCACCGGCCTGGTTCAGCAGCTGGTTCAGCAGTTCCGCATCGACGCGCGCCATTTCCGTGCGCTCGGGCTGCACGCTGGGCTCGCGTCCGGGCGGGACTGCAGCGCTGGCAAGAAGGCGCTCGAAGGCCGCAGGGCGTTCCGGTGGCGCAACCTGCGTGACGGGCTGGAAGACCTGCACGGCCGGGGTGGCCGTGTCGGCGCGGACCGCGAATTCCATGCGCGGCTCGGCCCGCGTTTCCGGCTCGGCCCGGGCTTCCGGCTCGGCCGGTGCCTCCGGAACCGCCATTGTCTCCGGCTGCCACGCCGGTGGTGACGGCTCAACCTGTGCGGCAGGAAGCGGGGCAACAGCAACCGGCGCAACAGCCGCGGCGATCTCGCCGCCACCCGCCAGCGCGCGCACCTGTGCGAGCAACGCATTGGCCGGGGCAATCGGCGCGCTCTGCGCGAGCAGGTCGCGCATGCGCGCCAGCTCATCCAGGGAGCGCTGCACTGCTTCGCGGGCCTCGGTGCTGGGCGGCACGTTGCCCAGCTCGATCGCGATGATCAGCGACTCCAGTTCGTGCGACAGGTCGCCCATCGCGGCAACGCCGGCCATGCGCGCACCGCCCTTCAGCGTATGCAGCGGTCGCTTCAGCGCGGCGAATTCCTCGCTGCGCGGCGAGTTCATGCTGATGCCCTGGAAGGAGGACTGCGAGGCCTCCAGAAGTTCCGTGGCCTCGTCGCTGAAGATGGATGCGATTTCCGGGTCGTAGTCACGAACGGCCGGCGCCCTCGGGGCGCGTCGGCCGCCTCCGCCGCGACCAGCTGGCCACGCAGGGTCAACTGCGTCGCGGACGCCTCGGCCTGGGCGGCACTGATGCGCTGATCGAGCGCGGCCTCCGCCGTCGCCAGGCGCGCCAGCAGCGCGGGATGGGAAACGAAGAAGCCGGAACCCTCGCCGAGGTTGAGGCTGACGTGCTCCATGGCCGCCATGCCGTCCTGCAACAGCGCGAGGTCCTCGTTGGTCAGGCCGATGCCCGAATCAAAGGCCTTGCGCAGCCAGTTATTCAGCGGTTCGGCCAGGTGCATGCCCTGGCGTGCCTGGGCCATGCGCGAACTGCCGGCCAGTGTGTGGCAGGCGCGGTAGACCGTCTCGGGCAATGCATGCGGGCCCGGATAGCCCGCAGACTTCGTCAGCCAGCTGCGGATCGTGTCGACATGGCTGGCGGTCTCGCGCGCGTAGATGTCGTGAAGCGTGCTGTCGGCTTCAGGTGGCGCAGCCGCCGCAATGGACCCGGTTGTCGCTTCCGGCAGCGGGATCGCCGGTTGCATGGCTGTCTCGGCCTCCGCGGTGGCGGCAACGGCGGCAGCCGCGGCGGCTTCCGGCGTGCGCCCCGCAGCCAGCGCATGGGCGCGCGCGGCAATGCCGGCAAAGTCCGCTGACGGCTGCGTGCCGGTCTCAAGGTGATCGACCAGCTGCGGCAACACGGCAACGGCCTCGCGCAGGCTCGCGAGGATCGCTGGCGTGCGAACGATCGTCCGGTCCAGCAAGCGGTTGAGGAGGTTCTCGATCGCCCAGGCGAACTCGGCCAGCTCATGCGCGCCGACGACGCGACCGCTGCCCTTCAGCGTATGGAAGGCGCGTCTGGCGGTAATGAGATCGGCCTCGGCGGAGGGATCCTGGTCCCAGGCCGGCAGGTGCTTGGCGATGCGCGCGACTTCCTCGCGTGCTTCCTCGAGGAACAGCGCGATGAGTTCCGGGTCCGCGCTCGCGGCCAGGCGGGCCGGACGCTTCTCCACCGCAAGCACGGGCGGAGCACTGGAAGGCGCCGCGCGCATGCCCAGCTCCGCGGCGCGCGCGCCGTCGATCACCACGGTGCGCGTCGCATCGGCAACGGGCGCCACGGTGGGCACGGCGCGACCCGGCTCGGCCTCGACCGCGTCCAGCGCGGCCTCGGCATTGTCGAGCATGTACCAGGGATCCGAGCGACCCGCCTGCAGCGTCTCCATGTAGTACTCGACGCTGACGATCGCATCGGCGAGGCGGTCAAGGGCCTGCGGCGCGAGGCCCGAGCCGCCCGGCTGCATCACGCGCCGCAGCAGGACCGTGATGCGCTCGATGCAGGCCACTGCGCGCGCGCGCCCCAGCATCAGCAGGCCGGCCTGCAGGCCGCGCATCAGGTCCTGCCAGTTGTCGAAGCCCGCGGAATCCAGCGTACCGCCGACGTTCTGGGCGACGTACTCCTTCACCCGCGCCAGGTTGACGACGCACTCGCGCAGCACGGCCGACTGCACCGGCTGGAAGTCGATGTCGACCGCGCCATCCTCGGGCCTGCGGGTGCGGGGCAGGATCATCCCCACCAGTTCGTCGTCGAGGTGATCCTCGACGCGGATCAGCGCTGCGGCGATATCCACCAGCACCGATTCGGAAGGCCGGTCGCGCGAGGCGATCAGCTCCTCGAGCTTGCGGATCTCGTCCTGGACGCGCGCGCGCTGCTCACCGAGGCCGAGCACGCCGAGCGTGTCGCCGATCTTGCGCAACAGGTCGACCTGGGCACCCAGTTCCTCGGGAACCGCGCCGCCGCGGCGCACGTAGATGTCGAGGACGTCCTTGATCTTCGAGAGGTCCTCGCGGATCGCCGCGGCCACCGTCTGCATCAGCTTGACCGACGGGGCGGACAGGTTCTCGCGTTCCTGCTCGATGTTCTCGTCCACCGGCAGCAGTTCGCCGAGGCGGAACGAGGCGCGCACGGCCTGGACGCGCGGCCCCGCGGTCGTCGACCGCGCGACGTAGTACAGCAGGTTGTTCAGCAGTTCGACGGCAGGGATCTGTGCGTAACGACGTTCGCCCTGGTCGTAGAGCCGCTTCATCTCGCGATCGGCGAGGCCCAGCAGCCGCTTGATCGACACGCTGCTCTCGAGGCCGCCGTCGCGCAGCGACTCCAGCAGGGCGCCGATCACCCACCACAACTGGAACACGGGCTGGGTGGTGGCTATGCGCTCGAGGCGCGTGGCAACGTCCGACAGCGTCGTGAGGTGCTGCTCGACCCGCTCGCCGCGGATCCAGCCGATCATTCCGGTCTGGAAGCGCGAGCGCAGGCGCCGGGCCCACTGCTCGACCGACACGCCTTCATGCCCCTTGTCCGGGGGCTGCGGCGCCGCCTGCTGGTCCGACTTCAGGTTCAGCAGCAGCAGCGTGCCTTCGGACAGCAGCGGACTGCCGCGCACCGCACGCATGTCGTTGAGCAGCGGCAGCAGCACGAGCGCGAGGTCGCGGCCGCCCGCGAGCACGCGCTCCAGGTAGGAGGGCAGCTGCACCATCGCGCGCATCAATGCATCGAGGGCCTCGGCCTGGTTCTTCTGTTCGCTGGTCAGCGACTGCAGGTAGCACGTGACCTGGTGCATCTCCTCGGCCAGCAGCGCCGCGCCGTGGATCTCCATCACCCGCAACACGCCCTGCACCTGCGCCAGCTCGGCCGCGCAGCGTTGCAGCAGTGCCGGGTTGCCCGGCTGCTCGACGTAGGCTTCCAGCGCGACGCGCGCCTCGTTCAGCGACGCATTCACCTCACGCGCGACGGCCTCGAGCGTCTGGCTCGCGATCTGCGGCGGCGACTCCACTGCGTTCTCAACCATTGTTGCCGCCCGACACGCGCCGGAAAATGCCGGTGGTCGCCACCTCAGGGTCCGCAACGGAGGGCTTGCGATGCTGGCCGGTGGAATCTATGGAATCCGGCAACCGGAAGCCGGCGACTGAACGACGCAATGCAGCCGACAGTTCGGCGAGCTTCGCGATGGCCTCGGAGGTGTTGCTGGTCGCATCGGCGGTCTGCGAACTGATCTCGCGCAGCACCTGCATGTTGCGCGCAATGCTCTGCCCCGACTGCGACTGGCTGCGGGCGCTGGCCGAGATGTTGTGCACCAGGCTCGCGATCTGGTTGGAGACCTGTTCGATCTCCTCCAGCGCCGAGCCGGCGTTCTCCGCCAGCATCGCGCCGCCGACCACGTCGGTGGTGCTGCGCTCCATCGACACCACCGCGCCGTTGGTGTCGGCCTGGATGGTGCGCACCAGCGCGTCGATCTGCTTGGTGGCGTTGGCCGCACGCTCGGCCAGGCGCTGCACTTCGTCGGCGACCACCGCGAAGCCACGACCGGCCTCGCCGGCCATCGAAGCCTGGATCGAGGCGTTCAAGGCGAGGATGTTGGTCTGTTCGGCGAGGTCGTTGATCACCTCGACGATGTTGCCGATCTCCTGCGAGCTCTCGCCGAGGCGCTTGATGCGCTTGGAGGTCTCCTGGATGGTCTCGCGGATCGCGTTCATGCCATCGATGGTGCGGCGCACCGCATCGCCACCCTTGTGGGCGATGTCCACCGAATAGCGCGCCACGTCGGCGGCGCGCTCGGCGTTGCCAGAGACCTCTTCGATGGAGCCGGCCATCGCGCCGACCGACTCGGTGGCCGAGGCGATCTGGCGCGACTGCGCGCTGCTGGAGCGCGCCAGGTGCTGTGCCAGTGCCTGCGTCTGGCGCGTGGCGCCGTCGAGCTGGACGGCCGAACTGTTGATGGTCATCACCAGCTTGCGCAGCGAATCGACGGCCATGTTCACCGAGTCGGCGATGGCGCCGGTGATGTCCTCGGTGACAGTCGCCGTAGCAGTCAGATCGCCTTGACCGAGACCTGCGATTTCGTCCAGCAGGCGCAGGATCGCCTGCTGGTTGCGTTCGTTCTCGCTGCGCTGCGCCTCGACGGCATATCGCTGCGCACTGGCTTCATCGCCGGTGGCCTTCAGCGCCACGAACAGCAGTGCCAGCGGCACGAGCGCCGCCAGGGCGACCACGCCGGCAATGATGCTGGCCGTGCCCCCGACGAAAACCAGCACGACGCTGAGGAGAATGAGCGCGCCGGCGATGCCGATGTAGAGCAGCGTGCGCGGCGGATCGTTGCGGTCAGGCGGCGGCATCGAGGAACCCCGGGTTTTCGACCAGCATGCGCAGGCTCAGCACGGGCCAGGCCTCTGCCCCGCGACGGAAGGCACCGGCCAGGAAGCGCTCGCAGCGCACGATGGTGGGCGGCGCGTTGCCGCTGAACTCGCCGTCCGCGAAACGGCGGAAGCCCTGCACCTCGTCGACCATCAGGCCGGCGGGTACTTCGCGGTGATTCACGACCAGCACGCGGGTATTGCGGGTCAGCGGCGTCGCGCCACTTCCAAGGAACTGCCTCAGGTCGATGACCGGCAAGAGCGCACCCCGCACGTTGGCCAGGCCCTTGACCCAACCCTTGGCGCCAGGCACGCGGGTCAACTGGCTCGGATAGTTGAGGACTTCGCGCGTTTCCTCGCGCGCGACCAGGTACGACTCGCCCGCCATGCGCCAGGCAACGCCGACCCACTCGCGGTCGGCAGTGGCCTCCTCGCCCGGCACGGCCGCCGCCGCGCGACCGCGGCGGTCCAGCGCAACGAGCAGGTCGAAGGGCTGGTCCTTCAATGAACGGATCAGCGATCCCGCGTCCACCGGCTTCTCCCCCAAGTTCAGGCGGCCAGCGTCGTCTGGGCCTTCTCCACCAGCTTGTCTGGCGACACCGGCTTGACCATGTAGTCGACGGCACCCTGGCGAAGGCCCCAGATGCGGTCGGTTTCGTGGCCCTTGGAAGTCACCATCACGATGGGGATCCGGCTCGTGTCCGGATCGTTCACCAGCGCACGAGTTGCCTGGTAACCGTTCATGCCCGGCATCACGATGTCCATGAAGATCAGGTCCGGGTGCATCTCGCGGGCCAGGCGAATGCCTTCCTGCCCGTCGCCGGCGACGGCGGTGCGGTAGCCGCCACCTTCCAGCGCCTTCTTCATCACATGCACCTCGGTGGGCGAGTCGTCGACGATCAGTATCAGGGCCACGGTCTATCTCCCGATGTGGGTCTCGATCGCACCCAGCAATTCTTCCTTGGTGAAAGGCTTGGTCAGGTAGTGCTCGGAGCCGACAATGCGACCGCGGGCCCGGTCGAACAGGCCGTCCTTGGAGGACAGCATGATGACGGGGATGCTGCGGAACACCTTGTTGTGCTTGATCAGCGCGCAGGTCTGGTAGCCATCCAGGCGCGGCATCATGATGTCGACAAAGACGATGTCCGGCTGGTGGTCGGCGATCTTGGCCAGCGCGTCGAAACCGTCGATCGCCGTGAAAACCTCGCAGCCCTCCTTCGCCAGCAGCGTTTCGGCTGTGCGTCGGATGGTCTTGCTGTCGTCGATGACAAGCACTTTCAGCCCCTTGAGGCTGGCGCTCTCGTCGCTCACGGCCACGGCACTCCCGGCTTGTTTCATGGCTTTCGAATCCCGTGATCTTTTAACATATCGGCCTGCCCCTCGCCCAGCGACCCGCGTACCTGACAGATTGCGGCACTGGGATAACATCGCGCATTGAACTGCGACACGTTCCGGGAGAATGGCCGATGAAGCCGCGACCGCGCCTGGCCGTCGTGATGGACCCTATCGGGGACATCAAGTACGCCAAGGACACCACCCTTGCGATGCTGATTGCGGCACAGAAGCGCGGTTACGAGCTCCTGTACCTGACCCAGTCGGACCTCTACCTGCGCGACGGCGTGGCCCGCGCGAGCGCGCGGCCGCTGGGCGTCGAGGCCAATCCCGTGAACTGGTTCACGCTCGGCGAGCGACAGGACCTGGCTCTTGGCGACGTGGACGTCCTGCTGATGCGCAAGGACCCTCCCTTTGACATGGAGTTCATCTACACCACGTACGTCCTGGAGCGGGCCGAGGCGGCTGGCTGCCTGGTCGTGAACCGCCCGCAGGGCCTCAGGGACATGAACGAGAAGGTCTACACGGCCTGGTTCCCGGAATGCTGCGCGCCGACGCTGATCACGCGCGACATGGAGGCGATGGCCGCCTTCGCCGCCGAGCACGGCCGCATCGTCGTGAAGCCGCTGGAGGGCATGGGCGGGCGCTCGATCTTCGTCGTGGATACGGCGGACAAGAACATGCGCGTCGTGTTCGAGACGCTGACCACCTACGGCAGCCGCTTTGCCATCGTGCAGCGCTACCTTCCGGAGATCGTCACGGGCGGAGACGCCCGCGTGCTGCTTATCGACGGAAAACCCGCCCCGTTTGCGCTGGCACGGATGCCCTCGCCCACCGACAACCGAGGCAACCTTGCCGCCGGCGCCACCGGGGTTGTTCGCCCGCTGAACGACCGCGACCGCCAGCTGGCCGCGCACATAGGCCCGGCGCTCGCCGCACGCGGGATGCTGTTCGTCGGGCTCGACGTGATCGGCGGTTTCGTCACCGAGATCAACGTGACGAGCCCGACCGGCGTGCGCGAGATCGACAAGCAGGCGGGCACCGACCTCGCCGGCACGTTCATCGACGCGGTGGGCGCCCACCTTGCCGCCAGGCCAGCCAGGGCGTGAGCCGATGAGTTCGACGGCCGCGCTGGATCCTCCGCTGCGCCCGCAGCGCCGCCGGGCGGACCGCGCGGAGGTGCGCATCACGCGCGACCGGCTGGTGTCGATGGCAGTGCTCGCGGCGCTGCTGCATGGCCTCGTCATCCTCGGGATTACCTTTGCGCCGCCGCCGCAGGCCCAGGGAGAGGTCGACCAGGGCATCGAGGTGCTGCTGGTTTCCGATGAGCTGCCGGAGGCCTCGCGCAATGACAGTGCGATCTACCTGTCGCAACGGACGCAGACGGGCTCCGGCAACACGGAGGAGCGCGAACGCGCCCAGGTGCCGCAGCCCGGGCAGCCGGCCAACGAGGCGCCGGCACCGCAGCCCACCGACCCCGCCCTCACGGAGGACCAGGTCCTTGCAGCCAACGCAGCGCAGGGCGTGACGCAGATCCAGGCGCTGCCGTTGTCCGACACGACTGAAACCCCTGAAAGTGCTGCCGAGGAGGCCCGCAAGGCCACCGAGGAGGCGCTCAGGCTGCGCGGCCAGCGGCGTGACGAGCTTTACGTCACGGCGGACACACGCGCCTCGAAGCTCGCCCCCTATCTCGACGCCTGGCGACGGCGCGTGGAGCGGGTCGGCACGATCAACTATCCGTCAGCAGCCCAGCGCCAGGGCATGACCGGCAATCCGGTCATCGAGGTGGCGATCGGACGCGATGGAAAACTGCAGTCGGCAAAGATCGTGAAGAGCAGCGGTCACGCGGAGATCGACGCGGCCTCCCTCGACATCCTGCGCCTCGCAAGCCCGTTCGATCCGTTCCCGCCGGAACTGGCGGGCGAATACCGCGTCATGCGCTTCGCCTACGAATGGCAGTTCACCGGCGGACGCATCGGGCAGACCTCGATTTCCACGCCTTGAGAGTGGGCCTTGCCGACCCCATACTTGGGTCATGGCTGATACAGGCAACCACCTTTCAGGCAACCTCCTTTCAGGCAACCTCACGAACCAGTTGCTGGTGGCGATGCCGGGATTCGAGGATCCGGGCTTTGCGCAGACCGTCACGCTGATCTGCGAACACGGCGAAAAGGGCGCGCTGGGCATCGTGCTGAACAAGCCGCTGCCGATGCGGCTTTCCGAAGTGCTGGCCCAGCTGAAACTGTTCACCGACAGCGACGCGATCGGCGAGAAGCCGGTGCTGCGCGGCGGACCGGTGCACCCGGATCGCGGCTTCGTGCTGCACCGCCCCGGCGGCAACTGGGATTCCACACACAAGATTTCCGACCACATCCAGGTGACGACCAGCCGCGACGTGCTTGCGGCCATCGCCCGCGGCGAAGGTCCGCAGGACGCCTTCATCGCGCTGGGCTATGCGGGCTGGGAGCCTGGCCAGCTGGAACGTGAAATCCTCGAGAACTCGTGGCTGACGCTGCCGGCGGACGACGCGGTGCTGTTCGGCCTGCCCTACGAGCAGCGCTGGGACGCTGCCTGGCGGCTGCTCGGGGTGGACGTCAACTCGGTCAGCACGAACGCGGGCCATGCCTGAGGCGCGCGCCCGCGTCATCCTCGCCTTCGATTTCGGTCTCAAGCGCATCGGCATAGCCACCGGCGAGACGCTGGCTGGCACTTCGGCGCCCCGCGGAATCGTCGCCATGACCCCTGGCGGCCCGGACTGGCCAGCCGTGGACCGGACGGTCCGGGAATTCGCTCCCGACCTGCTGCTGGTCGGCGCACCGTATAATGACGATGGTTCCCCGGCGCGCATTGCTGCCCCGGCGACGGCCTTCGCCGCCTCGCTGGCGCAGCGCTACGGCCTGCCGGTCGAGCGCATCGACGAGCGCTACTCCTCCACCGCCGCCGAAAGTCGGCTGCGCGAGCAGCGCGCCTCGGGCGAGCGCCGGCGCGCGGTGCGCAAGGGGGATGTCGACAGTGCGGCAGCGGCGATCATCCTCGCCAGCTGGCTGGCGCAGCACGGTTACTGAACTTCGCAGCAGGGCAAGGCATGAGCTCACAACGGCGCCCCGACGGCAGCCTGCGGCACCTCCTCACGCTGGAGGGCCTGCCCCGTCCAGATCTCGAGGCGCTGCTGGAACGCGCGCAGCACTTCGCCTGCCCGCGCGGCGAGCGCGCACCGCGCAGCCAGGCGCTGGCCGGCTTCACCATCGCCAACATGTTCACCGAGCCATCCACGCGCACGCGCGTGTCCTTCGAACTCGCCGCAAAGCGACTGGGAGCCGAGGTCGTGAACCTCGAGGTGCAGCTGTCCTCGCGCGTGAAGGGCGAGAGCATGCTCGACACGATCTTCACGCTCGAGGCACTGCACGTGGACGTGTTCGTGCTGCGCGACGCCGAGGAAGGCGTGCCGGCACTGGTGGCCGCGAATGTCCAGCCGCATGTCAGCGTGCTGTCCGCGGGTGAGGCGCACCTGTCGCACCCGACGCAGGGGCTGCTGGACGCGTTGACCATCCTGCAACGCAAGGGACGTTGCGACGGCCTGTCGATCGCGATCGTCGGAGACATCCGGCATTCGCGCGTTGCGCGTTCGGCCTGGCAGGCACTGACCACGCTGGGGACGAAGGACATACGCACTGGTCGCCCCGCCAGCCCTGATGCCCTCTGCATCCGAATTTCCCGGCTGCACGCGCGAGACCACCCTCGAGCGCGGCATCGCCGGATGCGATGTCGTGATGATGCTGCGCATCCAGCGCGAGCGTTTCGCGGACACCGCGATCCCGACCGGCGATGACTACTTCCGCGAGTACGGCCTGACGACGCAGCGCCTGCGCGGCGCGAAACCCGATGCCATCGTGATGCATCCGCAGCCGATGAACCGCGGCGTGGAGATCGAGACGACGGTGGCCGATGGTCCGCAGTCGGTGATTCGCGACCAGGTGGCCAACGGCGTGGCGGTGCGGATGGCGGTGCTGGAGACCATCGCGGCTCCGCGGGTCTCGCGCCTGTCCCGTGACGCGCGGAGCACGCCGTGAGCGCGGTGCAGCCGGCAACGGGCGCGCACCCGGCGCATCGCGGCACCATCCACGTCGAGGACGCGCGCGTTCTCTCGCACCAGTCCTTCCCGGGCCGGCAGTTCGTGCTGCGGCTGGCCTCGCCCCAGGTAGCGGCGCGCGCCACCGCCGGCAGCTTCGTGCATGTGGCCGTCGACCCGTCCATCCCGATGCGCCGGCCGCTCTCGATCATGCGCGTCGACCGCGCGGCCGGCTGGATCGAACTGCTGTACAAGATCCACGGCCAGGGGCTGCTGCACCTGGCCTCGCGACGCGTCGGTGACACGCTGAACCTGCTGGGGCCCATCGGCCAGGGTTTCAGGCCGGACCCGGCGCGACCACGCTGCCTGCTGATCGGCGGCGGCGTCGGGATTCCGCCGATGGTGTTCCTGGCCGAGACGCTGCGCGATCGCGCCGCCGAGGGCTTCCGCCCGCTGGCCATCCTCGGATCGGAGCTGCCCTTCCCGTTCACGACGCGGCCATCGACCATGCGGGTGCCAGGCATGCCAGACGGCGTGATCGCCTGCATGCCGCTGCTCGAGGAGTGGGGCGTGCCGAGCCGGCTGACGAGCAGGTCCGGCTTTCCCGGCTGCCACGATGGCTACGTGACCGACCTCGCGCGGCTCTGGCTCGCGCAGCTGGCGCCCGAGACACTCGCACAGGTCACGGTGTTCACCTGCGGACCGACACCGATGCTCAAGGCCGTGGCCGAGCTGGCGCGCGAGTTCGGGTTGCCGTGCCAGGTCTCCCTGGAGGAGTTCATGGTCTGCGCGGTGGGCGGCTGCGCCGGCTGCGCGGTCGAAGTACGCACGCCGGAGGGGCCGGCGATGAAGCGTGTCTGCGTCGACGGACCGGTATTCGACGCGGCCACCGTTTTCGGTTGAGAATCTTCTCTGCACGACAGAACTGAAGGATCAAGGGGGATCACATGACTGCACGAAACATCCTGCGCCACGCCACCTGCGCGCTGGCCGCATCGACACTGCTCGCAACCGGCGTGGCCTACGCCGCCGAACCCACCCAGGTCCTGCCGCCGCCGCCTGCGCCCTATGTGATTCCGGCCAACACACCGGCGCATGTCCGCGCCGCAGTTGAAGACCCCGCGCGCACGCCCGAGCAGAAGGCACGCGACGCAAACCGCAAGCCGGCCGAACTGCTGGCGCTGTCGGGCGTGAAGCCGGGCGACCGCGTACTCGAGTTCGCTGCCTTCGGCCAGTACTTCACCACGATGCTATCGAGCATCGTGGGCGATAAGGGCGTCGTCTACATGCTGGACCTGCCGTACACCGAGGCGCGCGCGGGAGCCCCCAGTCGCGCCTTCGTCGCCGCCCACCCGAATGCACGCTACACGGTGGCCGACTACAACTCCGTCGAGCTTCCGCAGAACCTGGACGCCGTGTTCAACGTGCTCTACTACCACGACCTGCCGCTGAACAAGATCGACACCGCGGCGCTGAACGCGAAGATCCTCAAGGCACTGAAGCCGGGTGGCACGTTCTTCGTCATCGACCACAACGCCGCGCCGGGCTCCGGCACGCGTGACACCGAGAAGCTGCATCGCATCGACCCGGCCGTGGTCGAGCAGGAAATCCTGGCGGCGGGCTTCGAACTGGTCGAGGAGAGCAAGCTGCTGGCCAATCCGAAGGACGACCACAGCTGGATGGTGTTCGCGCCGGGCCAGCGCGGCACCACGGACCAGGCCGTGTTCAAGTTTCGAAAGCCGCTGAAGTAGTTCAGCCCAGGGGTTCGGGCGCCTGCGCGCGTGGCCAGTCGGCCACGCGCCAGCGCCAGGCGGCCAGCATCCGCACCGCGAGCACCAGCACGAACTGGAGCACCAGCACGCCCCAACGGGGTTCGGTGGCGCCGGTTATCAGCGGCATCGCCAGGCCGAAGAACCAGCTGACGATCACCGCCAGCCCGAGGACCAGGTCCAGCCACACGCCGTTCCGGCGAGTGGCCAGGCCCAGCCAGGCCATTGCGAGCATCATCGCCCCCGTCCCTGCCAACAGGAAGGATCCCGGCAGCGAGGGCCTGGCGGGCACCAGCACCGAGAGGATCTGCCCGACCATCGCGAACGGCAGCGCCACGTGGACCACGTAGCGCATCAGCAGGCCCTCGCACCAGGCGAAGAGCGCGGCGCGGTCGCGGCCGGCGGTGAGCCACAGGCCCCGCGAACGCTGGGCAATGGAGTACCCGATGCCAAAGAGGCCGCTGGCGGCGAGCGACAGCGTGACCAGGAGCATCGCGCTGACCACCGCTGGCGAACTGAACTTGCCGAACAGCAACTGGATGACGATGAACAGGCCCGTGCCAGCCAGCCAGAACAGGCTGGCGCGTATGGGCGTCAGCGCGCCGAGCAGCCACCGCTGCATGGCTTCCTCGCGGGAATGCACGGGCTCGTTCAGCGCGCGGGTGCCGCCCTTCCAGATCATCTGCCTGCTGCCACGCCAGCCCACGGCGGAGATCGAGGCGGCCCGCAGGTACCAGGCGCCGAACACCAGCCAGGTGGCAACGAGGAAGGCCAGGCCAACGGGGCCTGTGATCAGCCTGGGCGTTGTTTCGATGCCGGCCAGCCTCATCACGATGCTGGGCGCCTGCAGGACCAGGACGGTGACCAGCGCCCACCAGGGCGAGCGGCTGCCGATGAACATGGCGATCGCCAGCTGTGTCGCCAACGCGAACGTGAGCACGAACGTCATCGCATAGAAGCCGGCTTCGGGCCGGTGTTGCGGTGGCATGGGTTGCTGCGCGATGCGAATGGCCAGCAATGCGAGCAGCGTGGTCACCAGCACCAGGCCGATGGTGCCGGCCAGCAGGCGCAGGCGTGCGTGCGGCAGCATCTGGATCCCGCGCTGGGCGGACAGCGCCCGCAGAATCAGGCCGGAAGTGAACAGCGGGGTCACCAGCACCAGTGACATGCCGAGCATCAGCACGGGCGCGATTCCCGGCAGGCCGGGCGGACCGGCCCCCTCCGGCAGGAGCAGCGCGAGCAGGGCGACGCACACGGCGAGCACCACCAGCGCCCGCTGCAGCGGCCGCATCCAGAAGGCCAGCTTCAGCAGCTGCAGGAAGCTCCTCATGCATGCACCGCGAGGAAGATGTCCTCGAGCCCGAGCGGCTCGACCTCGATGACGCAATCGAACTCGCGTTCCAGTGCTTCCTTGCGCGCGGGTTGCCACTCGCCCACCGTCACCGCGACGGTGCGACCGGAACCGGTGGCGGACAGTTGCCCCGGGAGGGCCAGTGCCAGCGGCAGATCGCGCTGTGCCCGAAGATGCAGGCGCACGACGGATTCCTTCAGCGCATCCAGTTCACCGCGCCAGAGGATCTCACCCTCGCGCAGAATCCACACGTGGCTGGCCACGCGCTCGATGTCGCTGACGATGTGCGAGGAATAGAACACCGTGCGGACCGGGTCGGCGGCGACCTCCAGCACAGCCTGCATGAACTGCCGACGGGCGATCGGATCGAGTCCGGAGGCCGGCTCGTCCATCACCAGCAGGTCGGGGCGATGGCCCAATGCGGCCAGCGTCGCGAGTTTCTGCCGCTCGCCCCCGGAGAGCACGCCGATGCGGCGGTCCATGGGCACCGACCACGCCTGCGATGAGCCGCGCGATGAGCTCGCGATCCCAGCGCTCATGGAACGAGGCCACCAGCGACAGCAGCTGCGTGCCGTTCATCAGGCCCATGAGTTCGTCCTGCTGCGGCACATAGCCGATGCGGCCCTTGGTGGCAGGCGACATCCGGTGGCTGGGCTCGCCAAACACGCTGGTGCTGCCGCCGGTGGGCAGCGCGAAACCCAGCAGTGTGTCGATCAGCGTGGACTTGCCCGCGCCGTTCTTGCCCAGCAGGCCGATGACCACGCCCGGTCCAACCTGGAAATCGAGCCCCTTGAGGATGGGTCTTCCATCGATCACCTTGTCCAGGTGACGGGCCTCGAGTACGGCTTCAGTGGTCATGGTCCTGCTCCCAGTGGCGCGCGATCAGCACCTGCAGTTCTTCGGGGTTGAGTTCCAGTTGACGCGCCGACAGCACCAGCTGCGAAACCTGTGGTTCAAGCTGCTTGAGTCGCTGCGCGACCGTCGCGGCCCCGCGCCGGCGTGCAGCCACGGTCATCGGCTTGCCGCGGTTGCGCTCCAGCAGGCCCTCCGCTTCCAGCAGCGCGTAGGCCTTCGAGATGGTCATCGGGTTGACGGCGTGGAGCTGGGCCAGATCTCGCACCGAAGGCAGTTCCGCGCCGGGTGCCAGCTGGCCGCCTGCAATGAGCCGCCGTACCTGCTCCACGAGCTGGCGGTAGATCGGAACACCGGAAGAAGGCTGGAGCGTGAACACGCGGCGCGGAATCCTTGAGTATGTGTATTACTACACTAATACTCATGGGACCAGGCGTCAAGCCACGGCGCTACCTGCCGGTCAACAGCACGCTGACCTGTTTGCGGTGCAGGGACTCGGCGATATCACCGGCATTGAGTCGATTGTCGTTGCGCAGGCCGGCGTCGGCGCCCGCCTGCAGCAGTGCCTGGACCACCTCCGGCGACGCATCGCGCGCAGCGAGCGTGAGGGCCGAGTCGCCCTGCCTGTCACGCAGGTCCGTGCTGGCGCCGGCACGCAGCAAGGCGCGCACCGCGCCCGGCTGGTCTGCCGACACGGCCTGCATCAGCGGCGTCGTACCGGCCTTGTTCGCGCCGTTCACATCGGCACCCGCCCCGAGCAGTGCCTCGACTGCGCTCACGGCGCCGCGCATCGCCGCAGCCCCGAGTGCGGTGGTCCCGGCCGCGTCGACCGTGCGTGCCCCGGCACCTGCGGCAAGCAGTCGCTGGACGCTTGCGGCGGGACCGGCGAGCGCCGCATGCAGCAGCGCATCGCGGCCGGACCGGTCCCGAAGCGACACATCTGCGCGCCGCGCGAGCAGCAGTTCGAGCAGGCCTGACTCCTCCTGCGCGGCGGAGATCATCAGCGACGACTCGCCGTTCGCATCAACGGCGTTGATCGCGGCACCCCGCTGCAGCAGCACTTCAACGCTCCCGACATCCCGCGCCCGCGTCGCCTCGACCAGCAGAGGTGCGCCGGAGTTGCCGTTACTGCCTGCGTCAACGCCCGCGGCGAGCAACAGCGCCAGGATCCGCGCGTCCCCTGCCTGCAGTGCGATGCCGGGTGCACCGCGACCACGCGCATCACGCCCAGCCGGATCAGCACCGGCGGCCAGCAGGATTCCCACGGCATCGAACGAACCCGCCTCGACGGCGGCCAGCAGCGCCGCGGTCTTCTGCGCGCGATCGGCCGGCCCCTTCGCCAGCAACGTCTTCAGCAACTGCACATCGCGCCGGCTTGCGGCAACGGCGAGATCGCTGCGTCCGGCGTACAGATCGACCTGGCCTTTCGGTCGCTGCACCTCTTCAAGTGCCGCGCTGCGCACTGACAGTGGCCGGCTTGATTGCGCACCGGCCTGCCGCAACGCCTCGACAACCGCGTCGTCGCCGGCGCGCAGAGCCACATCGAGCGCCACATCGCCATCCAGGTTTGCGGCGTTCACCGGAGCGCCGGCCTCCAGCAGCAGCCTCACGCGGCTCGCGTCGCGCGATGCACTTGCAAGATGCAATGCGGTGTTGCCGCTGCGGTCGGTCGCACCGGCATCCGCCCGTGCCTTGAGCAGCGATCCGAGCGCTGCTGCCCGCGGCGCGCCCGCAGCAATCATCAAGGCGGTCGTGCCGGCCTGGTCCCGATTGCCGACGTCGGCGCCGGCGCCGAGCAGCCAGTCCACGGCAGCGGCGGCATCGCGCGCGGCGGCATGCGCCAGCACGCCTCGGCCGAAATCATCCCGTGCATTGACGCTGGCGGCGTCCCCGGCCAGCTGGCCCAGTGTCACCACATCATCGGCCTGGGCAGCACGCAGCAACGCGGCAGCGCGCGCGTCGCTTTCGATCAGGTCAGTGGCCGGAAGAAATGCCAGGGGCAGCCTTCCGCTGCGCTGCATTTCCAGCGCCTGCGGCAAGCCACGACGTGCCGCCTCATCGCGCCAGCGGGTTGCCAGCGCAGCATCGGCCGGCGAGGAAGTCACCGCGAGAACCGAGAGCATCCACGCAGCCCGCGCCTCACCCGCTGCTGCAGCCGACTGCAACCAGCGGCTCGCCGCGACCGGATCGGGCTCGCGCGAAGGGGTCGTCAGCAGCAACGCACCGAGCAGGTACTGCGCCTCGACATTGCCGCCTGCGGCGAGCGACTCGAGCAATCGTTGCGCACCATCGAAATCCTTCTGCCGGATCGCGAGGCGGACCGGATCCAGCGGACTGATGACCGGGTCTGCAGTCGTCGAGCTCTTCCCCGCCCCGAGCGCTGCCGCTACCGGCACCCCGGCGAGCAGCAATGCGCACAGCGACGGGAGCAGCCTGTCAGGCCGTGCCATGCTTCGTCTCGACGTCGATTCCCAGGCTCGCCAGGAACGCCGTGGGCAGGATGCCTCCGGCGCTGACGATCACGAAGTCATTGTCGAGCCGCGTCGGCCTGCCGTCGCAGTCGACGAGCACCGAGTCGGGTTCGATCTTCAGCACGTTGGACTTCAGCAGCGCGCGCAGCCGGCCGCTGAGCGATGCCTGCTGCACGCGCTCGCGATTGCGCGCCTTGGCGCGGGCGAACGCATCGCCGCGATACGACAGCGTCACTTCGGTGTCGCCGACCTCGGCGATGGAGGCCGCCGCCTCCAGCGCGCTGTCGCCGCCGCCGACCACGAGGACGCGCTTGCCGCGATACTGCTCCGCGTCGATCAGGCGGTAGACGACCTTCGGCAGCTGCTCGCCCTCCACGCCGAGCTTGCGCGGCGTGCCACGCCGGCCAATCGCCAGCAACACGCTGCGCGTGCGGAACTCGCCCTTGCTGGTCTTCACGAAGAAACCCCTCGCCTGTGCGCGTGATGCCCTCGACGTGATGCCGGTAGAGGATCTCGACACCGGTCTTGCGTTCGACTTCCTGCCAGAAGGCCAGCAGCTCCTCCTTGCTGGTGTTGCGGAATCGGACCTTGCCGACCAGCGGCAGCTCCGCTGGCGCCGTCATCACGACCTTGCCGCGCGGATACTGGAACACGCAGCCACCGAGCGACTCCTGCTCGAGCGTCACGCAGCGAAGGTGCATGCGCCTTCGCCGCGAGCGAGGCGGAAAACCCGGCCGGGCCGGCACCGACGATGACGAGATCGAGCAGCGCCTGGTCCGGCGATGGCTTGCCGCGCGCAGCAATGACGTCCACGGCCTGCCGGCCCTGCTCCAGCGCATTGCGGATCAGGCCCATGCCGCCGAGCTCGCCGGCGATGAAGATTCCCGGACACGCTGGTTTCGAACTCCGGGCGTCAGCGTCGGAATCTCGACGCCGCGCCGCTCTGAACCGAAGACCAGCGAGATCGCACCGACCGGACAGGCCGTGCGACAGGCGCCGTGTCCGATGCAGTCGCCGGCGCTGACCAGGCTCGCCTTGCCGTTGATCAGTCCCAGGACCGTATGTTCCGGTTGCTCCGGACAGGCGCGCACACAGGCGGCGCAGCCGACGCAGCGCGAGGGGTCGATCACCGGATGCAGCGACATGGGCTCGGCAAGACCTGCGGCCTCGGCTTCCTGCCGGCACTTCGCGATTGTGCTTCTCGACCGACCGCCGCCGCCTGATGTACCAGGCCCAGATGCCGAGCATCGGCAGGGCGTAAATGAGGTAAACGATGTCCACGATGTTCGAAGCGTCGGGCAATGGGAATCACGTTGCCAGTGTCGGCATCACACGACGATAACGCAGCGCACGCAGTTCACACATCAGTACTGCCTGCGGTTGATTCTCAACTCGAATGCGCTGTTTCTTAAGCCACTCTTAAGACTTGCAAGTCGCTGTTCGGAGACTACGAAACGAACCTCGTGATCGTCGTCAACAATACGCTGCTCGCAGAGCCCGCCAGGGCGTCCAACGTGATATCTGGTTGAACGGATAACTGACGGCGATCAGGGAGTTCGGATATTGAACAACGCAGTAGCCTTCTATCTGCTGGGCGCCGCGGCGATGCTGGCTGCCATGCTCTTGCTGGTGCCGTTCCGGGCAGGCGCTGTCAGGCCCGGCCGGAAATGGCAAGGCGCGGCCGCGCTGATCGTCGCACTGCCTGCCGTGCTGATGCTGTTCGCCTGCCGGCGAGGCGACGGCGAGGCGTGACCGACGCTGACGCTGGCCTCGGCGGTCGCGGCGCTCCCGCCCGTGATCGACGGCGCGACGAAGGAAGACGCCGACTGGGCAATGATCACGCATGCCTTCCTTGGCGGACCGCCACCCCGGCAGCGGCGCGCCGCAGGGCACGCCGGGTGGCGCGACGCAACGCGCGCAGTTGAGCGCAGCTGAACTCGAGTCACTGACGCGACGCGAGCCGGGCAACGTCGAGGCATGGCTCGCACTTGCGCAGGCGCACCGGGTTGCGCGCGACTTTCCGCCGGCCGTCGCGGCCTATGAGGCCGCGCTGAAGCTCGATGCGACAGAATGCGGATGCCTGGGCGGACTATGCCGATGCGCTCGCCTCGGCCAGCGGCCGACGCCTGGCCGGCAAGCCGGCGACGGCGATCGACGCGTGCGCTGCGCCTCGAGCCGAACCACCTGAAGGGACTCTGGCTCGCCGCCAGCCTCGACCTCGAGGAACGCCGCTACACGGCTGCGCTGGCCCGCTGGCAGCAACTGCGCGCCGCCTTGCCTGCGGGCTCTCCAGACGCGGCGATCATCGACGCGAACATCGACGAGGCGCGGCAGCTGGCCGGGCAGCTGGCGCAGGCCGCGCCACCAGGATAGCCGCGCATGCGAGCCATCCAGAGCGTGAGCCCGATGCTGCTGTTCGCCGCGGCCTGCCTGCTGCTGGCATTGCTGGGAATGCAGGCGGACCTTGAACGCTTCATCACGCCGGAGAACGGGACTCGGCTACACGCTCGGCATCGTCGGCGGCAGCGCGATGCTGTTGCTGCTGATCTACCCGGCACGCAAGCGGCTCGCCTGGCTTGCGCCCATCGGCAGCGTCAAGGCCTGGTTCCAGATCCACATGGTGCTGGGCATCGTCGGACCGCTGCTGGTGCTGTTCCACTCGAATTTCCGCACCGGCGCCACGAACAGCAACGTGGCGCTCGTCTGCATGCTGGTGGTTTCCGGTTCCGGGCTGATCGGCCGCTACTTCTACTCGCGCATCCACACCGAGTTCTACGGCAGCCAGGCTACGCTCTGCTGACCTGCGTGGCCGCATCGCGCCGCCTGCAGCAGGTCTCCGGAGCGCTGGCGTTCGTGCCGGACCTGTCCGAACGTCTCAAGGCATCGAAACCGCGCATGCTCGCGCGGCTCGAATCGGTCCCCGGCCTGCTGCGACCGCCGCTGGTCGCGCTGGCGGGCGATGGCTCGCCCGGCGGCGCATTGCCTCACACCTGTCACGCGCCGCCCACCGGCACGCATCCGGCCACGGGCCTGCGATCAGGGCCGACAGCGAGCGCGAACTGCTGGCCGCACGCGAACTTGCGTTCCGCCACATCGACGCGGTGCGACGCGTCGCCGAACTGTCGACCTACGAACGACTGTTCTCGCTGTGGCACGTGCTGCACCTGCCGCTGTTCTTCATGTTGCTCGTCGCGGGCAGTCGTCCACGTGATCGCCGTGCACGTCTACTGAGGCGCGAATGCGACCAGGGAGACTGGTCATCGTTGCTGCACTGTGCTGGCACTGTTCGGGGCGACACTGCATGCCGGCGCGCGCTGCGACGCTGGAAGGCCTGCTGATGCCCGGCCCGCTGGCGCAGCGCCCACGCCAAGCTCGAGTCCGACTGCGGCAACTGCCACAACCGCGCCGATCGCGCACAGCAGGCGCACGCTGTGCTCGGCCTGCCACAAGGACGTCGCCGCGGACCTTCGGGACAAGCGCGGCTTCCATGGCCGGCGTCCGGAGATTGCGCGGCGCACAGTGCAGCGCCTGCCACAGCGAGCACCTGGGGCGCGACGGCCGCATCACCCCGGCCATGCCGCGCCGCGTTCGACCACGCGCAGACGGATTTCCGGCTCGATGGCGCACATCGCGCCGTGGCCTGCGCCGGCTGCCACGCCAGCGGCAAGAAGTTCCGCGAGGCGCCGGAACGCTGCGTCGACTGCCATCGCAAGATCGAGCCGCATGAGGGAAAGCTCGGCAATGACTGCGCCAGCTGCCATCGACAACCGCGCGCTGGTCCGCAGGTGCAGCTACGACCACGCGAAGACGCCGCTTCCCGCTGCAGGCGCGCCATGCGCAGATTCCGTGCGCCGCCTGCCATGCCGGCAACCGCTGGAAGGCGACGCCCACCGCCTGCGCCAGCTGCCATACGCCCGATGACGTGCACCGCGGCCAGCGCGGCACCGACTGCGCCGACTGCCACACGCAGGCCTCCTGGACCGACGCGAAGTTCGACCACGAGAAGGAGACCGGCTTCGCGCTGCTCGGGCGCGCACCGGCAGGCCGCCTGCCAGTCCTGTCATCGCAGCGGGCGCTTCGAAGACGAGCTGCCGCGGGAGTGCCGGGCTGCCACGCCGCTGCCGATCGACGCGCACGCGCGGCCGCATGGGCAGCAAGTGCGAGACCTGCCATGAGCCGACGCAGTGGCAGACGACGCATTTCGTGCACGAGCGCGACACCAAGTTCACGCTGACCGGCGCGCACGCGACGCTCGGCTGCCACAGCTGCCATACGGCGAGCGTGGCGGACCACAAGCCCGCGCAGCAGTGCGTCGCCTGCCATCGCGCGGTCGACGTGCACGCCGGCACGCAGGGCAAGAACTGCGAGAACTGCCACGGCACCGCCGCCTGGAACCGCGACGTCGCGCTTCGATCACGACGTCTCGGACTTTCCGCTGCTCGGCCAGCACGTCGCGGTTCCCTGCGCCCGCTGCCATGTGACGCGCCGGTTCGGCGAGGCACCCTCGCAGCTGCGCCGCCTGCCACGGGGCCGATGACGTGCATCGCGGCAACCTCGGCGACGACTGCGCGCGCTGCCACAGCCCGAACGCCTGGAACGTCTGGCAGTTCGACCACCAGAAGGAGAGCGGCTTCGCACTGAGCGGCGCGCACGGGCGCCTGCAGTGCAACGCCTGTCATCAGCGACCGCCGGGCGAGGCGAAGCTCGGGCGGGACTGCGCGTCCTGCCACTCGACCGACGACGTGCACCTGGGCCAGTTCGGGCGGCGCTGCGACAGCTGCCACTCGACGATTTCCTTCCACCGCGCGAGGCCGCAGTAGGACCATGGCCAGGCGCGCGCTTTTCAGTCTGCTGCTGGCGCTGGGCGCGGTGCTGGCCAGTGCCGCGGGCATCGGCCGCGCAGCCGCACGCCGGCCTTCGATCACCTGACGACCGGCTTCGAGCTGACCGGCGCACACCGCGACGCGCGCTGCGAAGGCTGCCATGCGGACGGCGTGTTCAAGGCGACACCCGCAGGCCTGCAGCGCCTGCCATGCCACGGGCACGCGCATCGGCGCGATGGCCAAGCCCGCGACCCACATCCTCAGCACCGAGCGCTGCGAGAGTCTGCCACACGACGGTGGCATTCCGCCCGGTCGTGCGCTTCGAGCACGACGAGGTCCGCGGCAGCTGCGCGGCCTGCCACAACAACGTGCAGGCCGTCGGCAAGCCGCCGGGACACATCGTCACGAACGCGGGCTGCGACAGCTGCCACTCGACCGTGTCCTGGACGCCCGCGCAGCGCTTCGACCACACCGGCGTGACCGGTGGCTGCGTCGAACTGCCACAACGGCTCGGCCGCGACGGGCAAGTCGCCGGACTCACCTGCCCAGCGCGCAACACCTGCGAAACCTGCCATTCAACGACCGCCTGGTCGCCCGCGCGCTTCGATCACACCGGCGTCACCGGCAGCTGCTCCGGCTGCCACAACGGCATCCGCGCGACCGGCAAGAACGCCACGCACATCACGACCACCGATCGCTGCGAGTCCTGCCACACGGTCGGCGGCGTGGCAGCCGGTCGCGCGCGTCGATCACACCGAGGTCCAGGGCAGCTGCTTCTCCTGCCACAACGGCACCGTCGCCCGCGGCAAGGCCGCCGACGCACATCCCGGCCGACAACAGCTGCGAGAGCTGCCATACGACCGCGACCTGGAGCACCGGCCGCTTCGACCACACCGGCGTGACGAGCGGCTGCTCGGGCTGCCACAACGGCACGACCGCGACCGGCAAGACCGCCACCCACATCGCCATCGACGCTGGTCTGCGAGTCCTGCCATGCGACGCGGCGCGTGGCGTCCGGCACTGCGCGTGGATCACACCCAGGTGCAGGGCACCTGCGCCGCCTGCCACAACGGCACGACGGCACAGGGACGCGGGCCCACGCACATTCCGACGACCGCGGGCTGCGAGTCCTGCCACACGACGCTGGCCTGGACGCCGGCCAGCTTCACGCATGCCGGCATCACCAGCGGCTGCTCCAGCTGCCACAACGGCACGTCCGCGACCGGCAAGAACGCGACCCACATCGTCTCGACGAGCCGCTGCGAGAGCTGCCACGCCACGACGACCTGGGTGCCGGCGACGCGCGTCGATCACACGCAGGTGCAGGGCAGCTGCTTCTCCTGCCACAACGGCACCACGGCCACCGGCAAGCCGCCGGGCCACATTCCCTCGCACAACAACTGCGAGGTCTGCCACGCCACGACCGCCTGGCTGCCGGCCAACACCTTCGACCACGCCGGCATCACCAGCGGCTGCTCCTCCTGCCACAACGGCACCACGGCGACCGGCAAGAACGCCGCCCACATCACGACCTCGCAGCTGTGCGAGTCCTGCCACACGACGAACGTCTTCCGGCCGGCGCTGCGCGTCGACCACACGCAGGTGCATGGGCACCTGCGCGTCCTGCCACAACGGCACGACCGCGACCGGCAAGGCAGCGACCCACCTGCCGACCACGGCCGGACTGCGAGACCTGCCACACGACGGTCGGCTGGACGCCGGCAACGTTCTCGCACGCCGGCATCACCAGCGGCTGCGCAAGCTGCCACAACGGCACGACCGCGACCGGGCGCGGCGCCGACCCACATCACCACGACGACGATCGTGCGAGTCCTGCCATGCCACTACCAGCTGGCGACCCGTGCCGCGCGTCGATCACACGCAGGTACAGGGCACCTGCTCGAGCTGCCACAACGGCACCATCGCCACCGGCAAGACCGTGAACCACGTGCCGGCCGACAACAACTGCGACGCCTGCCATTCGACCATCGCCTGGCGCCCGGCCCTGTTCGATCACGCCGGCGTGCAGCCCGGCACCTGCGCGAGCTGCCACAACGGCGTCCGTGCCACCGGCAAGCCGACGAACCACATCGTGACCAGCGCCTCCTGCGACAGCTGCCACGGCACCCTGGCCTGGAAGCCCGCGCGCTTCGACCACAGCACGATCACCAGCGGCTGCCAGGGCTGCCACAACGGCACGACCGCCACCGGCAAGCCGACCGGCCACATGCAGACCGCGCGCGAGTGCAGCACCTGCCACACGCTATCCCGGCCTGGACGCCGCTGATGTTCCGGCACACCTCGACCGAGTACCCGGGCGACCACACCGGCACGAACCCGACCTGCCTTGACTGCCACACGACCAACACCGACCAGGCCACGTGGAGCATCGCCGGCCTATCGCCCGAACTGCGCCGGCTGCCATGCGTCGGATTACGAGTCCGGCCCGCACACGAAGTACGGCAACGTGAAGTACACGGTCAGCGAGCTGCGCAACTGCTCCGGCGCCTGCCACGTCTACACGGACTCGACGCTGCGGACGATTTCGAAGACGCCGCAATGGTCCGGAGCATCGGGTCACGCAACGCGAGCTTCGACTGATGACGATGCGAGGCGCCGCGCAGATTCGTGCTTGGCTGCTGCTGGCCGCTGTCGGCACCGCTGGTGCAGGCGCAGGCGGTGCGGCTGCTCGGCGCAGCGTCCGTCACCGAGCGCGACGATCACCTGGATCTGGCGATCGAGTTCACCTGCAGCCTGCGCTACATGGCGACACACACCGGCCAGCGAGGGCGACCAGCTGCGCGTGAGGCTGCAGATCGGTCCGGACTGCGGCCTGCCCGGAGCCGCGCAGTTCCCGGTCGACCGGCTGATGCCGACGGATGGCCGCGGACTGGTGCGCAGCATCGAGCTGCAGCCCGGGCTCGCCGGCGGCGCCGAACTCGTCATCAGCTGGAACCGGATCGAGAAGTTTGTGCTCGCACCCAGCGCGGGCATGCGCGGCCTGCGCGTTCGCGTGCCGCGCCGGCGAACTTCGCAGGTCCTCGTCGATGAGGAGCCGGGTCCCGCGCCGGCCTATTCGGTGAACCTCGATTCGACGCGCGAGCCGTTCGAGCGACACCGCCGTCGCGAAGGCCGCCGCGCTGCTGCGGGTGCCGGTCTATCTGTCCGACGCCACGGTCGAGGACGAAACCTGGTACCGGTTGCGCGCCGGACCCTTCAGTTCGCGCCGCGACGCCGAGCGACTGCTGCGCGAGGCGCGGAGCAGCTATCCGACGGCCTGGCTCGCGATTGACGACGAGACGGACGCCGATTCCGACTGGCGAAGACGCAAGCTGCGACGCAGCCACGCACGCCTGCGGGCCCGCGACCGCCCGAGAACCCGGGTGGATCCGGAGCTCGATCGCAAGCTCGCTGCCGCCCGGACCGCGCTGTCGCGCCGCAAGCTCGACGACGCGATCGCGCTGCTGACCCAGATCGTTGCAAGCGAGGACTACGTGCACCGGGTCGATGCCGCGGAACTGCTCGGCCTGGCGCGCGAACGCAAGGGCCAGCTTGCCCAGGCCAAGGCGGTCTACGAGGATTTTCTGCGGCGCTACCCGGATTCAGCGGCCGCACCGCGCGTCAAGCAGCGGCTGCAGGCGCTGCGCACCGCAGGACTGCCCGGCCGGCGCGGCAGCGGTGGCGCCGGCGAGATCGGCGGCTGGACGCTCGCCGGCAATGCCTCGCAGATCTACCGCCGCGACAACTCGGAGTTTTCCAGCGACGATTTCTCGCGCAGCCTCGTCACGCAGAACGTCCTGATCACCGACCTCGATGGCCTGGCACGCCGGCGCGGCGAGCGCTTCGACTTCACGGCGCGGACGAGCTTCGGCTACATGAAGGACCTGCTGACGCAGCGGGCCTGGCGACCAGCTGCGCGTCTCTTCCGCGTTCGCGGAACTCGACGACCGCGAGATGGGCCTGGGCGCGCGGCTCGGCCGGCAGTCCCGGGGCATGGCCGGCGTACCCGGCACTTTCGACGGAGTGCTGGGCAACTGGCAATGGCGACCGGACTTCGGCTTCGGCCTCGCGGCGGGAATGCCGACCGATATCGACGCGCGACGGCCCGGATCACGGACCGCCGCTTCATCAGCGCCGGTGCGAATTTCGCCAACAGCAGCCGCAGCTGGGACAGCACCGCGTACATGCTGGCGCAGCAGTACAAGGGGTTGACCGATCGTCGCTCCCTCGGCGTCGAGACACGGTACATGGCGCCGGGACGCACGTTGTTCGCAATGGTCGACTACGACCTGCATTTCGCCGACTTCAACAGCGTGATGCTGCTCGGCACGCTGTTCACCGAGTCGCGCTGGACCTTCAACCTCGACGCGAGCCGCCAGCGCAGCCCCCTGCTCAGCATCCGCAATGCGATGATCGGCCAGCCGACTGTCGGATTTCGACGACCTGGCCGACAGCTTCACCGAAGAGCAGCTCCAGCAGCTCGCGCTCGATCGCTCGGCGCAGCTGACGCAGTTCGGGCTGTCGGCGGCACATCCGCTCGGCGAGCGCGGCCAGTGGACGATGAACCTCGTGTCGCTGGACCTGTCCGGGACACCGGCTTCCGGCGGCGTCGAGGCAATCCTGGCGCCGGGACGCGACGATGCGGTCTACACCGAGTTGCTGGTCAACAGCCTGTTCAAGGCGGGCGACGTCCACTCGGTCGCGTTGCGCTACCAGCAGGGCGACGGGGGCAAACTGATGTCGCTCGGCATCGGCAGCCGGCTGCCGTTCGGCTCCGCGCTGCGCATGACTTCGCGCTTGCGCGTCGACCACCGCGCGGATTCGCCGGTCGGTGCAAGCCAGTGGATCTTCGCGCCATCGCTGCGCCTCGACTATGTGCGCGGGCGCGCCAGTGCCGAGCTGGAGGCCGGCGCCGAACTGGGCCAGAACGAACGGGTCGGGCAGTCGGAGGATTCGACGCGCTATTTCATCAGCCTCGGCTACCGCCTGTGGCTGGACAACGCTCGCCCGTGATGCGACGTCGCGATCTCCTGCTTGCGTCACTGGGCCTGCCCTTCGCCCGCGTCGCGCTCGCCGCGCCACGCAGCTTTCTCGACCGGTCGACCGGCGCGACGATCCTGCTGTCGGACAAGCCCTGGATACTGGCGCTGGACCAGCCGCACCTGGCTGCCCATGCCCGCGACTACATCGCGCTGTATGCCGTGGAGATCAACATCGCCGGCCGAGCGGCGCCACTATCTCGCCGCGTTCTTCTGGTCGACGGTGATCGGTCGCAGCGACTATGCAGGTCCGGCGCCGGAGATCACGTTGCGCGCGGATGATCGCGTGCTGCGCCTCAAGCCCGCTGCGGCAAAGCCGCGCGACCTCGGCATCAGCCACTGGCCACTGAAGCCGCCGGGCCAGGAGGCCCTGCTCGTCATTTACGACGTGGACCTCGCGCTGCTGCGCCAGCTCGGGGTCGCCGCAGAGGTGCAGGTTCACCCGGATACCGATCCGACACTGCCGCCGGAGGTGTGGTTCGAGGAGTGGCGCGACGGTCGCAAGGCCTTCAGGGACTTCGCGGCGGCAGCGCAGGACGCACCGTGATCAGGCCGACGCCTTGAAGTCGACCCGGAAGCGGGTGCCCTGGCCTGCTCCGCCTGCGTCATCCCGGCCTCCGAGGATCTGGACGCTTGCGCCGTGCAGTTCGGCAATGCGCCAGACGATCGACAGGCCAAGGCCGCTGCCGGTCGCCTTCTGTCCTGCCGCACGGTAGAAGCGTTCGAACACGCGCTCGCGTTCTTCCGGGGCAATGCCGGGCCCGTCATCCGCGACTTCAAGCCACCCGCCGCTGGCATCTCCACCACAGCTCACGCGCACCTCGCCTCCCGCGGGCGTGTAATGCAGCGCATTCTCGATCAGGTTGCGCAGCAGAACGGCGAGCAGCGCCGGGTCGCCCCGCACCGGCTGCGGCGCCAGCGCCGTGATGATCCTCACGCCCTGCCTTGCTGCGAGTGGCATGTGGGCGAGGACCTGCTGGTGCGCCAGCTCGGCCAGGTCGTTCTGCCGGATCGAGTCGGGTCGCAACGTGGCATCGGCCTTGGCAAGCGCCAGCAGCTGCTCGACAAGCCGGGTACTGCGGTCGACGCTGGCGATCAGGTCCCGTGCGGTCGCCTCCCGTTCATGAGCGTCGCGCGCCCCGACCAGCACCTGCGCGTTGGCGCGGATGGCCGCCAGCGGCGTGCGCAGCTCGTGGGCTGCATCGGCGGTGAAGCGCCGCTCCAGCTGCAGCGTCGCCGCGGATGCGCTCGAGCAGCCGGTTCAACGCGGTGACCAGCGGCAACACTTCGACCGGCGCGCCGGCCGGATCGACGGGGCGCAGGTCAGACTCGCTGCGCTCGCCCACCGACTGTGCGGTGAGCTGCAACGGCCGGATGCTGCGCGTCAGGATCCACCAGATCAGGCCGCTCGCCATCGCAAGCAGCAGCACGACGCTGGCGATGGCACGCAGCAACGCAGCGCGATCCAGCGCCTGTCGTACCTGCTGCGACTGCGCGATCTGGATCTGCAGCATGCGGGAGGCATCCCAGGTCGCGTAGGCGCGCCAGCGCTCACCGTTCACCTCCGTCCAGCCGAAGCCGTCTGCAGTGAACGGCAGCAGCGGAGTTGTCGACAGCGCAGCCGAGCGGTAACCGGCCTGCATGTCGCTGGTCCAGATCTGGAACTGGAATCCATAGGGTCCGGGCTGCGTCTCGGCCTTCAGCAGCGCCAGCCCCAGCATCTGGCCATGTTCGGCGATCTCGTGGTGGGCCAGCTGCAGCAGCAGTCCGGCCGACTCACGCAGTGAATCGTCGAACAGCCGCCGGCTGGTTTCGCGGCCGGCGAGGTAGTTCAGGACCGCGCCGGCGACGAACAGCAGCGCCGTCAGCGAGACCAGCGACACGAGCAGCCGCGTGCGCAGCGACCAGAGCCCGTGCCCCCGCCCGGCAACGTCAGTCCGCCTTCGGGGGCGGCACGTCGATGACGTAGCCCTGGCCGTGCACGGTGCGGATCAGTTCCCGGCCGAGTTTGCGCCGCAGGTTGTGGACATGGACTTCGATGGCATTGCTCTCGATCTCGCTGTCCCAGTTGTAGAGCGACTCCTGCAGCTGCGAGCGGGAACGCACCTGGCCACGGTGCTCGAGCATGTGCAGCAGCAGCGTGAACTCGCGCGCGGTGAGCGCGACCGGCTCGCCGTTCAGCGCGTCACCTGCCGTGCTGCCGGATCGACGCTGAGTGTCACCATGCACGAGCGCCGCCTGCGGCGCGCCCGCAGGCGCGCCGGTGCGCGGCACGCAGCCGCGCGCCGAGCTCGTCCATGTCGAAGGGCTTGACGATGAAATCGTCCGCGCCGCTGTCGAGCCCGTGCACGCGGTCGCGGATCTCGTCGCGCGCGGTGATGATCAGGATCGGCGCCGCGAAACCCGCGCGGCGCAGGTTGCGCAGCACCTGCAGCCCGTCCTGGCGAGGCAAGCCCAGGTCGAGCAGCAGCCGCGTCGTACTCGCCGTCGCGCGCCGCAAGCTCCGCGGCAACGCCGTCCTGCACCCAGTCGACCGCATGGCCCTGCTGGGCCAGCCCGGTCTGCACGGCCCGTCCCAGGTGTTCGTCGTCTTCCACCAGCAAGCAGGCGCACGTCCGGCAGTTCCTTCTTGAGCAGAGCCCTTGAGCAAGGCGAGGCTAGACTCGCCGTCTTAAGTGAACCTTAAGATCAACTGTCTACTGTTCGTCTGCCCTTGCATGGGAGTTCGACGATGCCGCGCCCGAATACAACCGGCCTGATGCTCAGATTCTCTTCATTTTTCGTGCTCGTGGCCGCCTGCGCGGCCTCGCAGGCCGCCGAATCACTGATAAGGCTGACGCCCGAGCAGCTGAAGACCGCGAACGTGACGTTCGTCGCTGCACGGAATGCAAATGAGTCGCAGTCCGGTTCATCCGGTGGCTCCGACTTGCGTCTGACCGGCCGGGCCGTGGTGCCGAATGCGGCACTGGACGTGGTGCTGGCGCCGGTCACGGGCGCATCGAATCGCTGCTGGTGAATCCAGGCCAGACGGTGCGGGCGGGCCAGGCGCTGGCCCGCCTGCACAGCGCCGAGGTGCTCGCGATGCAGCGGGACCTGGTCAGCGCCCGCGCCGCGCGCGGACGTGGCCGCGCTCGCGTGCCGAGCGCGACGAAGCACTGTTCGCCGAGGGCATCATCGCGCGCAACCGGCTGATGGAGAGCCGCGCCGCGCGTGACGATGCCGAGGCCCAGCTGCGCGAGCACCAGCAGCTGCTGCGCCTGGCGGGACTCTCCGATGGCGCGATCAGCAGGATCCGCAGCGCTGCCGACATCATCCCCGCTGCTGACCGTCAGCGCACGCGCGCCGGCACGGTGCTGCAGCAGTCCACCGGGCCGGGACAGGCCGTCGCGGCCGGCGATCCGCTGTTCCAGATGGCCGCGCTCGATCACCTGTGGCTGGAACTGCAGGCCACGCGCGCGCAGGCGCAGCGCATCGCCAACGGCGATGCGGTGCCAGGTCGCAGGCTGCGAGGGCCCGGCGACGGTGATCGCGACCTCGCTGCAGCTGGACAGCCAGAGCCAGACCGTCACGGTGCGCGCGGAGCTGCGCGATGCCGACGGCTGCCTCTCGCCCAACCAGTACGTCGAGGCCAGCGTGAGCCCGCGCGCCTCGGGACCGGGGCTGATCAGTGTTCCTGAAGGCGGGCTCATCCGGCTCGAGGGCAGCGACCACGTATTCGTGCAGGCCGACGGCGGGCTCCGTCCGGTCGCCGTCACGGTCGAACGCCGCGCATCGGCACGCGCCTGGGTCAGTGGCGCATTGAAGCCGGGCGACAACGTCGCCGCGACGGGACTTGCCGCGCTGAAGGGCAGCTGGCAGGGTCTTGGCGCCGCGCCGGAAGCCGGAACGCAGCCCTGATGCTCGCGCGACTGATTGCGGCCTCGCCTGTCGCAGCGACTGCTGCTGGTCGTGCTGACCGCGCTGCTGGTCGGCGTCGGGATCTGGGCACGCAGTCGGCCTGCCGATCGACGCCTTCCCGGACATCTCCTCGACGCAGGTGAAGGTGATCATGAAGGCCCCGGGCATGACGCCCGAGGAAGTCGAGACGCGCATCACCGCGCCGATCGAGCAGGAACTGCTCGGCATTCCGGGCCAGACGATGCTGCGTTCGCGCTCCAAGTACGCGATCGCCGACATCACGCTCGACTTCACCGACGACACCGACATCTACTGGGCGCGGCAGCAGGTCAGCGAACGGCTGGCCGGCGTGCTGCCGACAGCCTGCCGACCACCGCCAGCGGCGGCCTCGCGCCGATCAGCACGCCGCTGTCGGACATGTACATGTTCACGCTCGAGGGGCCGCAGTCGCTCGAGGAAAAGCGCACGGTGCTCGACTGGACGATCCGACCGCAGCTGCGCGGCCTGCCCGGCGTGGCCGATGTCAACTCGCTCGGCGGCTTCGTGCGCAGCTTCGAGGTCGTGCCGGACGTCGCTGGCGCTCGCTGCGCGCGGCCTGACGCTCGGCGAACTGCACGAGGCGCTGCTCGCGCAACAACCGCAGCGACGGCGCGGGCCGGCTGCCGCGAGAACGAGGAATCCTGGCTGCTGCGCGCCGACGGCGACGTGCGCACGCTCGAGGACGTCGCGAACATCGTGGTCGCCGACGCGCGGCGAGCAGCCTGGTGCGCGTCGGCGACGTCGCCGAGGTGCGCATCGGCGCGCTGACCCGCTATGGCATGGTGACGCAGCAGGGCGACAGGCGAAGCCGTCGCAGGGCCTGGTGATCGGCCTGCGCGGCGCCAATGCGCAGCAGGTGGTCGAGCGGGTGCGCGAGCGACTTGCGCAGATCGAGACGACGCTGCCCGAAGGCATGACGATCAAGCACGTTCTACGACCGCGGCGCGCTGGTCGAACGCGCCATCGGCAATGTCAGCAGCGCGCTCGGCGGAGGCCGCCGTGCTGGTGCGTGGTCCTGCTGTTCCTGTTCCTCGGCAACCTGCGCGCGGCGGTCGCCGTGGTGCTGATCCTGCCGCTGGCGGCGCTGGCGACCTTCCTCGCGATGCGGCTGTACGGCCTGTCGGCGAACCTGATGTCGCTGGGTGGCCTGGCCATCGCCATCGGCATGCTCGTCGATGCCGCCGTCGTGGTGGTGGAGAACATCGAGGCGCACCAGGCGCAGGCGCGCGCACGGTCCGCAGCCGTCGCGCGCTGCACGTGATCTATCGCGCCACGGCCGAAGTCGCCGTGCCGGTCACGTCGGGCATCGCCATCATCGCGATCGTGTTCCTGCCGCTGCTGAGCCTGCAGGGGCTGGAAGGCAAGCTGTTCGGGCCGGTGGCGCTGACCATCGTGTTCGCACTGCTCGCCTCGCTGCTGCTGTCGCTGACGGTGGTGCCGGTGGCGGCCTCGTACCTGCTCGGCGGCCATGCCCACGGCACGCCGCGGCTGGTGCGCTTCCTCGAGGAGCGGCTACCGGCGACTGCTCGACTGGTCGCTGGCGCACGAGCGCAGGTCGTCTACGTCGGCGCCGGTGCGCGCTGCTGGCCGCGGCCGTGGCGCTGTTCCTGCTGCTCGGCAAGTCGTTCATGCCGACGATGGACGAAGGCGACGTCGTGATCCAGCACGAGAAGCTGCCGTCGATCAGCCTGGCGCGCTCGGCCGCGACGGACCTGGAGATCCAGAAGGCGCTGCTCGCCGAGGTGTCCGGAGATCGAGCGCATCGTCGCGCGCGTCGGCTCGGACGAACTGGGCCTGGATCCGATGGGCACCAACGAGACCGACGGCTTCGTGAAGCTCAAGCCGCGCGACGAGTGGCGCGAGCACGGACAAGGCCTGGGTGGTGGACCGGATCCGCGAGGTGACCGACCGGTTTCCCGGCGTGAACACCAGCTTCACGCAGCCGATCGAGATGCGCGTTTCGGAGCTGATCTCGGGCGTGCGCGGCGACCTGGCCGTCAAGGTCTTCGGTCCGGACCTGGCGACGCTCGACGAGCTCGCGCGAGCGCATCGCCGGCGCAGCTCGAACAGATCGAGGGCAGCGAGGACGTCGAACGCCGCGCAGAACAGCGGCGTGCAGTACCTGCAGATCGCGCTCGATCGCGCGCAGCATCGGCCGTGCCGGGCTTGCGGTCGAGGATGTGCAGGATGACCTGCGCACGCTGGTGGAAGGCCGTCACGGCCGGCGTCGTGATCGAGAAGGGCCGCCGCCTGCCGCTGCTGCTGCGCGGGCCCGCAGGGCGGCAGCGACGGCGTCGACACCGGACCTGTTCGCGCAGCTGTCGCTGCCCGGCCGCGGACGGCGCAGCCTGCCGCTGACGCAGCTGGCGCAGCTCGAGCGCACCGAAGGTCCGGTGAAGATCGATCGCGAGAACGGCTCGCGCATGGCCGTCGTGCGCGCCAATGTGCGCGACCGCGACCTGGTCGGCTTCGTCGAGGAAGCCCAGGCGCGCGATCGCCGAGCAGCGTCGCAGCTGCCGCCGGCTATCACCTCACCTGGGGCGGCCAGTTCGAGAACCAGCAGCGCACGGCCGCAGCGCCTGGCGCTGGTGGTGCCGGTGGCGCTGGGCCTGATCTTCCTGCTGCTGTTCGCCACGTTCGGCTTCGGTGCGCCAGGCCCTGCTGGTGTTCGCGAACATTCCGTTCGCGCTGGTCGGCGGCGTTGTTCGCGCTGGCCATCACCGGCGAGTACCTGTCGGTGCCGGCCTCGGTCGGCTTCATCGCGCTGATGGGCATCGCCGTGCTCAACGGGCTGGTGATGATCAGCTACTTCAACCAGCTGCTGCGCCCGCGGACATGACGCTCGACGAAGTGGTGCGCGAAGGCGCGGTGCGCCGGCTGCGGCCCGGTGCTGATGACTGCCAGCATCACGGCCTTCGGCCTCGTGCCGCTGCTGTTTGCCACCGGTCCGGGCTCGGAGATCCAGAAGCCGCTGGCCATCGTCGTGATCGGCGGCCTGGTCAGCTCGACCGCGCTGACGCTGGTGCTGCTGCCCGAGCCTGTTCCGCCGCTTCGGCGTGGAGAAACTAGATGAACGCACCCGCTGACCGTTACGACTGCCTGCTGACCCTCTCCTGCCCGGCGGAGCTGGAGGAGGACCTCATCGACCTGCTGCGCGAGCAGCCCGGATCGGGTCAGCGGCTTCACCTCGCTGGCAGCGGAAGGATTCGGCGCCGGCACGAAGCTGCACTCGCACGATGGAGCAGGTGCGTGGACGTTCGCGTCGCCGGCTCCTGCAGGTGCTGCTGGTCGATGCGAACCGGGAGCCGCTGCTCGCGGCGCTGCGGGAGCGGTTGCCCAGCGACGAGGTCGCCTGGTGGAGCTCATTCCGGTCACCGGCTTCGGGAGATTCGCATGAAGCGCGCGTGCTCCGTGCGCCGCGCTGCTGGTCACCGCGCTCGCGCGCCACGGCTGGCGAGCCAGTGCCGGAGCCGGCCATGCTGTCACTGCCTGCCGAAGCGGCGGTGCGCGAGGCCCTCGAGCACTCGCCCCGCAGCTGCAGGCGGCGCACGAGTCGATTGCGATCGGCGCCGCGCGCGAGCAGCGCCAGCGCGCCGGCCCGCACGAGTGGGAGGTGATGGCGCTGGCGCAGCAGCGCACCGATCCGGTCGGCATCAAGTATGACGAGCAGGAATACGGGCTGCAGCGCGCGGTGCGCTGGCCGTGGAAGTACTCGCTCGACCGGCGCATCGGCGAGTACGCCAGGGAAGTCGGGGAACTCAGCTACGTTGATGCCTGGCACGAGGCAGGCCGCGAGCTGCTGGACCTGTGGTTCGAATGGCTCGAAGCCGAGCGCGCCGTCGCACTGCAGTCCGGCCAGCTGGCGCTGCTGCAGGAGCAGCAGGGCATCGTCGCGCGTCGCATCGCCGCCGGTGATGCCGCGCAACTCGAACTGCAGCTGGCGAGCGTCGAGACAGGTCGCCTGCAGGCGGCCGGGGCCGATGCGGCGCGACGCGCCGCCGCCGCCCGCGCGTCGTTGCTGGGCCTGTTCCCCGCCCTGTCGACCACCACGCCGGCGCAGATCGGGACACCGGTCGAGCTTGACGGGCACCGACGCGGAATGGCTGGAGCGCATCATTGCGGGAAATCACGAGATCGAGCTGGCGGATACGCGCGCCGCGGGCATGCAGGTGACTGCCGAGCGCGCCGGTCGCAATCGGCTCGCCGATCCGAGCCTCGGCCTGCGCTACAGCGACAACCTCGACGGCAATCGCAAGGTCGTCGGACTGCAGTTCGCGATGCCGATCGGTGGTGGTGCGCGCACCGCCGAGGCGGCGATCGCCCGCAGCGAGGCGCGCATGGCCGCCGCAGAGGCGGCCGGCTCCCGGGCACTGGTCGACGCCGCCGCGCGCTCGGCGATCAGCGATGCGCGCCTGCGCTACCGTGCCTGGCGCGACCTGCAGGAAACGCATGTCCAGCAGCAGACTGAGCGCCACCGCCGCGACACGCGGCTACGAACTCGGGGAATTCGGGATCGCGCTGATGCTCGAACGGCGCGCCGCAGCGCGCTGGAGTCACAACTGGCGCTGGAGAGTGCGCAACTGCAGGCGCTGCGGGCACACGCGCGGGTGCTGCTCGACGCGCACCTGCTGTGGGCGCCGGAGCACCACGACCCGGAGCACGACAGCGGGAGCGACGTCAGCCGAAGTTGATCTTCGCTTCGAGGTTGCGTGCGCGAGTCGGCGTTGGCCAGCGCGTCTTCCAGCTCGACGCGCCCGGCCTTGTAGCAGCGCCGACCAGCGCCACGTCGAAGCTCTGGATGCCCTTCTCGGCGCTGTTGCGGATGGCTTCCTTGATCGAGCTGACATCGCCCTTGCGGATCAGCTCGGAGATGTGCGGCGTGTTGAGCATGATCTCGACCGCCGCGACGCGCTTGCCGTCCACGCCGGGCACCAGCCGCTGCGCCATGATGGCGCGCAGGTACTGCGACAGGTCGAGCAGCACCTGCGGGTGCTGGTCGTGCGGGAACATGTTGATGATGCGATCGAGCGTCTCGGCGCAGTTGTTCGCGTGCAGCGTGGCCAGCACCAGGTGGCCGGTGCCGGCGAGGTCGATCGCCGCCTCCATGCTCTCGCGGTCGCGGATTTCGCCGATCAGGATGACGTCCGGCGCGGCGCGCATCACGCCGCGCAGCGCGCGCGCGTAGGTCTTGGTGTCGAGGCCGACTTCGCGCTGGTTGACGATGGAGCGCTTGTTGGTGTGCAGGAACTCGATCGGATCCTCGATGGTGACGATGTGGTCCGACGAAGTTCTCGTTGCGGTAGTTGATCATCGCCGCCAGCGTGGTGGACTTGCCCGAACCGGTGGCGCCGACCATCAGGATCAGGCCGCGCTTGAGCTTCGACAGGTCCGTCAGCAGCTCGGGCAGGCCCAGCTGGTCCAGCCGCGGCATGTCGGCGGTGATGTAGCGCATGCACCATCGCCGGGATAGCCGCGCTGGTAGAAGATGGCCACGCGGAAGCGGCCCAGGCCCGGGCTCGGAGATGGCGAAGTCGATCTCCAGCTCGCGCTGGAAGTACTCGATCTGCTCCGGCGTCATCAGGCCGAAGGCCGCGGCGCGCACCGCGTCGGGCGACAGCACCTGCTTGTTGACCGAGTGGATCTGGCCCTCGATCTTGATCTTGATCGGCGCGTTGCGAGGTGAAGAACAGGTCGGAGGCCTTGCGCTCGACCATCAGCTTGAACAGCGGCCGGGTCTTGAGGCCAGCGGGCGTCGCGGCAACCTTGAACTCGTCGGTATCGGCTGCATCGTCTCCATCGTCACTCACATCGCCCGGCCTTCGTCTTCTTCCACCAGCGACAGGCCGCCGGCGTCGTCGGCCGGCCGGCTGTCGCGCTTGCTCTCGAGCTTCACGCGCAGGCGCAGCTCGTTCTTCGAGTCGGCGTTGCGGATCGCGTCGTCGTAGGAGATGAAGCCGCCCTCGTACAGCTCGAACAGGCACTGGTCGAAGGTCTTCATGCCGAGGCGCGTCGAGCGCGACATGACTTCCTTGATCTTGGCCACCTCGCCCTTGAAGATGAGGTCCTGGATCAGCGGCGAATTCAGCATGATCTCGGTGGCGGCGATGCGGCCCGCGCCGCCCTCGCGCGGGATCAGGCGCTGCGAGATCAGGCCGCGGATGTTCAGCGACAGGTCCATCAGCAGCTGTTCGCGCCGCTCTTCGGGGAAGAAGTTGATGATGCGGTCCAGCGCCTGGTTGGAGCTGTTGGCGTGCAGCGTGGCCAGCACCAGGTGGCCGGTCTCGGCGAACTGGATGCCGTATTCCATGGTCTCGCGATCGCGGATTTCGCCGATCAGGATGACGTCCGGCGCCTGGCGCAGCGTGTTCTTCAGCGCGTTGTGCCAGGAGTCGGTGTCGACGCCCACTTCGCGGTGCGTGATCACGCAGCCCTTGTGCGGGTGCACGTATTCGACCGGATCTTCGATGGTGACGATGTGGCCGCGGGTCTTCTCGTTGCGATAGCCCACCATCGCGGCCAGCGTGGTGGACTTGCCCGAGCCGGTGCCGCCGACGATGATCACCAGGCCGCGCTTGGACAGCACCACTTCCTTCAGGATGGGCGGCAGGTCGAGCTCTTCGAAGGTGGGGATCGTGGGGTTGATCAGGCGGATCACGCAGCCGACCTGGCCCTGCTGCACGAAGGCGCTGACGCGGAAGCGGCCGATGCCCGGCGGCGCGATCGCGAAATTGCATTCCTTGGTGGCGTCGAATTCCTTCGACTGCCGGTCGTTCATGATGGCGCGCACCAGCACGGCCGACTGCTCGCCGGTCAGCGCGCGCTCGGTCTGCGGGCGGATCTCGCCGTCGATCTTGACCGCCGGCGGGAAGCCCGCGGTGATGAACAGGTCGGACGCCTTGCGCTCGCACCACGCGGCGCAGCAGGTCCTGCATGAGCTTGATGGCTTGTTCGCGATCCATGACTGCTGCCAGGCTCCGCAGCGCCTTACAGCGCGTCCTTGTTCTGCGCCTTGTAGCGCGCTTCTTCCTTGCTGACCACGCCCTTGCTGCACCAGCTCGGTCAGGCACTGGTCGAGCGTCTGCATGCCCTGCGCCTGGCCGGTCTGGATGGCCGAATACATCTGCGCGATCTTGCCCTCGCGGATCAGGTTGCGGATGGCGGGCGTGCCGATCATGATTTCGTGCGCCGCGATGCGGCCGCCGCCCACCTTCTTCAGCAGCGTCTGCGAGATCACCGCGCGCAGCGATTCGGACAGCATCGAGCGCACCATTTCCTTTTCCGCCGCCGGGAACACGTCGACGACGCGGTCGATGGTCTTGGCGGCGGAACTGGTGTGCAGCGTGCCGAACACCAGGTGGCCGGTTTCGGCGGCGGTGAGCGCCAGGCGGATGGTCTCCAGGTCGCGCATTTCGCCGACCAGGATGACGTCCGGGTCTTCGCGCAGCGCCGAACGCAGCGCCTCGGCGAAGCCCAGCGTGTCGCGGTGCACTTCGCGCTGGTTGATCAGGCAGCGCTTGGACTCGTGCACGAACTCGATCGGATCCTCGATGGTGAGGATGTGATCGGGGCGGTTGTCGTTGCAGTGGTCGACCATGCCGGCCAGCGTCGTGGACTTGCCCGAACCGGTGGGACCGGTGACCAGCACCAGGCCGCGCGGCAGCATGCACAGGTCGCGGAAGATCTTCGGCGCGCCCAGGTCGTCGAGGCTGACGATGTTCGACGGAATGCTGCGGAACACGGCGCCGGCGCCGCGGTTCTGGTTGAAGGCGTTGACGCGGAAGCGCGCCAGCTTCGGGATCTCGAACGAAAAGTCGGTCTCGAAGAACTCTTCGTAGGCCTTGCGCTGCTTGTCGTTCATGATGTCGTACACCATGCTGTGCACTTCCTTGTGGGACAGTGCGGGCATGTTGACGCGCTTCATGTCGCCGTCGACGCGGATCATCGGCGGCACGCCGGCTGACAGGTGCAGGTCCGAGGCGTGGTTCTTGACGGCAAACGCCAGCAGCTGGGCGATATCGAGGGCCATGAGAGCTCCGAAGAGACTCCGCGGCAGTATAGTCCACGGCACTTGACCTCCCTATGTTAAGCAGTCCGCAGAATTCAGCCCCTGAAGGTGACGTCGCAGCCGATGCAGCCTCGCAGCCGACTTGCCGCATTGCGCCAGCGCATTGCCGCGGCCGCGGCGGCGGCCGGCCGCGATGTGCGGCTCCGTCACGCTTCTGGCCGTGAGCAAGGGCCAGCCGGTGGCAGCGCTTCAGGCCGCGCTGGCACTGGGCCTCGACCCAGTTCGGCGAGAACTACCTGGAGGAGGCGCTGCCGAAGATCCAGCGCGCTGCACGGCACCGCGGCCGACCTGGCATTTCATCGGCCGGCTGCAGGCCAACAAGACGCGCGCCCGTGGCGAGCTACTTCGCCTGGGTGCACGGCATCGACCGGCTGCGGATCGCCGAGCGGCTGTCGGACCAGCGCCCGCCGGCGTCGCCGCCGCTGAATGTCTGCGTGCAGGTGAACGTCGCCGACGAAGCCAGCAAGGGCGGCGTGACGCCCGGCGAAGCGCCGGCGCTGCTGCGCGCGGTCGCGGCACTGCCGCGGCTGCGGCTGCGGGGCCTGATGTGCATGCTGCCCTTCGACCTGCCCGAAGCGCGCAGCAGCGCCGGCATTTCGCGCGGCTGCGCGAGCTGCTCGACGAGGCCAACATGCGCGGGCCTGCACCTCGACACGCTTGTCGATGGGCATGAGCGGCGACCTGGAGGCCGCCATCGCCGAAGGGCGCCACCCTGGTGCGCATCGGCACCGCGCTGTTCGGGCCCGCGCGCCCCGACGTAGAATGCAGCACATGACAGCAGCTTGCATCCCTGCGCATCGCCCTGATCGGCGGCGGCAACATGGCGCGCGGCCTGATCGGCGGCCTGCTGCGGCAGCGGCGCGCGCGCCCTCGCCCATCACCGTCGCCGAGCCCGCTGGCGGCCAGCGCGCGCGGCGCTGGACCGCGACTTCGGCGTCGCACGTAACGCGCCGACAACGCTCGCGGCCGTGCGTGGCGCGCAGGTGGTCGTGCTGGCGGTGAAGCCGCAGCATCATGGCCGCCGTGGCGCGCGCACTGGCGCCCGCGCTGCGCGCCGCAGGCCCGCTGGTGATCTCGGTGGCCGCCGGCATCCGCGCCGGCCGACCTGCAGCGCTGGCTGGGCGCCGGCGTGCCGTGGTCCGTGCCATGCCCAATCGGCCCGCGCTGATCGGCGCCGGCGCCACCGGCCTGTATGCCGACGCCGCGGTCGCCGCAGCGCAGCGCGACGCTGCCGAACATGGTGCTGGCAAGCACCGGCCTGTGCGTCTGGGTGCGACAGCGAAGAGCGACATCGACGCGGTCACCGCGCTGTCGGGCAGCGGACCGGCCTACTTCTTCCGGCTGGCCGAGCTCATGGCCGAAGCCGCCATCGCGCAGGGCCTGGACGCCGGCGTGGCGCGGCAGCTGGCCGCCCAGACGCTGGCCGGCGCCGGCCAGCTGGTCGCCGCCGAAGCGCACGCCCGACCTGGCCCGCATGCGCGCGGAAGTCACCTCGAAGGGCGGCACCACCGAGGCCGCGCTGAACGTCTTCGCCGCAGCGCGGCCTCGCCAGCTGGTCGCACGCTGCCATGGCACGCCGCGGCGCGACGCAGCCGCGAGCTGGCCGAGCAGTTCGGGCGAGCTGAAGGAAGCCACACTGATGCAGCGCATCTATCTTCATCGTCGACGATCGCTGATCGGCCTCTACCAGGTCGGTGCTGCTGCTGCGCCTGCTGCATGCAGCTGGCTCGCGCGGATTTCCGCAACCCCTCGGCGCGGGCCATCGTGCAGGTGACCGATCCGGTGATCCGCCCGCTGCGCCGCGTGCTTGCCGCCAGTGGGCAAGCGTCGACACGGCATCGGTCGTCGCGATCCTGCTCGTCGATCGCTGTCGAGCATGGCTGCTGGTGCTGCAGCTGCTGCTCGGCGTCGGCATGCCCGGCTGCCTGTCCTGCTGCTGCGCGGCCTGGCGCTCGACGTACGCGTCGAGCTGGTGCTCAAGACCTACCTGTTCTGCCATCATTCTCAACGCGATACTGTCGTTTGTTGCACCAGGAAATTACTCGCCGGCGCAGTCGCTGCTCGCGTCGATCTGCGATCCGGTGCTGCAACCCGTTCCGCCGCATCATTCCCTCCGATTGCCGGCCTCGATCTGTCTCCGCTGTGGGCGTGCATTGCCATTCAGGCGTGCTGATCCTTCTGCGCTGACGCGAAAACGCTTGAAAAAAAGCGTTGCGCGACATTGCGCATGTGTTATGTTTCGCGCCGAACAGAGCGGCGGGGATGTTCCCCGCGCGATAAAATCATCAACTCGCGGGAGTATCCAAACATGGCGAAGAAGGGCGGCGCACCGACCAAGTCCGAGATCCTGGCTACGATTTCGAAAGACACGGAGCTGTCGCGCAAGCAGGTCAGCGCGGTTTTCGAATCGCTGAACGGCGTCATCCGCAAGAGCCTGCGCAGCCACGGCATCGTCACGCTGCCCGGCCTGCTGAAGCTGAAGGTCGTGAAGAAGCCCGCCACCAAGGCTCGCAAGGGCATCGAACCCGTTCACCGGCGAAGAAGATGATGTTCAAGGCCAAGCCCGCCAGCAAGAAGGTGCGCGCTCTGCCGCTGAAGAGCCTCAAGGCGATGGTCAACTAAGACCCGCTCGAGCCTTCAGGCGATCTCAAAAGCCCGGAAAACCCAGTGTTTTCCGGGCTTTTTGCATTTCAGGCCGTCGCGCAGGAATGCGCGCGACGGCATCGCTGCAGCGCGTTCAGCTGGCCATGGAAGAAATGCCCGACGCCGGGCAGCACTGCACGCTGCGGTGGCGGCGGCTGCAGCTGCCGCGCCCAGTCGATCACCATCTCGCGCATCGATCACTTCATCGGCATCGCCCTGCACCACCAGCCAGGGGCACGTCGGCACGCGGACTTCGCGCACCGAGCCGAAGTTGCGCGCCCAGCGCCGGCGCGACGGTGACCAGCTCTGCCGACGGTGCCCACGCCGCGCGCGGTGCTCGCACGCAGCGCGACGACGCCGCCGAAGGAGAATCCCGCCAGCCACAGCGCGGCATCGTGGCCAGCGCTGTCGCCCAACAGCGACAGCCGCCAGCGCATCCGTCCGTTTCGCCGCGCCCCTCATCGAAGCTGCCTTCGCTGGCGCCGACGCCGCGATAGTTGAAGCGCAGGCTGGGCACGCCCAGCTCGTTGCGCGGAGCGCGCCAGCGTCGTGACCACCTTGTTGTGTCATGGTGCCGCCATGCAGCGGATGCGGATGGCAGACCACGATGAACGCCGGCGGCGGCGTTCCCGGTGCGGGATCCTCGACCACCGCCTCCAGCGGGCCCGCCGGCCCGCCGATGCTGCACGGCTCGGCGCCGCGGAGCGCGCCGTCATTCGCCCGCGCCGCGGAAGCCCAGCGACGCCGAGTTGATGCAGTAGCGCAGGCCCGTGGGCTCCGGGCCATCATCGAACACATGGCCCAGGTGCGCGTCACAGGCGGCGCAGGTGACCTCGGTGCGCACCATGCCGTGCGAGTGGTCCCGGTGCTGCCGGACGCGTTCCCCGCCAGCGGCAGCCAGAAGCTCGGCCAGCCGCAGCCGGCGTCGAACTTCTTCTCCGACTCGAACAGGTCCGTGCCGCAGCACACGCAGTAGTAGGTGCCCGACAGCCGTGTGCGCCGCGTACTTGCCGGTGAAGGCCCGCTCGGTGCCCTTCTCCTGCGTCACGTGGTACTGCAGCGGCGACAGCCGCGCGCGCAGCTCTTCTCGGTGGGTTTGCGGCCTGGTTCATGTTGCGTCATTGCCAGCAGCTTCAGCAGCAGGCTGTTCAGGCGGCGGGCGAATTCGCCGGGATTGGCCACCTGGCCCTGCTCGGTCAGCTGCGCCTGATCGTACAGCAGCTGCGCGAGCTCGCTGAAATCCTCGCCTTCGCAGGCCCTCCAGGCGCTGCACCAGCGGATGCGCGAGATTCAGCTCCAGCTGCGGCTTGCTCGGCGGCAGCGTCGTCGCGCCCGGCGGCTGCGAGCATGCGTCGCATCGGATTCGCTCATCTCGTCGTCGCCGCGGGTCAGGCAGGCCGGGCGATTCGGCCAGGCGCTGGCTGGCCTTCACGCCGGCCACCGCATCGCCCAGCACCGCCTGCAACGCGCTCGAAGCAGCGCCTCTGGCTCGGCTCGTCGCCGTCGGCGGCGTCGCGGCCGCGCGGGCGGCATCGCCGAGCTTCGAGGTCCAGATCGCCGCGCGCGGCATCCTGGAAGCTCTTGCCGTCGAACTCGTGCAGCTGGCCCATGATCCAGGGGTCGACCCGGTCGCCCAGCAGCAGCACCTCGACCTTGCGCGCGCGCAGCTGCTCGATGAACGGGCTGCTGCGTGCGGCGGCGCGGCTTTCGGCCAGCACGTAGTAGATCTTCTCCTGGCCCGGGCTGCATGCGGGCCACGTAGTCGGCCAGCGCCATCTTGTCCGTCGTCGCCCGGCTCGTGGGTGCTGGCGAAGCGCAGCAGCGGCAGCAGCTTCTCGCGGTTGGCCGTAGTCCTCGGCCACGCCCTCCTTCAGCACCGCGCCGAACTCCTTCCAGAACTGCGCGTATTTCTCGGGTTCGTCCTTGGCGAGCTTCGCCGAGCATGTCGAGCGCGCGCTTGGTCAGCGCGCTCCGCATCGCCTCGACTTCCGGATCCTTCTGCAGCAGCTCGCGCGACACGTTCAGCGGCAGGTCGCTGGAATCGAGCACGCCCTTGATGAAGCGCAGGTACAGCGGCAGGAACTGCTCGGCGTCGTCCATGATGAAGACGCGCTTCACGTGCAGCTTCAGGCCGCGCGCGGCATCGCGCTGCCACAGGTCGAAGGGCGCGCGCGCCGGGATGTACAGCAGGCTGGTGTACTCGCGCTTGCCCTCGACCCGGTTGTGGCTCCAGGCCAGCGGCGCCTCGCCGTCGTGGGTGATGTGCGGTAGAACTCGCGGTATTCGTCGTCGCTGATCTCGGTGCGCGGCCGCGTCCACAGCGCCTTGCGCCTGGTTGACGGCCTCGAACTCGAGCGTGGCCTCGCCCTGCTTGGGCATGCAGCACCGGGAAGGCCAGGTGGTCGGAATAGCGCCGCACCAGCGAGCGCAGGCGCCAGGCGTCGGCGAATTCCTTCGCGTCTTCCTTCAGGTGCAGCGATCACGCGTGGTGCCGCGCTGCGCGCGCTCGACGGTCTCGACGGTGAACTCGCCGTCGGCGATGGATTCCCAGCGCACGCCGCTGCGCGTCGGCTCGCCGGCCTTGCGGCTGACAGCACCTCGACGCGGTCGGCCACGATGAAGGCCGAATAGAAGCCCACGCCGAACTGGCCGATGAGCTGCGGAATCCTTCTGCGCGTCGCCGGTGAGCTTGCCGAAGAACTCGGCCGTGCCGGACCGGGCGATGGTGCCCAGGTGGCGACGGCCTCGTCCGCGGGTCATGCCGATGCCGTTGTCGCGGACCGATCACCGTCCCGGCCTTGGCGTCGGCCTCGATCCAGATGCCCAGCTCCCGTCTCGTCGCCCAGCAGGCCGGGCGTGCCGAGCGCCAGGAAGCGCAGCTTGTCGTTGGCGTCGGAGGCGTTGGAGATCAGCTCGCGCAGGAAGATCTCGCGGTGGCTGTAGAGCGAATGGATCATGAGCTTCAGCAGCTCACGGACCTCGGCCTTGAAGCCAAGCGTCCTGGGTCGCCGGCGGCGGCGGAGGCGGTTTCGGTCATGGTCATCGGGAACTCCGGCGTGTTTCGGTCAGGGAACCGATGCCGGAGATTGGGCCTCGGAGGGCCGTAGTTCAAGGGTCCGGGGCGGAAGGCCACCTACTGGCGGCGAACAGTCCAGGCATGTGACCGAGGCCCACGGCCAGGTGGCGGCCATAGCCCATGAACTCGTCGAGCTCGTCCCAGAGCAGCAGCAGGCGTTCCACGTGCGGCTACTTCTTGCGGGGCAGGGTCGCGTCGGATTCCCAGGATCTGGCGGATCCTGTTCGGACCAGCTCTTGTAGTTGGACCAGGTGTTCAGGTTGCGGCTGATGGCGGCATGGCGGCCACGGCCGCGCTGCATGCGGGCAGGCCCACTCGGCATACAGCTCGGAGCTGCCGAGGCCCGGGCGTTCACCCGTGGCCGAGCCAGGTCATCCTTGCGGATATCACCGTTTGCCATCGTGCCGGACCTTTGAATCGGAAGCTGGAATGCAGCTTAGGAGACAAGCCGGTTAAATCGACAGGAACGGGTTCACACACGGGCGCGAGCATGGGCCCGCACCGTCGAAGTGTGGATTGGGGATTCCCCTATTTAACGATGCGAAACCAGGGACGCCGTCATTCGGCAACTGCTCAGAAGTTCAGGAGCTGGAATCCCATCTGCAGTCCCCAGTCACTCGACCCGGTCGGCACCCACGCCAAAGCTGGGCTTCACGAACAACTGCCCGTTGCCACCCAGCATCGGCCCCAGCTTGTAACCGACGGTGAGCGCGGTGGTCAGGAACTGCCTGCTGTTCTCCCAATCCAGCGTCAGCGCCGGATCGAGGGTCATGTAGAAGGCCGGGTTCCTGAGCTTGGGCACGAAATAGAAGTCGACCACGGTCTGGTTGATGTCAAGCCGGTTGTCGCTGCCGGCAAAGCTCTGGTTATGCACCGCGGCCGGCGCAAAGATGTACCCGCCCTTCAGGAAGAAGGCGTAGATGAAGCCGGGCTTCGCCACCCATTTGCCGCCACCCAGCTCGGCGCGGCTGGCGGTGTCGGCAACCAGCTCGAAGTTCACGACCATGCCGTGTGTGCGGGTCAGGCCGAACACATGCGTGAACTTGGCCGACAGGTCGCCAAGTCCGTAGCTGGAATCGCCCAGCACATCGACCGAGGTGACCGGCACCTTCAGCTTCAGCGAATTGGTGCCCAGCGGCTGCTGGAACTCGAAAATGAAGCTGCTGGCACTGTCCCCCATCACCGGGAGGCCCGCCGGCGGGAGAAGGTCGACATGCTCGAAGGTCAGCTTGGCAAACCTGGCCGGGCGCGTCGGATCGAGGCCATCGTTCTGCGCCTGGGCTTCCGGTGGCGGCACGTCCTGCGCAGATGCAGGCGCCGCCAGCCAGATCCCGGCCACAAGGACCAGGATCTGCCGCACGCGAATCAACGGTTGCCGTAACGGACTTCGAATTCGGCGCGGCAGCCGCGGCGGACCCACAGCTCGTCATTGCCGCTCTTCTTGCGCACGTCCCAGTTCTGGCCGCGCTCGCAGTCCTTGTCGGAGAGCTGCTTGCGCATCACGACCTGGTTCACATTGGCAGGCAGCCTGCAGACTTCCTCCTTCTCGTCCTTCGATTCGCACTTCACGGTCATCATTTCGGCACGCGCCGGCAAGGCGGCACCGAACGCTCCCAGCATCCCCAGCACGGCCAGTGTTGCAACCTTCATTGGCATTCTCCTTGTCTGTCAGATGGATTCGGCCCGGATGGACAAACCCCACGCGCTCCCCCGGGTCAGAAGAACGAGTAGGCGACCTTCACGCGGATCATGTCCTCTTCGCTGCCATCGCTTTCGCTCAGCACCATGCCCAGCGTCATCTGCGCCGACAGCTGCGGCGTGAAGGCATAACCTGCAGTCACGCCGCCACCCAGGACGTCCTGCTTGTTGTCGTCAGCGATGCCGTCGGTGGTGGTCTCGCCGCCATTGCGGTAACGCAGGTCCAGAGCGGCCCAGAATTTCGGCGTGAAGTTCCGGGACAGGTGCACCTGGACATCCAGCAGTGCGTCCTGCGTGCGTTCGTCCGCCCCCAGCGTCGGCGAGCTGTTGGTGCTGTAGAAAGTCGCCGAGGGTATGACCTCGAGGAAGGTCGGGTGCTGCGCTGAACCCACTGGCCACACCATCGGCAGGCCGAAGCGGAATGCCCAGATGTTCTTGCCAAGGTTCAGCGGCTTGTCATCGTCGTATTCTCCGGTCGGCAGAGTCAGTCCAAACAGTGCTCCCATCTGGAAACGCTGATTCTGCTTGCCCATATCCTTCAGGCCCAACGGTTCGGCGCCCACCAGCCCGATCTTGAAGTTGACGATGGCGTCGCCGAGTCCCGACGTGCTCACGTTCGCCGATACCGGCTGGCCGGTGGCGGGCGGGGTGATCGTGCCCGACGCGTCGATGCTGCCGAAGACGGGATTGATATAGATCTGCGCATGACGTCCGGCGATGTCGAACGCGCGCAGGTAGGTCAGCACGAAGATGTCGCTGTCCACGTCCGCTCCAGGCACCAGGACGCTGCCATTGAATGAATAGTTGCCGCTCAGGTGCATATACGTGGGCACGAAGATGCTCACGTCGGTCGGTATGAGCACCTGCGACCGCGCACCATCGGCCTGGGCCCATGACGTCAACGGCAACAACAACAGCAGCAGCGCCAGCGATGCCCGGATCGCGGGACGGTGGAATGTCTTCATGATTCAGCTCTCGGTCGGAAGTGGGGACTGGCCGGAACGTATCGGGCCCTTCCGCAAATCCTATCCGGAACTCACGCTGAACGTGGAGAGGTTTCGCGTGTGATGTCGTTCGTCGCGATCAGGATTCTCGCTGCATCACGATTGCAATGCGTGCAACGAATCAGGTTCATTCACTTCGTGAATTCCATGCCTTCAAGCACCACGGGTTGCCGTCAACTTGCGTCGACGGAAGCTGGCCTTCATTGCCGCTTCCCGCTTCTCCTGTTCCGCCTCCACCTGAAGCAGAACGCTGATGAACGCACTCGCGGCAGGCGACGGGGAGCGGCCCTTCAGGTAAACCAGTGAATAGCCGGTACGCATGGCCGGGATCTCGAAATCCAGCCGCACGAGTTGACTCGCCTTCGGTCGAGTCGCCTCGGCAACGACAGGACCCGGATAGACCGCGTCGCTATGACTCGCAATCTCGCATGCCATAGAAAGTGCGTTGACATGGATTGCCGGCTCGTAATCGCCCGTGTAGCGACCCACTCCCGCCGTTACGGCATGACCGCCACTGATGCCCACCGCCATCGCGAGGGTTGCCTTGTCGCCACGCAGCAGGGTCGTTACGAGCGGGTAGGCAAGGATCTTCGCCACGCTCAGCTCTGTTTCGAGCGTCAGAGGGTGCCCAGGGCGGCAGAAAAGACCGAGTGCGTGTTCCGGAAGCGGCTCGCAATGCAGGGCTTCGTCCTGAGCCGATGCACCCACGTCGAACACTCCCACATCCAGCTCCCTGTTTGTGAGGCCGTGATAGATCTGCTCCGGGCTATTCTTGACCACGCGCACCTTGAGGCGTGGGTGCGCTGCTACGAGCCTGCCCACCGCAATGCCAACAGAGATATCTGCCGGATAGGGGCCCGTGCCAATGACCAGCCGACCGAAGTCGAGGCTGCCGAGCATCTGAAGCTCGCGCAGCAGCGATTCCTCCGTCTCGACCAATTTGTTCCCGCGTTCCAGCAGCACCTCTCCATAGGCATTGGGAATGACGCGCCGTCCTCCCCGATCGAACAATTTCACGCCGACCTGGCGTTCGAGCGTTGCGATATTGCGCGACAGCGATGGCTGGGAGATGCCGAGCGATTCTGCAGCCCTTGCGAAGTTGCCATGCCGCGCCAGGGCGATTGCGCAGAGGATCAGTTTCGATTCGATCATTCGGATTCCAGATGAAGGCGATCCACTATCGGCATTGGACATGATCCAAGCAAGACGGCATCGTTTGCAACACTGAGGCAGGGACGCCCAATGCGGGCATTCCGCTGCTGTGCCGAACCGCCGCATCCACAGGGAACGCGGCCAGCTGTGTTTTCTGCGAGCGAGGCATTCTGGTTGCACGGCCCACACCATGCCCCCAGCTGGAATGGACCCGGGCCAAGTATCAACCACCATGCCATCGCCCGCCAGCAGCGCGCCCAGCCCCGATGGAAATGCTGATCGTTGTTGAACTCTCGAGACCAGGAGATTGATGTGAACTGGAACAGATCAAGCCGGAGCAAATCGGCATTCCTCGCGACGCTCGCGATCGCCGTGGTCACCGGATGTGGCGGCAAACCTCCGGCGACGCCTGCGGGTGCTGCAACTGCGCCGGTCGGGGCTGGTCCGGCCACCGCCGCAGCGCCGCAGGCTGCGTCGCTTCCGCTCGCTCCGAACAGCCTGTCGTGGACGCCCGAAGGCATGGAGGAACTGCTGGCGCCGGTTGCGCTGTACCCGGACGCGGTACTGGGACAAGTGCTGGTGTCCTCGTCGAACCCGCAGGAAGTGCTGGATGCCGGCAACTGGCTGCTGCAGAACCCGAGCCTGGAGGGCAAGGCGCTCGACGAGGCGGCCAAGCAGGCCGGCTTCACCGCGCCGATGCGTGGTCTGCTGCAGTTTCCCGAGACGGTCGACATGATGGCCTCGCAGATGGACTGGACGGCAGAACTCGGCCAGGCCTTCGTCAACGACCAGGCGGGTGTGCTCGATGCCGTGCAACGTCTGCGCGCGCAGGCCGTGGACGTTGGCAACCTGAAGAGTTCGGAGCAAATGAAGGTTGCCACGGTCCAGCAGGAGGGGAAGCCGGTCGTCACCGTGTCGCCCCCGAGCCCCGAGGTCGTTTACGTGCCGCAGTACGATCCGGTCGCGGCCTATGCCCCGCCACCGGCGACAGTGCCCGCCACGACAGTGCCCGCCGCGACGACCACGGAGCAGAAGGGCCACAGCACCGGATCGCTCGTCGCCACGGGCCTGTTGTCGTTCGGCGCGGGAATGCTCGTCAGCAACATCTTTGACGACGACGATGACGACTGGGACAACGGCAACTACTACTCGCCGCGCTACTACGGACCGCCGATGCCGTACTACCCGCCAAATCCGTATCGCCCGAGCTATGGCAACGGGTACTACCCGAGCAACGGCTACAACCGGCCCCCGAACTACGAGCACAATTTCAACAACAACACGGTTGTCATCAACCAGAACAACAACTACTGGAATGGTCGTTCCAGCGCGGGTCCGGTCAACGCCCGTGACCCACGGTCCACCAGGAGCCCGATCAGTACGGCGAAGCCGAATCGGCCGGAACTGGAGTCTTTGAATGCCAGTGCGCGCAACACTCCGAAGCGCGCAGCGCCGGCGCAGCCGGAATCCTGGAAGAACCAGGACACCTACGCCGGCAGCAAGCAGCCACCGAAAGTACAGGGCACCTATGCAGGCGGCACCGCAAGCCCGGCAGTGGCCAAGCCCGCGGCGAAGCCCGCTGGGTCCCCTGTGGCCGCGAAGGTAGAGAAGCCTGCAGCCCGGCCTGCGGCAAGCCCTTCTGCTGGCGTGAAGGAAGCCGCGTCGGATCGCGGTCGGCCTGCCGCAGCACCGGTGCCGCAGGCGGTGAAGCCGGCAAACCGACCCTCAGCTGCCCCTGCCGCGCCCGCCAAGCCGAGCGCTGTCCCCGGCGCCAACCGCGACGGCAACGCGGATCGCGCTGCCGCGCAGCGCGGCAAGGAGAGCCTGCCCCAGGGTGCTCCCGCAAAGCCGAAGAGCCCGGCGAAGCCGACCAGGCCAGAGAAGAAATGACCACGTCCGAGTCTGAAGACACGGCCGGATCTGCCTCATGTTTCCTGAATGTCTTTCAAGGAGTCGAACCATGAAGATTGCCCACCGGATTCTCCCTGCCATTGTCCTCGCCCTTGGCGCATCGATCGGGATGGCTGGTGTCCTCGATCCGGACTGCACCGCGGAAAAGGCAGCCAAGAGCGCCGCGGCGAAGTCCACCGTGGGCGTGGGTGGTCGCTGCTCACCTGCGGAGGCAGCCAAGGACACCGCCAAGGACGTTGCGGGCATCGAGGACAAGGGTCCGGTCGAGAAGCTCACCGACAAGAATGACACGCCCGTCGAAAAGGCGACGGACGCGGCAAAGGAAGTGGTGAAGAAATGAGTGCGCAGGCGTGGTGTGGTGTGCCCGCTGCGATTGCAGCGGTGCTGCTCGTGGCGGCTTGTGGAGGAAAGGATTCCACGTCGGGGAGCCAGTCGGGCGCCTCGGCAGGCCCGGACGAATCCGCCGACATCGTCATCAAGGGCGCGTTCGATGCGGACGATGGCGCATCACGCGCGGAGGCGCCACCCACTACCGCACAGGTCGAGGAGATGAAGAAGAACTTCTCGCCCTATGCCGGCAGGAAGCACCCGACCCATGTGTATTTCGGCGACACCCACAACCACACTGCCAATTCCGGCGATGCCTTCATGGCGGGCGACCGGCTGACACCGGAGCAGGCATATCGCTTTGCCCGCGGCGAGGAAGTCGTCTCTTCCAGTGGCGTGCCGGCCAAGCTGTCCAGGCCACTGGATTTCCTCGTCGTCGCTGACCACGCCGAGGGCCTTGGCGTGATGTTCCAGCTTTACGAGGGCAATCCGGCGTTCATGGGGGACCCGACGCTTCTCCGCTGGAGCAAGGCGATGCGGGACACCCAGGAAGTGCAGGCGACCACGCAGCGGGAAGTGACCGCCGCCCAGGCGCAGGGCACGTTGCCGGCGCCAGTCCAGGATCCGAAGATCGTCGTCCCCATCATGAGGTCGGTCTGGCAGGAATACACGGCGACGGCGGACAAGTACAACGAGCCAGGCCGCTTCACCGCGATGATCGGCTATGAGTGGACGTCGCTGCCGGGTGGCAACAACCTGCACCGCAACGTGCTGTTCCGCGATGGCAAGGACAAGGCCGACCAGATCCTGCCGTTCTCCTCCTGGCAGAGCGAGGATCCGGAAAAGCTGTGGGAATGGATGGCCAAGTACGAAGAGAAGACCGGCGGCAGGATGCTGGCGATTCCGCACAACGGCAATCTCTCGAATGGCCGCATGTTCGAGCTGGTGGACTTCGCCGGCAAGGCGCTGACGAAGGACTACGCCGAGCGTCGGGCACGCTTCGAGGTGCTGCAGGAAATGATGCAGACGAAGGGCAACAGCGAGACTCACCCGACAGCTCTCGCCCAACGACGAATTCGCCGACTTCGGCGTCCAGGGTTGGGACAACGGCAACCTGACGCTGCAAGGCGTTCCGACAACACCCGAGATGCGGCCGCACATGTACCTGCGCAGCGGGCTGCAGCAGGGTCTTTCGCAGCAACAACTGCTGGGCGCCAATCCGTTCAAGTTCGGCTTCGTCGGTGGCACCGATGTGCACAACTCGCTCACCGCGATCGAAGAGGACAACTTCTACGGCAAGCACGTGAGCCAGGAGCCCAATCCGCGCCGCCTGTCGGAAACCTCCACCAAGGGCCTGGGATTCACGCGCTTCGACTGGAACTACACGGCTGCCGGCTACGCCGCCGTATGGGCGACGGAGAACACGCGCGAAGCCATCTGGGATGCGATGTATCGCAAGGAAACCTACGCGACTTCCGGTTCGCGCATGACGCTACGCTTCTTTGGCGGCTGGGATTTCAAGGCCGGCGATGCCCGCGGCCCGTCGCTGGTGGACGCGGGTTACGCGCGTGGCGTGCCGATGGGTGGCGGATCTGCCTAAGCCATCGGTGCCTCGAAGGCACCCACGTTCATGGTCGCGGCCATGAAGGATCCGCTCAGTGGAAATCTCGATCGTATCCAGATCATCAAGGGCTGGCTGGACGCAAAGGGCGAGACGCATGAGCGCATCTACGACGTGGTCTGGGGCGATGCCGATCGTCGCAAGGTTCGCGCCGGAGGCAAGCTCGCCCCGGTAGGGGACACGGTCGACGTTGCCACGGCGACCTGGACCGACACCATCGGCGATCCGGAGCTGGCGGCCACCTGGACCGATCCGGATTTCGATGCGACCGAGAAGGCTTTCTACTACGCACGCGTGATCGAGATTCCGACACCGCGCTGGACCGCCTACGACCAGGTGCGCTTCGGGATCAAGGCTGCCCCGGAGGTGCCCCTGAAGCACCAGGAGCGGGCCTGGTCATCGCCGATCTGGTACACGCCGAATTGAGGCAGCATAGATGGCGAAGTATCGCGACCTGCTCGTCGACGGTATCTTCCTGGCGCTGCCGCTGGGGGCCGCGGCGTTCCTGATTTTCAAGGCGATCGGGCTCTTCATCAGGTTATTGGCCCCCGCGATGCATCTGCTGCCGGATGGTCGCTGGTTCGGCATTGCAGCCGTCGAACTCGCGGCGATTCTCCTGTTGCTGCTGGCGCTGCTCGTGCTCGGAGTCTTTGCGCGGTCGGCCCCGGGGCGTCGGCTCGCAGCGAGTATCGAGAGTGTCGTGCTCGCCAGGATTCCCGGTTACGTGCTCCTGAAGAGCATTGCTGCGGACCTGACGGGAGCCGAGGATGAATCGGAACTGCGCCCGGCGCTGGCAACGTTCAATGACAGCACCGTGCTGGGGTTCATTGTCGAAGACTCCGCCGATGCGGAAATGATCACCTTCTTCGTGCCGACAGCCCCCGGCGCAGCCACCGGCAATGTGATGTTGCTGCCGCGCGCCCGTATCCAGCGGCTCGATATACCCACCAAGAGCGCGATGAGTGCGATGAAGCAGCGCGGGCTAGGCCTGCAGGCGCTCGCCGCACGCAAAGTCGGCCGCTGACCGGATTGCCCTGAGGACTGTGCCATTGGAGCCGATTACGGCGCTTTACTCCATGCCCACCTGGGTCACGTTCATCGTGACGGTGGCGATAGCGCTCCTGTCGGTGGAAGTCGGGCTTCGCCTCGGGCGTCGGCGCGCGGAGCCGGAGCCCGAGCAGGGACCCGTCGATACGCTGACCGGCGGCACGGTCGGCCTGCTCGCATTCCTGCTTGCGTTTGCATTCGCCGTTGCCGCAGCGCGCTTCGATTCCCGCAGCGATCTCATCGTGGCGGAAGCCCAGGCAACGCGCGAGGCGTACCTGTATGCCGGCCTCCTGCCGAGCCCGGAGCGGGAACACTCACGCGCCTTGTTGCAGGAATACGTCGCGATTCGCATCGAAGGCGTGAAGCCCGGTGGAGATCGACAGGCGGCGATCAGGCGCTCGGAGGAGATCCACACCGAGTTGTGGAACGAGGTGCGGGATCTCATGGCCGTCGATCCGGAAAATTCGATCCTCGCTAGCTACATGCCCGCCGTGATCGCGCTCATCGAAGCCCACCAGGAGCGCCTTGCCAAGGCGTCCGGGCGCCTTCCGCCTTTCGTCTGGTGGGCCGTGTATTGCCTCACGGCGGCGGCCCTGACAGGTCACGGCTACCAACTGGGACTGGCTCGCTCGCGGCGCCCTGTGATCGCCGTGCTGGCGATTCTCGCGCTGGCTACGGTGGTCACGATGATCATGGACCTGGATCGCGGGCAGACGGGATTCCTGACCGTCAGCCAGCAGGCGCTCGAACATCTGCTCGACGGCATGCAAAGCGGAGCGCCCTGAAACGACGCTGTTTGCGCCGCCGCATGCGCGGCGTGAATGGCTTTGGTGCGGGAAGCGTATTGGACGCGATGAAGCTCCCCTGCAAGACTCCGCGCCAGCGGATTCCGTGCCGTCCGGCACCGAATTCCTGATTCACTTTCGCATACGGAGATTGCACATGTTGAGAACGAATAGACCCGCTGCAGGGCTTGCAGTGCTGGTGCTTGGAGCGATGCCCCTTGCGGCACACGCAGACTGGCTGCTTCGCGTCGGTGGTGCCTGGGCGGAGCCGAGCGGCAACGCCTTTTCCATACCGCCCCACGCGGCACCCCTGCCGACTTCAGCTGCAGAGTTTTCCCTGGATGGCGACGGACCGCAGATCTATGGCGATGTCACGTGGCTCTTCACGGACCATCTCGGCCTCGAGTTCTGGATCAATGCGCCGTTCAGCGCCGACCTGGACCTGGAGACGACTGCGGGGGACAGCAACGTCGGCGAAGTCGAATTCATGTCGCCGATGCTGAACCTGCAATGGCACTTCCTCCCGAACAGCAAGGTGCGGCCTTACGTGGGCGCGGGCGTTGTCTACACTTCCTTCTCGGGAGTCTCACCCGGGGCGCTCAGCATCGACGATGACTTCAGCTGGACGGCCGGCGGTGGCATCGACATCGGCAGCCCGCATCGGGGCTGGTTCGCGAACATCTTCGCGAAGTACATTGACGCGTCGTCGGACGCTTCGGCGACCTTCTCGGCGCCGACCGTCGGCGTTTCTCCGCCGATCTTCCCGCCGCTGCCAGGCAACCAGTTCACCGTGAACGGATCCTTCGATGTCAGTCCGTGGGTTTATGGCATCAGCGTGGGATACCGATTCGGTGCCGAGCCGGTCGTCGCCAGGCCAGCTGCGGTGGTCGCCGCGCCGGCAGTCGCCGCGGCCGCGCCGCGTGCGCCGCTCGACAGCGATGGCGACGGCGTGGTCGATGGGGTGGATCAGTGCCCCAACACACCGCGTGGCGAGCGCGTGGGTCCGGCGGGTTGTTCATGCGACGTTTCGATACAGCTGGCCTTCGAATTCGATTCGGCCACGCTGACGGCCGCGGACAAGGCCGAACTGGACCGTGTCGCCGTCCGGCTGCAGGAGCTGAAGTTCGTTGGCGGCGTGGCGGCAGGACATACGGACAGCGTGGGTGAGGAAGCGTACAACCTCGACCTCTCCAAGCGTCGTGCCCAGGCTGCCGTGGACTACCTGGCCACCCGCGGCGTATCGGCCAGCCGCATCTCGGTGACGGGCTACGGCGAAACGGCACCCATCGCGGACAATGCCACGGCGGAAGGCCGCGCGCAGAACCGCCGCGTTGTACTGAGCCGGACGGACTGCGGTCCGCCCCCGGCCCGGTAAGCGGCCGGTGTGGTGCGAGCCGGTCGGGCAACCCCCGCTCCGCCGGCTCGCATCCTTTGACAGGCCAGGGTTTCCGCCCGGACCGGTGAACGGTGACGGGCGAGACCTCAAGCGATCCGACATGCGTATCAATCCGATGCATTCCTGACATTGGACAGCCCGAGTCCCCCGGCAGGATGCTTCTTGGTTCAGGGCAATCGGCATGAATCAAGGACACATCATGATGAAGCACTCATTGGGCGCAACCCTCCTCCTGGTCGCCCTGTCGGGCTGCGGCGGCAAGCCGAACCCTGTTGAATCCGCAGCCACGGCCGCCCCCGCCGCAACGGCGAGTGTTGCTGATCTCGAGGCGGCGGTACCCGAGAATCCGCTGAAGGAGGCCTACTTCGGCGAAACGCATGTCCACACGTCGTACTCGCTCGATGCGTTCATCGGCGGCGCGCGTTTGGCGCCTGACGATGCCTACAAGTTCGCCCAGGGCAAGGAAGTGGCGATGAACGGTGTCCAGCACAGCATCGGCAGGCCGCTCGACTGGGTGGCCGTATCGGATCATGCGGAGTTCATCGGAGAGATGTATTCGACCCAGGTGCCCGGCGCCAAGGGCGGTGACAACCCGATGCTCGAGGAACTGCGCAACCTGCAGTCGGTCGACGAGCAGCGCGCATGGTTCGTGAAATACGTCGTCAACAACAACCGCGGCGACAATCCACAGCATCCGCCGTTCTACGCCGGCCCCGAAACGACCCGGAGTGCCTGGCAGGACATCCAGATCAAGGCTGCGCGCGACAACTACCAGCCCGGCCGGTTCACGACGCTTGCGGGCTTCGAATGGACCGCGGCGCCCGGCGGCGGAAACATGCATCGCAACGTGATCTTCCGGGACCTGGAGGTTCTCCCGGACCTGCCGTTCTCCGCGCTCGATTCGGCCGATGAGGAAAAGCTGTGGGCCTGGATGGCCGAGCAGGAAAAGAAGGGCTCGAAGCTGTTTGCGATTCCGCACAATTCCAACGGCAGCAAGGGCTTCATGTTCGAACCGGTCGACAACGCCGGCAACCCGCTGACTGCCGAATACGCGCGCACACCGCAGCCACTTCGAACCGCTGATCGAGATGATGCAGATCAAGGGCAATTCCGAGGTGCATCGCAACTTCTGGTCCGCTGACGAGTTCGCGGATTTCGAGAACGCCGACAGCGTCGGCTCGTTCAGCGGTCGCACGTTCAAGAAGGAGTTCTTCGTGCGCTGGGCCGTGACCAAGGGCCTCGACTACCAGGCCAGGCTCGGCGCGAATCCCTTCCAGCTGGGATTCATCGGCGGTACCGACAACCACAACGGCCTGCCCTCCGATGTTGCCGAGAACGACTACATCGGCAGCCATGGCCCGGCCGATGGCACGCTGGAGGCCCGGCGAACCGGCGAGATCGACGGCTGGATCCAGGCCCGGGAATCCAGCCCGGGCTCCCTGTCGGGCGTCTGGGCCACGAGGAACACCCGCGGCGCGATCTGGGACGCGATGGCCGCGAGGGAGAGCTTTGCCACTTCGGGTACGCGCATCAAGACGCGGCTGTTTGGCGGCGCTGGCCTGACTACGCCGGTTGACGGCAAGGCGCTGGTCGAGCAGGGCTACAAGTCCGGCGTGCCGATGGGGGGCACGTTGCAGGGACTTGCCAGCGCACCGACCTTCACGGTGTGGGCAGCGAAGGACGTCGAGGGGGCGAACCTCGACCGCATCCAGATCGTCAAGGGGTGGGTCGATGCGAAAGGCGAACCACAGGACAAGGTGTTCGACGTCGTATGGAGTGGTGATCGCAAGCCAGGCAAGGACGGCAAGCTGCCGCCCGTTGGCAACACGGTCGACGTCAAGACCGCCACGTACACGAACAGCGTCGGGGCAGTCGAGTTGCTGGGCAGCTGGACCGATCCCGCATTCGATCCGAAGCAGCCCGCGCTCTACTACGTCCGGGTGCTCGAGATCCCGACGCCCCGCTGGACGACATACGATGCCGTCCGCAACAACCTGCCGCTGCTGAAGGACGTGCCGGCGACGATCCAGGAACGCGCCTGGTCTTCGCCGATCTGGTACACGCCCTGATGCCTATCTGACCAGGCGAAAGCAGGGACGGTAGGCCGTCCCGGGCAGCTTCATGCGGCCCTCGGCCACGAAGCTGCGCAGCAGTTCGTCGAGCAGCTGCATCACTTCCGGGTCGCCGTGAGCTCGAAGGGACCGTGCCGCTCGATCGCGGCGATGCCGCTTTTCCTTCACGTTGCCCGCGACGATGCCGGAGAACGCGCGCCGCAGGTTCGCGACCAGCAGGTGCTGCGGCTGGTCGCGGTGCAGCGCCAGCGCCCGCATGCTCTCGTGCGTCACTTCGAAGGGATGCTGGAAGTCCTCCGGCACGTGCAGCAGCCAGTTGAAGTTGTAGGAATCGTTGCTGGCGCGGCGCCGCGTGCGCACCTGCGCGATCTCGCCCACCAGCTGGCGCGCCACCTCGGCCGGATCGCCGACGATGATCTGCAGCCGCTCCAGCGCCTGCGGGCCCGAGCGCCGCCTGCGAGGAAGCGCCGGATCTGCGTCGAAATAGCCGGCGCTCTGCTCCGGGCCGGTGAGCACCACCGGCAGCGGCTGCTCCGCATTGCGCGGATCGAGCAGGATGCCGAGCAGGTAGAGGATTTCCTCGGCCGTGCCCACGCCGCCCGGGAACACCACCACGCCATGCGCCAGCCGCACGAAGGCCTCGAGGCGCTTCTCGATGTCCGGCATGATCACCAGCTGGTTCACGATGGCGTTCGGCGGCTCGGCGGCGATGATGCCGGGCTCGGTGAGGCCGATGTAGCGGCCGTTGGCGATGCGCTGCTTGGCGTGGCCGATGGTCGCGCCCTTCATCGGGCCCTTCATCGCGCCCGGGCCGCAGCCCGTGCACACGTCCAGGCCACGCAGGCCGAGTTCGTAGCCCACCTTCTTGGTGTACTGGTATTCCTCGTCGCTGATCGAGTGGCCGCCCCAGCAGACCACCAGGTTCGGCTTGATCTTGCGGTCCAGCACGCGCGCATTGCGCAGCACGTGGAACACCGCGTTGGTGATGTCGGTGCCGTTGGCGAGGTCGAAGCGGCCGCCCTGGTCGATCTCGTGCGTGATGTAGACCACGTCGCGCAGCACCGCGAACAGGTGCTCCTTGATGCCGCGGATCATCTGCCCGTCGACGAAGGCGCCGGCCGGGCGCGTTGTGGATCTCGAGGCGGATGCCCCAGGGATGGCGCACCACCTGCACGTCGAAATCGCGGTAGCGGTCGAAGATTTCCTTGGCGTTGTCGTTGTCGCTGCCGGAGTTGAGGACGGCCAGCGCGCACTTGCGGAACAGCGGGTGGATGCCGCCCTGCCCGGAGTTCAGCAGCACCTCGATCTCGGACTGCGACAGCGTCTCGAGGCTGCCGCGCGGGCCGACGCTCGCATCGACGAATTCGGGCAGGTCGACTACGGCTTCCAGGATAGGCTCGCGTCCGGTCAGGGCAGGATGTCGATCGGGACGTGTTGCTGCGTCAGCAGCCAGATCTCGACCATGTCGGAATTGGAGACGGCGATGCAGCCGTCGGTCCAGTCGCGCGTCAGGTAGTAGTCCGGGTCGTGCTGCAGGCGGTTGGGCAGGCCGTGGATCATGATCGAGCCGCCCGGATCCCAGCCATTGGCCTTCGCGCGCTTGATGTCCTGCTCGTTGCGGATAGGACACCTGGATCGACAGGAAGAAGTCGCTGCGCGGATTGCGGCGCGTGAGGCAGTAGCGGCCCTCGGGCGTGCGGAAATCGCCGGCGCGCTCCTTGTGGCCCTGCGGCACGCAGGCCCGAGCGACGACGCGGTAGCTGCGCAGCACCTCGCCGCCGCGCAGCAGCTCCAGGCGCCGCGCGGACTTGTACACCACGACGCGGTTGGCCTGCGGCCACTGTGAGCTTGAGCGGGCCGGCGGCGTGTAGTTCGCGCGCACCAGACCCGCAGACGATGAAGCCGGGTCCAGGCTCGGGATGTGCGGCGCCTCCTGCGCGACGCCCCAGGCGGGCGCCAGCAGCAGTGCCGCGCAGAGCATGGCGGCACGGAAACCCTTGAGGTCGTCAGTGCTCATCTGGGCCGCATTATAGACAGCCTGGACGGAACGTCACGCAGGCAGTCCATCACACCTCCGGCAACGTCTCGATCTTGGGAACGACGATTTCGAAGCCCGCCTGCAGCGTGCTGAACTCGATGTCCGGGTTGTACTGCTGCAGCAGCCAGGCCGGCACACGGCCATAGCGCTGCGTCACCGACCACAGCGAATCGCCGCGGCGCGTGACATAGACCTCGGTGCCGGTGATGCGGTGCCCGGCGAAGAACTCGGCCTGCAGCGTCTGGTGGTAGGCGCGGCGCCTCTGCTCGAACTGCTCCTGCGGTATCCGCGAGAAATCCAGCTTCACCGGCCGCCCCAGCGCCACCTGGCCGCCGGACTGCAGGTTGTTCAGCTTGCGCAGCGTGGCAACGGACACGCCCAGCCAGTCCGCATAGTGGCCCAGCGTCTCGGCCGCAGCGACCCGCACCGTGCCGTTGGCAGCCACCGTGTAGTCGATCGGATCAGAGGCCTGCGGCACGGCGCCACCGGGCACCAGCGAAGGTCCCTGCTCTCGCGCCTCGCTCACGCTGACCGGCTCCGACTCGCTGGCGTCAGCCGCAGCCACCACGCGCGATTCGGCGATGCGCTCGGTCAGTGCCTCATCCGCCTCCTTGCCACGCGCCGCGGTGGCGGCCGGGCTGCCTGGCGTCAGCTTCAGCCGCTGGCCTTCATAGATCGAGTCCGGATTGCGGATGCCGTTCAGTGCCACGATCTGCGCCTGCGGAACCGACACGCGCGCGGCAATTCCGGCGAGCGAGTCGCCGGCGCGAACCACGTAGGTGCGTGGCGTCTCCGCGGACGCTGCGACCGCTGGCAGCTCCGGCGGCTTGCCAGTGGGCTTCTGCCCGGCAGGCGTTGCAACGACGACCACGGGCGGCGGACCCGACGGCGCCGGCTGCGCCGCCATCACCGCTTCTTCGGCCGCGGCCGATACGAGCCGGGCCGGCGCCTCGGGCAGCTTCAGCACGCGACCCGTCTTCAGGCCCGTATCGGGTCGGACGCGGTTCAGCCGGGCCAGCACATCGACATTCACGCGCTGGCTCGCGGCAATGCCCGTGAGCGTATCGCCCTTGCGCACCTTGTAGCTTCGCGCGACAGGCTGGCTCACGTACTGGACCGCCGGACCCAGGCGAGTGGCGAGCAGCTCGGAGGTCAGTTCGGACTGCTGTGGCGGCAGGCGCAGGCGATAACCCTTCGGCACCAGTCGCGTACCCTCGAACACGGGCGGACGCAGCCCTGGATTGAGTTCCGCAAGACGCGCGCGGTCGAGCTGCAGCGTCTTCTCCAGCGCGGCGAGCGGCACGTATGCGGGCACGACCACTTCGACTGAAGTGCATCTCGGGGTTGCGCGTGATGCTGCCGAAATACTTCTCGGGATGGCGGTCGATCTCGAGCGCGGCGAGGAACGAAACGTAGAAATTGCGCGAGGCAAAACCGAAGCTGCGGCTCTTGTGGTTGCGCACGATCCAGGCGATGTCCGTGGTACCGGATGCATCGCGCGCGCGCCGCATGCCCTCGGCGCCGTGGTTGTACGCGGTCAGCGCCAGCGGCCAGCTGCCAAGCAGGCGGTAGTTGTAGTCCAGCAGTTGCGCAGCCGCTTCGGTGGACCGGAACGGATCGAAGCGCTCGTCGACCGCGTCGTCGATGCGCAGGAAGCGCCGGCCCGTTGCGCGCATGAACTGCCAGAGCCCGGCGGCGCCGACCTTGGAATAGGCGGTCGGGTCGAACGAGGACTCGACATGCGGCAGTGCCGAGAGCTCCGGCGGAAGCCCGAGGTTCGCGAAGGTGTCGGCGATATGCGCCTCCCACGTGCCCGAACGCAGCAGCCCTTCGCGGAAGCGGTCGGCCTGCCCGAGCTGGAAGCGCACGCCTTCGGAGGCTTGCCGGTAGCGGGCCGGTGAAGCACCGGGGCCGAAGGCCCTGGCTATCGCCTTCTCGTCCTCCGTGAGGTTGGGGGCGCCCGCGGCCAGACGCTCGAGCATGGCCTGGATATTCCCGCGCTCGGCATCGACCGCCTCGCGTCGTTCCGTCGGGCCGCACGTCGGGCCGGAATTTCAGCTTGCGGTAGACGACGCCGAGGTCGTGTTCGTCGTGCAGGAAGCCTTCGCTGGTCGAGATCTCGCTGTAGACGCGGATCCAGAACTGCACGTCCTTCTCGAGCTCGGGCGGACGGGGGAGCCGCACTTCCGCGGCGCGCGCGGGCGCAATCAACAGGCCAAAGGCCAGGGCCAGTATCAGAAGCAGGGACGGGGTGGTCTTCAGTGCGCGGTTCACACCGCGAGTATAGCCATGGCCGCGTTATGTGAACTGTGGACTCGGCCACAAAGCGGGCACCGCTTCGGGAGCAGTCAGGATCGGAACGGGTTGTGCAGCGCCACGCCAGTTGGCTGGAAATGCGACGTGTTTCGGGTCACCACCGTCAAGCCGTGGATCAACGCCGTCGCTGCGATGAGCTTGTCGATCGGATTCTCCGGATGCGGCACGCGCAGGTGGCCCCAGGCCTGCGCGCAGTCTGCGTCGATGGGCAGGACCCGGTCCTCGTACTCGGCGAGCAGCAGGGCGAGCCAACGCTCCAGCTGCCCCGCGCGCGACTCTTCGCCGCGGCGGCGCACCCGCTCGACGCCGCGACGGATTTCGCCCACCGTCACGACCGAGAGGAACAGCGGTGCCTGCTGCGCTTCGGCAGTGCGGAAGAAGTCCCGGACGCCCGGATCGGCCCGAGTGCCCTTGCGGGCCTCGCTGAGTACGTCGGTATCCACCAGGTACATGGTCAGCCGAAGTCTGTCTCGCGACTGTCCTCGCCGGTGCGCGCGAAATCATCGTCTTCGCCGACATTCGGCATGGCGGCCAGCAGCTGGGCGAAGGAACGGCGACGCGTGGCCTGCAGCGCTGCGCGCAGGATCTGGCGATGCTCCTCCTCGGCGCTGCGCTTGTTGCGCGCGGCCCGGCGCCTCAGCGCCTGCACCAGCGCCTCGGGCAAGTCGCGTACGATCAGTTGTGCCATTTGATATCATTGATAGCACTATTTCGTGAAGGTGTCAGCCACTATCTGGCGGGCACGATCTTCTTCGAAACCTGCAGCGCAACCCACAGCAGCGCGCAGACCATGGCGCACAGCAGGAGCTGCGGCGCGCCAAGCGGGTCGAGGCGCAGCAGCGACCGTGCCGGAGGCCAGGCAAAGACCACGGCGACGAACGAGCCCGCGATGATCAATCCCCAACCGAGCGCTGGATTGTCGCGACCGCCGGCGGGAACCAGCGAGAAGCCGAGGCTGCGGTTGGCAAGCACCAGGCACAGGTTGGCCCCCAGCAGCGCCAGCAGCGTGGTGGAACGCGTCAGGCCGTCGCCCAGTTCCTGCGCCAGGCACCAGAGGTACACCGCTGCGACGGCGATGAAGGCGAGCCCGCCCTGCAGCAGGCTGTTGCGCAGGAACTTCGCCGTGATCATCGACGCGGTGGGCTTGCGCGGCGGCCTGCGCATCGCATCGCGCTCGGCGGGCTCGGCCTCGAAGATCACCGAGCAGGTGGGATCGATGAGCAGCTCCATCATGGCGATCAGCATCGGCGTGAGCATCAGCGGCATGCCGAGCAGGATGGGCAGCAGGGCCATGCCCACGATGGGAATGTGGATCGCGAAGATGTAGGCGACGGCCTTGCCGATGTTGTCGTAGATCCGGCGACCCTGGCGGATGGCCTGCGCGATCGCGGCAAAGTCGTCGTCGAGCAGTACCAGCGCGGCGGCTTCGCGCGCGACGTCGGTGCCACGACCGCCCATTGCAATGCCGATGTGCGCGGCTTTCAGGGCTGGCGCGTCGTTGATGCCATCGCCGGTCATGCCGACGACCTGGCCATCGGCCTTGAGTGCCTCGACGAGCCGCAGCTTCTGGTCGGGACGGATGCGCGCGAAGATGTCCACGGTTCCGATGTCCCGCGCGAGCGCGACATCGTCGAGTGCGTCGAGCTCGGCGCCGGTGAGCACTCGCTGGCCCGGGATGCCCGCCTGTGCAGCGATGGCCACCGCCGTCGCGGGATGATCGCCCGTGATCATCACGACGCGCACGCCGGCCGCGAGGCAGTCCGCTACGGCGGCATGCACCGAAGGACGCAGCGGGTCCACGAGACCCAGGATGCCCTCCCAGCGCAGCGGCAACGCTTCCACTTCCTCGGGAAGCGCGTCGGCCTGCGGGCCACTGCCCCGAGGCCACGCCCAGCATGCGCATGCCCTTGCGCGCGAGGGCTTCGACCTGCGCAAGCTCGCGGGTGCGGACCTCATCGCCCAGTCCGCACAGACCCGCCAGTGTTTCCGGAGCGCCCTTTGCCGCGAGCACGAGCGCACCGTCGCCGATGCGCCAGACCTGCACGATGCAGGGCCGGTCCGGGCGCAACGGATAAGTGCGGATCAGCTGCGCCGCTCCAGAGGCTGCCGCGCCGGCACGGTTCGCGAGGGTGCTCACCGCTGCGTCCATCGGGTCGATCGAACCGGGACGCGTTGCGAGCTCCGCCCAGCGCAACAGGCCGTGTATCGCCGGTTCGGCCAGGCTCGAAGCCGGGCTTTCCGCCTCCCAGTGCTGGCCGCCGGACTCCAGCCATGCCACCGCCATGCGATTGAAGGTGAGCGTACCCGTCTTGTCGGTGCACAGGACCGTCGCGGCGCCCAGCGTCTCGATGGTCGCGGGCCGCCGCGTGAGAACGCGCAGGCGGGACAGGCGCCACGCACCCATCACGGTGAAGACGACCAGCACCAGCGGCAGTTCTTCCGGCAGCATCGCCATGCTCAGCGCGATGCCTGCCAGCAGCGCTTCGAGCCACCGACCGGTCATCAATCCATGGATCGCGACCGCAAGCGCGCTGAGCCCCAGGCCGGCCATTGCGAAGATCGCCACCCAGCGCCGGGTCTCGGCCTCAAGGCCGGCGCGCGCCGGAACTATCTTCTGCAGCGTCGTGTTGATGCGCCCGAGCTGCGTGCGTGCTCCGGTGGCCGTCACCACGGCCATGCCGGCGCCGCTCACCAGCAGGCTGCCTGAATACAGGCTGGGCAGGTCCTCGCCTCCCGCCGCGCCCTGCGCGGGGTCCGCAGATCCATCGGGACGCTTGCGCACGGGGACGGACTCCCCTGTCAGCAGTGACTCGTCCGCCTTGACGTCCTCGCCCGCCACGAGCAGCGCGTCGGCGGCCATGCGGTCGCCTTCGTTCACTACGAGCAGGTCGCCCACCACGACCTCGCGTCCCGCGATGCGCTGGCGCGTGCCATCGCGCACCACGAGGGCCTGCGGCGCACTGAGATCCCGCAGCTTCGCCAGCATGCGACTGGAGCGTTCGCGCTGGATCACCGCGATCGACACGGACAGCGTGGCAAAGATCACCAGTACCGCCGCATCCAGGGGTTCGCCGATCAGGGCGTAGAGGATTCCCGCGGCGATCAGCAGCGCGAACATCGGCTCGCGCAGCACCTCCAGCCGGTTGAGCAACCACCTCCCGGCGCCGGGCGACGGCAGCTCGTTGTAGCCGTCACGCGCGAGGCGTTGCCCGGCTTCTGCCTGGCTCAGCCCGACCGGGGTCAGTCACTGAAGGCGCGAAAGGTAATCGGCGAGCGCCTGGATCTGCGTGACGTCGAATTCATCGAGCAGCCGCATGTGGTCGCGGTTCTCGTCCGGCCTTCGACCCTCGAGCAGGTCGTGCTGTTGCCTCACCAGGTAGACAAAGTTCTGGCCGGCGAGCCGGGGCACAGCAGGGCTCTCGCTGCCCTCGGCACGCGCGCCATGACAGGTGCGACAGTGCGCGGCGTAAAGCTGCGCGCCGAGCTGCACCGCGGTGCCCGTTCCCTGGCCCTGCATGGCGCCAGGCAGACGTGACGCATAAGCAGCGACATCGGCGATGGCCTGCGCGTCCGGGAGTGCGTGTCCCGAGGCGGTGGCCTGCATGCGGTCATCCCACCGCCGGCCAAGCCGGTAGTCGACCAGCAGGCTGACCAGGACCGCATGGCGCTGGCCCGCGATGCGCGGCACCCAGCCCGTGGCTTGCCCTTCTCCCTTGGCACCGTGGCATGCACTGCAGCTCGCCGTGTAACGACGCTCGCCCGCTTCCAGATCCGGCTGGCGACGCATGGCCGCGTCGATCTCCGCGCGGCGATCCGACGCCGCTTCGGCTGTCGCGACCGCCGCGGCAGCCGATGCGGTTGCCCCCAGAGCCGCCAGCAGCAGCACAGCCCTCGTGAAGAATCCGCTCATCTACCCTCTCCTTTCGTGGCCCAGCAGCAGCTCGACTGAATCTCCGCTGCAGACTCCGGCCGCATTGGCCTCATCCGTATCCAGGTGCAGCTCCAGCGCGAAATCCCCGGCCACGCGCAGGTGCACATCCTCGAACACCAGGTGGCGGTCACCGCGCCGGGACCCGCACCGAAACACGATCCCCGTCGGCTACGCCGAGCCGGGCGGCCTCCGCCACATTGAGATGCACATGGCGCCGCGCGCAGATCACGCCGCTGGGCAGCTGCACGCGACCGCGGGGACCTTCGATGACAATGCCCGGCGAATCGTGCAGGTCACCCGACAGCCGCACGGGCGCGTCGACGCCCAGCGTGAACTCGTCGGATCGCGACACCTCGATCTGGTCGTGCGCCCTTGGCGGCCCGATCAGGCGCACGCCTTCCAGCCGCCCCTTGGGACCGACCAGCGTCACCGTCTCCTGGCTCGCGAACTGCCCGGGCTGGTGCAACGGCGCCTGCGGCGTGCAGCACGTAACCGGCACCGAACAGCTGGTCGATGGTCTGCTGCGTCAGGTGCGCGTGGCGTGCGGACACCGCCACCCGGATCGCGACGCGGCTCCCCGGCTGCGGATGCAGCAGCCGCCGGGCCTGCAGCGCCATCTCGAGTTCCTCGTTGGCGGCGATCACGAGCAGCTTCACCCGCGAGCGCTCGTCGGAAATCTCCACGACAGGCGCCTCGGGCGTCACCTGAGCATCACGATTGCGATCCTCGTCCAGCACGGCGCCGAGGAAATCGAGCCTCTGAAGGCAGCGGTGGCGCACGGTGGCGCTGTGCTCGCCGATTCCGCCGGTGAAGACGATGGCGTCGACCCCGCCCATGGTGGCCACATACGCGCCGATGTACTTGCGCACGCGATGCGCGAACACGGCCAGCGCAAGCCGGCTGCCTTCGTGCCCGAGCGCCGCGCGGCTCTCGATCTCGCGCATGTCGGCGGTACCCGCGAGCGCCAGCAGCCCGCTCTCGCGATGCAGCAGGTTGTCGATCGCCTGCACGTCCCACCCGGCGCGCTGCAGTTCGAGAAGGATGCCGGGATCCAGGTCGCCGGCGCGTGTGGCCATCACCAGCCCCTCCAGAGGGGTCATGCCCATGCTGGTCTCGGTGCTGGACCCGTACTCGATGGCGCAGGCGCTGGCGCCACTGCCCAGGTGACAGGAGACGATGCGCAGCGCCGATGGCGCACTGCCGAGAAACTTCGCGGTTGCGCGCATGACATGGGCGTGGCTCAGGCCATGGAAACCATGGCGGCGCAGTTCCAGCCCGGAAGGCATCCGCTCCACGGGCAAGGCATAGCTGCTGGCCCGGCGCGGCAAGGTGCGATGGAAGCCCGTGTCGAAGCACAGCACATGGGGGAGCGCCGGAAGGATGGCACGCGCGACACGCAGCGCCTCCAGTGCGGGCGGATTGTGCAGCGGCGCCAGTTGCGCCAGCGATTCCAGCTTGCGCTCGACGTCGGCGTCGACAAGAACCGCATCGCCGAAACTGCTTCCGCCGTGCACGATGCGATGCACGACGGCTTCGACAGGGGTCGCGGCGCCCGCGGCTTGCGTCAGCTGGGCGAGCAGGCTCGTCAGGGCCTGTGCGGAACCAGGCGCCTCCGAGGCGGCCTCATGGAGCCTCAGTCCACGCTGCGGATCCACAACCGCGCACTTGATGGAGGAGCTGCCGCAATTGATGGCGAGATAGACGGATGGCATGGGCGACACCGCGACGCGGATGTCCTGCAGGGCTCAGTCCCCCTGCCACCAGCGCTTGAATTCCGCCAGGTCGATCAGCCCGTTCTGGTCCGCGTCGATGCGGGAGAACTCCGAGCGGCGCTGGCCATCGTCCAGGCCCGAATCCACGCTGGTCAGCAGCCGGTCGAATTCCTCGAACCCCACGTGTCCGTCCGCGTCGGTGTCGCACACCTCGAACTCCAGGTACAGGTCCGCCACCTCGTCGCCGCTGAGCGGCCGGCGCATTCCGCGCGAATCGCTACCGATTGCCATTTGCATCTCCATGGTTCGCGCCCTGTTCACACGCGACGCAGCGCGTGGCGTAGGGGACGGCGTCGAGGCGCTCGCGGCTGATGGCGACCCCGCAGACCTCGCAGCTTGGCTCCCGGCCGGAATCGAGGCGCGCCAACGCGGCCTCGACCTGCGCCAGTTCCGACCGTGCAGCCGCTTCGATGCCCTGCAGCACGTCGTCGTTGCTGATTTCCATGGCCCGGTCAGGGGCATCGGCGCTCAACGGCGCATTGCGCCGTTGCAGATCATTCTCGATGCGCCGGATCCGGTCCTGCAGTTCAAGCCGCTTCTGGAGCAGCTGTTCGCGTGTGCCTGTGTTCATGGCCAGACACTATCAATTGCCGCCTGCACCCGCCAGCGTGTTCTTGTAGATCACGCCGTCCTTCATGATCACGAGGAACGACTCGTCGGGCCTCGCGACGAGGCTGATGTCCGCCGTCGGATCGCCGTTGACGAGCAGCAGGTCCGCAAGGGCGCCCTCGCGCACGACGCCGATGTCGCCCGGATAGGGATTGCGCTTGCCGGAGAGCTGCAACAACTCGCCGTTGGTGCCGGTGGCCATCACCAGCGTCTCCGCCGGCGTGTACCAGCGCGTGAGGCTGGCCAGCTGCGCTCCGTGTGTCCGCGCGAGCGCGCTCGAGAACAGCACGTCCGTGCCGAAGGCGGTCTTGAGCTTGTACTTCCGCGCCAGCGGTAGGTCCGGTCGACGCCGGCGAGCACTTCCTGGCCCTTGAGCCATTCCACCGAGTTGCGCGGAAACGCATTCATGAGTTCTTCCGGCAGTGGCTGGAGGCTCAGCCAGATGCCCTTGCTCGCGATGAGCTGCGCGCTGGCTTCATCCATCAGCAGGCCGTGCTCGATGCACTTGACGCCGGCCGCGATGGCCTGGCGAACGGCCTCCGACGTGTACGCGTGCACCGTCACGTAGGTTCCCCAGTTGCCCGCGGCTTCGACCGCAGCGCGCACTTCCGCCTCCGTGAACGTGATCACATCGAGCGGGCTGTTCGGCGAGGACGACGCCGCCGCCCGCGGTGAGCTTGATCTGCGAGGCGCCGCGCATCAGCTGTTCGCGCACGCGCACGCGCACTTCGTCCGGGGTGTCCGCGATGGCGCTGTCGCCATCCAGGTCATGCCGCGACCCGGGCTCGCCGATCGTGCGCGGCAGCTCGTGGAAATCGCGGAAGTCGCCATGGCCGCTCGTGACGCTGATCATCGCTCCGGACGGAAAGACGCGCGGACCCTGCACGGTGCCGTCGTCGATGGCCTGCTTCAGGCCAAAGGAGGATCCACCCACGTCGCGGACGGAGGTGAACCCGCGCATCAGCGTGCGCTGCGCCTCGACGCCGGCCACGAGCGCCAGGTATGCACGATCGGCGCTCACCGCGACCTGGATCGGCGGGCCGACGAGCATCGTGTGCCAGTGCGCGTCGATCAGCCCGGGCATCAGCACGCGCCCGTTGCCTTCGATCACAGTCGCGGCCGGTTCGGGCGCGATGTTCGCGGCGATGCGCTCGATGTGGTTGCCACGGACGAGCACGTTGCTCGGGCCGGTCACACGGCCCGACGTGCCATCGAAAATGCGCACGTTGCGGAACAGGACCGTCGGACGGGCGTCAGTCGCCGCCTGCGCGAGGGCGCTGTCGGCGAATGACCCGAGCACGACAAGCAGTGCCAATAGTCCCGGCATCCGGCTCTTGAGTTGCATGGCGGCTCCTTCCCGACCGTGAGATGCCGGTCGAAGCCCGAGGATATACGAGCTGTGGAAGCGTCGTGCACGGCACGGCAAACGGCCGTAGAATTCCGCCATGGCTACCTTCCTGCTCTGGGTGCTTTTGCTGGTGATCTGCTGGCCACTCGCGCTGGCGGCTCTGGTGCTCTATCCGCTGGTCTGGCTGCTGCTGCTGCCGTTCCGGCTGATCGGCGTGACGGTGAAGGGGCTGCTCGCGCTGGTGGGCGCGTTGTTCCTGCTGCCGGCGCGAGCGCTGGGCCATCGCGCCGGGTAAGCCGCCCCTTCAGTCGCTCAGAACCGGCCGCTCGCGCCGCCGCCGCCGAAGTCCCCACCCTGCCCCTGCACGCCGGCCTGCGGCGCCGCAACAGGCGCGGGCGTGAGGTGCGCGGCGCCTGCCAGCTGCAGCAGGTCGATGCCGGACGGCTCGTCCGAGGGCGCGGGACGTGATGCCTTCGCTCCTGTCGCGCAGCGCGCGTTCCAGCACCACCGCCACCGCGAGCACCACGACGCCGAGGGCGATGAGCAACCAGTGCAGCGGCCATGGCAGCAACCGGTGCAGCACGTAGCCGACGCAGACGAGGTTGCCCAGCGCACCGATCAGCGGCGCATGTTCGCGGCGCCTGATGCCGATGATGAAGTCACACGACGAAGAATCCCAGGGCCAACGCCAGCGCGGCGTAGTTGACGAGGGGCCCGCTTCGATCCCCGGTCGGTCAGCCACACGCAGGCGAGCCAGGGCATGGTGATCACGAGGCCGTCGAGCATGCGGTCATGGGAAGGACGCTGCCATTCCCGTTGACCGGCGATGAGCGCACCCACGGCGAGCGCGGAACAGAAGATGGCGGCCTGCGACCGTGTTCATGCCGTCGCCGAACAGGCTGCCGCCGGACAGCGCGACGGCCAGGGAGAAGATCGCCACGGCAATGGTCGTGAACAGCGGGTTCAGCAGGCGCCAGCCGACGAACAGCACCGCCGCGGCCACGAGCGCGACGCCGAGCGCCTCGTTGCGTCCATTGCTCCACATCAGCAGCTGCACGACGATGGCGATTGCACCGCACAGGTAGAGCGCCTCCTCCACGCCCGACCGGTACACGCGCCGACTGCGCCACCAGGTATTCGGCTGCGGCCACCAGCACGAGGCCGGCAACCAGCAGCGTGGACGGGAATGGCCTCAGCACGCCGCCCAGCAGGCTCGTGCCCATGAGGCCGAGCAGGAATCCGAGGCAGCGGCCGAGCCAGGTGGTCGACTTCCATCCACCGACGCCTCCCGAGCCTTCAACCGCGGCGCGCAGCGCGGGATAGCGGGCCGCCAGCAACAGCCAGCGCTCCTCGGCGACAGTTGGCCGGGCGATGTTCATTGCGCAGCGTCCTTGAGCCGGGACCGAAGGTTCAGCAGCACGACGACCGCTCCGATCACCGTCGCAAGGCCGAACCAGGACGCCAGCACGAAGCTCCCCAGCAACAACGACTCGAGCCAGACCAGCCCGATGGTGCTGTAGCCGACAGCGTAGAGCAGGAAGCTCTCGCGTCGCTCACGCAGGCCAGCGCGACCGACCACCACCGCCAGCGCGAGCAGGATCGCTGTGCCGATCCAGCGCGTGGTGGGATCGAAGCCAAGCGCGAGCGCGCCCCAGAAGCCGAAGTTCACAGCGAACTGGAGGTAGACGTCACGGAAGCCGCTGCCCTTGTCGGCACTCTCGCCGCGATGGACAAGGCTGCCGATATGGAAGATCAGCGCGCAGAGCAGGCTGCGGGGGCCAACGCCGAGCAGCGGGTGCTGGGGCTCGACCAGCGTGCCGAGACGGGCCTCGACGCCGAGCCAGCCTGCGAAGGCGGTCAGCGCGACAGCGAGGACGAGGCGCGACCGGAACAGGTAGGCGCTGGCCAGGTGCCAGGCCGCCAGCAGCAACAGGTGACGCGACCAGCCGGTGCCGAAGATCCGGAACTGCACCTCCGCGTAGCCCACCGCGGCGCTGAACAGAAGCGCACCGAGCAGCAGGATGTAGTCCTCTCCGAGCGAGCGCTCACGCGCTGCGAGGCGCGCGCGCAGGGCCACGGCGTAGCACAGGGCCGAGGCGAGGAAGATGCCGGTGAGCAGGGCCACCGGACCGATGCGGTCGAGGTTTGCCTTGACCAGCAGGCCGACGCCGGCGACCAGCGTCGCGACGGCGGCGTAGAGCGCGATGAGCAGCTCGCGGCGGACGGAGAAGACGTCACGACTCTCGATGCGCTGTGCTTGCGCGCGGGCGGAATCGAGCGTCGCATCAGGCGGCAACGATAGAAGTTCGGATGACAGGCTGTGCATGCGCGAGGGTGCTCAGTGCAGGGCGCCACGCTTCGATTGCCTTGGCGCGCACGTGCGCGAAGGCACTGCCGGACAACGTCCGCGCGTATCTCTGCGACCAGAAGTGTGGGGAGTGGCTTAAGCGATGACGATATCGATCGGCGCTTGCATCGACTCATCACGACGACGCTCCAGCTGCGTCATTAGCCGGACGCCACACCGAGAGAACAGCCCCATCTTCGAATTGACGAAGATAACGACAAGCGCAATGCAGTTCAGGACAACGGTGGCCGCAGAAAACACCTGCGAAAGCTGGCCACTTTGCATTGATGTTGTGCCGCAGCAGCTTCGGCGCGACAGAGCACCTGCGCCAACCGCCGAGGACTCCAAGCAGATGGAGTGTAGATTCTGGCGTTCGTCGGCGGCCGTTTATTGCTGCTCGACTTGTCCCAAGCACATCGCAAGGTACGCCATACCGGCTGCGCCGCAAGACTAGAAGACGCAGAAGGCCATCACCGGGGAGCTGCCTGGAGGCTACTGCCACCATGGCGACAACAAGAATACACGCTGCGAACATCAGCGACGCCACGCCGGGCCCTGGCGTTGCGAACCGGGATGGCACGACGCTCCCGAGACAGGTCACATTATTCGCTCGAGTCGGCGACCTTGTGAATCGCGGGTCATCTCATATATGACCATCTCCCCACCGATCGGTCGTTGAGTCCACGCGCAAACGACTTGATATGAATGAAGACCCGATCACCTTTGGACATCGGAGTAACAAACCCGAACCCTCTCTCGTCAGTTCCACTCGGTGACTCGACCCTTGTAACGCATCGATAGGGTTTCAGCTCAACCGCTGAGCTGAGAGCGTCGTCTCGGCGCATAGAGGCGAGCACATTGAACCTTGCCAGCACGGACTCCATGACCAGCTGACTACAGCTTGGGCAACTCATTACAAACAAAAGCCCGCCTCTTTCGAGGCGGGCTTCAAGTTCCAACTTCTCGCCCAAGGCCACTCAGTGCCTCAGTGACCGCTCACCCGCACTTCGACTCCCCGCAGTTCAGGCACGTCATGCACCCATCCATCATCACCACCGCCGCCGTGCTGCACTTGCTGCACAACTGCGCCCCTTCCGGGAAATGCGACTTCGAGAACGCATCCTGCTGCTTCGCCCGCGCCTCGAACTCCGCGCGCTTCGCATCGACGAGCTTCTTCTGGTGGTCATCCAGCCCCACCACGCGCATCAGCCCGATCATCTGCAGGTGCTTCTCGATCACATAGCCCAGCTCGGCAATGATCGAGGGCATGAACTTGCCGCCCGGCTGCCAGTAGCCGCCGCGCGGATCGAACACCGCCTTGAGCTCCTCGACGAGGAAGTTCACGTCGCCGCCCTTGCGGAACACCGCCGAGATGATGCGCGTCAGCGCGACGATCCACTGGAAGTGGTCGAGGTTCTTCGAGTTGATGAAGATCTCGAACGGCCGGCGCTGCTCGTGCTCGGTGCCCTCGTTGAGCACGATGTCGTTGATGGTCACGTACATCGCGTGGTCCGACACCGGCGTCTTGATCTTGTAGGTGGAGCCGATCAGCATCTCGGGACGCTGGATCTCCTCCGACATGCGGTAGACCCGGGCCAGCGGCCGGGTCTCCGCCTTCGGCGCATCGGCCTTCTCCTCGGGCTTGCCCACCCGGTACTTGACGATGCGCTTGTCGATCTTCAGCGAGCTCACTTCGAATCCTCCGTCCGCGATGTCTGGTACTTGCCGTAATAGCCTTCCTTGAGGGCATCGAACAGGTTGGCGGCCGAGTGCATCTCGCCGTCGTATTCGATTTCCTGGTCGCCCGTGACCTCCACCTCGCTGCCGTCATCGAGCGTGAACACGTACTTGGTGTTCTTGAGGTCCTCTTCCTTCACCAGCACGCCCTGGAAGGCCTCCGGGTTGAAGCGGAACGTGGTGCAGCCCTTGAGGCCCATCTCGTGCGCGTAGCGGTAGATGTCCTTGAAGTCCTCGTAGCGGTAGTCCGTGGGCACGTTCGCGGTCTTGGAGATCGACGAGTCGATCCACTTCTGCGAGGCGGCCTGGATGTCCACGTGCTGCTTGGGCGCCACTTCGTCGGCCGCGGTGAAGTAGTCCGGCAGTTTGCGGTTGGGCTCGGTGGCGCCGGGAAGCGCTTCGCTGTTGATGAGCTCGCGGTAGGCAAGAAGCTCAAAGGAGAAGACGTCCACCTTTTCCTTCGTTTTGCGTCCCTCGCGGATCACGTTGCGGAAGTAGTGGTGCGCGAACGTGGGCTCGATGCCGTTGCTGGCGTTGTTGGCCAGCGACAGCGAGATCGTGCCGGTGGGCGCGATCGAGGTGTGGTGCGAGAAGCGCGCGCCCACCTGCGGCGAGCTCTTCGACCAGCTGCGGCGCAACACTGGCGACGCGCTGCATGTAGCGGCTGTAGCGCGCGTGCAGCACGCGACCAGGGATGTGTGAGCCGACCTTCCAGCCGTCCTTCTTCATCTCCGGGCGCTTGCGCAGCATCTCCGGCGTGACCTCGAACTCCTCGTTCATGATCGGCGCCGGGCCCTTCTCGCGCGCCAGCTCCAGGCCCGCTTCCCAGCCGGCAACGGCCATTTCGCGCGAGACGTCTTCGGCCAGCTTCACCGACTCGGGGCTGCCGTACTTCATGCCGAGCAGCGTGATGGTGCTGCCGAGGCCGAGGAAGCCCATGCCGTGGCGGCGCTTGCGCAGGATCTCGTTGCGCTGCTGCTCGAGCGGCAGGCCGTTGACCTCGACGACGTTGTCGAGCATGCGCGTGAACACGCGCACCACCTCGCGGTACTCGTCCCAGTCGAAGCGCGCGTCCGGCGTGAACGGATCGATGACGAAGCGCGTGAGGTTCACGGAGCCGAGCAGGCAGGAGCCATAGGGCGGCAGCGGCTGTTCGCCGCACGGATTGGTGGCGCGGATGTTCTCGCACCACCAGTTGTTGTTCATCTCGTTCACGCGGTCGATGAGGATGAAGCCCGGCTCGGCGAAGTCGTACGTGGAAGTCATGATGACGTCCCACATGCGGCGCGCCGGCACCGTCTTGTAGACCTTGCACGCGACCAGGCCTTCCTCGTTGACGATATAGCCCTCGTGCGTGGGCCATTCGCGCCACACGAACTTCGACGTGTCCGCCAGCTGCGCGCGATCGCCCTCGAATTCCTTTTCGCGGACCGGGAACGCGAGGCGCCAGTCGCGGTTCTCGCGCACCGACTCCATGAACTCGTCGGTGATCAGCAGCGACAGGTTGAACTGCCGCAGCCGGCCGTTCTCGCGCTTGGCGCGGATGAACTCCATCGCATCCGGATGGCCGACATCGAACGTGCCCATCTGCGCGCCGCGACGGCCGCCGGCCGAGGAGACGGTGAAGCACATCTTGTCGTAGATATCCATGAACGACAGCGGGCCGGAGGTGTAGGCGCCGGCGCCGGAGACGTAGGCGCCACGCGGGCGCAGCGTCGAGAATTCGTAGCCGATGCCGCAGCCGGCCTTCAGCGTGAGGCCCGCCTCGTGCACCTTGCCGAGGATGTCGTCCATCGAGTCGCGGATGAGGCCCGAGACCGTGCAGTTGATGGTGGACGTGGCGGGCTTGTGCTCCCACGCGCCGGCATTGGAAATGATGCGGCCGGCGGGAATCGCGCCCTTGCGCAGGGCCCAGAGGAAGCGCTCATGCCACTGCTCGCGAACGGCCGGACGCTCCACGTCGGCGAGGGTACGGGCGACACGTTTATAGGTGTCGTCCATGCTCTGGTCGAGCGCCTTGCCCTCCTTGGAGGCCAACCGGTATTTCTTGTCCCAGATGTCCAGGGACGCTTCCTGAAACGGAATGTTGTCGACAGACTTGGGCACTACCTTCACCGCGGTATTCATGGATCGTTTTTCCCTCTCCCCAGCACACGATCTCTTCTGACAGACCAGAGCAGACCAGAACCAGACTCTCCCCGACACAAGATATTGTGTCGAAGGGCGGAAGACTATTTCCGGGGTCCGGGTGCGTCAAGACGACTTCAGGAAGCGACCTCCGCATTATTGTTATTTGTTTTCAACCGGTTATGAGCTTGTCCCGTTGAATTAAATTTTGCAATAGCTGCCGCGACGGTGATTTGCAGGGCAACCACCCAATCAACCTATGGTAGCTACCGCGCACACGCCGCGCACAGGCTATCCACAGGCTGTTCTCCCTGCGGAGGGCTTGAAACTCCGGTGGAGCCCCCCACTTCTGGACCATACGAAACTCATTGGTCTGGAGGACTTGAAGAACATGAGCATTGCGATACATCAGCCCTGGGGTGTCTTCGGCCGCCTGAACCGCGACCTGGACGGATTCATCAACGCGGCCGCTCCGGCTGCCAATTACCTGCCGGCCGTCGACGTGCGCGAGGAAGCCGAGCGCTTCGTTGTCGAGGCAGATCTGCCGGGCGTTGTACCCGCGGACCTCGAAGTGACTGCCGAGAAGGGCGTGCTGACGCTGCGCGGCGAGCGCAAGTCCGAGAAGCACGAGACCGCGAAGGGCTACGAGCGCCTTGAGCGCGTCTACGGCAAGTTCGAGCGTCGCTTCGCGCTGCCCGAGAACGTGCAGGCGGATGCGATCAAGGCCCGCTTCACGCATGGCGTGCTGGAGGTTTCGATTCCGAAGCAGGCAGTGGCTCCGGCTACCCGCGTGCAGGTCGAGACCCACTGACCTTCAGATCAATAGTCGAGTGAACGGGACGGATTGTTTCGCAATTCGTCCCAATCCCGGGGCCGCAGCCTGATTCCCCCCACGAGCTTGCGGCCCCTTTTCTTTGTCTGCTTCCGCCTTGCGCGCGGCCTGCACGTAGAAGCACGGCAGGTAGCCGCCGCAGTCCTCGCGCAGCAGCTGCTCGAACGCAGGCACCTGGTCGTAGTAGGTCGCCACGGAGGCCAGGTGCGCGTTGTTCAATCCTTCCTGCCGCCAGCCCGCGAAGTACCGTAGCCCGGTACTGGTCTCCAGCGCCTGCAGGTCGCTGGCCAGCTGCGTGAAGCGCTGCTTCTTGCGCTCCCTCTTTTCCTCGACCGGCAGCGGGCTGGCGTAGACGGCCGCGAGGTCCTTGCGCGCGGCGGCCATCACGGCGATGGCCTGCTCGCGATGCTGGCGCCGCTGCTGCCACGCCTTGAGCGCCGAGTCGTCCAGGTAGGCGGCGACATAGCGGGCCACGCCCTCCTCTTCCACGGCGGTCGCGAAGGCCTCGTTGAAGGCCGAATCGCCCGGCACGTAGAGCACCTGGTGCGCGAGCTCATGGAAGATCAGCGCGGCCAGGTCGATCTCGGAATATCGACCGACCGTCGAGAGCAGCGGGTCGGCGATGCGGCCGAGCGTGGAATACGCCGGCACGCCACCCACCGTGATGTCATCGCCCGCGGCAGCCAGCCCCGCGGCAAAGGCCTTGGCCTTCTCCTCGCTGAAATAGCCGCGGTAGGCCACGCAGCCGGCAATGGGGAAGCACCACTGGCGCGGCGAAATCGACAACTCCGGCGTCGCCACGACATTCCAGACCACATAGGCACGTTCGATGTCCGCGTAGCTGCGATAGGCGTCGTTGTCGGGCAGCCCGAGATCGCTCGAGGCAAAGTCACGGATGCGCTTGGCGCGCACGAGCAGTGTGCGCAGCGCCTCGTCGGTGCCGGGGTGCGCGAGGACCTTGTCGATGGGCTCGCGTGCGCGCATGACCTCGGCCTGGCCCCCGGCGGCCTGGGCGAGGTACGCCGTGCCGCAGCCCTGAAGGCCGGCGACTGTCGCAACCAGGGCGAGCCCGAGCAATGCGGGCGAGCACAGGCGCCGCAGCGGCGGGGAACAGGGCTTTGTCAGTAACATGCGCAGATGGAAGTCTATCTGGTCGGCGGCGCGGTCCGGGACGGTCTGCTCGGGCGGCCGGTTCGCGAGCGGGACTACGTCGTCACCGGCGCCACCGCGGATGAGCTGCTCGCAGCAGGGTTACCGACCCGTGGGCCGGGATTTTCCCGTGTTCCTGCATCCGCAGACGCAGTCCGAATACGCGCTGGCGCGCCGCGAGCGCAAGACCGGCCCCGGCTATCACGGCTTCGTCACGGACTTCTCGCCGGATATCACGCTGGAGGAAGACCTGCTGCGGCGGGACCTGACGATCAACGCCATCGCGCAACGCGCCGATGGCTCGCTCGTCGATCCCTACGGCGGCCAGAATGATCTCTCGGCACGCACGCTGCGGCATGTCTCGCCGGCCTTCGGCGAAGACCCTGTGCGCGTGTTGCGCGTAGCGCGCTTCTCGGCGCGCTTCGCGTCGCTGGGCTTCACCGTGCACGAGTCCACGCGCGCACTGATGCGGCAGATGGTGGCGGACGGTGAGGTTGCCTCGCTGGTGCCCGAGCGGGTCTGGCAGGAGACGCTGCGCGCACTCGAAGAGCCGCGGCCCGAGGTGTTCTTCGAGGTGCTGCGCGATTGCGGCGCGCTCGCGGTGATATTTCCCGAGGTCGACCGGCTGTACGGCGTGCCACAGCCCGCGCAGTGGCATCCGGAAATCGACACCGGCGTGCATGTGATGCTTTGCCTGCGTCGCGCGGCGCAGCTGGATGCACCGGCCACGGTGCGCTTTCGCGCTGCTCGCGCATGACCTGGGAAAGGGCACGACGCCGCCGGAACAGTGGCCGAAGCACGTGATGCACGAATCGCGCGGGCTGCCGCTGGTCGATGCGCTGTGCTCGCGCCTGAAAGTGCCGGTGGCCTTCCGCGAACTGGCACGCATGACCTGCAAGCACCACACCAACGTGCATCGCGCGCTGCAGTTGCGCGCCGCGACGGTGCTGGAGCTGCTGGAGGAATGCGACGCGTTCCGTCGACCGGAGCGGTTCAGCGAGCTGTTGCTGGCCTGCCAGTGCGATGCGCAGGGAAGGACGGGGCTGGAGGAGTCGCCGTATCCGCAGCGCGAGTACCTGGAGTCCGCGCGCGCGACGGCCGCTGCAGTGCAGCTCGAGGCATCGCAGCGCGAGGGCTTGAACGGCCCGGCCATTGCGGCGCGACTGCGCTCGCTGCGGCTGGCGGCACTCGAACCGCTGCGCCGGCAATAGACCCCATCTATCGAGTCCATCGTTTCAAACAACTTGTGGCCGTCACATCACGGGCGTAGGTTGGCCACCACGGAGCAATCCATGGACCAATCATAAACAGGGGACCACACGCCCATGACTACCGAAGCCAAGTGCCCGATCAACCACACCGCGGGTGGCGGCGCGACGAATGCTGACTGGTGGCCGAACCAGCTTCGCCTGGACCTGCTGAACCAGCATTCCGCACGGTCCAATCCGCTGGGCCCGGAGTTCAACTACGCCGAGGAGTTCAAGAAGCTCGACTACACGGCGCTGAAGAAAGACCTGCTCGCGTTGATGACGGATTCGCAGGACTGGTGGCCGGCGGACTTCGGCCACTACGGCCCGCAGTTCGTCCGCATGTCCTGGCATGCCGCGGGCACGTATCGCGTGGGCGACGGACGTGGCGGCGGCGGTCGCGGGCAGCAGCGCTTCGCGCCGCTCAACAGCTGGCCCGACAACGTGAACATCGACAAGTCGCGGCGCCTGCTGTGGCCGATCAAGCAGAAGTACGGCCAGGCCATCTCCTGGGCCGACCTGCTGATCCTCACCGGCAACGTGGCACTGGAATCCATGGGCTTCCGCACCTTCGGCTTCGGTGCCGGCCGCGAGGACACCTGGGAACCCGACCAGGACGTGTACTGGGGCAGCGAGAAGACCTGGCTCGGCGCTGACAAGCGCTACACCGGCGAGCGCAACCTCGAGAACCCGCTCGCCGCCGTGCAGATGGGCCTCATCTATGTGAACCCCGAAGGCCCGAACGCCAACGGCGATCCGCTCTCGGCTGCGAAAGACATCCGCGAGACCTTCGCGCGCATGGCGATGGACGACGAGGAGACCGTGGCGCTGATCGCCGGCGGCCACACCTTCGGCAAGACGCACGGCGCGGGCCCCGCCACGCATGTCGGCGCGGACCCCGAGAACGCGCCCATCGAGGCGCAGGGCATGGGCTGGGCGAGCACCTACAAGTCCGGCAAGGCCGGCGACGCCATCGGCTCGGGCATCGAGGTGACCTGGACCAACACGCCCGCGCAGTGGGGCAACAACTTCTTCGAGAACCTGTTCAAGTTCGAATGGGTGCAGGAGAAGAGCCCGGCCGGCGCCATCCAGTGGGTGGCAAAGGATGCGCCGGAGATCATTCCGGATGCGCACGACAAGACGAAGAAGCACAAGCCCAAGATGCTGACGACGGACCTCTCGCTGCGCTTCGATCCGGCCTACGAGAAGATCTCGCGCAGGTTCCTCGACAATCCGCAGGCCTTCGCCGAGGCGTTCGCCCGCGCCTGGTTCAAGCTCGTGCATCGCGACCTGGGTCCGCGCGCGCGCTACCTCGGCCCCGAAGTGCCGAAGGAAGAGCTGATCTGGCAGGATCCGATCCCCGCACGTCGACTACACGCTCATCGATGCAGCGGATGTGGCGTCGCTGAAGGCAAAGGTGCTCGCTTCAGGTCTCTCGGTGGCGGAGCTGGTGTCGACGGCCTGGGCTTCGGCCTCCACGTTCCGCGGCGGCGACAAGCGCGGTGGCGCCAATGGCGCGCGCATCCGGCTTGCGCCGCAGAAGGACTGGGAAGTGAACCAGCCGGCGCAGCTGGCGAAGGTGCTCAAGGTGCTCGAGGGCATCCAGTTCGCCTTCAACCAGTCCGCTGCGGGCGGCAAGAAGGTGTCGCTGGCCGACCTGATCGTGCTGGCCGGTGGCGCGGGCATCGAGAAGGCGGCGAAGGACGCCGGCCTCAGCGTGACGGTGCCGTTCACGCCGGGCCGCAACGATGCCTCGCAGGCGCAGACCGACGTGGAATCGTTCAACTTCCTCAAGCCGGACGCGGACGGCTTCCGCAACTACCACTCGGGCAAGCTCGGCGCCGTGGGTGAGCAGCTGCTGGTCGACAGGGCGCAGCTGCTGACGCTGACCGCGCCGGAAATGACGGCGCTGGTGGGCGGACTTCGGGTGCTCGGCGCGAACACGGGCGGCTCGAAGCTGGGTGTGCTCACCTCGCGGCCCGGCACGCTGACCAACGACTTCTTCGTGAACCTGCTCGACATGGGCACGGTGTGGAAGCCGACCTCGGAAGCTTCCGACACGTTCGAAGGTCGCGACCGCAAGACCGGCCAGCCGAAGTGGACCGGCACACGAGTGGACCTGGTGTTCGGCTCCAACTCCGTGCTGCGTGCGCTCGCGGAGGTCTATGCCGCCAGGGACGGGCAGCAGAAGTTCGTCGACGATTTCGTGGCGGCCTGGACGAAGGTGATGAACCTCGACCGCTTCGATCTCAAGTGAGATGAACTGATGGAGACGGGGCGGCCGCAGCATTGCAGCCGCCCTTTTCTATTGCAGCGATCCCATCGGCTCAATGGCGCGGGTCGTGCAGGCACGCGTCCGCCAGCAGCGCACACGAACGCAGGCGCGCTTGCGGGTCAAAGATCGCGCTGGCGACGATGAGCTCGTCCACGCCGGTGCGCGCGATGAAATCCTCAAGTCCCCGCTTCACGGTTTCCGGGGAGCCTACGAACGAGCAGGCCAGGAAGGAATCGACCTGTTGTTGCACCGGCGGCGACAACGGCTCGATTCGCGGCACGGGTGGCGCCAGCCGACCGGGACTGCCGGTGACCAGGCCGATCACCACCTGCTGCAGCGAGGTGAAAAGCACGCGTGCCTCTTCGTCGGTCGGTGCGACGATCGCATTCACGCCAGCCATTGCGTAAGACTTCGGCAATTGCGCCGACGGCCGGAAGCGTTCGCGGTAGACCTTCAGCGCCGGCATGCAGCGCGGCGGGCGCGAAGTGCGAAGCAAAGGCATAGGGCAACCCGAACTGCGCCGCGAGCTGCGCGCCGAACAGGCTGGAGCCCAGTATCCACAGCGGCACGTTCGTGTCCGCGCCCGGCACGGCACGGATGCGCTGGCCTGGCTGCACCGGGCCCAGCAGCGCCTGCAGCTCAAGCACATCTTCGGGGAAGCGTTCGGACGCTCCCGGCTCACGGCGCAGCGCACGCCAGGTCATGCCGTCGGTGCCTGGCGCGCGGCCGAGGCCCAGGTCGATGCGGCCCGGGAACAGCGCTTCGAGCGTGCCGAACTGCTCGGCGATCACGAGCGGCGAATGATTCGGCAGCATGATCCCGCCCGCGCCGACGCGGATGCGCTGCGTCGCCGCCGCCACCTGCCCGATCACCACGGAGGTGGCGGCGCTGGCGATGCCTGGCATGTTGTGGTGCTCGGCCAGCCAGAAGCGCTCGTAGCCCAGCGTGTCGGCGAGGCGCGCGAGCGCCAGCGTATTGCGCAGCGCATCGCTGATGGAGCTGCCCAGCGGCACGTGGGCCAGGTCGAGTATCGAGAGTCTCACAGCCTCTCCATGAGGTCCTGCAGCGCGAATCCCAAGAGGGGATGCTCGATTCCGCGCCCCAACGCGATGGCCTTGAAGGTCTCGCCCATCTCGGTCGGCATGACCAGTTGCCGCGCCTGGCTCGCAAGGCGCAGGCGGGAGCCCTCGTCCGCGGCCTGCGCGACCTGCTTCTCCAGGCCCAGCGAAAGCAGCAGGCCGGCCTGCGTCGTGTAGCCCAGCACATCGAGCCCTGCAGCCTCGGCGGCCTCGGCGACGCGCGTGAAGTCCACCCAGGCCGTGATGTCCTCGAGGCCCGGATGCCGGAAAGGATCCTCATGCGCGAGCTGGCGGTAATGGCAGCGCAACGTGCCGCTGCTGCGGGACGGGTGGTAGTACTCGCGCCGCGGCAGGCCGTAGTCGATGAACAGCGCGAGTCCCTGTTCCATCGTGGATGTGAGCGCGGCAATCCATGGGCCCACGCGCGTACACACCTCGGACTCGTAGGCCTCGGGCCAGGGCAGGACCAGATCGCGACGCACACGCGCCACTTCCTCCATGAGCTCCCGGCTGGCCGGCCCATCGCGCCAGCAGGGCCACGCCTGCTCATCGAGCGCCACGCCGCGCGCAGCCACATTCCCGTCCGCTGCCGTGTACACGCCCGACGCGCGCTCTTCCCGCCACGCAAAGCGCTCGCACGGCAGGGCATCCAGCACTTCGTTCGCCACCACAACGCCGCGCCAGCCCTGCGACGGCGGCCCCTCCAGCCACTCGACGCGTGCAGCGAGCGCCGGCGGCAATGTCGCGATGCGCGCCCGCTGTCGTTCGCGCAGATCCGCGCTGACCTCTACGATCCGGTACCGGTACGGCAGACAGCCCAGGCCGTCCAGTGCCGACAACAGCTGCACTGCCAGTGCGCCAGTGCCGGCGCCGGGCTCCAGGATGTCCCCACCGCCCAGCACCTCCAGCACCTGCGCGCATTGCACCGCCAGCAACTGGCCAAACAGCGGCGAGATCTCCGGGGCCGTGGTGAAGTCTCCACCCTCCCCGAACTTGCGCGCGCCGGCGCTGTAATACCCGAGCCCCGGCTCGTAGAGCGCGATGCGCATGTACTCGTCGAAGGGTATCCACCCCCCCGCCGCGGTGATCAGCTCGCGCAGGCGCGCCAGGACGCGCTCGCCATGTTCCTGTTCGTGCAGTCCGGTCGCCGCCGTCATAAGCTCACATGATGGAGCAATCGCTGGCCGGAAAGGTGGTGCTGATCACGGGCGGCGCGCGCCGCGTAGGCGCAGCGATCAGCGAGCGGCTGCACGCTGCGGGCGCGAACATCGCACTCCACTACCGCCGGTCCGCCGATGATGCCAATGCACTGAGCGGGCGGCTGGAATCCCGGCGGACCGGTTCCGTGGTCGCGCTGCAGGCCGACCTGCTCGACGTGGCCGCGCTGCCGGGGCTCGTCGAGGCCACGCTCGCGCGTTTCGGGCGCCTCGATATCCTCATCAACAACGCCTCGAGTTTCTATCCGACGCCGCTCGGCGAGATCACGCTCGCGCACTGGGACGACCTGCTCGGCACCAACCTGCGCGCGCCGCTGTTCCTGTCGCAGGCGGCGGCGCCTGCGCTGCGCGAAGCGGGCGGCCTGGTGCTGAACATCGCCGACATCCACGGGCAACGGCCGCTTCGGCACCATCCGGTCTACAGCGCCGCCAAGGCGGGACTGATCATGCTCACGCAGTCGCTGGCACGCGAGATGGCGCCACGCGTGCGCGTAAACGCCATCGCGCCGGGACCAGTGCTGTTCCCGGAGCACGGCATCACCGACGCGATCAGGGATTCGATCCTCGATCGCACGCTGCTGAAACGCATCGGCTCCCCGGAGGACATCGCGCGGGCCGCGTTGTTCTTCGCGGCCGAAGCACCCTATGTGACGGGGCAGATCCTCGCGGTCGACGGCGGACGCAGCGCCAATACGTGATCCGGCGCGCCTGGATCAGGCCGCGTTCAGGTCCAGGTCCACGCTCATGAGCGGGTGCGCGTCGCGGTCGAACTGCGCCCACAGCGCGCCAATCGACTTGCCCAGCGTGGGATGCATCAGCCCCGGGGCCAGCTCGGCCAGCGGCCCGAGCATGAAGGCCCAGCGCACCAGGTCCGGCCGCGGCAGCACGAGCCCCGTGCGGTCCTGCACCAGCGCCCCGAACAGCAGCACATCCAGGTCCATCGCGCGCGGCGCCCAGCGCGGCGCGTCGGCCGGCCGGCCGCAGAGTCGCTCGATGCGCTGCAGGTCCGCGCGCAGCGACTCCGGCCCTTCCCTGCAGGGCAGCTCCGCGACGAAATTGATGAAGTCCGGCCCGTCGAAGCCCACCGGGGCATTGCGATAGCAGCGGGAAAACCGCGCGCCCGGATGCCGCGTCTTCAGCTCGCGCGCAGCCAGTACGAGGTTGCGCTCTGCATCCAGGTTGCTGCCGCCGGACACGAAGGCCGGCGTCGGGCTCACGCGCGCGCCCGGTGCCGCTCGATCATCACGCCGACGTCGCGCGAGCCGCGGATGGCGCCCGGCTTGTTCAGCGTCAGCCGCACCCAGGCGATGTCGAACTCCTCCAGCAGCGTCGTGGCGAGCCGGTGCGCCAGTGTTTCGACCAGCTTGAAGCTCGACTCGTTGACGAACTGGATGGTGCGCTTCGCGATGCGCTTGTAGTCCGTGGTGTCGGCGACGTCGTCACTGGTTGCCGCGCGTGCGCAGTCGACCGGGATCTCCAGGTCGATCACCACCGTCTGGCGGACGTGTCGCTCCCATTCGAAAAAGCCGATGGTCGTGTCGACGGCCAATCCGCGCAGAAAAACGGTGTCCTGATGCTGCTGCATGTCCTCGCGGATCCCCTTCAAGCCGTCAATGTATCGAGCGGCCACTGCGCCCGTGCTTCGATCGCAAGTCCCGGCGCCACGTCACCGCGCTTCAGGCGCAGCAGGCCAGCCACCGCAATCATCGCGGCATTATCCGTGCAGAACTCCAGCCGCGGGAAGTAAAGACGCACGCCGCGATGCCCGGCCTCCTGCTCCAGGCGTTCGCGCAGCAACCGGTTGGCGCCGACGCCACCCGCCACGACCAGGTCCGACAGACCGGTCTCCTCCAGCGCGCGCAGCGTCTTGCCGACGAGCGTATCGACGATGGCCGCCTGCACCGACGCGGCAATGTCCGCGCGCCGTGCATCGGTCAGCGGCGCGGCGCGCGCGGCCAGCATCACGGCCGTCTTGAGCCCCGAGAAGCTGAATTCGAACCCCTTCCGATCGAGCATCGGCCGCGGAAAATCGATCGCGCCAGCATTGCCGCTCGCGGCCAGCCGGGACAGCTCGGGCCCGCCCGGGTAAGGCAGGCCGAGCAGCTTCGCGCTCTTGTCGAAGGCCTCGCCCGCCGCGTCATCGCGCGTTTCGCCGAGTATCTGGTAGTCCCCAGGACCCCGGACAACGATCAGCATGGTATGACCGCCGGAGACCAGCAAGGCGAGGTGCGGGAACGGAGGTGCCCGCTCCTCCAGCAGCGGCGCGAGCAGATGCCCCTCCAGGTGATGCACCGGAATGGCCGGCACCCCCAGCGCATAGGCAAGACTGTGGCCCACCGCCGCGCCGGTCAGCAGCGCTCCAACCAGCCCGGGACCGGCCGTATAGGCGATCCCGGACAATTCCGAAGGCTTTGTGGCCGCTTGCGCCAGTGCCGCACGGGCCAGTGGCACCAGCCTGCGGGTGTGATCGCGGCTCGCCAGCTCAGGCACGACGCCCCCGTATATCCGGTGCAGGTCGACCTGGCTGAACAGCTGGTGGGCCAGCAGCCCCCGCTTTTCGTCGAGGATGGCCACCGCAGTCTCGTCGCAGGAGGACTCGATCGCGAGCACACGTAATGGACAGGTTGTATCCAAGGCTTTAGAATCCCGCACCCTGTTTTCCGTCGCGCCCTCAAAGCGCATTCAAAACAACGACTTAAACTGGCTGAAGAGCTAGAGGTTACGAGCGATGCCGAGCGTTCGAGTCCGGGAGAATGAATATTTCGACGTCGCACTGCGACGCTTCAAGCGCGCCTGCGAGAAGGCCGGCGTTCTCTCTGAGCTACGTCGTCGCGAATTCTACGAGAAGCCGACGCAGGAGCGTAAGCGCAAGAAGGCCGCCGCGGTGAAGCGCAGCCAGAAGCGCACCGCTCCGCGCAGCGAAATGCGCCCCGCACGCGTTTCGTAAGCACGGCCATGGCCGTCAAGGAGCGCATCACCGAGGACATGAAGTCCGCGATGCGCTCGGGTGAGAAGGAACGCCTCGCGACGATCCGCATGATCCTCGCCGGCATCAAGCAACGCGAAGTCGACGAGCGCATCCAGCTCGACGACGTGCAGACCCTCTCCGTCATCGAGAAGATGGTCAAGCAGCGGCGTGAATCCATCGTGCAGTTCGAGGCCGGCGGTCGCGCCGATCTCGTCGCGAAGGAAAACGCGGAGCTGCTGATCCTGCAGTCTTACCTGCCGCAGCAGCTCTCCGATGCCGAGGTCACCGCGCTGATCGATGAAGCCATCACCGCGACCGGCGCCACGTCAATGAAGGACATGGGCAAGGTCGTGGCCCAGGTGAAGGCCGCGGCCCAGGGTCGCGCAGACATGGGCGCCGTCAGCGCCCGCGTGAAGGCGCGCCTGTCGGGCTGAACATGGGCCGTGGCGCACTGTTCCTGCTGATTCTGGTCTCGATCGCCGTCATCGTGATCGCGATCCGGCGTCGTCGGCGTCCCTGAGCAGCGACGAGCGGCGCAGCAGCAGCGTCACGATGCCTGCCATCACCAGCAGGCCCGAAAGAAACAGCATTCCGCCGGCGAATCCGCCCGTGGCCTCGCGCACCAGCCCGACCGCGTAGGGGCCAACGAACCCGCCCAGCGAGCCCATCGTGTTGATCAGCGCGATGCCGGCTGCCAATGCACTGCCCGCGAGGAAACGCGGCGGCAGCGCCCAGAACGGGCCGCGCGTGCTCAGGTCTCCCATTGCCGCTATGGTCAGCGCGATCATCCCCGGCACGGGCGACAGCAGGAACGCGCTGGCGGCAAAGCCCGCTGCGCCGATGAAGCTCGGCAATGCCACATGCCAGAATCGCTCGCCGGTGCGATCGGAACTTGCGCCCACGGCAAGCATCGCGACGGCCGCGGCCACATACGGAATTGCCGTGATGAAGCCCACGGCCAGGTCGCTGGCCCCGGAGATGCCACGCACGATCTGCGGGATCCACAGCGTCAGCCCGTAGCTGCCGCACTGGCAGGCAAACAGCACGAGGCCGAGCAACCACACCGTCGGCATCGTCAGCACGCGCCGCAGGCCAGGCATGTGTCGCTGCCGCGTCTGTTCCTCCTCGGCAGCGATCCGGCTGCTGATGCGCCGCGCTTCCCCGGCAGAGAGGAACTTCGCATGGGCGGGTGAATCCGGCAGCCACAGCCAGGTGGTGATACCGAGAACGACCGCGGGCACCCCCTCGATGAGGAACAACCATTGCCAGCCCGCGAGGCCGAGCGTGCCGTCCATGTTCAGAAGCAGGCCGGCGATCGGCCCGCCGAACACCGTCGAAAGCGGGATGCCCACCATGAACCATGACACTGCGCGGGCGCGCTCCCCGCGGGGAAACCACGCGCCGAGGTAGAACAGGATGCCCGGAAGGAAGCCGGCCTCGGCCACGCCGAGCAGGAAGCGCAGCACGAAGAAGCTCGTGGGACTGGTGACGAACATCATCGCCACCGAAATGATGCCCCAGGTCACCATGATCCGGCCGATCCAGAAGCGCGCGCCCACCTTCGCCAGGATCAGGTTGCTGGGCACCTCGAACAGCGCATAGCCGATGAAGAAGATGCCGGCGCCAAAGCCGAATACGCGCGGACCGAACCCCAGGTCCTCGTTCATCTGCAGCGCGGCGAAGCCCACGTTGACGCGGTCGAACCACGCGATCACGTAGAGCAGCAGCAGGTAGGGCAGCAGTCGCCACCGGATCTTCCGGTACAGCGCGTCGTCGCTCGTCATGTTCCCCCGCCGGACTCGGCCATCAACCCATGTTAGGGCCAGTCGGCTCCGGCTGATACGCTTGGCGGATCATGGCCGGCCTCATTCCTCGCGCCTTCATTCAGGACCTGGTAGGCCGGGCGGATATCGTCGAGATCGTCGGCAGTCGGGTGCCATTGAAGAAGGCCGGGCGGGAATACAGGGCCTGCTGTCCCTTCCACGACGAGAAGACACCGTCGTTCTGGGTGAGCCCGGACAAGCAGTTCTACCACTGCTTCGGCTGCGGCGCGCACGGCACCGTGCTCGACTTCCTGATGAACTACGACCGCCTGCCATTCGTCGAGGCCGTCGAGGAACTGGCCTCGCGCCTCGGCCTCGAGGTGCCGCGCGAGGCCGGCAGCGCGCCCGCGCGCACCATAGACGAGGACCTCTATGCGCTGATGGCGCGGGTCGCGGGCTTTTACCAGGAGCAACTGGGCCAGGACGAGCGCGCGAAGGCGTATGTCGCCAGGCGCGGCCTCGATGCGCCAACGCTCGAGCGCTTTTCGATCGGTTACGCGCCCAATGACTGGAGCGCGGTGCTGAAGAGATTCGGTGCCAGCGACGCCACGCGCCAGAAGCTCGCCGCTGCGGGCCTGATCATCGCGCGCGACAGCGGCGATGGCTGGTACGACCGTTTCCGCGACCGGCTCATGTTCCCGATCCGCGATGCGCGCGGCCGCGTGATTGCGTTCGGCGGCCGCATCATCGACAACGGTGAACCGAAGTACCTGAACTCGCCTGAAACCGAGCTGTTCCACAAGGGGCGCGAGCTCTACGGGCTGTACGAAACGCGCCAGAACCGCGCGCCGCTGCAGCGCCTGCTCATCGTCGAGGGCTACATGGACGCGGTGCGCCTTCACCAGAGCGGCATCGGCTATGCGGTGGCGACGCTGGGCACGGCTACCACTCCGGAGCACCTGCGCCGCGCCTTCCGCCTCGTGCGTGAAATCGTGTTCTGTTTCGATGGCGATCGCGCGGGACGCGATGCCGCCTGGCGAGCGCTGCAGAATGCCCTGCCGGAAGCCACCGCAGGCCGCGAACTGCGCTTCCTGTTCCTGCCCGATGGCGAGGATCCGGATTCACTGGTGGGCAAGGAAGGCCGGGAGCGTTTCGAAGCGCGCCTTGGCGACGCACTGCCGTTGTCGGAATATTTCGTCGCACACCTCTCCGCATCGATAGACATCCGGCATGCCGACGGCAAGGCGCGCTTCGTCGCCGAGGCGCGTCCGCTGCTGGAACGCGTGCCGGCCGGAACCTATCGCGAACTGCTGCTCGACCGGCTCGCCGATACCATCGGTGCCAGCGCCGAGCGCTTCCTGGCCATCATCGGGCCGATGGAGGGCGCGCGGACGCCGCACCGGGAAGCACCCTCCGCAGCGCAGGCGCCCCGGCGTCCGCCGGCCACCGCAAACAGCGCCGGTCGCGGCGGGCTCGTGCGCCAGGCCGTGCAGAACCTGCTGCTGTTCCCGTCCATCGCCGCGCGCGTGACGCCGCGCGATGTCGAGGCGCTGGCCGGCCTCGACGAGCCGGGCATGGACGTGCTGCGCGAACTGCTGGATTCGCTGCAGGATGAGCCCGCGACGCGAACCGCGCAGGTGCTGGAGCGCTGGCGCGAGCATCCGGCCGGCGAGCGCCTGGCCCGGCTCGCCGCGGTGAAATCCATCACGCCGGATGAAGCGGCCGCCGGCGATGAATTCATCAACGCACTGCGGCGCCTCGCGCAGGGCACCACGGCTGCGGAGATCGATGCGCTGCTTGCAAAGGAGCAGGCCACCGGACTGGACGCCGCCGAACGAGACCGACTGAGGCAGCTGCTGAGTGAATCGCGCCATCCTGCACGTTGACATGGACGCGTTCTACGCATCCGTCGAGCAGCGCGACGATCCGCGCCTCGCCGGCCTGCCCGTGCTCGTCGGCGGCCGCGGCGCGCGTGGCGTCGTCGCAGCCGCCAGCTACGAAGCACGCCGCCACGGCCCGCGCTCGGCCATGCCGATGCGTCGCGCGCTCGAGCTCTGCCCGGATGCGATCGTCGTGGCGCCGCGGATGCGCCGCTACCGCGAAGTCTCGCGCCAGGTGTTCGCGATCTTCCATGACTACACGCCGGTGGTCGAAGGCCTCTCGCTCGATGAAGCCTTCCTCGACGTCACGGCCAGCCTGCAGCTGCACGGACCGCCCGAATCGATCGCCGCACGGATCAAGTCACGCATCCACGATGAGCTGGGACTGACCGCATCGATCGGCGTTGCAGCCAACCGCCTCGTCGCGAAGATCGCGTCGGATCTCGACAAGCCCGACGGCCTGACGCTGGTGCCGCCCGAACGCGTCCATGAAGTGCTCGACCCGCTGCCCGTCTCTCGCCTGCCCGGCCTGGGCCGACTGAAAGGTGAAGCGGTGTGCGCAGCAGGCATCACGACGCTTGGCCAGCTGCGCCGCGCCGATGACCGGACGCTGTGGCCGCTGTTCGGCGCCCGCTCGCAGCTCATGCGCTCGCGCGCCGCTGGCCTCGACGATCGCCCGATTTCCCCGGAACGGGAGGAGCTCTCGATCAGCGCCGAGGAGACCTTTGAAACCGACCTCAGGGAGCCGGCCCGGCTCCATGCGCAGCTGCTCGCCCTCGCCGATCGGGCAACGGCCCGCCTGCGTCGCGCCGGCCTGGACGCCGGGCTCGTATCCGTGAAGATTCGCCGGGCGGATTTCCGGACCTTTTCCCGCCAGCTGCCCTTGAGACCCCCGGGCACCGATTCCGGCGTGATCAACCGGGCCGCCCAGGGCCTGCTGACGGCCTGGCTCCGGGATCACCCGGGCGCGGCGATCCGGCTGTTGGGGATCAGCCTGTCGGACCTGGGGAAATCGGCGCAGATCGACCTGGTATCGGCCCTTGAATCGACCCCCGCCGCCCCGATTGACCCGGTCGTGGACCAGATCAGGGAACGATTTGGCGACCGGGCGATCTTCCGGGCAGGATCCAGCGTTCCAGCGGATGGCGGCGAGCGCCACAAATCGCTAGAATTGTCGGTTCGCCACCGCCCGCGACAACCCTCTTAGCCGGAGATTCCATGGCGTCGACCCGCAAGCCCCACAAACCCGCCGTTGCACCCCGCAAGAGCTCCCCGAAGGGCGCGAAGCCTGCGCTGGCGGCGAAGGGCAAACCCGCAAAGCCGCTCCCGAAGAAGCCCGCCCGCCCCGCCGTTGTTGCGGCGAAGAAGCCCGCTGTCGTCTCGCACAAGGCGGCGGCCAAGCCCGCCCCTGCCTCCAAGGCAGTGCCGCCGGTCAAGACTGCCATCGTGAAGGCTCCGCCGACCAAGGCCGTGCCCCTCGCGAAGGCAGCTCCGCTGGCCAAGATCGCGACCGTGGCCAAGGTGGTCACGATTGCAAAGGCTGCGCCGCTGGCAAAGGCCGCGCCGCTGGCAAAAGGAAAGTCTGCCGCGATTGCACAGCCCGAAGCCGCGCCTGTGGCTGCCGCCGAGCCCGGCCGCAAGCGTGGTCGCCCTTCGGCGGCTGACGCCTCGCAGCAGAAACTCATCGGCATCGAGCGCCGTCCGCAGGCCATGCCCGAAGAGCGCCAGTCGCAGCTCAAGCTGCTCATCGCACTGGGCAAGGAGCAGAGCTTCCTCACGTACTCGCAGGTGAACGATCACCTGCCGTCCGAGATCGTCGATCCCGAGCAGATCGAAGACATCGTCAACATGATCAACGACATGGGCATTCCCGTGTACGAGAAGGCTCCGGACATGGAGCCGCTGCTCGCCACGGAAGCCAGCTCGCCGGCCGATGAGGAAGCCATCGAGGAAGCCGCCGCAGCCCTGGCCGCGCTCGACGCCGAACTCGGCCGCACCACCGACCCGGTGCGCATGTACATGCGCGAGATGGGCACGGTCGAGCTGCTCACGCGCGAGGGCGAGATCAGCATCGCCAAGCGCATCGAGGAAGGCCTCGAGGCCGTGCGCCGTGCGCTCGCGCAGTATCCGGCCACCATCCAGCAGCTGATGACGGCTTACGACAACGTGAAGGGTGGCCAGGGCCGCCTGGTCGACGTGATCGTCGGCTTCATCGACCCGAACGCGCCCGACGTGATCGCGCAGCCGCAGAACCCGACGAAGATGGAACTCGTCGAGGAAGCCGAAGAGACCGAGGAAACCGAGGAAGGCGAGGACGGCGAAGCCGAAGAGGCTGTCGACACCGGCCCGGATCCCGAAGAGGCCGCGCGCCGCTTCGCGCAGCTGGCGAAATTGCAGCAACAGTCGCTCGTCTCCATCGAGAAGCTCGGCGCCAAGGATCCCAAGACACTCAAGCTGCGCCAGAAGGCCGCCGCCGAGTTCATGGAGCTCAAGCTCTCGCCGCGCATGTTCGAGGCGCTGATCAGCCAGCTTCGGGTGCACATCAGCGAAGTCCGCCAGCTCGAGAAGGAGATCATGGTCATCTCCGTGCGCGATGCCGGCATGCCGCGCAAGGAATTCATCGCGAGCTTCCCGCGCAACGAGACCAACCTCAAGTGGGTCTCCAAGCACGTCAAGGGCGGCAAGAAGTGGTCCGCGCCGCTGGCGAAGTTCACCGACGAAATCGAACGCCGGCAGAAGAAGCTGGCCGACCTGGAAGTCCTGCACAGCCTGTCGATCAACGACATCAAGGAAATCAACCGCGAAGTCTCGATCGGCGAGGCCAAGGCACGCCGCGCGAAGAAGGAGATGGTCGAGGCCAACCTGCGCCTCGTGATCTCGATCGCGAAGAAGTACACCAACCGCGGCCTGCAGTTCCTCGACCTGATCCAGGAAGGCAACATCGGCCTGATGAAGGCGGTCGACAAGTTCGAATACCGCCGCGGCTACAAGTTCTCGACCTACGCCACGTGGTGGATCCGCCAGGCCATCACGCGCTCGATCGCCGACCAGGCGCGCACCATCCGCATCCCGGTGCACATGATCGAGACCATCAACAAGCTGAACCGCATCTCGCGGCAGATGCTGCAGGAGATGGGCCGCGAGCCGACGCCCGATGAGCTGGCGATCCGCATGGAAATGCCGGAAGACAAGGTGCGCAAGGTCCTCAAGATCGCCAAGGAGCCGATCTCGATGGAGACGCCGATCGGTGACGATGAGGATTCCCACCTGGGGGATTTCATCGAGGACACCTCCGTCGCCTCGCCCATCGACCAGGCCACGACCGAAAGCCTGCGCGAAACCACGCACGCCGTGCTCTCGCAGCTGACGCCGCGCGAGGCCAAGGTGCTGCGCATGCGCTTCGGCATCGACATGAACACGGATCACACGCTCGAGGAAGTCGGCAAGCAGTTCGACGTCACGCGCGAGCGCATCCGCCAGATCGAGGCCAAGGCGCTGCGCAAGCTGCGCCACCCGTCGCGGTCCGAGCAGCTGCGCAGCTTCCTGGTCGAGGACTAGTCAAGGCGGGCCTTTGGCCCGCCGCGTTCAGCGATTGACGTCGATCGGCATCGGGCCGACCGTCATCTGCGTGTTTGCGTCCAGCACCTGGCCCGCGCCGCCGGTAACGTCGCCGTGGAAATTCTGGGCGGAGTCGAGCACCAGAAGCAGTTCTTCCTTCGTGAGGCATGACTCAATAACCTTCGTGCGGGAGCCGGTTACGCCCTGCCGCTGGCAGTAGTATTCCTGGCCGTTCCTCACCACGCGCTTGCGATCCCCGGTCTCCAGCCTGCGGTCCTTCGCTGATGTCGCCGAAGTGGCGGAGCTGGCGACGGGGCCCGCAACAAGGGCGGGGGTGGCCACGGCCACTTTTGTGCCCTGCGCTTCCGGCGGTGTTCCTGCGCATGCGGCCAGCATTCCAGCCACCGCGAAGATCTGCGCTGCGAGCAGGCTCTTTCCCCTCATTCCCGTCCCCTTTTTTGTGATTGTTGACGTTCCGGAGATGCCTGCCGATAGTAAATGCACTCCGCAACCGGCGCCATCCGCCGCTTTCGGGGCATGCACCGTATGATCAATGCCTGACCCGTCGAGGTGAGTCCATGCGCAGAAGAGAATTCCTGGCCGCCCTGCCCCCGCTGGCGTACTGACTGAAGATGGCCACCCTCTCCACCGCTGGTGTCATCGCTTCCCTGGTCCTGGCCAACCCGGCACCGCAGTGCCATGAACTGCCGGACCGCGCCAGCTCGCCGACCACGGTCACCGAGTTGCGCGATGGGTCGGTGTGGTTCACGCAGGGTGCCGGAAATCGCATCGGCCGCATGAAGCGCGATGGCAGCGCATTGAAGGAGTTCCCGCTGCCGAACCCGTCCAGCTCCCCGCGCATCATCGCGCTCGGCGCCGACGGCAACATCTGGTTCAGCGAACACACCGGCAATCGCATGGGCCGCATGACGCCGGCAGGCGAGTACACCGGATTTGCGATCCCCACGCCCAACAGCCAGCCGCGTGCGATCGCGCTGGGCTCCGACGGCAACATCTGGTTCGGCATGTTCGCCGGCGGCAAGATTGGCCGCATCACGCCGAGTGGCAAGATCACCGAGTTCGCAACACCCACTCCCGACAGCGGCCCGCGCGCGCTGGCCGCCGGGCCCGATGGCAACATCTGGTTCTCCGAATACCGCGCCAACCGGATTGGCCGCATCACGCCGCGCGGCGAGATCACGGAGTACGCGTTGCCCCGACCCAACTCGGGCCCCGCCGACATCACCGCAGGCGCCGATGGCGCCATGTGGTTCGTCGAGCTTTCCGGCGGCATGGACGGCCTGCGCACGGACGGGAACCGCGTCGGCCGCATCACGATGGACGGCAGGATCACCGAGTACGCGATGCCCGCGGGCACCGACTCGCCGATCAACATCGCCGTCGGTCCCGATCGTCTGCCCTGGTACACGCGCGGTCGCTCGCTCGGGCGTGTCAACGCAGACGGCATCATCGAGGAATTCCCGCTGGCAGAGGGCACTCGCGCCGTGGGCCTCTCCGCCGGCGCGGACCGCAAACCTCCGCTCTGGTTGAGCGACCGGCTCTGGTTCGCTGACGGGGCTGGCGGCCGGATCTGCTACCTTCAATTTGGATCAGCCATAAGCCCATAGCACCAGGGACAGATGGACCAGACCATCCGGTTCACGACAGCAGGAGATGGCACGCGGCTCGCCTTCGCGACCTCGGGTTCCGGTCCGCCGCTGCTCAAGACCGCCAACTGGCTCAACCACCTGGAGTTCGACTGGCAGAGTCCGGTGTGGCTGCACTGGTTCAAGCTGCTCACGCGCCACCATCTGCTTTGCCGATACGATGCGCGCGGCACCGGACTGTCGGAATGGATCGATACGCGCCTGGGCTTCGAGTACCAGGTTGACGACCTGGAGCGCGTCGCGGACGCCGCCGGCCTCGAGCGCTTTGCGCTGCTGGGCATTTCACAGGGCGCATCGGTTGCCATCGAGTACGCGGTGCGGCATCCGGAGCGCGTCAGCCATCTGGTCATCCATGGCGGGTTCGCCTCCGGCTGGGCACTGCGCGGGGAAAGAACCGCGCGCGCCGAGCGCGCGATGGTGGAGCTGATCCGGGTCGGATGGGGCGCGAAGGCCACGGCCTTTCGTCGCCTGTTTGCCGAACTCCTGATTCCCGAAGCCAGCGAGGAGCAGACCCTGTGGATATCGGAACTGCAGCGTCGCACCACGACGCCCGAGATCGCTGCGCGCATCATGGAAGCCAGCGGTGCCATCGACGTCGAGGCGCGACTGGCCAAGGTTCGCGCACCGACACTGGTCCTGCATCCCCGCGGCGACCTGATGGTGGCGCGTGAGCAGGGTCACCTGATCGCTTCACGCATTCCCGGCGCGCAGTTCGTTGAGCTGGAGAGCCGCAACCATGTGACCACGGAGACCGAACCGGCCTGGCAGCGGCTCCAGCTCGAACTGGGCGCATTCCTGGGCTGGACGGACAAGGCGAATACCGGGCCGCGGCAGTGGGCGCTGATGTCGCGTTCCCGGCCCTCACGCACCGCGAACGGGAGATCCTCTCGCTGGTGGCCTCGGGAGCCAGCAACCAGGAAATCGCAGGCAAGCTGTTCATCAGCGAGAAGACCGTCCGCAACCATCTGACCATGGTGTTCGCGAAGCTCGGCGTGAGCTCACGCGCCCAGGCCATCGTGCTTGCACGCGACCACGGCCAGGCCGGTCTACCCCACTGATTCCTTCCGGGACATTTGTCCCGGTTTGGAAGCCGGCAAATTGAGGCGGTTGCCTCAGGTGCGCCGGAAGCCACTGCCCGACCATGCGGGCCTGGCAACCGGGGAGCATTCACATGTTCAAGCGACTTCTGATCTTCGCCTACGGGATCGCCTGCTACGTCGTGTTCCTGGCCACCTTTCTCTACGCGATAGGCTTCGTCGGCAACTTCCTCGTGCCTCGCGCGATCGATGGCGAGCCGCGGGTACCCATCGCGACCGCGCTGATGGTGAATGCGGGCCTGCTGATGCTCTTCGCGCTGCAACACAGCGTAATGGCACGTCCCGCGTTCAAGCGCTTGCTCGTGCGCGTCATCCCCGCGTCCGCGGAACGCAGCACCTATGTGCTGGCCTCGAGCCTCGCGCTGATAGCGCTGTTCGCGTTCTGGCAACCGATGGGCGGCAGCGTCTGGCACGTCACCGATCCCTTGGCCGTGACGATCCTGCATGGACTGTTCGCCTTCGGCTGGCTGCTGGTGCTGGTCGCGACATTCCTGATCAATCATTTCGACCTGTTCGGCCTCCGCCAGGTCTGGTTGCAGCTGCTCGGCAGGCCGTACCGGCCGCTGCCTTTCGGCACACCCGGCCCCTACCGGCTGGTCCGCCACCCTTTGTACGTCGGGTGGTTCTTCGCGTTCTGGGCGACGCCGACGATGACCCTCACGCACCTGCTGTTCGCCGTGGCCACGACGGCCTACATCCTAGTGGCGATACGACTGGAGGAGCGCGACCTGATCGACGCGCTGGGCGAGGACTACCGCGCCTACCGCGAACGCGTGCCGATGTTGATCCCGTTCACGCGGCGACGCCGGGAATCTGCTACTTTCGCGCAGTATTCCGACGGCGCCGATACCCATGGCAGACTCGAAGAATCCCGACAAGCGTGAACAGAGGACTTCTCCGGCCGGTCACGTGCGCCATGACAAGAGCGGCCGCGCCATCTGGGAATGGGCTGTCGACACGGGCCGCCATGCGCTCGATTCCACCTCGCGCCTGCTGAGAGCGCCTGGACAACCCGGGACTCACGCTCGAGGAAGACGAGAAGAAGAAGCCACCCACGTTCGGTGGTCCGCGCGAGTCCGACCCGCTGGCCGGCAAGACGCGCGGCTTCAATCCATATGACAGTCGCAGTCCGCCGCCCAGGCGCAACCCGCCCACCAGCGGGCAAGCCGCCCGAGCACGCCCGTGAATCAGCAGAAGATCACCGGCCGAAAAGCCGGGCCTGCTCTCGCGACTGTTCGGCGGCAAGCGCTAGCCGGACCTGAGATGCTTGCGGCGCGCACAGCGCGCGGGGCAGACTTGAGTCATGAGGGGGGTCTCACTGCTGGCAGCAGCCTGCCTGCTGTCGTTCGTGGCCGCGAAAGCGGGTGAATCCCCGTCCCGTCCCCGGCTGTCCGCTCCGCCACCCGGCATGTTTGTCCCTCCCGGTCGAGCGATCACGCACGTCACCGGCGATGTCTGGCGCGCCAGCAATGGCGGCTGGTACGTGGGCATCCTCGATACGCCCGACGGCCTGCTGCTGGTCGACACGCTGAATGTTCCCTACGCGACCTGGCTCAAGGCCGAGCTCGCGAAGCAGTTCCCGGGCAAGCCGGTGAAGTACGTGATCCTGAGCCACAGCCACTGGGATCACACCGAAGGTGGCAAGGTGTTCGCCGACACCGCCACGTTCATCGCGCAGGAAGGCTTCCTGCGCAACATGGACGGCCGCTACCCCGCCCTGCCCGGCGACATCGTCGACCGCAACAACGATGGCTGGCTCGACGCCGCGGAGTTCGACGATCCCGGACTCGCCCGCCCCTGGTACTGCGGCGGCGTCGGCACCATCGGCCAGAAGGACAAGGACGGTGATGGCCGCATGACCCCGGCCGAGTTCTTCAGCGACACTCCGCACCCCGACATCGTCTACGCGGATCGCATGACGCTGCGCTTTGGCGGCAAGACCATCGACCTGGTTTTCCCCGGAAAGAACCACGCGAATGACGGCACCGCAGTGCTGTTCCGCGACGAACGAGTGCTGTTCACGGTCGACTTCCCGGCTGATGCGCTGGTGCAGGGTTCGATGCGTTCACTGCCCAGTGCGTGCGGGCCGTTCGACGGTCACCCGATATCCGAGTGGATCCGCTCCTACCGCACGCTGGAGGAGCTCGACTTCGACATCGCGGTCGGCGGCCACGGCACGGTGCCCTTCACGAAGGCGGACATCACGGAAGGACGCGTCTACTTCGAGTACCTGCGCGACCAGGTGCAGGCCGCGATGTCACGCGGTGAAAGCCTCGAGCAGATGAAGGAGACGATCACGCTCGAGCCCTACCAGGGATGGCGCCACTTCGAGACGCTGCGCCCGTTCAATATCGAGGCGGCGTACGAGAACCTGAAGACCTACAAGTAGCAACTGGAACCTACGCCCTGATATGCCGCTCCAGCTTCATCTGGTCCAGGATGCGGCTGGCAATCTCCTCGACGCTGCTTTCCGTCACATCGATGTGCGGAATCTGGTTCCTGTTCATGAGGTCCAGCGAATTGCGCACCTCGAACTCCACCTGCGCCAGCGACGCATAGCGGCTCCCCGGACGCCGCTCCTGCCGGATCTGCTGCAGTCGCTCCGGGCTGATCGTGAGTCCAAACACCTTCTCGCGGTGCGGCCGCAGGTCCCGCGGCAGCGCCCGTTGCTCGAAGTCCTCCTCCAGCAGCGGCACGTTCGCCGTGCGGATGCCGTACTGCATGGCCATGTACAGCGAGGTGGGCGTCTTGCCGGAACGCGACACGCCGATGAGGATCACGTCCGCGTTCCTGTAGTCGCGCTGGCCCGAGCCATCGTCGTTGGCAAGCGCGAAGTTGGTCGCGTCGATCCGCTCGGAATGGGCGGGATCCGCGCCGAATTCCTTCACGCCATGTCCCGCCACGTGCGCAGACTGCCGCCCGAGTTCCGCCTCCAGCGGCGCGAGGCACGCATCGAAGAAGTCCAGGAAGAACGCGTTCGCCTGCGCGCACCACCGCCCGGACATCGTCATCGACCAGCGTCGACAGCACGATCGGCCTCGTGCCGTCGCGCCGGGCGATCTCGTTGATGCGGGCCACCACGCCATGGGCCTCCTTGAGGCTGCTCACGAATGGCATGGTTACCGTGCGCGCATGCTGCTGTTCCCCGAACTGGGCCAGCAGGCTGTGGCCCAGCGTCTCGGCGGTCAGGCCGGTGCGATCCGAAACAAAGCAGATGGTCCGCTCGATCACGCCGGATGCCGCTGCGCGAGGCGCAACCAGGTCTCCAGCACCGTATCCGGATTCAGCGACAGGCTCTCGATGCCCTGGTCCACGAGCCAGTCCGCGAAGTCCGGATGGTCGGACGGACCCTGGCCGCAGATGCCCACGTACTTGCCCGCGCTGCGACAGGCCGCAATGGCGCGCGAGATGAGCATCTTCACCGCCGCATCGCGCTCGTCAAACAGGCCTGACACGATCGCCGAGTCGCGATCGAGCCCAAGGGTGAGCTGCGTGAGGTCGTTCGATCCGATCGACATGCCGTCGAAATACTCCAGGAACTGCTCCGCCAGCAGTGCGTTCGAGGGGATCTCGCACATCATGATGACCTTCAGGCCCGCCTGCCCGCGCTGCAGGCCCCGTTCGGCCAGCAGTGTCGTCACGGCGCGCGCCTCGCCCAGGGTGCGCACGAAGGGCACCATCACGTGAACATTGGTTAGTCCGATGTCCTCACGCACGCGACGGATGGCCTGGCACTCCATGTCGAAGCAGGGCTGGAAGCCCGGATCCACGTAGCGCGAAGCGCCACGGAAACCCAGCATCGGGTTCTCCTCGTGCGGCTCGTAGCGCTCGCCACCGATGAGGTTGGCGTACTCGTTCGACTTGAAGTCCGACAGTCGCACGATCACCATTTCGGGCGCGAAGGCCGCGGCGATCTGCGACACGCCCTCGGCAAGCCGCGCGACGAAGAACTCCTTCGGATTCGCATAGCCGGCGATGCGCCCGGCGACGCGCGCCTTCACCTCCGGCTCAAGCGAATCGAACTCCAGCAGCGCGCGCGGATGCACACCGATCATCCGGTTGATGATGAACTCCAGGCGCGCCAGTCCGACCCCGCGGTGCGGCAACATCGACACGCCGAAGGCCAGGTCGGGATTGCCCAGGTTCATCATGATCTTCACGGGCGGCTCGGGCAGGCTCTGGAGTTCCAGCCGCTGCTCCTCCCAGTTGAGGATGCCCTCGTAGACATGGCCCGTCTCGCCTTCGGCGCAGGAGACGGTCACTTCCATTCCGTCGCGGATGGTCTTCGTCGCATCCCCGCAGCCCACCACGGCCGGCACGCCGAGCTCACGCGCGATGATCGCCGCATGGCAGGTGCGCCCGCCCCGGTTCGTCACGATGGCCGCCGCGCGCTTCATCACCGGCTCCCAGTCCGGATCCGTCATGTCGGCGACCAGCACATCGCCCTTCTGCACGCGGGCGATGTCGCGCAGGCTGCTGACCACGCGGGCGCGGCCTGCTCCGATCTTCTGGCCGATCGCGCGTCCTTCGGAGAGCACGTTGGCGCGACCCTTCAGGCTGAATCGCTGCAGTGTAGGTCCCTTGCGGCTCTGCACCGTCTCGGGTCGTGCCTGCAGGATGTACAGGCGCCCCGTCTGCCCGTCCTTGCCCCACTCGATGTCCATGGGGCAGCCATAGTGGGCTCTCGATGATCAGCGCCTGCTGCGCCAGTCGGGTTGCCTCCTCATCCGTCAGCGAAAAACGCATGCGCTCGGCGTGCGGCACGTCTTCCGTGCGCACGCGCTCGGCCGAACCAGGTGGCGCATAAACCATGCGAAGCGCCTTGGCGCCAAGGTTGCGTCGCACCACGGCGCTGCGGCCTGCCTGCAGCGCGGGCTTGTAGAGATAGAACTCGTCCGGATTGACCGCGCCCTGCACCACCATCTCGCCCAGTCCCCACGAGCTGGTCAGGAACACGACGTTGCGGAAGCCCGAGTCGGTATCGAGCGTGAACATCACGCCACTGGAACCCACGTCGCTGCGCACCATGTGCTGCACGCCCACCGACAGCGCCACGTCGCGATGATCGAAACCCTGGTGCACGCGGTAGGAGATCGCGCGGTCGTTGAACAGCGAGGCGAATACCTCGTGGATTGCCGCGAGCACGGCCTTGATGCCGCGCACGTTCAGCAGGGTCTCCTGCTGGCCGGCGAACGAAGCCTCGGGCAGGTCTTCGGCGGTGGCCGAAGAGCGCACGGCAACGGCGATCTCGTGGCCATCGCTCATGCGTTCCAGCGACTGGACGATCGCGGACTCGAGCTCGGCCGGCAGTGGTGTTTCGATCATCCACTGGCGGATCTGCGCGCCGGTCCTGGCGAGCTGATCGACGTCGTCCACGTCGAGCCCGTCCAGCGCGGCGTGGATCCGCTCGTCCAGCTCCTTCTGGCCCACAAACGCACGGTAGGCATCGGCCGTGGTGGCGAAGCCATCCGGCACGTCCACGCCCAGCTGCGACAGCGAGCGCAGCATCTCGCCCAGCGAGGAATTCTTGCCGCCTACGCGGGCCACGTCTTCGCGGCCCACGTCGCGCAGTGGGACAACGTATTCCGTCATGAAAGGCACCAGATCATGCAGCAACCCTCCCTGTTGCATCCCACGGTAAGGGCGCCCACCCGCAAGGTCAACGATCCCGGGCGATTGGTGGGCATCACCAACCGCTAGCGATCCTTCGACTTCCGGTCGACCACCAGCACGATCTTCCCGATCGTGTCAGTGGTGCGGTTCAGTTCCTGGGCCGCCGCGGCCTGCGCCAACGGGAAGGTCTTCGTCACCTGCACCGAGTACTGGCCCTTGTCGGCCAGCGCCGAGAGGCCCGCCAGCGCCTGGCCGTTGCTGATGCTGCCGTAGCCTGCGCCGCTGCCTCCGCCGATCGGAATGCAGGTGACACCCGCGGCCTCGCACTGCTCCCTGCCCGGCGTGCCGCCGGCGATGGATACAAGGTACCCGCCGCGTTTCACGTAGCCCAGTCCTGCCTGGGCCTGCCCATCCACCATATTCAGGACCGCATCCACGCCATTCACCCTTGCCGCCACCTGGTCGCGGTCATAGGCAACGAACTCGTCGGCCTTCAGGCCCGCCAGGTAATCCTTCTGCGAGGAATGCCCGATCGCGATGACCTTCGCGCCGAGGGCCTTGGCCACCTGCACGGCCACGGAGCCGGAACCTCCCGCGGCCCCGATAACCGCCACGCGCTGGCCCGGCATGATCTTCGCTTCCATCGCCGCGCGATAACCAGCAACGCCGGCCACCGGCATGCCGCTGGCCTGCTCGAAGGTGAAGCCCTTCGGCTTCAGCACCACTTCATCAACCTGCGCAACCGCGTACTGCGCGTAGGCGCCCGACACGCGCGCCACAACGGCATCGCCCGGCTTGAAGTCCGTCACGTCCGGACCCATCGCCTCGACAATCCCCGCCGCATCGAAGCCCGGGATCGGCGCCTTGCGCTTCCAGTCCACCGGATTCACGCCCGCCGCATACACCTTTACCAGCACCTGGCCGGAGCCAGCCTTCGGCACCTGCACGGTCTGCAGCGACAGGCCCGAGTCACCCTGCACGATGGCCTGCATCTGCGCGGCTGGCGCATTCGGCGCGGGCGCCGCCGTGACGCTGGCCGCCGCAGCTGCGGCGACCAGCAGTGCGACCACGCCCTTCATGGCGCCGGGCGCGGCGGCGCCGTGGGCAGCGTCTGCGGATCCCAATGCTCGTCGGCCTTGCCGTCGACGAAGCGCCACATGTCGAACCAGGTGGTCGTGTACTTCTTCGTCGGGTCATCCGGCCGCGGGTACTCGCGCGGGAACACGACGATCACGTAGTCGCCCTCGGCCACCACCGCCACCACGGGCGTCTTCATTTTCGCCGGCACCGGCGAAGGGGTTCGCTTCATCACGTTCGTGAAGAAATTGACCACCGCGGGCAGGCCATCCGCCGCCATCGGGTTGTGCTGGATGTAGCGTTCGGTGAGGTACTTGTTCGCGTCCTGCCACTGGTTGGCCTCGAGCAGGTCCTTCACGATGTGGTACGCGGCCTGCTTGTTCCGGTGCAGCTTCGGGTCGGTGTCCGTGAACAGCGCATCGGCGTCGGCAACGCCCTTCACCGGCGACTGCGCCTGCGCCGCCGGCATCGACATCACCGCCAGCATCGCGACGGCGGCCAGGTTCCAGATCAATCGGGTCTTCATTTGCGTGTCTCCTTGAGGGATTCTTCTACGATGCCGTCCAGATCCATCCGCAGCCTACCATTGCCAGCCTGGGCTCAACGCCCGCGCAGCATTCCCGCCAGCACTCCATCGCGCCGCACCCAGGCGTGGAAAAGGGCCGCCGCAAGGTGCATCAGCACCGTGGCAAACAGCAGCCAGGCCAGCAGTGCGTGGGCCGTCCGGAGCCGGGCGTAGAGAGCCGGATCCTGCGGGGCGATGGGAGGCAGTTGCCAGCCCGCGAACATCGACACCGGCTGTCCCGACGCCGACAGCATCAGCCAGCCGACCACCGGAACGACGAACATCAGCGCATACAGCAGCCAGTGGGAGGCCCTTGCCGCGCGCGCCTGCCAGCGCGGCAGGTCCGGCGGCAGCGCCGGCGGGCGGTTGCGCAGCCGGTTGAAGAGGCGCAGCACCGCCAGCAGCAGGACCGCGATGCCCAGTGGACGGTGCAGGTCGATGAGCCAGGGCCGTTCGCTCAGCGACGACACCATTCCGGCGCCGATGAACAGCATCGCGAGGATCATCGCTGACATCGTCCAGTGCAGCCATCGCGCCGCGGCATTGAAGTGGCCGGGGTTGCTCATGGGCGCGGCTCCTGGCCGGCGGCCCCGGCGTTCTCGCCGCGGGCGATCTCCCGCTCACGGCGATTGAACGACTCGGCATACACCGCTGCGCGTGCAAGCAGCACCGGATCTTCCGAAGGAGCGATGCCAGTCGGCAGGATCAGCGGATCGAAGTTCACGTCCCGGCACGCTCCGGTAGCCTCCTCGCTGGCCTGCGTCAGCTCAAGCGTGCCCGCGACCACGCGCTTGCGATCTTCGGGCCAGGGTTGCGAGGGGTCGTTCACAGGATCGCCGGGCGCGGCCAGCGTGAGCACGAGGTCCCAGCGCAACGGCTCGCGCGACAGGCGTTCGCGCAGATCCTGTGCGAGGAAATCACCTCCGGCCTGCTGGCGTTGTTCGGGCGTCATTTCCCGGAACGGAGCCTGCGGCTGCATCGACCAGCGCACCGGCTGGCGCGTACCGTCGGGTGCCAGCAGGACAAACGCATTGACGCTGTTGAATTCCGTGTTGGCCCAGCTGTCGGACCACGGCGCCGAGCCGGCCCAGGCCTGGAATCGGCGCAGTTCAGGATAGCGCTCGGGAATCGCGGCGAGCTTCGCCGGGTCCGGCTTGCCCGTTGCGGGATCGGGAAGCGCGGCGAGCAGCTGGGCCTGGAAGGCTTCCGGCGTCGAGAACGGAAAGAACGGGAAACTGTTCATGGCCGTGCGCCATTGCTGGCCATCGTCACTGCGCAACAGCAGGGCCATGCTGCGGACGCGCGCCGCAGGATCAGGGGCCTGCGGATCGGCGCCGGCAATGGAAAGTCGGCCCAGCACCGGCGCCTGTTGGCCCGGTGCAAGAATGCGGGCCGTGGTCAGGGTCGCGGCGGCGCCGCTGCTGGTGAAATTTCCGCTGACGCAGATGCCCTTGGCATGGGCGCGGCGGTAGCCGGGATAGGCCCTGGAATTGCCGGCTTCCAGCGTGTCGGTCATGTGCTGCGCGGTAAGCCGGCTGCCACCGATCCAGCCCGCCGTCCACGCAAAGGCCAGGGCAAGGGCCGCAACGATGGCGGCGATGCCGGCAAGCGCCAGCGGGCGGCTGGCGCCGGTCGAACCCTGACCCATGCTTCCCCCTCGGCCAAGCCGGAACTGCGATCGATAGTACCTGCGAATGACACGTCATAAGCTGCCGTCGCGCGGCCATGGCGGATCTGGGAATATTGTCGGCACCATGACCAAAGCATTCGCAAGAATTTTTCTCGTTGCCGCGGCTGTTTCAGCCCTGGCTGCCTGTGCAACGCCCGCTCCGCAAACCGCTGTGCCCACGTCGACCGGAGAGACCGGCGCGACCGGGGTTGAGCAGGCCAGCAAATCCTCTCCGGACTATCGGCGCGTTACGAGAAATGGCCAGGAGTTGTACTGCAGACGCCAGAAGGTCACCGCCTCGCTCACGCGGGTGGTTGAGACCTGCCTTACCGCGGCGCAGCTGGAGGCCCAGCGCACGGGTGCCCAGGACTACGTCAACAAGGTCCAGGGGGTGCCCGGCCAGCCGGCGGGCTCGAATCCCATGAACGTCGGCGGAAGCGTAGTGCAGTGAACCTCAATCGCGCGGCGCGGGGAACACGCCCGGAGACCTGAGCGTCGCGGCCCCGATCTGCGCGATGGTAGTGGTGCCGCAGCCCGCCATCGCCAGCCGCAGCTCCAGGTTGAGAATGTCGAGCACGCGCTCCACGCCAGCCTGTCCGAAGGCCGCCAGGCCCCAGGCATAGGGTCGCCCGATGCCCACCGCGCTGGCGCCCAGCGCCAGCGCCTTGAACACGTCGGTGCCCCGGCGCACGCCCCCATCCACCATCACCGGGATTCGACCGGCCGCGCCCCGCACCACATCCGGCAGCGCCTCGATTGTGCCTCGACCACTCTCGAGCGCGCGGCCACCATGGTTGGAGACGATGATGCCATCGGCGCCGTTCTCCACCGCGAGTGCGGCATCCTCCTCCGCTTCGATGCCCTTGATCACCACCTTCATCGTGGTCATGTCCTTCAGCCGCCGGATGAAATCCCACCCGAGCGAAGGCGAGACCAGTCCCAGCCCTTCCGTGTCGATGCCCGCGAACAGTGGCTTGATCGAGATCTGCGAGCGCGGATTGCCGTTGGCGTCCGTGAGGTGGCAGTCGCGGCACACGCGTGTATCGGCGCGCCGGGCCCGGGCAGCCGTCACGGTGTTGCGTCCGGCCGGCAGGTCGACGGTGACGGCCACGACCGTGCAGCCGGCGCGCTGTGCACGCTGCACCAGCTCCTTCGTCACCTCGATCCGGTTGGTCGTATAGAGCTGGAACCACAGCGGCGCGCCGCGCGCTGCGGCAATGTCCTCGAGCCGGTCGGACATCTGCGTGGAGACGATATGGACATGGTTCTTCGATTTCGCCGCGCGTGCCACGCCCAGATCGCCTTCCAGATGGAAGGCTCGCAACCCGCCGATCGGGCTGATCACCACCGGAGAAGCCATGGACGTGCCCAGCACGCTGGTGGAAAGATCGATGCGGCTCACGTCGACGAATCGCCTCGGCACCAGCTGCCAGCGGGCGTATCCGGCCGCGTTCGCACGCAGCGTGACATCCCCGTCGACGCCGCTCTGCAGGTAACCCCAGTGGGCCGGAGGGACGATCTCCTTTGCCGCCGCCTCCATCTCGAAGACATCGAGCATCCGGGCGGCCGTCGGAATCTGTTCGGCCGACTGGCCAAGACCTGGCCGCACCCCGATAACAGGACTGGCAGCCAGCCATCCGAGCAGTTGGCGACGTGAATACTGCCGACGTTGCATCGAACTTCCCCCCAGGCTCATGGCCAGCAAGGATAGTACTATCGGGCTTCAGCAAGCGTGCTCAAGGGAGGCGGCAATGGACAGGACTGACCCCTACCACGCCGGCATGCGGGAACTGCAGGACCAGCGCGACACGCGCCGCATTGCGGATCGGCTCGCCGAAGTCACGCTTCGCGAGGCATTCACACCCGAGGATCGCGAGTTCATCTCACGCTGCCGGATGCTGTTCCTGGCCTCGGCCGATGCGCAGGGCCATCCGGACTGCTCCTACAAGGGGGGCGTACCGGGATTTGTCCACGTGCCGGACGAGCGTACGCTCGAAGTGCCGGACTACGATGGCAACGGCATGTACCGCAGCCTCGGCAACATCCGCGCGAATCCCAATGTCGGACTGCTGTTCATCGATTTCGAGACGCCGAAGCGCCTGCGCGTGAACGGCACGGCTCGCGTATCCGCCGAGCCTTCAGCCCTGGCGCGCCATCCCGGGGCCGTGCTGCTGCTGACGGTCACGGCAACCGCGATCTTTCCGAACTGCCCGCGCTACATCCACCGCCTGAAGTTCGAGGAAGAATCCGTCTACACGCCGCGGCCCGACCGGGAACCGCCGGTCCCCGCATGGAAGACGTATGAGGTATTTCGCGACGCGCTCCCAGGGCGGGACAGGTAGTCCCCGTGAACGCGGGAATTGCGTGAAAATGGGCAATCTTCCCCGGGGGACGTGGACGTGACACGAAACGCCAATCGAAGGGTCGTCATCGGCTCGCTGTTCAACCTGCTTGCGCTGGGCGCCCTGCCGCTTCGGCCGGGTTTCGCCGCCAGCGGGACGGGCAGCGCAATGCGCGCGTTCCTGCTGGGCACACAAGGTGGACCCAACTTCAACACCCAGCGCGGCGAGACCGCCAGCGCCATACGGATAGATGACCGCATCTACATGATCGATTGCGGCTACGGGGCGCTCGCCGCACTGGTGCGCATGGGGCTCGACTATCGCGCGGTCGGCCATGTGTTCCTGACGCACCTGCATGACGACCATGTCGCCGACGTCGTGTCGCTGCTCGGCCATCAGTGGACCGGTGGTCGCACGATTCCCACCGTGGTGCATGGTCCCGCAGGCACCGCGCGACTGGTGGAGGCTGCGGTCCGCTACAACCAGGTCAACGAGGAGATCCGCCTCGTCGACGAGTCCCGAACGATCCGCATCGCCGACCTCTCGAAGGCGCACGAGATCGCGGCCATGGCATCTCCGGATGTCGTGTACCGCGAAGGCGACCTTGTCGTGCGGGCGGTCGAGAATACGCATTACCCGGATGCGTCCAAGGCGCATATGTCCCAGCGCTCGCTTTCCCTGCGCTTCGACGCAGGCGGTCGCAGCATCGTGTTTTCGGGCGACACGGCGTATTCGTCCAACCTCGTTGCACTGGCGCGCAACGCCGACGTGCTGGTGTGCGAGGCCATGCACGTGGCTGCGACGCGCCGCAACTTCGACGAGCGCGTGAAGGCCGGCGCCTACGCCGACAATCCGGAAGGCATCTGGAAGCACATCGTCGAGACGCACACGCCGCTGGACGTGGCCGGTCGCATGGCGCGCGAGTCCGGCGTGCGCACGCTGGTGCTCAACCACATCATCCCGGGCGGCTGGGAACCGGGGCTCGACGACGAGTTCTACCGTCGCGAGGCCGCGCGCGAGTTCAAGGGGCAAATCATCGTCGGCCGCGACGGCCTCGAAATCTGACACCTGGAGTTTCCATGACTACCGCAGCCGAGCGCATCGCGCATCCCGACAAGCTCTACATCGACGGCCAGTGGGTTGCGCCTGCGTCCAGCGGAACCATCGAGGTGGTGAATCCCGCCACCGAGCAGGTGATCGCCCGCGTGGCCGAGGCGCGCGAACCGGACATGGACCGGGCCGTGGCCGCCGCACGGCGCGCGTTCGACGAGGGTCCGTGGCCGCGCATGACGCATGCCGAGCGTGGCGCAATGGTGATGCGCCTGGCCGAGCTGCTCGACGCCCGGGCCGCCGACCTCGCGCAGCTGTGGACTGCGCAGATGGGAGGCCTTGCGAGCTTCGCTCCGCTGATGACCGGAGGCGGCACGTTCCAGCTGAAGTACTTCGCCGGCCAGGCCACCTCGTGGCCGTTCGAGACGCGGCAACCCTCCTCCATCGGACCGGGCACGGCCGTGATCGTCCGCGAGCCGGTGGGCGTGGTCGTGGCGATCGTTCCGTGGAATGCGCCGTACGCGATCATGACGCAGAAGATCGGCCCGGCGCTGGTGGCCGGCTGCACGGTGATCATGAAGCCCTCGCCGGAAACACCGCTGGACGCCTACGTGATCGCCGAGTGTGCCGAAGCCGCGGGCATTCCGCCGGGCGTGCTCAACCTGGTGCCCGCGCATCGCGAGGCCTCCGACTACCTGGTGCGCAATCCGGGCGTCGACAAGGTCAGCTTCACCGGCAGCACCGCCGCAGGGCGCCGCATCGGCCAGGTCTGCGCGGAGCGCGTTGCGCGCGTCACGCTGGAACTCGGCGGAAAGTCAGCGGCCATCGTGCTGGATGACTACCCGGTCGAGGAAGCCGCGATGCGCCTCACGGGCTCCATCTGCGTCCTGTCGGGCCAGGTCTGCGCAACGCTGAGCCGCGTGATCGTGCCGCGCAGCAAGCACGACCAGTTCGCCGAGGCCTTCCGCGAGCAGATGCGCAGGATCGTCATCGGCGACCCGAACGACCCGGCCACGCAGATGGGTCCGCTGGCCATGAAGCGGCAGCTCGAGCGCGTGGAAGGGTACGTCGCCAGGGGCAAGGAACAGGGCGCCACGCTCGTGACGGGCGGCGCCCGCCCGAAGCATCTGTCGCGCGGCTACTACTTCGAGCCGACGCTGTTCGCCAATGTCGACAACCACTCGGTGATCGCGCAGGAAGAGATCTTCGGGCCGGTGATCAGCATGATCCCGGCCGACAGCGAGGACGATGCGGTGCGCATTGCCAATGAGTCCATCTACGGGCTCAATGGCGCCGTGTTCACGAATGATTCGGACCACGCCTATCGCATCGGCCGCCGCATCCGCACCGGCGGCTTCGGGCAGAATGGGCTGAAGCTCGATTTCGCCGTGCCGTACGGCGGCTTCAAGCAGTCGGGCATCGGCCGCGAGGGCGGGCCCGAGAATTTCCACGCCTACACGGAAACCAAGACCATACTTCTGGACTGAAATGGCAACGCAACCTGAAGTCAGCGCCGCGGCCGCCAGCCGCGCCTTGAAGGCCATCGAAGCCATTGTCGGCGCCGATGCGGTATTCACGTCCGAGGAGGATCGCGAGGCCTACAGCGACCAGTTCCCGGTCGACGCGCGCGCCCACAGGCCGGCCGGCGCGGTGGCGCCTCTGACCACCGAGCAGGTGCAGGCCATCGTGCGCGTCGCCGCCGAGCACAAGGTGCCGCTGTGGCCGATCAGCCGCGGCAAGAACTTTGGCTACGGCACGTCCGCACCGGTGCTGGCCGGCTCGATCGTGCTCGACCTGTCGCGGATGAAGAAGATCGAGGTCGACGTCGAGAACGCCACCGTGCTGCTCGAACCGGGCGTCGGTTTCTACGACCTCTACGACTACCTGCAGACGCGCAACATCCCGCTGTGGCTGTCCGTGCCCGGCAACAGCTGGGGCTCGGTGATCGGCAACGCACTGGACCGCGGCCTGGGCTACACGCCCTATGGCGAGCACACGCGCAACCTGTGCGGCATGGAAGTCGTGCTGCCAGACGGGGACGTCGTGCGCACCGGCATGGGCGCCATGCCCAACGCGCCCACCTGGAACCTGCACAAGTACGGCTACGGCCCGGCGTTCGACCAGCTGTTCGTGCAGTCCAACTACGGCATCGTCACGAAGGCCGGCATGTGGCTGATGCCGACGCCCGAGTGCGTGCTCGGGTTCGACGTCGAGATGGACAGGATGGAGGACCTGGGCCCGCTGATCGACACGCTGGGTCCGCTGCGCCGCGAGGGAGTTCTCCAACAATCACCCACGATCGGAAACTGGTTCCGTGCAGCAAATATCCTTACAACACGCAAGCAGTGGACGGACCAGCCCGGCTCGCTGTCGGACGAAGTCATCGCCGCGATCCGCAAGCAGTTCGGACTGGGGTGGTGGGGCGTCTCGCTGCGCGTCTACGGCCGCGAGGCCGTGGCCCAGCCCAGCCTCGCGATACTCGAGTCCGCGTTGAAGGCCATCAACCCGATGGCGATGAAGCCTTTCTCCTGGCACCCAGGCGACGCGGTGACGCCCTCGGCGGGCGGCTGGATGGGCGTGCCGATGACCTTCCCGTTGCAGAGCGCGAACTGGTTCGGCGGCCGCGGCGGGCACATCGGGTTCTCGCCGGTGCTGCCGCAGTCGGGCAAGCTGGCGCTGGAACAGTTCCAGCGAACTTACGCCCGTTACAAGGAATACGGCATGGACTACCAGGCCAGCTTCGCCTTCGGCGAACGGCACATGCTGAACGTCAATGCCGTGCTGCTGAACCTCGACGATCCGGAGTTCATGAAGCGCGTCGACCCGTTCCTGCGCACGCTGATCGCGGATGCCGCGAAGTACGGCTACGGCGAGTACCGCGCGCACATCGACTACATGGACGCGATCTCCGACGGGTACAGCTTCAACAACCACGCACTGCGACGCCTGGCCGAGAAGGTCAAGGACGCGCTCGATCCGGCCGGCATCATCGCGCCGGGCAAGAGCGGCATCTGGCCGGCGGCCTACCGGAAGAAGGCCCCATGAGCGCACGGATGGCAGCCATTGCGCTGGCGACCGCGCTGCTGTCAGGCGGCGCCCTGTCGCAGGAGCTCGACGGCAAGCAGCTGTTCCAGCGCCACTGCGCCATGTGCCACAACGCCAGCGGCATGGGCACGGGCCTGCTGGGACGGCGCATGAAGCCCGAAGTGGCGGAACTGGAGAAGCGCGAGGATCTCAGCGCCGCTTACGTCGAGCGCTTCGCCCGCCTCGGGTTGCTGAACATGCCGCCGGTCACGCGCGGAGAGATCGACGACGCCGGCATGAAGGCGATTGCGCTCTACCTCTCCCGCGGCCGACCCTGAGGGCGTTCAGCGGCAGCTCAGCTTGCCGTTTTCCAGATCGCAATCAACCGGTGGTCTGTATTTCTCCCAGTACGGCGTCATCCCGAGGCGCCCCATGACCGCCTGGAAACGCGGGTGCGCTGGAATGCACTCATCTCGCGCGTCCACATCCATGCGCAGGCGCAGCGCGGGTGATTGGCTCGAATCGCCGTCGCAAGTGCGTTGTCCCGTTGCATAGGCATCATCCAGCGCCCCCAGCTGGGCGAACCACGCCAGGACCAGCACATTCAGGTCCCAGTATGTCGCAGGCAGCGTCGACGTTCTGGAGCAGTTCGCGTCATGCCGCACGCCAGGTTGTACAGCGCTACGACGGGAAGTCCATCGCAGGGTAAACAACATGCGCGCAACGTCGGCCCCACTCGCCTGGCCAGGATAGCCTGGGCCGCAAGTTGCTCCAACGCGAGTCAACTCTGCTGCTTCCCAGTGTTGCCCCCTGGTAGGCGCGACGACCGGCACGGGTGTTCGCAGCAGACGCCACTGAGCCTGCGGGCGTCGGCATCGAGCCTTCGGCGAGATCTGCCAGTGCTGGCATCGGCCTCGGTATGACCATGCCCGGCGTATTGTAGATACGCGCGAGGACAGTCGCAGATTGCGGCGTTTCGACGGGCTGGATGGCGGACGGCGAGCTTCATGACTGCCACTGTGCAGGTAGCCGGCATAAAGCTGGGCCTGTCGGCAACAGTCGAGATCCAGCTGCGGTAGGCCCCGATGTGCGACCTGCCAGCCGCCAGGTGCATGCCTCGGCGAAGCGCTCGGCGGCGTCCAGCCAGTCGCGACGCGCGCTTTCGGCGTTTGCGAGCAACGACGATCCAGCAGCGATGGATCAAGCTCGACGCCAGCTGGCTGCGCGCTCGACCTCATGCAAGGGGGCGGGCGTGACCGCGTCAGAGGCCATGGCGGCGGCGGCCGAGCGACAGTTGCGGGCCACGCCTGCGCGCGCCCTGGCTCCAGCATCCACGATCGCCGCAGTTGGCATCTGTCGTGTTTCGCTGCCCCACCGCCTGGGCCGGAGGAACAGCGACTATGCCGTTCGAGGTCATCGTCCGGCGGCTGGCGCGCCAGCGGAATCCAGCAGGTTGGTGCCCAGGAGCTCGACGTGAAGGCCGCACGATTGATGCGCCAGGTCGTTCTGCACCGGAAGACGTCGAATACTTGCGGTCATACCTCTCAGCGGACCGACAGATTGCATGCGGTCTCGGCATCCGTGAGCTGCGCAGAAATGCGGATGTCGTCCGGCCTGCGGTCGCTGCCCTCCAGCACGTTCATAACACCAGACCTCGCGCGCCATCGGTCGTACGTCCGTACCTTTCGCTTGGCGGCGAAGTCCGCACGAACGGGAGACCACTCTTGCGAATGCCCTTTCCCTTCGAGAGCAGGATGACCATGCTTCATCGCGACCGATGCCGTTCCGCGGAGATATTCCTGCGTCGCATCTCCCGTGAGGTTCGCAAACGCCGCGTCGCGGCGATTGACAACGGAACTGGCCGAGACCGCGGCCCGGGTCCGTGGCAGAAGCTGTCGGGCTCGGCGACGCCGTCACAGACGCATCGGTCCTGCGTCCGGATCCACTGTCAGGTGACGACTGGCACGGATGATCAACGGCGGTACCGGCGACGGCAGTTCGTGCGTCACGAACGTAACCGCCGGGGCTTCGATCGTCTCGGCGCGTCGCCGTTCTGTGGAGGCCGCCATGATTCGATGCGGTTGGTGCACTGGCGCCACCCTTATCCTTTTCGACGAAGCGACGCACGTAGCCACGTAGGCCCACCAGGCCGGGTCGTTCAGGTCGCCCTTCCAGTGCGCCAGCTCGGCCGTGTGCGTCAGCTCGAACATGATCGGCCGGTTGCAGGCCTCGATCATCACCGGAACCAGCGTCTTGTTCCGGTCGGCCGGCGTTGCCTCCGCGCGCACCCAGCGCGAGGCAACGGAATTCCTCGACCACAGCACGACCACGGCCTTTGCGTCCGCGCAGCGCCTTCTCGGTGACCTCGTCATAGGCCTCACCGGAGCGCAGCGTCTGGTCCCACCAGACGTCGAACCCCTCGCGCTCGAACGCGTCGGCAAACCGCGTGCGGTGGCCTGGTCGTCACGCGAATAGGAGAGGAATATGTCGGGCACACGGATTCCCTGGAGTTGGCCGCCTGCGCCGGGCGGTCACCCTCCTCCCCGGCCCTCCGACTCTAACCCTTGGCGGGCTTGCGCGCGACGACCAGCGAGTAGTAGCCACCACCGTTGAGCGAAGACTCGACATCCACGAAGCCCGCCGCCTCGAGGAAGCCACGCAGTTCCGGCAGGCTGTACTGTCGCCCTTTCGTGCCCAGCAGCATCAGCAGCGAGAAAGCGGCGACGGGCAACGGCCCGCAGCCGTCATCGTCCATCAGCATCTCGTGCAGCACGATCCGGCCGCCTGCCGGAAGCGACTCGAACGACTTGCGCGCCAGCAGCCGGCAGGTCTCGTCCGACCAGTCGTGGAAGATGTTCGAGAAGAAGTGCGCGTCATGGCCCGTGGGCCAGGGCTGCGCGAACATGTTGACCGGCAGCGTCTTCACCCGGTCCGCGATTCCGGCTTCCTTGATGTACTTGTCGGCTTCAATGCAGATCGTGTCGATCTCCATCACCGTGGCCCGAAGCTGCGACCAGGCGCGCGCCATCTCGATCGAGAAGATGCCCGATCCGCCGCCCACGTCGAGCAGCGAGCGGACGTTGGCGAACACCGGCTGTCGCGCCGCTGCCAATGCAGAAGCCCGGCTGTGGGCGTTCATGAACGCGGTGATGATCCTTGCCAGGCCGGGCGGCATCTCGCCACGCTCCCACTCGGCAGAAGCCGACTCGGGGTTCTGCACACGCGTCCCCGTGCGCAGCGTCTCCAGCAGTTGCACGTGGAAGGGCTGGTTCTCCTTGAAGCGGTGGATCAGCGGCCCGGCGTAGCCGTCCGCCTGCGGGTGCAGCCAGGTGCGCGAGGCCGCCGTGGCGCGCCAGCGCCCCTCGCGCCGCTCCACGAAGCCCATCGCCGCGAGCATGCCCAGGTGGATTCCCAGCGCCCTGGCGTCCACGCCGATGGCAGTCGCCAGCTCCCCGGTCGTGAGCGACCGGTCGGCCAGGGCGGCGAAGGTTCCCACCTCGTCGGCAGCCGAAACCACGGGAAAGCGGAACAGCGAGAGCCAGTTGTCCCAGATGATCCGGTCATCGATCGAAGGAGGCAGGGTGTTCATGATCCGGCAGTGTAGTCAGGCGCTAGACTCGGCGCATCTGCCGCAGGCAACCCGAGGGCAGGAGAATGAACACGGACCGCTTTCGCAGCTTTGGCGAGTTCTACCCCTACTACCTTTCCGAACACGGGAACCGTGTCTCGCGCCGGCTGCATTTCACCGGCACCAGTATTGCCGTGGGGCTGATCGCGGTCAGCCTGCTTCGCGGCCAGCCACTTCTGCTGCTGCTCGCCCTGCTGCAGGGCTATGCACTGGCCTGGATCGGCCATTTCTTCTTCGAGAAGAACCGCCCGGCGACATTTCGCTATCCGGTGTACAGCTTCCTCGGCGACTGGCGCATGTGGTGGGACGTACTGCGCGGCCGGGTCCGGCTGTAGCGGATCAGGCTGACAGCGTGCGCGACAACCAGCCACGCAGCGCGGCAGTGGCGCTGGCCGGGCACGCAAACCCCACATAAGCGTCGGGGCGAATAACGTACAGCCACGTTTCGGCATTGGCGCCATAGGCCTGCGTCAGTGCATCTGATGCCGCCAGTTCGAACACACGCAGCGTTTGCACGTGCGGCGCGGCGGCTTCCCGAACGCCTCGCAAGACATTCGCGTCATGGCCGGACGGCCCGGGGATCACGAGTAGCGCGAAGCCCGCCGTGCGTGTGGCCCCATACAGCGATGTGCCGTCCGATAGCTCAAAATCCGGGGCCCGATCTCCGATCCGTGGTCCACCATCGGGCGTCGCCGCCCCCGACTCGGACGCCACGTAGTCCCGATAGGTGTAGGCGACGCCCGAGCATCGCCCGATCACCTGATCGAGGAACGCCGGATCCGACAGCCGCGCCGCGCGCTGCTCCAGGCTCTGGCCGTGGCCCATGAAGATCTCGTGCAGCGACGACGCCGCCCAGATCACCTGCTCGGCGATCGGCTTGCGCTCGGCCTCGTAGGTGTCGAGCAGCGCCGCGGGCGCATGCCCCTTCACCACCATCGCCAGCTTCCAGCCGAGGTTCCAGGCGTCCTGCAGGCAGCAGTTCATGCCCTGCCCGCCCGTCGTCGAGTGCACATGCGCCGAATCGCCGGCGAGGAAGACGTCGCGGTCGCGGTAGGTGTGCGAGAGGCGGACCCAGCTCTCCCACTTCGAATGCCAGACCTCCTCGCCGATGCCCACGCCGTCGAAGTGCTGGTCGAGGATGCCCTGGAACGCCTGCTGCGGTGTCAGGTTGCCGCGGGCGGATTCGCCACGATCGCTGAGCAGCATGCGGTGGTAGCCGCCGGGCAGCTTCACCACCATCACGAAGTGGTTGCGACCGACGCAGTAGTGCACGTACTCGTCGGTGTCCGGGAAATCGTAGCAGGAACCCGTCGAGGTTCTGCATCACCGAACCCTTGTAGTCGCTCTCGTCCTGCACGAGCTTCAAGGTGCGTCGCACGCGCGAGTTCTTGCCGTCGCAAGCCACTACATACCTGGCATGCACCTGCTCTTCGGCGCCATCGGCGTGGCGCAGCGTGACGATGGCGCCGGCGTTCCGCATGGCGGATGTCGACCAACTCGGTGCCCCACTCGACGCCACGTCCCGTGGTTTCCTGAAGGTAGTCGCGCAGCAGCTGTTCGGTATCGTGCTGGCCGTGGATGAACAGCCGGGGATACCGGCAGCGCAGCGTCGTGAAATCCAGGCCCGGGCGCACGCTGCGCCGCTTGCCGAGTTCGTCGACGAAATGCAGCACATAGCCCTTGCTGGGCAGTGCGCGCGCCAGGCAGCGGTCGATCAGGCGCTGGTCGATGCGCTCGAAGATCTCGGCAGTGCGCGCGTGGACCGTGATGGCCCGGGAGGTGGGCGCCGGCGCGGGCAAGCGATCGACGCAGCGCGCCTCGACGCCGCGCCGCGCCAGCTCCAGCAGCAGCATCGAGCCGGCGGCGCCACCGCCGACGATGAGGACGTCCACTTCGCCGGCCATGCTTCGTCCCTCCTGCTGCCGGACGCCGGTCCGGCGCGCCCGATCAGCTCTTCATCTTTCGGGGCGCCGTTTCCTTCAGGAACAGTGCGACGATGAAACCGACCACGAGGCCAGCGGCTGCGAAATACAGCGCGCCTTTCAGGCCGTGCTCACCGCTCGCGATCCGGCCCGCGATGATCGGGCTGATGCCGCCGCCGACGAATTCACCCGCGAAGATCACGAAGCCGACCATCGAGGCGAGCATGCCGGGAGGCGCGGCTTCTGCGGCGACCGGACCCGCCAGGATCGCCAGTGCCGCGAAATTGAACAGCGCGGCGAAGAACAGCAGGATCCACAGCGTGGTCGTGCTTTCGGGGCCAGCCTGCGTGAAGAAGTACAGGAACACCGCAGCCAGGATGTAGGAAGCCAGCGTGGCGGGCTTGCGCCCGATGATGGTCGGAAATCGTCGGCATCGCGAATTGGCCGATGCAGCCGCCAAAACCCACCGCCGAGAACACGTTGCCGGCGGTGACGGGATCAAGCCCCAGCCCGGCACCGACCGGTGCGGTCAGGTAGGCCGTGAGCATCGCGGCAATCACGAAGATGCCGCCCATTGCGCAGATCAGCGTGAGCGGCGCGACCTTGGCATTGCGATGGCCGAACATGCTCGAGGAAAGGCGTGCCGCCGCCGCCGTGGCCCGGCAACGGCGCGCTTCAGCGGTTCGCGAACGACGAACCACATCAGGACGGCCATGATCAGGCCGGGGATGCCGACGATCATGAAGACGGATCGCCAGCTGTGGGTCTCGAGCAGGCGCGTGGCGATGATTGGCCCCAGCGCCAGGCCGAACAGCGAGATCATGCACTGGAAGATGCCGTTGTTCATGCCGCGGCGGGATGGCTTGGAGGCCTCCACCGCGACCGCGACACCGGTCGAGGCGACCGGACCTTCGGCGATGCCCATGATGACGCGGACGAGGACCAGGGCCATGACGGACCCGACCATGCCGCTGAACACCGACATCAGCGAGAACACCAGGATGGCGGGCACCAGCACCGCGCGGCGTCCGATCTTGTCCGCGAGGTATCCCATCGCGAAGCGCCGAGATTCCCCAGGCCATGCCGAGGTATCCCGCCAGCCTTCCTCCGTCCTGCGGAGTCAGGCCGAGATCCGCGCCCATCGTGGAGTTGGGCGACTGCAGGATGATGGGAAGGATGAACCTGTCGAGGCCGACCAGGCCGAAGGTGATGCTGAGCAGAAGGATGATCTTCCACTCGTAATTCGTATCGTGGCCGTGTGCTTCGGTCATGGACGTTTCCCCTCGTTGCTTCGTTATTGGTCTTGGTTTCGCGAGCTGCCGGCGGATCTTAACCCCAGCCGGCCGGATGATCGAAATGATTCACGGCGGGCCCGCTATTCCCAGCCCGTCGGCACGTTGTAGCCCGTCGTGAACCCCATCGCCTCGATCTCGTGTATCTGGCCGCCCCAGATCTTGTAGATGTGCATGGCCGGCAGGTCGAAGGGCTGGCTGCCGATGTTCACCGTGTTGCGATCCGGGCTGTTCAGGTACGGGAAGTCATGCTGGGTCATCGCGTGGTGGAAATGCGAGAAGCCGACGCGCAAGGCCCGGTCTTCTCGTCCGCGATGTCCACGCGGCGGTTGTCGATCTTCGTGATGTACTCGAAGGTCTGGGTGTCGAGCTGGCGTCTTGCAGTCCAGCATGCCCTGCAGGCCCGGCACGCGCGCCGGAGTGCCGGGAAGCGCCGGTCCGCTGCTGGCCAGTCCGCCGCTCGGCGCGGTGCGGATGCCGTTCTCGCGGCGCTCGCAGTCCGCCGCGAACGGCGCGAGCGAGCCGTTGTTCAGGTCGAGCGCATCGTAGTAGGCCTTGGCGATATGCAGCAGCCGGCCGCGCGAGTCGGCGTACTCGTAGGGCACTTCCTTGTTGATGCCGGGCCGCACCGTCTGCAGGTTCGGCAGGAACTGCTCGCGCGTCATCGCGATGAGGTGCTCGGCTTCGGTGATCTTTCCGTTCGCCAGCTTCAGCCGGAAGCCCAGCTGCGCGGGCTTGCCCTCCGACTGCACCATCACGATGCCGGCCACCTGCTGCGACACCGGGTCCGGCACGATGATCCTGAACTCCGTCGGGCCGGCCGTGATCGTCTTCCACAGGCCGTCGCCCGGCTTCGCGCGCTTGGCGTTCTCGACGAACTTCACGTCGCTCGCCAGCGGCACGCGGCTCGCATCCTTCGCGGTCAGCGCACCGAGGTAGCTGTTCGCCACGTCGATCAGGCACTGGCGGTCGCAACTGGCCGGCACGGCCGCCGCGGCCAGCGCATTGCCCGACACCAGCAGGGCCGCCCACACGAACGATTTCGTCTTCATGATGCCCGCCGGCGCTTCCATGGTCACGTCACGCACGTGGTCGGACATGCCCTGCTCCCAGGTGCTCCAGCCGGAGTTCATGCCGTAGGGGCTAGCGCTGCAGGAAGGCGTCGATCTTGGTGATCAGGCCCTTCTCGATCTTGAAGATCTCGGCGATCTGCCAGGTCTACGGCTGCACGGGACCTGCCACCACCTCGCGGCCCGACAGGCGTCTTGAACGTGCGCGTCTCGCCGCCGGAGTGATCGAAGAAGGCGAACGCGAACACGATGCCGCGCTCCTGGTCCACCGCCACGAAGCGCCGGTCGCGGATGCGGTTCACGAAGTGGATCAGGCCGGACTGGAACTGCTCCAGGCAGCTCCACTGCGCCGAATAGACGGTGGCGGTCTTCGGATCGGGCCGCGTCTGGCCGGCCGGCGTCGGCGGTTGGTGCGACTGGCCGCCGTTCTCGTGGCGCTCGCACTCGGGCGCGAAGGGATAGTCGCCCTTGCCGTCGTTCTTCTGCATGCCGGTGAAGTACTTGTTGCCCTGCGCGATGAGGTCGGCGCGCGACATGCGCTCGTTCACCGGCACGGCCTGCAGGTACTTCGGGTGCGTCACCATCGCATCGACGCGCTTGTAGGTGCGCGTTGCTCGCTCGCCGGTCTCGTTGGGGAAGCGGAACACGATCTGCTCCACCTCGGTGATCTGCTGGTTCGTGCACGCGCAGGCGCAGCGAGATCAGCGAGCCGTTGAACTTGTCGGGCTCGCGGTGATCCTCCTGGATCGTGCCGAGGAAGGTGACCGAGCCCGCGGGCACGTCGGTGACGAACAGGCGGTACTTGCCCTTGCCCTTCATCGTGTTCCACAGGCCGTCGCCGATCAGCAGGCGCTGGCCGTCTTCGGTGAAGCGCACGTTGGGCGAGATCGGCACCATCGAGGGCTGGTTGACGGCCACCGCATCGAGGTAGCGATCGACGAAGCCTTCGAGGCAGGCGCGGTCGCAACCACCCTGGGCGGAGATTGCGGCGCTGCTGCCCAGCAGGAGCGCAGCCCACACCGGCGCGCGCACGTAAAGATTCTTCATCGAAGCCCCCTTGGATCCGTTGTTCGTTGCCGGTAATTCCCGGTCTGCCAGGCCATTCTGCAACATCCCGGCTCAGCGGCGCGAGTAATCCCCCGCCAGCGCATAGCGCCTTTTGCCGGAGCTGTATTCCAGGCGCTGCAGCCGCACCGCCATGCCGGCCTGCACTGCGGCCGGACACAACAACCGGACCTGGTCCCCGTCCGTGGTCTGCACCAGGCAGCTGCGGCCGGCCCGCTCCAGCACCTTGCCGTCCACTTCGCTCGTCCCGGTGAGCTTGCCGCGCCCGACCATCACCACGAAGACGAGCACCAGCATCGCGACGGGAATCAGCCAGCCAATGGCTCGCGCCAGGCGGTGCCCTTCCGCGAAGCCGTCCAGGCTCATTCGGGGGGAGGAGCGGCTACCTTCGCCGGCATGTATTTGTTGTGGCAGGTGTCACAGGACGTATAGATCTCATCCCCTGCCGCAAGCAGCGCATCGACGTCGCGCTTCTGCGCGGCTTCGGCTGCGGTCCGCGCATGCCGGACCATTTCGCTGGCGTACTGGGTCCACTCGGGCTGCTTCAGGTCGCGCGGCCCGGACATCAGCATCAGTCCGGATTCGGCGAGCATGACGGCATTTGCCGCCACGCGGTCCCAGTCCGCATCACTGGCGGGAGCGTTCGAGCCGACCCCCCATATGACTTCGGAAGCCGGGATCGTCAGACCCAGCATCACCTGCTTGCTGGTAGCCGTAGACTGCAGCGCATCCGCAGGCGTGGTTGGCGCACCGGTCTGCACCTCCTCCCCTGACCGGGGCGAACACGCTGCCAGCAGCAGCGCCGCGCCCACTCCGATACTTGCGACCCTGATCATCTTCTTCTCCCGCATCCCCACCTGTTTCAAAAGGCCGGCAGCTTGCGCACCGCCGGATTCTTCAACGCCGGAGCATCCTCGGCCAGCAGCCGTCGACCCTCCACCGCGGCATCCACCGCTTCATTGAATCGCTTCAGATAGCCATTGCGGTCGCGATACATCTGGCGCAGCTGCGCCTGGCTGAGGGCCCGTGCGGAACCGGTCCGTGCGCAGAGGGTGCGCGCAATATCCGAGTCCACGGCCGGAGTGCTGTGGCCGCCATGGGACGACAGCGGTACATCCACCTGGGGCAGGCGCCACCCCCCGCGGACATTGCCATGCGTATCCAGCACGGGCACTCCATTGGCACCGGCCTCGATGCGGGGCGTCTGGATCATCGACTCGCCGGCCACGAGCAGCGCGTCGAACTGCTGCCAGAGCGCATTGAGCGCAAGACCCGTCGGATAGTCGCCCGGCGCTTCGCGGCACAGGTCGGTCGGCGGCAACTCGCGGCCCGCAATCAGCAGATCGGTCTGCCCCGGTCGCCCGGACGGAAAGGGCCCGGAGCGCGATGCGCCCGCAAGCTCGTAGTACCGGAACCAGTCATGACGCGCATCACTGCTGGCGCGGCGCACCGGCAGCACACGGCCCAGCTCCGTTTGCGTCATCACGGCGACAAAAGGCACATCACGCGGCAACACGCCGTTGCGGGGATCCGTATCGGCAAGTGCGGTCGCGCAGGGGTGAAGCGGCTGGGCGCGCGTGCCGGCCACATTCAGGTAACCGTCAAACACCGGCGCTCCACCCACCAGACGCCAGCGCGCGTGCATGGCGTTCGCGTAAGTCACCACCTGGTTGCCGGCATCTCCGTAGCCCGCGAGGATGACCCGTTGCGGGTGCAGTGCCGAGAGCGGGTTTTCCTTGCTGGCACTGCGCAGAAGTGCGCCCGCCTGAGCGATCAGGTCCCACGCGAGACCGCCGTCAGGCTGCGCAGCAGGCTGGCATTGCAGCGATTCCGGCAGCGGCAGTTTCACCGACGCGTAACGGACGGAATCGAAGGCCTGCAGCGTCTGCAGGGCCGAAGGCTTGAGCGTCAGGCCCACCCACACATCACCGGACCGCATGAAATGCGCATGCGACAGGCCCCACAGCGGTGCCACGTCGTGGTGATCCTCGGCGTCCAGCAACTCCAGCACGATGCGACCACTGAACCTGCCCGCATCCACTGGACGGCGCAGCAGCATCCGCGTGGTCCAGGCCTCTCCCGGGCCCTGCACCACGGCTGCCGACCGTGGCGTCGGCCCCCAGTCATAGAGGCTCGAGCGTCCGCTGAGCAGGATCTCTTCTTCCATGTAGCCGCTGGCCGCCAGATCCACCGGCGACTGCGTCCGGTCCGCAGCCAGGAAAGGCCGGTTTGTCGCACTGATCGCCAGGCGCGTGGCACGTGGCGTCGGCACCCATTTGGCGGGTGTCTCGGCGGCAGGAGTGCGCAGCGGCAGCAGCAGCGCGGCCAGGAGTGGCAGAATGGTTACAGGCAGGGCGCGCAGCATCGTTACTAGTCTAATCCCTTCGCGAACCCGCGCCATCCTGGAGGTTGCCGTTGATTGATCCGCTGGTCGAATCGTTCGCCGAATTCGTGCGTCGCTCCGCCGGGCTTCCGGGGGAATCACACCATGTGCAGGTCGACGGCGTCCGCCTGCACTACCTGGAATGGCCAGGCCCGCCCGAAGCCCCGGCGGTGCTGCTGCTGCACGGCTACCTGGGGCACGCGCACTGGTGGGATTTTGTCGCGCCCTGGCTGGCCACGGGCCATCGCGTCATTGCGCCGGATTTCGGGGGAATGGGCGACAGCGGGCATCGCGATGAGTACCGCCACGAGCATTTCCTCGATGAAATCGCCGGCGTGATCCACGCGACGAATATTGCCGGCTGCACCGCCGTTGGCCACAGCTTCGGTGGCCGCGCGCTGCTGCATGCCTGCGGGCGACATCCCGGCCTGGTCGAGCGCGCCATCGTGGTCGACTCCCGGCTGGGCACCCCGGAGGATCCGCTGCGCGGTTTCGACGAGGAATGGCGACCGAAGAAGCGCTATCCGGATGCGGCCGCGATCCTCGCGCGCTTCTCGCTCCGGCCAGTCGAGCCGGCGCCGCAGGCAGCGCTCGAACATATGGCCCGCGCCTCCATTCGCGAGGAGAACGGGGCCTGGGTATGGAAGTTCGATGAACAGATCACGCGGTTGTTCCAGGAGGGAAACCGCCGCGGTGGCCTGGATGATCGCGCCGCGCTGGCTGACCTGCAGATTCCGGTGGACTTCATCTACGGCGAGGAGAGCCGGGTCGTCACGCCGGCTCGCGCGGCATTGCTGGATCGCAGCCTGCCGAACGTGCGTTCCGTAACCGGCCTGCCCGGTTGCCACCATCATCTGCCGGTCAGCGCACCGCTCGCGCTGGTGGGGCTGCTGCGCGCGCTGCTGAAGATCGACTAGGCTTGCCGCAATGAACACCGCTCCCCTGCCCCACACGCCCTACATCCCGGCGCAGACAAGCCTGCCCGAAATGACGCTGCGCGCCGTGCTCACCGGCGCGGTCCTCGGCATCATCTTCGGCGCCTCCTCGCTGTACCTGGTACTCAAGGTCGGCCTCACTGTCAGCGCCTCGATACCGGTGGCGGTGATCTCGATCACGCTGTTCCGCATGTTCTCGAAGCTCGGCATCCGGGACGGGAGCATCCTCGAGCACAACATCGTGCAGACCACAGGCAGTGCCGGCGAGTCCATTGCCTTTGGGGTCGGCGTCACGATGCCGGCCATCCTCATCCTCGGCTTCGACCTGGAGATCACGCGCGTGATGCTGGTCGCCGTGCTGGGCGGCCTGCTGGGCATCCTGATGATGATTCCGCTGCGTCGCGCGCTTATCGTGAACCAGCATGGCCTGTTGAAGTATCCGGAAGGTACGGCCTGCGCGGAGGTGCTGAAGGCGGGAGCCTCGCCGGAATCCCGGGCGGCCGCGGACCCGAAGGCCCCCGGGGCCGGACTGGGCGGCATCAGTGCGCGCACCATATTCACGGGCTTCGGCATCGGCCTTGCGTACAAGGCGCTCAATGTCGCCTTCAAGGGCTGGCGCGATGCGCCGGGCTTCGCGTTCGGCGCGCCGCTGAAGGGCGGCTCGGTCGCAGCCGAGGTTTCTCCGGAACTGCTGGGTGTCGGCTACATCATCGGGCCGCGCATCGCCGGCATGATGTTCGCCGGCGGCGTGATGACCTACCTGCTGCTGATCCCGATGGTGCTGTTCTTTGGTGAGCAACTGCCGGAGGCGATCGCACCCGGCACCAAGCCGATCGGGCAGATGACGCCCGGCGACGTTCGCGATGCCTACATTCTCTACATCGGCGCGGGCGCGGTGGCCGCCGGCGGCATCATCAGCCTGGTGCGCAGCCTGCCGCTGATCGTCGGCAGCATCCGCCACGGCATAAAGGACGTCCGCGCCACGCGCGCCGGCAACGTCAGCACGGACCGCCGCGAGCAGGATCTCTCGCTGAAGTTCGTCGGTATCGGCATCATCGTGCTGCTGGCGGCCATCATGCTGGCTCCCTCGCTTCACATGAACCTGCTCGGCGCGCTGCTCATCGTCATCCTCGGCGCGCTGTTCGTCACCGTCTCGTCCCGGCTGACCGGCGAGATCGGCTCGACCTCCAACCCGATCTCCGGCATGACCATTGCCACGCTGATGCTCACCTGCCTGGTGTTCCTCATCGTCGGCTGGACTGGCGGCGCCTGGTATGTGACCGCGCTGTCGGTTGGCGGGATTGTCTGCATCGCCTCGTCGAACGGTGGCACCACTTCGCAGGACCTGAAGACCGGCTTCCTGGTTGGCGGCACGCCGAAGCTGCAGCAGATGTCCATCCTCATCGGCGCATTCGCCTCGGCACTGCTGATGGGACCCATCCTGCTCAAGCTCAATGACACGGCCACGGTATTCGTACCGATCGAACAGGTGGCCCCGCAGGGGTTGAACGTCGATGTCACCACGCTGGACGGTCAGCGCGAATCACTCACCGGCGTGCAGGCCCAGCCCGATGGCAGCAGCTACCTGGTCTGGCACAAGACCGATACGGTGGGCGGCCCCGCCGGCAAGTTCCTGGTAGACGACAGTGGCCGCGCAGTCTGGCTGGTCGATCCGGGCATCAACGGTGTGCACGATGTGCGACCGGACGGCACGCCCGTGCGCAAATTCGACGCGCCCAAGGCAACCCTGGTTGCCTACATCATCAAGGGCATCCTCGATCGCGAGCTGCCGTGGGAGCTCATCCTGTTTGGCGTGATGATCTCGGTGCTGATGGAACTCGCGGGGGTGCCCTCATTGGCCTTCGCGGTGGGTGTCTATCTCCCGATCTCCTCAACGACACCGATCTTCATCGGTGGCCTGGTGCGCTGGGCCATGAATCGCCGTGACCGGCGCAAACCGGAAATGAAGGACCTTGACGAGGCGGAATTCTCGGCTGCGACCGACCGGGGGCCAGGCGTGCTGTTCGCGTCGGGCTATATCGCCGGCGGCGCGATCGCGGGCATCCTCATCGCGTTCCTCGCCGGCATGCTGGGCAACCTGGATGCCTCGCTGCATCGCTGGTCGACTGCGAACAATCCGCTGTTCGCGGGTCCGCATGCCGACCTGCTCGCGCTGATCCCGTTCGCGATCCTGGTGTTCCTGCTGTGGCTCGTCGCCAGCGGGCACTGGCTTTCAGGTCGCGCTGACAGCAGTCGTTGAGGTCGCGCGGGGCAGCTGGCTGTCGGGGACGAAAGCCTAGTCGTCGCTGCGGCCCTTGCCGTGCGCGGTCGCCGTCAGGCGGTCGAGCACGCCGAGCAGCACCGCCGAGACCACGAAGGTCAGGTGGATGATCACGTACCACATCAGCTTGTCGTTCTCGATCTTCGTCGCATCCATGAAGGCGCGCAGCAGGTGGATCGAGGAGATCGCAACGATGGATGCGGCGACCTTCAGCTTCAGCGTGCCGGCGTCGAGCTTGCCGAGCCAGGCGAGTTTGTCGCCTTCGCCCGCCATGTCGATCTTCGAGACGAAGTTCTCGTAGCCCGAGAACATCACCATCACGATGAGGCTTGCGACCAGCGCCAGGTCCACCAGTGCGAGCAGCGACAGCACGACTTCGGCTTCGGTCCACTCCACGACATGCGTGAGCGCATGCCAGAGCTCGTGGAAGAACTTCACGCCGAGGACGAACAGCGCGGCCGCCAGCCCGAGGTAGATGGGCGCGAGCAGCCAGCGGCTGCCGAACAGCATTTTTTCGATCAGTTTTTCCATGGTCAGCGCATTCTACAGATGGCCTATTCCAGCGTCAGCGGGGCACCACGCACCAGCGTCGCGCCCTCGCCTGCGAGGGCATAGGCATTGCGCCCGAAGATCACGCCCCGAAGCGCCGCGTCGAACCGGTAGCGCTTCAGCGTCGCCAGCGGCTCGCCATCGCCATCCTTGCGACCGTTGGCAGGGTCCACCGTCGTGATCACGCAGCGCGTGCAGGCCTTGGTCAGCGCGAACACGTGCCTCGCCGGTGCGCAGCCGGGACGCCTCGTCCTCGGCATGGGCTTCGACCCCGCCGATCAGGATATTCGGGCGAAAGCGCTCCACCGGAAGCGACCGCCCGACGCGCGAGGCAAGGCCGTCGATGGATGCCTGCGACAGCACCAGCAGCGGATAGCCGTCGGTGAAACGGGTCGGCACTTCGCGACCGGCCGTCCAGTCCGGGTTCGACAATCGCCGGTGCGCGGGGTCGAAGCGCACGAGGCGCACGGGTTTGCCGAGCCAGTCGCTGAGCAGTGCGGCGTGGGGCGCACCGGCGTCGAAGGCACGGCAGCGGGATCCCCAGACCTGCACCTCGAGCGTGTCGCCCTCGTGGTCCAGGGCCAGCGGTGCGGCCTCGCCTGCGGGCGTGGACAGCTGCAGTGCGCCCGCGGCGATCTGCACGCGCAGCAGCGCGAGCTGCGGCGCCTCACGCTGGGTAATGAAGCGCCCGGCCGCATCGACCAGCATCCACTCACGGTCATGCGCGAGGCCGCTGCCGGTCAGCACAGCGGTGTCGCAGGCGATGCCTGCAGCGGACTTGACCGGATAGATGTAGAGGCCGGAGAGGGCCGCGCCCATCAGCGCGAAGAGGATGCCGACCGGGTGCGGACGGCCCGGGTGCCACGTGCGCGGCGGGCCTGGCCGTCCTCACTCATGCAATCGGCAGCTTTCGGCAGCGGCAGGCCCTCGCGATGGCTTTCCATCTCGAGGCCTTCGACGCAGCGTTCCAGCGAGGAACGCAGCGCCACGATCTCATCCGGCTTCAGCAGCGACAGCATCTGCGTCATCACCGGACCGCCAGCAGCCCGCGCCGCGCTGAGCTGCTCGATGCCGGCCGGCATCAGGAACCAGCGGTCGGCGCGACGGTTCTGCGGGTCGGGACGGCGCTCGACGCTGCCGTTCTGCTCCAGGCGACGCAGCAGACCCGTCATGGTCTGCGCAGTGACGAACAGGCGCCGCGCCAGGCTCGCGCCCGCAATGCCGGGCTCCTGCTGGATCTGGTCGAGCGTGACCAGGTGGGCGAAGGAAAGGTCCGACCCGCGGCGCAGGCGCAGGTCGACCAGATGACGGAAAAGGTGCATGAGGCGCTTCAGGAGGTAGCCGACCTGCTCCTCCGGCGCCCGCGCGGATGACCGCTGTAGGGTCGGGGACATTCTCAAACTCGCTTGCCGGAATTGTCTTGCCGGGTTTGTAAGGTAGCTGATAGTATATCAGTTACCTGATATCAAACAAGCCGAGCCTGAACCCATGCCAGCGCACACCGCGTTCTCTTTGCGACCCCGCGCGTCAGCAAAAGTTCTCCTCGTCGTCGCAATTGCGACCGCGCTGGTCGCCTGTGGTGGTGCGTCGCCCCGGCGGCAACGCTGGCGGGCAGCCTGGAGACGGAAATTCCGCCGCTCCCGTGGCATCCATGACGGTCACGACCTCGACGGTGCGCACCGAGGAGATCTCGCGCCACCTGCAGGTGACCGGGTCCGTCCACCCGTGGCAGGAAGTGATCATCGGCTCGGAAGTGGGCGGCTACCGCGTTGCGGAAGTCCTCGTCGATGTCGGCACGAAGGTGCAACAAGGGCCAGGCCCTCGTGCGCCTTTCGGGCGACATGCTGCAGGCGGACCTGGGCTCCAAGCGCGCCGCAATGCGCAGCGCCGAAGCCTCGCAGGCCAATGCCGCGGCCGCGCTGCGACGCGGCGAATCGATTTCCGCCACCGGCGCCCTTTCAGCCGCGGACCTCGACACGCTGCGCGCGGAAGCGATCGCGGCCCAGGCGCGTGTCGACACGGCGGCCGCCGACCTGCGCACGGCCGAGCTGCGCGCGCGCTACGCCACCGTCACGGCGCCCGACAGCGGCGTGATCACTTCGCGCACCGTGAGCGTCGGCCAGATCGCGCAGGCCGGCGCGGAGATGTTGCGCATGCTGCGGCAGAACCGCGTGGAGTGGCGCGCCGAGGTGCCCGAGGCAGAGCTCAAGAACATCTCCATTGGCCAGGAAGTCACCATCTCCGCGGTCGACGGCTCGAAGCTCACCGGCAAGGTGCGTGCGATTTCCCCGACGGTGCAGGCGACCAACCGTACCGGCATCGTGTACGTGGACATCACCGATGGCCTGGCGCGTCCCGGCATGTTCGCGCGCGGCGAGATCGAGGTCGGCAAGGGAGAGGCGGTGCTGTTGCCCGTGGCCAGCGTGGTGATGCAGGACGGCTACAGCTACGTATTCGTGCTCGCCGGCAATGACACGGTCCAGCGCCAGCGCATCGAACCTGCCGGCATCCATGGCGAATACGTCGAGATCCGCTCCGGCGTGAATGTCGGGGACGTGGTCGCGGTCAAGGGCGCCGGCTTCCTCAAGGATGGCGACACCATTGCGCGTGGCCGAGCAGGGCGTTGCCGAGAGCACGACAGGCCAGACCACTGCCAGTCCGGTCAGCGGAGTCAGGCCATGAACTTCGTTACCTGGACGATCCGGAACCCCGTTCCGGTCATCATGCTGTTCATCACGCTGGTGATCGGCGGGCTCGTGAGCTTTCCCAAGCTCGGCGTGCAGGACCAGCCGGACATCGCCTTCCCGTTCGTCATCGTCATCGGTCGGCTACGCGCGGCGTGCCGCCGACGCAGATGGAAACCGAGGTCACGCGCAAGGTCGAGGACGCGGTCTCGACCATCGTCGGCATCGAGAACATCAACTCGACGGTCGACCACCGGCAACTCGCAGACCAGCATCGAGTTCCAGTTCGGCACCGACCTGTCGCAGGCCATGGATGACGTGCGCGACGCGGTGACGCGCATCCGCCCCGACCTGCCGCAGGACGCCACCGAGCCCATCATCTCGCGCGCCACCACGGCCGGCAACGCGGTGCTCACGTTCGCGCGTGGCGTCGGACAACATGTCCGACACCGAGCTGTCGTGGTTCGTCGACCTCAACGTCATGCGCGAGCATCAGCGGCGTCGACGGCGTCGGCCAGGTCACGCCGCATCGGCGGCGTCTCGCGCGAGGTGCGCGTGGACCTCGATCCGGACCGCATGGCGGCGCTCGGCGTCACGGCCGGCGATGTCTCGCAGCCAGCTGGTGCCGCACCCAGGTGGAACTGCCCGGCGGCGAAGATGCGCATCGGCGTCGCAGGAGCAGAACGTGCGCACGCTGGGCACGATCTCCAGCGTCCAGGAACTGGCCGCGCTGCCCATCTCGCTGCGGCGACGGGCGCAACGTGCGGCTCGATTCACATCGCCGACGTGCGCGACCAGGCCGCCGAGGTGCGCCAGGAAGTGCGCGCTCGACGGCAAGCCGGTGATCGGCTTCGAGGTGATGCGCGCCTGGGGCGAAGGCGCGCTGAAGGTCGCCGATGGCACGCGCGCCGCCGTGGCGGACCTGCAGGAGAAATACCCGCACATCCACATCATCGAGATCAACGCGGTCGCAGGACAAGGAGATCCGCGAGAGTCCTTCCACGCGCTCGATGCTGATGCTGGTCGAGGGCGCGATCCTCGCCATCATCGTCGTCTGGCTCTTCCTGCAGGACATTGCGCGCCACGCTGATCTCGGCGGCCGCGCTGCCGCTGTCCGTCATCCCGACGTTCTGGGCGCTGCACCTGTTCGGCTTCTCGATGAACACGCTGACGATGCTGGCGCTGTCGCTGGTCGTCGGCATGCTCGTCGACGACGCGATCGTCGAGGTCGAGAACATCGTGCGCCACCTGCGCATGGGCAAGCCGCCGCTGCAGGCGGCCACCGATGCCGCCATCGAGATCGGCCTCGCGGTGGTCGCCACCTCGCTGACGCTGTGCGCGGTGTTCATCCCGGTGGCCTTCATGGAGCGGCATTCCGGGCGAGTTCTTCAAGCCCTTCGGCTTCACCGCCACCGTGGCGGTGCTGTTCTCGCTGCTGGTGGCGCGCACGCTGACGCCGATGATGGCCTCGCGACTGATGCGGGCGGACAACCACGTCGAGACGCACCGGCCCGATGAAGGCCTGGTACATCGAGAAGGTGAAGTGGGCGCTGCGAGCACCGGCGCATCACCGTGGCCGCCTCGACCGCACTGATGATCGGCTCGTTCTGGCTGGCGACCACGCTGCCCACGGGCTTCACGCCCACGCGACGACTTCGGTTCCGTGAACCTGAACGTCAGCCTGCCGCCGGGATCCACCATGGACGAGTCGCGCCAGGTGTCCGAGCAGATCCGCCAGAAGCTGGCGGGTTACAAGGAAGTCGTGCGCGTCACGACCACGATCACGCCGCGCAGCGCCAACGCCTTCGTCACGCTGGTCGATCGCGACGAACGCGAACTCTCGCAGCAGCAACTGCAGCAGAAGATGATCGCGCGACCTGCGCACCATTCCCGGGCGTGCGCATCCAGGGCGGTGGCGGCGGCAATCCCGGCAGCGGCCCGCTGCAGCTCGAACTGACCGGTGATGATTCGACGCTGCTGTCCGCGGCCGCGCTCGAACATCGAGCGCGAGATGCGCAACCTGCCGGGCTTCTCGAACGTGACCACCAGCGCCAGCCTGCTGCAGCCGGAACTGGTGATCCGGCCGCTGCCGGACCGTGCCGCCGAACTCGGCGTCACGACGTCGGCGATCAGCCAGGCCACGCGCATTGCCACCAGCGGCGACGTCACGCAGAACCTGGCCGAAGCTGAACCTGCCGGACCGGCAGATCCCGATCCGCGTGCGCCTGAACGATGAAGCGCGCACGGACATCGAGCAGATCAAGCTGCTGCCGGTGCCTTCGCGCTACGGCCCGGTGCCGCTGATGAACGTGGCCGACGTCAGCTTCGGCGCCGGTCCGTCGCAGATCACGCGCTACGACCGCAGCCGCAACATCACGATTTCCGCGGACCGCGGCACCATCGCGCTTGGCGAGGCCATGGATATCGGTGCGCGCCCTGCCGTCGATGCAGAACCTGCCGACCGGCGTGCGCACGGTGGAAGCCGGCGACGCGGAGATCATGCGCGACATCTTCACCGGCTTCGTCCTCGCGATGGTCATCGGCATCTTCTGCATCTACGCACTGCTGGTGCTGCTGTTCCACGACGTGGTGCAGCCGATCACCATCCTGTCGGCGCTGCCGCCGTCCGCGGGTGGCGCCATCGTGGCGCTGTGGGCCTTCGGACATGGAGCTGTCGCTGCCCTCGCTGATCGGCCTGCTCACGCTGATGGGCATCGTGACGAAGAACTCGATCCTGCTGGTCGAGTACATCGTGATGGCGCGGCGCGAGCACGGCCTGTCGCGCTACGACGCCATCATCGACGCCTGCAGCAAGCGCGCGCGCCCGATCATCATGACCACCATCGCGATGGTGGCCGGCATGCTGCCGATCACGATCGGGCTGCATGGCGATTCGAGCTTCCGCGCGCCCGATGGGCGCCGCGGTGATCGGCGGCCTGCTGGCCTCCACCGCGCTGTCGCTGTTCGTGGTGCCGGTGATCTACACGCTGATGGACGACTTCGAGCACTTCGTGCGGCGCAAGCTGGGTCGTTCCGCCGGCAAGGCGCACGACGCCTGTCGCCGGGGCGCCGGCCCCGCTGGCCTGACCGCCTGGAGGCGCTTCAGCCGACGGGCGTGTCGGGCGGCAGGCGCAGCACCGCCTGCTCCAGCAGCATGGTGCTGTCCTGCGCGCCGGTGGCGCCGAACTCCAGGTCGCGCAGCAGGCCGTCGGCCACCGAGTAGATCCAGGCCGTGCACCGCGACCTGCTGGCCGCGGTCCCAGGCATCCTTCACCACGGTGGTGCGACAGACGTTCAGCGCCTGCTCCAGCACGTTGAGCTCGCAGAGCCGGTCGAGGGCCGCAGTGCCGCCGCCTGTGCCAGCGCCGGTGCGTGGCGGTCGCGGATGTCCTGCACATGCCGCAGCCAGTTGTCGATCAGGCCCAGCGGGCGCGATTCCAGCGCGGCGGCGATGCCGCCGCAGCCGTAGTGGCCGGTGACGATGATGTCCCGCACCTTCAGCACGTCGACCGCGTACTGGAGCACCGAGAGGCAGTTGAGGTCGGTAGTGGACGACCAGGTTCGCGACATTGCGGTGCACGAACAGCTCGCCCGGCGCCAGGTCCACGATCTCGTTGGCCGGCACGCGGCTGTCGGCACAGCCGATCCACAGGTAGCGCGGCGATCTGCTGCGCGATGAGCCTGGCGAAGAAGTCCGGCTGGCGCTCCACCGTGGTGCGCGCCCAGTTGCGGTTGTTCAGCAGCAGGTGGTCCAGGCGCTTCATCGGCGCCATTCTAGGCAAGTTGTCGACGCGCTGTCGAAACCGGGGTATTTTGCCCCTCCCCAGTCCAGGAGGATTCCTTCATGAGACGTCTTGCTGCTTTCGTTGCCGGTTCGATCGCCGTGGTCGCTGTCCAGGCCGCGCCCGTGACCTACAACATCGACTCCGCCCACACCTATCCCTCGTTCGAGGCCGACCACATGGGTGGCCTGTCGCTGTGGCGCGGCAAGATCAAGTCGACCACCGGCAAGATCGTGATGGACGCCGCGGCCGGCAACGGCACGGTCGAGGTGACGATGGACATGTCCACCATCGACTTCGGCCACGACAAGATGAACGAGCACGCGCGCTCGGCGGACATCCTCGACGTGGCGAAATTCCCGACGGCCACCTTCAGCGGCAAGCTGGCAGGCTTCAAGGCCGGCGCACCGACCGAGGTGCAGGGCAACCTGACCATGCACGGCGTGACCAAGCCGGTGACGCTGAAGATCAACAGCTTCCTGTGCAAGCCCAATCCGATGAGCAAGAAGGAAACCTGCGGCGCGGATGCCGTGGCGATGATCAACCGCGAGGACTTCGGCGTCAGCTACGGCAAGAACTTCGGCTTCAAGATGGACGTGAAGATCCCGATCTCGATCGAGGCCGTCAGGGCCGACTGAGCAACCCTTCAAAGGGCCGGTCTGTGAGGCTTTCGAGGAAGGCCTGCAGATCGGCCTTCTGCTCCGCCGTGAGGTGCAGCGCCGGCAGTGGCGGCGACGACGGCTGCATCCCCCCGGAACTCCCCCGGTCGTAGTGGTCGATTACTGCCGCCAGCGTGGGCAGTGCGCCGTCGCGCATGTACGGCCCGGTCACCGCCACGTTGCGCAACGACGGCACACGCGCCGGTCCTTCCGTGCCATGCCCGTTGTCGGCAAAGCCGGGTTCGGCGTCGGGTTGCTCGACGCTGCGCAGTGACCCGGAAAAGGCCATGCCCGAATGGCAGCCTGAACAGCCCGCTTGCCCACCGAAGAACAGGTCCAGTCCGCGCAGTGCCGACGGACTCATTCCGTCGCGATCGGCCTCGAAAACGTAGCGGTCGAAAGCGGAGCTGCCTTCGCCGAGTGTCCGCTCGAACGAGGCGATGGCGCGGATCACGTTGTCCATCGTCACCGGATCACGCTCCCCCGGAAAGGCTTCCTCGAAGCGCTGGCGCATTGACGCGTCGGCCTGCAGCAGCGCCAGCACGCGCGCTTCAACGCCGGCCAGCCCGAGTTCCACAGGATGAGAGGCGAACAGCGGAATCAGCATCTGCGATTCCAGCGAACGACTGCCCGGGGAATCCCAGCCCAGGGACGGGTTCCAGGCGCTGTACAGGATGCTCGGTGCATTGCGGCGCAGCCGCTGGCCCTGCGCGCCGATCGAGCGTGGCTGGCGGTCGGTGAACGCGTGCACCGGATCATGGCAGCTGACACAGGCATGCTCGCCGGTCACGGACAATCGCCGGTCGCCGAACAGCTGCTCGCCGAGCATCACGCGTTCAGCGCTGACGGGATTGTCCGCAGGAACCACCGGCGCCGGGAAACCTTGCGGAAGGCGGCGCCACGCGACTTCCGCTCCCGCAGCGACGGCCGTGGCGGCGAGCGCCACCACGGTGCATGCAGCAACGCACGAGACCAGCGCGACGCGCGCGCCGGCAGCCATGGTCAGCGCCAGTCGCGAACCGGTGCAGCCATGCCAGGCCGCAGCGACGCGGTCTTCTGCGCGACGCCGGCGCGTTCTTCCACCCAGGCGGCAAAGGCCGAGAGCTCCTCGGCGCTGACGCCAGCCGGCGGCTTGCGGTTTGCCGCGAGCCAGGCTTTCATGCTGTCCAGCAGCACCGCTGCCTGTGCCGGGGCCGCGGCGAACAGCGCGAGATAGGACGTCTTGGCGTCCTCGAGCCGATTGAGCGCGAGATAGGCCTCGGCCCGGTACTCGATCGCTTCGGGATACTTCGGATCGAGCGCCAGCGCCTTTTCGTAGGCTTCCAGCGAATGCGCGTAGTCGCCCATCCGGCGGCTCGTGTAGCCGACCAGGTTCCAGCCTTCCTTCAGGTTCGGATCGGCCTTGACCGCCAGTTCCATCTTCGCGCGAGCCTCGGCGTAGCCGGCCAGTGCCTGCTCCTGTGCGGCCTTCGCCTTGGCGCCCTGCAGTGCGCTCGCCTGCTTTTCAGCAGCCTGCGCCTTCTCGAACTGCTCGTAGCCGATGTTGTAGTTCAGCCGCGCGGACATCGCCGCATCCGCCGAGATGTCGGGCGCTGCCGTGCTCGTGACGTTGCCAGTGGCGTCCGGCACTGCCTGAAGCGCCATGGGCAGCACGCCGAGCAACAGCAACGCAGCACCGCGCCTCAGCACTGTGCGTACCCGAAGGCCTGTCGTCGAATTCATCGTGGTCATTTCGCCTCTGTCTCCTGGGTCGCCGGTTCGGCCAGCGGATCACTGAATGGCATGTCGCCCTGCACTACCACATCCTCAAGACGCTGAATGCGCTCGGCCAGCGCAACGGTCTCGGCGGCCCCTGCCATCGCCGGGGCCAACAGGAGCAGGGACAAAAGGCGGGGCAGGCAGCGCATCGGAGGCCGATTTTACACGCCCTTCCACGGCCCGGAGTAAACTCGCTGGAATGAGTCTTTCCCTGCGGGAACAGCTGCTCAAGGCCGGCCTGGTCAGCGAGCAGCAGGCAAAGAATGCCGAGCGCGCGGAGCGCGATCATCGTCGCGGGTCGCAGTCGCCCACGCGGCAAGGCAGGCAGGGCCCGCAGCCCTCGGCGGGTGAGCTGGCTGCCCGCCGCGCTGCGGCAGAAAAGGCCGCGCGCGATGCGGAACTGGACCGGGCCCGGCAACTGAAGGCGCGCGAGAAGTCCGAGCGCCGCGCCAGGTACGCGCAGATCCGCCAGCTGGTGGAGCAACACCAGGTACCGCGCGTCGAAACCGAGGATTTCTACAATTTCCTCGACGGCCAGAAAATCAGCCGCATCGCGGTGACACCGGAGTTGCGCCAGCAGCTGGTGGACGGAAGCCTGGCCATCGTGCGCAATGAAGGGCGCTATGCGTTCGTGCCGAAAGGGATCGCCACCGAGATACGGGCGCGCGTCGAGCGCGCCGTGGTCCACCTCAACGTGCCGGGCGAGAGTCCCGACCCGAACGATCCCTACAAGGACCATGTCGTACCCGACGATCTCATCTGGTAAGTCGATGCGACGGTCCTGGCTTGCCGCAGCGACCCTGGCGCTGACGCTGCCCGCGGCGGGCGCAATCGATTCGCCTGCAGCCGCGCCCGCCGTCGACGAGGAGCTTTCGGAAGTGATCGTCGTCGCGCCGGAGCCGCGCTACGTCGCTCCGACGCAGCGTGACCGCATCGGCCGCGTCTGGGTGCCGGTGATGATCAACGGCCAGGGTCCGTTCCGCCTGGTGCTCGATTCCGGGGCAATGCGCTCGGCAGTGAACATGAACGTCGTGCAGAGCCTGCGCCTTCGCACGGACGTGTCGCCCCCGGTGATGCTGCTGGGAGTGACGGGTAAAGCGGTTGCCCCGACCATCGTTGTCGACAACATCAGCGTGGGCGACCTGAGCGTGGGTCCATCCGTGCTGCCGATCATCGCCGATGCGTTCGGCGGCGCCGAGGGACTGCTCGGCATGCTCGGGATGGAAAACAAGCGGATCTACATCGACTTCCGCAACGACTTCATCAACATCTCGCTTTCACGCAACCGACGCGCCGCCGCCGGCTTCGAGACCATCCCTTTCCGGAAGGATCCGCTGAACCTGCTGGTGGTCAACGCGCGGGCGGGCGGCTTGCCGGTGCGCGCGATCATCGACACCGGCGCACAGGCGAGCCTCGGCAATGAAGCGCTGCGCTTCGCGCTGCAGCGGCAGATCAACCGCAAGCAGCAGTCGAAGGACGAGATCACGGGCGCCACCGGCGACATGCAGACCGGAATCGGCGTGCAGATCACGCCGATCGAGATCGGCGAGATCTCGATCCGTGACGCGCACGTGACCTTTGGCGACATGCACATCTTCGAGCGATGGGACATCGGCGAGGAGCCGGCACTCGTGATCGGCATGGACATCCTGGGGTTGCTCGACACGCTGGTGATCGACTATCACCGCCAGGAACTGCACATCAAGCTGCGGCGCGCCAGCTGATCAGCGCGGCGGTCGCGATTTCCCGTTGCGACGTCCGGTACCCGCAGGACCTGGCGGGCGCAGCGAGCGACTGACCGGGCGACGCGGCGCGCGGGGTGTGGAACGCGCGCCAGCGGCCTCGCCTTCCGCGGTCAGTGAACCGAAGCCCTGTTGCGCGAGCGCCGTCGCTGCCGCCACGAAGCGCCGGTACTCGTCGATCAGCTGCCTTCCGAAATCCGTAAGCCGTGCCCCGCCACCCTCGCTGCCGCCCACCGACAGCTCGACCGCCGGTTCGCGGAAGCCTTCGTTCACGCTGTGCAGCAGCAACCAGGCACGCCGGTAGCTCATGCCGAGCTCGCGCGCCGCTGCCGACAGCGAACCGGCGCGATCGATGGCTTCCAGCAGGCTCACCTTGCCCGGGCCGAGTGAACACTGGCTCGAGAAATCGATGCGGACGTGCAGCTGCGGCTTCAAGGCCGGGCTACCGGGAAGCGGCTTCGTCGAGATGACTGCGGATCTGCGCGCGCGCGGCTTCCACGTTCTGCAGCAGCATGTCCTCCAGCCGCTCGATGCCCGCCTGGCGGCTCGCCACCGGCTCACTGAGCCAGACGGCACCGGCCGTCACGAGCCGCGGCTCGTCCCTGGCCACGGAGTAGATGGCCACATGGACCACGGCGATGAGGTCGTCGGCATCCACGCCGCTCGAATGCGAAGCGAACTCGCGCATCTGCGAGTACAGCCCCGCTGGCAGCGAATCCCGCACGGACTCAAGCGATGCCCCGGCGCCGACCGCTGCGGGCCGCAGCATCACGACCACGTTGACACCCTGGCTGCGCAACGCGGGAGGCGTCGCAACACCCGTGAAGTCGCGGACATCCGCGACCTGCAGGTGGCTGGCCATGGCGTCGAATCCGTGCGATCGCGCCTTTGCAACCAGCGAGTCCTCCATCTCCGTGCGCAATCGGGCGTCATCAACCAGCACCACAATGGCCGATCGATAGGAACCCGGCGACAGATCACCTTGAGTGGGTGCGGGGGCCTGCGCGCGCGCCACCGACGCGACAACCAGCAGCGGCAGTACCGCCAATGCCCATCCCACGCGCCGTTGTCGACGGTTCGAGTTGCACATCGTTCCCTTCCGCTATGGCCTTGGCTGCGCCGGGGCAGTAATCTTGCGACCCCAGCCTTGCCGATTATGGCGACGAGCCACTCAACTGCCAAGGCAATGAAACGCACCTGCTCCGAGGATCTCCCGATGTTGAAGAAGCACTCCTTCGCCCTGCTCGCCCTGGTCACCCTGCTGGCCGCCTGCGCCTCCGGTCCGGACCTGCGGTCCGACTACGACCGTTCTGCCGATTTCTCCCAGTACAAGACGTTTGGTTTCGTCGACAAACTGGGAACGGACAGCGCCGGTTACTCCACCCTGGTGACCAGCCACTTCAAGAGCGCCATCACGCGCGAGATGGAAGCACGTGGCTATGTGCTCAACCAGGCCAACCCGGACCTGCTGGTGAACTTCAATGTTTCATCCCGCACGCAGACAGACGTGCAGAGCATGCCGAGCGCCGCCCCGATGGGCATGGGTTACTACGGCTACCGGGGTGGGATGTATGCACCGATGTACGCGAACGATGTCCAGACCGTGCACTACAAGGTGGGCACGGCGAACATCGATGTGGTGGACGCGAAGCGCAAGCAACTGGTCTGGGAAGGAATCGGCGAGGGTCGGCTCAAGGAAGAGTCCCTGAAGAACCCTGGCCCGGCCATCGACCGCGCGGTGCCGCTGCTCTTCCAGAGCTACCCGGCGCGCGCCGGAACGGCAGCCATGGCGCCCGCGAAGTAATAGCCGCAAGCCTGGTGAACGCGCGATCCGGCGTACTGCCGTCGGATTGCCGCGCCTGGTCTCCCGCGTGATTCGCACCCTTCTCCGCGAGCCCCTGCTGCACTTCCTGCTGATCGGGCTGCTGCTGTTTCTGGTCTACGCGCGTCTCAACCCCGGCGGCAACGTTGACGAGATCGTCGTCGACGCGGCCCGTATCCAGGATCTCGCGCGCCAGTTCGAAGCTACCTGGAACCGCCCTCCACAGCCCGTCGAGCTGCAGGGACTCGTCGACGGCTATATCGAAGACGAGATCCTCTATCGCGAGGGCCTGGCGCTCGGGCTGGATGAGGACGATGTCGTGATCCGCCGGCGCGTGCGCCAGAAGCTCGATGTGATCGCGGAGGAACTCTCTGGCGACAAGGCGCCGACCGATGCGGACCTCGAGGCATGGCTGCAGGCCCATCCGGACAGTTTTCGCCAGCCACCACTGGTCAGTTTCGAGCAGGTCTATCTCGGGCCGCAGGGTCCCGACACGCAACGGGCGCAGCGCATCGAGGCAGCACGCGCCGCTCTCGATCGGGGCGCCGATCCGGAGCGCCATGGCCAGTCCACGCTGTTGCCAAGGTCCGGGACCCGGCAGGCACTCGACCTCGTGGCGCGCAGCTTCGGCCAGGAGTTCGCATCGCAGCTGGAGACGCTGCCGGTCGGGAGCTGGCAGGGTCCGGTTGCTTCCGCGTTCGGCCTGCACCTGGTACGCATCTCCGCGCGGGAGCCGGCCAGCCTGCCCGAGCTGGCGCAGGTGCGGCAGGCAGTCGAGCGTGACTGGGAAGCAGACCGGCGACGCAGGGCGTTTGAGGAGAACTATCGCCGCCTGCGTGAGCGGTACGACGTGACGGTGCACATGCCGGGCGCCGCCACGCCATGAGTGCAGTCGCGGCGCGCGCGCTGCTCGCCGTCATGCTGCTGCTCGCGCCGGGCATCGCTCCGCTCCGAGCCGACGAGTTCAAACCCGCTTACCTGCAGCTGACCCAGGTCGATGAGGCGCACTGGGACGTGCTGTGGAAGCTGCCGGCCCTTGACGAGGAAACGACGCTGCGGCTGCGCCCGGTTTTCCCCCCGCAGGTCGTGGTGGTCGGATCGATACACCGCAATTACGCAGACGGCGCGATGGTGCAGCGCTGGCGCATCCGGGCGGAGGACGGATTGGCCGGCCAGGTGATCGAGTTCCCCGACCTGCCGGACCAGCGCATCGAAGTGCTCGCGAGGCTTGAGCGCCTTGACGGCACGACGCAACTCGAACGCCTGCGGCCGGCGCAGCCGCGCTTCACGCCGACGGCTTCGCCCGGCGGGTTCGAGGTGGCCCGGACCTACACGGTGCTCGGCGTCCACCACATCCTGGTCGGCATCGATCACCTGTTGTTCGTGCTGTCGCTGATGCTGCTGGTCGGAAGCCTGCGGCAACTGCTGTGGACCATCACCGCCTTCACGCTGGCGCACAGCATCACGCTGGCGCTCGCTACGCTGGGGGTGATCCACGTGCCCGGCCCGCCGGTGGAGGCGTTGATCGCGCTTTCCATCGTCTTTGTCGCTGCCGAGGTCATCCAGGCGCGACGCGGCAAGGCTGGCCTTGCGAAACACCATCCCTGGATCATCGCTTTCGGGTTCGGACTGCTGCACGGACTGGGTTTTGCCGGTGCGCTGGCCGAGGTGGGACTGCCGGACAATGCGATTCCGACCGCGCTGCTGTTCTTCAATGTCGGTGTCGAGGCGGGCCAGCTGATCTTCATCGCCGTCGTGCTGGCAGTCGGTCGCTGCCTGTCGCTGGCTCTGGGTCAGGCTGCGCATGCCGCTCCCGCAATGGCTGTGGCTCGTGCCGCCCTATGCGATCGGCGGAATCGCCAGCTACTGGGTGTTCGAGCGCATCGCTTCGTTCTGAAAAGAGGTGTGGCCGTCCCATGACTGCCGCTGCTGCGATCATTGTCGGCCTGCTCGGCTTCGTACTGACGCCGGCGATCATGGCAGCGGATGTTCCACCCATCGAAGTCACGGTCAGGGAAAGCACTGCGCAATCGGTGCGCGTGGTGCCGTCGAGCCACACCGTGCCGGAGATCCGTGCGTTGCGCGACGCGGCGCCGCCGCCGGAGGATTTCGACGAGAGGCTGGACTGGGCGCACGACGAGATCTACACGGGCGTCCAGGTGATCGTCGAGGCGACCGACAACTGGCTGGCGGACAGCGAGCGGGAGCTGAAGCCTGTTCAGGCCGCGCCGTTCCGGCTCGGCATGGCCTTCGAACTACTGGACCGCGACGATGGCTGGAAGACGGACCTCGACGTGGACTTCGAGATCTCGGTCCGCCTTCCCAACCTGGAAGACCGGTTTCGCTTCTTCGTCACCAGTGACGAACTGGACGAGTCGCCCCGCGACGCGCGCACGGACTCTGCGCTGCGCGCGGGAATGCGCGCCGAGCTGGCACGACCGCTGGACTTTTCAGTCGGTGTCCGCCTCGACGTGCCGCCCACGGCGTTCGCATCGCTGCGCTGGGCGGAGCAATACACGGCGGGCAGCTGGGACATCTATCCGGTTGCCAAGCTGTTCGTCGAATCGAGCGACGGCCTGGGCTATGTCGCGGCGGCCACCTTCGACCGCTGGCAGGGACGGAACCTGTTGCGCTCCTCTTCGTTTGCGCGTTGGAGCAGCAGCCAGGACCGGCTCGAATGGACGCAGACGCTGATCTACGCGCACGCGCGCGAACTGATCCAGCCGGACCGCTACGAGTCCTTCGTGCGGGCCACCGACGTCGGCCGCGGCTGGGGCGTGCGCCTGCTGGCCAGCGGCGGGGAGTTTTCGCGCGAAGTGAACTACTACGAAGCTGCCGTGTTCTTCCGGCGCCCGATGGGGCGCGACTGGCTGTACCTGTTCGTCGAACCGCTGGTGCGCTGGGATCGCGACTATCGCTGGGATGCCGACCCGGGCATCCGGATCGGCATCGACGCGCTCTTCTGGGACCTCGCCCGAGACTAGTCCAACGTCGCGGCGATCCTGCGGATCTCATCGGGCGAATGCTCGCCCGCGAGCGGCGTGCCAGGCATCAGGTATCGCCCCTTGGCCAGCCCGCCCACCAGCACCGGTTCAAAGCCGATGTCGCGGATCAGGCGCGAGACCTTCGCAATGGCCTGCGCATCATCGCCTGCGATAGGCATGCCGACCTTGCCCGGATTCTCGTGCATCACGCTCATCCGTGCGGCGCCGACGGCATTGAAGGCACGCACGATGTGTGCACCGGGCAACAGACGGGCGGAAACCTCACCCGCCCCTTTCTCTCGCGCCTCGACCGCGATGTCCCCATCGCGCGCCGGGAACGGATTGCTGGCATCGATCACCGCCTTGCCCTGCAGCGCACTGCCCAGCGACCTGCCCAGCGCAGGCAGTGCCCCGTACGGAACGGCCACGACGACGACATCGCCGAACGCCGCAGCCTGTAGCGTGGTTCCGGCGCTCGCCTTCGGTCCCACCTGCGCCGCGAGCCGCTTGTCCGCCTCGAGGTCCAGCGAGGAGAACATCACCTCGTACCCCGCGCGAGTCCAGGCGCGTCCCAGGTTGCTGCCCACATTGCCGGAGCCAATCAGTCCGATGCGCGGCAGGGCGGCATCCGCAGCATGCGCTGCCTCGCCGGCGGGCAGCCCGGACGAGGCACAGCAGGCAAGCACAGTCCAGAGCAGGGTTCGTCGGTTCATCGTCAGAATCCTCTTGCTGTTGATTGCGTCCAATTGGGCACCGGAGCCGCGCGGGAATGCTTAGCATATCGCCCGATGCGATTTCCGATTCTGCTCGCCTTTGCGGCCCTCGATCTGGTTGGTTGCGCGACGGCTCGCCACGAGCCGCCGCCTGAAGTGGCTCCCCAACCGCCCGGGGTGGCGGCAGGCGAGAGCGCGGCCGAGGAGAGCGGAGCGGCCGCCGAGAGTGTCCAGGCCACCGCGAGTGGGCCGGCCTCCCTCTCCACCCGCAATCGCCCCTCGGAGCTTTCGGTGGAGGAAATCCGCCAGCTGCACAAGGACGCACCGCCACCGCTGGATTTCAGCGAGCGGCTCGATCACCTGCACGACCGGATCTACACATGGGCGCAGGGGACCGTCGAGGCAACCGACAACCGGTTCGCCTCGAAAGAGAAGGAGCTGAAGCCGGTTCCCGCCGCTCCGTTTCGCCTCGGCCTGGTGCTCGAGTCGGTGGACCGGAGCGACGGTCTCGAGCTCGACTTCACGGCCGACCTGGACATCGCGCTGCGGCTGCCGAACATCGAGGATCGGCTGCGTGTCTTCGTGACCAGCAATGACCTGGACGAAGCGCCGCGCGACGCGCGCAGCGACAACTCGCTGCGCGCCGGTGTGCGTTTCGAAGCCCTGAAGCAGATCAATTTCGACCTGGGAGTGAAGCTGGACGTGCCCCCGGTCGCATTTGCCTCGGTGCGCTGGCGGGAGCAGTACAGACTGCGGAACTGGGACTTCTATCCGCTGGTCAAACTGTTTGCCGAGACCGACGAAGGGCTCGGGTACGTGGGCGCGGCCACGTTTGACCGGTGGGCCGGGAACCACCTGTTCCGGTCCACGTCGTTCGCGAAGTTCCGCAGCGACCGCGACCGGATCCAGTGGACCCAGACCCTGATCTACGCGCAGGCGGACGCGCTGATCGTGCCCGACCGGTATGGCTCCTACCTGCGCGCACAGGACATTGGTCGCGGCTGGGGTGTGCGCCTGCTCGCCAGCGGCGGCGAGGAGGTCAAGGACATCGAGTATTACGAAGTCGGCTTGTTCTTCCGGCGCCCGGCCTCACGCCGCTGGCTGTACTGGTACGTCGAGCCGCTGGTGCGCTGGGACAACGAATACAACTGGAGCGCCGACCCGGGCATCCGCATCGGCATCGACGCGCTGTTCTGGGATCTGGCCCGACCAGCGAAGCGCTAGTTAAGCAGGCTCTCGATGGCCGCAGTGAACTGCGGCGAATCCGGCGCGATCTTGCTGTCCAGCTGCTGTACCACCGTGCCGTCGGCGCGCACGAGGTACTTGTTGAAGTTCCAGCCCGGCGCCTTGGTCTGCTTCGCCAGTTCCTTGAATACGGGGTTGGCTTCGGGACCCTTCACATGCTGCGGGGCCAGCATCGTGAACGTCACGCCGAAGTTCACGAAGCAGGTCTCGGCGGCCTTGGCCTCGTCCTTGTCTTCCTGGTTGAAGTCATCCGATGCAAAACCGATGACGACCAGGCCCTTGTCCTTGTACTTCGCGTGCACGGCCTCCAGGCCCTTGAACTGCGGCGTGTAGCCGCAGTGGCTCGCCGTGTTGACGATCAGCATCGGCTTGCCGGCAAAGGCCTCGCACAGGTTCACCGACTTGGAGGAATGCAGCTTGCGGAACTCGTGGTCGAGGTAGGCGGGGCAATTGCCCGCCGGCTCTGCGGCGCTGGCCACGGGGGTAGCGGGCGACAGGCTGAGCACGGCCAGCAGGCCAACCAATGTCAGGGCGGCGGACCGGGGCTTTCATGGTCGGGACTCCGGGTGAATTCGCCCGCCGAGTATAGGGCAGGCCTGCGCCACCCCGGGATTTGAAACAACTGGTTACATCTCCTGCCCTCGGTGCATCCAAGAGCGCCACGGGCCGCATCTGGACAAGCAGGCTCACCTCGACACTCCAGGGGAACGGAACATGAAACGCATCTACCTGCTTGCCTTCAGCACCTGCGCCGCAACGCTCACTTTCTTCGTCATCGTGGCCTTGCCGCTGCAAGCGGCTACCGTGCTGTAACCGCTTGCCGTGCGCCGGCGGGTCGTCACGCCCGTCGACTGACTTCAAGCTTCAGGGCAACGGACTTGCCCACGAGGAGCTCTTCCGCCTTGCGAACCTGCGCCTTCACCGGCAGCAGGTATGCGTTCGCGGATGCCGAGGGGAAGATGGACGTAGCCCAGGTGGTCCCGCCGATCGTCGCTTGAACGCGCAGCGAGCCAAAGCCGCCTCGATGAGGACCGGCGTCCACCGCCTTGATCTCGCGCGAAAGTTTCACGGGCAGCGTGATGAAGTACCAGGAGGCCTTCGCGCCGGGATACCGCCAGAGCTTGCCCTTGCACTCGTAGCTGGACTTCATCGGATACCGTCGAGTTCGGCGAATGTGTGGGCCCGGTAGGATTCGAACCTACGACCAAGGGATTATGAGTCCCCTGCACTAACCGCTGTGCTACAGGCCCGCCGGAAGCTGGCCCCGCATGGAACAGCAACCGGCGCGCGAAGGCAATACGGAATCCGCGGCTGGGGCTATTTCGACGTCTTGTATGCGTCGTGGCAGGCCCCGCAGGACTTGCCCATGGCCCCGATGGCCTTGAACGTGGCGCCCTTCTCGCCACCCTTGGCCACCGCAACGACATTCGCCGCGGCCCTGGCCGTGTCGTCGGATTTCGTCTTGAAATCCGCCAGGCTGACCCAGATGTTCTCGCGCGCCGCGGTCTTGATGTCCGGGAACTGGCGCGTGTCGACCAGATGGGCGCCGGGGATTTTCGCGGACAGCTCCTGGATCTGCGCCGCACTGGTGGCCACCAGCGCCGGATCGAACTCGCGCTGGTTCTTCAGCATCGCGCTCATCACGTCGTTGGCCTTCTTCATGTCCTTGAACACCTGCTGGCGGGCCTCGATGGCCTTCTTCGCCTCATCCGCCGATTTGGCCGGCGTTCCCGCATTCTGTGAAATGGCGGCCGCCGAGATCGCAGCCACTGCAGCCATCACGCCCAACCTGCTCACGAACCTCATGTTCAACCCTCTTGGACCCGCGAAAACGGGGCCTGTCCTGTGTTTGGACCCGGGAAAGGAACCCCGGGTTCCTTGCCCCGTCTGACGGTGATGCCCCGCCTCCCCGCCCGACCGGCCCGCCCGCCACGCGTGGTCGTGATCGGGCTGGTGCTGTCCGTGCATGGTTTGATCGTCTTGTTGCTCGTTTCTGGCAGCCGCATCCGCCCGCGCGCTGCCGAGGACTCGATCGCATTCATCGGGCTCTGGATCGATCCTCCGTTGCCCGTGCCACCCACGGCGCCCCTGCCGCCGAAAACGGTCCGCCCGGGCACGCCCCAAGCTGCACCGACACAACCCTTGCCGGAATCCGTCGAGGTTTCACCGACGCTCGAACCCTCCAGGGCCATCACGCCAGTAGCGCCGCTGACCGACTGGCAGAGTGAAGCGACGGCAGTAGCCCGTCGTCAAGCCGCACAACGCGAAGGCCCTGACACTTTCAGCTCCCCTCCGCCGGCGATGCGCAAACCCTGCGAGCCGCCTGAATCCAGTTTCGTGTGGAACCCGGAGCTTCCGCGTGCCGGCCTGACGCGGACGCCCATTCCCCTGCCCTTCGTGCGGCTTGGCGAGCGCTGCGTCGTCGGCCTCGGCTTCTTCGGCTGCAACCTGGGTCCGCTGCCAGAACCCAACAGCCATCTGTTCGATGACATGAAGGAAGGCAAGACGCAGGAGTCCTCGGTTCCGGACCCGAATGTCTGCGACTGACGCCGCGTGATCCCTGCATGCGGGCAATGCTATGTTGCCCTCTGCATGCCCCGCCTGATGGTCTTCCAGCACGTCGCCGCCGAGCCGCTCGGCACGCTGCACGCGCGCATCCGCGCGCGTGGCCATCGCATCCGCTTCCACAATTTCCAGCGGCATCCGGATGCGCAGCCGAACGTGGACCGCTACCACGGACTGGTCGTGCTGGGCGGCCCGATGAACGTGGAAGACCAGCATCGCCTGCCGCACCTGAAGACCGAACTGCTCGCCATCGAGGCGGCGTTGCACCAGGGCAAGCCGGTGCTGGGCATCTGCCTCGGCGCGCAGCTGCTGGCCCATGTGCTCGGGCGCGCCGATCGTGCGGCATGCGCAGCCGGAGATCGGCTGGTATGAACTGGCCACCACAGCGCACGGCCGCGAGGATCGCGTGCTGGGGCATCTCGGTGAGCGCGCGCCGGTGTTCCAGTGGCACAGCTACGGCTTTGACCTGCCCTCGGGTGCCGTGCAGCTGGCGAGCACCGACACCTGCGAGCAGCAGGCCTTCTGCTACGGGTCGAACGCCTATGGCTTCCAGTTCCACCTGGAGGCCGATGCCGCGCTGATCGAGCGCTGGCTGAGACTGCCGGCCTATCGGGACGAACTCGCGGCCGCGGGCATCGGCCAGGACGAAGCGTCGATCCGCAACGCCACCACCGCGCGGCTCGCAGCGATGCAGCCGCTGGCGGAGAAGGCGTTCAACAACTTCCTCGACCTGTTCGGGACGCACGAGCGGCGCGAACTGCTGCGATCCAGCCATGGCACGGGTTGATGCACCCTTGAAGGCTCGACCCCGTGTCATCGTGATCGGTGGCGGCTTCGCGGGGCTGTGGGCCGTGCGCGGACTGGCGAAGGCGCCGGTGGACATCCTGCTGCTCGACCGCAACAACCATCACACCTTCCAGCCGCTGCTCTACCAGGTGGCCACCGCCGGCCTCGCGGCGCCCTCGATCGCCGCGCCGCTGCGCCACATCCTGCGCAACCAGGCCAATGTCACGGTGCTGCAGGCCACAGTCGACGGCATCGACGTGGCGGCCCGTGAAGTGCGCGCCGAGGGTCGCATGCATGCCTACGACTACCTGCTGGTGGCCTCGGGCGTATCGCACGCCTACTTCGGCCACGATGACTGGGCGCAATGGGCGCCGGGGCTCAAGACGCTCGACGATGCGTTGAGGATGCGGGCGCGGATACTTTCCGCCTTCGAGAACGCGGAAGCGTCGGCGGATCCGGCGGATGTCGCCGCGCAGCTCACGTTCGTCGTCGTCGGCGCGGGCCCCACCGGCGTGGAGCTGGCGGGCACGCTGGCCGAGATCGCGCGCCACACGCTGAAGCGCGAGTTCCGGCGCATTGACCCGACGAAAGCGCGCATCGTGCTGGTGGAGGCTGGGCCCCGCGTGTCTGCCTGCGTTCCCTGAAGAATTGTCGGCGAGCGCCGAACGACAGCTGGAGCGGCTCGGCGTGCAGGTGATGAAGGGGCGCGCGATCACGCACGTCGATGGCCAGGGCGTGAAGATCGGCGAGGAATCGCTCACCGCGCGCACGGTGCTCTGGGCCGCGGGTGTGACGGCCTCACCGCTCGGTCGCCAGCTGGGTGTTCCCCTGGATCGCAACGGGCGGGTGCCGGTCGCTGCGGATCTTTCGCTACCGGGTCATCCGGAGGTTTTCGTCGCTGGCGACCTCGCTTCGCTGACACTGCCCACGGGGCCGGTGCCGGGGATTGCACCGGCCGCAAAGCAGATGGGCTCCTACGTAGCGAAGGTAATCGGCGCGCGCGTCACGGGCCGCACGCCGCCCAGGTCATTCAGTCATCGCAGCTTCGGCCTGCTCGCCACCATCGGACGCATGGCGGCTGTCGTGGATCTGGGCAAGGTGCGGTTCTCGGGCTTCCTTGCGTGGTGGTTCTGGCTCCTCGCGCACATCTTCTTCCTCATCGGCTTTCGCAACCGGCTCGTCGTGCTGATCGACTGGGCAGGCGCCTACGGCACCTACCACCGCGGTGCACGGATCATTGTCAGGGACGCCCAGGAATAGCGCGAAGGCCGCGACTGGGTACAATCGGGTCCTTCAACAACAGTATTCGGGGGCCCGGTCATGAGGAAGTCCAGAATTGCGCTATTCGCCTGTCTTGCGCAGCTTGCGTCGGTTGCTGCGTTTGGGGCGGGCGGTGAGGCCGGTCCGATCTCCCTGCGCGACCAGGGCTTCTTCTGGGTGGGCGCGCGCACGACGCCCGTTCAGGCGGGCCGCACCGGCTTCGGTCCTCCGGGCCCTGGCACCGCCATCGAAGGCCAGATGCACGTGGGCTTCCAGCTGGTGGCGAACAAGCGCCACCCCTACCCGCTGGTGCTGGTGCACGGCGGTGGTGGGCAGGCGACGGACTACATGGGCACACCCGACGGTCGCGACGGCTGGCTCGACTATTTCCTCGCTGCGGGCTACGACGTGTACTTCGTCGACCGCCCCGCGCATGGCCGCTCACCGAATGTGCGCAGCTACGGTCCGCTGGGCGAACAGCCGACCACCGAGTTCATTGCCAATGTCTTCACTGTGCAGAGCAAGCAGTATCCGGGCGGCGGCGCGGCAAATTCGAAGGAAGTGATCCAGCACACGGCGAGCTCCGAGCCGGGTCCCACCGTGCCGAACGCGGTGCTCAAGGAAAACCTGGGTGAACTGCTGGACCGTATCGGTCCGGCGATTGTCGTCACGCACTCGGCGGGAGGTCCCTCCGGCTGGCTTGCGATGGCGGCCCGTCCGGACAAGGTGAAGGGCGTGCTGGCCATCGAGCCGGCCATGGGCATCACCGACAACCTTTCTTCGCTGATCACGTTCAAGCCGGCACTGGCCGCCGGCGAGAAGATCGCGATGGAGGAACTGGCTTCGGAAGGCCCCGGTCTCGCCAAGTGCCAGCTGCAGCCCAAGGCCTCGGTACGCACGGTACCTGCCTTCGCCGGCAAGCCCGTGCTGTTTGTCGTGGCGCCGAATTCCGCGCCGATGTTCACGCCCACCGTGCACTGCTCGGTGCACACGCTGAACCAGCTCGGCGCGAGCGCGAAGCTGGCGCGCCTCGAAGCCTACGGCCTGCAGGGCAACGGGCACTTCATGAATGAAGAGCTCAACAACGGGGACATCGCGAAGAAGGTGTTCATTCCGTTCCTGGATTCGATCAAGTAACGCCGGCACCCCCCCTTGGGAACTCACGTTCTCAAGGGGTTCTCCACGCGCACGCTTCCGATCAATTGACCATGACTCAGGTCCTCGGATAGCAAGCGCCCTGCACCGCTTTGCTCTGCCGCAGCGACTATCAACGCGTCCCAGAACGAAAGGCGTGCCAGCTCCGCAACGTCGATGGCGCGAGTGATCGTGTCCGACGTGGTTGCCTCATGGATCCAGACCGCATAGGTCTGCACGACTTCCTTCGCTTTCGCTCGTGCAAGTGGCGTCGACAGCCGCAGCGTGGCGTTGACGTAGAACTCCTGAAGCACTTGCGTGGAGAGCCTGCCATTTCCCGACCCCCACAGTTCTTCCAGGGCATCGGCAGCGCGCAGGCGCTTCTCGCCTGCGTCACGATCGTGGGCGTAGATCAGGATGTTTGAATCAACGAACGCGACGTCGTTCATGCAACTCCTCTCGGGACAACGGCGCACCGCCCAGAGGAAGCGGTGTCTCGAGAAGCGCCGCCGCCTTGCGCCGCGCCGAGTCATAGCGCCCCGTCGCCTCAACAAGCTGGCGCAGCTGCTCCGCGAGCAAGGCGCTCACGCTCAAGCCCTTGTGCGCCGCCACCGCGCGCGCCTTTTTCAGCAGCGCCGCGTCGATCGCAACAGTGATGTTGTGCTTGATCGCCAATTGCATGACCGGTTGAATACCTTCACGTAAAATACGTGACAGCTCGCGATCGAGTCAAGAAAGGGAACAGGAGAGCAGTATCTGGCGGCTAACCGGGGCCTGGGCAGCCGACTTCGACCCGAATTCATCCAGATTTGGTCTGCAAGCGTCCTATACCGGAATGGTCACGTGCTTGCCGCCGAAGACGGACTGCCAGCTTTCGATCTCGCTCACCACCACCTCGTCCGTCGCGTGTGCGAGGTCGGCGGCCTGCCCATAGTCGATGGATCCGGGCGGGCCGGCCAGCAGGCGCTCGATGCGCACATGGATGCCCTGCAGCTTCTCCGCCGTGACGCTTGAGATGGTCGAGAAGCGCTCGAAGTCCCCGAAGTAGCGGATGCCCGCCAGTGCGCCGCCGAGCGTCGGCAAGGCGACACCCAGGAACGTGAAGGTCAGCGAACTGTTCTCGGCGAGCGTCTTTGGCCACCAGTGCAGCACACCACCGCCCTTGAGGATCAGGTAGATCGTCACGGACACGACGGCGAGCAGGAACAGCGCCTGCGCGAACCGGTCCATGCTGTGATGCGCAGTGGCAAGCCGCTGCGCCTTGCCGATGTGATAGTCGCGCTGGCGCACGACATGCCGGTGCAGCAGCACCTCGAGCGCCTCGCGCAGGTAGGCTTCCGTGACCTTGAGCCTGGGCAGTCCGACCTGGCGTATCGCATGGCGCGCGCACCATTCGGGCCATGACGTGTCGGTTCCCCGCGGCCACCGGCCCGGGGCCCTCGCCACCGCAAGCAGCAACAGGATGGGCGCATGCCGCAGGTATTCGGCGACGCGACGCGTCTCGAACCATCGACCGTGCCAGCGACGCTTGCTCCCGATGATTGCCACGGCGAGGACGAAGACCAGCAACCCGAGCTCGACCAGTGCGAACACCCACTTGCTGTGACTGGCGTGCAGCGGCAGGTACGCCATGCCCAGCACGATGGCCAGCGCGGCCAGCAGGAAGTTGCTGGTCATGCCGCCGCGATACACGTCGGACAATCGCGCCGAAACGCCGTCGGCCCAGGCAAAGCGCCGCAGCACGGATCTCTCGATGCGGGCCACGTAGTCGGGATCCATGCCCGGCAGCGCGCGCGCGGCGGACAGCAACTCGGCACCGCTGCCGGTGCCGATCTGGTCCGGTGTCTCCCAGGTCTGTGTCAGGTTGCGCAGGCGCTCGCGCCAGCGGTGCGAGCCGAACAGCGTCTCGATGCGCCGGTAGCCGTGCCACATCCAGCTGCTGTGCACGCGCCAGCGTTCGTGCTCGAGGGTGCGATGCATGGCCTCGCCGTCGCTCTGGCCAACGGCCGTGGCCCAGGCACGGCGAATGCCGTCCCGTATCCGGGCGACCTGGTCCTCCAATGGCTCGGCGGCCCGGTCCAGGTCGATGAGTGCCTCGGGTCCCGACAGCATCCGCCACTGCTCCGGCGCGCGCGCGTCGATCCAGACTACCGGCGCGCCCATCTCCAGCGCGGTTCGCACCGTGTGGCCCGTGCCGCCGATATGCGCGTAGGACGCGCCATCCCACACCGCGATCAGCAATTCAGACTGTTCGATCATCAGGCGGCCCGCCATCGCCACGCGCAGCGAGGATTCCGCCGCGAAGGCCGTGGCGAGGTGGCGCTCCCCGGGGTTGTCGAGCGAGTCGAGGAGCAATGCGGCGATGTGGTCATCGCGATCGGCCAGTTCGAGCAGGTGCGCCCGGGATGTAAGCACGCGCAGTCGCTGCGCGCGCTCACGCAGCGCGGCATCGGCGCAGCCCTCGAGTCCGGCACCGTCCAGCAGTGCGCGCGCCTCCGCGCCCGAGCGCGGATGCGCGTTGATCGCAATGTTCAGGTCGAGGCCATAGGGCAGCGGTGCGACAAGCTCCCAGCCGCGCGCCAGCGCCGAGGCCGCGGCGATCTGGTCCGCGCCGTCGGCCAGCAGGCTGTGCATCCGCGGTGTCTCGAGCGACGGTGCGCCGGGATCACGGGCCTCTTCCGCGAGCACCCGCGTGATCGTATCGAGCACCTGCGCGAAGGCTCGCTCGATGCGCTCGCGATTGGCCACGAAGACCGGATTGGTCTCGCGGTGACCGGTGACGCCGATGCACAGCCGCGCCGGTGGCGGCGGCGGTGCGACGGGTCGGTCAGGTGCAGGTGAGCCGGTCATTCTTCAGTTCGCAGTTGTCCGGGGGGCCGTATTTCTGCCAGTACGGGACCATGCCCAGTCGCGCGACGAAATCCGCGAAGGCGGGATCGCGGCGCAGCGCGTGCAGTTCGGGAAACCACAGCCAGGACCACGCATTCACCGGACTCTGTCCCGCGAACTGCGCGTGCAGTTCGTCACCCGCCTTGAAGGCAAGGTCGTTGCGGCCAAGCCGGGTGAACCAGTTCATGGCCCAGACCTTCACGACCCAGCCTTCCGGACCCAGCTTTGACAACAGGCGCTGCAGATCGGCAACGGCCTGCGGTGCCTTGGCCGGGTCAGTCATCGCGGTGTAAACGCGCGCAACGACTTCGTCGCCATTCAGCTCGCGAACACTGGCCGGCAGCGAGGCAATCATGCCTTGCGCGGCCGCTTCATGGTCTCCCGCGCGCAGCGCAAGATCCGAGTTCAACTGCCGGATGCGCCGGCCCGTCGGATCGATGCCCAGCGCCAGCGCCACGTCGGCCTGTTTCCGGGCCAGTTCGTTCTCGCCGCGGCTGGAATGGCTCTGCGCGAGGAGCAGCGCAGCGGCGGCCGAAGCGGGCGCGCGCCGGAAGCCCTCCTGGTGCGACTCGAGCACTTTCGTCAACTTGCCCATCGGCCACAAGGTCGTCAGCGCCGGACCAAAGCCGGGAAATTCCAGCGAGCGCTGGCTGTCACTCACGTCCTGGATCAACTCCTGGGCGCGCACCCAGTTGCCCTGCTTCGACTGCACACCTGCAGCCAGCAGGCTGGCCGTGGGCTTCAGCGAGGGATCAAGTTCGACTGCGCGCGCGGCATCGCGATCGACCTCGGCATTGGGCCCGCCCACAAGGAAACGCGCCACGGCCATCGCAAGCCAGGCGCGTGCAAACCCGGGATCGCGGGCAACGGCCGCTTCCATCGACGCGATGGCCTTCTGCAGGCTCCTGTCATTGTTGCTGTTGACCAGAGCGACGCCCTGCAGGTAGTGGCTGTAGGCCTCGACGTCCTGCGTGGGCGGGCCCTGGGACTCGTAGCTGGGCAGCGCCGTATTCGTGGCGTCCCGGAATGCGATGACGATCTGGCGAGCCAGATCGTCCTGCAGCGCGAACAGGTCCTTGAAGTCCCGGTCATAGGTCTCGGACCACAGGTGATAGCCGGTCTCGGCGTTGATCAGCTGCGCAGTGATGCGCACGCGATCACCGGCGCTGCGCACGCTGCCTTCCAGCACGGTCGCAACGCCAAGGTCGCTGGCGATCTGGCGTATGTCCGTGTTGCGGCCCTTGTATGCGAATGCCGAGGTCCGCGAAGCCACCTTCAGCCCGGGGACCTTGGCCAGCGCGTTGATCAGCTCCTCGGCAACGCCATCGCTGAAGTATTCCTTCTCTGCATCGCCGGTCAGGTTCGCGAAAGGCAGCACGGCCACCGAAGCCGCGCTCGCGGGCGCAGTCGAACCTGCGACAGCCTGGCTGGCGCCGGCAGCCGCGGACTCGGGTGGCTTCACGTCACTGCCGTGCCCACGGGTGAACAACCAGACGGCCACCAGCAGCGCCGTAATGGCAACTGCCGCTATCGGCAGCACCATGCGCTGAATCGGCCGGCTCGACTCCTTCGTGGAAGCGGCAGGGCGGTCCTCGTGGCGCGCCTTTCGGGGCGAGTGAGTGCCATCGACATAGCCTCGCGCATCCGCCACCAGCGCGAGCCAGCGGGAATCGTCGGTCTTTCCCTGCCAGCCGCTGAGGTCCGCTGTCTGCGTCAGCTCGAACATCACGGGCCGGTCGCAGGGCTCGAGCATCACCGGCAGCAGCGTGTGGTTGCGGTCGGCAATCGTCGCCTCCGCGCGCACCCAGCGCGAGGCGACGGACTTGCGCGACCACAGCACCAGCACGACCTTCGCCGACTTCAGGGCCTGCTCCGTGACCTCGTCGTAGGCCTCGCCGGAGCGCAGCGTCTGGTCCCACCAGACGCTGAAGCCTTCACGCTCCAGGCCCTGCGCGTACAGCCGCGCCACCGCCTGGTCGTCGCGGCTGTAGGAAAGGAAGATGTCCGGGGGCGTGGTCATGCGATCAGCGGCACTCGAAGTCTTCTTCGCCGATCGGCTTGCAGTGGTCACCCCAGCCGAACTGGCGCCAGTATTCGACGAAGCCCCAGTCCTTCACCAGCGTCTTGAAGCCGGGCAACTGCCGGACGTCGCGCATGACCGGTCGCCACAGCGCGAGCGACGTGATCCGCCGGCGGGCCAAGTCCTGGTCCGCCTGCAGCGCCTGAAGCGCGAGTTCCGGGTCGCCGAAGTACGCGGCCCAGAGCGCCATCCGCGAAGCAGCCACCGCGCCGGGTCGCTCGGCAGCCAGCTTGCGCAGCATCGCGCGCGCCTCGGCCGGCCGGTCACGCAGCGGATACAGGTTCCGCGTCAGCTCGTCGCTGGTGATCTCCATGAGCTTCGTCCAGGCGGCGCGGACCTGGGCGGGATCTCCCGATCCCGCGGCGGTCATCAGCCGATTGGTTGCGAGCAACTCGTTCGGCACCTTCTGCAAGCCATATTCCTGTTGCGCGAGCGCCTCCTTCAGCCGGCCGGTGTTGGCGTAGGCCTCCGAGAGGTAGACCAGCATGGCCGGGTCAAGCGGATCGCTGGAGCCGGTCCTCTTCCAGGCGTCGCGATGGCCTCGGAACTCTTGTCGACCGCAACCAGCCACTGGCTGCTGGAGGCTGAGACGCCTCCAAGGTTGATCGAGTTGTAGCGCCGTCAGTTACGGGATCGAACTCTTTCCACAACGGCGCCACGGCCACCAGGCCAGCCGCGCTCGCCTCGGTCCATCCGGCTCACGAGCTTCAGCAGATCACATCGTCCGGGTTCATCCGGAGTGCTTCGGCCCTCGTCGCCTCGGCCTTGCTGCCTCGATCGCTGGTATGGAAGCCGGATCACCGGCGAGGAACGTGGCAATCAGTCGATAGGTGGAGGACAGGTCCAGCCAACCGAGGATGAATGAGGGATCGCGCTGCACGGCGGCCTCGAGGTGCTGCGCCGCCCGCTGGTAGCCCTCAAGCGTGATCTTTCGCATTTCGCTGCGGCCTGCGAGCCACGCCTCATAGGCCTGTGCATCGCGCGTCATTCCCGGAAGCTGCCCCAGGTCGCCGACGCCGAGCGCGATCTGCAACGTATTGGCCACCGAGCGCGCGATGTCCTCCTGGATGCCGAAGATGTCCTGCGTGGAGCGGTCGTAGGTCCGGGACCACAGGTGGAACCCGTCCGCCGCCTTGATCAGCTGCGCGGTGATGCGCAGCTGGTCGGCGTCCTTTCGTACACTGCCCTCGAGCACGTAGTCCACGCCGAGCTGCTCGGCGATCTGCGTCAGCTTCTCGTTGCGGCCCTTGAAGTAGAACGAGGACGTGCGGCCGGTGACGCGAAGATCGGAGATGCGCGCGAGCGAATTGAGGATCTCCTCGGTCACGCCATCGGCGAAGAACTCCTGGTCCTTTGCGGAGCTCAGGTCGACGAAAGGCAGCACGGCGATGGAAGCCGGGCCGGACGGAGCCAGAGCAGGTGCGGCCGCAGGTTCAGGGCGCGGTGGCTGCCCCCGGTCCGAGCAACCAGGCGCCTCCACCAACGAGCGCCAGCAGGGCGATCGCCGACGGCAATGAGCGAGTCCGATGCGCGATCGCTTGACCGGCGGCCGGGCGCGCGCTGGTGCCTCGTTGCACCGAGGGTGTGCCCGACGCCGCGCCCTTCCCCACGAGCTGATCGCAGCCCAGCGACGAATGCCTGCCAGGACGGGTCTCCGGGTCGCCCTTCCAGTGCGCCAGATCCGCCGTCTGCGTGAGCTCGAACATGATCGGCCGCTTGCACGGCTCGATCATGCACCGGCACCAGCGTGCCGTCTCTCGTTCGGCCTGCGTCGCCTCGGCGCGCACCCAGCGCGATGCGACCGAGTGCTTCGACCACAGCACGACCACGGCCCTGGCGCTCCTGGAGCGCCTTCTCCGTCACTTCGTCGAACGCCTCGCCGGCTGTCAGCGTCTGGTCCCACCAGACGCTGAGGCCTCGCGTTCCAAGCCTTGCGCGAACAGCCGCGCCACGACCTGGTCTTCGCGGCTGTAGGAAAGGAAGATGTCCGGGCGCTTCGCTCATCGTCACTGGCACTCGAAGTCGTCGGTCGCCGACGGGCTTGCAGAAGTCGCCCCAGTTGCCGGTGTCGCGCCAGTAGTCCACAAGGCCCAGCTCGCGCACGAAGTCCTTGAACCCGGGAGTCTGCCGCATTTCGCCGAGCGTATTTCCCCACAGGAAACCCGCCCAGGTCTCGAAGCTCAGCCCCAGCGCGGGCATGCGCCTCAAGGCATCGAGCGCCACGTCTGGAGATCCGAGATATCCAGCCAGACGAGCAACCTCGGTCAGCACGAAGGGACCCTGATTGAATCGGTCGTCCTGCAGAAGCGCCGCAAGTTCCGGCATCGCGGCCTGCAGATTGTCCCTGTGCGCAGCCAGCACGCTTCCGACAGGTTCATTGAAGGCCCGGTAGGTATCAATCTCTTTCAGCATGGCGGCGCGATCTCCGCTGTCCATGGCCAGCACGAACCGTTGCGCCAGCGCAAGTGGCGTAGCACCACCAGGCGCCCGGAGTATCGTCTCGAGTTCCTCGCGTGCCTGTGCGTAATCTCCCGAGTCCCTGTAGGCCTGCATCAGTTGCATGCGCGAGAATACGTCGAGCGGATCGGCCGCCTGCACCTGCCGCAACACCTTCAGGCTATCGGCCCGACGCCCGACGACGCCCAGGAACTGCCCATAGCGCAGTTGCGTTCTCAGGCCGATGTCCGAGGGCGCATCCAGCGATGCCGAAAGCAGACGGTCGGCTTCCGCAAGGTCCGGCTCGAGCAGCGCACCATAGGATCGCGCGATCTGCGCGTATCGCGAGTCGGGGGCGAGCGCTTCGACCCTCTTGATGGCGCCGAGCTGCCGCTCCCGCGCGCCTTCGTTGAGGTGCCTGACGAACAGCTGCCGGGTATAGGCGTCGATGAGCCACACCCACGCCGTGATGTACTCCGGATCCAGCGCCACGGCCCGCTCGAGGTGCTCCACCGGGAATGCCGCAGGGGAACCGCCATTCGTGTTGAGTCCAGCGCGCCCGGCAAGGAATTCGTCGTAAGCCGCGAAATTGCGCGTACCGCCGACTGCGCCGGTTGCGAGCGTGAGACGCAGCGATTGCGCCACGGTGCGCGCGATCTCCTCCTGGATCGCGAAGATGTCCTCCAGCCTGCGCTCATACACGTCCGACCAGATCTGCGATCCGTCGGCCGGGTTGATCAGCTGCGCGGAGATGCGCACACGGTCGCCGACCTTGCGCACGCTGCCCTGGAGGATGTGATTCACGCCCAGCGTCTCGCCGACGGGCGCAGGTCTTCGTCCTTTCCCTTGAATGCGAACGAAGAGGTGCGGCCGATCACCCGCAGCTGCGGCACACGCGTCAACTCGTTGAGCAGTTCTTCCGAGAGGCCGTCGGAGAAGTACTCCTGCTCGGGATCCGAGGAAATGTTCCGGAAGGGAAGCACGGCGATCGAGCGCTCTTCGTCTGGCGCTTGCGCGATGGGCTCCGATGCCGCTGTCACGGCCGCGGGCCTGTCCTGACCTCGCAGGAACAGCCAGGCGCCCAGAAGCCCGACAATCAAAGCCACGGCCACAACCAGCATCCAGCGAACCCGCCGGAAGGGATCGCGGGACGGAACGGGCAGCGGGTCGATCGGCAATGGCGCGCCCGGCTTTGGTACTGCTGCCGGCCGGTCCCTTCCAGTTACCCGAATCAAGCCGGCCAGGAACGCCTGCCACGCCGGATCCTTCTCATCCCCGTTCCAGGAGGTCAGATCTGCCGACTGGCGCAGCTCGAACATCACCGGCCGCTCGCAGGCCCCGATCATCACCGGCACCAGCGTGTTGTTGCGGTCGGCGATGGTGGCCTCGGCCCGCACCCATCGCGATGCCACCGAGGACTTCGACCACAGCACTACGACCGCCCGGGCCGCCTTCAGTGCCTGCTCCGTGACTTCGTCGTAGGCCTCTCCTGCCGTAAGGGTCTGGTCCCACCAGACGCCGAGCCCCGCACGCTGGAAGGCTTCGGCGAAGCGCCTGGCGATCTCATGGTCCTCGCGGCTGTACGACAGGAAGATGTCGGGCGATTGACTCATCCTCAGCGGCACTCGAAGTCTTCTGTGCCGACCGGTCTGCAGAAGTCTCCCCAGTTGCCTGTGGCGCGCCAGTAGTCCACGAGCCCCAGCTTGCGATAGACATCCTTGAAGCGGGGATCGGAACGCAGGCCGCCAAGCACTGTTCGCCAGATGGCTTGCGTCTCGGTCTCGAAGTTGTAGGTGGAATCCGCAAGGCTTGTCGCGGCCTGCAGGGCCAGATCGCGATCGCCCAGGTACTCGAACCACGTCATCGCGCGGCTCAATCCGGACACGCCGGCTGATTCGCGCGGGTCCTCGATTCGCTTGCGCAGGATCTCCACTGCACGTCGCGGGTCTCCCGGCAAGGCGTCCTCGAACGGCGTGGCGGGATTTCCCGACTTCTCGACCATTGCCCTGTTTATCCGCGCAACCGCCGACTCGTCGTCGCGGTTCATCGCATCGACCAGTTCGATTCCAAGGGATGATCGCGAATCACCCCCCTCCAGCTCCCGCAGGCGTTGCAACTCCTGTTCGCCCCGATCCTTTTCGCCCTTCTGGAAGTAGAGGCCGGGAATCTGGGTCTGCACGAATACGTCCAGCGGATCGCTCGCCCGGACCTTGAGAATTTCGGCAATACCCTGCTCCCTCTGCCCGGTACTGGAGAGGAACTGCGATAACCGCAGGCGGGCCCGCAGGCCGAGTTCACCCGGCACATGCAGACCCTCTCGCAGCAGGCGTTCCAGTTGCTGGAGGTCCCTGCCTCGCGTAGCACGGTAGGACAGCGCAAGGCTGGCTTCGGGGCTTCCGGGCGCGATCCTCACGACTTCGTCGATCACGGCGTCCTGTCTGCGGTACGCCTGGCTCGTCTTTTGCGGATCGAAAGCCACGCGCGTGTAGGCGTCGGCCAGCCACAACCAGGCCGTGACGTACTTTGGATCGAGCTCGACAGCCCGTTCGAGGTGCGGCACCGCCGCGGCCATTGATTGGCTGTTGGGGAACCTGAGCAACCCGCGTCCAGTCAGGAGCGCCTCGAGGGCAGCCACGTTGCGCGTACCACCGTCGCGAAGCGGCCGCGCACCGAGCTTCAGTTCCAGCTGGCTTGCCACCTCGCGTGCGATCTCGTCCTGGATGGCGAAGATATCGTCGAGAGTGCGCTCGTAGGTCTCAGACCACATGTGCACGCCGTCCGCAGCGTTGATGAGCTGGGCCGTGATCTTCACGCGGTTGCCTGCCTTGCGGACGCTGCCCTCCAGCAGGTGCGACGCTCCGAGCTCGGCCCCGATGACGCGCAGGTCCTCGTTGCGGCCCTTGAACGAGAACGAGGAGGTGCGCCCGATGACACTCAGTTCCGGAATCTGCGCCAGCTGGTTGAGCAGCTCTTCCGAGAGGCCATCCGAGAAAAATTCCTGCTCGGGATCTGAAGACATGTTCACGAACGGGAGCACGGCGATCGAGAGCTCCCTCGCGGTCTCCGATACGGCGGGAATCGCTGCCGCGGTCTCCGCGGCGGGCTTGTCCTGCATCCGCGGAACAGCCACAGGCCGGCCAGCGCGACGATCAACACCGTCGCCACGATCAGCATCGAGCGGACCCTTCGGAAGGGGTCCCTGGTCGAAACGGGCGCCGGGTCCCCGGACACCACCACGGCCGCCTTTTCCCCCGCTGCGGGCCTGTCCCGTTTCACCACGCGCTTTACGCCGGCCAGGAACGATTGCCAGCCCGGGTCCTTCACATCCCCGTTCCATGCGGAAAGATCCGCCGACTGGCGCAGCTCGAACATCACGGGCCGCTCGCACGGCTCGATCATCACCGGCACCAGCGTTTCGTTGCGATCGGCGATGGTGGCCTCGGCCCGCACCCATCGCGACGAAACCGAGGACTTCGACCAGAGCACGACCACGGCCCGGGCTGATTTCAGTGCCTGCTCGGTAACCTCGTCGTAGGACTCGCCCGCGGTCAGCGTCTGGTCCCACCACACGCTCAAGCCTGCCTGCTGGAACGCCTCGGCAAACCGCCTGGCGGTAGCTTGATCCTCGCGGCTATAAGAGAGGAACACGTCGGGCATAGCTTTCGCATTCTCGCCCGAAGGCTGGAAAAGCGATACTGTGGCGCCCATGAAACTGTACTACCTTCCCGGCGCGTGCTCGTTCGCGACGCTGATCTCCCTGATCGAATCCGGCCAGCCGTTCGAATCCGCCGCAGTGGATCGCGCCACCCGGCGCGCTTCCGACGGCCATGAACTGAACAGGATCAACCCGAAGGGCTATGTCCCGGCGCTGGTGCTCGACAGCGGCGAGGTGCTGAGCGAAAACGTCGCGGTGCTCGCCTATGTCGCGAGCCTCGACAAGTCCGGCAAGCTGGGGCCCGCGCCGGGCACGGAGGGTTGCTACCGGCTGCTGGAGTGGCTCGCCTACCTCAGCTCCGAGGTACACAAGAACTTCAGCCCGCTGTTCCGCGATTACCTCGACGAGGGCGCCAGGGCGGCATTCAAGGAGAACCTGGCAAAGCGGCTCGCGTACATCGAGCAGCAACTCGGCGACAAGCCCTTCCTGATGGGCGAGAACTTCACCGTCGCCGACGCCTACCTGTTCGTGATGCTGGGCTGGCGCAATCGCGTCGGCGTGGACATCTCCGGGTTGCCGAAGCTGTCGGCGTTCTACGAGCGCGTCCGCGCGCGCCCGTCGGTGCACCAGGCGCACAAGATCGAAGGCACGCCGGGCTGATCCGCCGGGCGGCCCCGACGCGCGCCCGAACCTAGTTGAGTATCTTCACGCTCGAGACCGGCGCGTAGTCGAACTTCCGCTTGGCGGAATCCCAGACCAGCGGCCGCTCGCAGAAGGTCTCGCTGGCGAAATCCTTCGCCGGCTTCTTGCCGCACTGGGCGCCCATGACTGCGAGCCAGAGCTTCGCCTTGGCGCCCTCCCGTTCGATTCGCGTTCCAAAGGCACTGTCGGCAGAAGGCCTCCGTCGCTCCTCCCTTCCCGTCGCCGACCAGCACGGCCAGCGCCTTTTCGCGATCGCCGTAGATGCTCGCGGCTCCATCACACTGGATGCCTTCGACAGAAACCAGATAGTCCTCCACGCCATCGCCATTGAGGTCAGCGCGCTGGACAGCGTTGGTCACGGTGGGCTTGCCCTCGACTTCCCTGCAGACGTCCGCGGCCGCCTTCACCCAGGCGACTACGGGCGCGGGCAATTTCGGTTCTGCGGCGCCCGCGAGGGCGACGGCGAGTACAAGCGGAAGGGGGATGATCCGGGAAGCAGTTCTCATGGCAGCTCCTCCGAAGACGTTTTTCGTGCCCGGCCGAGTATAGACCCCGGTGTCGTGACGCAGCGGTGACAAAGCGGGCGGGTCGGCCGCCTAGGCTGGCTTCCATGGCGCTGGCCGATCTCATCGTGTTGAATCGCAACGGGGAATCCGCCGCCAGGAGCGCGGCGGACGACGCGCTGTTGCCGCAGGGCCTTGCAGTCCGCACGTGCCTGCGCGAGGTGTGCGTCGACCTGCTGCCGGCTCCGGATCAACCGGATGCGGCGCACTGCGCCCAGGCCGGCGCCCAGCGCTACACCGGCGCATCGGCCTACCGTTTCCTGCTGCAGCTGGCCTGCGGCCTCGAAAGCGAGATCGCCGGCGAGACCGAGATCTTCGGCCAGATCAAGGAGGCCTGGCGTGCACTGCGAGCAGGCGGACCCGCGAAGCCGCAGCGCGCCTGCGCCCATGGATGCAGCGACTGCTGCAGGATACGAAGGAGATCCGCAGCGAGTACGTGGTGGGCCTGGGCAGCGCGACCTATGGCTCGCTGGTGCGGCGCCTGCTCGGCGGTCCCGGCAGCGGCCCCACGCTGCTGCTCGGCGCGGGACAGCTGGCCGAGACCGTGCTGCCCTATCTCGAGTGCGGGCGAGGTGCTGGTCTGGAACCGCAGCGCAGACCGCGCACGCGAGCTGGTCGCGAAAACAGCGAGCGCGGAACCGGCAGTCCGCGGCTGACGGTGCATCGACTACTCGCTCGAGTCGGAACTGGCCGCCTGGCGACGCGCGCATGACGTGGTGCTCTGCATTCCCGCCGGATCCGCAGCGTGACGCAGCACGCGTGGCTGCCTGGCGCGGACGCGATGGGCGGCACCGGGCGCGTGCTGCACCTGGGCATCGATGGACGCCGCCGGCACCCCCTGGGCGCGCGTCGGCAACCTGCTCGACGCTGCGCGAGCTGTTCGCGCTGCGCGATACGCAGGCCAGCCAGCGCGAGGCCCTGCTCGCCCGCGCGCGCAAGGCCTGCCCGAGCAAGGCACAGCTGGCCCGGCTCGATGACGCCGACGGCTCACGCGCCGGCAGCGCCAGTCATGGCTGGGAAGATCTGGCTGTCTTCCAGGCTTTCGGCTACTAATCCGCAATGACTGTCCGCCGCCTGCGTCTGGGAACGCGCCGCTCCGCCCTGGCGTGGGTGCAGAGCAGCCAGGTGGCGGCCGCACTGCGGCGGCGCACCCGGGACTCGAAGTCGAACTGGTGGGCATCGACACGCGCGGCGACAAGGTGCTCGACGTGCCGCTGTCCGCGATGGAGGGCAAGGAGTTCTTCACCGCGGAGATCGACTCGGCGCTGCGCGAGGGTCGCGTCGACTTCACCGTGCACTCGCTGAAGGACCTGAGCCTCGAGCGCCCGCGCGGACCTCGTGCTGGCCGCCGTGCCGCGGCGCGCGAATCCGCGCGACATCGCGCTGTTCGCCGCCGATGTGCCGCAGCGCCTGGCCGATGGCGCCGGACTGCGCATCGGCACTTCCTCGCCGCGCCGCGCCGAACTGCTGCCGCCGTTTCTCGCCCAGGCGCTGCCGCACGCGGCGCGCAATCGCATTGAACTGGTGAACCTGCGCGGCAACGTCGACAGCCGCCTGCGCCGGCTGCGCGAGCCGCGCGGTTCGGAGCGTCAACTCGATGGCATCGTGCTCGCGCTGGCCGGCCTGTCGCGCCTGTACGCCGACACCAGCCACCGAGCGGCAGGGTCGCGCGCTGCTCGACGGCCTGCTCGAAGGGCTGCCCTTCATGGTGCTGCCGTTGACCACGGTCGCCCGGCGCGCCGGGCCAGGGCGCGCTGGCCATCGAGTGCCGCACCGATGACGCCGCAACGCGCGCAGCTGCTCGCGGCGCTGGAAGATCCGGCCACGCGCGGCGCCATCGCGGTGGAGCGCCAGTTGCTCTCCGAGCATGGCGGCGGTTGCCACCAGCGCTTCGGCGCCACGCTGCAGTGGTTGCCCGGCACTGGGCGGGCTGCTGCACGTGGCGGTCGCAGTGCATCCGATCGCGACATCGCCGAGCGACGCTGGCTGCCGGAAACCGGGCTGGCCGCGTCGCCGCGGTGAAACGCGCACCTGGGACGGCAGCGCCGCCGCGAAGGCCGCGACCACGTCGATCATCGATGCGGCCGCGCTGGCCACGCATGCGCCTTGAAACCGGCGGTATTCATCGCGCATTCGCGCGCATTGCCCGCAAGATGCGGCGGCGACTGCTGCGGCAATCGCGCGGTCTGGACCTCGGGCACGACGAGCTGGTTCGAGCTGGCCGCACAGGGCGTCTGGGTGCAGGGCTGCGCCGAAGGCCTCGGCGCTGAGACTGCCGCCGCGGCTGGTCGGCGAACCGGTGCTGCGCCTGCCGGCGCCGGCGCGCTGGACCGTGCTCACGCACGCGCGGCGCCGAGGACTCCTGGCAGACGGGCGCTGGACCGGCGCGCACGTGATCGCCACCTATGCGCGTGGCCGATGGCGCGCTGCCCGACGCGGCAGCGCTTGCCGCCGCCACGCATGTGTACTGGAACAGCGTCGCGCAGTTCGAGCGCGGACGCAGCCTGGCCAGCGCCCGGACGCGCATCACGCCAGCGGCCCGGGCAAGACGGCCGAACACATCCGCGGCGCCGGCGTGCGAAACTTCCAGGCCTTCCCCTCGGTGGCGGAGTGGCGACAAATGGACAGCAAAGGCGCGCTGAGCGTCAGACCGGTCCGCCAGTCGCGCGCGCGTCGCGATCCTCGCGGGCGTCTGGCTGGCGATCATCCTGGTGCTGGGATTCTGGTGGGCCTACCATCGTGCTGCGACCAGTCACGGCGCATCGCCGAGCTGTCAGCTGGCCGCGGGGTTGCCGCAGGCCGAGGCGCTGGCGGAGCTGGCGCAGCATACAGCGCATGCTGCTGTGGGAGTCCGGCACCTTCCTCGTGCTGCTGCTGACGCTGTCCGGCCGCGCTGTTCTGGTACTACCGCCGCGACATGCAGCGCGCGCGCGGCACGCAGGCCTTCTTCGCCGCGCTGACGCATGAGCTGCGCACGCCGCTGACCAGCGTGCGGCTGCAGACCGAGGCCATCGCCGCCGGCGAGCCGACGCAGGAACTGATCGACCGGCTGCTGGTCGACACGCACCGGCTGGAATCGCAGATCGACAAGACGCTGGAACTGGCGCGCATCGAAGGCGGCGGCGCGCTGGCCGAGCAGGCCATCCGCCTCGACCCGTGGCTGGAGCGCGTGCTGCGCGGCATCGTCGCGACCGAAGGCGAGAGGCGCGAGCTGCGCGTGACGCTGCGAGCCCGGCGCTGCCGCCGGTGCGCGGCGACACCGCCGCGCTGCAGCTGATCCTGCGCAACCTGGTCGAGAACTCGCTGCGCCATGGCGATCGCGAGCCCGATCCAGCATCGACGTGACTGCGCAGCGCGCCGGCAGCGGCGTGGAGCTTCGCTATCGCGACGATGGCCGCGGCTTCGAGGGCGACCCGGCGCAGCTCGGCCGCCTGTTCCAGCGCGGCGGCGCCTCGCGCGGCACCGGCGTCGGCCTGTACCTGGTGCGCGTGCTGATGGATCGCATGGGCGGCAGCGTCGCAGTTCGCGCACGCACGACGGCGGCGGCTTCGCCGCGACGCTGCGCTTCCAGCCGCAGCACGGCTGAGGCCGGCCATGACACGCCGCCTGCTGCTGGTGGAGGACGACACCAACGTCGCCGGCACGCTGTCCTCGCGCCTGCGCCGCGAGGGCTTCGCGCGTGACGCATGCCGGCAGCGTGCGCGCGGCGCGCGAGGCCATCGGCGGCAGCAGCGCTTCCACGTGGCCGTGCTCGACGTGGGCCTGCCCGATGGCAACGGCTTCGAGGTGGCGCGGCATCTGCGCGAGGCGCAGCCCGCGGCACCGCGATGCTGTTCCTCACCGCCTACGGCACGCCGGAAGATCGCATCCACGGACTGGAACTGGGCGCCGACGATTACGTGACCAAGCCGTTCGCGTTCCGCGAACTGCTGCTGCGCATCCAGAACATGCTCAAGCGCGCGCGCGACATTGCAGCAGCCCGGCGCGCATCGCCGGCCGGCCCGGTGCGCATCGGCATCGCCGACGGTGGACTTCGCGCGCTTCACCGCGCAGAGCGGCGAGCACGCTGCATCGCCTCACGCACAAGGAATGCGCGGTGCTGAAGCTGCTGGTGGACGCAGGCCGGCAAGGCCGTGAGCCGCGACGAGATCCTGGATCGCGCCTGGTCGCCGGACGAATTCCCCACGCAGCGCACCGTCGACAATTTCATCGTGCGCCTGCGCACGCCTGGTCGAGCAGGATCCCGCCAATCCGCAGCACCATCCGCAGCATCCGCGGCGTGGGCTATCAGCTCGAGACCGAGACATGACCGAGACGCTGCTGACCGCCGCCCTGCACCGCCGCAACACCGGCCGCCCGCCCGTGTGGATGATGCGCCAGGCCGGCCGCTACCACTCGCACTACCAGATGCTGAAGCGGTACAACGACTTCATCGAGCTGTGCAAGAACCCGACGCTGGCCGCCGAGACCGCGCTCGGGCCCGATCCACGATTTCAACTTCGACGCGGCCATCCTGTTCTCCGACCTGCTGTTCCCGCTCGAGGCCATGGGCATGGGCCTGCGCTACGACCCGGGCCCGAAGCTCGACTTCCATCTGCGCACGCTGGCGGATGTCGAGCGCACTGCACGGGCGGCGCGGCGCTGGCGCAGCATCATGCAGTTCCAGGCCGACGCCATGAAGCTGACGCGCGCGCGACTGCGCGCCGACAAGGGACTGATCGGCTTCGTCGGCGGCCCGTTCACGCTGTATGTCTATGCGGCCGCGGGTTCGCACGAGAGCGCCGCGGAGGCGCTGGCCGGACTCGACGAACGGCGTCTACGCGGCGTTCAATGCGAAGCTGCTCGACCTGCTCGCCGCACAACATGGCGCTGCAGTCGCACGCCGGCGCCGAAGTGCGTGGCGCTGTTCGACACGGCCGCCGGCGAGATCGACGCGGCCACCTACGGCACGCATGTGGTGCCGGTGCTGGCCGACCTGCTGGCAGCGCTTCCGCAAGCTCGATGCCACCACGCCGGTCACCTACTACTCGCGCGGCACGGGCCCGGCATACTGGGATCAGCTCACGGGTCTGCCCTTCCAGTGCCTGGGCATCGACTGGCGGCACGACATCGGCCGAAGTGCTGACGCGCTACGGCGATCGCTGGGGCATCCAGGGCAACGTGGATCCGGAGTGGCTGCATCTGCCGGGCGATGAACTGGAGCGCCGGCTGCGCGAGTACTTCGGCGCCGTGAAGGCACTGCCCGCCGGCGCTGCGACGCGGCTGGATCTGCGGCCTGGGCCACGGCGTGCTGCAGCGGACGCCCGAGGCCAATGTGCGCCGCTTCGTCGCGCTGCAGCGGGAGATCTTCGGGTGATACCAGCTCCCGCCGGAGCTGCTGGCCCGGCACAGCGGGCCCAGCGCCGCGCTACACCAGCTATCCGGCGGTCATGCACTGGGAGGATGCACCGACGCCGAAGCGCTGGACTCGCTGACCTGGATGCGGCGCTCGTGCAGGCCCGGCCACGCGCGGCCTGTCGCTGTATGTGCACATTCCGTTCTGCCAGTCGCTGTGCACCTTCTGCGGCTGCAACATGCGCATCGTGCGCAACCATGCGCTGGCCGCGCCCTATGTCGACACGCTGCTGCGCGAGTTCGCGCTGTATCGCGCAGCGCCTGGCCGCACGCGGCGCTGACGCTCGGCGAGCTGCATCTGGGTGGCGGCACGCCCACGTTTCCTGCCCGCCGGCGAGCTGGACCGCCTGCTCGACGGCCTGCTGCGAGCACTGCGAGCGTTCGGCGCCGGACGCGGACCTGGCGATCGAGGCCGATCCGCGCAACACCACGCGCGAGCAGCTGGAGGTGCTGCGGCGCCACGGATTCAATCGCCTCAGCATCGGCGTGCAGGATTTCGACCCGCGCGTGCAGGACATCGTCAACCGCGTGCCGATGTCGACACGGCTGCAGCAGGCCGTCGACGGATGCGCGCGAACTGGGCTTCGCGCAGCGTGTCCTTCGACCTGATCCACGGCCTGCCGCTGCAGACGCCGGAGAGCCTGCGCGCTCACCATGGATGTGGTCGACACGCTGCGGCCGGACCGCATCTCGTTCCTATCCCTATGCGCATGTGCCCTGGATCAAGCCGAGCCAGCGCCGCTACACCGAGGCCGACCTGCCCGAAGCGGAAGTGCGCGCAGCAGCTGTACCTGGCTGGGTCGCGAGCGCCTGGATGCGGCAGGGTATCGTCGAGATCGGCATGGACCAGTACGCGCTGCCGCACGATGCGCTTGCCCAGGCGCTGCAGCAGCAGCGCTGCACCGCAACTTCATGGGCTATACCGCAGCCGCGACGGATGCGCTGATCGGCCTCGGCGTGTCGGCCATCGGCGATGCCGTGGCCGGCCTCGCGCAGAACGAGAAGAACCTGCAGCGCTACGAGGCGCGGGTCGCGGCGGGCGAACTGCCGCTGCAGCGCGGGCATGTCCTCGATGCCACCGACCGGTTGATCCGCGCGCACCTGCAGCGACTGCTGACGCGCCACGCGACATGCTGGACCGGGGCTGAACGCCTTGCGCCCTGGCATGGCGGCGTTGTGGCAAGGCTGGAAAGGCTTGCGGCGGACGGGCTGGTTGCGCTGGCCGGGGACGAGATCAGCGTGACACCGGCTGGACTGCCATTCATGCGCAACATCTGCGCCGCGCTCGACCTTCGCCTCCACGCGGACGCCGACAGCCTGGCTGCCGCCTCACTCTACAGGATGCCGCTGGACCGCCAGGGATGAAGCACGGCTTCGCGCCGCTGGCGGCTCCCGATGCGCAAGTGCTGGTGCTGGGGTCATTGCCCGGCCCACGATCGCTGCAGGCGCACGAGTATTACGCGCATCCGCAGAATGCGTTCTGGCCCATCATGTCCGCGTGCATCGACGGACTTCCCGGGGACTACGCGGGTCGCGTACGCGCACTGACTGACGCCGGCGTTGCCGTCTGGGATGTGCTGGCACGCGCCCCGCGTGAAGGTGCGCTCGACAGCCGCATCGAGCGCAACGCAGCCGTGCCCAACGACTTCGAGGCCTTTTACCTCGCGCACCCGGGGATCCAGGCCGTGCTGTTCAACGGCACCGAGGCAGCCAAGCTGTACAGGCGTTTCGCATGGCCGCTGCTTCCGGAGTCCCGGAGGAACCTGGCGCTCGAGATCCTGCCCTCGACCAGCCCGGCACACACGCTGCATCGGGACAGGAAGCGTGCTGCCTGGTCGGCGGCACTTGCGCGGCACCTGCCCGGCCGCAATCAGAACGGCTTGAGCACCACCAGCCAGAGGATCGCCACGAGGATCAGCAGCGGCAGCTCGTTGTACCAGCGCAGCGTCGTGGACGACGGCAGTGATTCGCCACGCTGCATGCGCTTCAGGAACACGCGCATGGAGATGTGATAGGCGATCAGCAGCACGACCACGCCGAGCTTGGCGTGCAGCCACCCGCCGCCGAAACCGAAGCCCAGCCATAGCCACAGGCCGCTGCCCAGCGCGAACACCGCCATCATGCTGGTGAAGTGGTAGAGCTTGCGGGCCATCACCTTGAGGCGCCGCACGTCCTCGCCCGCGCGCTGCCCCTCCACGTAGTGCACGAAGATGCGCGGCAGGTAGAAGATGCCGGCCATCCAGGAAATGATCGCCAGCAGGTGCAGGGCCTTTAGCGTACAGCATCGCGCCAGTGTAGCGGAACAGTGGCGGATCAACCGCGACGCGGGCGAATGCCTCGCGTCGGCTCCGCCTCAAGCGGATTCTCCGGCCAGTAGTGCCGCGGATAGCGGCCGCGCATGTCCTTGCGCACGTCGGCGTAGCTGCCGCGCCAGAACCCGGCCAGGTCGCGCGTGATCTGCATGGGCCGGCGCGCGGGCGACAGCAGCTTCAGCGTCACCGGCACGCGCCCGCCGACGAGGCGCGGCGTATCGGCGAGACCGAACACCTCCTGCATGCGCACCTCGATGCAGGGCGCGTTGTCGTCGAGGTAGTCGACGGCGACGCGCGAGCCGGTGGGCACGGTGAGCTGCAGTGGGTGCCCATTCGTCGAGGCGACGACGCTGCGCATGCGTGAGGCGGGACACCAGCGCCTCGTGCAGGCCGCGATCCCCGAGGGCCTCGAGACGTCGAATGTCCATGCAGCGCCGGCAGCAGCCACTGCTCCAGGTCTGCGCAGCAGTGCCGGCATCGTCGCAAGGCCGGCCAGTCCGCTGTCTCCTGCGGCGACGCTGCGACGCCATCGCAATGCGGGCCCGCAGCCTTCGCGACAGCGGCTCCCCAGGGCAGCACTCCCAGGCCATCGCGGCGCAGCTGCGTCCAGCAGCCACCGTGCCGCCGCATCCGCATCGACCTCGAGGCGCCTTGCGGAAATCACCAGCGCATCGAGCCGGCGCACGCGGCGCGCACGCAGCGCGCCGGTGCGCGGATCCGGGTCGGTCTCGATCTCCTCGGTGATCTGTGCGCCGCAGCGCGCCTTCGAGTTGCGCACGCGTCAGCGGCGCGGCGAGGCGGATGCGCGCCTCGGCGCCTTCGGCATCGTCCAGTTCCAGCGCGACGAGGCACGCGGCTGTTCGACAGCGTGGAGGCCTGTTCCAGCACGGCGCCGCGGCCGTTGGCCAGCAGATAGCGCTGTCGTGCCGCCTTCGCGACGCCTGCGCGATGCGGTCCGGATAGGCCCAGGCCAGCAGCGCCCCGGCGCAGCGAATCATCGGCCGCCGGCTCCGCGAGATCCGCGCCGCGAGCCGCGCCGCGAGCTCGCGCACACGCGCGAACGCGCCCCGGTCCGCCACCACGTCCTGCGACAGGGTTCGCCGCGCAGCAGCTCGAGGCGCGTGCGCATGTCCGGGTCGCGCGCGCCGCGCAGCAGGTCGCGCTCCGACAGCAGCGCCGCCAGCCGTGCCGCCAGCACGCGCTGTTCGCCGTGCCGCGCGCGCGCACCAGCATGTGCGCCAGTCGCGGATGCAGGCCCGTGGCTCGAGCATGCGCCGCCCCGTCGGCGTGATGCGATCCGTGCGCATCGATGGCCTCGAGCCGCCGCAGCAGCTCGCGCGCCTGGGCCAGGGGTGCTGCAGGCGGCGCGATCGATCCAGCGCAACTGCGCCCACGTCACGCGCGCCCCAGGCGCGCGAGCTCCAGCGCCAGCGGCGCCAGGTCGGCCGTGAGGATTTCCGGTGGCGTCTGTGCGGCCAGCGACTCCTGCGCGCCCTCGCCCCACAGCCGGAATGCCATGCCGGGCGCGGTTCGTCCGGCGCGACCCGCGCGCTGCTGTGCGGAGGAACTGCGAGATGCGCACGGTGACCAGGCGGCTCATGCCGGTGGCCGGATCAAACAGCGAACGGCGCGCGAGCCCGCTGTCGATGACGACGCGCACGCCTTCGATGGTGAGGCTGGTCTCGGCAATGTTGGTGGCGAGGATCACCTTGCGCCTGCCTCGCGGCGCAGCTTCAAGCACCTGCTGCTGGGCGCCGACGTCGAGTTCGCCGTACAGCGCGTGGACCACCGACACCGCGTGGCAGTGCGCTGTCCTCCAGCAGCCTGCGCAACCGGTGGATCTCCGGCGCGCCCGGCAGGAACACCAGCACGTCGCCGTCGGTCTCCTCCAGCACGCGCCGCACCTGCGGCAGCCATGCGCCTCGAGCGCGCAGCGGCGCGACCCTGCGCATCGGGCAGGGTCGGCAGGCCCTGCCCCAGATAGTGCAGTGTCACGGATACAGGCGCGTCCTTCGCTGCGATCACCGGCGCATCGCCGAGCATGCGGGCCACTGCTTCGCTGTCGAGCGTTGCCGACATCACCAGCAGCCGCAGCTCCGGCGCGATGTCGAGTCCGTGCCTCGCAGCGCGAGCGCGAGCCCCAGGTCGGCATGCAGGCTGCGCTCGTGGAATTCGTCGAACAGCACGGCCGCCACGTCTTCGAGCGAGGCGTCTTCCTGCAGCATCCGCGTGAGGACGCCCTCGGTGACGACCTCGAGTCGCGTCGCGGGTCCAACGCGCGTGTCGAGTCGCATGCGGTAGCCCACGGTCTCGCCGACGCGCTCGCCGAGCGTGCTGCGCCATGCGTTCGGCCACGGCGCGCGCCGCGAGTCGCCGCGGTTCCAGCAGCAGGATCCGCCTGCCGCGCGCCCAGGGCTCATCGAGCAGCGCCAGCGGCACGACGGTGCTCTTGCCCGCGCCGGGCGGCGCCACGAGCACGGCCCGTTGCTGTTCGCGCAGCGCGCGGCGTGAGTGCGGGCAGCGCTTCGAGACCGGCAGCGGCGGTGCGTTGGCGTGTCGGTGGCATGGGCGGGCCATGATATCGTTGCCCGCATGCATCGCAGCAGGCTCGCCGGCTTCATCATCGATTGCGAAGGCGAGGACCTCGAAGGCGCCACGCGATTCTGGAGCCAGGCCCTGGGTCTCGCTGCCACCGGCACGGCCGACGACGACCCCGGCTACCGCCGGCTGGCCGATGCGCCGGGAAACCTGCACGTCGAGGTGCAGAGCGTCGACCATCCGAGCCGCGTCCACCTCGATGTCGACTCCGACGACGTGGAGGCAGAGGCCCGACGACTGGAGGCTCTCGGCGCCACCCGCGTGCGCAAGGTGAAGGACTGGATCGTCATGCAGGCACCGACGGGTCAGCGCTTCTGCATCGTGCGGGCCAAGTCCGCCGGTCAGCCTGGAAGGCGCGAATGTCTGGAAGTGAGCTGACCGCGGATCTTTCCTCCGCGCTGCGCAGTGCCTGGTACATGGCCGGGTGGTCGGCCGATTTCCCGTCCGACCGGCCGGTGGCGGCGCTCATCCTCGATGAGCCCATCGTCCTGTTCCGCGGCGAGGGCGGAGTGCTCGTCGCGCTCGAGGACCGCTGCTGCCATCGGCTGGCGCCGCTGTCGCACGGCGCCATTGAAGGCGGCGGCCTGCGCTGCATGTACCACGGGCTGCGCTTCGCCGGCGATGGCCGCTGCGTGGAGATCCCCGGCCGCAGCTCGGTGCCGGCGGCCCTGCGCGTTCGCAGCTTCCCGGTGGTCGAACGCCACAGCGCGGCCTGGGTGTGGATGGGCGACGCCGCCAAGGCAGACGCGGCGCAGATCCCGCCCTTCGTGGGCGTGGACGACCCGGCCTGGGCGATGCACCCCGGTCACATGGACTACGTCGCGCACTACAAGCTGATCGAGGACAACCTGCTCGACCTCTCGCACATTCCCTACGTGCATCGCGCAAGCTTTGGCCGCAATGATCCGGAGAGCAACGCAGCCTGGGCCAGGGCGCCGGTGCACACGGTCGAGGTCCCACGGGGCGTGCACGTCCAGCGCTGGCTCACCGACGCTCCGGCACCGCCCAACCTCGCCTCGACGAGCGCACGCGTCGACGTGGAAACCAGCTATGACTACCTGGCACCCGGCGTGTTCCTGCTCACGACGAGGTACTTCCGGCCGGGCACCGCGGCGAGCGCCTCGCGCGGCGAAGGCACGGGTGAACCGCTGTTCGAGAGTTTCTCCTGCCAGGCGGTGACGCCGCGCAGCGCACGGGCGACAACCTATTTCTTCGCCTATGGTCCGCGCGCGCTGCACGCGGCGCTGAAGGACAGGTTCCGCGACGTGGCGCTGATGGCCTTCGGCGAAGATCGGGTGATGATCGAGGCGCAGCAGCGCGTCATCGACGCCGACCCGCGGCGGCGGATGATCCTGCTGGATTTCGATCGCGGGCCGGTGATGTACGACAAGGTCCTGGAACGACTGCGGCAGGCACAGGACTGAGCCCGGCCACGGCGCGGTCAGGCGCGCCGCAACATCACGATGGCGAACCATGCCCACGCGATGATGAGCATCAGTCCGCCGACAGGCGTCACCAGGCCCAGGGGTCGCGGCGCACCGGCGAGCATCAGGTAGATGCCGCCACTGAAGCAGAGAATGCCGGCAACGAGCAGCGCTGCGATGGCACGCAGGCCCCGCCCTGCTCCTGTCTTCATCAACACGCCGATCACCAGCAGCCCCAGCGCGTTGAAGAGCTGGTAGTCGACCGCGGTATCGAGCGAAGCCAGCTGCCGCTCGTCGAGCACGCTCCGCAGCGCATGCGCGCCCAACGCGCCCACCATGATGCCGGTGGCGAACAGCAGCCCAGCCACGCCGAGCACGCGACGCGCAGCCACGGCCTGATCCTGCGAACTGTCCTTGGCTGCCGCGTTCATGCCGGGCGTTCCTCCAACTGGCCGAGTCGCTCCAGCATTGCAGCATCGACTGGCCACATGCACACGTTCGCGCGGCGTGAGCCAGCCCAGGGCCTCGTCGAGGTGGCGCGCATCGCTGAGCTTCTGCGCCGCCGTGAGCCGTTCGGGATCGGGCTTGCCACGGGGCGGCGCGGGCGGTGGCAGGTTGGCCTGGATCTGCGCAGCGCGCTGCCGGGAATCGGCCGCGAGCGCACGCAGTCCATCCTCCGGCAGGGAGGGTGACTGGGCGACCAGCTCGTCGCGGCGGCGGACGATGGCCGGCTCCCGGGCCTCCTCGGGCGTGCACAGCAGGCCGACGCGTCGCAGTGCAAGGCCCACCTTTACGCTGCCGCTCCACTTCGAGAGCGGCACGGACAGCAGCAGGCCGGCCAGCACTGGCGACAGCCAGGGCAACAGCGGTGGCGCCAGGATGGCGAACAGGCCGCCCAGCAAGACGCCTGCCAGCGTGTGAGCCCAATGGAATCGCCAGGCTTCGCGCCAGGTGACCTGCCCTTCAGAGCGGCGCTGCGTCGACCAGCCGGCATCGCGCCCGGTGAGGATCTCGAACACGTAGCGACTCTGCATCAGCATCAGCATCGGCGCGTAGAGCGCCGACAGCACCAGCTCCGAGCATCGTGCTGGCGATCAGCTCGAAGGTTCCCAGCACACTGCGCACGCGCGTCGTGAACAGCGCGCGCAGGAAACCGATGGCCTTGGGCAGGAACAGCACGACGACGGAGAAGGCGAACAGCCGCAGCATCCGCTCGGCGTCGAAGCGCGGCCAGTTGGGGAACAGCTGGAAGGCCGCACTGAAATACTCCGGGTTGTTCAGGCTCGCCTGCACAGACAGCGCGAAACCGGTCAGCAGCAGCAGCAGCCACAGCGGCGAGGACAGGTAGCTCATGATGCCGAATGCGAAATGCATGCGGCTGTGCCAGCGCAACCCCGCGGCACCGAGCACTTTTGCGTGCTGCAGGTTGCCCTGTGCCCAGCGCCGGTCCCGGATGGCCAGGTCGATCAGGGACGGCGGGCTCTCCTCGTACGACCCGCCGATTCCATCGGCCATCCGCACCTTCCAGCCCGCGCGCCGCATCAGCGCCGCCTCGACGAAATCGTGCGAGAGGATGTGGCCGCCGAAGGGCTTGCGGCCCGGAAGCACGGGCAACCCGCAGCTGGTGGCGAACGCCTCGACGCGCAGGATCGCGTTGTGGCCCCAGTAGTTGCCATCATCGCCAGCCCAGGCTGACACACCCCGTGCAGCCGCGGGACCGAAGATCCGGCCGGAGAACTGCTGCACCCGGGCAAACAGGCTGTTGCGGCCAACCAGCCGCGGCACGGTCTGCAACAGGCCCAGCGATTCGTCGGCCTGCATCGCGCGCACCAGGCGCGTGAGCGTGCGCGCCTCCATCAGGCTGTCGGCGTCGAGGATCACCATGTAGTCGTAGCGCGCGCCCCAGCGCTCGACGAAATCCTGCAGGTTGCCGGCCTTGCGCCCGATGTTCTCCCAGCGGCGCCGGTACCACACCGGCATCGCGCCGGCCAGCGCCTCCCGCAGGCGGGTGACGGCGAGCGATTCGCGTATCCACGGATCAGCGCGCGTGGAGTCCGAAAGCAGCACGATCTCGAAGCCGGCGGCAAGGTCGTGCTCCAGCAGGTCCTCGGCCATCGCGCGCATCGCCATCGTCGTGCGCAGCGGGTCCTCGTTGTAGATGGGCATGACCAGCGCGGTGCGGTGGGCAATGCTGCCGGGCTTGCCGGGCTCAGGCGCGAGCGGCAAGCGGCGCAACGGCAACAGGCCCGCCACCGCCGAGGCCGCCGCCTGCGCGATCCACCCCAGCGTCAAGGCGAAGAAGACGATCATCAGCGCCCTGCAGCGGCGTCATCTGCTCGTTGCGGACGATCTCCACCATCTCCCGGGTGCCATAGGCCAGGATGCCCAGCGTGCCGGCAATCGCGACCACTCGCGCGAAGGTGCTGTGCGGACCGGAGCCATTCCGGAATCGCCGCTCGGGCGCGACCCGGAGGTCCTGCTCCGGCATGGCCAACGGCGCGACGGGCGGCATCCCGCCCGGCAGCGTCGATCGCGCCGGCCGCGCGCGTGCTGTCAGGCTGGAGTCCATCGGTACAGCCAGGTCTCGCTGACCGGCTGTCCCTTGCGACGCACGACCACGCGGAATTCGATCAGCGCCGCGCCATCCGGGTCGAACTCGAAGCTCGCGCGCAGGCCACGAATCGGCGGATTGGCCTGGATGACCGGGTGGAATACCTTGCCGGCTGACGCGGCCACCTCCAGCTCCAGTCCCTCGGGCACGATTCCCGCGCCGGCCAGGTCAAGGGCGATCAGCTTGCGGTTGCCCTCGAAGTTCGTGCCCATGCGCGCCGCGACGAAGCGCGCGTGCGGCTGCTTGATCAGCGCCTCGGAAGTCCAGTGCATCAGGTAGGACCCGGAGTAAGGCCTGCCCGCCGGCAACAACTCGCGCGGCTGCCAGAAGGCCACGATGTTGTCATTGGTCTCGCGCGCCGTCGGAATCTCCACCAGCCGCAGCGGTCCGGGCGGCGCGCCTTGCGGGAACTCGATCCAGGCGCTGGGCCGCCGCTCGTAGTTGGCCTCCAGGTCCTGGTATTCCGCCTGCAGGCGCGCTCGCTGGATCAGTCCGAACGCGCGCGGCCGTTCCGCGGAGAACGTCGACAGCTGCAGGTTGCGCGGATTCGCCAGCTGCCGCCACACCTGCTCTCCGCCCTGCGAAGTGAACAGCAGGCCGTCCGAGTCGTGCACGCGATAGCGGAAGTCGTCGAAGCGCTGCGCGGTTCGTGCCATCGAACAGGAACATCGAGGTCAACGGTGCGATGCCGACATTGCGCAGGTCCTTGCGCGGGAACAGCGTGTACTCCACGTCCATCTGCGTGTCCTGCCCCGGACGTACGCGGAAGCGGTAGGCACCGGTCAGCGAGGGACTCTCCAGCAGTGCATGGATGACGAGCTCGGTGGCCTTCGGCGCGGGCTTTTCGATCCAGAACTGCGTGAAGGCGGGAAACTCCTCGCCTTCCGCATCGCCGGTCTGCAGCGCCAGCCCGCGCGCCGACAGGCCGTAGTTCTGTCCGCGGCCCACGGCGCGAAAATAGCTTGCGCCCTGGAACACCAGGAACTCATCCCAGTACTGTCGGGAGTTCAGTTGCGTGCGGACGCGGAACCCGGAAAGCGACAGCGACTTCCCGTGCAGGCTCTTCGGCACGGAGGGGCCAAAGTCGAACATCGCAGGGTCGGAGACCTGCGCGTGCACGACACCGTCCTCGACGATGGCGACAGCGACAGGGGCCGTGTACACGAAGCCCGCGGGCAACAGGTCGATGCGGAATGCCGTGCGGTCCTTGGTCCACAACGCCTGGTCGATGCGGAAGCGTATGTCGCGGTACTGGTCGTAATTGAGCTGCTCGAGGCCAGGTGTCACGGCGCCGCGCGCACGCGGCGGCTCGGCCGCAAGCCGGCGCGCCATCTCGACCACGTCCGAAGCGCCGAATCCGCGGATCACCCGTCCCGAAGCCTTGGCGCTCGCGGCCGCAGCCGGCGTGGCCGGCACCGCAGCGGCAGCGACCACCGGCGTGGCCAACACCCGCGCGCCGCCGGCGCGCAGCACCGTCCAGCCCAGCATCGCCACCACGGGCACCGACAACAACAGCACGGTCAGAGCGGGCATCACGCTGCCCGAATCGCGCGGAGTGCGCTGCAAAGCCAAACTTCCCCAATATGAGCCGGAACGATCGCAGATGATGCGCAACCGCTGCCGCGGCCGCCATAGGACAAAACCTATTTAGGTTTCGAATCCTGTCGCTTTTTCCGGACATGTTGCGTGCGGAAGGGCTGCGCCCGGCGCTGCCCTTCGCCCGCGAGGCCGGTTCCCTTCGGCTGGTAGCGCAGGCATCAGATGGTTGGGACCACTACCGATCAGGTTCGCCGCGGCCCATGCGCCGCAGCGCCTCGCGCAGCACCGGCCAGTTGTTCGGGTCGTGGTAGCGCAGGAAGGCCTTGTGCAGGCGGCGCTGGCGCAGCCCCTTGGGGATGGGCACGTGCTCGCTGCCGCGCGTGATCCGGCGCAGCGGATTCATGCCGCTGTGGTACATGGCCGTCGCCGATGCCATCGGCGAAGGCAGGAAGGCCTGCACCTGGTCGGCGCGAAAGCCGTTCTTCTTCAGCCAGATCGCCAGCTCGAGCATGTCCTCGTCGGTGGTGCCCGGATGCGCGGCGATGAAGTACGGAATCAGGTACTGCTCCTTGCCCGCCTCCTTCGAGTAGTTGTCGAAGAGCTCCTTGAACCGGTAGTAGGTGCCCACGCCCGGCTTCATCATCTTCGACAGCGGCCCTTCGCGCACGTGCTCCGGCGCGATCTTCAGGTAGCCGCCGACGTGATGCTGCGCCAGCTCCTTCACGTACTCGGGCGATTCGATGGCCAGGTCGTAGCGCACGCCCGAACCGATCAGCACCTTCTTGATGCCGGGCAGCGTGCGCGCCTTGCGGTACAGCTCGATCAGCGGCGTGTGGTCGGTGTTGAGGTTCTCGCACACCGTCGGGAAACACGCAGGACGGCAGGCGGCAGGCCGCCTCGATCTCCCGGCTCTTGCAGGCGATGCGATACATGTTCGCCGTCGGACCACCCAGGTCGGAGATCACGCCGGTGAAGCCGGGCACCGTGTCGCGGATGGTCTCGATCTCGCGCAGCACCGAGCCTTCGGACCGGTTCTGGATGATCCGGCCTTCGTGCTCGGTGATCGAGCAGAACGTGCAACCGCCGAAGCAGCCGCGCTGGATCGAGATCGAGAAGCGGATCATCTTGTAGGCCGGTATGTCGGCCTTGCCGTAGAACGGATGCGGACGCCGCTGGTAGGGCAGCTCGTAGAGCAGGTCCATCTCCGGCGTCGTCAGCGGAATCGGCGGCGGATTGAGCCAGACGTCGATGTCGCCATGGCGCTGCACCAGTGCGCGCGCATTGTGCGGGTTCGCCTCCAGGTGCAGGATGCGCGAGGCATGCGCGTACATGCACCGGGTCGTCCTCCACCTGCTCGTAGTCCGGCATCCGGATCACGCTGCGGGCGCGATCCGCATTCTTCACGCGGCGCCCGAAGCGAACGACCACCTCACCGGGCGCATCCCTGCCAGCCGCTTCAGTCGCAGCGGCGGCTTTCCGGCTCAACGTCGGCCTTGCGGATGTCCTCTTCCATGGCGTACGGATCGACCGGCGGATTGAGCGGACCGGGCGCATCGAGGTGGCGCGAATCGATCTCGATGAAATCCCTCGCGTGCTCGCCGCGCACGAACGCCGTGCCGCGCAGGTCGCGGATCGATTCGATCGGCTCGCCCGCATCGAGCCGCTGCGCGAGCTCCACCACCGCCCGCTCGGCATTGCCGTAGACCAGCAGGTCGGCCTTGGCGTCGAGCAGCACCGAGCGCCGCACCTTCTCCGACCAGTAGTCGAAATGCGCGATGCGGCGCAGCGAGGCCTCGATGCCGCCGATCACGATCGGGCACGTCGCTGATAGGCCTCGCGCAGCGCGCTGCGAATAGACGATGACCGAGCGGTCCGGACGCTTGCCGGCCGTCGCCGCCCGGCGTGTACGCATCGTCGCTGCGGATGCGCTTGTCCGAGGTGTAGCGGTTGACCATCGAATCCATGTTCCCGGCGGTGACGCCGAAGAACAGCCGCGGCCGCCCAGCGCCTTGAACGCCTCGGCGCTGCGCCAGTCCGGCTGCGCGATGATGCCGACCCGGAAGCCCTGCGACTCGAGCAGCCGGCCGATGATCGCCATGCCGAAGCTCGGGTGATCGACATACGCGTCGCCGGTGACGAGGATCACGTCGCATTGCTCCCAGCCGAGCGCCTGCATCTCTTCCCGCGACATGGGCAGGAATGGCGCCGGTGGCCGGTCTTCCGTCCGGGGGACGGTGCGGGCGAGAAGATTGTGGGAACTGGCCAGGGACATGGCGAAGCCGGGCGCTGAAGGTCGGGGGGGGGACGACCCGGAGTCTACCGCTGCTGACCCGTCAGGTCAGTTTCATTCGCCCGAAGAGACGTAGCGCCCGCCCATCGCGGGTTGCAGCGGCAGCCAGACCACCGCCGCCGTTACTTGGCCCGGCGCACTCTCGATATCCATCGTGGCGCGGGCGTCACGCGGCGGCCCAGGGAGGCAGGCTGATCAGCACCCGGAAGATTCCGTCTGGTCGCCCGGAAATACCTGCGAGTTACCCATGCATTCGCAACGTGTGTAGCCTACTATTCGCGCCAAATGCGGAGCACTGGGCCGGCGCAGGGCAAGTCCCGTTCAGCTACAACGATTTGAGCGTCAGCAGGACATTTACAAGGAGTCAACGACCATGAGATCCAGAATCGCAAGGCAGCTTGCGCCGGCACCAACCGTGGCCCGGATGATCACAGCGGCAGTAGCGATAGCCGGATCGGCCGCCGGCGCAACCGCAGAGTCGGAGCACTCGTTCGAGATCTACGGCTTTGCCCAGGCCGACTTCATCCAGGATTTCGGCGGACGACTGGACCCGTCCTGGGACGACGCCTTCCGCCCCTCGAAGATTGGAATCGACGGTGCCTACGGCACCGACGGCCAGTCGAGCATCAGCGTCAAGCAGAGCCGCTTTGGCGTGAAGGGCCAGATGCCCACCGGCGGCGACAAGCCGATCTCGTTCAAGTTCGAGTTCGATCTTTTCGGGACTGGAGCCGATGCAGGCCAGACCACGTTCCGCCTGCGGCACATGTATGGCGAATGGGGTGCGCTGCTTGCCGGCCAGACCAACAGCCTGTTCATGGACGGTGACGTGTTCCCCAACACGATCGACTACTGGGGCCCGGCAGGCATGGTGTTCTACCGCAACGTGCAGATCCGCTGGACGCCGTTCCGCTCGGACAACAGCCAGTTCGCGATTGCCATCGAGCGTCCGGGTAACGACGTCGACTCCGGCAACATCCGCCTCGTCGAAGGGTTCGAGGATGCCGAGCTGCAGAACGACGAAACCATGCCCGATATCACCGCCCAGTGGCGGATGAACGGCGACTGGGGACATTTCCAGGCAGCAGGAATCCTGCGCAAGGTCGGCTACGAGTTCCGTGAATCGTCCGGGGACAGCTGGAACAGCGGCAGCGAATCGGGCTGGGGCATCAACCTCGGCTCATCCATCAATGTCTTTGGCAGCGACAAGTTGCTGCTGCAGGTCGTCTATGGCGAGGGCATTGCCAGCTACATGAACGATGGCGGCATGGATCTGGCGCCGCAGGTGCAGGCCACGACGCCCACCTGGATGTCGCGGCCCAGGCCGTCCCGCTGACCGGCGTGGTCGCGTACTACGACCACTACTGGAACGAGAAGTGGTCCAGCTCCATCGGCTACAGCTACACCGAGGTCGACAACACGAACTTCCAGGACGGCTCCGCGTTCCGGAAGGGCGAGTACGCATCGGTCAACCTGCTCGTCACCCCCGCCAAGAACATCATGATGGGAGGCGAGCTGCTGTGGGGCAAGCGCACGAACAACGACGGCAGGTCCGACGATGCCATGCGCTTTCAGTTTACGGTCAAGTACAACTTCAGCAGCGTGCTCTGACGCGCGCGGCTCTTCAAGGAGACGAACATGAACTTCATTGATTCAGGGTACAAGGCTTCCAGGGCGTTTGCCGCTGGTGCCATTCTCGCGCTTGCCATGGCGGTGCCGGCCTACGCCGGACAGGCGCCCGCAACAGCCGGCCTGTCGCCGCAGGCGATCCAGGCTGCGCTGGATTCGGCCTACAACCAGTTCAAGGGGCTCAAGGAAGGCGCCAACGCCGACTACATCCCGGCGCTGGCCAAGGTCGACCCCAACATCTTCGGCATCGCACTGGTGACGACGGATGGCCGCGTCTACACCAAGGGAGACATCACTTCGGAGGTGTCGATCCAGTCGATCTCCAAGGTGTTCACGATGGCCAAGGTCATCGAAGAGCAGGGGCTCGGATGCCATCAGCCAACGAACATGGGCGTGGATGCGACCGGCCAGGTGTTCAACTCGATCGTGGCGGTGGAGCAGTACCGCGGTGCGGAAATGAACGCGATGGTGAATCCTGGTGCGATCGCCACGACCAGCATGGTCTCGGGCAAGACCCGCGCCGAGGTCTGGGGAAAGATCCTCGCCTTCCACAGCGACTTTGCAGGTCGGCCGCTGAAGGTCAACCAGGAGGTCTTCAAGTCGGAAGCCGACACGAACCAGCGCAACCAGGCCATCGGCCGGCTGATGTATGCCTACGGGCACATCAAGGACAACCCGGACCAGGCAACCGACATCTACACCGAGCAGTGCTCGATCAGTGTCAATGCCAAGGACCTGGCGACGATGGCGGCGACATTGGCCAATGGCGGCACGAACCCGGTTACCGGCAAGGCCGTGATGAAGGCGAAGAACGTGCCGAATGTGCTGGCCGTCATGGCCACGGCCGGTCTCTACGATGATTCAGGCAAATGGCTCTACCTCACCGGCCTGCCAGCCAAGAGTGGCGTGGGCGGCGGCATCATTGCAGTGTCCCCCGGCAGGTTCGGCATCGCGGTGATCTCCCCGCCGCTGGACAAGGCCGGCAACAGCGTCAAGGCACAGAAGGCCATTGCGGCCATATCCAACGCATTGGGCGGCAATCCCTATGCGCCCGTGCCGGTCGCCAAGTAGTCACTAGCGGAAGGATCCGTATGCATCGCCATTTCGTAAGGGCTGCCGTGGTTTCCGCGCAGCTTGTCGCAGTGCCTGCAGCCCTGGCGCAGGGCGCGGCAGGGTCCATCGAGGATCGGCTGCAGAAGCTGGAGGCGGAACAGGCTGCCATGAAGCAGCAGGTCGAGCAGCGGGATGCGCGGATCCAGGAGCTGGAACGGCAGCTCAAGGCAAGTGGCGAAACCGCCGTGCCGACAGTCCCTGCGCCGGCGACGGCGGAAGCGGCAGTCGCGACTCCCTCACCGGAGGTCGCGACTGTCGATGTCGAGGTTCAGGGAGCGCGGCAGACCACCGAGCGGGAAGTCGAGACCTGGGGCGTTTACGACCCGGGCACCGGATTCCTCATCGGGCGATCCGAATATGGTGAGGCCAGCATCAGCGCCTACGCACTGGCGCGTTACATCAACCAGAACGACTCCGACGGGATCTTCATCGACCACGCCGGCAACGAGCGCCCGGTCGATACGCGGAACGACATCTTCTCGCACCGCATCATGGTGTTCCTGAAGGGCTGGTTGGTTGACCCCCGGTTGATCTACAACATCACGCTGTGGACCGTGAATGCGACCGACCAGGTCGCGATCTTCGCGAACCTGGGATACCAGTTCAGCAAGAAATTCAGCCTGTATGCGGGACTGGTGGGCAACCCCGGTTCACGATCACTGGTCGGGTCCCATCCGTTCTGGCTTGGCAACGACCGGGTCATGGCGGACGAGTTCTTCAGGCCGTATTTCGGTTCCGGCATCTACGCCACGGGCGAGCTGTTCCCGGGCTTCTGGTACAACGCCGTCGTCTCGAACAACAACAGTGCGCTCGGCGTCAAGGCGAGCCAGCTCGACAGGGACTTCTCGCGCGGCGGAACCGTCTGGTGGATGCCGACTACCCATGAGTTCGGGCCTCGCGGGGCCTACGGCGACTGGGAATGGCATGAGGAAGTTGCCACCCGGTTCGGATTCTCGACGTTTTTCAGCCCCGAACAGAGCTTTGCCGATGCCGGCAACAATCCGGCGAACACCACGCTGCGGCTGGCCGACAGCGTCAACCTGTTCGAGCCTGGCTCGCTTGCACCCGGCGTGACCATTGCCAACTCCGACTACAGCGTGTACTCGGTCGACGCCGGCGTGAAATACAAGGGATTCTTCCTGCAGGCCGAGTACTACAAGCGCCGCCTGTCCAATTTCGACGCCAACGGCTTCCTGCCAGTGACCAGGATCGATGACGAAGGCTTCTACGTGCAGGGGTCGTTCTTTCCGATTCCCAAGAAGCTGGAGATCTATGCCGCCACGTCGCAGATCTACGGCGACGAGAGCGCGGGCTTCGGCGACAGCTCGGAATACCTGGTTGGCGCCAACTACTACCCGTTCCCGACGCGCAATCACCGGCTCAACCTGCAGGTGATGGATGTCAATCGATCGCCCGTCAGCAGCACCTTCGGCTACTACACCGGAGGGCAGGACGGCTGGACGGTAGCCACTGCTTTCTCGATCTTCTTCTAGAGGACGCCAATCCATGGCACTGCAGATCACGCCCCGTCCCCGAATAGCCTGCGCAATGGTCCTCGCCCTGCTCGGGACCGGATCTGCGCTGGCGGCATCCCCATCGGGCTCGCGCGACGGCGCGGTGTTCCATGATTCACACTTCCACCTGACGAACTACGTGCAGCAAGGCACGGACATCCACAAGTACGTCACCGAGATCATGGGCGACAAGATCGGCCGTTCGACGGTGTTCGGCATCCCGCTGCAACAGACCTGGTCCTACGAGAACTCCGGCGACTTCGCTCCCACGTATTATCTGCAGACGGACGCGCCGCTCTACTACTACTCGTTCACGGACGCCATGATTGCGCGCGCCTACCAGTCGCTTCCGGCCGACCAGCAGGCGCGACTCGACCCGATGATCACCGGGTTCAACCCCGCCGACATGTACGCTGCCGACCATATCCGGCGGGTGCTGCAGCTGTTCCCGGGCGTCTTCACCGGAATTGGCGAATTCTCGATCCACAAGGAGTTCGTCTCGGGCAAGGTGGCCGGGGATACGGCAAGCCTTACCGATCCCGCGCTGGACCGGATCCTGGAGTTCGCGGGTGAAGTCGGCCTGCCCGTGATCCTGCACAACGACATCGACATGCCGTTCGCCAAGTCCGGGACCGAACCGGTGTATCTGGCTCAGATAAAGGACCTGATGCGGCGCCACCCGAAGGCGACGATCATCTGGGCCCACATGGGCCTGGGCCGGGTGGTGCACCCGACGCAGGCACAGGCGTCTGCAGCGCCCGGCGAGCGCAGCGCGAACTTCCGCGACATCGTGGAATCGATACTGACGGACCCGAGCCTGAGCCACGTCTATTTCGACATCTCGTGGGACGAGACGGCCAAGTACGCCGTGGCCTCGCCGGAGTCGATCCGCCGGAGCGCGGAAGCCTTCAACCGGTATCCGGGGCGGTTCCTGTTTGGAACGGACAATGTCGCCCCGCCGGACCAGGCCGCGCAGATGCGCGTCCATGACCTGTGGACACCGATCTGGGCGCAGCTGACCCCCGAGGCCCTGCACAGCATTCGCAAGGGCAATTACGAGCGCATCTTCGACGCTGCGCGACTGAAGGTCCGGGCCTGGGAGAAGGCCAACCCTTGGCCGAGGTGACAGGCCTGGGCTGACGCACCAGGGAGTCACTCCACCGGCCGGACCGTCGGGAGGTGGGCTCGACTGGGGCGGTACAATGACACCATGCCCGCCCCCGCCCCGGAGCGCATCCGCATCCGCGGTGCGCGCCAGAACAACCTCCGCAATCTTTCGCTCGACCTGCCGCTGGGCGAGCTGATCGTCATCACCGGCGTCTCCGGCTCGGGCAAGTCCTCGCTGGCCTTCGACACGCTGTACGCGGAGGGCCAGCGCCGCTACATCGAGACCTTCTCGCCCTACGCGCGGCAGTTCCTCGACCGCATGGATCGCGCCGCAGGTCGACCGCATCGAGGGCATTCCGCCGGCCATCGCCATCGACCAGACCAATCCGGTGCGCACCTCGCGCTCCACGGTCGGCACGATGACCGAGATCAACGATCACCTGAAGCTGCTGTACGCGCGCGCCGGCGCGCTGCATTGCCGCGGCTGCGGCCAAGCCGGTGCGGCGCGACACGCCCGCCTCCATCCTCGCGTCGCTGCGCGAGCGCGCTGCCGCGCTCGGCGATCCGCGACTGCTGGTGTGCTTCCAGGTGCACGCGGCCGAGCGAACCTGCCCGAGAAGGAACTGCAAGCCGCATGCTCGAGGCGCAGGGCTACGTGCGCTTCGTCGAAGACGCCCGGCAAGCGCGATGACGGCCTCACGGTGATCCAGGATCGCTTGCGCGCTGGGCAACGCCGAGCCGGGGCGCGTGAGCGAGGCGCTGGAGGCGCGCGCTGCGCGGCGGCCGCGGCCAGCTGGCGGTGCATGCGCTCGACGACGAGGACCGCGAGCGCGCGCACCTGGCGCTATTCCACCGGCCTGCACTGCGCCGACTGCGACATCGCCTACCAGGATCCGCTGCCCAGCCACTTCTCCTTCAACTCGCCGCTGGGTGCCTGCGACACCTGCCGCGGCTTCGGCCGCGTGATCGGCATCGACTACGACCTGGTGATTCCGGATGCACGGCAAGACGCTGGGCGGCGGCGCGATCAAGCCCTGGCAGACCGCCACCGGCAAGGAATGCCAGGACGACATGGAGCGCCACGCGCCGGGCAGCCGGCATTCCGCTGGATGTGCCCTGGCAGGATCTCAACGACGCGCAGCGCGAGTGGGTGCTGCAGGGCGACGGCAGGAAGGGCCGCAAGCACTGGTACGGCGTGAAGGGCTACTTCGACTACCTCGAGACGCAAGGCCTACAAGATGCACGTGCGCGTGCTGCTGTCGCGCTACCGCAGCTACACCGACTGCCCGGCCTGCAATGGCGCGCGCCTGAAGCCCGAATCGCTGCTGTGGCGGCTGGGCCGCTACAACGTGCACGACGCTGACGCTGCTGCCGGTGCGCGCGCTGCCGCGAGTTCTTCGCGGACTTCACGCTGCCTCCGCCGCTGTCGCGACGCCGACACGCTGCTGCTCGGCGAGATCCGCGCGCGCCTGGGCTATCTGTGCGAGGTGGGGCTCGGCTACCTCACGCTGGATCGCCAGTCGCGCACGCTGTCGGGCGGCGAGGTGCAGCGCATCAACCTGACCACGGCGCTGGGCACCTCGCTGGTGCAACACGCTGTTCGTGCTCGATGAGCCCTCCATCGGACTGCATCCGCGCGACATGGGCCGCGTGATCGGCGTGATGCAGCGCCTGCGCGATGCGGGCAACACGCTGGTGGTGGTGGAGCACGATCCGCAGATCATGGTCGAGGCCGACCGCCTGATCGACATGGGGCCCGGGTGCGGGCGAGCACGGCGGCGCGCATCGTGTTCAACGGCACGCCCGCGCAGATGCTGCGTGCGCCAGGGCATCGCTGACCGGCGATTACCTCTCCGGCCGTCGCCGCATCGACGCTGCGATGCGCAAGGCCCGCGATGCCGGCGCGATTCCGACCGCTCGCTGGATCACGCTGGAAGGCGCCAGCCTGCACAACGTGCAGGACGCGACGCTGCGACGTGCCGCTGGGCCAGCTGGTGTGCGTCACCGGCGTGTCCGGCTCGGGCAAGAGCACGCTGGTCACCGAACTGCTGTATCCGGCCCTGCAGCGCGCGCTTCGGCAAGTCCGCGGAGACTGGACGGCACGTTACCGCGCGCCTGCGACGGCCACGAGCAGCTCACCGACGTGGTGCTGGTGGACCAGATCGCCCATCGGACGCACCACGCGCTCCAATCCGGCGAGCTTACGTCGGCGCGTTCGATCCCATCCGCAGCGCTGTTCGCGAAGCTGCCCGAGGCCATCGAGCGCAAATACACGCCCGGCACGTTCAGCTTCAATTCCGGCACGGGCCGCTGCCCCGCCTGCGGCGGCAATGGCTTCGAGCATGTGGAGATGCAGCTGCTCGCCGATGTCTACCTGCGCTGCGCGGCCTGCGACGGCAGGCGCTTCCGCGACGAGATCCTGGAACTGCGGATCGAGGGCGCCGAGGGCCGCCGCGCCAACATCGCCGACGTGCTCGACATGACCGTGACCGAGGCCATCGCGTTCTTCGCCGCGGCAGCCCGACGTGCTGCAGCGGCTGCGCCGCTGGCCGACGTCGGCCTGGACTACCTGCGACTGGGCCAGCCCGTGCCCACGCTGTCGGGCGGCGAGGCGCAGCGCCTGAAGCTGGCGGGCTACCTCGCGGATACCGGCCACGGCCGAGCCGCAGCTGCTGATCTTCGACGAGCCCACCACCGGCCTGCATTTCGAGGACATCGCGCAGCTGATGCGCGCCTTCGGCAAGCTGCTGGAGCGCGGCCATTCGCTGCTGGTGATCGAGCACAACCTCGACGTGATCGGCGCCGCCGACTGGCTGATCGAAATGGGCCCGGAGGGCGGTGAAGCCGGCGGCCGGATCGTCGCCAGCGGCACGCCGGCGCAACTGCGCAAGGCAGCGCAGCTGGCCACACCGGGCGGGCGCTGGCGGAGTACGGCAGTCCCGACCTGGCCATGTGCCAGCGGTGCGCGATTCGGCGCGACCGCGCCCGGCGCAGCCAGCGCACCGCGCAACATCGACGTGCGCGGCGCGCGCGAGCACAACCTGCAAGGACGTGCGACGCGCGCATCCCGCACGGCGCGATGACGGTGATCACCGGCGTCTCCGGTTCCGGCAAGTCCACGCTGGCCTTCGACATCGTCTTCAACGAAGGGCCAGCGCCGCTACCTGGAATCGCTGAACGCCTACGCGCGGCAGTTCGTGCAGCCTGCGGCGCGCCCGGATGTCGATGCGGTCACCGGCATACCGCCCACCGTGGCCATCGAGCAGCGCACCAGCCGGGGCGGCCGCAAGAGCACGGTGGCCACGCTGACCGAGGTCTATCCGTTCCTGCGCCTGCTGTACGTGAAGCTCGGCGTCCAGCACTGCCCCGACTGCGAGCTGCCCATCGAAGCCGCTGACGCCCGACTGCGATCGTCGCCCGCGTGATCGCGGGAGCATCGCGGCCATGAGGTGAAGGTGTTCGCGCCGCTGGTCGCCGCCGCAAGGGACATCTACAACGAGCTGGCGCGCTGGGCTGCCGCAAGGGGTCATGCGCCAGCTGCGCGTGGACGGCAAGCTGCTGCCCACGCGACGCCTGGCCGAAGCTGGCGCGCTATCAAGGCCCACGACATCGAGCTGCCGCTGGGCGCGGTGCGCGTGCACGCCGGCCAACGAGCCCGCGCTGCGCGATCTCGTCGCGCGCGGCACTGGACCTCGGCAAGGGCCTGGTGCAGCTGCAGCCGTCACGGGCGGCACGTCCGCGACCTTTTCCACGCAAGCGCGCCTGTCCGCGCTGCGGCACGGGCTTTCCCGAGCCGGATCCGCGGCTGTTCTCCTACAACAGCGCGCGCGGCTGGTGCGAGATCTGCTTCGGCACCGGCCTCGCGCTGCCGGAGCTTCGATGCCGAACAGACCGGCGAGGAAGCCGCCTGGCTCGAGGAGGCTGCAGGCGAGGCGGCGATGCGCCGGCCTGCGAGACCTGCGACGGCGAGCGGCTGAACCCGCTGGCGCTGGCGGTGAAGCTTCCGCGACCTGTCCATCGGCCAGACTGACGCGCGCTGCCGTGGCGGAGCTGCGTCGGGTTCTTCGACAAGCTGCGGCTCGGACAAGCGCGAGCAGGCCATCGCCACGGACCTGCTGCGCCGAGATCGCGCAGCCGCCTGGGATTCCTGCGAGCGCGTCGGCCTCGACTACCTGGGGCTGGATCGCGCCGCGCCGACACTCTCCGGCGGCGAGACGCAGCGCCTGCGCCTGGCCGCGCAGCTCGGCTCGAACCTGCGCGGCGTCTGCTATGTGCTCGACGAGCCCACCATCGGCCTGCATCCGCGCGACAACGCGCTGCTGCTCGATGCGCTCGGCGAGCTGGCCGGCGGACGCAATACGCTGGTCGTGGTGGAGCATGACGAGGAGACCATCCGTCGCGCCGACCATGTGCATCGACCTGGGACCCGGCGCCGGCACGCCGCGGCGGACAGGTCGTGGCCAGCGGCACCGTGAAGGACCTGCTGGCCAACCCCGACGTCCGTCACCGGCCGCTACCTGCGCGAGCCATTGCAGCATCCGCGACCGTGCCGCGGCGCGCCGGTGGTCACGCGCGGCGCCAGCCGCGACGCCGATGCTGCGCATCGAAGGGCGCCCGGCTGCACAACCTGGATGACACTCGACGTGGACCTGCCACTGGGACGACTGATCGCGCTCACCGGGGTTTCCGGCTCCGGCAAGTCGACGCTGGCGCGCGACGTGCTGCGCCACGAATGTGGCGCGCAATGCTGCAGCGAGACGCGCGCCATGCGCCGCACGCGCGGCTGCCGGCGCGATCACCGGCTACGAGCAGGTCGAGCGCGTGCTCGAGGTGGACCAGACGCCCATCGGCAAGACGCCGCGCTCCTGCCCGCCACCTACGTGGGCTTCTGGGATGCCATCCGCCGCGTGTTTGCCGGCACGACCGAAGCCGGCATCCGCGGCTACACGGCCAGCCGGTTCTCGTTCAACACCGCCGGCGGGCGCTGCGCGAGCCTGCGAGGGCCAGGGCGTACGCACCATCGAGATGAACTTCCTGCCGGACGTGAAGATGTCCGTGCGACGCGTGCACGCGGCCAGCGCTTCGATCCGGAGACGCTGTCGATCCGCTGGCGCGGAACGTTCCATCGGCGACGTGCTGGCCATGAGCGTGGACGAGGCCGTGGAGTTCTTCCGCAGCCATCCCTCGATCCATCATCCGCTGACGCTGCTGCAGGAGGTGGGCCTGGGCTATCTCACGCTGGGACAGCAGAGTCCGACGCTCTCGGGCGGCGAGGCGCAGCGCATCAAGCTGGTCACCGAGCTGGCACGCATCCGCGCGCCGACGCGGCGATGCCGGCGGCGCGTGGAACGCTCTATGTGCTGGATGAGCCCACCGTCGGCCTGCACATGGCCGATGTCGAGAAGCTGCATCGCTGTGCTGCACCGGCTGACCGATGCCGGCAACACCGTGCTGGTCATCGAGCACAACCTCGATGTGATCGCCCAGGCGGACTGGGTGATCGACCTCGGACCCGAAGCCGGACCCGACGGGCGGGCGCATCGTCGCCGCCGGCACGCCGGCACGGATCGCCCGCATCGCGCGCTCACGCACCGGCACGGCACTGGCCGCGATTCCTGGAGCATCGCCATGGCGCATGACATCCAGTGCTGGAAATGCGGCGCCTCGCTCGCAGCATCTGCCACTGCCCTTCGGCCGACAGGAACGCTGCCCGAAATGCGGCGCGGACCTGCATGCCTGCAGGCTGTGCCGCGAGTACGACCGTGACATGCGCCGCAGCAGTGCCGCGAGCCGACGGTCGAGGAAGTGCGCGACAAGGAGCGCGCGAACTTCTGCGATCACTACAAGCCGGTGGCCGGCGCGTTCAAGCGGGCGCGGATCGCGGCAGCCGATGCCGCGCGCTCCGAGCTGGAAAAGCTCTTCGGGAAGTAGCCGGCCAGGCGGAGGTTCAGCGGCCGCCGAGGCGGTTCAGCAGCTTCGAGAAGCGGCCGCCCGAGCCTTCGTGCTTCTTCGGCTCGGGCTTGCGGCGCATCGCGCTGAGTCGTTGATGATCTCGCGGCTTTCGTCGAGCGTCAGCGTCGATGGCGCCGAGGATCTCCAGCGTCGATTCCAGCGGCACCGGCGCACCGGGCGCTACGCGCCCGCTTCGCCTCGGCGCTTGCGGACGCACGACACGCTTGCCGGTGGGCTTGCCGCGTGGCCCTGGGCGCGGTCTTTGCGGGCACAGGCTTCGCGGCGACTGCCGGCGCCTTGCGCTCCGCGGCGCTTGGCCTGCGCGGGCGCGTCGCCAAGATCGCGCTTGATCGGCACCGGCCGGTCGTCCTCCAGCAGCTCGAAGCCATCCAGGCCGCTGCGTCTCGATCGCCGTCTGCAGCTGTCGGCTTCTGGGGCGGACTCAGCGTGGTCGGCGCAGCCTTGGGCGCAACCTCGCCACTCGTTGCCCACCGCATGATCGCGCTCCTTCTGGCGACCGGCACCACGGCGACCGTCGGATAGTCGGAACGCACGTAGTACGCCACCTGCGTGGCGGAGTTGGGATCGCTGAAGAAGCCCAGTCGCAGCCCGTACCAGCGGCGGCCCTGGCGACTGCCTTCCACGTTGTACAGCGTGTAGGCATCGAAGATGGCCAGGTGCGGCATGCGGTCGCACGTCGATCGGCGTGACCGACCACACCAGCTGCACGGCGAAGCACGGCGGCGCATTGCGTCTGCCGCATCGAGCTGGATGTCGGTGCAGGGTCTGCGTGTCTTCCGGCGTGACGAGGCGGACATTGTCGTCCTCGGGTTCGTCGGCGCATCGTCCGGCGCCGGCATGCGCGCGGCAGGCCTTGGCACAGCGGGCTTCTGCACAGCACGGGCTTTGGCGCGGCAGCGGCGCGTGGCGCAGCCAGCGGGCCTGGCGGCGCGGCGACAGGAGGCGACACCACGCGGAATTCGCGGGTTGGTCTCGAGAAGCTCCAGCGTCTGCGGCCGGCGTCAGTGTCGCGGACTGCTTTGGAGGTGCGGGCGGCGCAGGCGCTACCACCGCGACACGGCAACGGGCGGCGCCGCGACAGCTGGCGGCGCAGCGAGCCTGGTTCTTCGGCGAGTCGTCGCTGAGCTGCGCGAGCACATCGCGCACGTTCGACATCCTGCCCAGCGTTGCCGAGGTATCGACGGCCGCGACAGGGGCGTGCATGGAGGGACTGGCGAGGCGGGCAACCACTGGTGCGGGCTCCGGTAGCGCGACATCCTGCGCCGGGGCCGCAACCTTTGGAGCAGGAGCCGCGACCGCCGGAGGGGCCAACAGGCGCGGAGCCGCGACCGTCGCAGGGGTTCGCGCGCGCCGCGGCGCGCCGCTGCTCGGCGCCGGTCCGGCCCATGCGGCCGGATAGACGTCGCGCACGGCGACCAGCAGCGCCTCGGCTTCGTCCTGCGTGGCGAAGTAGCCCATGTGCAGGCGGAAGCGCTCGCGACCGTCCTCGCGCTGGCGCGTGACGAAGAACGTGTAGCGCTTGAGCTCCGGATGCACTGGGATGCGACCAGCGCCATGCGGCGATGTCGAGGCACAGAGATTGATGACGAACAGGACCGCGTTCGGCCGAGACCGCACTGGCAGGAATCCTGCTCTGCAAGGTCGCGCTCATCGTGAAACTCCAGGGAAGATGTCGTCTTCCGGGCGACTCCGCTGTCCTGGGGGAATCATTCTCCTTTAGACCGGTGGCTTTGCGTCCCCGTCTTTCGCAGCGTTTGCCTTTGTCACACTGCGCAAGGTGTCTGTGCGACAGTCAACGCAGTCGTCAGGCACTGATCATGCGATATGTCGCATGCGCGCGCACTGTCGTACGGCTCGCCTGCTCGGCATCCGCCTCGGCATTGGCTCGCTGTCCCCGCAGCATGGCGGTGAGTTCCATTGCCGGCAGCGGCCGCGCCAGGAAGTAGCCCTGCGCGACATCGCAGCCGCGCTCGCGCAGGAAGTCGAGCTGCTCGAGCGTCTCCACGCCCTCGGCGACCACCTGCTTGTCGAGCGCATGCGCCATCACGATGATCGTGCTGGCCAGCGCTGCGGCCGAAGAGTTGGCGGCCACCTCCTCGACGAAGCTGCGGTCGATCTTCACCGCCCGCACCGGATAGCGACGCAGGTTGTTCAGCGCCGTGTGACCCGGTGCCGAAATCGTCCAGCGTCAGCCCGACGCCCAGCCGGCCAGCGCCTCGATGCCGGTCTGGCTCTCCGGGTCGGTCAGCGCCGCTTCGTTGAGCTCGAGGTCGAGCAGGTCGGGCGGCATGCGGTGGCGGTCCAGGATGCGGCGCAGGTTCGCGACGAATCGCCGGATCGCGCAGCTGCTGCGACGGATAGGTTCACCGCCACGCGCGGCACGTCGATGCCCTCGGCACGCCACTGCGAGTACTGCGCGCAGGCGGCCTCGAGCACCCAGCCGCCCAGGTCGACGATCAGGCCGGATTCCTCCGCCGCAGGAATGAAGTCCGCCGGCGGCGCAGGCCCATCGCGCGGCGTCTGCCAGCGCAGCAGCGCCTCGACGCCGAGCAGGCTGCCATCGCCCACGCTGTACTGCGGCTGGTAGTACAGCGAGAACTCGCGGCGCTTCAGCGCGCGGTACAGGCCGCTGTCGGCCACGCGGGTGCCGCGCGCGCGCCATGCGCGGCTCGTAGAACACTGCCGCGCCGCGGCCCACGTCCTTGGCGCGGTACATCGCGAGGTCGGCGTTGTGCAGCAGGTCGTCGAGCGTGCGCGCCGTCGTCCGGGAACAGCGTGATGCCGATGCTGGCGCGCACCTGGTGGTCGCGCGCCGGCGATGCTGCACCGGCATCTGCAGGGACTGGATGATGCGGTCGGCCACCGCGGACACCGAGCCGGCATCGGTCACGTTGCGCAGGATCACCGTGAACTCGTCGCCGCCGAGGCGCGCGACCGTGTCGCCGTCCTTCACGCAGGCGCGCAGGCGCTGCGCGACGATGGCCAGCAGCTGGTCGCCGGCCTCGTGGCCGCAGCTGAGTCGTTGACCTTCTTGAAATGGTCGAGGTCGATGTACAGCAGCGCGCCGCGCGACGGCGCCGTCGACCGACGGCGGTCAGCTCCTGCGCCAGCCGGTCGCGGAACAGCAGCCGGTTGGGCAGCTGCGTCAGCGGATCGAAATGCGCCTGGCGATAGAGCTGCTCGGCGCGGGCGCTGCTCGACAGCGACGGCCGCGAGGCGCTGGGCGCACTGCGTGCCGCAGCCGGCGACTGCGCGCCGCTGCTGCGGCGGCTCCGCGTAGCCCACGGACAGGATGGCCGCCAGGCGTCGCCGCACGCATCACCGGCCAGACCCAGAAGAACTGCGAGCCATCCGGCCTGCAGCGGCATGAGGAAGCTGTGCCGCTCCTCCTCGCAGCGCACGATCGTCAGGCCGGTGCGCGACTCGCGCAGCGTCTGCCACCATCTGCGTCGTCGAGCACCACGCGGTTCACCGGGCAGCCGCCCTCGGCGCTCACCGCGAACAGCCGGCCGTGCCCGTCGGCGCTCGGCATCGACCAGCGTCAGGCCCACGTTGCGCGCCAGCGTCACGTCGCGCACCCGCGTCAGCACCTGGTCGATGACGCTCTCGAAGTCACCGGCGCCGCATCAGCAGCGCGTCGATCTCGTCCAGGGCGCGCAGCGACTCGCGCTGGCGCTCGATGACGCTCGGCACTGCGGTTGAAGGCATCGATGACCTGCGTCGAATTCACGCGCCGCGCCGCGCAGTGCGCGGCATCTGGTACCCGCGAATCCGGGAGGCGCAGCAGCGCGCGCTGCAACTGGCGCAGCCCTGGCACGTAGCGCTGGCGCAACGAGCGCCGCCGCGCACAACGACAGCGCCACCGCCAGCAGCAAGACCGGCTCAGCGACAGCAGCGCCTCCCCGAAGTGCGCGCGACCAGGGCCGTTCGGCGACGCCGGTGACCATGCCCAGCGGATGCAGACACCGGCCGCCCGAAGCCGGAATGCGCAACCAGCGACGCCCACCCAGGACTCGCCCGCGACTTCCAGGCCAGCTCGATGCCCCACCTGCGGTGAGGCATCGCGCCAGCCTGCGGCGAACAGGCCTGCATGCCCGCAGGCAGCGACGACCCGCGCGCGAGATCCTCGCCGCGCGAGTCGAGGATCCACAGGCCGCCGGTGCTTGCTCCGTGGCCTGCGATCGTCGAGACGCCGCCCACAGGCATCGGGCTGCCAGTTCGGCCACGCGCACGACCTCACCACCGGACTGCGGGCTTGCAGCAGGAGATGCCAGCGGCCACTGGGCGAGAAGCCCTCGACGACCAGCGCCTGTCCGGCCTACCAGCGCGACGCGCTCGGCGGGCGTCAGCTGCACTCAGGTGTTTCGAATCACGCAGTGCATTGCCCTCCTCGAGGGGCAGCAGCGCGGACCAGCCGAACATCGGGCCACGCTCGGTGGCGATGGCCGGCGCCGGGCGCGACTGCAGCACGAGTGTCGCGGCCTCGAGTCGCGCGCGAAACGGCACGCGCCGACTGCGCGGCGCGATCCGCCGTCAGCTGCCGGTTTGTCCCGGCTTCTTGACGCTGGTGCTCGCGCGAGATGCAGCCAGGCGGCGGCGAACAGCAGCAGCGTCGCGCAGGCGACGCCGACCAGCGCCACGCTGCGCGCAAGGCCACTGGTGAGTGCGGAAAATTGAGTCCGGTTCACGATCCGCCAGATATCCGTATGCCAGGAGTTCCAACCTCCATTTGACAATGCGGACGTGACAGGAAGATGTGCGCCAGGTCACCAATTCGGGCAAGCCCTGTTTTTCAGGAAAGCGGGCGTCGTCCCGCGGCCGCCAGCACCCGCAGCGTCTGGCCCTCATAGGCGTGGACGCCCAGCCGCCTCGTCCGGGCGGCACCGAGCATCGCCGCGGCGACATCCCTGGCCGAGATGCCCGCGCCAGCGCGCCTGGCGGCCGTGCAGGAACGGATTGAGCAGCGGCATCAGCAGGCCGGCCCGCCAGTTCCAGTGGCCGGAGTTCGCTGCGCATCGCCCAGCAGCAGCCCGGGGCGTAGGATGTCGAGCGCCTCGAAACGCAGTTCGCGCAGCGCCTGCTCCAGCTCGCCCTTCACGCGCAGGAAGGGATTGCGCGTTGGCGGTCGGCCCCGCCGCGGAGATGACCACGATGAATCGCGAGGCACCGAGTCCCAGCGCGGTGCGCGCGAAGGCCACGGTCAGTTCCAGGTCGATCCGGCGCCGATCAGCGCCCGAACCGGCCTTGCGCAGTGGCGAGCCGAGGCAGCAGAAGGCGTCTTGGCACTTCAGGCCGGTGAGTTGGGCCCGCACCTGCTCGAGCGGCAGGATGCGGTTCGCCAGTCGCGGATTGTCCAGCGGCAGCGGCCGCCGCGAGATGGCGTGGACGCGCGTGTAGTCGGGCCTGTCGAGCAGCAGCCGCAGCAGCTCGCCGCCGACCATGCCGCTGCCGCCGGCAAGCAGGGCCTGTCGCTGCGGCCGCGGGGGATCGACGGGCTTTCGTTCCGGGGAGTGGGCACGACCCGGAGGGTACGTGGCCACGGTTTGCAGCCGCAAGCCTGCCTCGCGGGTCGCCTGGTCGCCTGGTCGCCAGCGGATCGCAGCGGCGCTATTCTGCTGTCGATGAACCTGCGACTGATCAGCACACTGCTCGCCTGCTGCGGATTTGCGTTCGCGACGCTGGCTGCCGAGCGCGTGACGGTCGAGTTTCGCAGGACGAGCGGATCGTCGCCTACGCGCAATTCCGCCCCGCCTTCGACGCCGGCAACTACACGCTCGCTCTGCCGCGGCCGCGGCAGGTGGTCGAGCTGACCCGCAGCCAGTTCGGCGCCGATGCGCCGGAGCTGGCCAATCCGCTGACCAACCTGGGCACCACCTACTACCGGATGCAGCAGTACGAGTCGGCGCATCGACACCTATCGCGATGCGCTCAAGGTGCTCGACCGGCGGTCGGCGACAGCCGCCGATCCGCGCCTCGTCCGGCCGCTGCCGGCCTGGGCGCTGTCGCTGCGCGCGCTGGGCCGCGATGAAGAGGCGATCGTGCCGCTCAAGCGCGCGGTCGACATCATGCGCAATCGCGAAGGCCTGTTCGCCCCGTCGCAGCTGCCGTTGCTGCAGCCCGTTGATCGGTGCCTACATGACCGCCGGGCGCAGCGAGGAAGCCGGGCGCGACCAGCAGTACGCCTTCACCGTGGCGGAGACCGCCTGCGGGCAAGCAACGACGTGCGGCTGCTCGGTCCGCTCGACGACTACGCGCGCTGGAACGAAGCGTCGGTCGCTACACGGCGGCGCGGGTGCTGTACGCGCGCGCCGTGCAGCTGGCGGATTCGAGCTCGGCGGAAGCAATCCGGTGCCGCCGTGCACGGCCTGCGCGGCATCGCGCGCACTTACCGCCTGGCCTACGTGTTCGGCGAGACCGACGAATCCGCGCCAGGCGGCAACCAGCCTGCGATGCTGGCGACAGCATGCTGCAGCATGCGGTGAACGCGCCCTCGTCGGAGGGCGAGCGTGCGCTGCGCGATCGCGATGCGAGCGGCTGCGCGCCGCGCAGCCCGGTGCATACGCGCAAGCTGCGGCGAGGTACTGCCGGACCTGGGCGACTGGTACCTGATCGCCGGCGCCGAGCCGCGGGCAATGGCCACTACCGCGACGCCTGGAAGGCACTCGGCGCGGTCGGGGCCGCGACAGCGCTCGCGCACGCCGCAGCATGCTGACCTATCGCCCACCGTCCATCGCGGTGTCCGCGGCGCGGCAGGATGCCGATACGCATGCGCAGCAGGAGGTGCAACTGCGCCTGGCCGTGCGACGCCACTGGCGACGTTCGCGATGCCATCGTCACGAATCCCGCGCCCGAACGCGAAGGCGCCGAACGCGCGGTCATCGCCGCGGTGCGGCGTGCGCAGTTGGCGCCCCGCCATGCGCGGCGGCGAACCGGTGGCCACGGGCGACGGCAATTCTTCAGCGAACGGATGTGCGTGAAGCTGCCGGAACCGGACAAGGACGCGAAGTAGCATCAGCCGCGCCTGGCCTCACGGGCTCGATCGGCACGGTCTCGATCGCATCGACGGCCAGTGCTGTCGCCGTCGCCGACCTGCAGGATCTGCCCCGCACGCAGCTGCGCGGCGACGCGGCTGGCGCGGCATCTGCACCAGGAACTTGGCGGCCGCATCGCGCATGGCGGACGCGTCGCGGCATTGCCAGCGAGTGCGCTGCCGCCCTTGTCGCGCGCGCTGCCGTAGCCGGTCAGCGTCAGCGAATCGGCCGGCTCGCCCTGCGGGCGTGAGCACGCCGATGCGGTAGCGGATGGTCACGGCCCAGTAGACGCCGCTGGTCTCGCGCGCAGTGGCGAACGAGTACTGCTCGATGCTGCGGCGGGAACATGGCCTGCAGCCCGGTGGCGGCGCGCGCCTCGTCGAGATTGCGGAACACCTGCAGCGCTCGCGAAGGACGCGCCGAAGATCGACTTCGAACATACTGCTCGTGCCCGGGCCCCAGCTCGACCGACCAGTCGCCGCCGCTGCGCGCGTTTCCTCGTGCTGGTAGCCGCGCAGCTCGTCGTCGAGCACCAGGCCCACGCGCGCCGGCATCGGCTGCACCAGCGGCGTGCGGCAGGTCCGTGATCCGGCTGCCACCTGCACGCCGCCGCAGCCGCCAGCAGCAGCAGCGGCCAGCGAGCAGGCGCGCACAGCGCGAACTTCAGCGACTGACGCATTGGCGGGCACCGAGGACTTCGATGAACTGCGCGCAGGGCTTCTCGTTGGTGAGACCGACGAAGGTGCCGTCATTGCGCGCGGCGACCGCCCGCATCAGCGCCGAAAAGCGGATGTTTGTAAACGGCGGCATGCCGGCGCCTTCCGGAAAGCCGATGGCGTGGATGCGCGCCCGCGGCCGCTTGCCGGATCGGCGCGCATTGAGGCGGCGATGCAGTCGACGGCCGCCTGGATCGATTCGCCGGTGAACTCGTCGCCGATCACGTAGATGCTGATGCGCTGCGCCCGGCGATGCGGTGCGGCGCGCAGCGCCTGCTCGATGCCCGGCACCGGATTGGACTCGCTGTACGGCGTGCCAGTTGCGGCAGCGTGTTGCGGATGCGGTCGCGCGTGTCGGCCGAGTCGGTGAGCCAGCGGCCCGGCGTGCCGCTCGAACATGTAGCGACCCTGGTCGTTCATCACCTGCAGGCCCTTCACCTCGGGATAGATGTCGAGGATCTCGCGCATGATGTCGAGCGTGGCTTCCCAGTGCATGCTCACCATGCTGTTCGAGGTGTCGATGACGAACACCACGTATTCGCTGTCCACCGGAATGCCGCCCACCGAGCCGCCGACCGGCGCGCGCGGCGCGGCTGCTTCAGCAGCCGCTCCATCTCGGCGGTGAGCTCCTGGTAGGCGGACACCAGCTCGGTCTCGACGATGTTGGTCACCGCCGCGTCGCTGCTGCTGGCCGCGAACTCGCCGCGCACCTTGGTGAGGTCGCCCTGCAGCGCGCGCCAGGCGCGAGCGCTCCGCGCGCAGCTCGGCGATGCGTCCCTGCAGCTCGCGGTTGAGCTGGTCGGTCTCGCCGCGGATCACGAACAGCTCCTCCTGCAGGCGCAGCAGCTGGCCATTCATCGCCTCGCGCGCGCGCTCGATGACCACCGGCTGGTCCACGTCGGTGAGCACCAGCAGCAGGATGATGGCGCCGAAGCCGCAGCAGATGCAGTCCATGAACGACAGGCTGAAGACCTCGGTGTCGCGGCGCTTGCAGTCTTCATGGCCAGTCCGCCGCGGGCATCAGGAAGTTGCCGCCGGTCTCGCGCGCCAGCGTCCAGAAGCGGTGCGGCGCCGGCAGGTCGCCCTGCATCGGCAGCAGGATCACGTCCACCGGCACCTTCGCGCGGCAGGCTGCGTCTGCGCCTCGTCGAACAGGCGCGCGCGCTGCGCCACGTTGACGAAGCGGCGCAGTGGCCGGTCCTCGCCCTGCGTGGGCAGGCCGTCGGTGACCAGCACCACCTGGTCCGGCAGCGGCGACAGCGTGCGGATGGCCGCGAAGGCATTGAGCAGGCTGGTGCCGCCTTCGGGCGTCAGCGCGCGCAGCGTGTCGATGGCCTGCGCCAGCACGCTGCGGATCGCCGGAGTCCAGCCACTTGCCCTCGCTGATCCGGCGAGCAGCGAGCGCCGCCTCGGTGTTGAAGGCGTACATCTGGAACTGGCTGCCGGGCGGCAGCTGCGTCGACAGCCAGTCGGCGATGTCCAGCGTCTGGCGCCACTTCGGCGCCGTGCGCCGCGCCGCCTCGGTCTGGTTGCGCAGCTTGATGATGTTGACGAGGTCCTCGTCCATCATGCTGGCCGAGCGGTCGATCAGCACCAGCACGCGCTTGCCCTTCAGGTTGATGCCGGTGATGTAGCGCCGGTTGCCGGTGCCGCGGAAGGCGCGCACGCGCTCGCCGGCCGGCGCGCTGTCGCAGCGCGCCGGCCTGCAGGCGGCGCGTGCCCTCTTCCAGCGACTGCAGGTCGGCCTTGAGCCGGTTGATGTGCTCGCGCTGCGCCATGCTGGTCGCGCCGACGCGCAGCGCCTCCTGCGCGCGGCGGCCGACCTCGTCGAGCAGCGGCGCTGCGCGCGCGCCGCGGCGCTGCGCGGTGTCGGACTCGGTCTTCTCCAGCGTGTTGCGCAGCACGACCAGGTTGCGCGTGCCCTCCAGCACTTCTTCTTCGAGCTTGTTCACCTCGGCCTGCAGCTGCGTCGTTGCGCGTCGATGCGCTCGATGCCGGCCTGCCCGCGACGATGGTGTAGAACAGCACCACCGCGCCGAAGCCGCAGCAGATGCAGTCGAGGAACGACAGGCTGAAGACTTCGATGCGGCGGCGGCGCATGGTCAGCCCGGCGGTTCCTGCAGCGCAACCAGCGGCAGTTCGATGCCGGGCGTGCCGAGTCGCAGCAGTGCTGCCCGCGGCCAGCAGCGCGCGGCCGCGACGCGCTCGCCGTCGAGGAAGGTGCCGTAGCGCGAGTGGTCGACGAGCACGGTCTCGCCGCCGCTCGCGCCGCAGCGTGCAGTGCCGGCGCGACAGCCCGGCAATCGCCTTCCGGCAAGCTGCGAGCACGCGCGGGCCCTCGCCCGGGATCACGACCGATCACGAGGCCCTCTTCGCCGATGGAATCGCGCGGCCCTGGTAGACCAGGTGCGTCGCGGCCACCAGTGAGCCGGCGCTGCGCAGGCGGATCCGCGCGATCACCGACTCCGGGCGACGGCGGTGGCAAAGACCGGCAGCTGCGTCAGGTGCCGGACCGCACCGCCGCCTGACGGCGCGGGCGCCGGCAGCAGGCTGGCGGCCTGCGCGGCGGCGGAATCCTTCAGGCTCCACAGCGGGCGCGTCGCCGATGACGGCCAGCGCCTCTGCGGCGCCGGGCCAGAGCAGCAGCGACTCCGGCACCCGCACATGGCATTCGCCAATGCCGGCACACAGCGCCTGCAGCATCGACGACAACGGCTCGAACCAGCCGGCGGCGGCGGCGGCGAACTGGTCCCGCGACAGCGTGAGTTCGAAGTCGCGGCCCTCGTGCCTCGAGCGCCATGCGTGCACTGCCGGTGCGTTGCGCCTCGGCCGCCGCCACCGGCAGCCGCTCGCGCAGCGCGGCCTCGTGACGCGGGTCATGCAGCGGGTCATAGCGTGTCTGGCGCACCATCGATTCGGCGAACAGTTGCAGCCAGCGCTGCAGCAGCGCGGCCTCGCCCACGGGCGCCACCGCGGTGCGACGCAGGAGAGCCTCGCCGTCCTCGACGGCCACCACCGAAAAAACGGTCTGGTTGCGACCGATGTCGATCACGATGCCCTGCCCGGACTGCGCATGCCATGCGGCAAGCGCCACGGACGCATCGACGAAACCCTGCACCGCGCCGCCGGCGGCGCGCGCCATGTCGCAGCAGCTCGCCGAGTGCCTGGGGCGAAGTGCGCGAGCCGACCGCAAGCCACAGTGGCTCGTCGCGGCGCGCCGGCCAGCCATTCGGCCAGCACGTCGGCCTGTGCGGTGAACGCCGGCACGCAGCGCGGATCGCGCGCCGCGCCAGGCACGAGCCGGGCTTCAGCCTCGCCATCCTGCGCCACGCACACGAGCGACTCGCCGACACGAGATGCCGTACATCAGATGTCCACCGGAAAGCTCAGGTTGTTGTCCGCCGACAGGCGCTCGCCCGGAGGCAACAGCTCCTCTGCATCCTCTTCGGTCGCGTCGTCCGCAGCGGGCGGCTCCGCTGGCTTTGCGGGTGCGGCGACGGAACCGCGGCGGCGCGGCCGGGCGCTCGCCTTCCTGGGCGAGCACCAGCGGCCAGCAGGCCCAGCGGCACCAGCAGCGCGAGCAGTCCCCAGCGGCTGACACGCATTTTCATGGAACACCTCCGGCACTGCGCGCCACGCGGAATCCCAGCGTCTGCTGCGGCCCGGCGCTGCGGTCGCGCCAGACCAGGCGCAACGCCTGCACCGATGCCGTGCGCCAGTTGGCCCCGCGGATCGCGTGCGGGCCAACGCGGGAATCACCCACCGGATCGGTGACGGCGGCGCTGGACGAGCAGCGACGTGTACACATCGTGGACCCACTCCGAGACATTGCCGCCCACGTCGGCGAAGCCCATGGCGGTGCGCGCATGCTGGCCAACCGGTGCGACGACGGGATGTTCGTCGCGGTGGCCTGGCAGCACCTGCGCGCCGCGCGCGACGGTGCGCGAGGCACTGAGCGTCTCCTCGCCGGCCACGTTCTCGGCTCCCACCGGCATCGGCAGCGTGTCGCCCCAGGTGAACCGGCGCCATCGCTGCCCGTCGACGTAGCGCGCCGCGTACTCCCACTCGGCCTCGGTCGGCAGGCGATAGCCGCTGTTGCGCGGCTCGACGAACTGCCATCGTCCATCGCGGCGTTCGTAGGCCACCGGCAGCCCTTCGCGCTGCGAAAGCCAGTTGCAGAACTCCACCGCATCGTCCCAGCTCACGCTGGAAACGGGTTGGGTGTCGAGGTCGAGCGTCCGGTCGATGGCAATCCCCGAGGCATGCGAGGCGCGGAACAGGCGGAACTGGCCGTTCGTGATCTCGCGCTCGGCCAGGTAGAACGGTTGGGTCAGTGTCACTTCGCGCAGTGTCTCATTCGAACGCCGTCCCTGTTCGCGACGCTCGCTGCCCTGCTGGAACTTCCCGGGCGGCATGAGGATGAGCTGGCCGATGGCCGGACTCTGCACGCGCGCAGCCGGTGGCAGGGATTGCGCGGGCGCGGGCACCGCGGCGTCCGGTGCGGCGGAAGACGTCGCGGAGGACGGCGCCGCTGTCGCAACCACGGGCGGGGCAGCGAGGTCGACCGTGCCCAGCGTCAGTGTCTCGCCGGCCGTGATCGCGATGCTGCTGCGCCAGCTGCGACGTCCCGGTGCGGTGACTTCCAGTTGCCGGACGCCTGAATCCAGCTCGAGGCGCACCGGCGCGGGTCCGCGATCCTCGCCGTCAATGACGATGCGTGCGCCGGCCGGACGCGTGTCCAGTTCCAGCCACCCCCAGGCGGGCGCGAGCTGCGCCTGCAGCGATTGCTCGCGGCCGGCACCGGCCACTTCCACCTCCGTGACGTAGTCGAGGTGGCGCGGTGCGCGCAGGATCAGCGTGCGTCGCCCCGCCGGGGCCTCGACCTTGCCCGGTGCCTGGCCGACGGGCATGTCGTCGACCAGCACTTCGACCGGCAGCCCTCCCGTATCGATGTTCAGCACCCCGGGCAGCAGCGCGAGCTTCACCTGCAACGGCGAGCTGCCGGCCAATGCGCGCGACACGTCAATCGACAGGCGCTCGGTGCGATAGCCTTCGTGGCTGACCTCGATGCCGCGTTTGCCCGGCAGCAGCAGCAACCGGTTGCCGACGCGCAGCTGCGGCGACCCGGGCGCCTCCAGCCGCGCTCCCGCCGGGGAGAGCTCGAACGGCACCGGCACGATGGCCAGCAGCGCGGCAACCAGCGCGACGGCAAGCACCGCCGCCGCGGTCCAGGCCAGGCGCCGGTTGCGCACGCCAGGTGGCAGCGCAGGGCGGACCGCATCAGGAGACGACGCGGGCTCTTCGCGTCCCGCGACCTGTATCTCGCGCGTGCCGGCGGATACCTCCTCACCCGGCATCTGGAATGTCTCGAACGGAGCAACCGTGTCGTTGCCGTGCAGCTCGAACACATGCAGGCGCGGCACCTCCGGCGTGCCTGCGAGCAGCAGCTGTGCGCCACCTGCCTCGAACACATCGCCGGGCAGCAGCACGCGATCGGTCGTGGTCGTGCGGCCGTTGACGAGCAGTTCGATGCCTGGCGGAACACCCAGCCGCCATTGCGTGCCGACGCGATCCAGGCGCAGGGATTCAGCCAGTGCCCGGGGCAACTCCACATCGGCGCCGACGCCACCCAGCAGCAGCGGGAGCGCGAAACCGCGCGTTGCACCGGATTGCTCGACTTGCAGGACAGGGGCGATCACGAGCTTGCTCAGATCCGTTCCGTGCACTGAACCGACAGCGCCGCGCTGCGCTGCCCCGGCTCGATCTTCAGTTCGCGCCGCACATCGCGATAACCGTCGCGCGTGCCGATGACCGTGTAGTTGCCGGGACGCAGCAGCAGTTCGCGGCTGTCGAACACGCCGAGCTCGCCGACGCGGGGGATCGACACGCGCGTGCTGTTGTCCGAGGTGATCTGCACCCGCGTATCGACATCGAAGCCGGCGATCAGTTCGTCGAGCTTCGAGAGTTGCGCCGTGAGCCGCGGCACGGCCGGCTGGATTGCGCGAGCCGCGGTCCATGGCGCGCGTGGCCTCGCGCCGCACGTCGGGAGTGCCGAGGCGCCCGGGCCGGTCAATGTAGTCCTGCAGTCGCGCGTCGAGCGCGGCGCGCTCGCGACTCCGCGTCAGAGCCCTGCTGGGCAAAAACCTGGCCCGGATCCCTCCCCAGGACGACCTGGTAGAGATCTGCTGCATCCCTCCAGCGCTCCGACGTCTCCAGCTCCCGGCCGATGCGCTCGTCGCGCTCGTTTGCCGCCAGGCGCTCGAGCCGCGCAGCCTCGGCCTCGGCGGCTTCCACCAGCCGCCGCTGCTCCGCGGTCACTCGCGTTCGCGCCTCGCGCGCGGGCGAAAACCCCGGATCGAGGGCCAGCGCGGCATCGAAGCGGGCAACGGCACGCTGGCGGTCGCCCGCGGTCTCGGCCTGCAGGCCCTCGGAGTGCAGCGCCAGCACGCGCTCGAGTCGGGATACGGCCTGGAGTCCCGCGGCCACCTCGGTTGCGCCAGGGCGAAGCCGCCCGGCGCGCTCATAGGCCAGCCGCGCCAGCGCCGACTGGCCACGCTGCAGCGCCAGGTTTCCGGCAGCGATCTCGCGCTCGAAATCCGAACGCTCGGCCTGCATCGAGTCGTCGATTCCGCGGTTCGCACTGGCGAGTGCGGCATCCACTGCAGGCGCCAACGCCTGGTCCGGGGCGGGCACCGCTTCCAGCTGCGGCGGGCTCGCTGCAGTCGAGCGGGGCTCATCACGCCGGAGCCACAGCCAGGCCAGTGCCGCCAGCACGACCAGCAGCGCCGCGGCGGTTCCTGCGATGCGCCAGTCGAAGTTTCGCCGCGGGGCTGCAACCGCCTGCGGCGCCGGCGCGGCCTCCTCGATCAGCGCCGCACCCTCCTCGACCGACAGGGTGTCCGCCAGCGCCTGGCGCAGCACGTCGATCACCTGCGGCATGTCGCGCGGCCGCTCGAGCGGGTCGCGCGCCAGCATCTGCATCACCAGCTGCCTCAGTCGCGGCGGCGCAGGCTGCAGCGGCCGCAGTGCCGGTGGCATCTGTGTCAGCGCCCGGCCCAGGTCGAAGTCCGGATAGTGCGGGGGACGGCCACCCAGAAGCTCATAGGCCAGCGCGCCGAGGCCGTAGATATCGTCGGCGACGGTTGCCGTCTCCCCGCAAAGCTGCTGCGGACTCGACGTGAACGGCGACCCGGCGGCGGCTCCCTTCGCGCTGCCCAACGGGGAGGCTGTACCGAAATCCACGAGACGTACTGCGCCGTCGGCATCGAACAGCACGTTGCCGGGCTTGATGTCGCGATGGACGATGCCGCGCTGATGCGCGTGCTCCAGGATGCCGGCCACTTCAATGAGCACCGGCACGATGCGAGGTACGAGGCGCCGCGCAGTCGCTGCAGGTCGTCGCCGCCGCCGTACTCCATCGGCAGGAACACCAGTTCGCCGTCCTGCTGCGGCGCGCCGACGCGCAGCACGCCCGGATGCTCCAGCCGGCCGGCCATCTGCGATTCGTGCAGCAGCACCGCCCAGGCCTGCTGCGGACTGCAGCTGTCCGGATGCAGGAATTTCAGCGCGACGCGCGGCACCGTCGGACTCGTCTGTCGCCGTCCAGATCTCGTGCATGCCCGCCATCGCCGATGGCCGTTCGAGCACGAAGCGGTTCGCGATGCGGGCACCGGGTTCGAGTGAGCCATGGAGGACGCGCCGCGACGCTTGCCGCCGCGCTAGCGCGCGCTGGTCGGCGGCGCCAACTCCTGCGACTGGTACTCACGCAGCAGCCGGCGCCACTCGCGGTACTGCTCTTCGGCCGAGCCGCGTGAGCTTCAGGCTGCGGCCCTCGACTTCCACCACCTGCGTCGGCGACTTCGGACTGGAACGAGCGCGCCAGCTCGCCGAAGGCCTGCGCATGCGTCTTGGCATCGGCATATTTCTTCAGGCCCGAGAGGAACGCCGCGACGCCGCCGCGCCGCAGCGCCATAGCGCGCCAGCGCTCTCGAGGTTGCAGGTGGTGTTGCTGCTGCAGGTGCTCGGCACCAGATGCTGGCCGCCACCGCGGCAGCACCCAGTATGGTGCGCGCGCGCGCACTGGAGCGCGCGCGCTCTTCCTTGTCGATCTCGTCGTAGGACGTGCGGCGGAATTCGCCGTAGGACTGCTGCATCTGTTCTGCGAAGCCGGCGTAGTAGCCGTCGAGCGTGTCGACCACCGCGGCGTCGCGCTCGCGGATGCGCTGCACGCGCTGCGCGACCGGATCATCCTGCGCCGGCAGCCGCGCCACGCGCGTCAGCGGCGGCTTCGCGCCGTGTCGCTGCGCAGGTAGCCCGCCATCGCATGCGGGCGCGATGTCCTCGGCGAACTGCAGCTCGCTGATCTGGCGCAGCTTCGCGCAGCTGCTGCCGCCGCCAGCTTCGCGCGCGCCAGCAGCAGGTCGTTGGCGATGCCGCGATAGACGTTCTGGAAGGGATCGCGCGCCTTCAGCGCGGCATCGGTCTTGTAGCTGCCGATGTCGGCCTCGCCCTCGTAGCGCTTGTCGTCGAGCCAGATCCGGCCCGCGGCATCGCGCGCGGTGATCTCCAGCACCAGTTGCTTGCCGGTGGACTCGATGATGCGGCCGTCGACCGCCACGTCGACGAACTGCACGCTCTCGGGCGCCACGCGCACCGCACCCCACTGCGCCGAGGTTTCCAGCGTGTTGCGCAGCATGCACGGCGAAGTAGCGCGCCTCGGCCCTGCGCAGGTCCGGGATAGATGCGCTTCTTCGCCAGCGCCTCCTCGTCGGCGGCCAGCTCCTCGGGAATGCCCGGATCAAAGCTGTGGACGACGACGTCGAGCCGCTGTCGTCGGCCGGAATCTCCTGCACGGCCTGCGTCACGTCGACCTTCGCCAGCGGCTTGGTGTCCTGCACCACGCAGCCGGCCAGCGCGAATGCCACACAGGCGAGCAGCAGCGCACGCACCTTCATCCGGTGACGCGCGCAAGGCCCGGGTGCGGCAAGCGTCTTCGCCATCATCCGCCTCCTCGCGTGTTTTCCTTGTAGTCGCGATATTCCTTCCAGAGCTTTTCCTTCAGCTCCGGATCGGTCTCGGCCTCGGCGGCCTTGCGCAGGCGCCGCGCGATGATGTCGTCGTCTTCGCCGGAGGGAATGGCGCCGCGAGGCAGCGCCGCCGCCGCCGGCCATCGAGGGACCGGTGCCGCCAGCGGGCGACTCGCCGCCTGCCTCGCTGCCCTCGGAACCGCCTTGCGAACCGGCTGCGGCGCCGCTTTGCCCGCCCTCGGATCGCAGGTCACCGGAACGATCACGTCCACCGGCACCGCCTCCGGTGTCGCCGCCCGCTCCGCCGGAGCCGCGACCATCGCTGCCGGCGGCACCGGCTGCCGCGCGGCCGCTGCGCGTCGCGTTCCGCGGCCGTGCGCTGCTGCTCTCGCGCAGCTGCTCGTCGAAGCTGCCCAGCGAGGCATCGAGCTCGCCGTCGACTTCGGCACGCCGTTCTCGCCGGTTCGTGCGCGCTGCTTGCGCCTTCCGGCGCCGCACTGCCATCGCCACGCGTCACCGCGCCGTACCGCCAGCTTCCGCTTCCGCCCGCTGAGTCGCTTCCTGCTGCTGCCCGCCGATGACGTCGAAGTCGAGCCACTCGAGCCCGCTGATCCGGACGAAGATTCGCTGCCGGATGAACCCGGTGATGAGGGCAATGAGGGATGGACGAGGGCGACGAGGGCGAAGGCATTGACGGCGAAGGCACGCTGCTGCTCGTCGCGCAGCCGCTCACGCGAGCACCGTCGCAACGGCTGCCGCGCATGAAACCTGGCAGCGCATCAGCCGCCCCCGGCTGCGTGCCGGCCAGGAAGCTGCGCAGCTGCTCGCCCATGCGGTTGCAGGCGGTGCCCTGCACGCGCGCGATGAATGGCAGCGGCACGATGACGCCGACGATTGCCGAGGTGCCGCGTCACGTTGGTGCCGACCGAGCCGACCGACCTCGACTGCTTGCAGGTCCCAGACGGTGGCCTCGTAGGCCGATTCCTTTTCCCACCAGCCGAAGCCGATGCAGCCGGCCGCACCGGGCGCAACGCCGCAGGCGAGGCTGCCACCACCGTCGGTGCTTGCGCGTGCCGCCGTCGAGCCACACCACGTAGCGCACGCCGGTGGCCGCCACCTGCTCGCTGACACCAGGCTGCGCCAGCACCGCGGCCACTGCCCTCGGCTCTGGTCGGCACGGTACCGGGCTCGAACCACGGGAACAGCTTGTCGGTGAAGGCTTCGTTCGAATGCACGGCGATGGACCGATTGCGGCCGCTGATGCGGTTGCCCGACGCAGTCGAGGAATTCGCGACTCCGCAGCCGCGCCTTCGATCTGCGGCTTGGCCAGCACGACGACTGATTCGGTGGCGGCGATGGCCGTAGGCCAGCTCGCGCGATTCATCGACGCGCGCGCGCATGCAGCCGGCCAGCAGCGAGCAGCGCCGCCAGGCTGTGAACCACAGTGCAGTACCGGTACGCATGGGCCTCGCGGGCAAGCATGCCGTGGCACAGGCATCGTCACGGAAGTATGCCACCGCGGCGAGATGCATTCGCTGCCGCAGCAGTCGCCGGGAACCGCTTCCCGCCACCGCTGCCGCAGACTTGCTGGCGCACCTGGTCCGGCCAGCTCCGCGCAGGCGCGCTTCAGTGCAGCCAGCCAGACCCGTGGGCCGCTCGAATTCCAGGCTGAGGATGCCCAGGCCCAGCGGGATGACGACGAAGGCCGGGCCCCGGCAGCACGATCATGGCAGCACAGCCCGACGGCCATCACCAGCCCGCCGGCAATCGCGATGCCGATGCGGCGGCCCAGCCGCAGCACATGGATGGACGGTGTTTCGGAGCCCGGGGCGGGAGGCGGACGGCGTTCAGCGGCCAAGGAAGATCCGGTAGGCGGGATTAGCCGGTCTCTTCGACATAGGGGTAGTGCAGATCGTTCAGGTGCAGCCGCAGTTCCTCGCGCTCGGCGGCCGGCACCTGGATGCCGGCCAGCACCCGGCCGTAGTCCGAGCCGTGGTTGCGGTAGTGGAACAGGCTGATGTTCCAGCGCGTGCCCACCGCCTCGAGGAAGCGCAGCAGCGCGCCCGGGCCGCTCGGGGAACTCGAAGCGGAACAGGCATTCGTCGGCGAGCCCCGGCGCCTGGCCGCCGATCATGTAGCGCACATGCAGCTTGGCCATTTCGTTGTCGGTCATGTCGACCACGGCGTAGCCCGCCTCGCTGCAGCTGCTGCACGATCTCGCGCGCGCTCGGCGGCGCCGCGCGTGAGGTTCAGGCCCACGAAGATCTGCGCGCGTTCGCTGCCCTGTTCGCGGTAGTTGAACTCGGTGATGTTGCGCGCGCCCAGCGCGCGGCAGAACTTCAGGAAGCTGCCGCGCTCCTCGGGGATTTCCACGGCCAGCAGCGCCTCGCGGCCGGCGCCGATGTCGGCGCGCTCGGCGATGTAGCGCAGGCGGTCGAAATTCAGGTTGGCGCCGCAGTTGATGGCCACCAGGCGCTTGCCCTTCCAGCCCTCGCGCGCCACGTACTTCTTCAGGCCGGCGATGCCCAGCGCGCCGGCCGGCTCCGGGCACCGCGCGCGTGTCCTCGAAGGTGTCCTGGATGGCGGCGCAGATCTCGTCGGTGGTGACCAGCACGATCTCGTCGACGTATTTGCTGCGCCAGCGCGAAGGTCTCCTCGCCCACGCGCTTCACCGCCACGCCATCGGCGAACATGCCGACGTGATCGAGCGTGACGCGCTTGCCCTGCGCGCAGCGATTCATGCATGGCCGCCGCATCCTCGGGCTCCACGCCGATGATCTTCGTACGCGGCGAGAGGTACTTCACGTAGGCGGCGATGCCGCCGATGAGCCCGCCACCGCCCACGGCGACGAAGATCGCGTCGATGTCGCCGCGGCGCCTGCCGCAGGATCTCCATGCCGATGGTGCCCTGCCCCGCGATCACGTCCGGATCGTCGAAGGGATGCACGAACACCAGCTGCCGCTCGGCGGCGAGCTTCATCGCGTGTTCGTAGGCCGCGTCGAACACATCGCCGTGCAGCACGACTTCGCCGCCCAGTGCCGCCACGGCCTGCACCTTGATGGGCGGCGTGGTCACCGGCATCACGATCACCGCGGGAATGCCGCGCCGCTGCGCCGCCAGCGCCACGCCCTGCGCGTGGTTGCCGGCCGAGGCGCAGATCACGCCGCGGCGCGCCACGGTCTCGGAAAGGTTGGCGATCTTGTTGTAGGCGCCGCGCAGCTTGAACGAGAACACCGGCTGCAGGTCTTCGCGCTTGAGCAGCACCTCGCAGCCGGTGCGCGCGGACAGGCGCGGCATGCGGATCGAGCGGTGACTCGATCGCTACGTCGTAGACCCGCGCCTTGAGGATGCGCTCGACATAGGGTTCGCTCATGAACGCTGCTGGTAGCTGAACTCGGTCTTGCCGACGGTCAGCGTGTCGCCGTCGCGCAGGACCTGCCGGCCGACACGCCGGCCATTCACCAGCACGCCGTTGGTGCTGTTGAGGTCTTCGACGATACAGTCATCGGCGTTCGATAGCAGCACGGCGTGGTGCCGGCTGATGTAGGTGGTGTCGATCTGGATGTCGTTGTCCGGCGTGCGCCCGATGGTGGTGCGCTGCCGAGCGGATACATCACCTCGGCGCCGCCCTCCTGGCGGATCAGCACGCGCACCGGAACGTCTCCCGGATTCGGCGTCAGTGCGCGTCAGCCCCGGCCGCGTGCCGGTGTCATCGCGACCCAGCCGTTCCATGTTCTGCTGCAGGTTGCCCAGCAGCGCGGCGCTGGCATGGCGCTTCGGATCTCCAGCCGGTCGACGCGTTCGTTGGCCTGGCGCAGCTGCGCCTGCTCGGCAACCCGCGCCTGCTCGGCTGCAGGCGTGCGACCTCGGCCGGCAGCGGTCTGATCTGGACCTGCGCATCGTGCGTAGACGGCCGCCGCGGCCGCGCCTTGTCTTCCACGGCGCGCAGCGCCTCGAGCTGCTGCTGCAGTTCGCGATGCTCGGCCTCGCGCGCGGCAGCTGCGGCGAGCGGATAGCGTGCTCGGCCGCGATGCGCAGCGCATCGGTCTGGCCGTGCTGCGCCTGATCGCGCGGCGCCCGATGCTTCCGCATGGCAGCGCTGCGCAGCGTCGGAACGGCTCGTCGCCGGCCTCTGCACGCTCGCATGGCGCGAGATCTGCCGCTGGCTGCTCCACCGCGCGCCAGCTCAACCGACCGTGCCGCACCGCCTCGAGCAGCGCGCTCGCTGCGGCGCGCAATTCCGCCAGGTCGCACGGCCTGGTGGCGGCAAGCGTGCGCGCGCTGCTCGACCTCCATCCGCGCGTTCGCCAGCGCCCGCGCGCTGCGCGTCGAGTCTCGCACCTGCGCGGCGAGCAGCGTCCGCCTCGCGCCGGTCGAATTCATCGCGCGACGGCGACCAGCTCGCGCTCGGCATCGCTCGGCGTGCTGGCCGGAATCCTTGGCATGGTCGAGCGGCCGCGTAGCGCTCCTTGTCCAGCTCAGTCCGCAGCGCCAGCTCCCGGTTCAGCGCGTCGCCGACCAGGGCCTCCAGCTGCGCAACGCGTTCGCTCCCGCTGCTGCGAGGCGAATCTGCAGTTCGCGCAACCGGTCCGTAAACCCGGCAACTGCAGGCGCGGGCGGCACCACGACACGCGCGAAGTCATCGGTGGCGGCTCAGCGGCTCTTCGGCCAGCGCCGGGAGATCGGAGTGATCGGCAGCTCGTCGGTCGCATCGAGGTCGATTCGCTGGGGCGGTCGGCGGAAGGCGCGCGGACATGCACGGAAGTCTAACGGCAGGCCGGCGCGGCTGGTGACCGGCGGCCGCGTTATGCGAGGCCGGTCAACCGGCCAGGAAGGCCTCGATACGTTCCATCAGCCCGGGTGCGTCTTCCTCGCCCGCTGGCACGACAGCCCGGCAAGGTGGCGGGTACCGCGGGCGGCGGCCGACTGCGGGTCGGGATCGCCGACCAGGACCAGGCGCCGCACGCCGGCGCGCGCTCCGAGGCCAGCGCCGTGCGGCAGTCGCAGCCCGTCGCCCCGCGCGAGCAGGTCGACACTGCGGATGCGCATCGAATCGACGAAATCGACCGACGCGCATGCGCGGCAGCCGTCGACCGGATCACTCGTCCGGTGCCGGATCGGACTCGCCGTGGCCGGGCAGGTCCGGTGCATACACCGAGCGCTCGTGACCCAGGTCGGCGCAGCAGCGGCACGAACACGCGTCCCGTCTGGCCCTGTGCCGTGCAGGCAGATCACCGTGGTCAGCTCGTCGAATCCGCCACCCGGAGGGAATGGCATTGTGCAGGTGCAGCTGGCCGTAGCGGCAGTCGAAATAGGCGCGCCGCAGACGCGGCGGCGGTCGGTTGCCGGCGTCGGCGGTGCGCCATCGGTCCAGGCTCCCTAGAACATCTCGGAGGCGTCGGGCTTGCTGCCAACCGACGCGGCCTTGCGGCGCCTTGATGAAATCGCCGGTGATCATGCCGTCGTAGCCCAGGCCCGGACCGACCATCGGGATACACGCCGGCATCCGGATCGATCATCACCTCGAGGAAGGCCGGGCCCGGGAAGGCCAGCCACTCCGCGACCACGCGCGGCACGTCGGCCTTGCTCGGCAGGCGCTCGGCATAGCGGAAGCCGTCGGCCTGCGCGGCCTTGCACGAAGTCCTTGGTGTGCAGCGACTTGTCGGTGCGAGGCCATGCGGCCGCCGAAGAACAGCTTCTGCCACTGGCGCACCATGCCGTCGCCGATGTTGTTCAGCACGCACACCTTCACCGGCAGGTCGTAGGTGGTCGCGGTCTCCAGCTCGCCGATGTTCATGCGGATGCTGGCGTCGCCATCGATGTCGATGACGAGGCGGTCGGGGTGCGCCACCTGCGCGCCAAGCGCCGCCGGCAGGCCGAAGCCCATGGTGCCCATGCTGCCGGAGGTGAGCCACAGCCGCGGCTCGCGGAAATCCAGGTACTGCGCGGCCCACATCTGGTGCTGGCCGACGCCGGTGGAGATGATGGCCTCGCCGTCGGTGTGGCGGTTGATCTCTTCGAGCACGTAGTAGGGCTGGATCAGCGCGCTGTCGCGGTCGTAGTTCATCGGGTGGTTGCGCTTGAGCGCGCCGAGCTCGCGCACTGCCAGGCGCGAGAGATCGGGCCGCACGCCGTGCTTGCGGCCCCAGGCGACGAGGCTGCGCAGCGAATCCTTCAGGTCGCCGACATGGCTCCACTGCACCGTGCTTGACCTTGTTGATCTCGGCCGGGTCGATGTCGAACTGCGCGATGTGCGTCGCGCGCGGCGCGAACTTCGCCGGGCTGCCGGCGACGCGATCGTCGAAGCGCGCGCCCATGCGCGATGAGGAAATCGCAGTCCTCGACCGCGTAGTTCGCGAAGGCCGCGCCGTGCATGCCGAGCATGCGCAGGCACAGCGCGTCGTGCGTGTCGACCGCGCCGATGCCCATCAGCGTGGTGACGACGGGGATGCCGAGCAGCTGGAGGAGAACTCGCGCAGCTCCTGGGCAGCGCCCGGCGTGGATCACGCCGCCGCCTGCGTAGATCAGCGGCCGCTTCGCGCCTTGCCAGCAGCTGGAAGAACGACTCCAGCTGCGCCTCGGCCGAGGCGGCGCGCAGTCGAGCTCGCGCATGCGCTTCTGGTAGACGCCGATCGAGGCCAGCGTTCCACGGCCGGCGTACACGCCCTGCCAGTTCTGCACGTCCTTCGGGATGTCGACCACCACCGGGCCCGGGCCGGCCGGTACGCGCCAGCTCGAAGGCGGCGCGGATGGTGCCTCGAGCTTCTCCGGATCGGTGACCAGGAACACATGCTTGGCCACAGCGCCCATCACCGCGGCGATCGGCGCTTCCTGGAAGGCGTCGGAGCCGATGGCGGCGCGCGGCACCTGGCCGCAGATCACCACCATGGGGATGGAGTCGGCCATGCAGTCGCGCACCGGCGTGACCATGTTGGTGGCGCCCGGGACCGGAGGTGACCAGCGCGACGCCGACCTGGCCGGTGGAGCGCGAGTAGCCCGCGGCCATGAAGCCCGCGCCCTGCTCGTTGGCCGGCACGATCAGCGGCAGCTGGCGGCGCCCGCGGCGCTGCTGTTCGCTCGTTGTAGAGGAACACCGCGTCGTAAACCGGCAGCACCGCGCCGCCGCTGTAGCCGAAGATCGCGCTGACGCCCTCGTCCGCAACCGCCTGTACCACCATCTGCGCGCCGGTCATGGTCTGGCCGGCCAGCGGGTGGTCCAGCGGGGGAATCGTCGAGTATCACAGTGTCGTTCATGGTCTTCGGGAGGGTATCAGCTACCCGGCCGGGAACCCAAGCCCGACGGGCTGCCGAGGTGGCCCGAACCTTGTAAGCTTGGGGTCCCATGCGTCACATCATCGGCATCCTGCTGCAGAACGAGTCCGGGGCCCTGTCCCGGGTCGCCGGGCTGTTTTCCAGCCGCGGCTACAACATCGAATCCCTGTCGGTGGCAGCCACTGACGACCCGACCGTCTCGCGCATCACGCTGGTGACCAAGGGCTCGGAGGCCGTGATCCAGCAGATCGTCAACCAGCTGAACAAGCTGATCGACGTGCGTGGCCGTCGACGACATGACCAGCGACGACCACCTGGAGCGGGAGCTGGCGCTGGTCAAGCTGCGACTGTCGCCCGAGCAGCGCGAGTGCCGCTACCGGTCTGGTCGCCCAGGCCGGCGGCCGCGTGCTGAACGCCGACCCGGCGAGCTTCCATCGTGGAGCTGGCCTCGAGCGAGGCCGAAGCCATCACGCAGTTCGTGCGCGACGCGGCGCAGTCGGCTGAACTGCTGGAAGTCGTGCGCAGCGGAGCGCTGGCGATCTCGCGCCAGGCACGCATTCTTCACGTGGTGGGAATCGCTGCAGACGACTGAGCGGCGCCCGGCAGCCAGGCCGCCGGGCGCACCGTCCAGTCACGGCTGTAGCTGCGCCGATCCTACAGCGCGGAGTTGTCCGTTTCGCCGGTGCGGATGCGGATCACGCGGTCGATATCGGTGATGAAGATCTTGCCGTCGCCGACCTTGCCGGTCTTGGCAGTCTTCAGGATCGCTTCGATGACCTGATCGACGAGATCGCTGCGCACGGCGACCTCGATGCGGGTCTTCGGCACGAAGTCCACGACATATTCTGCGCCACGATAGAGCTCGGTATGACCGCGCTGACGACCGAAGCCCTTCACTTCCGTGACCGTCATGCCCGATACGCCGATTTCAGACAACGCTGCACGAACGTCGTCGAGTTTGAAGGGCTTGATAATTGCAGTAACCAGTTTCATGCGAGACTCCCGCCTCCGTTATTCTCAGGTCGCCATCAGAGCGGTTGAAGGACTGGGATTCAGATTGCACCTTTCGTGCCACGGCCATCCTAGCCCCAAACCCCTTGCACCGCAGCCCGGACCCGATCAGGTCCCACAGCCCGCACCATAATAGAGCAACGTGATCAGCACGCCGCGCAAACGTGGTGCGAAATTCCTCCTGCTCTGCGCTGGAGCGTTCGTCGGTCACCTCCAGGCCGCCGAGGTGCGCCTGCTCGACCTGCGTGAAGCCCAGGTGCGCGAGACCGTGCAGGCCCAGGCCGCCACTGGCGATGGGCCGCGCCCGCTGCGTCTGTCCGTCAGCGCCGGCGTGGTGCAGCACGTGCTGCTGTTGTCGCCCAACCTGTCGCTGGGCATGGAAGCGCTGGCCCTGGGCTCTGCACGTCCCGGCGCGAGCGCCACCGCATTCGAGGGCGAGCTGCCCAACCTGCCGGGCTCCTGGGCGCGCATGACCCGCACCGAGGCCGGCTGGATTGGCGTGTGGTTCGACGGGGCCCGTCACTACGCGCTCGACACCGCTCGCGGCCTGGCCGGTACGCACCCGATTGCACGCGACAGGCCACCCGCAACGCCCATGCTGTACGCGCTGGCGGACCTGCGGGTGGACGACAAGGATTTTGCCGGTGACACGGAGCGGCCCGTGCTCACGGGTGAAGAGCTGCTGGACGCGAGCGCGATCGATCCCGGCCAGCCGTCCATCGCGGCCGCGACGCTGCCAACCCGCCGGCTGTCGGTGGCGCTGGTGGCGGACGCCGAACTCTCGGCGCTCGATGGCACCTTCACCGAGGCCAACATGCTGGCCCGGCTCAACATCATCGACGGGATCTTCGCCAGCCAGGTCGGAGTGCGCATTGCCGCCGCCAGCACCACGCTGCTGACGGCCGCGAACCAGCCCTTCTCCGGCACGAATCCGTCGACGCTGCTGCAGCAGCTGCGGCTGTATCGCACCGGCAGCGGCACGCAGCAGACCGCGGGCCTTTCGCACCTGATGACCGGACGCAACCTCGACGAGCGCACCGTCGGCATCGCCTACATCGAAGGGCTGTGCAACGACCGCTATGGCGCCAGCCTGTCGGAAGCGCGCAGCGGCGTGAGTTTCGACGCGCTGATCGCCGCGCACGAGATCGGCCATGTCTTCGGCGCCCCGCATGACGGTGAAGGCGCCTGTGCCTCGACGCCACAGGACCGCCTCATGGCCACGCAGATCAACGGCAACACGACGTTCTCCGCCTGCAGCCTGGAGCAGATGGCGCCGGTGGTGGCGCGCGCGGCCTGCCTGTCCCCGATCGACGCGGCGGACGTCTCGCTGGGTGCGCCACTCTCGGCGCAGGTCGCGCTGGGCCAGGCGACGTCGTTGCTGCTGACGGTGCGCTCGGAAGGCAATACCGCGGTGCAGGGCGTCGAACTGCAGATCGAGCTCGCGCGCAATGCGGGACTCAGCGCCACGGCGAACATCCTCGGCGGCAGTGCCTGCCAGGGTGACGGCTTCCTGCTGCGATGCTCGTTCGGCTCGCTGGCGCCGGGCACGGTCCGCACGGTGCAGCTGTCGCTGCTGGCAACGCTGGCCGGCACGCAACGCGCGACGCTGCGGCTGGCCGCAGCCAACGACGCGCTGCCTGGCAACAACAGCAGCACCGTGGACCTGCAGATCGTCGAGGGCGCGGACCTCTCGGTGTCGGTGACCCCTCAGCCGGAGCGCCTCGACGTGGGCGGGACCGCGAACGCCACCGTCGTGCTGCGCAATCTCGGACTGGCCTCTGCACCGCGCAGCGCGCTGGTTGTTTCGCTTGCCCCGGGCGTGGCGGTGACCGGCGTTGTCTCCGCGAACCTGGCCTGCACGACGGTGGCTTCAAGCGTGAACTGCGAGCCGCTCGACCTCGCCTCGGGCGCTTCCGCCAGCATTGCGCTGTCGATTCGCGCGGAGTCCGCAGGCAATCACCCGATCACGGCAAGCGTCAGCTCGACGCGATTCGATCCGCAGCTTTCGAACAATGAAGCCACTGCGCAGTTGACGGTGACCGGTGCGCAGAGCGCACCGGCCTCGACCGGATCCGGCGGCGGTGGCGGTGGCGCAGGGCTGCTGCTGGCGTTGGGACTCCTGGCGGCCGCGCGAAATCGCAGGTCAGGCTGACTGGCCCGAGAAATAGCGCGCGACGTACTGTTCGAAGCTCTCGCCTTCCTGCGCCGCCTCGATGGCCGCCTGCGTGCGCAGTGATTCGCGCGCGCCTTCCGCGAACTCGGCCAGGCGGCCGTCGTTCGGCGCATGCAGCGCCATGAAATAATCCTTGTGCAGTTGCGAGACACGCAGCCCGAGCTGCTGGAAGCTTTCGCCCGTCGTGCGCATCTCGCGCAGCAACCGTGCCGAGGGCGTCGCGCCGATGTCGACCACCTTCTCGCGCTGCGCCTGCAGCGCAGCGGTATAGGGCCGCGTCGGTTCGCCGTGATCGAGCATTTCGCAGATGCCCGTCATCTCGTCGAGGATCTTCGCCGCCCACGCCGACAGCGGCAGCTGACCGGCCGTCGCGCGCCAGCGCCAGGCCCGGCTCCCGTCCGCGCCGCGCCACCTGCAGGTGGTTGTCGTCGAGCGCGGCCTGCTCGGACGTTTCGATGGGCGGGCTGGCGCGCAGCAGGCAGTAGGCCGCGAAGGCCTCGAGGAACCGCAGCTTGTTCTGGTTCACGCCCACCGGATCGAACGCGCTGACATCCAGCGCGCGCATCTCGACGTACTCCACGCCGCCGCGCTGCAGCGCCGCGCTGGGCGACTCGCCCGAACGCGCCACGCGCTTGGGACGGATGTAGCTGTAGTACTCGTTCTCGATCTGCAGCAGGTTGGCGTTCAGCTGCAGCCAGCGATCGCCATCGCGGCACGCCGAGCTGCTGGCATAGGGCGGATGCGGCGTGCCGATCGCATGGCGCAGGTCGCGCATGTAGTCCTCGAGGCTGTTCACCGAGACGCGGATCGCCGACCTGGTTGCGATTGCGATAGCCGACATCGCTCATGCGCAGCGAGGTGGCGTGCGGGCCGTAGTGCGTGTGCGCGTCGAGCACTTCCAGGCCGGCCGTGTCGCCACCGAGGAAGCTGCGTGCCCACTGCCGGCGAGACACCGAACAGGTACAGCACGATCCAGCCGTAGCGGCGGTAGTTGCGCAGCAGGCTCGAAATAGCTGGCTGACTGGAAGTCCTGGCGCCCTTCGCGCGTGCCGCGCAAGGCTCCACGTACACCTCCCAGAAGCGCGGCGGAGAAGGAGTAATTGAAATGCACGCCGGAGATGGCCTGCATCGCGCGCCGTAGCGGTGCGCAGGCCTTCGCGGTAGACCGTCTTCATGCGGCCCGATGTTCGACCTGCCAAACTGCGCAGTGGGCACGTCGTCGTCGCCGGCCAGCTCGCAGGGCATGGAGGTGGCCCAGAGCAGCTCGTCGCCCAGGTGCCGGTAGACGAACTGGTGCAGGTCGCGTGAGGTACTGCAGCAGTTCCCAGCTGCGCGGAACGCCGGCGTGACCAGCTCGATCAGCGACTCGGAGAAGTCGGTGGTGATGCTGCTCGTTGGACAGCGCCGAGCCCAGCGCCTGCGGATGCGGCGTGTGCACGATGCGGCCGTCGGGCAGCGACGCGCAGGCTTTCCTTTTCGACGCCCTTGAGGCCGTCCTGCAGTACCCCCGGTTCGCGGGCGTTGACCAGCGAGCGCGAGGCGTCGCTCGAATTGTGGGTCGGTGGCGCGGGCCATGGAGCGGCGCAGTCTACACGCCAGATTCCGTTGCCGGTTCAGGGCCGCGGGGGCCTATCTTGGTGCCGATGCGAATGCGCCCCGCACACTGCGCCTGGGCTGCCGCCCTCCTGCTGGTCACGCTGCCGTGCGCGGCGGGTTCCTTCCGCTGCGGCGTCAGTCCTTGTCAGGGTTGGCGACGCCGCCAGCGAGGTGGTCGCCAGGTGCGGCGAGCCGGCACAGGTGACTTCACGGTCGGTGCTGCGTCCGCCCATGGTCTGGCGTTACGGGCGCCAGATGCGCGCCGCTGGCGGGGACATCGAGGTGCGGGTCGAGACCTGGGTCTACAACTTCGGACCCGACCGGCTGATGCAGCAGCTCGACGTCGAAGACGGTCGCGTCACGAAAATGGAAACGCTGGGATACGGCCACCGGTAGTGGCATGCTGGCGGCACCGTTTGCCAGTGCGCAGGAGCCAGTCATGCTGGTCGGAACCGCTGTTCAGTCGCGTCGCCATCATTGGCGGCTCCCGCATCCCCTTTGCCCGCGCGCATGGCGCGTACGCCAAGGTCGGCAACCAGGAGATGCTCACCGCCGCGCTGCGCGGCGTGGTCGACCGGTATCGCGCTGACCGGCAAGCGGCTGGGCGATGTGATCGCCGGCGCGGTGCTCAAGCACTCGAAGGACTTCAACCTGGTGCGCGAGTGCGTGCTGTCGTCGGGGCTGCGATCCCGCAGACGCCGGGCCTCGACATCCAGCGCGCCTGCGGCACCAGCCTCGAGGCGGCGATCCTGCGTCGGCAACAAGATCGCGCTGGGCCAGATCGATGCGGGCATCGCCGGCGGCGTCGACACCATCAGCGACCCGCCGGTGGTCTTACCCGCGGAGTATCGCGAACTGCTGCTGGCGAGCTATCGCGGCCGCAGCTTCGGGCAGCGCTTCAAGCCCTGGCTGCGGCTGCGCCCGCGCCATTTCAAGCCGGTGATGCCCGGCGTGATCGAACCGCGCACGGGCCTCTCGATGGGCCAGAGCTGCGAGCTGATGGCCAAGACCTGGAAGATCACGCGCGCAGGCGCAGGACGAGCTGGCCGCGCAGAGCCACCTGCGCGCGGCCGCAGCGTGGAAGTCGGGATTCAACGCCGATCTGGTCGTGCCCTTTCGCCGGGCTGGATCGCGACAACAACGTGCGCGCCGATACCTCGGCGGAAAAGCTGGCCAAGCTGCGCCGGTGTTCGACACCAGCAGCGCCGGCACGCTCACCGCCGGCAACAGCACGCCGCTGACCGATGGCGCCGCCGCCGTGCTGCTGGCCAGCGAAGACTGGGCGAAGCGAGCACGGCCTGCCGGTGAAGGCGCTGCTGACCTACGGCAAGACCTGGGCGGTGGATTTCGCCAGCGGCCACGAGGGCCTGCTGATGGCGCCCGGCCTATGCGGTCTCGGCGATGCTGAAGGATGCGAACCTGTCGCTGCAGGACTTCGACTTCTACGAGATCCACGAGGCCTTCGCCGCGCAGGTGCTGTGCACGCTGAAGGCCTGGGAATCGGCGGAGTACTGCCGCGACCGCCTGCACCGCGACGCGCCGCTGGGCAGCGATCGACCGCGCGAAGCTCAACCTCCATGGCAGCAGCATCGCCGTGGGCCATCCGTTTGCCGCAACCGGCGCGCGCATCCTCGCCGTGGCCGCGAAGCTGTTCGACGAACTGCCGCAGGCGAAGCGCGGACTGATCTCGGTGTGCACGGCCGGCGGCATGGGCGTCACCGCCATCGTCGAGCGGGCGCTGACGGCAGCGGAGACGGGCATGGGCGAGTTCACGCGGCTGATGGCGCGCGACGGCCACGAGTTCGACGCCTGGCTGGCGCCACCCGTCGGGCACGCCGCGCGGCGCGGTGGTGGTGCTGCAGGAGATCTTCGGCGTCAATTCGCACATCCGCGCGGTGACCGATGGCTTTGCGCGCGAGGGCTACCTCGCCATCGCGCCCAGCCTGTTCGATCGCGTGCGGCGCAATGTGGAGCTGGGTTACGACGCCGAGGACGTGCAGCAGGGTCGCGGCTACGTGCTGCAGATCCCGAAGAGAAACTGCTGCTCGACATGCGGCCGTGCGATCAACGTGGTGCGGCACGCCGGGCGCGGTGGGCGTCGGTCGGCTACTGCTGGGGCGGCATCGCTGGCGCACCTCGCGGCCTGCGAGCTGCCGGTGGCGCGCCGCGGTGGCCTACTACGGCACGCGCATCGTGCGAGAACCTGCACGCGACAGGCCGCGCGCGCCGGTGCTGTATCACTTCGGCGAGCGCGACAAGACCATTCCGCCCGAAGCCATCGAGAAGATCCGCGCCGCGGATCCCGACGGCGAGTATTCCAGTCTACGCGGCCGACCACGGCTTCAACTGCGACCATCGCGCGAGCCTTCGATGCGGCCGCCGCGACAGCTCGCGCGCGAACGCACGCTGGCCTTCCTCGCGCGCGCACCTGGCCGGGCCGACCGATGCCGCAGGATGATCCGGCGGACGCGACGCTGGAGGCGAGCCTGATCACGCATGTCCAGCTACGAAGCCTCGCCGGCGTACCGCTGACGCACGGCCCGTCCAAGGACCGGCGTGCTGCTGGTCAATTCCGGCACGCCCGATTCGCTCGACACCAGGGGCGTGCGCACGCTTCCTGCGCCGCCTGCTGCGCGACCGCCGCACCATCGAGGTGCTCGCGCGCCATCTGGTGCTGGATCCTCTACTTCGTCATCCTGCCGCTGCGACCCGCGCGCGTGCTGCCCAAGTACCGCCGCGTGTGGACCGACACAGGGCTCGCCGCTGCTGCTGCATTCCATGGCGCTGCGCGATGCACTGCGCGCGCACGCTGCGCGACGCGAGCACGGCAGCCGATGTGCCGGTGGAGCTCGGGCATGCTGTATTCCACGCCGGACGTGGCGCAGGGCCTGACGCGCCCTGCGCGAGGCCGGCGCACAGCGCATGGTCGTGCTGCCGCTGTTCCCGCAGTACTCCGGCACCACCAATGCGCGCCGCGATGGACCAGGTGGGCACGGCGCTGCGCGCCTGGCGCTACGTGCCGGAGCTGCACCTGCTGCCCGACTATGCGCAGGAAGCCGGGCTATATCGGCGCACTGGCCGACAGCGTGCGCGCCCACTGGCGCGCGCATGGCGCGGGCGATCACCTGCTGATGACCTTCCACGGCATTCCGAAGCCAGCTATGTCGAGGAGGGCGACCCCTACCGTCGCAAGTGCGAGCTCACGGCGCGCGCGCTCGCGCGTCGCGCTGGGCCTGCGCCGACGGCGCCTGGTCGCTTCAGCTTCCAGTCGCGCGTGGGCACGCGCGGAGTGGCTGCGGCCCTACACCGATGATGGTGATCGCGAGCTGGCACAGCGCGGCGTGAAGCACGCTCGATGCCATCTGCCCGGGCTTCGCGGTGGACTGCCTCGAGACCATCGACGAGATCGGCCATGAATGCGACGGAGGCGTTCCGCGCGGCCGGCGGCAGGCACCTGCGCTACATCCCCGCGCTGAATGCTTCGCCCGCGCACGTCGAAATGCTCGCGGGCCTGCTGCGCGGCCGCTGAACCATGGCAACGCAGGAACCGATCCACGCCGATCCGCGCGACCAGTTCTCGGTCCTCGAGGATGAACCGCCACTGAAGATGGCACGCTGGCTGCACTTCGCGCCGCCGGGCGGATTCGGCGCGGGCCGGCGCGCGATCTTCCTGGCGCTGATCACGTGGGTGCCGATTGCCGTGTGGGCGCTGGCCACGGGCAACGTGCGCTGGCAACTGCATGGCGAGTCGCTGCTGCAGCACTACGCCGTGCACGTGCGCTGCCTGGTGTACATCCCGCTGCTGATACTCGCCGAGCCTGTCTTCTATCGCATGACGCGTCGCTACGGCGCGTTCCTGGCACTGGCGATGCAGGCGGACCAGAAGGAATCGTACAAGGAGGTGCTGCGACGCATGCGCCGGCTGCGCAGCTCCGGCTGGCCGTGGATCGTCATGCTCGCACTCGTGGTGCTGGTCGCACTGACACCGGAGACCGCAGGAGGAGTGGACGCACTGGCCTGGGCAATCGGGCCGGAAGGCAGGCTGGGCTTTGGCGGAATGTGGTTCATGTGGGTGGTGCGGCCGCTGAGTTCGCTGCTGCTGCTGGCCTGGCTGTGGCGACTGCTGCTGCTGACGATCTGGCTGGGGCATATGGCCCGCCTGAAGCCGGAACTGGTGCCCACGCATCCGGATCGCGCCGGCGGTATCGGCTTCCTCGACGAACTGCCGGTGGCCTTCTCGCTGGTCACGTTTGCGGTGTCGCTGCAGATAGGTGCGCGGCTGGCGCATGAGATCCTGCAGCACGGCGCGCGCATCCAGTCCTTCCAGCTGCCGCTGACCGGCTTTGCGGTGGGCTGGTCGCTGATGCTGATGGCACCGCTGCTGGTATTCGCACCGGTGCTCGTCCGGCAACGACGCAAGGCACTGCTGCAGTACTCGGCGCTGGTGGGCCGCCAGGGCCGGCTGGTGCATCGCCGCTGGATACTGGGGGAGGACGTGGGCCAGCAGGACCTGCTCGCCGCCCCGGAAATCGGGCCGATAACCGACGCCGCAGACATCTACGACGCGGTACGGCGCATGCGCCTGCTGCCCATCAGCCTGCGGACGTTGCTGGGCATTCTGCTGCCGATGATTGTCCCGCTATTGGGCCTGTACGCCCTGCAGGCTCCGCTGCGCGAGCTCGGCATGTACCTGCTTAAAATGCTTGCGTGACGATCGGCGCGATGGCTTGATTGGTGCCCTATCGGCCCCGAGCGGCCCTGCAGGTACCCCCATGACCGACCGCAAGTCCCTCCCCGGCATACTCGCCGCTTTCGTGCTCGCAAGCCTTGCCGCCCACGTCGCCCGTGCCGACGAGGGCATGTGGACCTACGACAACTTCCCCGCCGCGCAGCTGCGGCAGAAGTATGGCGTCTCGATCACCCCCGGCTGGCTCGACCAGCTGCGCACCGCATCGATCCGCCTGTCGAACTGCACGGCCTCGTTCATCTCCCCTGAAGGGCTGATCCTCACCAACCACCACTGCACGGCCACGTGCCTCGCGCAGATCTCCAAGGAGGGCCAGGACCGCCTGCGCGACGGCTTCCTGGCCCCGAGCCGGGAAGCGGAAGTGCGCTGCCCGACGCAGTACGCCGATGTGCTGATGAAGATGGACGACGTCACCGCGAAGGTGAACGCCGCCACCGCGGGCCTGGATGCGAAGGCCGCGAACGAGGCGCGCAAGAAGGCACTCACGCAGCTCGAGCAGGAATGCGAGAAGGCCGCCGGCACCAAGGACCCGCGGATCTGCGAGGCGGTGACGCTCTACCAGGGCGGCCGGCAGTTCATCTACCAGTACAAGCGCTACAACGACGTGCGCGTGGCGTTCGCGCCGGAATATGCAATCGCGGCGTTCGGCGGCGACCCGGACAACTTCCAGTTCCCGCGCTGGTGCCTCGACATGTCAATTCTGCGCGCGTACGAAAACGGCAAGCCGGCCGCGACGCCCAACCACCTGAAGTTCAACTGGGAAGGCCCGGCGGAGAACGACGTGGTGTTCGTGTCGGGGCATCCGGGCAGCACCGACCGTTTGCTGACCGTGGCGCAGCTCGAGACGCAGCGCGCCGAACTTCCGTTCTGGCTGCTGCGCGCCTCGGAGCTGCGCGGCCGCTATGCCCAGTTCGGCAAGACCGGCGAGGAGAACCAGCGCATCATCGCCGACCCGCTGAACGGGTTGGAGAACAGCATCAAGGTGCGCCGCAAGGAGCTGGACGCGCTGAACGATCCTGCGCTGCTGGCCGCCAAGCGCGCGACCGAGGCGCAGCTGCGCGCAACGCTGAAACCCGGCGACGCTGACCCCTGGGCCGAGATCGAGAAGGCCATGGCCCGCGAGCAGGAGCTCAGCGTGCCCTACACGTTCATCGAGAGCGCCGCGGGCTTCAACAGCCAGCTCTACCGCTACGCCCGCACGCTGGTGCGCGCCGCCGACGAACGCGCCAAGCCCAACGAGCAGCGGCTGCGCGAGTACGTGGACACCTCGCTGCCGCTGCTGGAGCAGCAGCTGGTGGCGCCGGCACCGGTGTACGCCGCACGCGACAAGCTGACCATGTCGTTCGGACTGGAGCGCATGCGCGAGTACCTCGGCCCGGATCATCCGCTGGTGCGCAACCTGCTGGCGGAGTTCTCGCCCGACGAGCTCGCCGCCTCGCTGGTCGACGCCACGAAGCTCGGCGACCCGGCCGTGCGCAAGCAGCTGTGGGATGGCGGCAAGGCCGCGATCGAAGCCTCGAGCGACCCGATGATCCGCATCGCGCGGCTGGTGGATCCGACGGCGCGCGAGCTGCGCAAGCAGTACGAGGATGAGGTCGAGGCCGTGGTCGACGCCGAACCAGGAGAAGATCGCCGCGCGCGCTTCGCCGCGCTGGGCACCAGCGTCTATCCGGACGCCACGTTCACGCTGCGCCTCAACTACGGCACGGTGCAGGGCTGGGTGGAGAACGGCACGCCGGTGGTGCCGTTCACACGGCTGGCGGGCGCCTTCGAGCGCGCGACCGGCGATGACCCGTTCCGCATGCCGGACAGCTGGACGAGCCGCAAGGCGCAGCTCGACCTGCAGTACGAAGTTCAACCTCTCGACCAACAACGACATCGTCGGTGGCAACTCGGGCAGTTCGCTGGTGAACGCCAGGGGCGAGATCGTCGGCCTGATGTTCGACGGCAACATCCACTCGATCAGCGGCTCGTACTGGTTCGACACGGTGAAGAACCGCGCAATCGCCGTGCACCCGGCGATCATGCGCACCGCGCTGACCCAGGTGTACGACGCGCGTTCGCTGGCCGCGGAACTCGGGCTGAAGTAGGCCAACACGATGTCGCTGCGCAACACGCAAGAGCGCTGGGGATCACTCGCGATGGCCTTCCACTGGGCCATCGTCTCCTGATCCTGACCCAGTTCGTGCTGGCGAACATGGCCGAGAGCCTGCCGCTGGGCATGGCCAAGCTCGCGACGCTCGCGCGGCACAAGTCGGTGGGCATCACCATCCTCGGGCTCGCCGCGCTCCGGCTCGGCTGGCGGCTCTCGAACCGCGGGCACAATCCGCCGCTGCCGGCAGACCTGAAGGGCTATGAGCGTTTTCTTGCGCACCTGACGCACGAGGGGCTCTACCTGCTGCTGTTCGCGATGCCGCTGACCGGCTGGGTGATGTCCTCGGCCAAGAACTATCCGGTCAGCTGGTTCGGGTTTGCGACGCTGCCGGATTTCGTGAGCCCGAACGAGCGCCTGTTCGAGGTGATGCAGGCCACCCACGGCGTGCTGGCCGGGACGCTGGTGGCGCTGGCGACGCTGCACATCCTCGCCGCGCTCAAGCACCACTTCATCCGCAAGGACAACGTGCTGCGCCGGATGCTGCCCGGCGTGCGCCTGCGCAAGACTGATTAACCCTGGATCCGGAGACCGTCATGTCCGCGAAGCACCGCCTGTTCCCCGCCCTCGCCGCCGCGTCGCTCGCCGCGATGCTGCTGGTCGCGGCGCCCGCGCCCGCCGCCGCACCCACGGCATGGACTGCGGATCCCGCCAGGAGCACGCTGGAGTTCCAGTTCATCCAGGCCGGCGCGAAGACCACCGGCCGCTTCACGAAATTCGTCGCGAACGTGGACTTCGACCCGGCCAATCCCGCGACGGGCAAGATCGACGTCGCCATCGACATGGGCAGCGCCGACACGCGTGACAAGGAACGCGACGACACGCTGAAGACCAAGGACCTGTTCGACACGTCGTCGTTCCTGCGCGCCACCTACGTGGCGACGCAGATCGTGCCCAAGGGCACGGGTTTCGAGGCGAAGGGCAAGCTGACCCTGCGCGGCGTGACGAAGGACGTGCCGATCACGTTCACGCTGGTGCCAGGCACCGAGGCCGGCGCGCCGGTGGCGGCGATGAAGGGCACCGCGACGATCCAGCGCCTGGCGTTTGGCGTAGGCCAGGGCGAGTGGAAGTCCACCGAGTGGATCAGCGACGACGTGCAGGTGCTGTTCAACCTGAAGCTGCAGCCGCGGGCGGCGAAAGCCCGCGATTCCGGCAACGCCCACGCCGGCGCAAAGCCGCTAGGGAAGCCCGGCACGCACAGGATTTCCAATGCCTACGGATTTCCTGAGGCTGTTCCAGATCCTTGAGGCGGCCAAGTCACGGTTTGTGCTGGTTGGCGGCCTGGCCAGCCTGTTGCACGGTGTGGGGCGCACGACCACCGACATCGACCTTGCTTTCGATTTCGCTGCTGACTCGGCTCTACCGGCTCTCGATGCGCTTGCGGCTGCCGGCTACAGGCCTGCGGCGCCGGTGAAGCCACACGACCTTGCTGATCCCGCGCAGCGCGCCCGCTGGCAGCGCGATCAGTCGATGGTGGTGTTCAGCTTCTGGGATTCGCGCAACCAGATGCCCACCGTCGATATCCTGCTGGATCCCGCAATCACCTTTGACGCGCTGTGGCGCGATGCCATCCCGATGTCACTGCAGGGAACCACCGTTCCCGTTGCCAGCATTCCACACCTGATCGAACTCAAGAGACGGTCCGGTCGCCCGCAGGATCTGGCGGACATCGTGGCACTTGAACGCATCGCCGGGCAGGCAGGGCGATGAAACCCGACCCGGCCTTACCTCCGCCCTTCAGTGGCAGCTTTGAGGACGCCCGCGCACTCGCCGAGTGGGACTTTCTGCGCAAGACGCCGGAACAGCGCCTGGCGTGGCTGGTTGCCATGCTCGAACTGGGATATCGGTCCGGTGCATTCACATCGAAGGTGTCGCCCGCACCAGATCAGCCCCTTTAGCCCACTGCACCCACTGCGTGGCCGTCATGCACGGCACACCCAGAGTCTTTGCAGCCTGCTGTGAGCTCAACTCGCGCTGCAGGACCAACCCCACCAGCTCGCGACGTACATCCTCAGGCCGGCTGGTGGCGGCGCCGGGGACGACCTCGCCTGCCACGCGCCGGCCAGGCCCGTCAGGCGTATCGCATTGCCTCAGTAAGGACTGCGCAGCAGGCCGAAGATCGTGCGTACGCCCTCGACGTAGTGCCCGATCCGCATGTTCTCGTCGAAGGTGTGCTGGTTGTTGTCGCCGTTGACCAGCGGGACGATGACGAAGGGGGCGCCGAGGACCTCCACGAGTGAGTCAGTGGGGACGCTGCCGCCCATCATGCGGATGCGGACCGGTTCGTCGCTCCGGTTCGTGTTCTTCAGCGACTGATAGACCCATTTGCCAAGGGGCGAGTCGAGCGGTGTGCGTACCGCGCGGCCGCCGGAGCCCGTGGAGAGGGTGGCGAGCTTGTCGTAGGCGGCGCGTTCTTCGTCACTCGGCGGGCCAGTGACCAGGTGGTAGCCCTGGGCCTCGATGTGGGCTTTGACCAGGGAAAACAAATATTCCGGGGGTGCTTCGGGAGTCGTGCGCAGGTCGAAGTCGGCGATCGCCTGGTGCGGGATTATGTTGGTGGCTTTCTCGCCGACCGACGCGGCGGCCATGCCGCGGACATTGAGCGACGGATACTGGATCGCTTCCTGGAGGTTACCGCCGACGGTCTCGGCCACCTTGATACCGGTGCGCCGGCGGATGGCGACCTCGTCGTCGCCAGTGTCGGCGAGGATCTTCCTTTCTGCGTCGCTCAGCTTTATGCGGTCGTAGTAACCCGCGATGGTGACGCGGCCCTGATCGTCCTTCATCGAGGCGATGAGGCGGGCGAGGCGGATTGCAGGGTTGGGAACGTAGTTGCCGAAGTGGCCGCTGTGCAGGGGCTGCTTGGGGCCGTGGACGACGAGGGTGATCTGCGTGGCGCCGCGGTTGCCGAAGATTATCGTGGGACGCTCACTCTGGTGGCGCGGGCCGTCGTGGATGATGATGGCGTCGGTTTCGAGCAGCGTCTTGTTCGCAGAAGCCACCGCGTGAATCCCGGGAGAGCCCTTCTCCTCCTCGCTGTCCAGCAGGACCTTCACGTTGGTAGCCGGTTCGAGGCCCAGCTGCTTCAGGCCGTCGAAGGCGGCAAGGAACATCAGGATCGGGCCCTTGTCGTCGGACGAAGCGCGGGCGAAGACGCGCAGGTCGGAATCCAGCTCGTCAGCGAAGAGCGCGTCCGCTGGGATGGTCTCCCATTTGCCGGAAATGCGCTTCTTGACCACGGGCTTCCACGGATCGGGCTGCGTCCACTCCGCCGGCACGACCGGCTGGCCGTCGAAATGCATGTAGTAGAGCAACGTCTTTGCGCCGACGACCTTCTTCGGCCACTCGGCATAAAGCATCGGCCTGCCCTCGTTCTCGAGTTGCTTCGTGGTAAAGCCGCGCTTGCGGAAGGCGCGTTCGAGCCAGTCAGCGTTCTTCTGGATGTCGGCCGGAACGATGGCGTCGTTCGGCATCGCGAGGAGCTCGAGGTATTCGCGGAAGGTCCCCTGTGCGAGCTTCTGCGCGGCCTGCGTCGAGAGGGGCTCCTGCGCGAAAGCGAACGCCGGCAGGGCAAGAAGCACGAGAAGCGAGCGGAGCACTGCGAATCCCCCTCTTTGTAACGCGGAGAGTCTAGAATCGGCGAAGGACGTCCATCACGTTCACGCGGGTGCCGGGCACCGAGGCCGGCGCAGAGCCGGTAGGGAAGCCCGGCACGCATGCTCGTCACGGCAGCCCGGTGGCCAGGCCAGCGTCCTTGCGGGAGCTGAATCCGATCACCAGCAGCGATACGGCTGCGAGGATGGCGGGCACGGCAAACAGCGACATGACCGTCGTTTCACGGATGCCCGCGGTGAGCGCCGTGCCGATCATGATCGGCGCCAGCAGCGTTCCGGGCGCCCCACCGTCTTCGCCCAGCCGATTCCCGGTCGCCGAATGGCTGGCGGGATAGAAGGTCGCCAGCACGACGTTCACGCCGCCGTACGTGCCAAGGACGAAGAATCCGCTGGCGGCCAGCAACCCCATCAGCAGCGCAGGGAAGAGCCGATTCGAGGGCTTGTCCTGTGACATACAGCAGGACCGCGAGATCACGAGCGCGGAAACCAGGGTGCGGATGGCGCCGAAGCGGTCAATGAGGACGCCGATGCCCAGGGCGGAGACGATGCCCCCAAGGGAAAACGCCGAGACGGAGACAGGCGGCAAATCGCTCGTCCCGACCCACTTCGACGAGCAGCGTCGGGAGCCAGGAGTTCAGGCAGTAGCTGATGGTCAGCATCGAGATGAACAGCGCCCACAGCATGAGCGTCCCCAGCAGGTAACGGGGAGCGACGATCTGCCACGCACTGGCTCTGGCGCGGGTTCCCCGGCGCCGGACTCCAGGTGGTGATCGGCCGAAGCGGGCACTGACAGATGCCGCCATGCCAATGCAGCCGTCACGAGGCACGCCACACCGGCTGCGACCATGGCGGCACGCCAGCCTCCGGCCTGAAGGAAGGCACTCGCCAGGAGTCCTGCCATCGTGGCGCCGAGCCCATAGCCGGTGAACAGCACCATGATGGCAAAGCCGCGCCGCTCGCGCGGTGCTGCACCCGTCACCATGGCCAGGCAGCTCGGCAGGCATCCACCGAGGAATATGCCAGTCAGCAGCCGCACCCAGAACAACGAGACAGGCCCGGTCGCCAGTGCCGTGGCGCTCTGCGCGATACCGAGCCCCAGCAGCGAGAACAGGACGACGCGGTGATGGCCGATGCGACTGGCGAGCAACGGGAGCGTGACGAGGCCTATGCACTGCCCGATGAGATTCGCGGAAAAGATCGGTCCAAGCTGGGCCTTGCTCAGGCCGAGATCGCGCGCCATCTCCGGCGCCAGCGGACCAAGGATGGAATGGATGAGGCCGTCGAGAAAGTAGACCAGGAAGCAGATGCCGATGAGGATCACCAGCGGCGACAGACGCGTGTCTGCGCGCTTCATCCTTCACTGAAGCGCGCGCGCGCCTCCTCGACTGTCGCAGGGCGAAGACCAAAGAGCGCAGCAATCGTGGCCGCCGCACGCACCATCTCGCTGTTGTCGCGCGCCACGGTGCCGTCGGGAAGGTGAATGCCATCCTCGAAGCCCACGCGGACGAGGTCACAGCCCATGCGACAGTCCCAGTGTCACGATCCGGAACATGTCGCGGCCAGTTGCCGTAACGCCCCAGATCGCCTGCGGAAACAGACGCATGCCCTCGTCGATGGCGAACAGTACATTGCGCGCAATGGGCGGGGTGGCGCCGAAACCGCCCCCATGCAGCAGCCACATGTTGCGACGGTGCCGGTCGAACAGGCCTTCCTGCGCATAGCGCAGGAGCCGGTGCAGGCAGCTGGCCTCGACGATTTCGTATTCCAGCGCCGACCCCTTCCGGTAGACGGCTTCGATGGTGCTCTTGAGCAGCGCCGGGGAGTTCACGTACGGCGTTTCTTCGGGATACCCGCCCTCCGGATTGTAGAAATCCGCCGAACCCCCTGCGATGCCGAAGAGATCCTGTTGCGGCTCGAGATCCAGCAGCCCGAGGCGCTCGGCGTCGGTTGGCCAGATGAACTGGCCCGTCGCCGGGTCGCGGCGCACGCCGATGCCGTTCGTGGTCTGGATCAGGATGGGCGACCGGGCGCGAATCTGCCGGATGATCTCGCCGTACACCCGGCGATCGCCGGTGTTCTTTCCCTGCGGATCGCGCGCATGCACGTGGACCATGGCCGCCCCGGCCGCGTGGCAGCGGGCGGCGGCCTCGCCGATCTCCTCGGGCTGCTTCGGAACGATGGCGCCGTCCCGATCCTGCTGCATGCCGCCATTGAGGGCGACCGTGATGATGACCTTGTTTCCGGCGAGCATGCGCCTCTCCACGAAGTCGGTGCGAGACCCGCAATCTAGCCTGCGTGCAGGCCGCGTCTGTCCACTGGCGGAGGGACATGCCTGTGACTTCGAACCCCCGGAAGCGCCCGCGGGACGCCTGCGCAGGGGATGTTGTAGCATCGGCGGAAGAATCGCAGCGATGAGTCTCGGGGGCGCAACCTGTCGGAAATCAGGCAGATAACGGCGTGGCGCGGGTCAACCACCACCGGCCTGTGCTACGAGAGCCTGCTGGCCGCGATCGGTACCGAACGCTTCGGGGCTACCGTGCGCGACTCTGTGCTGTCGCTGACCGCGGGTGCCCGGCGCATCTATCTTTTCGAAGCCACGGGTCGTGAAGACACCTCGCTGCAGTATTACTCGGGCGAACCGGGACTCATCGACCTGTTTCCTGCCTACCGCAAGTGGTACCTCCCGCAGGATCCCGTGCTTGAAGCCTACTGGGGCGACGCCGAAATGCGGCGACGTCACCCTGCAACGGGTCCGCCCGGAAAATATCCAGTCGCCGGGGTTCCGGCGACGCATCTTCGAGGACGCCGGCATCGTCGAGCGTCTTTCAGTCATCCAGCGCGGTGCGGACAGGTGGCGGGTCATGAGCGTGGCCCGCCATGTGACGGATGGCTACTTCTCCGACCGGGAAATCGAAACGCTGGTCGGCCTCGCATTCCTGGTGCTGCCCATGCTGCCGCACAACCGAAGTCGCTGCGGCGCACAGGCTGCGTTGTCAGTCGCGCAGATGGAATCGAGGTTCGCGAGCCAGTTCGCGGAGTTGACCTGGAGAGAGCGGCAGGTCTGCGCGCGTGCCTCGACCGGAATGAGTGTCGATGCAACGGCACTGGATCTCGGCATCGCGCGCAGTTCCGTGCTGACCTACCGGCAACGCGCGTACCAGCGACTCAACGTCGCGAGCCCTGTCGAGCTGTGCGCGCTGGTGACGCACTGACCTGCGGAAAGGATTATGTAGCCACTCAGGCGTCGGGTTGGAACTCAGGGGGCGAAGTCATGGTTCATCGATTCGTGGGCTGTACCGTCCTGCTTCTGGCGCCGCTAGCCGTTGCGATGGAACCGGTCGGTCGGGCTCCAGTCCTGACGTGCGAGTCCTTGCAGGGCAGGTCGTTCTACAACGTCGCGATCACCGCAGCGGTGCCAGTCCCTGCGTCAGGCGAAACGCCGGCTTACTGCAAGGTCAGTGGCACTGAACGCGGCACGGAACACGACATGGAGATCCGGTTACCCAGCCGCTGGCTTGAACGCTATGTGCAGCGTGGCGGCGGCGGATTCGATGGCAGCATCCCACCCGTGGCCGTGTCGACACCGGCCTTGCTCGCGGGTGCTGTGCAAGGTGCGAATAACGGCGGTCATCGCGACCGCAGCGGCGCCGTGCTGCTGAACAATCCGCGCGCCGTGGAGCGTTATGCCCATGGCGCCATTCTGACCGCCACCCGCTTCGGCAAGGCAGTGACACAGGCGTACTACGGCAGCTCGCCGAAATACTCTTATTACGAAGGCTGCTCGAACGGTGGCCGGGGCGCGTACAACGCGGCGGCCAAGTACGGCAACGAGTTCGACGGCATCATTGCGGCGGCACCCACGCGCAACCTCGCAGGGCAGATCGCGCAGTGGACCCAGGCTGTTCCGCTGTCGATGCCGAGTGCCGCCCAGCTTGGCCGGCTGCATGGCGCTGCAGTGAAGAAGTGCGATGCGCAGGACGGCCTGGCAGACGGGATCATATCCAACTGGGCAGCCTGCAAGCTCGATCCATCGGAAGTCGCGGCACCTCTCGGGCTGACCGACGCCCAGGTTGCTGCAGTCCGCACATTGCAGCAGGGTCTGAAGCGCAAGGATGGCAGTGTCGTCACCGCGCCCTTCAGCAATGGCGATATCAGCATCAGTGCGACGAGCTTTCCCATGCTGTTCGGTGCCGGGCAGATGCGCAACGTCGTACTCAACGACGCCGCATGGAAGCCGGAGACGTTCGATCTGGAGGCGATGCTTCCCGTGATCACCTCGGTGATCGACGAACGCTATCAGTTCAGCGCGTCGCGCGATGACCTGGTCCAGTACCTGAAAGCCGGTCGCAAGGTCATCGTCTGGCACGGCGCGGATGACGGGATGCTGTCGCCCCACGACACCATCCGCGGCTGGACGGAAGTCACCGACGCCGCGGGCGCGGATGTCGCAGGTGCCAACTCCCGTCTCTATATCGCCCCGGGAGTGAATCACTGCGCAGGCGGAGCTGGTGCCGACAGCATCGACATGCTGGGTGCGTTGATGAACTGGGTCGAGGCGGATCGAGCCCCCGAGACACTGCTGGCCTCCAGGCGGGACGCGGCCACCGGCAAGACGCTGCTCACCCGCCCGTTGTGCCGCTATCCGGCCTGGCCGCGCTACTCGGGAAAGGGAAACCCTGCGGACGCTGCGAGTTTCGCCTGCACCACGCCGTGATCGGGGCACGGCTGATCACGGCACTGATCCTGGACAGCCCGCAGTGTGCGTCCGCGCGGCGGCGGCGTTGCTTCATTCCGCAGTCGCTGGCCTGCGGTCATTTCTTGTACGAAGCCACTGCCGCGTCATCCAGTCCGACAAGGGTCAACAACTCCCCGAAGCGGGCCGCGTAGCGGGGGTCCTCGCGCAGCACGTGCATCCTCGGGTCATTGCGGAGGAAGATCAGGCAGTTGGAACGTTCGTCGACGGCTTCGTGCAGCAGCTGGATGGCCTTGGACTTGCTTGCTTCATCGCCGAGAGTCAGATAGGCAACGGCCGTCTCAACCGGGCACATGTAGATGTTCGCGCGTTCGGCCTCTTCCAGCAGCGGCAGCACTTTCGACTTCGCGCAGTCGGTGCAACCCACCCGGCAGGGAGCGGCATGAGCATGACTTCGCCTTGCAGGGCCGGATTGACGCCTTGCAGCCGACGAATCTCGATTTCCCGGTTTGAAGGCACGGGCGATCGTCGGCGCCCGATCCGGCGATGCGGAGTCTACTTCACCAGGCTGACATCCCCGTCGTTCCCGAAGTTCACCGGATGGACTCTGCACGCGGCAACCGATGCCATCACCCTCGACCGTATGTCGGTTGTCTCCACCTGGTAGCCGTTTCGCTTCGGCAGGTGCAGGTTCACGATGCCGCAATTTGCATCCGGCAGCTCGTCGTAACAGCTCTTCACGTAGAGCTGCCGCCCATCGGGACACAGATAGCCGCCCGCGTCCGGACCCACTGCGAGCATGGCTGGCGCAGCTGCCGCGTTCGACGCGACATTGGCGGCGGGTGCACCGCCCCGCGCCGGATTGGCAACGGGTGCGCCGTCCCGCACCAGAGGGCAATTGCCCAAATACAGAATGCGATTCGGGCCTGCGATCCTGAATGGCAGGTCATCCCAGTTGGCGGGCAAGGCCTCAATGACCTGCTCCTGGCTACTGCGGTACTCGATGCGTCCTCCGTAGCTGCTGCCGTCAAGTGCCCGGATCGAGTAGGTAGCAGGCGCAAAAGTAATGCCGTTCCCGAACACCCCGCCGCAGATCAATTTGTCGGGATTCGATTCCAGCGTGGCCCACAGGTCGCGGAACATGGCATCCGTGCCACTAGCCCCCTTTCGCTGACCGATCCCGGAAAGTGCACTCTCCAGGCCGCCGTCTTCCAGGTGCCAGCTGCCCAGCAGCACGTTGCGCTCTTCCGGCAGCGGCGGCAGGCGCAACAGCATTTCACGCCGCGCGAGCTTCGCTGCCTCGCGCTGGCCTTCCCCCTCCTTGAGCTCGTCAAACCGCTGGCGATCTTCCGTGGAGAGTCCGACGCTGTTCTGGCGATTGAGCAGGTCACGGTCACTGGTGGAGCGCTGCGCTGCAGACGGCGCGGCCACGACCAGCAGGACCAGCGCGGCTACACACGACAGGAGGCGACTCATCATGGGTGCTCCCTCTCGACGTCGATGTGCGACAGGTTACAGGGTTGGCTTGACGCCTTGTTGCTGCACTTGCTCCACCTGTCGGTCGGCGGCCTTGCCCTGCTGTTCCTGCAGCCAGCGATCCGTGGCGGGAAAGAAACGGGTCGCCAGCGGCACGTTCACCAGCTGAATCTCCAGCAAGTCGGCGACGCCCGGCACCTGCAGTGCACGAATCGCAACTGTGAGGTGCACGACCTGGTTGCAGGGACCCTGCTGCGCCGCGGGGATATTGAAGCTGGTACTGTTCAGGCCCGCGATGTTGCAGCCACGGGCCAGTGCCTCGTTGGTCGCGCCTTGCAACGGGTTGCCCTGCTCGTCGAACAGCCAGCGGACGTGCCGCACATGGCCGGCGGGATCAAGTTCCTTCCAGGTTTCGGGGCCATACTTTTCCCGCAGCGAAGCATAGACGGTAGCCACGGTTGGCTTGGCCTGGGCCGGATACGCGGAGGTGCGCATCACACGCCACACGACCTGGGCGCCGGGCGGCGTGACCAGGTCCGCTTCGATGCGCTCGTCCGAGCCGCTCGTCGCGCCCTGCCGTTGTCCCGTGAGCCGGTGCAGCATGGGCTTGTCGAGCACGTTCCCGGGATTGCCCTCGTGGGCATTGATGGTCAGTGACAGCTCCCGCATGCGTTGCACAACCGCCTGGGCAGGCATGCCCAGGCGGAATCCTAGCGTGTCCAGCTGCCTGGGTTCGGCCGCCAACGCCGACAGCGAGGCGAATGCCAGGCCGAGTTGCAGCAGCGTGCGCAGGGCGTCAAAGCTTGGGGCGGTTTTTCTGTGCATCGTCCTGTTCCTTCTGATCTCGCTTGCGCGCCGCTTCCAGCAGCATCTGGTGTGTCGCTCCGGTGGCATTCACGTCGAGAGGCGCTTCGTAGTGCACGACTGTCAGCCCGCCAACCAGATCCGGAGCCGCAAGGCCATTCCTGCAGCAACGCTGCAGCTTTGCTTCCATCATGCGGTGGTCGAAGCAGGTGCTGAACCCCTTCATGGACTTGGAAGCTTCGAGCTTCTGTTGCATGGCATCGGGTCGATACTGGACTGGCTCGGTCTGGCGCGCGTCACCGACGAGCGAGAAACGGCCCACGTCCCCATTGCAGTTCGTACTGATTTCTTCCGCACTGAGTCGCCTGCCTGCCAGGTCGTCCATCCACAGGAGGACGCGCAGGTTGGCGTCGTTCAACTGGCTTGCGCCGTTGTCGTAGCTCGGCGGCCCGTATTTCCTGACCAGATCGGCAACCAGCGTCTGCTGCGTGGGTGCGCCCTCGCGCGGAAAGTCCAACGCCCGTGACACCCGTGAAACCACGATCGGGTTGGGCGGCATGGTCAGCTCGAGGAGGATCCGCTCTCCGGGACTGGTGAACGTGAGGCCATAGAGAAGGTTGCCGCCCAGGTCCGGATAGGAAACGACGTGCTGCTGCATCTGAAGCCCGGGATTGTGTGCCTTGAGGGTTTGGGTCGCGTCCTTGAGCGCCATGCCCACTCTCAATCCGGCGATGTCGTACTTGCCAGTCGCAGCCGCGAGTTCTGCGGACCTTGCGGCCGTACCGGCGTTGTCCGGAGGCTCGGAGGGCTGGGTTGGCGCCGGGCCGAGCAGTTCTGCGGCCGACTGGGAATTGCTGCCGGTGGAAGATGCTGCCGAACCCGGTGCGGATGCCGGCTGGCCTTGCAACTGGCGCTTTGCCTCCTCCATAGACCGCTTGAGCGCGTCGCGCGCGGTAGTGATCGGATTTTGGCCTTGCGCATGTGCCTCGGGCTGAACTCCGATGATCAGCACGGCAACGAGAGCCATCCGGACGGCCGGGGTGTTCATGAGGATTCTCCTGCGTAAGGATCAAGGCCTGGTGAAGGTGAGCTGCATGCCAAGGGAATTGGTGATCAATTCCTTGCCTTGCCAGCGCAGCTCCAGCGTCATTCCCTCGCCGCCCTCGGCGAGAATCACATCGCCGTTCTGCACCCACTTGCCCGCGAAGGAATTCGTCGCGCCATCCTCGGTCATGGCGAAGTCGACCTTGCCGCCGCCATGAAAGTCGAGCCGCAACACGGATCCGTCCGGCAGTCGGCTTTCGTACATCCCCGAGGGCGCGCCTTTCTGGGCTGCACCGCCCGCGGCGGACGCCTCGGGCGCGGACGCTCCTCCACAGCCACCCAACCCGACACCCAGGGTGACGATCAGCACGGCCACGATTCGATGGAATGGTTTGCGTTGCATGCGGAATCCTCCTATTTGACGAGACTGATCGAGCCCTGCGCTCCGAACTCCAGCGGCGCCAGGGCGCAATCCCTGAGGCCGACGAGAAGCGCGGCGCGCGTCGCCGCGGTCTCCGGATTGAGACCGTTGTTCTTGATGTGGAGATGAACGACCTGGCAGCTGGCCTGCGCCGACTGGTCGTAGCAGCGGGAGACCCAGATCTGCCGGCCATCGGGGCAGGAATAGCCGCCGGCATCGGGGCCAACGGCAAGAGTGGTGCTTTCCTGTGCACGAGCGGCGGGAGGGGAAGGCGATGGCGCGGGAGTCGCACGTCCTGCAACGGCCGCGGCCGGCGCTGCGGCAGCGGTCTGGCCGCAGTACGGACTCTTGAGTTCGCAGCCCTTGCGCGCGAGTGCATCGGCTTTCGAGGCATCGCGCGCAACGCCGCTGCCCTGACGGTAGGCATCGGCCAGCAACGAGCACGCGCCTCCCACGTCGCCGTCACATGCACGGGTATAGAGCTGGGCCGCCCGCGCCGGGTCTCGGGCAAGCCCGCCCGCGCCGTTGCCGTACGCCACGCCCAGATAAACGCAACCCAGCTGCGCGGCGGCATCGCAAGCCTGCCGGTAGAGTTGTACGGCCCTGGTCGCGTCGTTCGCGAGCTCCTTGTTCCATTCCCACTCGTAACCGGCCACCGCGCAGGCTCTGGCGTGGCCCTTCTTGCAGGCCTCTTCCTCCATGATGACCACGCCAGCCACGACATCGCGCTCGAAGCCATTCTTGCCTTCGAGCCAGTTCAACGACATCTCGTAGCAGCCTTCCACGTACCCGTTGCCGCAGGACTCCATGAGCTTGCGGGCGCCGAGCGCCCGCAGTTCCTCAGCATCGCTGGCATAGTTCACGACGCTGGCGATGTAGCACGCCTCGCCGCTTTTCAAGTCGTCACAGCCCTTCTCGATCAGTGCGTAGCCTTCCTCGAAGTTCCGTGGCGCGCCCTTGCCGGTGAAGATCAGCCAACCGAGCCGCCCACACCCGTCCCCATCCTTGCCGTCGCAGGCCCTGCGATACCAGGTTGCCGCGGTCGCAGGATTGGCTTGCACACCGGCCCCGTCTTCATAGGCGTTGCCGGTGCGTACACAGGCAGCAAAGTCGCCGCGCTGGCAGGCCGCCTGCTTCTGCTGCAGGGTTTCGCCTGCCGGCGGTGTGCTGCGGATGGCGCAGGTGCAGCCGACGCCGCGGCTCAGTGCGATGCGCTGCCGAAGTCACCGGCGCCAGGGTCGTGTGTCCGCATCAGCGCAGCGCGTCGAGCGGCATCGCGGATCAAGTTGGAGGGCCCGTGAATCGCAGCCGGCGGCCAGACTTTGACCTGGCGTTGGGATGGCGATGGCGCGGACGTCGCTTCGAGAGGCCGAGCCGACGCGCTCGAAATTGCAGGCGCCGTTGGTCTGCGATTGCGTCCGTTCAGCTCGAATGGCGCGTCCAGGCGCAGGTAGCGTTCGGCCCAGGGCGCGAAGAAGACGCACTCGTTACCGCTGGTAGTAGCGCATCGAGTCCCTTACGCGCGCTCCGTGCAACACCGAGCATCAGCGCTTGAAGCTCGAAATACGGAGCCGTCGCCCGCGGATTTCAGCAGGCAGGTCAGCAGGGCGCGCGGGGCCGCACCGGGCAAAACCTCCGCCAGCGCCGAGCAGTGGATTGCTTTCGAGCGGGCAACCATGGCAATTGCTCGACCAGTCGCCGGTTCCTTTCCATTCCTCCGCTTGCGGACTGATTCTCCTGCGCCCCGCCTGCTTCGCCGCGGCGCGTACGGGCTGAGCGCGCCTTCATTGCAGGCACTGGACGTATTCGCCCGAGCAGTACTGACCCAGGTAGCCACTGCGACCAGGCCATGCCCGAGGTTTCGCCCCACCAGGCCGCTCATCAGTGCCGCGGAGCACTGAATGTTGCGCGGTCGTCAGTGGAGGACTGCGCCCGTGCGATCGGGACTTGCACCCGCAAGAGCCAGGGTTGCCATCGACACCAGGCTTGCGCGCTTCCGGTTCTTCCCTTCCATGACGGATAAGGACGTCACGGCGGACGAATTGTCAGGACCGGCTACTCCCGGAGGTCAGGGACGCGATGCCGCCAGCGTGAAACCTGCCCAGAAGTACGGATGGGCATAGGGATGGATCCCGTCCACGAGGTGGTTGCGGACATCCAGCTGCGCAAGGCGCAACGCGCGGGCATCGCCGCCCGGCGACTCGGCAAGGCGCCGGTAGAAGGCGGCCATCAACATTGCGGTGCTGCGGTCCTCCACCCGCCAGAGGCTTGCGACGACGCGCTGCACACCCTGCTGCTGCACGATGGCGCTGAGTCCCTCCACCTCGCGGCCATCGGACATCACGATGCCGCCAAGGGCTGTCTGGCAGGCTGACAGCGTCATCAGTTCCACGCCGCGAAAATCGATGCCGGCCAGCCGGTCCAGCGTCATTCGCTCCCCGTCTCCCAGCAACAGGAACGAGCGCAGCGCATTGCCGGGTCGCAACGAGAAATGCGTGCCCACGTGCAGCACCGAAAAATCGCGCGGCCCGGCCATGATGGCCTCGAACTGCGCCCGGGTGAATCGCGAGTCGGCAAAGGCCGCCCCTGGCAGCGCACCATCGCCCTGGCCCGCAGTACACCCCGCATGCGGCGCTTCGAGCCCTTCGACCGGTCCGCGGACGATGCTGCACAACTCATCGCCTATCGCCGGCAATGCGACGAAGCCCTCGAGCGCCCGCGTGACACCCAGGGCGCGCACTGCCAGCGCCGCGTTTGCCGGAGCCACCGGTTCGGCCGCCACATCCGAATACAACTGCAGTGATTGGCGCTCGATGGCGTACTGACCCCCATCGAGCAGCGCGGCAAAGGGTACGTAGCGCAGCGCGCCATCCGGCCAGAGCACGATGCGGCGCGCGCCGGCTCGCTGCGCCGCCTGCGCCACCGGTCGCAGCAGCTGTGTGTACAGCCGTCGCGAAACATCCGTCACATCGCGGCGCGCGGCGATCCCGTCCAGCAGCGCGCCAATGTCCCGCCGCTGAGCACTTCCGAAATCCGCAGTGAATTCGCGCTGGCCCCGACGCGTCACCACGAGGATGCGCAGCTGGTCCTCTCCCAACAGGTAAATGGCCAGCGCCGCGTCCGGCCCGACCTGGCGCAATGCCCGGTCGAGCGCCGCAGCCTGGACCGCGCGACCGCGCCGGGCCGATCCACCCGGCGCGGGATCGCGCAGGAAGCGCTCGATGGCGGCGCGGCGCAGCGCCTCCTGCTCGGGCTGTCCTGCCAGAAGTTCGTCGAGGCGCGTCCGCTCCGCGGGCGTGATGCGGTCCTGCATGCGCAAACGCAACAGCCCGTCGATCTCGCCGCCGGGACCGGTGGAGGAGAACAGTGCCTCGTACCTTTCGAGCAGCGCCTGCTCGGCCGGGTTGCGGCTCAGCCGCGCTCCACCTGCGCCGGCTTCGTCCCTTTGAAGGAAATCGTTGCGCTCCTCGGACTTCATCAGCTGCAGTACTTCCAGCGCTTCATCCAGCCGTTCCGCATCCAGCAACCAGTTCGCGAGCGTGCGATACACATCGATCTTGTCGCGCAGGAAGGCGGCATCCAGGCGCGCATCGACCTCGAACAGCGGCCGCCGCAGCAGCTGCAACTGGTCCACCGCCTGCTTGCCGAAGAAGATCGCCAATGCGGGCTGCTGCTGCGCCTGCTGTGCACGGGCCATCAGGTAGCTGGCGCGCCACACGGGGTCGGGCGTGCCGAGCGTCGCGGCCGCCGCGAGTGACTCCAGTGCCCGGGACTCCATCTGCACGGAGTCGCGCTGCCGGGCAGCACGCTCGGCAAGGTTTTCCGCCACCGCCTGGCGCAGCATCGGATCGGCGTAGCGCGCGGCGGCCAGCCGGTTCGCGGCCTCATCGCAACTGGGTGCACCGGGGACATCTCCGGAAAGCTCCTGGGCACACAGCCCATTCAGCGCGCGGATGGCCAGCGGATGCGTCGGCGACAGCCCGCTCTGGTACAGCTGCATGGCCTCGGTGCCGGCGCCCAGTGCCGCGGCCGGATCGCTGCGAAGAAGGATTTGGGCCTGGACCACCAGCGTCGCCGCGCGCTCCACTGCCAGGCCAATGTCGCCGCGGCTGAGCGCCTCGCCGATGGCCGCCTGCGCGGCGGCCTCGGGCTGTTCGCCCAGTTCCTCAAGCAGCTGCGCGTAGCCACGCCGCAGCCGCAGGACATGAAGCGGATAGAGCTGTGCAGATCGCGCAGCGACGATGCTGTCGGCCCGCCGGTAACTGCGCAGCGCCCCGGCCAGGTCGCCGAGCGTGCGCTGCGCCTGCGCGAGGTTGTACAGCACGGGCACCAGGTTTGGCGCATCGGCGCCCAGTTCGCGCTCGCCCAGCTCGAGCGCCTGTTGCGCGAACCCGAGCGCCTCGCGCGGCTCGCCGCGATCGTTCAGCAGTGCACTGAGCTGCACCAGCGCCGTCAGCGCATTACGTTGCAGCGGACCATCCGGCGCGCGCGCCAGCCGCACGGATTCCCGCAGCGCCGCCTCGGCCTCCGAATACTCGTTCAGTCTCTGCAGGGCCTGGCCCAGCATGGCGTAGGCCGTGACCGGCTGGTCCGGACCGCCGGCCGCCCTCAAGGCCAGTTCGATGGCCACCTGCTCCCGGGCGCGGTCCCGGGCGGCGGGAAAATCCTCCCTCGCCAGCGCAATATTGGCCATCAGGTTCTTCACCGCCGCGGCTGCCTCGCTCACGGTCTCGCCATTGGCTTGAAGGATGGCCTCGCTGCGTTCTGCCAGCGCCAGCGCCTCATCGAACCGGCGCTGCGACAGGCGCACCTGGGCCAACCCCACCAGCACCTTCTGCAGCTCGACCTGCTTTTCCCCGGGGACGCGCTCCCGGATCGCGAGCGCCGCTGTCCAGCCCTCGGCCGAAGCCGTGAGGTTGCCGCGCCTGAAGGCCATCCAGGCGCTGGCAACATGGAGTTCCGCCAGTTCGGCAGTGTAGGGACCGAGGTTGCGTTCCAGGATGGGTCGCGCCTGCGCCAGCAGCTGCTCGGCCTCGTCGAAGCGGTTCAGGTAGGCGATCAGCGGCGTCGCGATGGCCTGCACCCAGCGCGCCGCATAGAGCGACTGGGGGCCACGTTCGCGATTGACGCGCTCCAGCGTGGCGCACAGCAGATCGAGCGCCGCCATCGGGTCGGTCTCGCCCAGCGCTGCAATGCGCTTCCACAGCGCATCGATGGATGCGGAATCATCGCGCACGGCCGTCCGTTCCGCGCAGGTCGGAGGTCGATCCAGCGCCATCGCGACGGCCGGCAGCAGCGCCATGACCAGGACGATGCTGGCGAAGCAGCGCGGGCCCGTTGCCCGCTGCGTCATTGTTGCGGCTCCGTGAATTCCAGCTTCAATACACGATCAGCAGGCTCACTGATGCGATACCGCCGCAGCAACTGTCGCTGCCCGGCCGTGAGTCGCGCGGGCAGATCCGCATCGATGCCGTATCGTCCCAGCATTTCGTAGCCTGCGCCTTCGATCCCCTCGGCGCGCAGCTCCGCGAGCAGCCTGCCCTGCGCAGCGGCGGGATCGGCAACCTCGATGCGCACGACCTCATCGGCCCCGCCGCGAACGATCATCGTGTCGGCAGCGGGGCGGTACATCCAGCTCATGCCTATTGCCACCACAGTGACCATTGCCGCCAGCGCCACCCACCTGCCGCGCCACGGTTCCCGTGAAGGCGATTGCAACAACTGTTCGCGCCGGGCACGCGCCAGCAACTGCTCCTCCCGCCATGGACTGGACTGCGGCGGACCAGAATCGTCGGCGGGAGTCTCGCGCGCCAGTGCGTGGTGCAGCAGCGCGCCCTCCAATCCGGCGCGCGTGGCATGGCTGCGCCCGGAAAGTCCCTCGACCCAGTCATCATCGCCGCCCGTCGTCATGGTGCCAGCACCAGTGCATACCACTCGGCCAGGTAGAAGCGTGCCCGCTTGCGACACTGGCTGATGTACTCGCGCGTGGCACCGGGACTGCGCTCCAGCAGCTCCGCAATGTGCTGGTTGTCGAGCCCATCCTCGGAGATCCAGCGGATCACCGCCGCGTGTTGCGGGCACTCGGCCTCGAAGCGCTGCCAGCACAGCTCGAAGCACTCAAGGCTCTGCTGGGTGCCCGCCTGTGCCTCCGGCGAAACGGAGGCCTGCGGGAAAGCGCTCAGGTGCTGGTTGACCGCGACTTCCATCGCCTCGGCATCAAAGGGGAGTTCGCGGACGGGTGAGCGCAGGCGGTCCAGCACCGTGCGCCGCAGTATCGTGCGGATCCACGGCAGCAGTTCGGAGTCGCCATTGAACGTGGCGCAGCGGCGCCACACCTTGATGAAGGTCTCGTGCACCAGTTCCTGGGCCACGTCGGCATCGCGCACCATGCGGCGGCACTCCGCGTGCAGTATCGCGAAATAGCTGCGATCCAGCGTACGCAGGGCGCTGGCGATCGCCGCGCCACCATTGCGGCAGGCAGCCATGAACTCGGTCCTCTCCAAACCGGACTCCCGTGCTTCTCCCTGCGCGATCAGCATAGCGCAGGGGCCGGTCGCCGCGAGGAAATGGGCTGTCCATGGGTCTACAGACGAGGACGCTGCCGGTTTGTCAGGTCGCTGCCCCAGGGGCAGCTTTCGTCACTTCCCCTTGATTGCACGCTCCCGCGTCACCTTCCGGTGCGCGATCTCCCGCGCGAAGACCGGCGTTCTACTTCGACTGTGCGGGGACCGGAATCACTGACTCCGCCAACGGCCAGTTGCCGTCGTACGGTGGCCAGTTCGGCACAGCGAGCCCAGGCGGCGGATAGAACATCGCCGTGTAAGTCGTGCGGATCTTCGCCTCGTCGATCACGAACCACCAGCTCGCGACGTTCCGCGGCGTGGGCGACCCCGGCCGGCGGATGAACACGCCGGTTGCGAGGACCATCTGCGCCTCTTCATCAATGAGCGGCGTCCTGCGCGCGACCACCATCGACAGGTTGAAATTCTCCAGGCCCGCAACGCAGTCGCGGCTGCCCGTTCCCGGCTGCTGCGGACCCTGAGCGCCTGCAGGCGGGCCAGTGCCCGGAGCGGGCGCACCCGCGCGTGGTGGAGCAGGAGGCAGGAAATCTCCGCGCGGCGCCGGGGATCCGTTCTCTGCGCGGCCGCAGCCCTTGTGCACGAGCGCAACCGAACCGTCATGCGAGGTGATGGCGTCGAAGTAGCTGTCGACGATGCGGCCGAGCGTCGCGCGATCGACCCTCTCCCCGACCGGCACGACGCGCTGTGGCGGCGGATTCTGCTCGAGATACTCGGGGTTGTGCAGGTTGGCGGGAGGCTGGCCGGGCTGGCGCGGTCCGTTCATGCCCGGGTCGTTGGCGCGCGCGATGTACCACTCGGCCTCGGTGAGCGCGCGATCCTCGACGCGAAGGCGGACGGTGACGATGGCGGTCTCGTCGCCTTCCATCACGGTGCCGAAATATCCGGCCTGCCCCGTTTCAGGGTCGAAATACCTGCGCTGCACTTTGCCGAGCGCCGTGACGCTCTGCCAGGTGCCTTTTCCAGGAGCGACGTTGATGGCGTTTTCTGTCTGGCGAAAGCCAGGCACCAGCAGGGCCTTGCCCGGATCGTGCGCGACGACTGCGTCGAGATAGCGATCAAGCGCTTCGCCCAGACAGCTTCGGTCACATTCGCCCTGCACGGATGCTGAGTCGCATCCGAGTCGGAAGACCAGAACCCCGTACGCCATCCAAAGATTGACTCTTGTCATTGTTCCCCCGGGGGTCGACTGTACTGCTTTTTGCTGCGTCACCATACTTCGCATCGTTCTCTCCCAACAAGGCAATGTTGACGGTGTCCTCTTTGCTTTCCCAACACCGCAACCTGGGCATAGAGTGGGTGAGGTCGGAGGTACACAAGGAGTGCAATGCAATGATCACTCTGCCTCGTTTCTTTTTTGGCGCAGTTGCTGTCGTAGCGCTGACGGCCTGCGCCAAGTCCACGCCGGCGCCGGAGCAATCGATCGGCGCCGGTAATCCCTATCCGGTCAGCGATTACGTGTGCGACGGGACGCGACTGGACGTGCGTCTGATGGGAGAGAGTGCCTCGGTTTCGGTGGATGGCGCCGCTGCCGTGGAATTACCCAAGGTGGGGGAGTCCGGAACCACGTTTTCCAATGGCGACCAGACGCTGCTGATCGAGCAGGGTCGGCTGTCCTGGAGCACGGTTCCGACACGCCGGCTTCCTGTACCGGCGGCTAGGCCGAAAGCCTGCGACGTGACCTCCAGGCACCTTCAATCCCTGCTGGGCCTGATCTTCCTGGTCCTCGGCGGTTGGGTTCTGCTCTTTCCAGGTCAGGTGGAGACGCTGGTCCTGACTCCGGAATACGCCATCGGAACGCTGACGTCCCGGGTGCTGTTGGCGTGCTTCGGTGCGCAGGCAGTTCTGTGTGGCACCGTGATCCTCGCTTCACACTTCACGGCCCGGACGTTTCTGATCTTCGGCCTGGTGGGGTCCCTGCCGTTCTTCGTGTTCAACTACTATTTTGTGTTCGTTGTACCGGTGTTTACCCGATGGATGCTCCTGGACGTCATTGGAAACGTCGGAATCCTCACCTGCGGGATCTGGGGATGGCTCCTGAAGAGACGGGAAGGAAACGATGAGCAGCAGAGCGCCAGTTGAGCCGTGAAGAGGCCATGCCAGCCCCCAAGTCCGCCCTTCCCCGCCGACGGCCAAGCCCGGGCACGCACTGCCGCAGCCAGCGCATCATCTGCCAGCGCAGGTGCCTTATGCGTGATGCAGCACTAGCCCTCGGACGAGCAGCGGAGCGTCCAGCGCGCGTACCAGGAAGATAGTGAGAAGGATTCCACCGACGAGCGAAATGAAGGTTCCGGTGTATTCGAGCAAGCGCCTGGTCATCTGAATGTCTCCTGCCAAGGGAATTGTTACGATTCTCCCCCTTGGTAGTCCGGCTTCCCGAAACCTCCTTACAGACTGCTTCTCATCCAGGATGCCGGCCGGGAAATCTGGCGCTGGACAACAGTAATCGAAGCCTCAAGCCTTCTCCGGCACCACGACAGCGTTGACGGCCGCGCCCGTGATGGGATGGAGGAAATGGAAGGGCATGAACTGTCGCCCCAGCGCCTCGTCGGGCGGCGTCGGGGCGCGCTGCGGCGGAAACTGCGTGCTGGCAGCGGCGCTCTGGAACCACATGTAGTCGAATTCGTGCGAAACGTAGTACGTCGGCACCCAGAACAGCACGCCGAGCTTCCACCTTCCGTTCTCCCGGATATAGGTGTTCTCGTAAATGCCTTCGGCATACATCATCGCTCCACCGGCCTGGGCACCTGGCGGACCGGACTCGCCGGCCGGAACGGCACGCGCGCTGCCGGGAATGGGCTGGCGCTGCGGACCGCCGCCGCCCTGGATGATCGCCCGCCACCGTCCCTGCGCGTGCCGTCGATCCGCTGATACCGTCACGATGCCCTGGCCCTGGGTGTGGTTGATCACCTGCTGGCGCCGAAGTCCGGTGAAACCGCCCCCGTTCACGTCGCGCAGGAATTTTAGGATGTTCTCCTTGCCCAGGTAGCGCCCGCGGCTTCCGATCTCGATGGCAGCGCCATTGTCCGCGAACAGGTCGGCCATCTGGTCCCACAGGCAGAGGTCGATGTAGTACCCGTAGGTACGCTGCAGGCGCTGGATCTCCTCGATGTCCTCGAGCACGCCGAGGCGGCTCTCCAGAACGGTATTGAGCTTGTGCTCCAGGTTCGCGATCCGCTTCAGCAGATCCTCTTGAGTTTCCATCGCCACCTCTTCTAAAAGTTCAGATTGAAAAGCCTTCCTGCGTGAGCTGGGAATTTATACGAACGCTGTGGTCGTTGAAGCGCAGCGGAGCGAGCCGAATGAGTCGCGCGCGGAGTGTCATGTTCAAGACGCCTGTCTGCGGGTTCGAACGATGTTTACATCGCCGAAGCCTTGAAGAGAAGCCGGCCTGTAGGATTTTTGGTTGACCCTGACACTCCCGGCGTCAGCGGCTCTTTCGAGACCGCGTATGCGGCGCACCAGGCCGTGCGACGGGCCTGGCCCGCAGTGGAGGACTTTTGAAGCGAAGCGCCTCGACCAGCAACGAAAATGCCGGCGAGGCCTGGCGTCGACTCGGGTAGTACAGGTGATACCCGGGGAACGGCGCGCACCAGTCCGTCAATACCCGAACCAGTTCGCCAGTACTGAAGTGAGGCGCTGCGACGTCTGCAGGAAGGTATGCGAGGCCCAGTCCCTGAAGGGCTGAATCCAGCCTCGGCCTGATGTTGTTGAACACAAGCTGTCCTTCCACCCGCACCTTCAGTTCGCGACCATCCTTTTCGAACTCCCATGGAAATAGCCCGCCATGAGTCGGAAGGCGCATGTTGATGCAGTTGTGTTCTGTCAGGTCCTGGGGCGTGACAGGAATCGTGTGTTTCGCAAAGTATTTCGGAGACCCGACCACCGCCATGCTGACGTCAGGGCCGATCCGCAGGGCGATCATGTCCTTGGCCACCTGCTCGCCAAGCCGCACGCCTGCGTCGTAGCCTCCAGCGACAATGTCGATGAGGCCATTGTCAACGATCAGTTCGATCCGGATGCCCGGATGGTCAGGAAGCAGCCGTGCCAACCCGGGTTGCAGCACGGAACGCACGGGATGCTCGCCCGCGGTAATGCGGATCGTTCCCTCCGGCCGATCGCGCTTGACGCGGAGTGCCGCGAGTTCCTGCTCGATCTCATCGAAGCGGGGCCCGACGGTCTTGAGCAGCCGCTCCCCGGCTTCGGTGGGCGCAACACTGCGCGTGGTGCGAACCAGGAGACGTAGCTCAAGTCGGGTCTCCAGGTTCTTGATCGTCTGGCTGAGGGCCGAAGGTGATACACCGAGCCTGGCCGCCGCGCGCGTGAAGCTTCGTTGCCTGGCGACCAGGGCGAACGCGGCGAGATCGTCGAAGCGCTGGGCCATTCTTTAGCTCCTCTTAAAATGGCATGTCGATTATCTCATCTAGTCGATGAGTCGGGCGAGGGCTATGTTGGGCACCCGACGCAGGAGCAATCAATGCAGGTATCGAGGCGGATGGCGACAGTCGGTGGAACAATTGCGGTCTTGTTGGGCTCGGCAACCGCCGGCGCCGGAGAAGTTCAGCAGCCCGGCAGCCGGAATCCGGAGACAGCTCGTCGCGTACTTTTCCCGATCCGGAAACACGCGGGTCATTGCCGGTCAGCTCCGGCGGGCACTCGGGGCGGATCAGTTTGAAATCCTCCCCGCCCGACCTTACCCCGAGGACTATCTCGAGACAGTCGAGCAGGCACGTCAGGAACGAGACGCCGGCATGGCGCCGCCGCTCAAGGCCAATGTCGTCGAAATCGCCAAGTACGACACGATCTACCTCGGCTTTCCGATCTGGGGCGAGACCGCCCCGCCGGTCATCCGCAGCTTCCTCAAGGCGCATGATCTCGGGCACAAGACCGTTCGTCCCTTCATCACCCATGGAGGCTATGGGCTGGGAAACAGCCTCGCAATTCTGAAAGACCATGCTCCGCTCGCGAAATTGGAGCAGGCCTTTTTCATGCAGGCCGATCAGGAGCGCCGGACACTCGATCAGGTCACTGCCTGGCTTGCAGGCGGCAACCAGGCACGTGCGCAGGAGAAGAAACATGCTGGACAGTGACATCAGAGAAAGCGTCGGCCGCCGCGATATCCTCTCGCTGGGAATGGCGCTCCCGGCCCTTGCGGCCGTACCGGCCACGGCGGCCTTTGCGCAACAGCAAGCGACATCGCCCATGTCCAGCCGCCGGCGGCTGGGAACCCTGGAGGTTTCCAGCATCGGGCTCGGTGTCCAGAACATGACCCGCACCTACCAGACGACGATCCCGGGCAGGGCGGAGATGCTCCGGATCATCCGTGCCGCGCACGACAACGGGGTCACCTTCTTCGACGCCGCGGAGGCCTATGGCCCGCACCAGGTCGAGCGACTGCTGGGCGAAGGCATTGCTCCCTTCCGCAACCAGGTCGTCATCACGTCGAAGTTCGGCTGGAACATCGACCAGGAGACCGGGCAGCGCCGTCCCGGGCTGAACAGTTCTCCGGAGCATGTCAGGCAAGTGGTCGATGGAATACTGAAACGCCTTCGAACGGACCGGATCGATCTGCTCTACCAGCATCGGGTCGACCCGGAAGTCCCGATCGAAGATGTCGCAGGCCTGATGAAGGACCTCATGAGGCAGGGCAAGGTCCTCCACTGGGGGCTCTGCGAGATGGGGCCGAACACGCTGCGCCGCGCCCATGCCGAGCAGCGCGTGACCGCCGTGCAGAACGAGTACTCCTTGCTCTGGCGCGGGCCCGAAAGCTGGGTATTGGCAACTTGCGAGGAACTCGGGATTGGCTTTGTGCCGTGGAGCCCCCTTGGAGTCGGATTCCTGACCGGTGCCATCGACGCCAACACCCGGTTTGCCCCGGGCGATATACGTGGCATCGAGTCCCGGTTCTCGCCCGAGAATCTGCCACACAATCTCGCCCTCGTTGAACTGGTTAAGAAGTGGGGTGAGAGGAAGGACGCGGCCCCCGGTCAGATTGCGCTCGCCTGGCTCATGGCGCAAAGGCCCTGGATCGTCCCGATCCCGGGTACGACGCAGATCGCACACATGCTGGAGAACTCCGCCGCGACGTCGGTAAGGTTCTCGCCTGCCGAACTTGCGGAGTTCACGGCGGCAGCGAACGCAATCGAGGTTCGCGGCGCGCGCCTCCCGGACAGCGTGCTTGCCTACTCGGAAGTGGAAGCCCGCCCACGCAACTGACCGAATCGATGAGCCCTGGAGGACTGCCGATGACGACGATCAAGGTCAATGGAGCCGATCGCTCGATCGACGCTTCGCCTGACACACCGCTGCTGTACGTGTTGCGCAACGAACTGGGCGTGATGACGCCCAAGTTTGGTTGTGGCCTTGCCCAGTGCGGTGCCTGTTCCGTGCTGCTTGATGGGCAGGAAGTGCGGGCGTGCATCACCCCGGTTGCCGCCGTCGGCACCCAGGAAGTCACGACAGTCGAAGGACTGCCCGCACGCTGGGCGAAGCAGAAGGGCGTCGCGCCAGCCGAACTCGGCGCCCGATTGCATCCGGTTCAGGAAGCCTGGATCGAGGAGCAGGTTCCGCAATGCGGAATCTGCCAGTACGGAATGATGATCAAGGTCACCGAACTGCTCGAACAGAATGCCTCGCCCTCGGACGAGGAGATCAAGGCAGCGCTGACGACCTCCGGCCCCTCGGCGCACCTGTGTCGCTGCGGCAGCTATGCGGCAATCCTTGACGGCGCGCGCATGGCGGCGCGCCTGATGTCGCAGGGAGGTTCAACGTGAGCACGCTGCAGTCCATGCCCGGGGCACGACTGACCCGGCGCGGGTTCGTGGCTGCCGGCGGCGCGCTGGTGGTCACCGCAGCAATCGGCGCGCAACGGGCCCAGTCGGCGACCCCCGCGAATCCTGCATCACTGGACCCTTCCGCTCCGACATCCTGGATCGAGATCCATGCCGACAACACGGTGCTGATCCGCACCGGCAAGTGTGACTTCGGCCAGTCTTCGATCTACACCGCCTATCCGCAGATTGTTGCCGAGGAACTCGGCATGCCACTGTCGGTAATGACCACCGTCGTCTCAGGCGACACCGACCGCACGCCCGATGGCGGCGGCACGTTCGGCCTGCTGCGCACCAACGTGCTGAACCTTCGCAAGGCCGCTGCCTACACGCGGGAAGCCGTCCTGACACTGGCTGCGGGGAAGCTCTCGGTACCGCGCGAGGGCCTCACCATCCGCGACGGCGTGATTTCCGGAGAGGGCCGATCGATTACTTTCGGCGAGCTGGTTGCGGGGCAGCAGCTCGACCTGACCATTCCGGTCAGCGGAAGCCTGACCGGCTTCCAGGGGCTCGTCGTCACGGGCAATCCACCGCTGAAGCCGGCTTCGGAGTACCGGATCGTTGGGCAGTCCTTCAAGAACCCCAGCCTGCGCCCGAAGATCTCCGGTGAGACACCGTGGGTCGGCGACATCAAGCTTCCCGGCATGCTGCACGCGAGGCCGATCCATCCCGCGACACTCGGCTCGACGCTGGTTTCCGCTGGCAAGCTGGATACGCAGCGCTTTCCGACAGCGCGCGTGGTGGTGATCGGCAACTTCGTGGCTGTCGTGTCCCCGAACGAGTGGGAAGCGGTGCAGGCTGCAATGCTCGTGGCGGGAGATACGAAATGGACCGGGTGGCAGGGCCTGCCTGGCCATGAAGACCTGTTTGAGCACCTGCGCAAAGTTGTGGATGCGGGCGAAGTGCCGGTGCGCAACGGCCGCTTCAACAAGGGCGATGCGCCAACCGCCCGTGCGGGGGCCGCCAAGGTGCTTGAGGCGAGTTACCAGGTGCCCTATCTGAAGCACGCACCCATAGGGCCGACGGTCTCACTTGCAGATGTGAAGCCGGACGGATCGGTCACGGTGCACACGCACAGCCAGAACCCGCAGTACCTGCGATTCCTGCTGGCAAAGATGCTGGGTGCGTCCGAGGACAAAGTCGTGGTGCGCACCTATCCCGGCCCGGGCCATTTCGGTCGCTCCAATGGTGGCAATGCGGGATCCGAGGACCAGGCGGTGCTGCTGTCGCGCGAACTTCGGGTTCCCGTCCGGGTGCAGTGGATGCGCGCCGATGACATGGCGTGGTCGACGCAGTCCTCACCCATGTTGTCGGACATCCGCATTGCGCTGGATGCCAACGGCCGGATCGCCTCCTACGACGCCGAGCATCGTGGGCCACCGATGCAGGACGATCGGCCCATTGGCGCGATCCTCGCCGGGCTGCCAACCATCGATCCGCCCAGACCGGGCGCGGCCGGGGGCATCCATGCGGCCGAACTGAACGTCACGGACGCGTGGGTATACGGGGGCATCGACAACGTGCGCGAGCAGGGGCTTGGGTCCTTCCAGATCGGTGAGCGCGAATCGCCGATTGCGGTGGGCTTGCGCGACCATTCGATGCGCACGCCAATCCAGTTCCAGCAGAACTTCCCGCGCGAGGTCGCCATCAGCGAGGCCGCTGCCCTGGCTGGAGCCGACCCGCTGCAATTCCGCATCGATCACGTCGGCAACGAACGGTTCCGCAAGATACTGGAACGCCTGCGAGCCGAGTCGGGCTGGCAGTCACGGCCATCCCCTGCTCCGAACCACCGTGCCAGCGGTGACGAACCAGTCAGCGGACAGGGTGTGTCCGTCATGCTGCGCGACAATGGCTACTGGGCCTGTGCGTGCCACATCACCGTGACGCCCTCGACCGGATTGGTCAAGGTCGACCGGCTGTCAGTCGTGGTCGATACAGGGATCGTGGTCAATCCGCTGCAGCTCAAGCGACAAGTGGAGGCGGGCTGCCTGATGGGAGTCAGCCAGGCCCTGCACGAAGAGCTCACGTTCGACCGCGGCGCAGTCACCTCGACCCACTGGGCGAGCTATCCGATCCTCAAGATGGCCGAGATGCCCGAGCTACGGATTGTCCTCGCGCCGCATGTCGAGGCGGGCATTTACGGCCAGGGCTCAGAGAGCGCAAACGCGTTGGCCGCCTCGGCCATCGCCTCGGCGTTCTTCGATGCCACGGGCAAGCCCGCTCGGAGCTTTCCGCTCCGGCCCGAGCGTGTGCTGCGAATGCTGGCGACCGAGGCGCAGCGGGAGAGTGCTTAGCGACGCTCCGCCACGTTGCCCCCGCCACAGATCCGCGCACACAATGGGCGGTGCCCACCGATTTCGCCAGTTTGTTTGAAATCCTCCGCGCGAGCAGTGCGCGCTTTGGGACTTCCTGCACAAGACACTCCGGGGCGTTCAAGCCCGCCTCGCCTCCGACAGGCACCTCGGGCACGCCCAAAGTCTGAACAGACACAGCCTTTGCCCGAACATGCGCTTCAGACGACATAGCCGGGCGTAACCGGATCATGCAGTTGCTTGAAGCCTTGTTCCTGATCCTGCTGGCAATCGCCATTGCCAGGGTAGTCATTGGCCCCAGGTACACATGGTTGACCTATTCGCGTATCACCATCACCGGCCTGGTGTTGTTGATAGCTGGCCTGTTCACGCAAGGCTGGCGCTGGCAATTGCTCCCCGCCGGAATCACATTCGTCCTGGTGGTACTGGGGTCCCTGAAAAGGAGTGACACCAGGCTTGGCTGGCGTGTGCTTGGGGCAGTGCCACTGATGGCTCTTGTCGGACTTTCAGCGATGCTCGCCTGGCTGATGCCTGTTGTGTCCCTACCAGCTCCTGCCGGACCGTACGGCGTTGGCACCTTCGAGTTCTCCCTCACTGACCCTGCAAGGGTTGAGCGCTATTCACCCGGGCGCAAGCGCGAGTTGTATGCGGAAGTCTGGTACCCCGCCTCCAGCGAGCAATTGAAGGATCATCCGGTTCGGGGACTTTTTCATGATCTCCATGAAGGAGAGTACAACCGGACCAGCCTGATCTTCAGTTACCTGAAGAAGGTGAAGACGCACTCCCATGTCAATGCTCCGGCCGCACGACCCGGCGAGTCAGCGTTCCCCGTGCTCCTTTTCAACCATGCGCTGGACTTCGGCTTCACCTCGCAGAATCTGCTGTTGATGGAGCATCTGGCCAGTCACGGCTATGTGGTTGTCAGCATCGCCCATCCCTATCAAACCGCGAAAGTGAATCTCGATGAAGCCGGGACGATTCGCAGGGCCAGTGGGATTCCTGGCGACCTCGCCCTGCCGCGACCGGAATTGCCCATTGGAATCGTAGGCACGATCTTCGAGAAGACCGGGGACATACAGCAGGTGTCCCTGCTCAAATCCAGGCTGTTGCCCCTGGCTGAAGGATTCCTGGCCCTGGATGAAGCAGGCAAGGCCAGGTTCCTGGAACAGGCAATTAGTTCTCCTGCTCTCGAACCGTTCAATCGGGAACTTACCGGGGCATTGCTGGAGGACTTCTTCTACTACGACTACGCAAAGGACAACTCACTGGTTCAATACTGGGTAGAGGACATTGGATTCATTGCCGATTCCCTTGCGAGCCTGCAAGCGCCCATCGCCGGGTTTCCCGGAATCCTGGACCTCGGGCGCATGGGGGTATTCGGCATGTCCTATGGCGGTGCCGCAGCGGGCGAGTTCTGCAAGATCGACAGTCGCTGCAAGGCGGGAGCCAACCTGGACGGCACGCAGGTCGGCCGCCTTTGGGAGCAGAAGGTGCCCGTGCCATTCCTGATGCTCTACAACGAGGAGCATCAAGGCGGAAACGACTATGCCTACATGCCGGCCGTGGCCGACTTCTGGGACCTGAAGGTAGATGGCGCCACGCACATGGACTTCACCGACTTTGTATATCTATGGCCCATCCTCAAGCTGATTGGCTTCTCCGGCAGCATCGATGGCATGCGGATGACGGAGATTCTCAATTCCATCCAGCTTGAGTTCTTCGATCACTACCTGAAGGGCAAGCCTGTTAGCGGCGGGATGATTGTCGGGCTTCCAGAAGTCGTGGTACGGAAGGTACGTTGAGGCCTGTCGTGGAGTCCGGCATCCCGCGCTCCGTCACGTCCCCTTGATCACCCGCTCGCGCGTCGCCTTCCGGTGCGCGATCTCCTGCGCGAAGATCGGCGTGCGCAGGAAGTTGCCGGTGCGCATCGACTCCGGGATGGGCGTGAACGGCACCATCGACTCCAGCAGCGCGTTGGCGCGGGCCTCGACGCCGGGCCGGTATTCCGGCTGCAGCACGATGTAGAGATCGTTGTGCAGGATGCCGTCGAGCACGAACCTGCCGACGGTCACCGGATCCTGCGGCCGCGTCCACGCGGGTGAGAGTCCGGGCGTCACCGGGCGCGGCGCGGGCGGACCGCCGGCACCGGCGGGGCGCGGCTGCGCACCGGGCGCGACGGCAGGCGGGCCATCGTTCTTCAGTGTCTCGGGCCGATGTTCCTCGCTGCGCCCGATGTTCGTCGTGGTCAGGCCCGGGATGAACGCCGAGGTGCCGATGTTCGTCGCGCGCAGTTCGTGGCGCAGTTCTTCCATCAGGCCCACCGCGGCGATCTTCGCCACGGTGTAGATGCCGGCGCCGCTGCCGGGCAGGATGCCGCTGGTGGAAGTGGTGGTGACGATCTGCGCGCCCTTCTTGTTTGCCAGCATGCGCGGCACGAAGGTGTTCACTCCGTAGATGGGTCCCCAGAGGTTCACGCCCAGGCCCCACTCCCAGTCCTTCAGGGTGCCGGTGGCGGCGGGTGCCTGCAGGCCGACGCCGGCGTTGTTGACCAGCACGTCCACCGGGCCGAAGTTCTTCTCGATGGCGTCGGCCGTGCGCGACCAGCCGTCGCGGTCCATCACGTCGTGCACGACGGTGTGCAGGCGGGGATCGTTCGCCGGGAAGTGCTTCAGCGCCTCGGCAAACTGCTTGTCGTCGAGGTTGCCGATGACGACCTTCGCGCCCGCCTCGTGGAACACGCGCGCGATGCCGAGGCCGATGCCGCTGGAGCCGCCGGTGATGTAGACCACCTTGTCGCGGATGTCGGTGATGGTGGGCGCCTGTGCGGTGCCGACGCCGGGCGCCGGCGCATCGGCAGCCGACGCGGTGCGTGTGCCGAGGCCTTCGAGAAGCGTGGCGGCGCCGGTGGCCATGGCCAGGCCGCCGAGGATCTGCCTGCGGTTCAGTGCGTGTTCGTCCATCGTCGCATCCCCCGTTGTGCTATCAACCGCCCGGAACCATGGATTCGATTCCGGCCTGCCGCCTCTCACCCAGGTGCTGCTGCAGCCGGGCGATTTCCTCCGGCACTCCAGTCGCCGGAACCGACCACCTCGACCCAGCCCGCGAGGTAATCCCGCGGCGCGTAGGCATGGCCGAACCCGATCGGCGTGCTCATCGAAAGCGGCATGTCCACTGCGGTCTGCACCATCGTCACCACTGGGTACCAGCGCATCTCGGGCGAGACATCCGGCCCGCGTGGCTTCTGCAGCCAGTCCGGCTCGCGGAAGAACCATGACTCGTCGAAGAAGGTCACTGCGTCGCTGGCGTACTGCAGGTACACCACGCGCATCGGACCCCAGGGCGTGCCGGCGGGCACACCCGTGCCCTGCTGGTTCATGAAGCGAACGAGGGAGCTGTCGCGGAACTGCGGCCGCCACGCGGGCGTGCCGGGCTTGCGGGCATCGGTGACGGAGCGCCAGTGCTGCGCGGTCCAGGGCGGCCCGACCCACAGCGCGCCATCGACCGGATCGCCCAGCAGATCGAAGAAATCGAAGGACACTTCGGAGTTCAGCGCGCCGAGGCTGAGGCCGTGCAGGTAGAGCTTCGGGCGGGTTTCACGCGGCAGCGTGCGCCAGTAGCCATAGATCTCGCTGAACAGGTCGCGCGCCGACTCGCCGGCCCGTGTAGGGATCGACGAACATCGTCAGCGGGCTGGACAGGTAGGAGTACTGCACCGCCACGCTGGCCACGTCGCCGTGGGTCAGGTACTCGACGCTGTCGATGCTGCCGGGGTCGACCCAGCCCGTGCCCGTCGGCGTGATGAGCACGAGCACCGAGCGCTCGAAGCCACCGATGCGCTTGAGCTCCTCCAGCGCGATGCGCGCGCGATCTTCGGTGGAGTCGGCCGTGGCGAGGCCGACGTAGGCCCGCAGTGGCCGCAGTGCCGGCTTGCCGGTGAAGTCGCTGATCTCCTCGGGCGTCGGCCCGGTCGAGACATAGCGGCGCCCCATGCGGCCCAGCTCGTTCCAGCGCACCAGCGACTGCGCGCTGCCGGTTCGCTCCGGTTCGGCGGGCGGCTGGATCTCGGGCGGAATCAGCGAGTCGCGCGCGGCGAAGGAGGCATCCAGCCCGTCGAGGATGCCGCGGATGATCACGCCATTGAGCAGCATGACCAGCAGCACGGCCGCGCCGACGAAGCCGAGCAGGTTGGCCACGCGACGCGGCATCAGGCGGCGCGCGAGACGGCCACCCGCGCACAGGAACCGCCACAGTCCCCGTCCCAGCCAGAGCAGCAGCATCGCGATGACCAGCGACCCCAGGCCCACGACAACGAAGCGCAGCGCGGCCGCCGGCTCGACGCCCATGAGCTGGCGCAGCACGTTGTCCCAGTCCTGGCCGCGCCACAGGCCCACGATGAAGATCACCGCGCAGACGGCCAGCACGGGCTGCCAGCGGCGCGGGTGCTTCGCGAAGGCCGGCACCGGCAGCTCCAGGTAGTCCCACAGCCAGCGCAGCAGCGCTGCCCAGCCCGTAGCCGATCGCAATGCAGATGCCGGACAGCGCCGCCTGCGCCGGGGCGGCGCGCGGAATCAGGCTCGGGGTCAGCGAAGCGAAGAAGAACACGAAACCCAGCAGCAGGCCCGTGTTGGAGAAGGGCGGAAGCAGCCGCTGGAGCAGGCTGCCGTTGCGTGCGTTTTCTGTCTGGCTCATCCGCGGAGTTTAGCCTCCTGCGCCATTCGCCCGCGCCAAAGCTGCACGTCGAGCAGCCCCCGGATCGATGCCGGCGCTGCGTCCATCATCGCGGTGGCCTCGCGCAGCAGTGCGTCATGGCGTGCCGGATCCGTGAGCGCGGCCACGTACAGCGTCTTGGCAATCTCCACGTTGACCATCGCGTCCTGCCGGTTGCGCTGCTGCAGGCCGCGCATGATCAGGAGGGCCGGCGAGATGGCCTCGCGCGCCTCGGCGTCGCGACCCTGGCCCAGCAGGGCCAGTGCCAGCAGGCGCGACATCGCAGCCCTTTCCTGGCTGCTGAAGGTTGGCGACCAGGGCAGGTCCGCCGCCGCCGCCAGGCCAGCGCGCGCCGCGGTCTCGGCTGCCCCGAAGTCCCCGAGCTGCAGCGCTGCTTCCGCCACGATCCTCTCGGCCGCGGCGCGCACGTACGACCACTCGGACGACCGGCCGTCCTCAACCGCGCCGGCCTCATGCAACCGCTTCACGAGGCCGCTGGCCAGCTCGCCGGACTTGCGCCAGTCCTGTTGCAGGGCCGCGAATCGGGCGGCTATCAACTGCACCTGGGCGTCGGCAAGGAGGGAGGCGCCGCTTCCCGGAGGCAGGGAGTCAACCAGGCGGGCGGCGAGGCGCTGGTGCTCCTGCTGCCATCGCCTCGCACTGGCAAAATCACCGCGCTCGGCAAACTGGCCAGCAAGGTCGAAGTGCGTCCACAGGCGGTTCAGGAACAGCGTGGGAGCGCCCTCGTCGACCGTGGTCGTTGCGTCCGCCGCCACGCCGAGCGCCTGGCTGGCTTCCTCCAGCCGACCGAGGGACCACAGCGCCCGCGACAACTCGCCGTACTGGCTCGCGCGATTGTTCGCATAGGTGCGATTGCCGGGATCCAGCCGCGAGACCGTCGTGTAGACCCCGGTGGCCCGGGCGTAGAACGGCAGTGCATCGGCCGGCCGCAGGTCATCGAGCGCGGCCGCGCCGAGGGAGCCCTCGAGCAACCCCAGCGAATACAGCGCCGGGAAATTTCCCGGGCGGATTTCGAGCACGGCCTCGGCCACCTGGCGTGCGTCGCGCCCGATCTGCACCGCCTCTGCGGAACGGCCCAGGCTGTTCAACGCACTGGTCAGCCAGCTGCCGGCCTCGGCATACCGCTCGGCCATGAACAGGTTCTTCTCCGGATCCTTGCCGCCATCCCGCTCCGCGCGCGCCATCGTGTCCTTCAGGCTCGCGACGGCCGTTTCGTTCTGGGAGCTGCTCCCATAGGCGAAGCCGAGGCTGACGCGCTGCTCCACATCCAGGTTGCGCACCGCCTCCGAGGCGTCGGGGCGGGAGGCGAGCGGCGCAAGCAGTTCCACGGCGCGCTCTGCCATCTGCAGGAACCCGACGCCCTCGCCGCTGGACAGGATGCGCGCCTTCAAGCCAAGCGCCCGCACCTCGGCGAGCAGCGTCTCTTCCGAGTCGTCGCCCGCCTTGCGCAACTGCCCGATCAACGCGAGGGCGGCGTCCGTCGCGGCGTCGGCCTCGTCCAGCAGGCCCATGCTGCGCTGCGCCCGACCCTGCTGGATCAGCGCGAGTGCGCCGAGGCGCTTCGATTCCGGGCCCTTCAACGCCTCCGGCAGCGACTGGAAATACTCCACCTCGCGTTTCGCCAGCTCCACGACCACGTCCAGCCGCCCCGAGCGTGACAATTCCTCGGCGAAGTCGGTGGTGAGGTAGCCGAGCAGCGCCTCGGCCTGGACGCGCGACTGCTGCGCCAGCTGCTCGGCGCGGTGCGCGCGCTTCGTGCTGGCCCAGGCGTAGAGCGCGGCACCAACCGCCACCATCGCAAGCACGCCGCAGACCGCAGCGATGCGCACCGCGCGGCGCAGCGCCTGCCGGCTCGCCTGCTCGCGCGCGTGTTGTTCGGCCAGTCGCCGCTCCGCGGCCTCGCGTGCCTCGCGCTCCTGGCGCACGTCGCGGCTGCGCTTGACCACGCCACAGAGCACGTCGTGCGTCAGTTCCACGCGGCGCACGTCCAGGCGCTCCTCGATGCGCAGCAGGCGCCGGTCGACGAGCGTCGCGAGCGCGCCCGGCGCCGCACCCGCGGCATCGAGGCTCTTGCGCAGGCGCTCCTCGGCGACGTTCTCGCGGAAGCCGGAATCCGTGAGCAACTCATCCTCGACGATGCGGCGCACGACCACCGGCTGGTCGGCCAGCGCGCGCTCGTAGAAGTTGCCGAGGATCTGCTCGTGCGATCCGGCCAGCAGGTCCTGCGAGATCGCATCGCTGCCGCGCGCGATGCGCGCATCGTTGAGCTCGCGACAGATCAGGCTCAGCAGCGAGGGTTCGACCTCGGCGGTGTCGAGCTCCGCGCCACCGGCGACGAAGCGCACGATGGCCTCGGCCACCTCCCGCGTCACCAGCTTGCCGCCGGGCAGCAGCACGGCCTGCAGTGCCTGGCGGCCATTCATCGGCGCCAGGCGCAGGCGGTTCTGCGTGATGCTGGGCATCGAGGCCTTCAGGCCCTCGAGCTGCGCCAGGTAGTCCTCGCGCAGCGCCAGCAGCACGCGGTAGTCGCTGCGCGCGAAGTCGAAGCGCTCGGCCAGCGTGTCGTCCGCCTCGAGCCGGGCCTCGAACGAGGCTGGCGGCCGGTTCTCCACGAGGTCGGCCAGCTGCGCGAGGAAGCGCGCGGCGCGCGAACGGCCAGCCTCGTCCGACTGCGCCAGCGTGAAGACTTCCTCGAACTGGTCGAAGATCAGCAGCGGGATCAGCGTGGCGCCCTGCTCGTCCTTCAGCAGGTCATCGCGGTGGTGCAGGAACTCCCACAGCGTCTCGCCTGCCGAGGCTACGCCCGCCTGCGTCCACTCTCCCGAGCCGCTGGCGGTCTGCGCGATCGCACGCTTGATCTGCTCGGCCGGCTCCGGCGCATCGGCGGCGTAGTCCACGCGCACGTACACCGGGCAGTAGCCCTGGCCGCGCAGCCGTGGCACGAGGCCGGCGCGAAGGATGGAGGTCTTGCCGAGGCCAGACTGGCCGAACAGCACGGTGAGCAGCTTGCGCTGCACGCGCCGCGCGAGCTCTGCGATCTCTTCCTCGCGGCCGTGGAAGTACGGGCGGGACTCCTCGGTGAAGGACGCCAGGCCGATCCACGGATGCTGCTCGTCCACGCCGGTCGCGGCGCTCATGGCTGGCGCCCGCGCATCAGGTCACCGAGCCGCTGGACGAAGGCCGAAGGCACGCGTCCGGCCGGCATTGGCGTGAAATGCAATGACTGGAAGCGCTCGGGCACCAGCGCTTCGGTCGGCGACGTGTCATCGACAATGGCCGGCAGGATGAACAGCGCGCCATCGGCCATGTTGCGCGCGCGGTCCAGCGCGTAGCTCCACTCGCGGCGGAAGTAGGCTTCGTGCCGGCGCTGCGTGTTCGCCGAAACCACCGGGATGAAATAGGTGCAGCGGCCGATGTTGCGGCGGATCTTCAGGTCGAAGTCATCACCGGCCTCCAGCCGCTCGATGTCGAACCAGGTGGTGATGCCCGCGGCCTCGAGGTCCGCCTTGATCTGCTGCACGGCCGCCAGGTCCTCGCGGGCGTAGCTGATGAACACGGCGTTGTCGGGCATCTCGCGCGCCGGTGGCAGGAAGCGCGCGGGCGCGGCGCCACCGCCGGTCGCCGCCGGCTTGCGCCGGGCCTCGAGCCGCGTGCACAACTCGTCGACGAAGCGCTCGGCGCCCGTGTACAGCCGCGTGCGCACGCTCACCTGCTGCAGGAAGGCCACGAGCCGCTCGTCCTCGCCGCTGTGGTCGTCGGCGAGGATCTCGCCGACATCCCGCGGGTCCGAGAGGCGGTGGCGCTTGGCCATGCGCAGGAACAGCCGCGCCAGCCAGTTGCTGAAGTCGCTGCCGATGAACAGCAGGTGGTTGTGCTCCAGTTCGTGGAACAGTTTCTCGGGCACCAGGTGCTCGCTCTGCAGCGCGCAGATGAACTCCAGCAGGTCCTCGTCCGAGATCACGTAGGTCGGCGAGGCCGAGAGCCGGCCGAACAGGTGATACACCACCGGGCGGGTGAACCGGTCGCGCTCGGACGGCAAGTCCGTGACGCGGTTGGGCGCGTAGGCGATGACCTCCGTCGAGACCTCGCCCCCGAAACGCTCGAGGTTGATTGCGTTTTCGAGCAGCGAATCGAACGTGGTCGTCACGAACAGGTCGAACTCGGGTATCGCCGCGAGGCGGCGCAGCGCCGGTGGCGGCTCGAGCACCACGTCCTTGAGCAGGCCGCGCAGACGGACATAGGCCTCCTCACGCCGGCCGCGCGCGCCGAGGAAGGCACAGACCACGTCGTTGAGGTTGCACGGGACCGGCAGCAGGCGGGTATCGACATTCAGCTTGCGCGCCAGCTTCTCGGCCAGCCAGTCGTACAGCAGTCGCGGACCGGCGTCGGTCTTCACCATCAGCAGCTCGGGCCCGACGATGGGGATGACCCGGCGCTCCTCGATGAAGCTGAGCAGGTCGTCCCAGGCGTCATCGTCCAGGGTCGACAACGGCAGTTGCGCAGTGGCGCCGGCGCTCAATTAAGTGTTCCCCGGACGACGATCAGCGTGAGCCCTGCCATCGTTTTTCTTGGTCCTGGCGGCTATGGTGGGGGAGCGGGCGGCGACTGTCCATGGAGCGGGACGAGCCTAGCTACTTCGCCCGCGCAGCTGGTCGACGATGCGCCGGATTCTCCAGCGTGGAGATGTCCTGCGTGATCTCTTCGCCCCGCGCGATGGTGCGCAGCAGCCGGCGCATGATCTTGCCGGAGCGGGTCTTGGGCAGGTTGTCGGCGAAGCGGATGTCGTCGGGCCTGGCGATGGCGCCGAGCTGCTCGGCTCACCCAGGCGCGCAGTTCCTCGACCAGCGCCTTCGTGTCGCCCGTGGGCCGGTCGCCCTTGCAGACCACGAAGGCGAACACCGACTCGCCCTTGATCTCGTGCGGGCGACCGACCACGGCGGCCTCGGCGATGCGCGGATGCGCGACCAGCGCGGATTCGATCTCCATGGTGCCGAGGCGGTGGCCGGCGACGTTCAGCACGTCGTCGATGCGGCCCATGATCCAGTAGTAGCCGTCGGCATCGCGGTGCGCGCTGTCGCCGGCGACGTAGTAGCGGTTCTGGAACTTGCTCCAGTAGGTCTCGATGTAGCGATCGTTGTCGCCCCAGATGGTGCGCAGCATCGACGGCCAGGGCTTCTTGATCACGAGATAGCCACCCGCCTCCGGCGCCCTTCACGGGATTGCCCTCCTCGTCGACGATGTCCGCGTCGATGCCGGGCAGCGGCTGCGTGCAGGAGCCGGGCTTGGTGGCGGTGACGCCCGGCACCGGCGAAATCATGATGGCGCCGGTCTCGGTCTGCCACCAGGTGTCGACGATGGGGCAGCGCTCGCCGCCGATCACGCGCTGGTACCACATCCAGGCTTCGGGGTTGATCGGCTCGCCGACGCTGCCGAGCAGGCGCAGCGAAGTGAGGTCGTAGGCCTGCCGGGATCGCGATCGCCGAGCTTCATCAGCGCGCGGATGGCGGTGGGCGCGGTGTAGAAGATGCTGACCGCGGTGGTCCTGGATGATCTTCCAGAAGCGCCCGGCATCCGGGATACGTCGGCGCGCCTTCATAGAGCACGCACGGTGACGCCATTGGCGATGCGGCCCGTAGGCCACATAGCTGTGGCCGGTGACCCAGCCCACATCGGCCGTGCACCAGAACACGTCGTCGGGCTTCAGGTCGAACACCCACTTCGAGGTGAGCTTCGCGCCGAGCAGGTAGCCGGCGCTGGAATGCTGGATGCCCTTGGGCTTGCCGGTGGAGCCGGAGGTGTAGAGCAGGAACAGCGGATGCTCGGCATCGACCCATTCCGGCTCGCACTGCGCGGGCTGGCGCTGCGACGATGTCGTGCCACCACAGGTCGCGGCCGGTCCTGCATGGGCACGTTCGCGCCGGTGTGCTTGCAGCACGATCACGCTGCTCGATGCACCGTGGCGCCTCCTCGGACAGCGCCTTGTCGGTGGCGGCCTTGAGCTCCACCACCTTGCCGCCGCGATAGCCGCCATCGGCGGTGATGACGAAGCGCGCGCCGGCATCCTCGATGCGGTCGCGCAGCGCTCAGCGCCGAGAAGCCGCCGAACACCACCGAGTGGATGGCGCCGATGCGCGCGCAGGCGTGCATGGCGACGATGGCCTCGGGCACCAGCGGCATGTAGATGATTACGCGATCGCCCTGCTGCACGCCGAGCTGCGCGCAGCGCGTTGGCGAGGCGGCAGACCTCGGCGTGCAGCTGCGCCGTAGGTGAGCGCGGCGCACCGCGCCGTCCTCGGCCTCGAAGATCAGCGCGGGGTGATCGCGCCGCTGCGGCCAGCTGCACGTCGAGGCAGTTCCACGAGACATTCAGCTGGCCGTCGGTGAACCAGCGGTAGTTCGGGGCCCGCTGAATCGTCGAGCACCGCGCGTGAAGGGCTTGTGCCATGCCAGGTGCTGCGCGCGCCTGCGCGGCCCAGAAGCCTTCCGGATCCTCGCGCGGCCTGCTCATGCAGCGCCGCGAGACTCGGCCGCATCGGGATGCGCGCGGCGCGCGAAGCCTGCCGGCGGCGCGAAGCTGCGGTTTTCCGTCAGAACCGATTCGAGTGACTTGTCGCTCATGGCGGATCTACACCGTAAGCCTGCGCAGCCGCCTGCCGGCGCAGCAGCGCGCCGAAGCCCTGCCGGTCGCAGAAGGCACTCGATGCGCGGCCGGATCCGGGGCTGCGCCGCCGCAGCGGACTCGCGCGTCGCGGCAGCGGCATGTCGCAGCGGATGCGCGTGAGCTCGCGCGCGAGGAACGCGGCCTCGCGATGCTGCGCAAGCGCTCGCACCGAGCTGCGCCGCGCCGCGCAGCGGCAGGTCGTGCACCGCATCGAGCCCGCTCGTACAGGTCTTCGAGCGTGGCGAAGTGCTGCATCAGCACCGTGGCGGTCTTCGGGCCCACGCCCGGCACGCCGGGGATGTTGTCCACGGCATCGCCGGTGAGCGCGAGGTAGTCGGCGTAGCGATCGGGCGGCACGCCGAAGCGGTCCTCGATCTCGCCGTGGTGGTAGCGGATGTCGCCGGTGTAGTCCCAGTACACGTCGCCCGGCGTGATCAGCTGCGCCAGGTCCTTGTCGCGCGTGACGAGCGTGGCGCGCAGCCCTTGCGCGCGCATGCGCGCGGCCAGCGTGCCGATGATGTCGTCGGCCTCGAACTCCGGGCTGTCGAACCAGGCGACGCCCAGGTGCGTCGCAGAACTCGCGGCAGCGCTCGAACTGCAGCATCAGGTCGGGCGGCGCCGGTTCGCGGTTGGCCTTGTAGGCCGGGATAGATCTGGTTGCGGAACGAGGTGGACAGGCTGGCGTCGAAGGCCACCGCGAGGTACTCGGGCTTCGCGCGCTCGATGCAGGTCGCCGAGGAAGCGCGCGAAGCCGTACAGCGCATGCACCGGGTTGCCGTCGGCGTCGCGCATGTCGGGCGGCATGGAGTAGTACGCCCGGAACACGTAGACGGAGGCGTCGATGAGATAGATCACGCGGCAGCTAATGAGCACCGGCGCCCAGCGAATCCGCGGTCTCGCTCAGTTCAGCCAGCCGCGGATGCGCGCATGCAGCGGGCTGCTGCGCGGGAAATGCGCCAGCAGGTACTGCATCTGGTCGGCCAGCACGCGCCGGCCCTTCAGGAAGATGTACTCCGCATAGGTGGGCGTGAACGGCACCGCGATGAGCTGCATCTTCGCCTGCTCCGGCGTGCGCGAGGCCTTGTCGTTGTTGCAGCGGCGGCAGGCGGTGACCACGTTGTTCCAGCGTGTCGCGGCCGCCCTGGCTGAACGGGCGGATGTGGTCGCGCGACAGCTCCGGCGTCGGAAAGCGCTGCGCGCAGTACAGGCACAGGTAGCCGTCGCGGCGGAACAGCGTCTGGTTGTTCAGCGGCGGGATGTAGTCGTGGCGCGTGTTGCCGGGATTGGCCGGTGTGGCCGATGGTGGCGATGATCGAGTTGACCTCGAGCACGGTGCGCCGGCCGGACAGCGCGTTGGTGCCGCCGTGCAGGCGGTACAGCGGCGAGCCGCAGGTGTAGGCCACCTGCTCCTGGTGGTAGAGCCGCGCGGCCTCCTGTAGTCGATCCACTCCAGCGGCATGCCCGCCACGTCGGTGCGCAGCACGGGCTGGTTCAGGCCGTGGCATCGGCCTGCGTCACGAAGGGCTGAAGATCGTGATCGGTGGCTTCGCGGCGCGGCGCCGCGTGCCGGTGTGTCCTGTTCCGGTTCAAGCAACGGGCAAGATTAAGATAGGTCGCAACCAACAGACAACGCGGGAAGCACGCCATGAAGACCTGGCGTGTCGCAGCCGGCGGCGGCATTGAAGGCCTGAAGCTCGGCGACGAGGCCTCCCCGGCAGCCGGGCCCCCGCCAGGTGCGGGTGCGCCTGCGCGCCGCCATCGCTCAACTTCCGCGACCTGATGGTACTGAAGGGCTTCTACCCGGTTGCGACGACAGGAGCCGCTGGTGCCGGGCTCCGACGGCGCCGGCGACGTCATCGAGACCGGCGCCGGCAGTCACGCCGCTTCAAGGTGGGCGACCGGGTGACCACCAGCTTCTTCCCCGACTGGGTCGAGGGCCGGATGGCCCCGCACGAAGATCGCCGGCGCGCTGGGCGGCGGCGGCACCGGCACGCTTTGCCGAGGAGATCGTGCTGGACGAGGACGGCGCTGGTGCATGCCCCGGCGCACCTCGACTACGCGCAGGCCGCGACGCTGACCTGCGCCGGCGTCACGGCCTGGAACGCGCTGTTCGTGCCGGGCGCGCTGCGGCCCGGGCAGTACCGTGCTGCTGCTGGGCACCGGCGGCGTTTCGATCTGGGCGCTGCAGCTGGCGCAAGGCCGCCGGCGCGCGCGTGATCATCACCTCGTCGAGCGACGAGAAGCTCGCGCGGGCCAGGGCGCTGGGCGCGGACGAGGCGATCAACTACCGCACGCATCCGGAGTGGTCGCGGCGAGGTGCGCCGGCTCACCGGCGGCGAAGGCGTGGACATGGTGCTCGAAGTGGGCGGCGAGAAGACCATCGAGCAGTCGCTGGCGTCGGTGCGCATGCGGCGGCACGGTGGTGATCATCGGCGGCGTCAGCGGCATGGGCGGCGCGCATCGTGCCGCGCTCGCTGATCGGCCGCGTCGATCGCGCGTGCAGGGCGTTTACGTGGGCAGCCGGCAGATGCACGAGGACCTGGCGCGATTCGTCGAGACCGCTCGCATCACGCCGACGGTGGATCGCGTGTTCGGCTTCGGCGACGCGCCCGAAGCCTTCCGGCATTTCGAAGCCGGCAAACACTTCGGCAAGGTTGCGCTGAAGGTCGGTTGAGCCGGCCGGGACTACCGCTGCTCTTTCTTCTCGCGCTTCGCAGCGCGCTTCTCTTCCAGGCTCTTGGCAGGCTTCTTCTTGCCTTCCTTCTTTCTGTCCATGCCCTTGCTCATGGGTAGTCTCCTCGACGTGAATGACCAGCGTGCAATCTACACCAGCAGCATGTGATCCGGCATTGCACGGACTGGACCGGCGGGCACTCCATGCCTAGAAGTTTCGCTTCACGGTCAGGGCGTACTCGCGCGGGCGACCAGGCTGGCCGTCGGTGACGCCCGTGAGCGTGAACTGGTCGAACCGCGTCAGGAAGTAGTACTCGTCGGTGAGGTTGGTGGCCTCGACCGAGGCTTCCCAGTCGCCATCGCCGTTGCGCCAGGTCAGTCGGGCGTTGGCAAGGGTGTAGGCCTCGATGCAGGTTGGTCGGGCCATTGGTGCCGTTGGTGTAGAGGTCGCCCTGGTAGCTGACATCGAGTCGGGGCGTCAGCGAACCCCAGTCCCCGATGCCGAACTCGTACTGCGCCCCGAGGCTCCACTTGGTTTCGGGCACGTAGGCCGGGCGCATGCCGAACTGGGGTCCGGTGGGTCGCGTCGGTCCGCCAGCCGCCGGGTTGATGCAGGTGTACTCGAAATCCAGGCACGCTGTAGGAGCCATCGATCTGCAGCCCGGCAATGGGCCGGCAGTTGACCTCGAGCTCCGCGCCCTTGCACCTCGGCGTCGCCGGCGTTCGCGACCACGGCGCAGGGCAGGCCGACGCCATACTGGGGGCAGGAGGCCAGCGTCAGCTGCACGTCGGTGTATTCGCTGTAGAACACCGACGCGTTGATGCGCAGCGTGCGGTCGAACAGGTCCGACTTCACGCCCAGCTCGTAGGACTCCAGCTCCTCCGGATCGAACGGCACGGCCTGGGCCGCGGAGAAGGGTCGCGGCGAAATGCCGCCGCCCTTGAAGCCGGTGGCCCACTGCACGTACGTCATCAGGGAATCGTTCCAGTCGTACTGCAGGTTGACGCGGTAGTCGAACTTGCTGCCGTCGTAGTTGCTCGTGACGCCGTCGATCGCGCCGAGCGCCGGATGCAGGCGCCGGCGTAGGTGCGCCGCGAGAATGTGTAGTCCTTGTGCTCGTCGGTGTGGCGCACGCCAAGGTTCGTCGTCAGGCGGTCGGTGATGTGCGAACGACAGGTGACCGAAGAACGCCATGGTGTCGGCATTCACCGGATCGTTGCCCTGGAACTGGGTGAGCCCGGTCGTCGAATAGCGCAGGTCCTGGGTGGTCGCGTAGACCGATCGCTGGTCCATGTAGAAGGCGCCAACCGTGTAATCGAGCCGGTCGTCGGTGAATGCGGTGCCATTGAGCCGCAGCTCCTGGCTGAAGGACTGGAAGGTCAGGTCGCCGAAGCCCAGCGAGCTGGCCAGCGGCGAGAGGTCGTTGTCATTGGAGAAGAAACTGTCGTATTCGCGATATCCGCTGATCGACTTCAGCGAGAGGCGTTCGGAGAGCCTCCAGTCGACATTCAGGGAGCCGCCCCAGCCCGTGAATTTCACCTGGATCGGCGGCCGCGTCTCGAGCATCGGTGTGGTTGCACCAAGATTCGGTGGAACCAGCCTGACGAACGTGCCCGGTGGGTTGTAGAAGCTGGCGTAGTTGTAGTACGAGCCGGCCGGTGGCACGAATGCGGCAATCGACAGGTTGGTCACGCCCTGGACCGGCTGCACGTTCGGATTCACCGTCGAGACGGTTTGCACCAGCACCGCACCGGCAGGCGATCGCTCGTCGTCGGTGAAGTCCAGAGCACCATTGATTTCCAGGGCGTCGGTCGGCACCCAGAGCAGCTTGCGCGCGCAGCGCGGTGTAGTTCACGTCACCCATCGTGCCGACCTGGCAGTCCTGGCCCACGGACTCGAGGATGGGCACGCCGCTGGTCGGATTCAGGCAGCCGTAGTCGAGGCGCTTCACCGGGCCGGTCTGCCGCTTGCTGACGCCCGAGATGCGCGCGAACACGTTCTCGGCCAGCGCGAAATCGCCGCTGCGCGCGCAGTTCGACGCGATTGCGGGAGCCGTAGGTGGCGGAGATGGAGCCGCCGTCGCCCGTTGGCCTGCGCGAGTACAGCTTCACCGCGCCACCGATCGAGTTGTTTCCGGCCAGGGTGCCCTGCGGACCACGCAGGATCTCGACGCGCTCCAGGTCGAGCAGGTCGAGGATCGAACCGGTCAGCGTCGCGTAGTAGACATCGTCGACGTAAAGGCCGACGCCGGGCTCGAGCGCGGGGTTGAAGTCGAACTGGCCGACGCCACGGATCGAGGCGCCCATCGCGGGCCCGAACGCAGCGCCCTGTGGCTTCAACGTGACGTTCGGCGCCTGGTTCGCGACCTCGGCGATGCTGGTCTGGCTGCGAGCCTCGAGCAGGTCGCCGGAAATGGCGGTGATGGACAACGGAGTGTCCTGCACGCTCTGTTCGCGAAACTGTGCCGTGACCACGATCTCTTCCAGCGCGTTGTCGCTGTCTGCGGGCTCGGCGGCCAGTGCGCCTCCGGCCATGCCCAGCAAGGCGAGGGCCGTAACTTCACACGCAAGCGGATTACCCGGTTTGGACATGTCGCCTCTCCCTTGTACGGCTGGAAGCCATTTTTTGTTGGCCAGGATCGAATAGCCCCCCGGCGAAGTATTCACCAATGCTTATCTGCGTTCCACTGGTTCCCGCCTGCCATGCCGCCTGGCGACCAACTCACCGCTGGAGTGCGCGGCAGTCGGCGCCTGGCAGCGCGATGCGTTCGCCGGTGCTTTCCCGCCGCAGCACGCAGCGATCGTCCACGCGCCAAAGCGTGAAGCGCTCGCTGCGCACCACCATTTCGCGCCCATCGATGCGCTGGCCATCGATGCGCGCCGCCTGGGGCTCGATGACGAGCAGGGGTTCAGCGACCAGCGCGTCCTCCGCCAGCGTCACCGGACGGCCCAGCGCGCGCTGCAGGCTCGACTGCAATACCGCGTGACTCGAGGTGTCGCCGGCCTTGAGCAGCGCCGGCTGCTCGGCATGCACTATCGTCTGAACGCAACCGGCGAGCCAGGAGGCCAGCAGGCAGGCTGCCAGTGTGGGCCGCGGCATCAGCGCAGTATCCGGTTGTCGCGCCACGGTTCCTCGGGCAGGCGCAACTCCGGGCCTTCGACAACGCCAGGTGCCGACGTGGGTCGCACGCGGGGGCCCAGGTCGCTGCTGGAAGCCAGCGCGCAGGACCTGTTGTTGGCGCGGTAGTCCATCGCCACCTTCAACAGCCGCTCCTGCGTGTCACCCAGGTCATGACCATAGTCGTCGGCCGCCGCACATCCCGGAAGCGTGGCGCCCGCGGGCTGGCCCGCGCGAATGACGGGTGAGAACCCCGCGGCATAGTCGCCGAACCCGACGTCGTTGACGCCCTGGAACTGGATGGAGAAATAGGTGGTGCCGCAATTGTCCTCCGGGTAGAAGCCATAGGGCTTGCCGCAGGTGGTCGCCACCGATCTGGATCACCTCGACACCCACGCCACGCAGGCCGTTGATGATCGACTCGCTGGCCGAACAGGTGGCGTCGGTGGTCAGCACGAAGACGCGCGCGAGGTTCAGGGTCGGGAGGTCCTGGCCCGAGGGCACCGAGAGGCCTGTCGATTCTTCGACGAACCGCAGCGGCGTCAGCGGATCCCCGGTCACCGGGTTCCTCGACGGGTGCTTGCTGTTGAACGAAGTGCGCTCGAAGGTCCGGCCTGCGGTGCGCGCCGGGCCGGCGATCATGTAGGCCAGCTCGCTCGCGATGACCAGGAACCCGCCGCCGTTGTAGCGCAGGTCGAGCACCAGGTCCTGCACGTTGCGAGGCACGCAGCTGGTTGATGCCGTCGACCAGCCGCCTGCTCCGCCGTGGCGATGTGATCGTTGAACAGCAGGTAACCCAGGTTGCCCGACGCCGTGGGCAACACGCGGACCAGCGGCACCGGGTCGAGCGTAACGGCACCGGCGGTCAGCGAAACGGTGCGCTGCGCGCCCGTGTCCCGGTCGCGGAAGACCAGGCTGTGAGCTGGTGCCCTGCACCGGGTCGAACAAGCGCCGCGTTCAGCGTGGCGACGCCGGCCTGCGTGCTGTCGTTGACACCAGGTCGACGCCGTCCACGCGCAGGACTTCTGCGCCGCGCGTGACGCCCGGCTGCAGCGGCCTGCGTCCCGGCCTGCACGTACTGGACGACCAGTCGCCGGGGGCGGCACGCTCCTGACGAGGTCCCAGCTGATGCCGTAGCCCACGCTCGTGCCGGACTGCGACAGCGCGTAGTACTCGGCCGTGTCGTAGGTGAAGTGGAACTCGTCCTTGTTGCGGCCGTTGGGCAGCACGACGGTGGTCTTCTGCGTGTCGAAGTAGTCGAGCACGGCAGGGACGGAGGCCGGATCGCGGTCGGCTACTTCGTTGAACCAGAGATAGAGGTTGTTGGTCCACGAGCGCAGGAAATGCTTCTCGGCCAGGCTGCTGCCCTGCATGTCCGGGTAGCGCTGGCCGGTCGAAGGATCGGTGCCGGTGCGTGGCACCTGGCACTGGTTGGCGAACGTGGAGGCCGCCGGATAGACGCCAGGCGCGTAGCTGATGCCGGGGGTCGTGGTGGGGGTGCGGTCGGCGACGTGGGGGTGAAGCCGCTGTCGCCTTCGCCGCCGCCGCACGCCGCCAGCAGCGCCATCGCCAACATCGGCAGCAATCGCTGCGCGCGAGCCTTCATCCGCACTCCCCCTTTGTGAGCAGCAATGAGCTAGCCGTAACCTGCCGAACATTCAAGCTTCGGGGCTGTGGATGCACGTTTCTGCAAAGTAGCTCTCGATACGCCGCTGCGGCGGTTGTTCGACTATCGCATTCACGAGCTGGGCAGCCCCGTGGCCGCCGCGGACGTTGCACCCGGCAAGCGAGTGCGCGTGCCCTTCGGCCGCCAGCAAGCTGGTGGGCATTGTCGTGGAACTCGCGGACAGCAGCGATGGCCGGCGGAGAAGCTCCGCACCGTGCATCGAGCGTGCTCGACGCCACACCGCTGCTCGACGCACCGCTGCTTGAATTGCTGCAGCTGGGCTGCCGGCTACTACCACCATCCCGTCGGCCAGGTTTTCGCCACGGCGCTGCCGAAACTGCTGCGCGAAGGGCGGGATCCGCGCGCCGCGCGCGTGGCTGTGGCGGCATCACGGCGACCGGCGTGAAGGCGATGGCGGAACAGGGCCTGCGGCGAGCGCCACCGCAGCAGGCGCTGCTCGGGCATCTCGCCAGCGGCGGCGAGGCCACGAGGACACGCTCGACGCGGCGCAACCCGGCTGGCGCGCGGCTGCGCGCGCGCTGGCGACGCAAGGACTGGATCGAGTTCGCGTGCAGATGGACGCAGGCGATGGCGAGCCGGCACCCGCCGGGCTGCGTGACATCGCTCCCGAGCCTGACGAGCGCGCAGCGCGCAGCGGTCGACGCCATAGTCGCAAACCTGGGCGCCTCCGGCGCCTTCCTGCTCGATGGCGTGACGGGCAGCGGCAAGACCGAGGTGTACCTGCGCGCCGCGGGCGCGGTGCTGGCACGCGGCGGCAGCGGTGCTGGTGCTGTGCCCGGAGATCGGCCTGACGCCGCAGCTGGTCGAGCGCTTCCGAGCAGCGCTTCGACGCGCCCATCGCCGCGCTGCACTCCGGCCTGACCGACGCGCGAACGGCTCGCGCGCCTGGCAGCTGGCGGCCACGCGGCGAGCGCGCGCATCGTGATCGGCACGCGCTCGGCGGTGTTCACGCCGATGCCGGAGCTGGGCCTGATCATCGTGGACGAGGAACACGATGCCTCGTACAAGCAGCAGGAAGGCGGCTTTCGCTATTCCGCGCGCGACCTCGCGCTGCTGCGCGGCCAGCAGCGCGGAGGTGCCGGTGGTGCTGGGCTCGGCCACGCCTTCGCTCGAGTCGCTGCACAACGTCGAAGCTCGGGCGCCTGACGCACTCGAGCTGCCCGAGCGCGCCGGCAGCGCCGCGCCGCCGCGCGTGACGCTGATCGACATGCGCGCGCATGCCGTGCACAGGGCATCGCGACGCCGCTGCTGCAGGCCATGGACCGGCACCTGGAGGCCGGCGCGCAGGTGCTGCTGTACCTGAACCGCCGCGGCTATGCGCCCACGCTGCTGTGCACGAGCTGCGGCTGGATTGCGCCCTGCAGCAGCTGCGATGCGCGCCTGACCGTGCACCAGCGCAGCGCAGTCGCGCTGCGCCTGCCACCACTGCGGCGCCGAGGCAGCCGCGGCCCGAGCGCTGCCCGCGCTGCGGCTACGAGGTGCAGCCCGCTGGGCCATGGCACCGAGCGCGTGGAGGAAACGCTGGCCGAGCGCTTTCCCGGCCATCGCGGTGGAGCGATTCGATCGCGACATGCTGCGCGCGCCGCAGCAGCTCGAAGGCGGCCATCGACCGCGTGCACAGCGGCAGCGGCGCGCATCCTGGTCGGCACGCAGATGCTGACCAAGGGCCATCACTTTCCCGACGTGACGCTGGTGGGCGTGCTCAATGCGGACCAGAGCCTGTTCAGCACGGACTTTCGCGCCGCCGAGCGCCTGGCGCAGACCATCGTGCAGGTGGCCGGCCGCGCCGGGCGCGCCGACCGGCCCGGCGAGGTGCTGATCCAGAGCCAGTATCCGGAACACCCGCTGCTGCAGACGCTGCTGGACGAGGGCTATGCCGGCTTTGCCGCCAGCGCGCTGGCCGAGCGCGCGGCGGCGCACTGGCCGCCCTTCGCGCGTCTGGCGCTGCTGCGCGCCTCGGACACCGCAGCCCGAGGCGCGCGCTGAACTTCCTGCGCGCAGCGGCCGGCGAGCTGGCCCGCCTGCCCCGTGGCGTGGCGCTGCGTGGGCCGGTGCCGGCGGCCATGATCCGCCGGGCCGACCGCTACCACGCGCAGCTGCTGGTGGAAAGCGGCCAGCGCGCGCCGCCTGCAGCAGTTCCTGGCCAGCTGGGTGCCGCGGTGGAGGCGCTGCGCATGCCCGGCGGTCGCTGCGCTGGGCGCTGGACGTGGATCCGCTCGAGGTGCTGTGACCCTGGCCGCGCAGGTAGACTTGCGCACCGTCCGCGATCCGACCGGACAAGCCATCTTGAAGCAGGACATCGAGCAACTGCTGCACGCCGCGCTGTCGCGGCTCTACGGGCACGCGTGCTGCCCGCGGACACGTCCGCTGGACAACCTCGGCGTCGAGCGCACCCGCGATGCCGGCCAACGGCGATTTCGCCACCAACGTCGCCATGCGCCTGGCGAAGGCCGCGCGCAAGCCACCGCGCGAACTGGCGCAGGCCATCGTCGGGGCGCTGCAGCAGGACGCCGCCGATCGAGCGCGTGGAGGTCGCCGGCGCCGGCTTCATCAATTTCTTCCTGGCCGCGCGATGCGCAGGCCGAGCGTGGTGCGGCGCGTCCATCGAGCTGGGCGATGCCTTCGGCCGCAATGGCAGCGGCGGCAACCGCAAGGTGCTCGTGGAGTTCGTGTCGTCCAATCCCACCGGGCCCGCTGCATGTGGGCCACGGCCGGCACGGCGCCTATCGGCGCCAGCGTCGTCGAACCTGCTCGATGCCAACGGCTATGCCGTGCACCGCGAGTACTACATCAACGATGCCGGCCGGCAGGTGGACATCCTCGCCGTGAGCGTGTGGCTGCGCTACCTGGAGGCCTGCGGCGAGAAGTTCCGCTTCCCGGCCAACGGCTACAAGGGCGACTACGTGCGCGAGATCGCCGCCGAGCTGCTGCAGAAGGTCGGACCAGCATGCTGCTGCGGCCCGAAGGCGAGGTCTTCGGCAACCTGCCGCGCGGACGAGCCGGAGGGCGGCGACAAGGAAGCCTACATCGACGCGGTGATCGACCGCGCGCAGCGAGCTGATCGGCGAGGCGGATTTCCGCGAGGTGCTCGAGCCTCGCGCTGAAGGTCATCCTCGCCGACATGGAGAACGACCTGCGCGAGTTCGGCGTGCGTCTACGACCGCTGGTACTCCGAGCCTCGCTCGCCGACCAACGGCGCCATCGACCGCGCGCTGGACCGGCTGCGCAAGCAGGACCACGTGTACGAGAAGGACGGCGCGCTCTGGTTCCGCGCCACCGCCTTCGGCGACGAGAAGGATCGCGTGGTGGTGCGCGAGAACGGCGTGAAGACCTACTTCGCCTCCGACATCGCCTATCACCTGGACAAGCGCGAGCGCGGCTTCGACATGCTGCTCGACATCCTGGGCTCGCGATCACCACGGCTACGTGGCGCGCGTGCGCGCGGGCCTGCGAGGCCATGGGCGAACCGCCGGAATAGCCTGGAGGTGCAGCTGGTGCAGTTCGTGTCGCTGTTCCGCGGCGGCGAGAAGGCGCCGATGTCCACGCGCGCCGGCGAGTTCATCACGCTGCGCCAGCTGCGCGCGCGAGGTGGGCAACGACGCGGCGCGCTTCTTCTATGTGATGCGCAGCCATGACCAGCCGCTGGACTTCGACCTGGAGCTGGCCAAGTCGCGCACCAACGAGAACCCGGTGTATTACATCCAGTACGCGCATGCGCGCGTGGCCAGCGTGCTGCGGCAGCTGGCGTCAAAGGGCCTGCACTTCGACGCGCAGCAGGGCCTGGCGAGCCTCGCCACTGCTCACCACGTCGCACGAGACCGCGCTGCTCACCGCGCTCGGCCGCTACCCGGAGATCATCAGCGCGGCCGGCGCGAACCGCGCGCCGCATGCGCTGGTGCACTACCTGCGCGAGCTCGCCAACACTTTCCACACCTGGTACAACGCCGAGCAGTTCATCGTCGAGGACGCTGCGCTGCGCAATGCGCGCCTGGCGCTGGCGCTGGCCACGCAGCAGGTGGTGCGCAACGGCCTCGCGCTGCTCGGCGTGTCGGCACCGGAGAGCCATGTGAACGAAGCACCGCAGCGCCAGCGCCTCAGCGGACGCGACTACAAGCACGACGGGTCGCGGCACTGGCGAGTCGTTGCTGGCGAAGTACCGGGAGTTTCCTTGTCGGCCTTGCAGTCGGTCTCTCGGTGGCGGTCGTGGTGTATCTGTCGGATGTGCGACAGCAGGGGCCCGCGGAAGACGAGCAACCGCAACCCCGCGCCCGGGCGCGTGCCGTCGTGGAGCCCGAGACGGAGCAACCCGCAACGCAGTACGACTTCTACGACATGCTGCCCAAGTTCGAGGTGGTGGTGCCGGAGCAGGAGCGCGACGTGAGCACGGATACACCGGCCGCACCGGTGGTGCGACCGGGCGTCTATGTATTGCAGGCGGGGTCGTATCGCAGCCAGCCTGACGCTGAACGCGTGCGGGCGCAGCTGGCCAAGCAGGGCATAGAAGCCACGGTGCAGCGCGTGGCGGTGGATGCGGACGTGTGGCACCGCGTGCGCATCGGGCCGGTGAGCGACCTGGCGCGATTGAATGCAACGCGCGAGGCGCTGCGCCGCGCCGACGTCGATGCGATCGTGGTGCGTGTCGGAGACTGACCTCGCTCAGTAGCGCGGCATCTGCCGCTCCGGCACGCTCGCGATCTCGTCGCAGGCCGGGCATTCGTAGTACCGGCGCTTCGGGTCGACGACATGCCGCAGCTTGTGGTCGGTGCGGCAGAACAGGCAGTGCATCGCTTCGGTGACACGGGGCCGGAAATCATCCAGGACCAGGACCTGTGCAGACATCTTTGCTCTCCTCGCGGCCGGGGCGTCGAACGCCCCTGACCTGAGGAGTAGCAAGAATCGGGCCGGAATTCCGGTTACCGGTTCGCAGTGCGCGCAATCACCAGGCTAAAGATAGACCCGATCAACTGCTGGTGGTGCCGATGATCCGCCCGAACCCTGTGGCGCTGGCGCGGCCGGTGGCGCCGGGGTGACGCCTGGAATTGCGGGAATACCCATGCGTCCCTGCAGACGGCTGAGCGTCTTGAGGTCGACGTCGCCCGCGATGTTGACGATCACCAGCTCCTTCGGCTCGGTGACCACCAGGAGGAAGCCGCCACCTGCACTGCGTTCGTGCATCCACATCTCGACGCGCTCTTCTCCATCGCGCACCTGCATCAGCGATTTCCAGCCGGGCGCCCGGGTCTGCTGCAATACCGGCTCGATGTCCTTTGGCGAATACATGCCTTCCTTCTCGAAGCTGAACACACGGATATAGATGCCATCGAGGCCCTTCACGATCGCGGCGACCTCGGCATCGCGCGCCGGGTCGCCGCTGCCGCCACCGAGAAAGCCGCTGGCCAACTGCAACGTGTCGCGGTCGAGCGTGATGTTCACGGTCTCCTTCGCCTTTGCAGCGAGACCATCGAAGGATGGCATGGTCACCTTCGCAGCCTGCGCCACCGACACGATCGGCAGCAGGGCAAGGGCCAGTATCCAGATCGGGCGTTTCATGTTTCGTGCTCCTCGTTATTCAGTCGGGTTCAGGCGCTGCTGCAACTGCTGCAGTTCCGCGCTGGTGATCGCAAGGGCCTGCTCCAGTTGCACGTGGGCGGCGAACGCGCGCTCCCGCTGGCGGTGCTGCAGGAACTGCTGCGTACCGATGAAGGCCAGCAGCACCGACGCGGCCAGCGCGAAGGGCCAGTAGCCGCGGCGGCGCGCCAGGCCTTTGCGTGGCACCGGCGCAATGGCGTCGACCGGTATGCGCGCCATGACCGCAGCCGTGAAGTCATCGCCGGGATCGCGCGGCCGCAGCGCTTCCCGCAGTTGCTGTTCCAGGTTCATGCATCACTCCAGTCCGCGGCGCGCAGCTGCTCGAGAGCGCGGCGCAGATGACTTTTCACGGTGTTGTGCGGCATCGCCAGAACACGCGCGATCTCCAGCGGATCGAGGTCCTCCTGGAAGCGAAGCACGATCACGGCCCGGGCGTCCGGCGCCAGCATTGCGATGGCGTTGCGCAGGCGGCGCCGGGCGAGTGGGTCCGGTGCCTGCTCTTCGGGTGCGGCCACTTCGGGGATTCCATCCAGCGCCGCCAGCCGCGGGCGCCGTGCCATCTGGCGCAGGCGGTCGATGGCCCTGTGGGTCACGGTGCAAAGCAGCCAGTGCTTCAGGTGCGCGGGGCTTTCGATGCCGGACAACGCGCCGTGCAGCTGGACGAAGGCATCCTGGGCAACTTCCTGCGCATCCTCGCGTTGGCGACAGAGTCGCAGCGCAACGCTGAAGACTCTCGACTGATGCAACCGCACCAGGCTGGCAAAGGCCGCCAGATCGCCGCGGCGGGCGGCGGCCAGCCACGTGTCCACCTTGCCGTCCGCTTCGGTGTCCACCGCAGGCAGCTCGGCTGCGGTGGAATCGGGCATCGACGGATTGACGAACATCAGGCTCACGAACAGACGATACGCCGCCGCAGTTGCGCGAGGGTGCAGCGCCGAAGGCTAATTGGCCTTCGCTGGGCCCAGCGGCAGCAACTTTGGTGTGTTGCCCGGGCCCAGTACCGTGCCGTCGGCGAGCCTGATCGTAACCAGGGCGCCATTGGGATGACCATCGCGCAATGGGTTCACGGTGACCACCACTTTGTCACCGGGTTTGAGCAGGTTCTTCTTCCAGCCGGTTCGCACCATCATGTTGGGGCTGCCGCATTCCACGCCCCACTCGGTGATTCGCCCCCGGGCATCGGGCACATTGACCTGAATCCAGGCGTGCGGGTTGACCCACTGGAATTCCTTCACGGTACCCGTGAGCACCACGGTCGTCGTCCGGTCAAAGACGGCGAAGGAGTGATGGGCCGCTGACGACATTGAAAGGCCCAGGGCAATTGCGGCCACCATGGACTTCGGCAGCGTATTCATTCTTCACCCCTCCCGGAATCGCTGGCAACCGTGTCGTCACGCGGAGAATCGTTGCAGTTGTACTCCAGCATGTCGATGTCTGGCCGACGCTGGAAGTAGTGCTTCAATACCACAGGCCGTGCATAGGCCTTCGGGTCGTTGATCGTGAGTTCATCTTCGAGCAGCTCGCCGTTGGCAACCAACTTGAATCGTTCCACGAGGTGCAGCGCGTCGCTCGATGGCATGCGTGGCTTGGCATCCTCGCTGCTGACCTGCGCATTGGCGCCCACGCCATTCATCGCACGCGCCCTGCCATTCAGCCCAACTGTGTCGACCACCAACACACCGGCCTCCCAATGTCCGATGGAATGACCCATCCAGGTCGGCTCCAGGTCTTCCGGGTGGGCACGACCGTCGGTGTAGATGCGACGCGGAATGCCGTTGGTCTCGCGCAGGATGATCAGTTGACCAGGAGCCTGTGCGATCTGGAGCGGGAACAGGCCAATCTCCCACATGAAGAACACCGGACCGGTTGGTGTGCAGGCCTTGAAGCTGCTGTGATCATCGAGGCGTCCTGATTCCGCTGCACCCCATTCCGTGAAGGGCGGATGCTCGGGCCACGGCGTGTTTTGCCATGGAGCGGGGCCTGCAGGGTCTTCAAACGAGCCTGTCGGAATCCACACGCCGGTGAATCGACTTTCCGGTGTTGTGGCGCCCTCCGCGACGGTTGGTGTCGGGCGACTGCATGCGGCAATGCAGGCAACCGCCAGAATCACCATGCTCGATGCTGGCAGTGAATGGCTAGAAATCGATCGCATTGATGACAGCATGATCAATGAACCTCCAGTACGGGCGCTCACTGTGTGGGTTCGGTGTGGCGCCAGCACGCAGCGCAATCGTGTCGCCTTCCACGAGATGGTCGCGAAGAGTGCCCTGCCCCGGGCGGCAACCCGGCCTGATGCTACTCCGGTGCCGGGCCAGCGGACCGGAGGATTCCTTCCGGGGTGCGGCGATCCGTGCGCTACCGTGCGACGGCCTGCTGGACGTCGGCTCCGTTGTCGGCCCGCACGCCGGGAGCCGGCATCGGGATGGCGAGGCTGGTGCAGTACAGCCGCAGCAGCTCGGCCTCGTACGCCGCGAGCGAGCGGTTGGCTGCGATGGTCCGGACGCACGCCGCGCCGAACGCGAGCCGCCGCGGCCGCGGCAGCAGCGCGAGTTTCGCCAGCGCCTCGTCGACGGCCGCGGGGGGAATCGGCGCTGGCGTGAAGGCCGGTCGTCGCAGCGGGGCGATCAGGCCATCCAGTCCCGCGCGGAATGCCTTGCCCGCCAGCTCGGCACTGCCCGCAGCCAGCAGCGAGAGCAGAACGCCGGAATGCGCGGCCTCCTTGGCGTCGCCGTCCTCAGGCACCGGTTCGCTGCGCGGCGCGGCTTGTGCTTCCGGAGCGGCGTGCACGAGTTCCCGCAGTGCGAGCCGCAACGTCGTGAAGCGCAGGGTGTCTTCCGCCGCGACCTGCGGCTCGAAGGCCCGCAGCACCTTCACGAACACCAGGCGCATGCGATCGGGTTGCGCGCGCAGTTGCGGCAGCAACCCGGCGATGAGCGGCAGCCTGGCCACGTCGGGCAAGCTGCCCAGCTGTTTCATGAGGGTCGGCACGCGGCTGGTCAACGCGGCGCCCAGCAGGGGTGCAAGCCGGATGAGCTGCGCGCGTCCCTGCTGCGGGCGACGGTCGAGCAGCGCGGCGATGACCAGCGCTGGCGGGTTGTCCTTCGATTCCGACAAGCCGCGCGTGCAGGTCGAGCACCTGCTTCTGCTGCTCGCGGTTCAGCCTCGAACAACTGAGGTCGGGCACGGCCTCGGACAGGATCCGCGCCGCCGCGACGGGCTTCAGTTGTTCGCCGCCCAGTTCGACCGGCGCCGCGGCGCGAGCGCGCGCCTGCAGGTGTTCACGCCGCCGCTCTCGCACTGCACCGCGGTACTGCGCTTCAGTCATCCTGCCGTCGAGGGCGCGGACACGCTCGATCATGGGGGGATGGGTGGAAAACGCCACCCCCTGCACGTGCTGCAGGAGGCCGCGCCAGAGCACATCGCCAGGGGCAAAGAACATGTGGGCCATGCCGGCCGCCGCGCCCCCGCCCAGCCGCCCCGCGCCAGCGACGGCCTCGATCTTCAGCAGCGCCGATTTCAGCGCCGCCGGATTGCGCGTGAACTGCACGGCCGAGGCGTCGGCGAGGGCCTCGCGGCGACGGCAGATCGCCGCCTGCAGCGCGCGGCCTATGAACAGGCCGAGCATGCCCGCCATGTGGAACATCCAGACGCCGATGTCGATCCAGAAGATCTTCGTCCGGCCGCCCGGCTTGCCCTCCTTGTCGCGCTGGAGGCTGCGTGCGAAGCCCTCGATCGCGAACAGGCCGGAGAGCCAGGCCACGAGCCGCGTGTTCAGCGCCATGTCGCCATTGAGGATGTGGCTGAATTCGTGCGCGATCACCGCCTGCAGTTCGTCGCGGTCCAGCTCGCGCAGCGCGCCGCGCGTGACGCCGATTGCAGCGCCCTCGATGCTGCGGCCGGCGGCGAACGCGTTGATGCCCTCCTCGCGCTCCAGCACCCAGATCTCCGGCTCCGGCATCCGCGCGGCCAGCGACATTTCAGCGACGATGTTGAGCAGCTGGCGAAGGTCGGGATCGGTTGTTTCCGGCGTGACGCGCGTACCGCGCAGGGCGCGCGCAAGTGCGCCGCCGCCGCCGCGATGCTGCCACGCCGTGGCGGCGCTGAACGCCGCCATTATCAGCAGCACGACCAGCGTGATCGTCCAGCCTTCCATCGAGTGGAAGAAGGCACTCGGGATTGCGCCGTGGCCGTCGTCCGCATACGCCGCCCCGAGCGTTGCGATATTGGCGAACAGCACGATGCCCACCGCATCCACGAAGGCCGCGAAACACAGCGCAATGGCGAACACCACGCGCAGCCAGAATGCCTGCGACCGCGCCCGCTGTTGCCTCTGGAAGAAATCTGTCGCCACGGTGCAGCCAGTGTGCGGGCGGCTCGCAAGGGCTGGCTGTGACGGGCAGCACAGCGGGCAGCCGGGGTGCGTTTCTGCGACGAAATCCACCGTTCGGCCGGGGCGGCCAGCCTAGACTCGCGCCATGAAAGAGAACCCGAATCCGGATGTGGCACCGGTGCGCAGCACCGGCGGAAGCCTGCGCGCGGTGGCGTCGGTGTGCATCGCCGTCCTGGCTGCGGCGGGCGTGCTGGTGGTGCTCGAAGTGATACCGCGCAGCGCGTTCGCCGAAGTCGGCGGCAAGGCGCTGGGTGTCGGCGCGATCGTGGTGGTGGCCGCGCTCGCGATCGGGCTGATGTCGAAGCGCTGAACGGGCATAATCTCCCCCGCAAGAGCCCCGGCACAGGGGCCATACCAGGGGGAGTAGAACCGTGACCACAGGGCTGAACGGCGCCGATACGGCGTGGATCCTCACCGCGACCGCGCTCGTGCTCTTCATGACGCTGCCGGGGCTTGCCCTCTTCTACAGCGGCCTGGTCCGCGGCAAGAACTCGCTGTCCATCCTCGTGCAGTGCTTCGCGATCACGTGCGTGGCCTCGCTGCTGTGGTTCGTGGTGGGCTACAGCCTCGCCTTCACTGACGGGGGGTCCGCCAACGCATTCATCGGCGGCCTGGGGCGCACGCTGCTCGACGGCGTCACGCGCGACAGCCTCACGGGCACGATCCCCGAGACGCTGTTCGCGATGTTCCAGATGACCTTCGCCATCATCACGCCGGCGCTGGTGATCGGCGGCTTTGCAGAACGCATCCGCTTCAGCGTGGTGCTGTGGTTCTCGGCGCTTTGGCTGCTGGCCGTCTATGTGCCGGTGGCGCACTGGGTGTGGGGCGGCGGCTGGCTCGCGCAGATCGGCGTGATGGACTTCGCGGGCGGCATCGTCGTGCACGTCAATGCCGGCATGGCGGCGCTGGTCTGTGCGATCGTGGTCGGCCGGCGCCGCGGCTTTCCGCAGGTGCCGATGACGCCGCACAGCCTGCCGCTCGCCGCAGCGGGCGCCGGCATGCTGTGGATCGGCTGGTTCGGCTTCAACGGCGGCAGCGCGCTCACCGCGGGCGGCAACGCGGCAATGGCCGTGCTGGTGACGCATCTGGGCGCCGCCAGTGGCGCGCTGGCCTGGATGTGCGTCGAGTGGCGCCGCTACGGCAAGCCGAGCCTGCTCGGCGTGATCACGGGCATGGTGGCCGGACTTGGCACGATCACGCCCGCCTCCGGGTTCGTCGGGCCCGGCGGCGCCATCGTCATCGGCTTCACGGCCGGCCTCGTGTGTTTCTTCGCGACCCAGCTCGGCAAGCGCGTGCTGCACCTCGATGACTCGCTGGATGTCTGGCCGGTGCACGGCGTGGGTGGCGTGGCCGGCACGCTGCTGACCGGCGTGTTCGCCGCCACGGCGCTCGGCGGCGCGGGATTCACCAAAATGTCGTCGATCGGTGCCCAGCTTGGCGTGCAGGCGATTGGCGTGCTCGCAACCATGGCGTGGTGCGGCCTCGTCACCTTCGTGCTGTTGAAGGTGCTCGATGCCACGCTGGGACTGCGCGTCGGCGAGGAGGCCGAGTCCGAGGGACTCGATCTCGCCGAACATGGCGAGCGCGGTTACAACACCTGAGGCGTCAGTCTTCGGTGATGTGGCGGAAGTCCACGCCCAGCGAACGCAGCTTGCGGTACAGGTGCGTGCGCTCCATGCCCACGCGCTTGGCGAGCTGGCCCACCTTGCCGTTGCACAGCAGCAGCTGCTGCTGCAGGTAGGCGCGCTCGAACTGTTCGCGCGCCTCGCGCAGCGGCAGCGCCAGCAGGTCCTGCTTCACCAGCGGCTCGTCGGGCGGCGCGTTGGCGACCAGCTCGGTCTCGATTTCCTCGAGCGGATTTCTTCGGGCCCGCCGCTGCACCAGCATGCGGCGCACCAGGCTGCGCAGCTCGCGCAGGTTGTCGGGCCAGGGATAGTTGCGCAGGCGGTTCTGCGCGGCGACGGAGAAGCGGCGGAACGGCAGCTTCTCGGCGTCGACCATGCGGTCCACGTAGAAGCGCAGCAGGTCGGGCACGTCTTCGGCGTATTCGCGCAGCGGCGGCACGCGCACCAGCAGCGCCGGACAGATGCGCCAGCAGGTCGCGGCGCAGGCCGCTGGCGCGCCGGCGCGCTCTTCGACGCCCGGCTGCGCGGTGGCGATGATGCGCGCGTTGAAGGGCGACGGCTGCATGGCGCCGCCCACGCGATGGAAGGTGCCGGTCTCGATCACGCCGAGCAGCAGGCGCTGCACGCGCGGCGCGAGGTCCTCGATCTCCTGGATGAACAGCGTGCCGCCCCGCGCCTGGTCGAGCACGCCCGGCGTCGCGCTGCCGTCTGCACTCGGCCGAACAGGAAGCGCTCGGCGTGCTCGTCGGGCACGGCGCTGGCGACCAGGCTGACGAAGGGGCGCGCTGCGCGCGGGCCGGCTTCGTGCGTGAAGCGCGCCAGCGCCTCGCGGCCGCTGCCCGCCTCGCCCACCAGCAGCAGCGGGCGTCGAGCGGCGGCGACGCGCGTGAGTTCGTCGCGCAGCTGCTGCGTGACGCGGCTCTGCCGAAGGTGGCCAGCAGCGGCGCGCAGCTGCGGCGCGCCGTGGAACGCGGCGCTGTCTTGCCGGCGTCCATGCGCGCGCTCCACGGTGCGCAGCAGCTTGGCCAGCGACAGCGGCTTCTCGACGAAGTCGAAGGCGCCCAGGCGCGTGGCCTCGACCGCGGTTTCGACCGTGCCGTGGCCGGACATCATCACCACCGGGCAGTCGTCGCTGCCGGCAGCGCGACCATTCGCGCAGCAGCGTGATGCCGTCGGTGTCGGGCATCCAGATGTCGAGCAGCACCAGGTCGGGCGTGGTCGTCGCGCGCGCGAGGCGCGGGCCTGGCCGGCGTTGGCGGCGACGTCGACGTCGTAGCCTTCGTCGGAAAGGATTTCCTTGAGCAGGCCGCGGATGTCGGCCTCGTCGTCGACGACCAGAATCTTGCCCGTGCTCATGCAATGTCCCTTGCGGGCTGCGCGCACTTCCATGCTGCGCAGCCACCGGCAGCACGACGCGCACGTACGCGCCCCCCTCAGGCCGGTTGTCTGCCTCGATGCTGCCGCCGTGTTCCTCGGCGATCTTCTTCACGATGGCGAGACCCAGACCCGTCCCTCTGGGCTTGCTCGTCACGTATGGATCGAAGACCCGCGCGAGCATTTCTTGTCTGAAACCCGTGCCCGTTGTCGGTGACCGTGATGACCGCGACATCGCCCTCCGGTCCACTGCTTCAGTTGCGTCTGCACCGCGACCCAGGCCGTCCGGCACGCCTTCCACCGCCTCCAGGCCGTTGGCGATCAGGTTGTTCAGCACCTGGCGCAGGCGGCCCCGGTCGGCCTGCAGCGGCGGCAGCGCGCGAATCGGTCTGCACGCCGACAGCGCGACGCCGGACTCCTGTGCCCGGTACAGCTCCACCACCTCGGCGACCAGGTCGTTGAGGTCCACGCGGCGCCAGCTTCAGGTCCGGCGCGCGCGCGTATTCGCTGAAGGCATTGACCATGCCCTTCAGCGACTCGACCTGCTGCACGATGGTGTGCGTGGCGCGGTCGAGCATCGTCGGCGTCCTCGGCGGCGAGCTTGCCCGTGCAGCCGGCGGCGCAGGCGCTCGGCGGCGAGCTGGATGGGCGTCAGCGGGATTCTTGATCTCGTGCGCCAGGCGGCGCGCCACCTCGCCCCAGGCGGCGTCGCGCTGCGCCTGCAGCAGGCTGGTGATGTCGTCGAACACGATCACGTAGCCGGCCTCGCCGGCCGCGTCGGCCAGCGGCGCGCAGGCACAGCGCAGCACGCGGTCCGGCGGCAGCTGCGAGTTCGTCCTGCCACTCGCGCGCTCGCCGGCGTCGCAGCCGCTGCGCGCAGCTGCGCGAGCGAAAATTCCGCCAGCCGCGGCGCGGCATCGGCAGATGCGCGCCAGCTCCGCGCCGATCAGGCTGTCCAGCTCGGTCGCCCGAGGATGGCGTCGGCGGCGGCGTTGGCGATGCGCAGCCGCAGTGTCGGTGTCGACGACCAGCACGCCCGGTGGACAGGCCGGCCAGGATCACCGCCAGGCGCTCGCGCTCCTGCTCGACCAGCTGCGCGGCTGCGCGTCGGCCTCCTCGCTGGCGCGGCGCAGGCGCTTGGTCATGTCGTTGAACGACTGCACCAGGAAGCCCATCTCGTCGCGCGACGGCAGCGGCAGGCGCGTGCCGAAGTCGCCCTTGCCCACCGCGCGCGTGCCCTGGATCAGGTCCTGCACCGGGCGCGTGAGTCGCTGCGCCGAACTGGATCGCGAGGTAGATGGCCGACAGCATCGCCAGCAGCAGCACCAGCGTCAGCGTCAGGCGGAAGCTGTATCTTCAGCGGCTCGCGCAGCGTCGCCAGGTTGCCGTACTGCGAGTAGGCGTGCTGCACGGCATCGGTCGAGCTCGGCCAGCTGTCGCGGCAGCCATAGCGCGCCAGCACGAAGCGGCCGGCGCGCCTGCCGGCGCGGCGTCCGGCATCGGCGCGGCGGTGATGATCAGGTAGCCGCCCGTCATCGAGCGGTTCGAGGCTCACGTACGGACGGTTGCCGCGCACCTGCAGCAGCAGCTCGGGCGGCAGCTGCGACGCCCAGCAGCGTCTCGCGCGCATCGCTGCTGGCGGCCAGCACCTCGCCGTTGCGGCCGAACACGACGATCTCCTCGCGCGCCGACCGCGGCGGCGCTCGGCATCCAGCGCAGCGCGCAAGGTCTCGCGACTCGGAGCGCTCGGCGCAGCGATCTGCGCGAACTCCTCGGTGCGCCGCGCCCTGCTCGCGCATGCGCAGGTCCAGCGCCGAGCGCGACAGCACCAGCGCATCGCCCAGGCCCTGCTTCATCTCGACGCGGAACCAGCTGTCGATGCCGCGGTTCAGGAAGTCCGAGCGAGAACAGGTAGACGAGCAGCAGCGGCACGATCACCAGCGCGCCGAAGATCGATCACGGTGCGCGCCGTGAGGCGCGAGCCCGGCACGTGGTCGCGATAGTCGCGCACCAGCTGCCAGATCTTGCGCGCCAGCAGCACCGCCAGCACGATCACGCCGACGATGTTGACGCAGCAGGATCCACGGCTGCCAGCGGCTGAACTGCGCGGAGTTCTCGACGCTGCGCGCCAGCAGCAGCAGCACCGCGATGCCGAGCACCGCCGCGCCAGCGATGCAGGCCGTAGGCCGCGCCAGCGCTTCAGCGGGGCAGCATCCATGACGTACCACTCGCTGCTGCGGTTCCAGCCGTCCGACCAGAACATCAGCGCGCGCAGCGCATCGGGCAGGCGGCCGCGGCGCATGCCGGCGCGCACGCTGATCTCGTAGATGGCGTCGGGATCGAGCTGCGGCTCGACCACCACCGGCCAGCCATGCACCGGTGCCGGCGGCGGCCAGCGCCTCGTCGAGCGCCGTGAAGGACTGCTGGCCGCCGATGCGCGACGTCCGCAGCACGTAGCGCTCGCTCACCGCGTGCCAGCGACAGCTCGCGGCGCAGCGTGGCGTCGACGAGCGTCGGCGTCGAACCAGTAGCGGCGCGCTTCTGCACCACGGCCTGCAGGTCGAAGTTGACGGTGACGCCGTCGTCCAGCGCGGGCGCACGTCGTCGTTCAGCGGGATATATCGGTGCGCGACGTTCAGCTCGAACACGCCGCCCTGCACGTTGACGTAGGCAGAGCTGCACGGCCGGAATGCCGGGCTCTGCGGCGCGCGCGAGCGGCGCACACGCGAGCAGCAGCGCGAGCACGAGGCCCAGCGCCACCGCAGCGTCCAGCCGCTGCCGGTATCCGCAAGGCGTCCATAGCTGCCGGCGGCCTTCAGGCCCTGGCCAGTCCCCCTCTTGCAGGCAAGCATAATAGAAGCCGTCGGTCAGCGCCCCGGCGCCCGATCCGGCCGCGGGCGTCGGCAGCAGCGTCAGGTCCGCGCGGGCGCGACGCGAGATTCGGGGTGGCTCGCGCAGGAAACGCATCCACCACGTCGCTGATTCTCGGCCGGCAGTACCGAGCAGGTGGCGTAGATCAGCCGGCCGCCCGGGGCGCAGCATCGCGGCGCAGCGCGCCAGCATCCGGCGCTGCTGGCTCGGCGAAGCCCGCGAATGTCGTCGGGGCGGCGCAGCAGCTTGATGTCCGGATGGCGGCGGATCACGCCGGTTGCCGAGCAGGGCGCGTCGAGGAGGATGCGGTCGAAGGGCCGGCCGTCCCACCAGCGCGGGATCCAGCAGGTCGGCCTCGACGCAGCGTCGCGCGCCAGGCCGAGTCGGTCGAGGTTCTGCGCGCACGCGCTCGAGGCGTGCCGCGTCGACAGTCCAGCGCGACCAGCTCGGCCAGATCCGGGCGTGCGCTCCAGCATGTGGCCGGTCTTGCCGCCGGGTGCGGCACAGGCATCGAGCACGCGCTGGCCGGGGCGGCGTCGAGCAGCTCGCGCGGCGAACTGCGCGCCGGCGTCCTGCACGCTGACGCGCCCTCGGCGAAGCCCGGGCAGCGCGCGAAACCTCCATCGGCTGCTCGAGCACGATGCGCGGTCGGCGCGAGGCCCGGCAGCGGCCGCCGACGCCCTGCGCGGCGAGCACGCGCGAGCATGGCATCGCGCGTCGTGCGCGAGAGGTTCACGCGCAGCGTCATCGGCGGGGATTCGTTGTTCGCCGCGATGCGAGCTGCGCCGGCTTCGTCGGCCGAGGCTTCGCGCAGCTGCGCGCAGCAGCCAGCGCGGATGCGCCAGGCGCGCCGGCATCGCTGCGATCGACGCGCGCGAGCGATCGACTCGCGCTCGCGCAGGAAGCGGCGCAGCAGCGCGTTGACGAAGCCGCGCGGCGCCGGGCTGGCCCAGCGCGCGCGCGGCATCGACCGCGATGTTCACCACCGAGCGGGCGGCGGCGCGCGAGTACTCGATCTGGTGCAGCGCGCACGACCAGCAGCGCAGCGCACGCGCGGCTGCGTACTGCTGGCCCGGCTGCAGCAGGCTGTCGGCGACCGGCGCGAGCCGCAGGATACCAGCGCAGCGTGCCGGAGAGGATGGCGCGCACCGGCCGCGCGATCGGCCGGCGGCAGCGTCGACAGCGTCGCAGCGCGGCCTCGGCGGTGACGCCATCGCCGCACCACGCGATCCAGCGCGCGCGCGGCGCAGCGCCAGCGCCGTGCGCGCCGGGTGCGAGATCCGCGCGCGCCGGCGCGTTCATGCCGAACACCAGCGGCCCGCGCCGGACGCGCTGCGCTCGGCATTGAGGAAGTCGCGCGCGGCTACCGCGCTGCGGCCCGCGCGCTGCAGCTCGCAGCGATCTCGACCACTCCCTCGCCGCAGGCCACCTGACAGCGCATCGCCGCTGCAGGCCGAGCACGGTGCCGGGTTCCGCGGCGACCGCCGGCGCATCCGTGGCAGGCGGCTGCGCAACAGCTTCAGCGGTCTCACCATGAGCTGCGTTTCCGCCACGGGCCAGGGATTGAAGGCGCGGATGCGCGATCGATCGTGCACCGCCGGCTGCGTCCAGTCGATTCGCGCCTCGGCGCGCGTCGAGCTTGTGCCGCGTAGGTGACGCCTTCGTCGCGGCTGCGGGCTGCGCACGGGCACGGCCGCCAGCGCACTGCGCCAGCGCCTCGACGATCAGCCGGCGCGCCGAGCGGCGGCGAGCACGTCGTGCAGCTCGCCCGCCGTCGTCTGCGGCACCGATCGGCACGCGCTTCCGTCCAGCAGCACGCGCCGGTGTCGAGCCCTTCGTCCATCTGCATGATCGCGACACCGGTTCGCGCATCCCCGGCCTGGATGGCGCGCTGGATCGGCGCCGCACCGCGCCAGCGCGGCAGCAGCGAGGCGTGGATGTTCAGGCAGCCCAGGCGCGGCAGCTGCAGGATCTCGCGCGGCAGGATCAGTCCGTAGGCCACCACGACGATCACATCGGGCCGCCAGCTGCGCAGCTGCGCCCAGCGTTTCCTGCAGCGCCTGCGGCGCGCCGCGCAGCCGCTCCGGCTGCAGCACCGGCAGGCCCAGCGCGAGCGCCGTCGGACTTGACCGGACCAGCCGCGAGCGCGCGACCGCGGCCCGCCGGTCGGTCCGGCTGCGTGAGCACGCCGACCACCTCGTGGACCGCGGCGAGCGCGCGCAAGCGGCGGCAGCGCGAACGCGGGCGTGCCCGCGAAGACGACACGCAGTTTCATGGATCGAGTCTAACAGGCACCCTGCCGTACCATGGCCGCAGGCCGGCCCGTCACGGGCGGCATGCGGGAGGAACGCGAACATGACGGGAAAAGGATTGCTGCGGAACAGCGCCTGCGGGGCACTGCTGGTGCTGGCCTTGCCGGCGATGGGCGCCGATGGCGCAAGGGCCATGGAACGGGACTCCTTCGTGCCCCGCTTCGAGGTCATGCCCTGGGGCGGTTACCGCTTCGGCGGCAGCTTTGATTACGACAACGGTGAAGGGGATGCGGGCACCTTCGAGGTGCGCGACGGCTCGTCATTTGGTGTCGATATCGGCATCTATCGCGACCCGGTGTCCTTCTATGAATTGCTCTACGCCTCGCAGTCCTCGCGCATGGACACGGGTAGCGCGACGACGGACGAAATCGAGCTGCGCACGGACTACTACCACATCGGCGGAACACTGCTGTTCCCGCAGCCGAACAACCTCGTGGCCTGGCTGTCCATGACTGCCGGCATGTCGCGCTTTTCGCCCTCTGGCACCCTGCAGGGCGAACCGCTTGCGCCAGAGTCGGATTTTTCCATGAGCCTCGGCGGCGGGCTGCGCATACCGCTGAATCCGCACTTCGCGATCGTGGGCGGTGTGCGCGGCTACCTGACGTTCATCGATCCATCATCGCGGATCTTCTGTGTCAGCAGCGGCGGCGCGACCTGCGTTTTCCAGTTCTCTGGAAGCACATATTTCCAGATCGAGGGCCTGCTGGGACTTGCACTGACGTTCTGATGCGAATGCGCCGGCGGCTTCTCAGGGCACGTGCCTGCGCTCGTCCCGCGACGCTGCGCCGGCGCCGCGTTCGCGCCGTTCCTTGTCGAGCTTCTTGCGGATGCGCTGGCGCTTGAGCTCGGACAGGTAGTCGACGAACAGCTTGCCCTCGAGGTGATCCATCTCGTGCTGCAGGCAGACGGCCAGCATGCCGTCGAGCTCGCGCTCGAAGGTGCTTGCCGTCCGCGTCCTGCGCGCGCACGCGGATCCGCTCGGCGCGCGCGCACATCGTCGAAGATGCCGGGCACCGACAGGCAGCCTTCCTCGCCGGTGGCCTCGCCTTCGCGCGACAGGATCTCCGGGTTGATGAACACCTGCGGCTGGTTCTTGTCCTCGGAAACGTCGATCACGATCAGCCGGTGGTGCCAGTCGACCTGGGTGGCGGCCAGGCCGATGCCCGGCGCCGCGTACATGGTCTCGAACATGTCGGCGATCTGCCGCTTCAGCGCGGCATCGAACACCGTGACCGGCGCGGCCTTGGTGCGCAGGCGCGGGTCGGGGTATTCGAGGATGGCGAGCAGGGCCATGGACTGTCGATCCGGACTCGAAAATGCTGCTAATGTTCTCGCCTAATGTCCGGGCCAGCGCTGGGAATATTCCAGGCGGCCGTGATGGAGTGCACAAACCTGACGCGACGCCTTGGCGCGGCTGCGCCGGCAAAGAGTTTATAACAGCATGTGGCGTGGCTGCGTCGCACGGCCATGGCCGGCCTAGGCGACGGACAGGAGCGTAAAATGGTCTCGAATCAACAGTTATGCGCATCCCGGTGCACCGCTGCCTGCGGCTCGCCGGCGCGGCTGTCGCGTGCTGGCCTGGCCGGCCGGCTGCCAGCTGCTTCCGGCGGCACGAGAAGCGCCGCAGAGGCCCCGGCGCCGCTAGCCGCCGCCGCGCCGGCGCGGCGCCGGCCGCCCCGAGACAACGCCATCGAGGCAGCCCTGGCCCGCGACGGCCCGGACGGCGCCACGGCCGACCGGCGGCAGCCCCGGCCTGACCGGCGTCCGGTCATGAACCCGAGCGCGCCGCTGAGCTACACGGTCAAGCGCGGCGACACGCTCTGGGACATCTCCGCGATGTACCTGCGCGATCCCTGGCTGTGGCCGGAGATCTGGCATGTGAACCCGCACGGTCGCAGAATCCGCACCTCATCTATCCCGGCGACGTGCTGACGCTGGCCTACGGCGCCAACGGCCAGCCGCAGGTGACGCGCTGACCCGCGGCAGCGCGCGTGCGCGTCGCAGCCGCTGGTGCGCAGCACGCCGCTCGACGGCCCGATCGCCACGATTCCTTACGAGGCCATCGCGGCCTTCCTGGGCAGCCCAGCATGCGTCACGAAGGAAGACCTGCAGCAATGCGCCCCGCGTTGCCGGCCTGCGCGACCGGCACATGGTCGGCCGGCGCCGGCCATGAGGTCTACGTGAAGGGCCTCGAGGACACGGGTCCCGGCGCTACTCGATCGTGCACGTCGGGCGAAGCCGCTGAAGGATCCGGAGACCGGCAAGGTGCTCGGCTACATGGGCACCTACACCGCCGCCGTGCGCATCGAACCCGCGGGCGAAGCTGAGTCAAGCGCCGCCTGCACCGATTCGGCGCGCGAGACGCATCGACGGGCGACCTGCTGTTCGCCGAGGACACCCAGACGCGTCAGCGGCGGACATCGTGCCGCGCGCGCCGCCCGACGGACATCGAGCGGCCAGATCATGGCGGTCGTGCGATGGCGTGTCGCTGATCGGCCAGTACAAGGTGGTCGCGATCAATCGCGGCGCGAAGCACGGCCTCGCAGCCGGCCATGTGCTGGCCATCGACCAGAAGGGCGAGGTGGTGCGCGACAGGTCGCTGCAAGCGCACGCGCGTAGTCCTGCGTGCGTCAGCACGACAGCTGCACGCTGCCGGACGAACGCGCCGGCACGTTGCTGGTGTTCAAGACTTACGACCACATGAGCTACGGCCTGATCGTGAACGCCACCGCTCCGATGCGCGTGGCCGACCGGGTGCGCACACCCTGATACGGCACGCCGCAATTCGCGGCATAACTGCAGCAGCAGTAGGGCCCGCCTCGCGCGGGCCCTTCGCGTTTTAGGCTCGGCCTGCATGCCGATTGCACCCGACGAGCACCCGCGCCTGGCTGACCGTGCTGCGCGCGCCGCAGCCTCGGCGCGGCCGCGCTGCTGCGCGGCGCTGGCCGCGGCCGGCGGCATCGAGACGCTGCTCGGCCTGCCCGCCCGCAGCGCTGCGCGCGCTCGGGCTGCCGCAGCCGCGGCCTGCGGCGCTGGCACAGCCTGCACGAAGCCCGCATCAAGGCGGACCTGCGCTGGCTGCGAACGCATCGGGCGCCGTGCTGCTGCCGTGCACCGCGCCGGATTTCCCGCCGCAGCTCGCCGACCTGCCCGACGCGCCCCGGCGCTGCTACGTGCTGCGGGGACCGGCGCGCGCTGTCGCGACCGCAGCTCGCCATCGTCGGCAGCCGGCAGCCCCACGGCGGCCGGGCCGGCGCATCGCGCAGCGAGCTCGCCGCACAGCTGCGCGCGCGCCGGGCTTCGTCGATCACCAGCGGCCTCGCGCGCGGCATCGACACCGCCGCGCCACGACGGCGCGCTGGCCGCTGCGCGGCGGCACCATCGCCGTGCTGCGGCACCGGCCTCGACATCTGCTATCCCGCCGGAGAACCAGGCGCTGGCCGAGCGCATCGCTGCGCGAGCGGCGCGCTGGTCTCCGAGTTCCCGCCGGGCACCGAGCCGCCGCGCCGGCAGCTTCCCGCGCCGCAACCGCATCATCTCCGGCCTCGCGCGCGGCACGCTGGTGGTCGAGGCCGCCGCCGGCAGCGGCTCGCTGATCACCGCCCGGCGCGGCGCTGGACCAGGGCCGCGACGTGTTCGCCGTGCCGGGCTCGCCACTGAACCCGCTGGCGGCCGGCTGCCTCGAACTGCTGCCGCAAGGGCGCCCACCTGGTCGCGCGGCGCCGCCGACGTGCTCGACCGAGATCCAGATATCCGATCGAGAAAAATCGACTATCGTTGTCAATCAGAGCTTGTCGTACCAACCGGCAGCCCTCGGCGACCGCGGCGGTTGGACAAGGATTACGAAATGCTGTTAGATGCCCTCGGCTTCGAGCCGGCCAGCGTCGACGATCTGGTCGACCGGACGGGCCTTGCAGCCCGGCTCCGTCGCCTCCATGATGTTGATTCTCGAACTCGAAGGCCGGGTCGAAACCCGGCCCGGGGCATCTCTTTAACCGCGTTACCTGACCGAATGAACGGCACCGTCCTCGACATCCTTATCTACGTGTTCGACCGCTACATGTTCGACGAGGCACCCGAGGTGCCCGAGCGCGACGCGCTGGCGCGCGACCTCGAAAGCGCCGGCTTCGGCGAGGCCAACGTCGAGCGCGCGCTCGACTGGCTGGCGGACCTCGCCGGCGAGCGCGCATCGCGCGGCGCCGATGCCGCGCCGGCGCAGACGCCGCGCACGCCGCGCGTGCGCGCTCGCTGCGCATCTACTCGCCGACAGGAGCTGCGCGCGCCTGTCGGCCGACTGCCGCGGCCTGCTGCTGTCGCTCGAAGCAGGCCGAAATCCTCTCCCGCCGCAGCGCGAGATCGTCATCGACCGCCTGCTGGCGCTCGACGTCGAGGACCTGACGCTCGAGCAGGTCCACTGGGTGGTGCTGATGGTGCTCTCCAGCCAGCCGGGCCAGGAACAGGCCTGCGCGCGCATGGAAACGCTCGTGTTCGATCCCGACTCCTCGGCGGCAGCACTGAACCGTCGCGGGCCGGCAGCACCGGCGCGCACTGAACCAGAGGCATGGCTGAAAATCTCGTCATCGTCGAATCGCCCGCCAAGGCGAAGACCATCAAGAAGTACCTCGGCAAGGATTTCGAGGTGCTGGCCTCCTATGGCCACGTGCGCGACCTCGTCCCGAAGGAAGGCGCGGTCGATCCCGAACAAGACTTCGCGATGAAGTACCGCGTCATCGAGCGCAACGAGAAGCACGTCGAGGCCATCTCGCAAGGCGCTGAAGAAGGCCAGCGCGCTCTACCTGGCGACCGACCCGGACCGCGAGGGCGAGGCCATCTCCTGGCACCTGTACGAGCTGCTGAAGGAACGCGGCGAGCTCAAGGGCAAGACCGTCCATCGCGTCGCGTTCTACGAGATCACGAAGAACGCCATCCGCGCGGCCGTGCAGCAGCCGCGCGACGCTGTCGATGGACCTGGTGAACGCGCAGCAGGCGCGCCGCGCGCTCGACTACCTGGTCGGCTTCAACCTCTCGCCGCTGCTGTGGAAGAAGGTGCGCCAGGGCCTGTCCGCCGGCCGCGTGCAGAGCCCGGCGCTGCGCATGATCTGCGAGCGCGACGAGGCCATCGACGCCTTCGTGCCGCAGGAATACTGGACGATCGACGCCGAGGGCGAGCACAGCGACGTCGACTTTCCCGCTGAAGCTCATCGAGTACGCCGGCAAGAAGGTCGAGCAGTTCAGCTTCACCAACGAAGGCAGCCGCGCGCGAGGTCGAGGCCACGCTCAACAAGGCCGGCGCGGCGGCCAGCTCACCGTCGCCACCATCGACCGCAAGCAGCGCAAGCGCAATCCGGCGCCGCCGTTCACCACCTCCACGCTGCAGCAGGAAGCCGCGCGCAAGCTCGGCTTCTCCGCGCAGCGCACCATGCGCCTGGCGCAGCAGCTGTACGAAGGCGTGGACTTCGGCGAAGGCGCCGTCGGCCTCATCACCTACATGCGTACCGACTCGGTGACGCTGGCCAACGAGGCCGTCACCGAGATCCGCGCCACCATCGAGAAGCTCTACGGCAAGGAAGGCCTGGCCGAGGCACCGCGCGTCTACAAGACCAAGTCGAAGAACGCGCAGGAAGCCCACGAGGCCGTGCGCCCCACCTCGGCCGCGATCACGCCGCAGCAGCTCGAAGGCAAGATCGACGCCGACCAGTTCAAGCTGTACGCGCTGATCTGGAAGCGCGCCATCGCCTGCCAGATGGCGCACGCGGTGTTCGACACCGTCGCGGTGGACATGCATCGCCGGGCGCCGGCGCCGGCGCCGCAGCGCCACACTGCTGCGCGCCAACGGCTCCACGCTGGTGAAGCCCGGCTACATCGCCGTCTACCAGGAAGGCCACGACGACGTCGCCGGACGACGACAACGACCACGTGCTGCCGCCGATGAAGGAAGGCGACGCGGTGAAGCTGCTCGAGCCTGCACGGCGAGCAGCACTTCACCGAGCCGCCGCCGCGCTTCTCCGAAGCCTCGCTGGTCAAGGCGCTCGAGGAACACGGCATCGGCCGCCCGTCGACCTATGCCTCCATCATCTCGACGCTGCGCGACCGCGAGTACGTCGACATGGACGCGCGCCGCTTCATCGCCACCGACATCGGCAAGATCGTCAACCGCTTCCTGACCAAGTACTTCACCAAGTACGTGGAATACGGCTTCACCGCCGACATGGAAGACGAGCTCGACGCCGTCTCGCGCGGCGAGGAGCCCTGGGTCGACGCCGCTGGAGAAATTCTGGAAGCCGTTCATCGACCAGGTCGAGGACATCGAGAAGAACGTCAGCCGCGAGGAAGTCGCGATGTCGCGCGACCTCGGCATCCACCCGGAGTCGCGGCCGCCCGGTCTCGGTGCGCATGGGCCGCTTCGGCCCGTTCGTGCAGGTCGGCACCAAGGACGACGACGAGAAGCCGAAGTTCGCGGGCCTGCGCCCCGGCCAGAAGATGGACACCATCACGCTGGCCGATGCGCTGGTGCTGTTCCAGCTGCCGCGCAAGCTCGGCGAGACCGCCGACGGCGAGCCGATCACGGTGGCCATCGGGCGCTTCGGCCCGTACGTGAAGTACGGCGCCAAGTACGTGTCGCTGAAGGAAGACGATCCCTACACGGTCACGCTGCGAGCGCGCGCTCGAGGTCATCGAGGCCAAGAAGGTCGCCGATGCGAACCGCATCATCCAGCGACTTCGGCGTCGACGACATCCAGGTGCTGAACGGCCGCTACGGCCCGTACATCACCGACAAGGCAGCGCAATGCGCGCATCCCGAAGGACCGCGATCCGAAGACCCTGACGCTCGAGGAGTGCCGCGCGCTGCTGGCCGCCGCACCGCTGCGCCCGGCGCGCGGCCGCTTCGGCCGGCGGGGCGCTGCGCCTCGCGCGGCAGCCAAGGCAAAGGCGTCCGCGCCAGCCGGCCAACGGCGCCGGCGAGGGCGCTTCGGCCAAGGCAAGCTCCGGCGAAGAAAGCCAAGGCTGCGAAGAAGGCTGCACCCGCGAACGAAAGCCGCGCCTGCAAAGAAGAAGAAGGCACCTGGTGCAGCGGCAACGCCCGGCCAGCAAGCCCGCGAAGCCCAAGGTGGGCGTGAAGGACGCTGCAGCCAAAGCCGCCCGCCCCGCTCAAGGGCGCTGCGCGGCGCCTGAGGCGGCAGCGACCGCCGCGCCGCGGAGGTCGCATGCAGTACCGACACGTTTTCCACGCCGGCAATTTCGCCGACGTGCACAAGCACGTCGCGCTGCTGGCACTGATCGCGCTGCTGCAGAAGAAGGCCAAGGGCTTCCTCTACCTCGACACGCACGCCGGCGCTGGCCTGTACGACCTGCCGGCGCCGACGCGCGGCGCAGCGGCGAGAGCGACGGCGGCATCGCACGGCTGCGGCGACGCTGCCGCAGCCCGACCCATCGACACGGACCCGGCCATCACCCGATTACCTCGAGGCATCGACCGCATGCGCGCAGCCACCGGCAACGCGCACGGCTATCCCGGCTCGCCACTGCTCGCCGCCGCCGCAGCTGCGCGACGTCGACCGCGCGCATCTGCGTCGAGAGCCAGGCCGCAGCAGGCCCGCGCGCTGCAGCGCGCGATCGACCAGCGCCGCGCCCGCAGCTCGCGCACCACGCCGCGCGTGGTCACCGGCGATGGCTACGCAGCAGCTCAAGGCGCTCGCTGCCGCCGCCGCAGCGCCGCGCGCTGGTGCTGCATCGATCCGCCCTACGAGCAGGCCGACGAGGCAGCACAGATCGCCACCGCGCTCGCCGACGGCCTCGCTGCGCTTCGACACCGGCGTCTACGCGCTGTGGTATCCCATCAAGCGACAGCGCGACACCGACCTGTGGCTCGCGCGCCTCATCCGCGGCATCTCGCGACCGGCGCTGGCCATCGAGCTGTGCGTGCACCCCGCCGACAGCACGGCCGGCCTGAACGGTTCGGGTATGCTCGTCATCAATCCGCCGTGGCAGTTCGACGCGGAAGCCGCGCTCTGGCAGGCCGCAGCTGCACGACCTGCTCGGCGGCACCAGGGAGGCAGCGTCGGTGCGCTGGCTGATCCATGAGTGAACCCGACCGCTACGCGGTGATCGGCCATCCGGTGGCGCACAGCCGCTCGCCGTTCATCCACGAGCGCTTCGCCGCGCAGACCGCGCCAGTCACTCGTCTATTCGACCATCGACGCCGACCCCGAGCGACTTCGACGCACGGTCGTGCGCGAATTCTTCGCCGCTGGGCGGCAAGGGACTCAACGTCACGGTGCCGCACAAGGAAGCAGCGCTGCGCGCTGGTCGGCGGAGCTCACGCCGCGCGCCGCAGCGCGCCGGCGCGGTGAACACGCTGGCGCTGCGCCGCCGACGGCCGCCTGCTCGGCGACAACACCGATGGCGCGGGCCTCGCGCGCGACCTGCTGAACAACCACCACGTCGCGCATCGCCGGCCGTCGCGTGCTGCTGCTGGGCGCCGGTGGCGCCGCGCGTGGCGTGCTCGCGCCGTTGCTGGGCCTCAAGCCCGCGAGCCTGACCATCGTGAACCGCACGCCCGCGCGCGCCGAAGAACTGGCGCGAGCGTTTGCGCGATCTCGGCAACGCTGCGCGCGCGCGGCTTCGACGACGCTCGGCGCCGAGCCCTACGACATCGTGATCAATGCGTCACGGCCGCCAGCCTCGCCGGCGAAGCTGCCGCCGCTGCCGCCCGAGCGTCGTGGACCGCGCACAGCTTCTGCTACGACATGGCCTATGGCCGCGATGACACGCCGTTCGTGCGCTGGGCGCAGCAGCGCGGCTGCGCCCGCGCGGTCATGGGGCTGGGCATGCTGGTCGAGCAGGCCGCGGAGTCCTTCCTGCTCTGGCGCGGCGTCCGGCCCGACACGGCCAGCGTGCTGGCCGAGCTGACGGCGGCGCTACACGCCTGAGCGACGCGCGCCTGGGCGCGTGCCGACCATCACCTTCAACGAGTGCCCGGAGGCGGACCACCCGGGCCACCTGGACCCATGGGACCCATGGGACCCGCCGGCCGGCGCGCGGCCATCGCCGCTTCCCAGGTCTTGCGCTGGCCTTCGTTCAGCACCTTGCCCACCGCGGCGTTGAGGTTCTCGCGCGAACTGCGCATCGCCGTCATCATCTCCTGGCTCGGCGGCGAACCCGGTGTCATCGGATGCTTCTCGCGCAGCTTGCCCTGCTCGACGATGTAGTCATCGACGATCTTGTCGATCTGCGACTTCTGCGCCGCCGTGAGGTTCAGTCCCGCGGCATCCAGCGCAAGGCGCTGCTCCATGCCGGCGCGGTCCATCGGCATCATGCCCATGCCCATGCCCATGCCGGGCAGCCGCCGCCCTGGGGTGCCTGCGCCAGCAACGGCGTCGTCGCAAACGCACCTGCCACCACCACCGTGGCAATCAGTACCCGCGAAATCCTTGAAGTGAACATGGAAGCCTCCGTAAGGCGTGATGAATGACCCCCAGCTGCAAGGCCATGCTAGTCCTGCATCCGGCCAGTAGCGAGCGCAACGCCGAGTGCACGCATCGCTTCGGCCGGGTGGTCGCAGAACAGCCCGTCCGCCCCCGCCGCAACCAGCGCAGTGATCTCGCCCGCGAGGTCCCCGTGCGCGGCCGGATCACTCCCGCGCTGCCAGCGTGCCCCCAGGAAACGGTTCTCCGCGCGCAACGTCCACACGTGCACCGCGAGCCCCGCCTCATGCGCGCGCGCCGCCAGGCCCGTGGACTCGCCCGTTTCCGGCGACACCACCGTTGACTTGTGAACGCCGATCGCCTGGGCATAGCGGGCAATCGACGCGAGTTCCGGCTGCGTTCCCGGCTCCAGCAGCTGCACCAGCGGATAGTCGCATTGCCCTCGCAGCGCCTGCAGGTTGCCCGCCTCGAACGACTGGATGAACACCGGCGCGCCACGCAGCCCGCGCTCCAGCGCGGCGAGCAGCGGCGGCTCCAGCGGCAGGCCCAGCGCGCGAAAGTGCGTGGGATGCTTGGTCTCCGGATACACACCGACCGGCGGCCGCCCCGCGTCCCGTCGCGCAGCAGTTGATCGTCGCCAGGTAGCGCAGGATCTCGTCGAAGGTGGCGATGCTCGAATTGCCCGTCGTGCTGGCGCATCTGCCGGCCGCAGCTGCGGCAATGCGCTCGCGCGCGCGCAGCGTCTGCAGCTCCGCCAGCGTGAAATCCTCGGTGAACCAGCCTTCGATCGGGCACGCCATCGATCACCTGCACGCGCCGCCGCGCGGCGAACTCCGGATGCGTCGCCACATCGGTGGTGCCGCCGATCTCGTTCTCGTGCCGCGCCACCAGCACGCCATCGCGCGTGGCCACCAGGTCCGGTTCGATGTAGTCCGCGCCCTGCAGGATGGCCAGCGCATACGCCGGCCAGCGTGTGCTCGGGCAGCTCAGCCGCTGGCACCACGATGCGCGATCACCAGTGGTCGTGCGTATTCACTTGAGCAGGTTGATGCCCGCGGTGATCGATCAGCGCGTTGATGAAGTCGATGAAGAACGCGCCGACCAGCGGCGCCACGAGGAAGGCGCGCGGCGCCGGCGCCGTAGCGCTCCACCAGCGCGCGCATCACCGCCATCGCATTGGCCGTGGTGCCCAGCATGAAGCCGATGAAGCCGCCGCTCATCACCGCCGCCTCGTAGTCGCGCCCCATGCGGCCGAACACGAACACCGCGCCGAGCGACGACCATCACGCACCTGCAGCCACGCAGCCCCACCACCAGCGGCAGCGCGAGGCCCGCGAGCTCCCACAGCTTCAGGTTCATCAGCGCCATCGACGAGGAACAGCGACAGCGCGACGGCGCCGATGCGAATCCAGCACGCGGTGCGAGAGCCCGAACCAGCCGAAACGGTCATCGAGGTTGCGGATCAGCGCGGCCACCAGCATCGCGCCGATGTAGGCCGGCAGCGTGATGTCCGGTGCCGGCGAATCCGGCGACTGACCCAGCGACCCGATCCACATCGCGACCAGCAGCGCGATCACGCTCTTCAGCAGCGGGAAGACCTCTCGTCGTCATCCTCGGCGACCGTCCGCCGCGTCGCACCGGCGGCCTCGTGCGCCACCGACGGCCAGGTTCAGCGCGCGCATGCGCCGTCGCACCCTTGACCTTGCGCCCGTGCAGCCCGTGACGATGGATCAGCCAGGTGACCACCGGACTGCCGATCAGCGCGCCGCAGCACGATGCCCGCCATGCGCCATCGCCACCGCAATCGACGCCGCGCCGACCACGCCGGCCTGCTCGAACAGCGGCGCGAAGGCCAGGCCCGTGGCCGGCCCGCCGGTCAGCGTCACCGAGCCGGCCAGCACGCCGAACAGCGGATGCAGGCCGAAGGCCAGCGCCACCGCGACGCCCAGCACGTTCTGCAGCACCGCGAACCCGATGGCCAGCAGCAGGAACCTGAACACCAGCGGCCCGCCCACGCGCAGCAGCGACAGGCTCGCGCCGAAGCCCACCGTCGTGAAGAACGCGATCATCAGCGGGACTGCAGCGTGGTGTCGAACTCGAACAGCTGCACGCCGCGCGACATGCGCCGACCCACGCGACCAGCGAGACCAGCAGGCCGCCCAGCACCGCGGCCGGCATGTTCAGCCGGCCCAGCACCGGAATCCAGCGCCGCAGCCCGTAGCCGGCCAGCAGCGCGAGGCCGCCAAAGGCCAGCGTCTGGATCAGGTCGAGCTTGCAGCATCCGGTGCTCCCGTCAGCGCATCGTGACCAGTTCTTCGGCGGCGGTGGGATGGATCGCCACCGTGTCGTCGAAGTCGCGCTTCGTGGCGCCCATCCGCACGGCCACCGCGAAGCCCTGCAGCATCTCGTCGACGCCGCGCCCGGCGAGGTGCACGCCGACGACGCGCTGCTCCGGCCCCACCGTCACCAGCTTCATCCGCGTCTTCGGCTTGGCCGTCGGTGAGCGCGTGGTACATGGGCACGAAGTCGCGGTGTAGCACCTTCACCGCATCGCCGTACTGCGCGCGCGCCGCGGGTTCGGTCAGCCCCACCGTGCCCAGCGGCGGATGCCCGAACACGACGGTGGGGATGTTCTCGTAGTCCAGCTTGCGGCCGGCCATGCCGCCCCAGATCCGGTCGGCCAGCCGCCGCCCTGCCGCGATCGCCACCGGCGTCAGCGTGCGCACGCCCGGTGACATCGCCGATGGCGAACACCGCCGGGCACGCTGGTCTGCTGGAATTCATCGACGACCACGATAGCCGCGCGCGTCCCGCTTCACGCCCACCGCCGGCGTCGATGAAGTCCGGTGAGCGGGTTCGCGCCCGGTGGCCCAGATCACGCAGTCCTGCCTCGCTCCAGCACTCGCCATCCTCCAGCGCGCAGCGTCGAGGCCCTGCGCACCGCGCTCGCAGCTGCCGTTGGCGGCGCATGTGCGCAGCAGTGTGCGCGCCCTGCTCCTGCCAGGCCCTCTTCCGCCGCCTCGATCAGCAGCGGATCGAAGCCCGCGCAGCAGCGGTCCGACCGCGCACCACCATCGTCACCTCGCTGCCCAGCGCCGCGAACACGCCGGCGATCTCGACGCCGATGTAGCCGCCGCCGACCACCGTCGACGCGCTGCGGCCGCTCGGCCAGCGTCGAAGAATCCATCCGAATCGATGCCCAGCTCCGCCCCCGGGATCTGCCGGCCGATGCGGCCGCCCGCCGGTCGCCAGCAGCGATGCGCTCCGCCACGCAGCATCTGCCCGCCCACCGCACGACCTGTGGCCCCGGTCAGCCGTCGCCCAGCCGCGCAGCAGCGTCACGCTCGCGCTTGCGCCAGGTTGCGCTCGTAGATGCCGTTGAGCCGCAGCACATAGGCATCGCGCGCGGCCTTCAGGCCGGCCCAGTCGTGGCCGGCCACCGTCGACGTCGAAGCCATAGCCGCGCGCATCCTCCATCGCGCCGGCGAGCTCCGCGGCGTTCCACATCAGCTTCTTCGGCACGCAGCCCACGTTGACGCAGGTGCCGCCGAGCCGGCCGGCCTCGACCAGCGCCACCCGGGCCCCATATTCGGCCGCCCGCTGCGCCGCGGCGAGGCCGCCGCTGCCGCCGCCGATCACGATCAGGTCGTAGTCATGAGCTCATCGGGCCATGGTACCCCGCGCTAAACATACGCGGCCAGATGAACACCGGAAAACCCGCTGCTGCGCGGCGCGCCGCTGCCCGCCTTCGACCAGATCCGCCCCGAGCACGTGGAGACCGGCATCCGCGAGCTGCTCGACGACAAGCCGCGCAGCGCATCCGCGAGATCGAGGCCGCTGCCCACGCCAGATTTCGCCACGGTGGTCGAGCCGCTGGAGGAACTGCAGCATCGCCTGTCGCGCGCCTGGTCGCCGGTGGGCCACCTGAACGGCGTGATGAACAGCGAGGCGCTGCGCGAACGCTACAACGCCTGCCTGCCGCTGCTGTCCGACTACGGCACCGACACTCGGCCAGAACGAGAACCTGTTCCGCGCCTACGAGTCGCGTGCGCAGCGCGAGGCGCGCGAGCTCGAACGACGAGCAGCTGCGCCGTGGTCGATCATGCGCTGCTGGAGTTCCGCCTCGCCGGCGTCGCGCTGACTGGCGAGAAGAAGGAACGCTTCAAGGCCGTGATGCTCGAGCTGTCCAGCGCTCGCCGCGAAGTTCGAGGAGAACGTGCTCGATGCGACCAACGCCTTCACGCATCACGTCACCGACGCCGAAGGAACTCGATGGCCTGAACGCCGACCATCGTCGCGCAGGCCCGGGAGCGCGCCGTCGGCGGCGGGCAAGGAAGGCTGGCTGCTCGGCCTCGAGCAGCCCACCTACGTGGCGGTGGTCACCGACGCCCGCTCGCCCGCACTGCGCCAGGCTTTCTACCGCGCCTGGAGCACGCGCGCCTCGACCAGGGACCGACGCCCGCGCAGTTCGACAACACGCAGGTGATGGAAGACCTGCTGCGCCTGCGCCACGAGGCGGCGCAGCTGCTCGACTTCCCGAACTACGCCGCCTACGCGCTCGCGCGGCGCATGGCCGCGCAGCGTCGATGAAGTGCTGACGTTCCTGCACGACATGGCGCCGCGCCGCGCGCCCCGCCGCCGAGCGCGAGCTGGCCGAGCTCACGGCGTTCGCCGGCCGCAAGCTCGACGCCTGGGACATCACCTACTACTCCGAGCGCCTGCAGGAAGAGCGCTACAGCATCTCGCAGGAGGAACTGCGCCCCTGGTTCCCGCTGCCGCGCGTGCTCGACGGCCTGTTCGGCGTCATCGAGACGCCTGTTCGGCGTGCACGTCCAGCCGCGCGAGCGGCGTGCCGCTGTGGCATGCCGGATGCGCGCTACTACGACATCCTCGATGCCAGCGGGCGGCCAGCCTCATCGGCGGCTTCTACCTCGACCCCTATGCGCGCGCCGAACAAGCGCAGCGGCGCCTGGATGGACGATTGCGTCGGCCGCAAGGAGCTGGCCAGCCGGCGCGGCGCTGCCCGTGGCCTACCTGGTGTGCAACGCATTGCCCGGCGCGCCGCGGCCAGCCGGCGCAGCTGACGCACGACGACGTGGTGACGCTGTTCCACGAGTTCGGCCACGGCCTGCACCACATGCTCACGCGCGTGGGCTACCCGTCCATCTCCGGCATCAACGGCGTGGCCTGGGACGCGGTGGAGCTGCCCAGCCAGTTCATGGAGAACTACGCCTGGCAGCCCGAAGTGCTGCGCGCGATCACCGCGCATGTCGATACCGGCGCAGCCGCTGCCCGACGAGAAGATCGCGCAGCTGCTGCGCACGCGCAGCTTCCAGGCGGGCCTGGCCACGCTGCGCCAGGTGGAGTTCTCGCTGTTCGATTTCCGCCTGCATGCCGAATACGACCCGGCGCGCGGCGCGCGCATCTACGAAATCCTCGCCGAGGTGCGGCGCGAGGTCGCCGTGATCCGCGTCCCGGAGTGGAACCGCTACCCGAACAACTTCGGCCACATCTTCGCCGGCGGCTACGCGGCCGGTTACTACAGCTACAAGTGGGCCGAGGTGCTCGCGGCCGATGCCTTCTCGGCCTTCGAGGAAGCCGGCGTCTTCGACCGCGCCACGGCGCAGCGCTTCGTCGACAGCATCCTGTCGCGCGGCGGCAGCCGCGACGCCGCTCGACGCCTTCGTCGAGTTCCGCGGCCGGCAAGCCGGACATCGAGCCGCTGCTGCGCCAGCACGGCATCACGAGCTGACTGCCGCGTGCGTTTCCCGGCACGCATTTCCCACCAGCCCTCCCTGCTTCCGGCCTGCCTCGCGTTCGCGCTGATCGTCGCGCAGGCGCAGGCCGCAGAAGCCCCCGCACCTGCGGCGGAAGACCAGGCCAAGCGCACTGCCACGGTCGACTCGGCACCGCGCACGGGCGACCTCGACGTGATGATGGAGAAGCGCATCATCCGCGTCGGCGTGCCCTACGGCCGCACGCATTTCTTCCTGGAGCACGGCCGCCAGCGCGGCGTCTCCGCGGAGCTGGTGCGCGAGTTCGAGCGCTGGTTCAACGCGCGCGAGCGCCGGGCCCGGACACTGCAGGGCCGCCCCATCTCGGTGGCGCTGGTGCCGGTCACGCGCGATCAGCTGCTGCCGGCGCTGCTGGAAGGCCGCATCGACATCGCCGGCGGCAGCCTCACGGCAACGCCTGAACGCCGTGCCCAGGCCGACTTCATCACGACCACCACCGTCAGGCCGGTGAGCGAGATCATCGTGACCGGCCCCGGTGCGCCGTCGCTGGAGTCCATCGACGACCTTGCCGGCATGACGATCCACTCCCGTCGCTCCACCAGCTACTGGACCAGCCTCGAGCGCCTGAACGGGCGCTTTCGCGCCGAGGGCCGCCCGGAGATGAACATCGTGGCGCTGCCCGATGCGCTGGAGGACGAGGACAAGCTCGACATGATCAATGCCGGCATCCTGCAGGTCACCGTCATCGACGACTGGCTGGCGCGGGCCTGGTCGCCGGCACTGCCCGACGTGACGCTGCGCGAGGACCTGGTGATCAGCAGCGGGGAACGCAGCGGCTGGGCCATCCGCAAGGACAGTCCGCAGCTGTCGGCCGTGCTGCAGCAGTTCTACACCGAGGCCGTGCGGCCCGTGAGCCTGGTGCCCGTGCTGCGCAACCAGCAGAACACCCGCATCCGCAGCTTCTCCAACAACGCCGCGCGCGCGGAGCGCGACCGGTTCAACCAGATGATCGGCCTGTTCCGCAAGTACGGCGAGCAGTACCGGCTCGACCCGCTGATGCTCGCGGCGCTGGGCTACCAGGAGTCCCAGCTGCGGCAGGAAGCGCGCAGCCCCGTCGGCGCGATCGGCGTGATGCAGCTCATGCCGGCGACCGGGCGCTCGATGCAGGTGGGTGACATCAAGCTTCTGGAGCCCAACGTGCACGCCGGCGCGCGCTACCTCGACCGGCTGATGACCCGCTACTTCCAGGGTGCCGACTTCGACGAAATGAACCGCACGCTGTTCGCGTTCGCCGCCTACAACGCGGGGCCCACCCGCATGCAGCAGATGCGCCGGCTGGCCGGCGAGCGCGGCCTGGATCCCGACGTGTGGTTCAACAACGTCGAGCTGGTGGTGGCCGAGCGCATCGGCCTCGAGACCACCACCTACGTGCGCAACATCCTGAAGTACTACGTCGCCTACAGCCTGATCGAGCAGACGCGCTCCACGAGGCGCGAGGCACTGCACGCCGTGCCGGACGCCGCGCCGTGAGCGACGGCCCACTCGCCCGCGTCGCGAGCTGGAACGTCAACTCGCTGCGCGTGCGGCTGCCGCAGCTGCACCGAATGGCTCGCCGCCACGCCCGTCGATGTGATCGGCCTGCAGGAAACCAAGCTCACCGACGAGACCTTCCCGCTCGAGGCGCTGCGCGGCCTGGGCTACCACGTGCGCGCAAGCGGCCAGAAGACCTACAACGGCGTCGCACTGCTGTCGCGCGGGCCGCTGGAGGATGTGGTCGTCGACCTGCCGGACCTCGATGATCCGCAGCGCCGGCTCATCGCCGCAACCAGCGGCGGTGTGCGCTACGTGAATGTCTACGTGCCCAACGGCCAGGCCGTGGGCTCGGAGAAGTACGAGTACAAGCTGCGCTGGCTCGCATCCCTGCGGCGTTACCTTGCCACGGAGCTGTCGCGCCACGAGCGCCTTGTCGTGATGGGTGACTTCAACATCGCGCCGGAGGATCGCGACGTGCATGACCCGGAGCTCTGGCGCGGCCAGATCCTGTGCAGCGAACCGGAGCGCGAGGCGCTGCGCTCATTGCTGGCGCTGGGCCTCGTCGACACTTTCCGCCTGTTCGACCAGCCGCCCGGACTTTTCAGCTGGTGGGATTACCGCCAGGGCGGCTTCCGTCGCAACAATGGCCTGCGCATCGACCTGCTGCTGGCGAGCACCGCCCAGGCCTCCCGTTGCCGCGAGGCCACCATCGACCGGGAGCCGCGTCGCGCCGAGCGGCCCTCGGACCATGCGCCCGCGGTGGCCGGCTTCGAAGTGGCCGCTCCATGACCTTCCCGGCCTTTACATATGGGTTGCCCCGATGCCCGAAACTGTGTCCGGCATCGCTGGTTTCGTCCGCCGGGCCTCTCTAGACTCCTCCTGCAACATGTACAGCGCACGCCGCAGCGATTACGACGTCACGAACACGGTGCGGGTGAGTTCCGCAGCGGACGTGCGCGACGCGGTGCAGGAGCTGTTCGAGCGCACCTGGCCCGGCACCGCCTTTCGCGCCGGTGGCACGCGCCTTCCAGGATTTCGAGCTGGCCTTCACCGGCCGCATGCCGGGCTACTTCGGCGTCGACACCGTCTACCACGACCAGCAGCACACGCTCGACGTGACGCTGGCGATGGCGCGGCTGATGGCCGGCTTCGAGAGCGCGCATGCCGGCACGCCCCGGGCGCTGGGCGCCGAGCGCGCCGCGGTCGGCGTGTTCCTCGCGCTGTTCCATGACATCGGCTACCTGCGCGAGCGCGGCGAGGCGGCGCAGAACGGCGCCGAGTTCACGCGCAACCACGTGTCGCGCAGCGCGCGCTTCATGGAGTACTACCTGCCGACCATCGGCTTCGCGCACTGGACGCGCATCACCAGCGAGGTCGTGCACTTCACCGGCTACGAGAAGACCGTTCGAGGCGATCGGCGCAGTAGGTCACCGATCCGCGCGACATCCAGCTCGGCCACCTGCTGGGCACGGCCGACATGATCGCGCAGATGGCCGACCGCTGTTACCTCGAGAAATGCCGCGACCGGCTGTATCCGGAGTTCGTGCTCGGCGGCGTGGCGCTGCCCATGGCCGCCAATGGCGGTCGCGACGTGCGCTACGCCTCGGGCCTCGACCTGCTGCGCCAGACGCCCGGGTTCATGGAAGACGTGCGGCGCAAGCGGCTCGACGCGGCGTTCGACAGCGCCTACCGCTACGTCGAGCCGCTGTTCGACGGCCGCAATCCCTACATCGAGTCCATCGACCAGCAGCCTGGCCTACCTGCGCCAGGTGCTGCGCAGCGAGAGCTGGCGCATGCTGCGGCGCAGCCCGCAGGTGTTCGCGGCCGAGCCGGATTCGCTGACCAGCGTGCGCGGCCTGATGAACGGCTACTTCAAGCGAGGCCTGGTCGTCGGGAAGTAGCCGCGCCCGCGGCGGCGCGTCCACGTTCACCACGTAGCGCTCGACAGATTTCCGGCAAGCCGCGCGCGCACCGTCTCCGGCGCGTCGAGCTCCGCGTCGGCCAGCGCCGCGCGCAGCATGTCGAGCGAGAACGCTGCCAGCGCCTGCTCGCGCCACCGGCGCATAGCTCAGGTGCCAGGGCTCCGGCTGCACGCCGCCGCGGTCCGAGCGCGTAGGGACGGAAGAACCCGAAGCCCGCAGCGTTGGCATCCAGCCAGTCGTCGAGCTGCTCGAACATCGCCGCCCGGCGCGAATTCCGCCGGTCGAGCAGCGGCGCCTGCTACCTCCGCCGGCAGCGCGCCGCGTCGACGACGTCGATGTCCGTGCCCCAGTGGTGACGGCTGGCGCCGGGCAGCGCCGACCAGAGCAGGATGGCCTCGACGCGCTGCTCCTCGTCCAGCGCGAGCGCATCCAGCGGCGCGCCGTCGCGGTCCAGCAGCTCGCGCTCGCCGCGGCACTTTGCCGTTCCAGATCAGCAGCTGCCGGTCGAAGTCGCGGAACGACGACACCGGCAGCAGGTCGATTCCGTCCTCGCGCCGCAGCGGCACGCAGCGCGCAGGAAGGGCACGACGACGTCCCGGTGCAGGCTGCAGCGCGGCTCCTGCAGCTCCACGATGTGCGTCGCGGCTGCGGCCGGTCAGCTGCTTCGGCGTAAAGCGCGGCAGTCGCTCATGCGACATTGCCCCTATTCTAGCGCATACCGCGCCGCACGTGGGCGCCGGAGCGGCATGGCGCAGGCCGGAATCGCCCCGGGTTAGTACTCGGCCGCGATGTTCAGCCTGAAGACCAAGTTCGCCGCTTTCGGCGCGGCCATCGCCCTGGCCCTGCTGCTGGGCTGCGCCGCGATCATCGTGCTGCTGCGCGATCCCGCCGTGATCGGCCTCGGCGCGCGGCTCGCCTCGCCTGGCTGCTGCGCCTCGGCCGCCGCGCTGATCGTGATCGGCACGGCCTGGCTCGCGTTCTTCCATGGCCGCCGCCTCGTGCGACACGCTGCAGCAGCTCAACGACAGCACCACGCGCATGTCGCAGGGCGACTACACGCAGCCGCGTGCCGACGCTGCGCCGCGACGAACTCGGCGACCTGCAGCGCACCGTCGACCAGATGCGCCAGAACCTGCGCCGAGACCACCATCACCAAGAACTACCTCGACAACGTGCTCAACAGCATGAACGATGCGGTGTTCGTGACCGCCGCCGACGGCACCATCCGCATCACCAACGCCGCGGCGCAGCGCCTGACCGGCGCCGACGACGCGACATCTCGTCGGCGCAACATGTGGCCACGCTGCTGCATGCGCCGGACGCAGACGACCGGCGAGCGCGCTGCAGCGCGCGCTGCGAAGTCGGGCGAAGCCGTGCTGCGCACGCAGAGCTGGCCAGACCATCCCGGTGTCGTTCTCCGGCTCCGACGATCGAGACCGCCGACCCGCAGTTCGCCGGCCGCATCTACGTGGCGCGCGACATCACCGACCGCAAGCGCGCCGAGCGCCGCATCCGCTACCTCGCGCGCTACGACGCGCTGACCAAGATCCCGAACCGCATGCAGTTCCAGCACCTGCTGCAGCAGGCCATCGCGCGCTCGCTGCGCGCGCGCACCGGCGTGGCGCTGCTGTACCTGGACATGGACCGCTTCAAGGAAGTGAACGACACCTTCGGCCACGCGCGCCGGCGATCGCGTGCTCGAAGTGCTCACCGAGCGCCTCACCGCGCGCGCTGCCGGCCGAGACCGTGCTGGGCCGCCTGGCCGGCGACGAGTTCGCGCTGTTCATCGACGGCATCTCCGAGGCCACGGCGCGCGCGAAGTGGTGCAAGCACCTGTCGCAGGACATCCTCGAACGTGGTGTCGCAGCCCTTCCACGTGAACCAGCAGGAAGTGTTCCTGTCGGCCAGCATCGGCGTGGCGCTGTGCCCGCGCGATGCCGAGAACGTCATCGACCTGATCCGCAACGCGGACGCGGCCATGTACTACTCCAAGCAGAACGGCGGCAACAGCTGCGCGTTCTACTCGCCGGAGATGAACGCCGCCGCGGTCGAGCGGCTGATGCTCAAGAGCAAGCTCAAGCGCGCCGTCGAGCGCGACGAGCTGGTGGTCGCCTACATGCCCAAGGTCGACCTCGCCGACGGCCGCATCGTCGGCGCCGAGGCGCTGCTGCGCTGGCGCCTGCCGGGCCATGGCGACATCCCGCCCTCGCAGTTCATCCCGCTGGCCGAGGAGAACAACCTCATCAGCAGCATCGGCGAATGGGTGCTGAACCGCGTCTGCATCGACTACCGCGCGCTGGCCGGCAACGGGCACGCGCCCGGGCCGCATCGCGCTGAACCTGTCGCTGAAGCAGCTGCGCCAGGCCAGCTTCATCCTCGACTGCAAGTCGCGTGTTCGCGCGCCATGGCGTCTCGCCCGAGCAGCTGGAGCTCGAGATCACCGAGACCACGCTGATGGCCGACCCGAAGCGCACCATCGGCATGCTCAACGAACTGGCGGCGCATGGGCCTGCACCTGGCCATCGACGACTTCGGCACCGGCTATTCCTCGCTGTCGGCGCTGCAGCAGTTCCCCATCGGCACGCTGAAGATCGACCAGTCCTTCGTGCGCGACGTGCACCACCGACCGCAACGACGCCACCATCGTGCGCACCATCATCGAGATGGGCCACAGCCTCGGCATGCAGGTGGTGGCCGAGGGCGTCGAGACCGCTCGAGCAGCTCGGCTTCCTGCGCGCAGCCGGCTGCGACTACGCGCAGGGCCAGCTGTTCGGCGAGCCCTGCATGCGCCGAGGCGCTGGGCGAGCTGCTGGCGCGGCAGGAGGCACCGGCGCCTCGCCGTTCGCCACGCTGGTCGACCACGCGGCCGCGGACAGCACCGCGCCGCGCCTCAAGGCCTGAACGCCCACCAGACATGCCGCCGCATCGCGCACGACGCGTATGCGACGCGCGCTGACGCGCGGCTGGCGCATTCGTCTAGAATCCTGCCATGGCTCGCTCACCGCAAGCCGCGCTGGGGACGCTATGCGCTGCTGGCGCTGCTCGGCGCCTGGCTCGTCACGGGCTGGTGGCATGCCTCAAGCCGCTGCCACCCGGGCTCGCGCGTCGCGGGCCCGAGTTCGCCGTTCGCCGACGATTCGCTGCGCTGCTCTCCGACCTCACCTCGCGCGACCTGCGCAGCGATCCGCAGGTCGTGCAGCAGATCCACGCCGCCACGCTGGAACTGGTGCGCAGCGCACGCGATTTCCTGGTGCTCGACTACTTCCTGTTCAACGAACAGGGCGGACCTGCCGGCGAGCTGCGCTACGCAGGACGGCATCCGGCCCGTGGCGCGCGAACTGCGCGAGGCGCTGCTGGACCTGCGCGAGGCGCAGCCGCAGCTGCCCATCCTGGTGCTGGTCGATCCCGATCAACGACTACTACCGCGGCACGCCGCCGCGATGCCTTGCGCGCAGCTCGCGCAGGCCGGCATCGACGTCGTGGTGACCGACCTCGACCCGCTGCGCGATTCGAATCCCGCTGTACAGCGGCCCGTGGCGGCTGCTGTTCGGCTGGTGGCTGAAGCCCGGCGTGCACGGCGGCTGGGCCAATCCGCTGGATGCCGACGGCCCGTCGCTGCGCTCGGCGCGCTGCTGCGCACTGCCGCAACTTCAAGGCCAACCATCGCAAGGTGCTGCTCACCGGCGACGGCGAGGGCTCGCTGCGTGGCATCGTCTGCTCCGGCAATCCGCACGACGCCAGCAGCGCGCATTCCAACGTGGCGCTGCAGCTCGCAGGCGAGGCACTGCGCCCGCTGCTCGACAGCGAGCTGGCGATCGCGCGGCTTCTCCGGCTGGCAGGGCGAGCCGGCTGCCGCAGCCATCGACGACGCAGCCGCGACCGCGCCGACCGCGTCGCAGGCCGCCGCACGCCGGCGACACGCGCGCGTCAGCCATCGCCACCGAAGGCGCCATCCGCGATGCGCTGCTCGCAGACACTGGCAGCCACCCGGGCCGGCGATGCCGTCGACATCGCGCATGTTCTATCTGTCCGAGCGCCACGTGATCGACGCGCTGCTCGCCGCCGCCGCGCCGCGGCGCCGCGGTGCGCGTGCTGCTCGATCCGAACAAGGACGCCTTCGGCTTCGAGAAATCCGGCCTGCCCAATCGCCAGGTGGCCTCCGAGCTGATCGCCGCCAGCGACGGCGCGATCAAGCTGCGCTGGTACCGCACGCATGGCGAGCAGTTCCACGCCAAGCTCGCCGCCGATGCCGCAGCGGCGATCGGCTGTGGCTGACTGCTCGGCTCGGCGAACTTCACGCGCCGCAACCTCGGCGACTACAACCTCGAGGCCAACGTGATCGTCGACGCGCCCGCGCGGCAGCGCGCTCGACCAGGACGTGGCCGACTGGTTCGAGACGCTGTGGAGCAACCGGCCCGGCGCGCATCGAATACACCGCCGACGCGGACCTGTATGCCGATCCCTCGCACGGGCCGCTACTGGCTGTACCGGTTCATGGAAGCCAGCGGGCTCTCGTACGTTCTGAGGGCGTCACCGCTGGGCCGGCGCGGCCGGTCCTGCGCGGCCAGTCGCGCACCTCCGCCGTCACTTCCGCCATCGCCTGCGCGCGCGGCGCCTCCAGCGCCGGCACGATCGGGCTCCATGCGATTCGCCGCCGCCGGCTCACGGGCCTCGCCATCGCAGCGACCCAGCACGCGCGCGCGGCGCGCCCGCAGACAGCACGCAGTCGAAGGCCACGTGCACCTGCGGCGGCTGGTCTCCGCCATCGGCATAGTCCGCCTCGAAGTGCCGCACGGTCAGCAGCAGCTCGGAAGTCGCGCCGCCGCCGCTGCCGCGCTCGCTGCCGTTGACCACGGCTCGAAGTGCCCCGAGGCCAGCAGCGACTCGCGGCGCAAGCGCGTCGAGCACCTGCGGCAGCGACGCGCCCCAGCGGCTGGCCGCGTAGTAGTCCAGCTCGTTGCCCGGCGCACCAGCGCAATGCGTGCCGTGTCGCAGCCCCGGCTGCACCTCCGGCCGTCGCACCGCCAGCAGTCCCGGCACGGGTGCCGCTGCGGCGCTCGGCCGGCGACCTCGGCTGCGACCGCCGGCTGCAGCACATAGATCTGCTCCGCCGGCGCCTTGCTCTTGAGCCCGCCACAGGCGGCCAGCCACAGCGGCACGCAGGGCTGCAACGGCGGCACGCGTTCCGGCTGCGGATTTCATCGCGGCACCTCCACACCGCGCTTCGCGGGCTGATAGAGGATCTGCGAGGGATCCTCCTTCAGGCTGCGCGACAGCTCGCCGAACTGCTCCGCCGCGGCGCGCGCCTCGCGCAGCGTGCGCTCGCAGCTCCGGCAGGCCGTCGCTGCGTGAAGCCGGCGACGCCGTCGCGGTTCTCCGCCAGCATCCTGGCTCGATCTCCGCGCTGGCGCGCTCCAGGTTCGCCGCGGTGGCGTCCAGCCTGTCCGTCAGGTTGCACACCTTCGGGCCCAGTCGAGGGCATCGACTCGTTCAGGGCAGATGCGAGCTTGCGCACCTCGGCGCTGGTGCCGATCCAGCTCCGCCACCAGGGCATCGACGCGCTTCATGGTGCCGGGCATCTGCTCGGTGGCCGCCTGCAGGTTCTTGACCATGCTCGCCAGCGCCGCGGAGTTCTCGGCGAGAAGATCTCCTGCGCGCGCTCCAGCAGTTCCGCCGCGCGCCGGCCATCTCCGGCAGGCTCGGACAGGAAGGTGTCGAAGTTCGAGCGCACCGTGTTGATCACCGGATAGCGCTCGCTCGGCACCGGCGGCATGATCTCCCGGCCGGTCGACGTTCTGCCGCAGGTCGATGTACAGCAGGCCGGTCACGCCCATCAGCGACAGCTGCGCCGTGGTCGCTGTCGAGATCGGCGCGACTCGAGTCGATGTCCGCGATCACCTGCACGCGCTCGGCGCTGCGCTGGTCGATGCGGATGCGGCGCACGCGGCCCGACTTCCACGCCCAGGTAGCGCACCGAGCCCGCCCTCGGAAAGGCCGGTGACGCTGCCGTCGAAATAGATCTCGTAGGGCTCGTAGTTGCGCCTGTCGCGCCCGTCCGAATACCAGTAGACGAACAGCCCGGCCATCACCGTCACCAGGATGCACGAAGGCGCCGACCGCGGTGTAGTTGGCTTCACGCTCCATGCGTGCCGCTCCCCGTCGCGGCGAAGCGCGCCGCCCGCGTGCCATGGAAATACGAGCTGGATCCACGGATGCGGGTGGTCGACGATCCGCTCGCGCGTGTCCTGCATCATCTTGCGGTCCACGATCACGCCGACGCGGTCGCAGATGCGGAAGATCGTGTCCAGGTCATGCGTGATCATCACCACCGTCAGCTGCAGCTCCTGCTGCAGATAGGCTATCAGGTCGTCGAAGGCCGCGGCACTGATCGGGTCGAGGCCCGAGGTGGGCTCGTCCAGGAACAGCAGCTGCGGGTCCAGCGCCAGCGCCCGCGCCAGCGCGGCGCGCTTGATCATGCCGCCCGGACAGCTGTGACGGATACTTCGCGGCGGCATCGTCCGGCAGGCCCACGAGCGCGCATCTTCAGCCGTGCCAGCTCATCCAGCGCGTCGGGCGGCAGCCGCAGGTGCTCGAGCATCGGCAGCTGGATGTTCTCGCGCACCGTCAGCGACTGAGAACAGCGCGCCCATGCTGGAAGGTGACGCCGTAGCGGGCCTTGGCCAGCGCGCAGCGCCGCACCGTCCAGCTGCGTCATGTCGACGCCCTCGACGAGCACGCTGCCGGCCTGCGGCCGGCGCAGGCCGAGGATGGTTCGCAGCAGCACCGACTTGCCGCTGCCGGATCCGCCGAGGATGCCGAACACCTCGCCGCGCCGCACCTGCATGTCCAGGCCATCGTGCACCACCTGCCGCCCGAAGCGGTTCACGAGCCCGCGCACTTCGACGACGATGTCGTTCGCGTCGCTCATCAGAAGTCGATCTTCATGAACAGCACCGCGAACAGCGCGTCGGCCAGCAGCACCAGGAAGATGGACTGCACCACGGCCACGGTGGTCAGTCGGCCCAGCTCGCGCGACGAGCCGCGCACCTGCAGGCCGCGATAGGTGCCGGCCAGCGCGATCAGCAGCGCGAACACCGGCGCCTTGACGATGCCGACCCAGAACGTGGTGGGCGCGATGGCCTCGTTGGCGCGGCTTGATGAACTGCTGCAGCGGCATGTCCAGCAGCGCACTGGCACAGCAGCGCGCCGCCGGCAAGGCCGATGATGTCGGCGATGAAGGTCAGCAGCGGCAGCGCGATGACCAGGCCGATGACGCGCGGCAGCACCAGCGTCTCCACCGGATCGACGCCGGTGGCATCCAGCGCGTCGATCTCGTCGTTGAGCTTCATCGAGCCGATCTCGGCGGCAAAGGCGCTGCCGGTGCGGCCCGCCACGATGATCGCCGTGAGCAGCACGCCCAGTTCGCGCAGCACGCCGACGGTGATCAGGTCCACCACGTAGATGTCGGCGCCGTAGTTGCGCAGCTGGCTGGCCGACAGGTAGGCGATGATCACGCTGATCAGGAAGGCGATCAGCGACACGATGGGAATGGCGGTGATGCCGGTGTCGTAGACATGCCGGACGATGGAGATCGGGCCGCAGCCGCCGCCAGCTGCGCAAGCGCGCGCAGCTGCATCATCGCCACCTGGCCGATGAAGGCCAGGCCCTCGCGCAGGTCCTGCAGACGCTCCACCGCGGTGCGGCCCAGCCGCTCCACCGGGTTGTCCGCGACGTCCTGCGCGCAGCGCCGCCGGCCGCTGGTCCGCTGTCCAGCTACCAGCGCGCTGCGCACCAGCTGCAGGCGCCTGCGGCTCGCCGCCGCTGAACTCCACGGCCATGCTCGCGGTCCGCCAGCTCGCGCAGTCAGCTCGTCCAGCTGCCAGGCGCCGGCGAGATCCAGCCGCGGCGGCGGTCCGCGCATCGATGCTGCGCCGCGCGCACGCCGTCGAGGTCGAGCGCCGGCCACTCGCTCGCGAATGGCCGGCGATGCTCGCCGCGCGCCAGTCGCCCTGCAGCGCCAGCGTCCAGCTCGCTCGCCTTCCCGCCGGCTTTCGAGGAACGCCATCCTCGGCCCTTCAGGTGTCGTCGCGGTATCTCCGCAGACGGATCACGATGTACAGCATTCCGGCGCGCGGCGACGAGTCCCAGCCACAGCGCGGGGCTGGCTGCAGCGCTGCCAGCGGGTCCATGCACCGGCCGCAGGCGCCAGCCGATGAATTGCCAGCACATGGCGGCGTGCTGGAACAGCATGCCTCTCGCGCAGGCACAGGACCACCGGGGTGCAGGGATGACGATGAGCCAGCGGCGCACGCCTGGCGAACACCGACGCCAGCATCAGCCAGGCACCCAGCGGCGCATACCAGAGCACCGTCACCAGCACGCTGACCAGCACGCGGCCCAGCGCCTGCGACCAGCGACTCCAGTCGCCCGGGCATGCCCATGGCAACGACCTGCGGCAAGGCCAACGCCGAGGATTCCGTGCAGGATCAGGAACGTGATCAGCCAGCGCAGCGCGTAGACGCCCAGCGGCACGATGAGCATTGCCACGCGCGAACTTGACCAGCACGGTCTGCGCGTCGGACACCGGCAGCGACTTCCAGAACAGGATGCTGCGGTCCTTGCGCTCGGCGTACAGGCAGTCGAGCAGGTAGACGACCGCGGCGATCGCTCGACGACCGAGGAACATCTGCGACGCCATCAGCGCCATCAGCCCGATCACCGCCGGGTGGCAGTGCCCCAGTCCGGTCCCGGCGGACGCGCATGCCGGCGGTGAAATTCGATCCCGCGCGGCGATGCGAACCCAGCGTGGCCAGCATCAGCAGCACGCCGGCGGCCACCAGCGGCGCGATCCACAGCGAGCGATGCTCCCAGAACTCGCGCTCGCAGCAGCATCAGGTACTGGTCTTTCATGCGGCCTCCTTGCTGCATCCGGGCCACGAACAGGTCGGCGATGGTGGGCGTGCCCACTTCACCCAGCGTCTCCAGCTGTTCGCGCGGCACGCCGTCGATAGAACAGCACCGTGCGACCCAGCAGGCTGCGCTCGTGGAACGGGCTTGCAGCGCCCGCGCCGCATCGAGCTGCTCGGGCTTGACGACCAGCTGCGCGAAGCGCTCGCCGAGTGTCTTCCACCGGGGTAGTCCAGCACGATGCGCCCCTGCTCGATGAACACCACGTCGGTGAGCAGGTGCTCGATCTCCTCCACCTGGTGCGTGGTCACGAGGATCGTGCGCTCCTCGTCCATGTAGTCGTTCAGCAGCGTGTCGTAGAAGCGGCGGCGCACCAGCAGGTCGAGGCCCAGCGTGGGCTCGTCGAGCACCAGCAGCCGCGCCTTGATGGCCAGCACCAGCGCCAGGTGCAGCTGCGTGACCATGCCCTTGGACAGCTCGCGCACCTTGTGCGTGATGCTTCACGTCGGTGGTGGCCAGGAACTGCTCGGCGCGCTCGCGGTTGAAGGCCGGGTGCACGCCTTCCACGTAGTCCAGCGCGTTCTGCACCGCAGCCACTTGGGCAGCACGGCCACGTCGGCGATGAACGAGACCTCGCGCATCAGCGCGTCGCGCTCGGTGGTCGGGTCGCGCCCCAGCACCGTCAGCGTGCCTTCATAGGGCGTGAGCCCCAGCAGCGGACTTGATCACCGTGGTCTTGCCGGCGCCGTTGCGGCCGATCAGGCCCACGATGCGGCCGGGCCCGATGGTGAAATCCACGTCCGGCGACGGCCTGCTTGCCGCTGCGGTAGCTGCTTGGTCAGGCCGCGGCTTCGATGATCGACTCATTACTTCGACTCCGTGCGTTCGGCAGCGGCGGCGTGGTCGGCTGCCGCCTGTTCAGCAGGTCTTCGGCGGAGAGGCCCGAGACGCTGGATGGTGGCCTGGATCTTGCGGCCATTCGGTGTCCAGGAACCGGCGCGCGCTCGTCCTTCATCAGGGCCTTGCTCGCGCCCGGGGGCCACGAACATGCCCAGGCCGCGGCGCTTTTCCACCAGCCCCTCGTCGACCAGCTGCTGGTAGGCCTTGAGCACCGTCAGCGGATTGAGGCGGTACTCGGTGGCCACCTGGCGGACCGAGGGCAGCGCCTCGCCTTCCTTGAGCGCGCCCTCGAGCATCATCGCCACCACGCGATCGCGCAGCTGGCGGTAGATGGGCTGGGACTCGTCCCACTGTGCGTCTATCGGGCTCACATCAGCTCCCGGCAACCTGATTGTTTCGCCTTTGACATCATTAGCGGCGATTATCAACCAAAACGGATCTCTTTTTTCAGCGACCGCGACGGCGCTCTGGTAGACAGCCTGCGCGTTCTGGTCGGCACCCTGGGTGACGACTCGCGGCCGATGCCGAGCGTGAGACGAAGGTGGCGACGAGGCCAGCCAGAGCAAAGGCGATGGCTCGAGAAACCAGGTCGGCGACGGCGGTGGCATTGCGGCTCTCCATGGCAGTACTCCTGAATGTGTCGTGGGTTGAGTTGCGTTCGGGTCGGTTTCGGTGTCTGAGTGATCTGTCGTTCTGGTGTTGTATTCAACTACAACACTAGATCAGGTGTCAACACCCTGTCTGAAACTATTTTCGGGGGCCGGCAGGACCCCCCGGTTAGAATCCCGCGCCTCCACTGCCAGTCTGGAGCCCCGATGAAAAAGCCCGTCACCGTCACGATCACCGGCGCCGCCGGCCAGATCGGCTATGCCCTCGCCTTCCGCGTCGCCTCCGGCGCAGCTGCTGGGCGACGACCAGCCCGTGAACCTGCACCTGCTGGAGATCACGCCGACGCTGCCCGCGCTGCAGGGCGTGGTGATGGAGCTGAACGACTGCGCATTCCCGCTGCTGAACAAGGTGCGTCGCCACCGACGACGCGAAGGTCGCGTTCCGGGACTGCGCAGGTGGCGCTGCTCGTGGGCGCGCGCCCGCGCGGCCCCGGCATGGAGCGCAAGGACCTGCTGCTCGCCAACGCGCAGATCTTCTCCGCGCAGGGCAAGGCGATGAACGAAGTCGCCGACCGCAACATCACGCGTGCTGGTGGTGGGCAATCCCGCCAACACCAATGCGCTGATCGCGCGCGCGAACGCGAAGGACCTCAACCCGCGCAACTTCACCGCGATGACGCGCCTCGATCACAACCGCGCGCTGTCGCAGCTCGCGGAGAAGACCGGCGCGCACACCACCGACATCCGCAAGCTCACGATCTGGGGCAACCACTCGTCGACGCAGTATCCGGATCTCTCGCACGCCACCGTGGGCGGCAAGGCCGGCGAAGTCGCTGGTCGACCAGAAGTGGATCGAGGAAACCTTCATCCCGGTCGTGCAGCAGCGCGGCGCGGCCATCATCAAGGCGCGCGGCGCATCGTCGGCGGCCTCGGCCGCAGCTGCGGCCATCGATCACGTCCACACGTGGGTGAAGGGCACTGCCGAGGGCGACTGGGTCAGCATGGCCGTGCCGTCGGACGGCAGCTACGGCATCCACGAGGGCGTGATCTACTCGTATCCGGTCACCACGAAGAACGGCGAATACGCCATCGTGCAGGGCCTGTCGGTGGACGAGTTCAGCCGCAAGCGCATGGACCTGCCAGCGACGCCGAGCTGCGCGAAGAGCGCGACGGCGTGAAGGATCTGCTCTAGTCCGGACCGGTTTCTTCGACGTGGAGGTGACCATGCGTATCCATGTAGTCCTGGCCACCGCACTTCTGGCCGCAGCGACGCTGCCGGCCAGCGCCCACCACGGCTGGGCCGGCCAGCAGCAGGAGCAGTTCACGCTCTCCGGCCGAGTCCACCGTGACGTCAGCCTCGCCGGCCCGCATGGAACCATGCAGGTCATCGACGACGCGGGCCAGGTCTGGGATATCACGCTCGCGCCGGCCGCGCGCACTGAGAAGGCAGGCCTCAAGCCCGGCGCGATACCCATGGGCGCACGCGTGACCATCACGGGCAATCGCAACGGTGATCCGAAGCGCTTCGAGGTGAAGACCGCCCGCGTCAGCCACGACGGCCGGAATTTCGACGTCTATCCGGATCGGCTGTAGGCCGGCAAGCGCCGTTGGAAGCCGTGCTGCGCGCGCTGGAGGCCTCGCCGCCCGGCGTGTGGATGCGCGGCGCCGGCGTCTGGTCCTACGCCGTCGCGAACCTCGGGCACATCCTCGGCATCGCGACGCTGTTCGGCTCGGTGCTGGCGCTGGACCTGCGACTGATGGGACTGTGGCGCGGCGTGCCGCTGCGGCAGGTCGAGACCATTGCCCTGCCGCTGTCGATATCGGGCTTTGCGCTCGCCGCCATCAGTGGCGCCGCGATGCTCTCGGCCAACGCCACCGAGTACGCGGGCAATCCGTTCCTGCTGATCAAGTTCAGCGCCATCGGGCTTGCGCTGCTGAACGTGCTGCTGGCCACGCGCCTGCCCGCGTGGCGCCATCGGCACCACGGTGATGGGGGCAATCGCCCGCTGCGGATCATCGGCGCGGTATCGCTGGCCTGCTGGCTCGTCGCAATTTCCTCGGGGAGGATGCTGGGCTACTGGTAGCCTCGGCTCGCACCATGTCCAAGATCATCATCGGAATCCTGAACGTCTCCGACCGCGCCAGCGCGGGCGTCTACGAGGACACCCCGGGCCGCAACTGCATCGCGCTGCTGCAGGAGTGGCTCAGCTCTCCGTTCGAAACCGACTATCGCGTGGTGCCCGACGAGCAGCCGGTGCTCGAAGCCGAGCTGCGCCGCCAGGCCGATGAAGCCGGCTGCTGCCTCATCCTGACCACCGGCGGCACGGGACCTGCGCCACGCGACGTGACGCCCGAAGCCACCGCAGCCGTCTGCACGCGGATGATGCCGGGCTTCGGCGAACTGATGCGCGCCACCTCGCTCAAGTACGTGCCCACCGCCATCCTCTCGCGGCAGAGCGCGGGCATCCGCGGCCGTACGCTGATCGTGAACCTTCCCGGCCGGCCCAAGGCGATACGCGAGAACCTCGAGGCCGTGTTCCCGGCGATTCCCTACTGCATCGACCTGATGGGCGGGCCGCGCCTGGAGACCCGGCCTGAGGTGATGCGCGCCTTCCGCCCGCCGGCCTGAGGCTTTCCGCCCATCACTGCCGCTGAATACCCGCGGACTGTGGCGGGTTGATACGTTCGCGCCCGCGTCGCGCACGACTATGCTGCAAACTGCGGGGATGGTTCAGCGATGGCGGGGGCAGGATCCATGCGAAGCGTATTGCGCGCGGCTGAGGCGAATGGACACATGAGGCGCGCGAGCCTTCTGCTGGCGACGCTGCTTGCGCTGCCGGTGTCGGCGCCTGCGGCAGAGGCCACCGACACCCAGCTGGCCCGCGGAAAGGCCGCCTATGCGCGCGTCTGCATCGCCTGCCATGGCGCCAGCCTCGAGGGCGGCCAGTTCGGCCCCGCGCTGAAGGGCCCGGCCTTCCAGGCGCTTTGGCGCGGCCGCACCCCGCTGGAGTTCGCCGAGCGCGTGCGCACCACGATGCCGCCGCGCGGCCTCGGCTCGGTGAGCGGCCAGGCCTATGCCGACATCGAGGCCTATATCCGCCAGGCCAACAACCTGCCGGTGTCCGGCGAGGGAGCCAGGGGACCGGCGGTCGCCGAGGCCGCCATGGGCGCGGCTGTACCCGTCGGCGCTGCAGCGCCCGCCAACCAGCGTGGCGAGGGCGGCGAGCCGCTGTTCGGCGCCTGGCCCGCGCGGCGACACCGGCCCGCTCTATACCGCCGCGCTCGAGGCGCGCGATGCCCGGCTCGCCGCGCTGACGCCCGTCACCGACGCGATGCTGCGCAACCCGCCCGCAAAGGACTGGCTGATCTGGCGCCGCAGCTACGACGCGCACGGCCACAGCCCGCTGCGGCAGATCGACCGCAGCAATGTCGGCACTTTGCGCACCGCGTGGAGCTGGTCGCTGCCCGTTGAGCATGAACGAGATCACGCCACTGGTGCATGACGGCGTGATGTTCATCTACAGCGGCGCCGTCGTGCAGGCGCTGGACGCCACGACGGGCGACCTGCTGTGGCAGTACCTGCGCGTGCTCGCGCCGGAATTCGACGACGGTCGCGCCGCGCGCGTGAAGACGCTGGCCATCTACGGCGATCGCCTGTTCGTGCCGACCACCGACGGCCACATGGTCGCGCTCGACGTGCGCACGGGAAAGATCCTCTGGGAGCAGGAGGTCATCACCGACGAGCAGCGCGCGACGAACGGCAAGGCCGAGGGCGTGGCACTGCACCTGAACGGCGGCCCGATCGTCGTGAAGGGCAAGCTCATCATCGGCGTGAGCCTCGGCATCGAGAATTCGCGTGGTGGCTGCTACATCGTGGCCCTCGACACCACCACGCGGCCGGGAACTCTGGCGCTTCCACACCATCGCGCGACCCGGCCAGCCCGGCGGCGACAGCTGGAACGGCGCGCCGGTGGACGAGCGCTTCGGCGGCGGCGTGTGGACTGCGGGCAGCTACGACGCGGAGCTGGACCTCGTCTACTTCGGCATCGGCAACACGTACACCACGGCGACGCTGCTCGAGCCGCGTCCCGGCGCGAAGCGCGTCACGAACAACGACGGGCTTTACACCGACGCGACGATCGCGCTGCGTCCCGATACCGGCGAGCTCGCCTGGTACTACCAGCACCACCGCCGCGACATCTGGGACCTCGACTGGGTGTTCGAGCAGACGGTGGTGACGCTGCCCGTCGATGGCAGGCCACGTCGCCTCGTCGTCACCGCAGGCAAGCCCGCGGTGTTCGACGCGGTGGACGCGGCCACGGGCAAGTGGGTGTTCTCGAAGGACATGGGCCTGCAGAACCTCTTCACCGCCATCGACCCGAAGACCGGCGAGAAGACCATCAATCCCGACGTGGAGCCCGAGGCCGGCAAGGCGAAGCTGCTCTGCCCCGCCGCGGTGGGCGCACGCAACTGGCCGGCCACGGCGCTGAATCCGGCAACCAACGTGCTGTACGTGCCGATGATGGAAACCTGCACGGACTACACCTACGCGCCACGCAGTGCCGCGGAGACAGCGGCGGGTGGCGGCGACTTCCGCTTCGCACCGCGCCTGCCGCCCGGCACGGACGGCCAGTTCGGCCGGTTGGCCGCGCTCGACCTCGACACGCGCGAGATCCTCTGGACGCATCGGCAGCGCATGCCGATTGCCGGCGCGGCGCTGACCACGGCCGGTGGCCTCGTGTTCAACGGCGACCTGGATCGCAACTTCTACGCCTACGACCAGGCCACCGGTGAGCAGCTTTGGAAGACGCGGCTCAACGCGGCGCCGGAGTCCTTCCCGATCAGCTACGAGGTGGACGGCCGCCAGTACATCGCCGTGGCCGCCGGCGGCGGCAGTGCCTTCGGCGGCGCGGGTCGCGGGCTGGTGCCGGAGCTGGCGAATCCGGCGGCAGGCGTCACGCTGTACGTGTTCGAGCTGCCGCGCCGCTAGGCATCAACCAGCCGGCTTCGCAGGCCCCAGACCATGCACCAACCGGCGCCGAGAACCTGCTTGCCGGGGAAGATCGTGCACGGCGCCTGCTTGTCCGTCGCCTTGCCCTGGAACTGCACGCAGTTCGCGCAATGGTTCCCGGGCTTGAAGGTCGGATTGGCCTTCGCGTCGACCTTGGTCGCATCGACGACATATTTCAGCGCCTTGGCCGTCGGATCGTTCACGTCGATCAGCGGCAACGGCGCTGCGCCTGCGACGGCCTGTTGCAGCACACCGGTGGCCGGCACGACGGCAGCCGCGGTGACGGCAGCACTGATGAACGAACGACGCGAGATTCCATTATTCATGACATTCACACCCTGTTTACCTGTTCGGACAATCAGCAATTGTCCGGTCTCACTATGACTTCTTCAAGCTGAACGGCGGCTGACTGCGGCTTCAGGCTCCGCCATCTCCTGGCCTGGTCCACGCAGTGTGCCAGCAGCGCGAGGCACAGGCTCGCGGCCACCGCCAGGGCCGGGGCGCCCTGCAGGACAAGCACTGCTGCGACCGCGAGGCCGAGTCCGGCGGACAGGCTGATCAAAAGGCCCGCGACGGGAATTGCGCGCCCCGCCCTTCGGGCAAGCAGGACCAGCAACAGGGCCTCGCACATGAGCACCACGACCACGAGGCCGAAGACGCGCCCGCTGGACAGGAACTCATGGATACTCCCGTTCAACGGTCGTAGCGGCCCATGACGGCATCTATGAGCACTGCCGTCGTGTTGCGCACGGATCTGGCAAGCGAGGACAACGGCCACGCGCGGCCGGCCCTGGCTCCACCGCCCTGCAGCGATCGTCCGTGCTCCGGCTTCCGGGTAGCGGAATTTGCGGCCTGGAGGAAGTACTTCGGATCTGATGTTGCCATCGGGAACCTCACTGTCTGACGGTCACGCGCGCACCAGCCCGAGCAGGTGCGCGAGATCCTTGAAGAAGATCCGCAGGTGCGCCAGCGGATCGGCGCGAACCAGCCGCTTGTGCATGTAGGCCTGCCACGTGAGGCGCTGCACGTCGGGATCGCGGCAGATCCCGACGAAACGCTCGCGACGCTTGTCGCTGGAGTACCAGAAGGCCTGCATGACGCCGAGAATCAGGAACACGCGGCCATGGGCCTGCATGAAGCGGCGCCGCGCATCCTTCAGGTGGCGGCAGTCACCGGTTTCAAGCAGCGCCAGCACCGCGTCGGCTGCCAGCCGCCCGCCGGTCATGGCGTAGTAGATGCCCTCGCCCGAGGCGGGCGCGACGACACCCGCGGAATCGCCGGCCAGCACGACATCGCGACCGTTGTCCCAGCGGCGCAGCGGCCGCAGCGGGATCGGAGCGCCTTCGCGGCGCAGCGTGGTGGCGGCACCAAGGCCCGCGCTGAGGCGCAGCGATGTGACCGCGGCGCGCAGCGACAGGCCCTTGCAGGCACTGCCAACGCCGACACTGGTGGTCTCTCCGTGCGGAAACACCCAGCCGTAGAAGTCCGGTGACAGGTGCCCCTGGTAATACACATCGCATCGCGCGGCCTCGAAGCCACCCGACCCTGCGCGGGGTGACTGGATGATCTCGTGATAGGCCGCCACGTAGCGGATGCGGTCGGCACCCGGAATGCACTGGCGCGCGACGGCCGAGCGGGCGCCATCGGCGCCGATGACACAACGTGTCGCAACGCTGCCAGTCGCCCCGGACGGCAGCCGGTATCGGACGCTCGGCGCGCCTTTGTCATCGCGCTCGACACCCTCGAACTCCGCCGCGAGTCGTTCGGCACCAGCCTGCAGCGCACGCTCCCGCAGCCACTCGTCGAAACTCTCGCGATCGACCATGCCGACGAAGCCGCCGTCGATGGGCATGTCCACGCGACGGGAGGACGGCGCGATCATGCGTGCCGCCGTGGCGCGCGCGACGAGCAGCGATTCCGGAATCTCGAATTCCTCCAGCAGCCGGGGCGGCACGGCGCCACCACAGGGCTTGATGCGCCCGCTGCGGTCGAGCAGCAGGACGGTCTTGCCGCGGCGGGCCAGGTCCCACGCAGCCGTGGCGCCTGCCGGTCCGCCGCCCACCACGACAACGTCAAAGCTGCTCGTGGGAGATGCCGCTCATGCGCCCTGCTCCGCGTTGCGAATGGCTCCGGATTCAAACGGCTGCGGCGCTGTTGCCTGGCGCGCGGCACCCACGCGCGACGCGAACCAGGCTGCAAGCAGGAACAGCAGCGCCTCGACGACGAAGACCGTCGAATAGGCCAGCAACGGCGCTGCCACCAGCGCGCGCGCCAGGTCGACGCCGGCGGCACCGAGGAAACCGCCGATCGCGTAGGCCACGGCCTGCGCCGCGCCCCAGAGCCCGATGCGGACTCCCTCGCGTCGCGCATGGCCGTTGTGGGCGAGTTCCATCATCGAGGCGATGGCCGAGGCCGCGAAAACACCGTTGGCGAGGCCCAGCGCCCATCACGCACAGCTGCAATGCGGATGTGCTGCCGGTGCTGCCGGCCCACGCAATCGAGACCAGTGCGGCAGCGGATGCGATGCAGCCCGCGATGGTCCAGGTTCGCAGCGGCATCACGCGTCGCCCGCGCGCCGAGCCCCCGAGCAGCGCGACCAGCAGCATGCCCACCAGCACGCCGCCATTCTGCATGCCCGACAGGCTCGTCGATTCACCGGGCGTCATGCCGAACACGATTCCGGCGAACGGCTCGAGTATCAGGTCCTGCGCGCTGAAGGCGAGCATCGACACGAAGACGAATACCGTGAAGCAACGCGCCTCCGGTTCCCGCCACACCTGGGCCAGCGCGGCGCGAAAGCCGCCAGGAATGTTTCGGGGCGCTTTCGGCTGTGCCTGCGGCGGATGGCGCTGCTCCACCCCCCACACCGCAGCCAGCGAAACCAGGAACGCGACCACCGCCACGATCGTGGTGACGGCCACGAGCCGGGCCGGGGTGAAGGGATCCAGGTTCGCGCCGACGACGCCGGCTGTCACGGCGAATCCGGCGATCATCATCGTCCACATGATGGTTGCCGCCGGCGCGCGGCGACCCGCATCGACGCTCGTGGCCACCAGCACCAGCAGCGAAGTTCCCGCGGCACCCACGCCGGCGCCGATCAGCATGAACGCGAGGATCGCGAGCAGCACGCCTGCAGCGGTGCTGGTGGCCATCCATGCCGTGGCGACCGACGCAAGCACTCCACCCAGCGCGAGCACGGCCATGCCGCCCACTATCCATGGCGTGCGCTTCCCGCCCATGTCGGATCCGTGGCCCATGCGCGGCCGCAGCATCTGGATCGCGTAGTGCAGCGCCACCAGCGCGCCGGGCAGCATCGCAGGCAGCGCGAGCTCGACCACCATGACGCGATTCATCGTCGAGGTCGTCAGCACCACGATCGCACCCAGCGACGGTCTGCACGAGGCCCATCCGGAAGATCGACCGCCAGTTCATGGCTGCAGGACTCCGCGCACCGCGAACGCGCTCACGAGCATGCCGGTCACGTAGAGGCTGATGCCGGTGGCGTTGTACCAGGGCGCCAGTTCGCGGGGACTTTTCAGCAACCGCTGCATCAGGAGCAGTTGCACCGCGAGCAGCACGACAATCGCGAGCGCATGGAACCTGCGATCCCACTGGAACAGCAGCGCGATAACGGCCAGCTGCGGCAGCGCCATCACCCAGCAGGCCACCCTTGCGGCCCGGTCGGCGCCGAGTCGTGCCGGCAGCGAGCCGATGCCCATGCGCAGGTCACCCTCGATGGACTTGAAGTCATTGAGCGTCATGATCCCGTGGCAGCCGATGCTGTACAGCACCGCCAGCAGCACGACCGGCATGGCCGGCATCGCGCCGGTCATGATCGCCGCGGCAGTCAGCCAGGGCAGTCCCTCGTAGCAGATCGCAACCGCCGAATTTCCCCACCAGCCATTGCGCTTCAGGCGGATCGGCGGCGCGCTGTAGGCCCAGGCCAGCAGCAGGCCGACGATGGTTGCCTGGAAGGCGAACGGCCCCAGCAGGCTCGCGACTGCCAGCGACAGCAGGCTCCACGCAATCGCGATGTAGAGACCCCAGCGCCCGGGCACGCGACCGGACGGGATCGGCCGGTTCGGCTCATTGATGGCGTCCACGTGCCGGTCGAACCAGTCGTTGACGACCTGGCTCGTGCCACAGACCAGCGGCCCGCAAAGGACAATGCCGGCTGCAACCGTCACCCAGCGCAGGTCCGTGCCAGCTGGCGCCGAAGCCACCCCGCAACCGAATGCCCACATGGGTGGAAACCACGTGATCGGCTTGAGAAGCTCGACGACTGCAGACAGCGGCGGAGGCGCTGCGGGGGCCCTCACGACAACGGAACGTGTCATGAGAGTAATCTAAACTTGACGATTTACATCGTCAACACAAACTTACACTTTACAGGCTATTCCTCGTCGCCGAGGGCTTCGCCCTCTTCGGAAGCGTCGAGGTCGCCGAGTCCGTAGCGACGCAGCTTGGCATACAGGCTCTGCCGGCTCAATCCCAGGATCTCGGCGGCCGACGCGCGGTTGTCGCTGGTCATCTCGAGCGCCGCCTCGATGCAGAGCCTCTCGATCATGTCCGTGGACTCGCGCACCAGCTCCTTCGAGCGGCACCCGGCCCACCATGCCGGTGAGCTGTTCGACGGAACGCGGCCGCTCGCGGCTGGCAGCCTTCTCGACCACCTTCTGCTGCCCGACTTCACGGATGGTGAAGCCGAAACACGGCTCATCGCCATCGGGCACCGAGACGGCGCAGATCTCCACGTCGATCCTCGAACCCAGCTCGCCCTGCAGCACGGTCGCGAACAGCCGCACCGAGCCGTGTTCGCGCAGCTGCGAGGTCAGCAGGTTGAAGTCGACGCCCGGTCGCCCCAGCCACTTGTCCAGCGGCTGGTCGCGGATCTGTTCCTGTTTCGCGAGGTCCACACTGTCGAGGAAAGACCGGTTCGCGAACAGCACGCGGCCTTCCGGATCGGTCACGACAAAGCCGTCGGGCGAACTCTCGACAACCTCGAGCACCTTGGATTTTTCGCCCGAGCGCGCAGGCGTCGCGCGGTCCGCGCGCAGCAGCCGCAGCAGGAAGAACATCGACCGCCCCTCGCGGAACAGCGATGCATAGACGAAGAAATCGCGACCGCCCTCGCCGGCAATGCGCGCTGGCGCGTCCTGCGCACGCCCCGTGGCAAGCACCGACCCCAGCAGCGTCTCCACGGTCGTCTTGCTGCCGATATCGAAAGCCTCGACCACCGAGCGGCCGATCAGCCGCTTGCCCAGGTCGCCCACCAGCTTGATTGCCGCAGGATTGGCCTCGACCACGCGCTGGTTCGACGCATCGACGATCAGCACGGCTTCGGACGTGACCTGGAACAGCAGGCGGTGGCGCGTCTCGACCTGGCGCAGCCGCAGGTACTCGCGGTCCATTGCCTGCTGCGCCTCGACCAGCTGCTGCTGCAGCGTGGCGACCGAGCGCATGCTGCGGCCCACGGCTACGACGCGACCCGCGCCGCCCAGCTTGACTGCGGCATACATCACCGGCAGGTCCGGGCCCTTGGCAACCCGGTGGTTGATCTGCCGCCAGCGCGGTGGCGCATCGGCGGCCGCGTCGCGCAGCAGCGCCTGGATCTTGGTGCGGCTCTCGGCAGTGACCGTGTCGATCCAGGGCTTGCCCAGCCACTTGCGGTCCATCTCCAGCGCGAGCTCTTCGTTGCCAAACGCCATGTCGCGGATGACACCCCGCTCGCCATCGGACACGACCAGCGCGACGTCTGACGCAACCGCGATCAAGGACGCAGCAGCCGCGTTATCCATCTCGCCAAACAACTCGCTGGGGGCAGAGAACTGCTTCACTGAATTCGCTTTCGGAGCGTTGTCCAGAACACTGACCGACACTGTCACCACCTGCCGCCGGCGCGGAAAACCGCGCCGAACCCATCAGCCGGCTGGCGCGGAAAATGCAAACCGTGTGCGGACCCATGCCGCCGCTGCCTTCCCGTCTGCAGCCGTGGAATCCGCGCCGACTGCGCTGGCCAGCTCAGGTCTTGCGGCAAGCACCGGACCGCCAACCATCACGCAGACATTGCGATTCCGCGAAGCACGACGAACGGCCCTGATGGCTGCCGTCAGGGCGTCAAGCCGGCCTTCGCTGCCGACGGAAAGTCCCACTAGCGTAAACGAATTGCCGCGCACCGTGTCGAGCAATTCATCGTTATTCAAAGGGAATTCGTTCCATACATCCCAGCCTTCGCGGCGCAGGAATTGCCCGAACATCACCACTCCGAACGTGTGCTGGTCACCTGGCACGCAGGCCAGCAATGCGCGGCGCGCAACGGGTTGCACCGTGCCTTCGGCCTCCGGCAGGAACTCGGAATTCATCCGGTGCAGGACCTGGTGCAGGCGACCCAGGCCCAGCGTCACCTGCATGAAATCGCAGGCATCCTCCTCCCACATCACGCCAAGCTTGCGGGCGGCAGGCGCGAGGAGTTCGAGGCAGATGCACTGCGGCGACAGGCCGCGCTCGCGGGCCACATCGACGAAGGCGAGCGCCATGCCGGGATCTGGCAGGAGCAGGAGCCTGGTCAGCTCGAGCACTTCCTCGCTGTCCGTGATTTCCCCGAGGCCAGCGCCAGTACCGACAACACGCGGCGGGCTGGTCCGGCGGACCAACATCAGTCGCGGCACGACTTCCGTCTCGACCGTCCGCAGGACGCGCAAGACCCGGTCCCTGGCGCCCTCGAGCAGGGCGGTCGTATTGGCCGCGGCGGACTGCGCAGCCCGATGGCCGCCGGTGACGCGGTAAAGATCTTCCGACATGTCCTCGGTCCGCATGGGCCACCCCTGAGAATCAGGTACGGGGAATTCAAGGATCGGGCGGCCGCCATGTCACTCCAGATGATGCTGCCATGTCAAGATAAAGTTACGTTCCATTGTCTTGACAGGTAGCACGGGAGCGGAATAGGGTTGCCGACAGGTGGTCTGGGACGTCTGAAGACTGTGCAAAAACCTCTGTACAGCGCTGCGGAGCGGGAACGACGGGACAGGTCCCGATGGACCCTGGTGCAGGGCGTGCTCGCGCCGATCCAGTTCCTCGTCTTCCTCGTCAGCGTCTTCCTCGTCGTGCGGTACCTCTCGACCGGCGAGGGCCAGACGGCCGCGACCCTGTCCATCCTGCTCAAGACCCTGCTGCTCTACCTGATCATGGTCACCGGCTGCCTGTGGGAGCGCGATGTCTTCGGGCGCTACCTGTTCGCCCGGCCCTTCTTCTGGGAAGACGTGGTGAGCATGCTGGTGCTGGCCCTGCACACCGCCTACCTGGTTGCGCTGGCCACCGGCGCCCTGGGTGTCCGCCGCCAGATGATCCTCGCGCTGCTGGGCTATGCCGCCTACGTGATCAACGCAACGCAGTTCCTGCTGAAACTGCGGGCCGCAAGGCGTCAGGGGCAAGGCGCCTCCGGCAAGCGCTCCCGTCGCGCTCGCAGGGGTGGGCAAGTGACCGATACCACCGTGGTCTGCCCGCCAGCACGGTCGACCCGGGCCGGTCTGCAGGTCCGCAGCGAGCGCGGGCAGCGGGAGGTTTTCTGCGGCCTGACCGGCATCATCTGGCTGCACCGCAAGATGCAGGACGCGTTCTTCCTGGTCGTCGGCTCGCGCACCTGCGCCCACCTGATCCAGTCGGCCGCCGGCGTCATGATCTTCGCGGAGCCGCGCTTCGCCACCGCCATCATCGACGAGCGCGACCTTGCCGGTCTCGCCGACGCCAACAGCGAACTCGACCGGGTCGTGACGCAACTGCTGGCGCGCCGGCCGGAGATCAAGCTGCTGTTCCTCGTGGGGTCCTGCCCTTCCGAGGTCATCAAGCTCGACCTGTCCCGCGCCGCGCTGCGGCTTTCGCGGCAGTTCTCGCCGCAGGTCCGGGTGCTCAATTACTCCGGCAGCGGCATCGAGACCACCTTCACGCAGGGCGAGGATGCCTGCCTCGCCTCGCTGGTGCCGGAGATGCCGGCTGCCGCAAGCGAAGCGCCGCCCTCGCTGCTGGTCGTGGGCACGCTGGCCGATGTCGTGGAGGACCAGTTCCGTCGCCTGCTGGTGGAGATGGGCATTCCGGAGCCCTGCTTCCTGCCGCCGCGGCGCGCTGCACTGCTGCCGCCGATCGGCCCGAACACGCGTTTCCTGCTGGCGCAGCCGTTTCTCTCCGACACCGCGCGCGCGCTCGAAGCACGCGGCGCCCGGTACGTCGCCGCACCGTTTCCGCTCGGCATCGAGGGCACGACGCTGTGGCTGAAGGCTGCGGCAGATGCGTTCGGTGTTCCCGACAGCCCGCTTCCGCACCGCCACCAGCACCCCCATCGAACGGGCTCGCGGCGCCCTGACGCCCTATCGATTCCAGCTGGCCGGCAAGCGCATCTTCTTCTTCCCCGACTCGCAACTCGAGGTGCCGCTGGCGCGCTTCCTGTCGCGGGAAATGTCGATGCAACTCACCGAGGTCGGTTCGCCCTACCTGCATCGCCAGCACCTCGCCGCGGAACTCGCCCTGCTGCCGGAGGACACCGACATCACCGAGGGCCAGCACGTGGACAACCAGCTGGACCGCTGCCGGCAGGCGCGTCCGGATATCGCGGTCTGCGGCCTCGGCCTCGCGAACCCGCTCGAAGCAGAGGGCATCACGACGAAGTGGTCCATCGAACTGGTGTTCACGCCGATCCAGGGCTACGAGCAGGCCGCCGACCTGGCCGAGCTGTTTGCGCGGCCCTTGCGACGGCGCATCAAGCTGGCGGTGTAGCCACCATGCAGCTCACAGTCTGGACATACGAAGGACCGCCGCATGTGGGAGCGATGCGCGTCGCGACTGCAATGCAGGGGCTGCACTACGTGATCCACGCACCGCAGGGCGACACCTACGCGGACCTGCTGTTCACGATGATCGAGCGCCGCGGCGCGCGACCGCCCGTCACCTACACGACGTTCCAGGCGCGCGACCTGGGCCGCGACACCGCCGAGCTGTTCCAGTCGGCCGTGCGGGAAGCGTACGAGCGCTTCAAGCCGCAGGCGATGCTGGTGGGCGCTTCCTGCACGGCGGAACTGATCCAGGATGATCCGGCCGGACTGGCAAGGGCACTGCAGCTGCCGATACCCGTCGTGCCGCTGGAACTGCCTTCCTACCAGCGAAAGGAAAACTGGGGCGCCTCGGAAACGTTCTACCAGCTGGTGCGCACGCTCTGCACGCCGCACCTTCCGCCGCCCGGCACCGTCGCGCGCTGCGCGCGATGGCCAGCGTCGGCCGCGCTGCAACCTGCTGGGCCCCACGGCGCTGGGATTCCGGCATCGCGACGATGTGCAGGAAGTGCGGCGCCTGCTCGCTGAAACCGGCGTGGACGTCGACGTCGTCGCGCCGTACGGCGCGACGCCGGCTGATCTCGCGAGGCTCGGCGAAGCGGACTTCAATGTCGTGATGTACCCGGAGACCGGCCTGCAGGCCGCTTCCTGGCTGTCGCGCAACTTCGGCCAACCCATGGTCAGGACCGTGCCCATCGGCGTCGGCGCGACCGCCGACTTCGTCGCGGAAGTGCTGCCGCGTGGCGGGCATCGAGCCGCCGGCAACGCCCGAGGGCGCGGCCTCCAGGCTGCCCTGGTACTCGCGCTCCGTCGATTCCACCTACCTGACCGGCAAGCGCGTCTTCATCTTCGGCGACGCGACGCACGCCATCGCCGCGGCGCGGATCGCCGCCGAGGAACTGGGTTTCACCGTGGTCGGCCTCGGCACCTACAGCCGCGAGTTCGCGCGCGAAGTGCGTGAAGCGGCGCAGCGCCACGGGGTCGAGGCGCTGATCACCGACGATTACCTGGCGGTCGAGGCGCACGTCGCGGAACTGCAGCCGGAACTGGTGCTGGGCACGCAGATGGAGCGGCATATCGCCAAGCGACTCGGCATCCCCTGCGCCGTGATCTCGGCGCCGGTCCACGTGCAGGACTATCCCGCGCGCTATTCGCCGCAGATGGGCGCCGAAGGCGCCAACGTGATCTTCGACACCTGGGTCCATCCGCTGATGATGGGCCTGGAGGAACACCTGCTGACGATGTTCCGCGACGACTTCGAATTCAACGACGGTGCGGCACCCTCGCACCTCGGCAGCACCGCCCCGCAGCCACAGGCTGCCACCGCGACCGCGCAGGCGGCGACGACAGCGCCAGCGACATCGCCAGCGCCGGGCAGCGACCGGATGACCTGGGCTCCCGACGCGGAGCAGGAACTGCTGAAGATCCCGTTCTTCGTGCGCGGCAAGGCCCGCCGCAACACCGAGAAGTTCGCGACCGAGCGGGCCGTGCAACTCATCACCGTGGACACGCTGTATGACGCCAAGGCCCACTATGGCCGCTGAGCGCACGCCGGTCCGGGTGGTCCTCGTCACGATGGATCCGCATCTGGCGTCGGCCACGGCGCGCGCGCGCGAGAAGCTGCAGCGCAACTACCCCGGGATGCAGCTCACGCTGCATGCCGCAGCGGAGTGGGGCGACAACGAAGCCGCGCTGGCGCTCTGCCGCGAGGACATCGCCAGGGCGGACATCATCATCGCCGTGATGCTGTTCATGGAAGACCACTTCATGCCGGTGCTGGATGCGCTGAAGGCGCGGCAGCCACAGTGCGACGCGTTCATCGGCGTGATGTCGGCAGGCGAGGTCACGCGGCTGACGCGGCTCGGCGGTTTCGCGATGGGCGGCCCGAGCACCGGGCCGCTGGCCCTGCTGAAGCGACTGCGCGGCAAGCCCGGCAGCGGCACCACCGGCGCGCAGCAGATGCGCATGCTGCGGCGAATCCCCAAGATCCTGCGATTCATCCCGGGCAAGGCACAGGATGTTCGCGCGTACTTCCTCACGCTGCAGTACTGGCTGGCCGGCTCGGAGACGAATCTCGTCAACATGATCCGCTTCCTCGTGGACCGCTATGCCAGCGGTCCGCGCGAGGTGCTGCGTGGTCGCGCCGTGGTCGAACCGCCCGTGGAGTATCCGGAAGTCGGCCTGTATCACCCGCGCCTGCGACAGCGCGTGACTGCGCGGCTCGAAGACCTGCCTGCGCGGAACCGGGGATGCGCAGAACACGGTAGGGCTGCTGGTGCTGCGCTCCTACGTGCTCGCCGGCAATTCGAAGCACTACGACGGCGTGATCGCCGCGCTCGAGGCACGCGGGCTGCGCGTGCTCACGGCGTTTGCGAGCGGCCTCGATGCCCGGCCCGCCATCGAGCAGTACTTCATGCGCGATGGCGTGAGCACCATCCAGGCCCTGGTGTCGCTCACCGGCTTCTCGCTGGTCGGCGGCCCGGCCTACAACGACGCGGGCGCGGCCGAAGAGATGCTCGCGAAACTCGACGTGCCCTACCTGGTCGCGCATCCGGTGGAATTCCAGACCATCGAGGAGTGGGAAGCCTCCGATCGCGGGCTGCTGCCGGTGGAGTCCACGATCATGGTGGCGATCCCGGAGCTGGATGGCGCCACCGGCAGCATGGTGTACGGGGGACGCAGCAGCCAGTCCTCCAGCGACATGCAGGTACACGGCGAGCGCGCCGACATGCTGGCCGCGCGCGTTGCGAAACTCGTGGCCCTGCGACGCAGCCGGCTTGCCGATCGCAAGCTGGCGATCGTGCTGTTCAATTTCCCGCCCAATGGCGGCAACACGGGCACCGCGGCCTACCTGTCGGTGTTCGAGTCGCTGCATCGCACGCTGCGCGCGCTGCGTGGTCGCGGGCTACACGGTCGATGTGCCGCGCGATGTCGACACGCTGCGCGACAAACTGCTGCACGGCAATGCGCAGCGGCTCGGCACGGATGCGAATGTCCATGCGCACATCCCGGTCGACAACCACGTTCGCCGCGAGCGGTACCTGCGCGAGATCGAGGCCCAGTGGGGGCCGGCGCCGGGCAAGCAGCTCAGCGATGGCCGGTCGCTGCTCGTGCTGGGCGAGCGCTTCGGCAACATCTTCGTCGGCATCCAGCCAGCCTTCGGCTACGAAGGCGACCCGATGCGCCTGCTGTTCGAAAAGGGCTTTGCGCCCGACGCACGCGTTCTCGGCTTTCTATCGCTGGATCCGCGAGGACTTCGCCGCGCAGGCCGTGCTGCACTTCGGCACGCACGGCGCGCTCGAGTTCATGCCGGGCAAGCAGGCCGGCCTGTCTGAAGCCTGCTGGCCGGACCGCATGATCGGCGACCTGCCGAACATCTACCTGTACGCGGCCAACAACCCGTCGGAAGGCACCATCGCCAAGCGACGGGCTGCCGCCACGCTGGTCAGCTACCTCACGCCGCCGGTCGCACAGGCCGGGCTTGTATCGCGGCCTGCTGGACCTGAAGGCCTCCCTCGACCAGTGGCGTGCGCAGGGCGATGACGTCAGCGCTGATGCAGGGTCCGAGGCGGGCGCCGAACTGGCCGGACTGATCCAGGCGCAGGCGGCCGCCGTCGACCTGGCAACCGTCGAGCCGCCCTGGGGCGAGACGGCGCCAGCGCAGATCGTGAAGCTCAATGCCGCGATCCTCGAGCTGGAATACACGCTGATTCCGCATGGCCTGCATGTGGTGGGCGCCGTGCTGCCAGTGCAGGTTCGCGCCGACCTGCTGATCGCGATCTCCCAGGCCTGCGCGGAGGAGTCAGGCGCTCCGGTCCTCACGCCGCCTGAAGCGCTGGGCCTGGCCGAAGGCCTGCCGGCCGAGGCGATACTGCGCAAGGCCGGACGCGACGACCGCAATGCCGACCCTGCTCGCGCAGTACCGGCAACTCGCCGACACCGCCAGCAAGCTCGCCGAGGACACGGAGATGCCGGCGCTGCTCGCGCGCGCTCGACGGCCGCTTCGTCCGCCCCGTGGCCGGCGGCGACGTGCTGCGCACGCCGGCGATCCTGCCGACCGGCCGCAACCTGCATGGCTTCGATCCGTTCCGCATCCCGAGCGCGTTCGCGATCCGCGAGGGTGCGCGCCAGGCGACGCAACTGCTCGACTTCCACATGGCGGCCGGACGCGCGTTGCCGGAGTCGGTGGCCATCGTGCTCTGGGGCACCGACAACCTGAAGACCGGCGGCGGGCCGATCGCCCAGGCGCTGGCCCTGATGGGTGCGCTGCCGCGCTTCGACAGCTACGGCCGGCTCGAGCGGCGCGACGCTCATTCCGCTGGCGGAACTCGGCGGGCCACGCGTCGACGTGATCATCACGCTGTCCGGCATCTTCCGCGACCTGCTGCCCCTGCAGATCCGGCTGCTGGCCGAGGCGGCCTACCTCGCCGCTTCGGCCGACGAGCCGGAAGAACAGAACTTCATCCGCAAGCACGCGCTGCGCGACCAGGCCGCCCAGGGCTGCGACCTGGAGACCGCCGCACTGCGCGTGTTCGGCAACTGCGAGGGCGCCTACGGCTCCAACGTCAATCACCTGATCGAGAACGGCCGCTGGGATGACGAGGACGAACTCGCCGAGACCTATGCGCGCCGCAAGAGCTTCGCCTTCGGACGCCAGGGACGCGCCGTGCAGCAGGCGGCGCTGCTGCAGACGGGTGCTTGGCGATGTCGACCTCACGTACCAGAACCTGGATTCGGTCGAGCTCGGCCTGACCACCGTCGACCACTACTTCGACACGCTCGGCGGCATCAGCCGTGCCGTGCGCGCGCGCACGCGGCGGCGCGGCACCGGCGGTGTACATCGGCGACCAGACGCAGGGAGCAGGCCAAGGTCCGCACGCTGTCCGAGCAGGTCTCGCTCGAGACCCACACGCGCATGCTCAATCCCAAGTGGTACGAAGGGATGCTCGAGCATGGCTACGAAGGCGTTCGCCAGATCGAAACCCACATCACGAACACGATGGGCTGGTCGGCCACCACCGGGCGAAGTCGCGCCCTGGGTCTACCAGCAGCTGACGCAGACCTACGTGCTCGACCCGGCGATGCGCGAGCGACTGGCGGCGCTGAATCCGACTGCGTCCGCGAAGGTCGCCAGCCGCTTGCTGGAGGCCCACGAACGCAGCTACTGGAAGCCCGATGACCAGATGCTGGAAGCCCTGCGCCGCGCCGGCGAAGAACTCGAAGACCGGCTGGAGGGCGTCTTCCAGGGAGTTGCAGCTTGAACACGACAGCCATACCCGTTTCCGCCATCAAGTCCCGCGCACCGCCCGCCCGACGGCGACGGCAGCGTGCAGGTGTCGATGGACCCGAGCCTCAAGATCGGCACTGCCAAGGTCTTCGCCGTCTACGGCAAGGGCGGCATCGGCAAGAGCACGACGTCCTCGAACCTGTCGGTCGCCTTCTCCAAGCTCGGCAAGCGGGTGCTGCAGATCGGCTGCGACCCGAAGCACGATTCGACCTTCACGCTGACCAAGCGGCTCGTGCCCACGGTCATCGACGTGCTCGAGTCGGTGAACTTCCACGCCGAGGAACTGCGCCCCGAGGACTTCGTCTACACCGGCTACAACGGCGTGATGTGCGTCGAGGCCGGCGGTCCGCCGGCGGGCACCGGCTGCGGCGGCTATGTCGTCGGACAGACGGTGAAGCTGCTCAAGGAGCACCACCTGCTCGAAGACACCGATGTGGTCATCTTCGATGTGCTCGGCGACGTCGTCTGCGGCGGCTTCGCCGCTCCGCTGCAGCATGCGGACCGGGCGTTGATCATCACCGCCAACGACTTCGATTCGATCTTCGCGATGAACCGCATCGTGGCGGCGATCCAGGCCAAGGCCAAGAACTACAACGTGCGCCTCGGCGGCGTGATCGCCAACCGCAGCGCCGCGACGGACCAGATCGATCGCTTCAACGACAAGGTCGGCCTCAAGACCATGGCGCTGTTTCCGGATCTCGACGTGATCCGTCGCAGCCGGCTCAAGAAGTCGACGCTGTTCGAGATGGAGAGCTCGCCGGAACTGGAGGCGGTCAAGAACGAGTACCTGCGCCTGGCGCAGGCGCTGTGGGACGGCACCGACCCGCTGGTCGCCGAGCCGATGAAGGATCGCGAGATCTTCGACCTGCTGGGGTACGAGTGATGGCGACTGCAACGCTTGACCGGCGGCGCAACGAGATCGAAACCTATTTCGACCGCACGGCGGTGGACGCCTGGGCGCGGCTGACTTCCGACGCACCGGTCGGTCGGATCCGCTCCACCGTGCGCGCCGGCCGCGACCGCATGCGATCCACGCTGCTCGACCTGCTGCCACCGGATCTTCGCGGCCGCCGGTTGCTCGATGCCGGCTGCGGCACCGGGGCACTCGCGTTCGAAGCCGCGCGTCGCGGCGCGCAGGTGGTGGCCATAGATCTCTCGCCGACCCTGGTGGGCCTCGCCCGCGAGCGCGTCCCCGCGGATCTCGCCCCGGGGCTGCTCGAGTTCCGCGTAGGCGACATGTTCCTGCCGAACCTCGGGCGATTCGACCATGTCGTGGCGATGGACTCGCTCATCCACTACCGCGCTCCCGACGTGATCCATGCCCTGGTGGGACTGGCGGCCCGCACCGACCACTCGATGGTGTTCACCTTCGCCCCGAGCAATCCGCTGCTGGCCACCATGCATGCGGTCGGAACCCTGTTTCCGCGCGGCGACCGGGCCCCTGCCATCGAGCCGGTCCGCGAGCGCGAACTGCACCGGCGCATTGCGGCCGAGCCGGGATTGTCGGACTGGCAGCCCTCGCGCAGCTCGCGCATCGCAAGCGGCTTCTACACCTCCCAGGCACTGGAGCTCACTCGCAGATGACGGTGCTCGGGGACAACCTGGCGCGCGGCTGGATGCGGATCGGCGCAGGCTTCCTGCCGTTCGCCGACGCGGCGACCAAGGACCTGCCGCTGGGCCGCCTGCTGCGCCTGTCCCTGTTCCAGGTTTCCGTCGGCGTCGCGACCGCACTGCTGATCGGCACGCTGAACCGCGTGATGATCGTCGAGCTGCGCCTGTCGGCAGGCCTCGTGGCCCTGATGGTGTCGCTGCCGCTGCTGTTCGCGCCGTTTCGCACGCTGATCGGGTTTCGTTCGGACAACCACCGCTCGCTGCTGGGCTGGCGGCGCGTGCCCTATATCTGGATGGGGTCGCTGCTGCAGTTCGGTGGCCTTGCGATCATGCCGTTCGCACTGATCATCCTCTCGGGCGACACCCATGGCCCGGTGGTGATCGGCCAGGTCGCCGCCGCACTCGCGTTCCTCATGGTGGGCGCCGGCCTGCAGACCTCGCAGACCGCGGGCCTGGCACTGGCGACTGACCTCGCACCACCCGCCGTGCGGCATCGCGTGGTTGCGCTGATGTACGTGATGCTGCTGGTCGGCCTCGCCGGCAGCAGCCTGGCCCTCGGCCTGCTGCTGCAGGACTTCAGCCAGCTGCGACTGATCAAGGTGGTGCAGGGCGCGGCGGTGGTGACCATCGTGCTGAACGGCATCGCGCTGTGGAAGCAGGAGCCGCGCGATCCCGCGCGCACTTCCCTGCAGCAGCCGCGCGTCGCGTTCCGTGATTCCTGGCAGCGCTACATCACGCAGCGGCGCGCGCGTCGCTTCCTCGTTGCCATCGGCCTCGGCACGGCCGGATTCAGCATGCAGGAGATCGTGCTGGAGCCCTACGGCGCGGAAGTGCTGGGCCTCACCGTGAGTGCGACGACCTCACTGACCGCGCTGCTGGCGGCGGGATCCCTGGCGGCCTTTGCGCTCGCCGCGCGCCAGCTCGGTCGTGGCGCGGATCCCGCGCGCATCGCGGCCATTGGCGCGCTGATCGGCCTGCTGGCCTTCTCCATCGTGGTGTTCGCCGGGCCGCTGGAATCGGCAGGGCTGTTTCGGCTCGGCACGCTGCTGATCGGCTTTGGTGGCGGCCTGTTCAGCGTGGGTGGCCTGGCCTCCGCGATGTCGCGCGAACAGAACGGCGAGAGCGGCCTGGCACTTGGCGCATGGGGCGCCGTCCAGGCCAGCGCCATGGGCCTGGCCATCGTCACCGGCGGATTGCTGCGTGACGTCGTCGGCGGCCTCGCCGCAAGCGGCGCGCTGGGGCCGGCCATGAGCGGGCGTGGATACCGGCTACGGCGTCGTCTACCACGTCGAGATCGCCCTGCTGTTCGCAGCGCTGGTGGCCCTCGGGCCGCTGGTGCAGACCAACCGGTCACCCGCCCAACCCCTTTCAAACCGCTTCGGAATTGCCGCGTTGCCCGGCTGATTCGATCCACCCAAGGAGCCTGCGTTCATGGAAATCGGCGCCATCACAAGCTATATCGACGTGGCCCAGCTCGTCCTGTACGGGTTCTGGATCTTCTTCATCGGCCTCATCATCTACCTGCGCCGCGAGGACAAGCGCGAGGGCTATCCGCTGGAGTCCGATCGCTCCGCGCGCAGCCCGCGCGTGAAGCTGCAGGGCTTTCCGGCGATGCCTTCGCCCAAGACCTTCCTGCTGGCGGATGGTCGCACCGTGACTGCACCGGACATGGCCAAGGACCAGCGCAGCCTGAAGGCCGAGCCCGTGGCGCCGTGGCCGGGTGCACCGCTGGAGCCCACGGGCAATCCGCTGCTGGATGGCGTTGGCCCGGCCGCCTGGGTCGAGCGCGCCAACCATCCGGAGCACACGCTCGACGGGTTGCCGATGATCGTGCCGATGCGCGTGGCAACCGACTTCACGGTGGCGAAGCGCGACCCGGATCCGCGCGGCATGGACGTGATCGGTGCCGACGGCGAGACCGCAGGCGTCGTGCGCGATCTCTGGGTCGATCGCGCCGAACCCCAGGTCCGCTATCTCCAGGTCGAGGTGCCGACTGCGACCGGATCCCGGTCCGTGCTGGTCCCCATGACGCTTGCGCGCGTGCACAGCTGGCGCAGGCGCGTCGAGGTCAGTTCGTTGCTCGCCGCGCAGTTTGCCGATGCACCGGGCCTGTCGAACCCCGACCAGGTGACGCTGGCGGAGGAAGACCGCATCTACCGCCTATTTCGCCGGCGGACAGCTCTACGCCGAACCCTCCCGCCTTGGACCCTGGCTATGAACAGCGAATACGACTTCGAGCCCGTCAAGGGATTGCCGGCCGAGCTGCCACGCGGCGAACACGTGCTGTGGCAGGGTTCGCCGGACTGGCGGTCGCTGGCACGGCGCGGATTCCATGTCCGCAAGTTCGGCCTCTATTTCGGGCTGCTGATCGCCTGGCAGGCGATCGAGGGAGCCGCTCGCGGTGATCCCGCGACCGGAATCCTGCTGGGTTGCAGCTGGCTGCTGCTGCTCGGTGCGGTGGTCGTGGGCCTGCTCACCGCTGCTGGCGCGCCTGACAGCGCAGAACACCGTCTACACGCGTGACCAACCGCCGCATCGTGATGCGACACGGCATCGCGCTGCCGATGAGCGTGAACATTCCATTCACCATCGTCGATTCCGCCTCGATGCGCGCCTACCCGGACGGCACCGGCGAGATCTCCGTCGCGCTGCTGCAGGGCCAGCGTCTGGGCTACCTGCTGACCTGGCCGCATGTCCGGCCGTGGCGGTTCTCCAGGCCCGAGGCGATGCTGCGCACGGTGCCGGAGGTCGCAAGGGTCTCCGCCATCCTCGATCGAAGCGCTGCGTGACGCGCTGCCGGGCACTGTCGCGACGCCTGCCGCGCCGCCGCTCCAGCGCCGCAGCCCACAGCCTGGCCGCGTGAGGGACGAGCCATCCATGAGCCACGATCACCACAGCACAGCAGTTTCCCAAGGCTGCGCTGCTCGGCGCGGCCGCGCTGATCGCGGTGTCGCTGGCCCTGGTGGCCCTGTCGCGCCACAACGGGGTGGGCGCAACGCGGATGCCGGTGGCCGAAGCGGTGAGTACGCGCGAACTGCGCTTCGAGGACATGGCCAACGGCGGCATCACCGTCTACGACACGCAGGCCGGCCAGGTGGTCACCACGGTGCAGCCGGGCACCAACGGCTTCCTGCGCGGCGTGTTGCGCGAGCCTGGCGCGTGAACGCCGTCGCGAGGAAGTCGGTCCGCTGCCGCCCTTCCAGCTGACCCGCTGGGCCGACGGCCGACTCTCGCTCGACGACCCGATGACGGGCCAGCGTCGTGAATCTCGAGGTCTTCGGGCCAACCAATGTCGACGTCTTCGCGCAGCTGATGACGACGCCGACTTCCGATCTCTAGGAGTGCAACAGCAATGAACGCCACTGCAGTGATCGCGACGCGGGAAGATGCGACCCAGCGCGCGGAATCCAACACCCTGCTCAGCCCCCGGTTCTACCGCACGGACTACGAGGCCATGAACCGGCTCGACGTGTCGCCGGTGCGGGCCGAATGGGACCGGATGATGGCGGAGTTCCGCGCGGACGTGAACAACGACCATTTCGAGCGCGACGCGGCTTTCGCCGGCGAGGTCCGCGAGCTGCCAGCCGGCCCTGCACCAGGAGTTCCTCGATTTCCTCGTCAGCTCGGTCACGGCCGAATTCTCCGGCTGCGTGCTGTACAGCGAGATCCGCAAGCACGTGACCAATCCCGACATCCGCGAGCTGATGGGCTACATGGCCCGCGACGAAAGCCGGCATGCCGGGTTCATCAACAAGTCGCTCAAGGATTTCGGCCTTGCCGTCGACCTCGGGTTCCTGACGCGCGCGAAGAAGTACACCTACTTCCGCCCCAAGTTCATCTTCTACGCAACGTACCTGTCGGAGAAGATCGGCTACGCGCGCTACATCACGATCTTCCGCCACCTCGAGCGGCATCCGGAGCGGCGCTTCCATCCGATCTTCCGGTGGTTCGAGCAGTGGTGCAACGACGAGTTCCGCCATGGCGAGGCCTTCGCGCTGCTGATGCGCAGCGACCCCACGCTGCTGCGCGGGATCAACAAGCTGTGGATCCGCTTCTTCCTGCTGGCCGTCTACGCGACCATGTACGTGCGCGACCATGCGCGGCCCGAGCTCTACAAGGCCTTCGGCATGGATATCGACCGAGTACGACTACACGGTGTTCCGCATCACCTCGGAGATGCACGCGCCAGGTCTTCCCGCTGACGCTCGACATCGATGCGCCGGCGTTCCGCGCCGGACTCGAGCGGTTGCGCCTCATGTCCGTCGCGCTGGACGAAGCCAAGGCGCGTGGCGGACTGCTGGGCAACGCTGCGCGGCCGGAGTGCTATCGCTGCAGGGGGTGGCTGCATTCGCTGCGGCTGTACTTCCTGCCGGTGCAGCACAATGACCTGCCCGAGCAGGTCAGCATGACCCCGGCCTGGTAGGGCCGGGAATCGGGGAACCATGGCCGCCTACGGATTGCCTGCCCTGTTCGCCGTGGCCATCTGGTGGTCCGCGACAGGCGTGATCCTGTTCCTCAACCGGTTGCGGCCGCGCAGCTTTCCGTTGAGCCTGTTTGCAGCCACGTTGCTGCTGGCAGTCGCAGCCTGGGGACTGGAACGCAGCGCCAGTGACGAGAGCGTAGCCGGCGCCTATATCGCCTTCAGCTGCGCCGTCCTTGTTTGGGGTTGGCTCGAGATGGGCTTCCTGATGGGGTTCATCACCGGGCCGCGGCGTCATGCCTGCGCCGACAGCTGCACGGGCTGGCCCCATTTCCTCCATGCCATACAGGCCATCCTCTATCACGAGCTCGCGATCATCGTGGTCGCCGCCGCGCTCTGGTGGCTCACCGCCGGCGGCAGCAACCAGTTCGGCTTCTGGACGTTCATGGTCCTGTGGGGCATGCGGCAGAGCGCCAAGCTGAACCTGTTCTTCGGGGTGCCGAACCTCGGCGAGCAGTTCCTGCCGGACCACATGCAGTACCTGAAGGGCTTCTTCCGCAAACGCCGCATGAATGCGCTGTTCCCGTTCTCCGTCACCATCTCGACCGTCATCACGGTGGTGCTGGTGCAGAGCGCAATCGATCCGGCCGCAACGGCCGGCGAAGTCACCGGCTACAGCCTGCTCGCCAGCCTGATGGTGCTGGCAATACTCGAACACTGGTTCATGGTGCTGCCGCTGCCATCGGAAGCCCTGTGGCGCTGGAGCCTGCGACCGACACCACTCGAGGACCGGGCATGAATGCCGTTGTCAGCACACCCCTCCTGCCGGCAACGGCACGACTCGCGGCACAACCCGTAGTCGCACCCGTTGCGGGACAGTCCCTGCTGGACCACATCGATGATCCGGCGCAACTGCGGGAGCTCACCGCTGCCGCAACTGCAGTCCCTGGCCGACGAACTGCGCCAGTACCTGGTCAGCAGCGTCGCGAGCTCTGGCGGACATCTGTGCGGCCGGCCTCGGCACCGTCGAGCTGACCATCGCGCTGCACTACTGCTTCGACACGCCACGCGATTCGCTCGTCTGGGATGTCGGACACCAGTGCTATCCGCACAAGGTGCTGACCGGGCGCCGCGACCGCCTCGACGACGATCCGCCGCCGCGGCGGACTTTCCGGCTTCCTGCAGCGCGAGGAAAGCGTCGTACGACAGCTTCGGCGCCGGTCATTCCAGCACGTCGATCAGCGCCGCGCTCGGCATCGCGATCGCCAACGACCGGCAGGGCGATGACCAGCAAGTCCGTGGCGATCATCGGCGACGGCGGCATGACGGCTGGCCTCGCCTACGAGGCGCTCGATCACGCCGGCGCGCTCGACGTCGACCTGCTGGTCGTGCTGAACGACAACCGCATGTCGATCTCGCCGAATGTCGGCGCGATGTGCCGACTACCTCGCGAGGCTGCTCGTCCAGCCGTGGCTACACGGCATGCGCGAGGGCGGGCGACGCTTCCTGGCCAGGGTCCGCGCCTGCTGGAGATGGCGGACCGCGCGGAACGCCAGCTCAAGGGCCTGGTGGTGCCCGGACAACTGTTCGAGGAACTCGGCTTCGCAGTACTTCGGCCCGGTCGACGGCCATGACCTGCCCGGGCTGCTGCGCGTGCTGCGACACGATGCGCCGGCAGCAGGGTCCGCGCCTGCTGCACGTCGTGACCCGCAAGGGCCAGGGCTACGCGCCGGCGGAGGCCGATCCGGTCAAGTACCACGGCGTGACGCCGTTCGATCCGGCGGTGGGCATCGCCGCGGCCGCCAAGCCAGCCGCCGACGTACACGCAGGTGTTCGGCGACTGGCTCTGCGACACAGCCGCGCCGCGATCCGCGGCTGGTCGCGATCACGCCGGCCATGCGCGAAGGCTCCGGCCTGGTGCGAGTTCGCGGCGCGCTTTCCGGACCGCTACTTCGATGTCGGCATCGCCGAGCAGCACAGCGTCGACGCTTCGCGGCCGGCCTCGCAAGCCGCGGGCTCAAGCCGGTCGTCGCGATCTATTCGACGTTCCTGCAGCGCGCCTACGACCAGCTCATCCACGACGTCGCGATCCAGGACCTGCCGGTCCTGTTTGCGATCGATCGCGCGCGGCCTCGTCGGGCCCGACGGCGCCACGCACAACGGCAGCTTCGACCTGAGCTACCTGCGCTGCATTCCGGGCCTGGTCGTCATGACGCCCGCGACGGCGCCGAACTGCGCGACATGCTGCACACGCGGACGATCATCTGCCGGGCCGGTCGCGGTCCGGTATCCGACGGCCACCAGCGCCCGACGCCGGCGTCGCGCCGCGTGCCCCGCAGATGCTGCCGCTGGCAACGGCCGAGCTGCGTCGCCAGGGCACGCGGTGTCGCGCTGCTGGTATTCGGGACGCTGCTGCGCCGTCGGCGCTGAAGGTCGCGGAGCAGCTCGATGCAACCGTGGTCAACATGCGCTTCGTCAAGCCGCTCGATCGCGGACATGGTGCTGCGCGATGGCGCGGCAGCCACGACCTGCTGGTGACGCTCGAGGAGAACGCGATCGCCGGCGGCGCAGGCAGCGCCGTCGGTGAATGCCTGGCTGCCGCGCGGCATTGCCGTGTCCGCTGCTGCAACCTGGGCTTGCCGGATCGCTATCCTCGAGCACGGCACCCGCGACGAGGTCCTGAAGGATGCGGGCCTCGATGCCGACGGGCATTCTGCGCGCGCCAATCGGCCGCGAGTCGCCGGCACAGCCGCCTGCAACGCGAGCCTGCGAGCGCGGACCGCCGGGCGTTGACGGCCGGCGCCATGGCTCAGGCCACGCTTCGCCGGGGCCGCAAGCATCGCGGCAGCCGGAAGGTCACGCTCTCGCGCAGCGCCCGGCAACTGCCGCATCGGAACCGCGCACCCAGTTCGCGCGCAGCCGCTCGCGCAGCGCCGCCGTGCACGAGGATCTCGGGCGCCGAGGCACCGGCCGTCACGCCGATGCGTCTGCACGCCCTGCCAGCCAGCCCGGCTCGATCTCGCTCTGCATCCTCGATCAGATAGGCCGGCAACCCCGCACTGGCTCGCCACTTCCCGCAGCCGATTCGAGTTGGAGCTGTTGCGGGCGCCGACGACCAGCACCAGGTCGACCTGCGCCGCCAGCTCGCGCACGGCACGCTGGCGGTTCAGCGTCGCGTAGCAGATGTCGTCGAGGTCCGGGCCCTCGATGTCCGGATAGCGCGCGCCGCAGCGCCTCGATGAGTCGCGCGCGTGTCGTCGACGCTCAGGGTGGTCTGCGTGACGTAGGCGACGTTGCCGGCCCGGGTCGCAGCTGCAGTGCGGCGACGTCGGCCGGCGTCGAGACCAGGTGCACCGGCGCCGTCGACGGAGCCCATCGTGCCCTCCACTTCCTCGTGGCCCGGATGACCGATCATCACGACTCGAATCGCCGTGCCGTGCGTAGCGCTGCGCCTGCAGGTGCACCTTGGCGACCAGCGGGCAGGTCGCGTCGATGATCGCGCAGCTGCCGTGCCCTGCGCCTGCGACACGACGGCATCCGAGACGCCATGCGCGCTGAATACGGTCACCGCGCCGGGCGGAATGCTGTCGATGTCGTCGACGAAGACGGCGCCACGCGATCGCAAGGTCGCGCACGACGTAACCGTTGTGCACGATCTCGTGGAAGACGTAGACAGGCGCGCCGTGGATCCGCAGCGCCTGCTCCACGATGTCGATCGCCCGACGACGCCGGCACAGAAGCCGCGGGGCTGCGCGAGCAGGACCTCCATCAGTCGGGCTCGAGCGCTGCGGCCGCGGCGGCCATGGCTACCGGTGCGGCTCGGCGCTGGCGCGGCTGCCGGGCGGCTCGCCTGCCGGCCAGCTCGGGGTAGTCCGTCAGCATGCTCACGCCCGAGCAGCGGCTTGTTCACGCCCTGGTGGCAGGTCGCGCAGTTGATCTTCGGTACGTCGCCCGTCGGCCCGAGGCGGTTCGCCGGGAAGGTCGGCCGTCAAGCGGCTCGAGGTAGTCGCACGTTCAGGTCGCGCACCATGCGGATGCCGTGCCACGCGGTCACACGCTGCGGCGTGCTGCCGTCCCACTCCGCGAACGAGCGGCTGTTGTGGCAGAACGTGCAGTTGACGCCGAGCGCCTGCGACATGTGCATCATCAGCCCGTAGGTGCCCTCGGTGTCCTTGATGTTCGACGTCGTCGTCGTCGCCGGGCAGCGCCGTCGGTGGACTACCACGCGGATGCTCGATCGGCTCCACGAGGAACTGCGAGAACGGATCGTTCGGCAGCGACGCCAGCCCGACCATCGGCCGACGGTGCGTTCTGGCCCGCGCAGGTTGCCCGCCATCGCCGACGCATGCGCCGGACCCGGATCCTTGAACCAGATGTTCTCCGGCACCGCCTTGCCGCGATGGCAGGTGTAGCAGGTCACGCCCGTGGCGCGCGACGTGGTCCTTCCAGTTCGCGTTGATGTCGCGAACCATCTGCAGCATCCGCCGCGACACCACCTTGGTGTACAGGTCGTCGGCCGCGAGATCGTCGCCGCCGTGGCAGTAGGCGCAGCTCTGGTCCTGGGGCGCAACCCACTGCGTGATCGCCAGCATCACGCGCGTGAACTCCGCGACGCTCAGGTCGTCGAGCACCTGCACGTTCTTGTAGACGGTACCGGCCAGCGGCCCGTCCTGCGGGCACCGCGGGCAACGCAGTCGGGACAGCGGTTGAGCCGCCTGCAGCTTTCCGCGGTGATGCGCGGATTGCTGACCGTTCCCATCGCGACACCGCGATAGCCGATCTGCTGCGATTCGACCGGCGGGCGCTCGCAGCCTGCCAGCAGCACCGCCGCAACAAGCAGCGTGGCCAGCGGCACGCTTGAAGGCGTTGAAAGCCCGACTCATGGCGCGCTCCCCGGCGAGGCCGGATCCACGACCGGCGGAAAGACCTGCGGATAGGACGGTGCCATGCCGTGCTTGACGGCCCACAGGTACCAGTTGTCGACGACGGTGCCGGTCAGCAGGATGCCGATGCCGCCCGCCGAGCGGACACAGCACCGCGAACCACCAGGCCCAGCGATGGATGGATTCGACCGTGGCGTTGAAGCCCATCGTCCAGCGCCAGAACAGCGCGGCACGCTCGCCCGCCGTGCCGCGATCGACGATCTGCTCGATCTCGCGCTCACCGCCGAACCGGCTGACCGCGAGGATGGTCGCGCCGTGCATCGCGAACAGCAGCGCCGAGCCATACAGGAAGGCGATCGACAGCATGTGGAACGGGTTGTAGAACAGGTTGCCGTAGCGGATCGAGAACGCCGCGGTCCAGTCGAGGTGCGGGAAGATGCCGAAGGGCACCGCCTCGCTCCAGCTGCCCATCAGCAGCGGGCGGATGAATCCGAGCACGAGGTACAGCCAGATCGCCGCGGCAAATGCCCAGGCGACGTGCGTGCCCATGCCCAGCGCCCTGGCGCGCCGGTACATGCGGACCCACCACAGCAGGATGGAAGTGGTCAGGAAGAAGCCCGCCATCAGCCACCACCCGCCCTCGTTCAATGGCGGGATCCGCAGCCCGTACTTCGGGCGCCGGCGGCTCCAGCGCCAGCCAGGGCAGCTGGCGGATGAACTGGATCGGATTCCAGTTCACCGACGCCAGCATGTTGAGGCCGATGATCTCGATCGCGATGAAGCCGCAGAGCAGCGAGGCGATGCCAGTCCAGCCCAGGTAGATCGGGCCTATCTGCGCGTCGCCGATGCGCCCGAGCAAGTGGCTGAAGACCGGCTTGCCCTGCCGCACCCACACACCACTGGGCAACGGCACGCCCGCGTAGGCCGGAGCGCGCACCTGCACGCGTGTGAAGAGATTCTGGTATTCAGCCATGTTGTTCTCCGGCACCTAGTTCCAGACCGGCAGGTTGAGCCACCAGCTCCACCATTCCGGCCATCCCCGCGTCCAGAACGGTCCGCTGATGACGATGCAGACCGCACTCCAGAAAGCCGCGTTCAGCGCCAGGAACAGGCCGAGGCGATGGATGCCGAGCGTGCCGATCGAGTAGCCGATGGTGTCGCGGAAGAACGTGTTCTCGTGCTCCGCCGTCTTGACCGGTTCGCCTTTCGGCGGGTTGGTGGCCGACAGGATCAGCGACCCGTGCAGGGCCAGCGCGAAGGTCGTGGCGAAGAAGAAGCTCACGGCCAGCATGTGCGCCGGGTTGTAGTGGAAGTGCAGGTACTGGTAGCCCGTGTTCGACACCCAGTCGAGGTGGCTCAGGATGCCGTAGGGAAAGCCGTGACCCCAGGCGCCCATCAGCAGCGGCCGGATCACCACCAGCGAGACGTAGGCGAAGATCGCGAACCCGAAGGCGAACGGCACGTGCAAGCCGATGCCGAGCTTGCGACAGATCTCCACCTCGCGCAGCGCCCAGGACACGAAGGCCCCGACGGCGCAGATCGTGATGAGCTGCCAGAGCCCGCCGTCCTGCAGCGGCGCGAGCGTCGAGGCCGTAGCTCAGGTCCGGCGGCGCGATGCTGATCTGCCACAGGTTCCAGGTCGGCCCGATGGCCGCACCCCAGACGATCAGCGCCGTGCCCAGCACGGCGAAGAATATCGTCGTGACGCCGAAGAAGCCGACGTAGAACGGCCCCACCCAGAAGTCGAACAGGTCACCGCCGATCAGCGTTCCTCCGCGGACCCGGTACTTTCTCTCGAAGCTGAGCATCGACATGGTGTGAACCCTCAAGCTCTAAGCAACCTTGGTGTCCAAGTCACTGTCGCTTCCAGCAGCGGACGGGTGGGAACGTTTCGACGCACACCACGTCCGCTGCCGCAAGCACACAGGCATCGCGCGATGCCGCGCCTGCCTTACGACAACGGCGTCGACTGCTGCCGATGCAGCCGTCGGTGCGCCGGATGCTTCGAGCCAGTTGAACTGGTTTGTGCTCAGCAGGATGAAATGAATCAGCAAGCCAAGCACGAACAGGAACGTGAACAGGGCAATCAACACTCGTCGTGGATCGAACAATAGCCATATCCGGCACATTTTTAGTTCTCCTATCAAGAACTTCCCTGACCGCAGGGCCAAGGCCAACCCGACTGGTCACAGCCACGGACGCCACTGCCACACCAGGAAGTGGGCAACGACGGCGATCAACGTGAACACGATGAAACTGGTCACGAAGATGCAGTGAAATTCCTTCGCCTCGTCTTCGGTCAGTCCCGACAGCGAGCCTCTCGTTTCCTCAGCCATACACATGACCTCCACAACAACTGGCCTTACGCGCATGGGCCACCACGGCGCCTGTCACGCGCAGCCCGAACATCGCGGACCGCGGGCACCCCGATGCACATACCGTCCGCTTTCGCGGCCGGATCTCCTTCTGCAATCGCCACTCATGCCGGCTCCGGCTGTCTGCAGCGGCGGTGCGCGATTCCTGTCACGCGCTCCGGCGTGACCTCTTCTTCCCCGGCGCGGCGCGCGCCCGTCTCGGCCGCATCGCGCAGTCGCTTCGCGGCCGAGATCCGCACCAGCACCGGCTGCGCTTCGACTAGCTGTCGAACGCTTCCTTGGCTGCGTCGCTCCACGGCAGTTCCCGGTGCAGGCGCGACGGCGTCGGATCGACCTTGTCGAGCTCGCTGCCGAGCGGCAGGATGTGGAACAGCGCATCGAACAGCGCGTTGCAGACTTCCTGGACCAGGTAGGTCGCGCCGGAGTAGCCCATGAACGGCGTGCCGGTATGCCGGCGGATGATCGCGCCGGGGAACGACGCCGGGATGTACATGCGCGCGGGCGCCCGCCTCGGCCAGGTACATGCGCTCGTTGTAGCTGCCGAACAGCACCAGCGGCGGCTTCGTCCTGGACGAGCTTGCGCACGGCTTCGTTGTCCGGCTTGACGCCGGCGCTGCGCGACACAGCGAAGTTGCAGGGCAATCCCATTTCGGTCTCGAGGAAGTTGCGGAGGCCGCGCGCATAGGTCTCGTTGGCGACGACGCCGAAGCTCGCCGTGGCGAAGAAGTCCTGCGTGACGGAGCGCCACAGGTCCCACAGCGGCTTGATCGTGGTGTGCTTCTCCCGCGTCGATGAACGGCTCCGGATCGAGCCCGAGCAGTTCGCCCGAGCTTGCGCAGGAACTTCGTGGTGCTGTGCAGGCCGATCGGCGCCTGCAGGTAGGGCCGCTCCAGCGTCTCGCACAGCATGCGGCCGAACTCGCGGTACATGCAGACGTTGACGTCGGCATCGACCAGCCTCGGAATGTCGGCCAGATGGCAGCCGAGCGGGAAGACCAGGTTGATCTCGGCGCCGATGCCTTCGACCAGCCGGCGGATCTCGGCGAGGTCGGACCACGTGTTGAAGTAGCCGTAGCTCGGGCCCGATCAGGTTGACCCTCGGCTTCTCGCCGGCGGCGCGCGGCTTGCGCTCCGGGATCTTCTTCCGGCCGTACTGCGTCCACAGCCAGCACATGGCGCGATCGGCGCTCTGCCACTGGTCCTCGTCGATGGTGCGCGGCAGGAAGCGCTGGATGTTCGTGCCTTCCGGCGTCACGCCGCCGCCGATCATCTCGGCGATCGAACCGGTGACCACCACCGCGGGCTGGTCCGGATCCAGCGTGCGATGCGCCCGCTTCATGGCCTTCTCGGTGCCGTGCTGGCCGAGCTCGTCTTCGGACAGGCCCGTGACGACGATCGGCAGCTCATGCGGCGGCAGCGCGTCGGTGTAGTGCAGCACCGAGGTCACGGGCAGGTTCTCGCAACCGACCGGGCCGTCGATGATCACCTGCAGGCCCTTGACGGCCGTGAAGACGTACACCGCCCCCCAGTAGCCGCCCGCCCGGTCGTGATCGATCACCAGCATCAGACCGGCTCCTCGACCTTGCGCTTGGCCGTCTGCTTCGCGCCAGCTGGCGCTTGTACTGCTCGCGGAACTCCGGGTCGATCCTGCGGGCACGTCCTACCAGACGCCCGCGGCATGGCCCTCGCCGACACCGGCGAAGAATTCCTTGAACTCGTCGAAGCGCGCCTTGTTGCCCATGGCCGCATTGACGACCTGGGCCAGCGATCCGGCGCCGGCAACGCCCATGAGCGGCCGCGCGGAGATCAGGTTGGTGAAGTAGAGCGCCGGTATGGCACGCTCCTTCGCATGCTGCACGACCGGCGTCGTGCCGATGGCGAGGTCCGGCTCGAACTCCTCGACGGCAGCGATGTCCTGCTGCAGCGAGGCGCGATAGACCACGCGGACGCCCTTCGACTCGAGCCAGTCGCGATCGGCTTCCGACCACGGGGTGCGCGGACAGGCGGTGCCGACGTAGCGCAGGTCCGCGCCGCTCTCCACCAGCAGGCGGCCGACCAGCAGCTCCGAGCCTTCATAGCCGGACAGCGTGATGCGGCCCGTTGATCGGCTTGTCGGCAAGCGCCGCCTTGATCGCGGGCAGGAACCGGTTCTGTGCAGCAGCCACCTTGTCGGCCTCGACACCGCAGGCCTCGCCGATCGCTTCGAGCCAGGCGGCCGTGCCGTCATGGCCCACGGGCGCCGACCCGACGATGGCGCGACCCGCGGCCGTGAACTCCCGGAAGGACGCCGTGTAGAACGGATGGATCGCGGCAACCACTGCGCAGTCCAGCGCGGCGTACAGCTCGCGCCATTCGCGCGTCGGAACCACCGGTCCTGCGGCCAGGCCCAGCGGCTCGAGCATCATGCCGATGCCGACCGGATCCACCGGAAACATCTCGCCGACCAGTGTCACGGTCGGACGTGCGTTGCGACCGCCGCGCGGCGCCAGCACCGGACCGCGCTCGACCTCGCTGCGCGCGTACTTGAGCATCGCGCCGGCCAGCACATCCTTGGCCTCGGCATGCGTCGGCACGCCGAATCCCGGCACGTCGATGCCGACGATGCGCACGCCGTTGATCTCCGGCGGCAGGATCTGCAGCGGCACGCCCGAAGCGGTGGGCACGCAGAGGTTGGTGACGATGATCGCGTCGTACTTCTCGGGATCGGCCAGCTTGAACACCGCTTCGCGGATGTCCTCGAACAGCTTGCCGGTCACCAGCGACTCGGAATTGAACGGCACGTAGCCGACGCTGCGGCGCGCGCCGTAGAAATGCGACGTGAACGTCAGCCCGTACACGCAGCACGCGGAGCCGGAAAGCACCGTGGCCGTGCGGCGCATGCGCAGGCCCACGCGCAACGAGCCGAAGGCCGGGCACATGCTCTGCGGCTGGTCATGCGGACCGACCGGATAGTCGGCAGCGTAGCGGTCGAGCGTCTCGCTCTTGCCCGCCGCAGCGGCGGCACGACGCAGCTCGTCCTTGCCGGCGTGACAGCCGAGCCCATCGCCGCTTGACGGCCTCGAGCTTTGATTTCTGGCTGCGGCTGCATGTCAGACGGTTTCGTAGTGGACTTCGAGGGAGGGCTTTTCGATCAGCGCGGCGCCACCGCACATGTCCTCGAGCGTTGCCGGCTCGAGCACGACGCCGCGGCCCACCGCCTCGCCCTTGAACAGGCCCAGCAATGCGTCCGGAGCCAGCGGCTTGGGCCGCACCGGCGGTGCCTCGGCGACTTCCGTGGCCAGTTGCTCGAACAGCGGGGCCCAGGTGTCGCCCGGCCGGCCGACGATCTCGTAGTTCGCGCTCTTGCGGCGGATCTCCTCGTGCGCGGGGATCGCCGCCAGCACCGGAATGCCCACCGCCTTCGCGAAGGCAGCCGCCTCGCCCGTGCCGTCGTCCTTGTTGATCACCATGCCCGCGACGCCGACGTTGCCGCCGAGGTTGCGGAAGTAGTCGACCGCGGAGCAGACGTTGTTCGCGACGTACAGCGACTGCAGGTCGTTGGAGCCGACGACGATGACCTTCTGGCACATGTCGCGCGCGATGGGCAGGCCGAAGCCGCCGCACACCACGTCGCCGAGGAAATCCAGCAGCACGTAGTCGAAGCCCCACTCGTGGAAGCCGAGCTTCTCGAGCAGCTCGAAGCCGTGGATGATGCCGCGACCGCCGCAGCCGCGACCCACTTCGGGGCCGCCGAGCTCCATCGCGAACACGCCGTCGCGCTTGAAGCAGACGTCGCCGATCTTCACCTGCTCGCCCGCGTTGCGCTTGCGCGCGGAGGTCTCGATGATGGTCGGGCAGGCACGGCCGCCGAACAGCAGCGAGGTCGTGTCGCTCTTCGGGTCGCAGCCGATCAGCAGCACGCGCTTGCCGAGCTGCGCCATCATGTACGAGAGGTTGGCGAGCGCGAAGCTCTTGCCGATGCCGCCCTTGCCGTAGATGGCGATCACCTGCGTCTTCTTGCGTGGGCGCGGAGGCCGGCACCACCAGGTCCGGTTCCACCGCCGCCTCGGCGCGCAGCACCGCGACCCTGGAATCGTGCAGCATCTGCGAGGGCGTGCGGACTGCCGATATGCTCATGCGCAGGCTCTCCAGTCGAGGATCATTTTCAGGCAGGCGGCATCGTTGAACGCGGTGCGATAGGCCGTTTCGGCCTGCAGCGCGCCGCTGCGATGCGTGATGAGTCCATCCAGCGACAGCGCGCCGGATGCGGCCAGGTCGCGCACGGCGATCAGGTCGGGTTCGCTCCACTCCGCGGCAACGCGCAGCCGCATCTCGCGCAGGAACGCGGCGGGAAACGCGAAGCTCGGACGCTCGCTGTAGAAGCCGGCCAGCACGATCTCGCCGCCGCGCGCGAGGCGCGGCAGCAGGCTGTCGAGGATGGTGGCGTCACCGCTGACGTCGTAGATCGAGCGGTAGTCCTTGCGCGGGTCTTCGTCCGGATGCAGCACGCTGTAGCCCTGCGCGCCCGACATCCGGTCCGCATTGCGCTCCCACACCACCGGCGGCGCGGCACCGGCTGCAATCGCGAGGCGTGCCAGCAACCTGCCGAGTACGCCATGGCCGACGATCAGGTCCGGTTGCAGCGCGTCGCGCGCAGCCGCCGCGTGGTAGGCCGTCGCGGCCAGTGCCAGCAGCACGCCACGCTCACCCAGCGCGGCATCGATGGGGATGACGCGCGATCCCGGCACGACCACCTTGGCCGCGGCGCCCCCGAAGAGGCCACGGACATCGCCGAAGCATCGTGCGCCGGGAACGAAGACCTGGTCACCGACCTGGCGACCGGACGTGGCGCCAGCAGCACTGAGACGTCCCACTGATTCGTAGCCCGGAACCAGCGGATAGCCCATGCCGGGAAACGGTGGCATGCGTCCGGTCCAGAGCAGTTTCTCGGTACCGGTGCTGATGCCGCTCCACTGCACGTCCACCACCACGTCGGATTCACCCGGGGGTTGCAGCACCAGGCGCTGCAGTTCCAGCTGCTCGGGCCTCTGCAGGACCACCGCCAGGGCGTCCAGGGCGTGTGTTTCGGATCGCAGGGACATGGTGGGACTCTTGATCAACACCGCAAACTTCGTGAAGTGTCACGATACTGCGACGGTTTAGATTGTCAAGTGTTCTTCACAGTTGACGACCTGGCCAGCAGGACACGGGTCTGCAGCGGAACCGGGGTGGCCAGCTCCTCGGGCTTGCCGAAGCCAGCACATTCCAGCAGCTCCGCGAGCTGGCTCCGTGAGCGTGGCTGCCCCTGTCCCATGGCCAGCAGGTAGAAGCCGAAATAGGCATCCCCCATGCGCTCGGCACCGGGCGTGGCACGCAGCGGCTCGGCGATCAGCAGCTGTCCGGACGCAGGCAGAATCGCCCGGATCGCGCGCAGCAGCGCGAGGACGGTCGCGTCATCGTGGTCGTGGATCACCCGGATCAGGCTGACGATGTCCGCGCCTTCCGGGAGTGGATCCGTCCGGAAGTCCCCCGCGCAACAGTGAAGCCGGTCGCTGGCCTCGCTGCGGGCGAACCGCGCAGCTGCCCTCGCGCAAACGGGCGGCAGGTCAAACAGCAACCCCTGCAGACGGGGCGCGCGCGCGGCGGCTGCCAGCAGGAAGCCCCCTTCGCCACCCCCGATATCGAGAAGCTTGCGATGCGATCGCAGGTCGCAGGCGGAGAGGATTGCATCGGACACCAGGGGCTGGGATCGCGACATCAGCTCCGAGTAGGCCTCCGTTGCGCCGTCGCCGAGCGCCGCGTCCGGCGAACTGCCGGCGTACGCCCAGAATTTGCCCAGGCGCGTTTCGCCGGCGCTGCCGCGCAGCAGTGCCAGGGGATCCTGCAGGTCGGCGTACAGCAGCGAGTGATGCTCGATCATTGCCTGCAGGGCTGGATTGCCCAGCAGCACAGCGCCCCGGGAGCCGAGGCCGAAGCGCGGGTCGGCAGGTTGTCCGCCGCGCCACTCGACGAGGTCGAGCGTTGCGGCGGCCTCGAGCAGCTGGCGCATCGCAGGCACCGGCAACGCACAGACCGCCGCCAGCTGTGAAAGTGGCAGGGCACCCGCCCGCAATTTCTCGAACAATTGCAGCCGCACGCAGGCCAGCAGGATCTGTGAATAGACAAACCCGGCACACAGATCGAAGCAGGCGCTGGCGTGGCGCCGTGCGATCGGCCGGGTCAGTGGAAACGCGCTGGCCCAGCTCTGGAATTGCCCGCTGCTGAGCCAGCGGTCACGCGCCCTGAGCCAGGCGTCACGCAACAACACGCATGGGCCGTACCAGCTGCGCCGGCAACAACCGCCCCGCTTCGCTGAGGATGTGGGCGCGCAGCTCCCCGGCACCCGGGCAGGCCGGGATGCTGTCGAGGGCGCGCGCCATCAGGCCTTCCAGGTGGGCCGTCGCCCCGGCGAGGCCGAGCTCGAGCGCGGCATTGGGCCTGCCCAGCAACTGGTCCCGGCCCACCTGCTTGCCGATGACTTCCGGGTCGGCCGCGACATCACGGATGTCATCGGCCACCTGGTAGGCCTCTCCGATGTACTCCCCAAGCGCCTGCCAGTTGCTGGATTCGGCGCCTGTGGCAGCGGCACCCGCCACCGTGGCAGCGGCAAACAGCGCGCCGGTCTTTGCCCGCTGGTAGTCGGACCGGCACACCTTGGTCTCGCACTCCCAGGCCTGGCCGGCGGCAATTCCGCCATGCATGCCGGATGCGCGGGTCAGCGTGAGCAGCAATGCCGTGAGACGCCGGGGTGCGATTTCACCCACGCGCGCAACGGTCTGGAATGCCAGCACGATCAGCGCATCGCCCGTGAGTACGGCGAGCGGCTGTCCGAAAGCGCGGTGCACGGTAGGCCTGCCGCGGCGTACCGAGGCATCATCGAAACAGGGCAGGTCATCGTGCACCAGCGATGCGCAGTGGAGCAGCTCGACGGCGGCGGCAGCGGCCGCACTGACCGTGGGACAGTCGTCGCCGCAGGCCCTCGCCACCGCGAGGCAAAGCCGGGGGCGAATGCGCGCGCCGCCGGGAAACACGGCGTAGCGCGCTGCAGCCATCAGCCCTTTCGGACAACTGTCACCTCCGGCACTCTTCAGGGCTTGCGCAAGCGCCCGCTCGATCCTGCTGTGGCTATCCACGACGCTGTCTCCTGTCCGAGTGTAAAGGTGGCTTGTCGACTAAGACTGTCCTGTAATCTAGACATCGTTACCCCATGAGTCAACGTCCCGCGTGCAGATGACGGCAAACCACCGCGCTCCCATCACCGTCGTCGGCGCCGGCGTGGGCGGCCTGGTCGCCGCAATCCGCCTGGCGGTTCAGGGCCATCCGGTGCGACTGCTGGACAGCGGCGAGGCCCCCGGCGGCAAGCTCCGCCCGGCTGCCGTGGGTGGCCAACTGCAGGACGCCGGCCCGACCGTGCTGACCATGCGCAGGGTGTTCGATGAGGTTTTTGCCGAAGCGGGGCATTCACTCGAACGCTTCGTGCAGCTGAAACCCTTGCGGGTCCTGGGCAGTCACGTCTGGGGTCCGGAGGAGAGGCTCGACCTCTACACCGACGTCGCGGCCTCGGCCGATGCGGTGGGCCGTTTCGCTGGCGCCGCCGAAGCCATGCGTTTCAGGTCGTTCATGGCGCAGGCCCGCCGGACACTGGATGCGCTTGAAGACAGCTACCTGCGACAGCAGCGTCCTCGCCTGCCCCACCTGGTGCACCGCATCGCGCGGCGATCCCCCGCGGGATTGCTGCAGCTCCAGCCTTTCACGAGCCTGTGGAGCGCGCTGGGCCGGCACTTTCGCGATCCGCGCCTGCAACAGCTGTTTGGCCGCTACTCCACCTACTGCGGAAGCTCGCCATTCCAGGCGCCGGCCACGCTCATGCTGATCGCGCAGGTCGAGGCTGACGGCGTGTGGGACGTCGAGGGCGGCATTTTCCAGCTCGGGGTTGCACTGGGTCGGCTTGCCACTGCGCTGGGTGTCGATTGCAGGCAGGCAACCACGGTGCGACGCATCACGCTGCGGCAGGGTCGCGTGTCCGGCGTGCAGCTCGATGATGGCGAATGGCTGGCCAGTTCCGCGGTCGTGTTCAATGGCGACAGCGATGCACTCGCGCAGGGACTGCTCGGGGAAGAGTTGCGTCGGATTGCCCCGCAGCGCAGCCTGCAACGGCGGTCACTCTCCGCGCTCACCTTCAACCTGCTGGCAACCACTTCGGGCCTGCCATTGACGCGGCATGCCGTCTTCTTTTCCCGCGACTACCGGCGGGAGTTCGATGAGATCTTTCGCGATCGACGCCTGCCCTCGCAGCCGACGATCTATGTCTGCGCACAGGATCGCGACGACACCGGCCTGAAGCGACCCGGTGAACCCGAGCGACTGTTCTGCCTCGTCAATGCACCGCCCACCGGCGACGGGCCGGACCTCACGGCCGCGGAGATCGATTCATGCACAAGGAACCTTTTCGCGACGCTGGCGCGTTGCGGCCTGCAACTGCAGGAACCGCGACACCCGATGCAGCTGACGACCCCGGCGCAGTTTCATCGGCGCTTCCCGGGAACAGGGGGCGCACTGTACGGCGCAGCGACACACGGCTGGCAGGCCTCGTTTCGCCGACAGGGCTCGAGAACCGTGATCCCTGGCCTGTACCTGGCGGGGGGCAGCGTGCACCCGGGACCCGGGCTGCCGATGGCGGCACTGTCGGGAAGGCTGGCGAGCGAGAGCCTGATGGCGGACCTCGCTTCGACCGCCCGGTTCCGGCCAATGGCTACACCTGGTGGTATCTCGATGCGCTGAGCGACGACGGACTCCAGGGCCTCACCATCATCGTGTTCGTCGGCAGCGTGTTCTCGCCTTACTACGCGCGCGCGCGACGCACGGCTTCGACGCCTGCCGAACAGCACAATGCATTCAATGTCGTGCTGCACGGCAACCGTCGCGGACGCTGGTGCATGACCGAACGTTCCCGGGCCCAGCTCTGGCGGTCTGCAGATGCACTGCAGATCGGCCGCAGCAGCGTCGCATGGCGCGGCGATGCGCTGGAGTTCCAGATCGTCGAACGGGGCTGTCCACTTCCGTTGGCCCTGCGCGGCAGCGTGCGCTTCGAACCGCTGCATCGAACCCGGCACAGCGAGGCACTGGATCCGGCTGCTCGCCACTGGTGGACTCCGCTGGCACCCCGGGGCCGCGTCGAAGTGCGAATGCGGGAGCCGGCCCTGAGCTGGAGCGGCAACGCCTATCTGGACTCGAACCAGGGCAGCGAGCCGCTGGAGCACGCATTCCGGAGCTGGCACTGGTCGCGTGCCGCAACGCGCTCCGGCAGCGTCGTGATCTACGACGTGACGCAGCTTGACGGGAATGAACGACGCCTGGCGCTGCGGTTCGACACTGCCGGCGGAATCGAAACGCTCCAGTCCCTCGAACCTGCGGCATTACCGCCAACGCGCTGGCGGATCGCGAGGGCCACACGCAGCGATGCCGGGCATCCCGCGCAGCTGCTGCAGACGCTGGTCGATGCGCCGTTCTATGGCCGATCCGTGATCCGTTCAAGGGTGGCAGGTGAACCGGTCACCGCCATCCACGAGAGCCTGTCACTGACCCGCTTCGATTCCCGCTGGGTGCAGGCGCTGTTGCCGTTCCGGATGCCCCGGCAGTGGTGGGACTGAACCCCGACAGGACTCAGGCGCGCTCGCGCTGCATTGCTGGTTCCCGCTCGAGGCGCTCGAACAGTTCCAGCAGCCAGCCGATGCGCGTGGATTCCAGGACAACCGGCGCGCGCGAACCGATTGTCTCGAGCAGGTAGCGTGACTCTTCCATGACCGCGTCCGACAGCTGCGCGCTCGGACGCACGGTCGCGACCAGCGATGCCCCGACCAGGGCCAGCTTCCTCGCATCGCTGACCCGGACGCGGTGGTTCACGCTGTCGAGTCCCGAGCTTTGCAGTGATCGCCCGATGTCCGCGTAAATCAGCCGCGCCGCATGCATGCCGGCCTGGCAGGACAGCGGCAGCCGGCTGATGCCGGCCATCGAACGGTCATAGAGCTGGGCTGCCGCATCGAGCAGGCGCTGCACCACCGAAGCCAGCGCTGCATCGAACACCGGCCGCGCGAGCCAGGCCTCCGCATCGATGCCCGCTTCGCACAGCCAGTCGGTCGGCAGGTACAGGCGGCCGGCGCGCGCATCCTCGCCCACGTCGCGGGCGATGTTGGTCAGCTGCATGGCGACGCCCAGGTCACAGGCGCGCGCCAGGACGCGGGGCGATCGCTCGCCCATCAGCAGCGACATCATCATGCCGACCGAACCGGCCACGCGGACCGCATAGGCACGCAGCTGCGCGAGGTCCTGGTAGCGCCGCCCTTCGGAATCCCATGCGAACCCCTCCAGCAGGGATTCGGGCAGCGCGCGGGGGATGGCGTGCCTGTGGACGACCACGGCAAAGGCACGGTCAACGGGATTGTCCGCCGGCAGACCCGCATAACACGCCGCGAGCCGCGCACGCAGCAAGGCGAGTGCGGCGGCGCTGCCGGCGGGCGAGCCGGCCTCGCCATCGATGGCGTCATCGGCGATGCGACAGAACGCATACAAGGCTGTCGCCGGCTCGTGCAGTCGCGCAGGCAACAACAGCGAAGCGACATGAAAACTGCGCGACCCGCTGCGCAACAGGCTGCGGCACGCAGACAGGTCGCGGGCGGCCATTCCGGCTTCAGCGAAACGTGGCTGCATCGGGAACCACCGTGTCGAGGATCCGCGCGGAAGACAGCACGCCTGGCAGGCCTGCGCCCGGATGCGTACCGGCACCGACCAGGTAAAGATGCTCGACGTCCTCGCTGCGGTTGTGCGGCCTGAACCAGGCGCTTTGCGACAGCACGGGCTCCATCCCGAAGGCTGCGCCCTGGAAGGAATTCAACCGGTCGCGAAAATCCGCGGGTGTCATGACCAGCGACGTTACAACATTCTCCGCGAGTCCCGGAAGCAGGATCTGCTCGAGCCGGGCTGCAATCGCCTTGCGGTAGGTCTCGGCGCGACTCGTCCAGTCGACCGGCGCGGCCAGGTGCGGCACCGGCGAAAGCACGTAGAAGGCATCGCAGCCGGGCGGCGCGAGCGCAGGGTCCGTCGCCGTCGGCCGATGCAGGTAGAGGCTGAAATCCTCGGCCAGCACCTTGTCCTCGAAGATGTCCTGGAGCAGTTCGCGATAGCGCGGCCCGACCAGGATGGTGTGGTGCGGAACCTCCGGGTAGCTTCGACGCGTTCCGAAGTACCAGACGAACAGGCTCATCGAGTAGCGGGACCGCTCGAGGCGACGATCGGTCCAGCGCCGGCGCGCCGTCGCCGGCAGCAGGTGGCGGTAGGTCCAGGCCGAGTCCGCGTTGGAAACGACGATGTCCGCGGCCAGCGTTTCGCCCCCGCGCAAACGCACGCCCGTGGCCCTTCGCCCCGCCAGTGTGATCGCCTCCACCTCTTCGCCAAAGCGGATGCGGTTGCCCTGCGCCGCGATGAGACCCGCGAGCCCGTTCACCAGGCTGCCGGTCCCGCCCATCGCGAAGTGCACGCCCCAGCGCTGCTCCAGGTGGGCGATGAGCCCGTACATCGCAGGGGTTGTGAACGGATTGCCGCCCAGGAACAACGGATGGAAGCTGAGCAGGAAGCGCAGGCGCGGATCACGAACGTGTCGCGACACCAGGCCGTGGAGGCTGCGGTAGCTTTCCAGCCGGAGCAGCGCGGGCAGCACCTTCAGCATGTCGATGAAGCTGCCGAACGGCTGGTGGCCGAGCTCCTCGAACGCGACGGCGCAGATGGCGGCGCTGCGCGCCATGAAGGCGTCGTAGCCCGCCAGCTCCGCGGGGAACGCGGCGGCGATCTGCGCGCGCATCTTCTGCGCGTCGGCAAAGCAGTCGATCTCGTAGCCATCGTCGAACCTGATGCGATAGGCCGGCGACATCGGCAGCAGGGTGACATCGTCGGCCATCGAACGGCCCGCGAGTTTCCACAGCTCCTCGAACAGGAAGGGCGCCGTGACGATGGTCGGACCGGCATCGAACGTGAAGCCGTCCTGCCTGAACACGTAGGCCCGGCCGCCCGGCGCATCCAGTTTTTCGAGCACCGTCACGCGAAAGCCACGCGCGCCCAGGCGGATCGCCGCGGCGAGCCCGCCGAAGCCGCTGCCGATGACGATTGCATGCGGTGGATCCTGCATGCGGAAAAAGTCTAGCAGGGAACGCGACCGCCACTGACGATTGTCGAGCCGGCCGATGGCGGGTACCTTGCGGGTATGCACGCCAGACTCCAGCTGCCCGCCGATCACCCGCTGCGCGCGTACGTCAACAACGAGATGCACGCGCGACCAGCGGACGAGCTGGATGCACCGCTGCTGGTGTCGTACATCGCGTTGTTCTCGGCCCCGGATTCCCGGGACCTGGAATGGCAGCAGCTCTGCGAGCTCGTCCAGCGCTTCCAGCGACAACCCCCGGCGCTGCCGGTGAATCACTTCAGTGCGGACCTGGGACCGTTCAGGATGCGCTGGGAGCGGCACACGGAGTTTGTGCGATACACGTTCATAGTCGCGGGTGGCGACGTACTGCCGCAGCACTTCAGCGCCTTGTCAGCGCTGCCGCCGGACTGGCTCGCCAGCCTGTCGGGTTCGATCATTGCTGCCAGCCATGCGGCGCTGCTGGTCGGCGATGAAGACAGCCTGGATATCGATGCACTTGCGGCAGCCCACTTCGCGGGCCAGGCACCGGCCGGCGCGAGCATTGCCGGCGGTGCGGCGCTCGCACTGACGGACTTTCGCGTGCAGGCCGATGGATTCAGCCGCATTCTCCTCTTTGACCAGGGTCTCACGCCACGACTGGCCGGCCGCCTCATGCAGTCGTTGCTCGAGCTGGAAACCTATCGCCTGCTGGCGCTGCTCGCCCTGCCCGTCGCGCGCGAGCTTGCCCCGGCGCTCGGGCGCTTCGAGACCGAGCTCTCGGCGGTGACCACGGCGCTTGCACTGCCAGGCGAAACCGACGAGTCCGCGCTGCTCGACCGGCTTACACGGCTGCAGGCACAGATCGAGGCACTGGAGAGCAACAGCCTGTACCGCTTCGACGCCGCGGCCGCGTACTACGAACTCGTGCAGCGCCGCATCGACGACCTGCGGGAAACACGCCTGCCCGGAATGCCGACCTTCCGCGAATTCGTGGAGCGGCGCCTTGCGCCGGCCATGCATACCTGCCGCGCCGTGGCGGCCCGTCTCGATTCCCTTTCGCAGCGCGTCGCACGGGCAAACCAGCTGCTGGCCACGCGCGTGGACATCACGCGCGAACGGCAGAACCAGTCACTGCTCGAATCGATGAACAGTCGCGCGCGCCAGCAGCTGCGCCTGCAGCAGACGGTGGAAGGCCTGTCTGTCGCGGCGGTCACCTACTATGTCGTCGGACTGCTCGGCTATGCCGCCAAGGGCGCCAACGCGGCAGGCTATGGCCTGAATCCCGACATCGCGATGGCCGCGGGCATTCCCCTTGTGGCGTTGCTGGTGGCCTTCGCGGTGCACAAGGCCCGCAAGGTCATCCATCAGTCCGGCAAGGAGAATTCCTGACGGATGCCCGGGTCGGAGTCGAACAGCAGCTGCGCAATCTGCTGCGGCTGCTCCTCGTGCGCCAGGTGCCCCAGGGCCGGAAGACGGATCACCCTTGCTGAAGGCAGCAGCGCCTGCACGCGATCCGCTTCACCCGGCGCAACCGTCCGGTCTCCCAGGCCGACAACCAGGGTCAGTGGCACCGCGAGCCGAGGCAGGTCCCTTTGAAGTGGCTGCAGGTCCCAGTTCGCCATCATCGCCAGCGCACCGGCCACATGTTCGCGCTGGCTCACGATCCGCGCGTAGAGATCCACGCCCCGCGCATCCAGCTGCGAGCCGGTGCTGGCGATCAGTCGTTCGACCGCGCGGCGATCGGCCGCACGCCAGGCGAACAGGCCCGGCACAACTGAACTCGCAGCCAGCAGCCGCGCCGCTGGTGCAAACAGCCACGACGGCACGCCTTGCAGCGGCAGCAGTGCGCCGTTGAGGCTCACGATGTCCTGCGGTGCAATCAGCTTGTCGAGGCACATGCGCACGAGGATGGCCGCGCCGGCCGAGTGGCCGACGGCCCGTGCCGGACTCACCGACAACTCACGCAGCAGCTGAGCCAGCGCGGAACTGATGCCTGGCAACGACATCTGCCGGGCTGGCAGTTTCGCCGTGAATCCATGTCCCGGCAGGTCCGGTGCAACGACCGTGTAGCGCTCGGCGAGCAGGGGCGCGAGATCTCGCCACGAATGCGTTGCGGCACCGGTGCCATGCAACAGAAGCAGCACGGGCCCCTGCCCCATGACCTGCACGTGCCAGCGGATCGCGCCGGCCGTGACGAATCGACTCGCCGCGCGATTGGGCCAGTCGAGTCCGAGGCGCTGCCACTGCAGTCCGCCGGCATCGCCCGCCGTCATGATCAGCGACTGCGACCGCCCGCCTGCGTCACGGCGGCGGCAAGGCCCTGTGAGTCCGCATGCGGAAGGGGAAGATAGAGGGCGCCCATTTCGCGCGCGAGCAGCAGGCCACCGGGTTGTGGTCGCGGTGACGTGTCGACCAGCAGCACGCGATGTCCTGCGGCGCGCAGGCGGCGCGATGCCACGGTTGTCTCCTGCTCCGCGACCTGCCTGTTCGCCTGTCCGGAGCGTGTCATGTTGCCGCGACCGTCCGTCAACAGCACCAGCGTCGGCGTGAGTCCCTGGCGCTTCAGGCTGTCAGCCAGCGCCGCACCGGCCTCGATGCCGGCGGCCAGCGGCGTCGCACCGCCGCCGGGCAGTCCCGCGAGGCTGCGCTTGGCGCGCACCAGCGATCGCGTGGGCGGAAGCAGCAGTTCGGCGGTCTTGCCCCGGAAGGCGATGACGGCCACGCGGTCGCGCCGCAGGTAGCACTGCGCCAGCAACAGTTCGACGGCACCCTTGGCTTCCGCAAGGCGATGCAGCGCCGCCGAACCCGAAGCATCCAGCACGAACAGCGTCGCGGTCTCCGCCGCCTGCCGGTAACGGCGCACGTGAAAATCCTCGCGACGCACCAGCACGCGCCCCGGTTCCATCCCTTTCGCCCGGGCCTGCTCGCGCCGCAACCGCTGCCAGGGCGCCGCGGCCCGCAGCGTATCGATCACGCTGAGGCGGATCCCGGCGCGGGGCGTGCCCTTGCGTATGCCGGCCGGCCGGCCACGAAGCATGGAACGCTGCAGCTGACCCGACTTTCCGGCGGAACGTGCGCGTTGCCCGGACATTCCGTCAGCGGCCAGCCGCAGCAGCAGGTCGGCAGGGATCGAAGCCAGCGCTGCAGCCAGCACCTGGTCATCCAGGGTCGAAGCGGACTCGCTTTCACCGTCGGATTCGCCACTCTCCGGCTTCCCGGATTGGGCGTCTCCTTCACGATCGTCCGGCTGTTCCTCGGCTGCACTCTCTTGCGGTGGAAGGCGCGTGGCGCGCGGCGCGAGTACCAGGCGCGCAGCCAGTGCGGCATCGTCGGCCGTCACACTGTGCCGACCACCCAGCGCCGCAGCGGCGCGGCTGGCCTGCAGCGCGAACTGCGAAGCCCGCGCACTGCCGATGCCGAATGCCAGCGCCGTGGCACAGAGTGTCCTGATGATTGCGGAATCCACTTCGACTGCGGGCAACAGTACGCGTGCGGCGGCGATTTCCCGCGCACTCCAGGGAGGCGGTATCGCCTGCGCCAGGCTCACCGCATCCAGTGCCGCAAACAGCGCGAGCCTTTCACGCAGCGAAGGGGCCAGCGCCTCCTCCGCATCCAGTCCCTCATCCAGTGCGACGGCGGCGAAGCGCGCCGGCGTACGACTGGAGAATCCGTCACGTTGCAGGTTCACTTCACCGGCATCCAGCACGGCGCACAGCTGCGCGGCCTTTCCCTGCTCGAGCCGCTCGGCCATCGGAAGCACGAGCACGCCGTTGTCGATCTCGGACAGCAGGCCCCGCGCAGCCACTGCACGGCCCGCATCCAGGGTTGCGGTCAGGTCGAGGCCACCGAGCAGCCTGTCATCGGTGGTTCCGGGTGGCAGGCGACGCCAGGGTGTATCGGCAGGCAGCAACGCCCGGAAGCCGGCGAGCCAGGCATCACGAACGGGTCCGGCCTGTGAACGCAGGACGATGCCGCCGAGCCGTTGTGGATCCACGGCGAGGATGGCCATCGCGGCCGAAGCCATGTCCCATCCGGCAGCGACTGCGTCCGGTGCTGGCTCAGGCTGCAGCATGCGCGGCGCCGAAGAGCTCGCCCAGCGCGCGTTCGACCCGCTCTGTTGAACCGGACTCGTCGAGCGGATTGCGCCGCAGGCGATGACGCAGCGCCGGCGCCGCGATCCGTCGCAGGTGTTGGCTGTTGACGGACAACTCGGCATCGAAACTCGCCAGCGCCCTTGCCGCGCGCACCAGCGTCAGTTCGCCGCGCAGTCCGTCCGTGCCGAGGCTCATGCACAGGCGCGCCGCCTGCTCCAGCATCTGCGTCGACACTTCGACGCTGGGCAGCCGCGTACGCGCATCGAGGATGCGACGGCGCAGGCTCGCATCCTTGCGCTTCCATCGCGCCAGGAAACCCTGTGGATCCCTTTCGAATTCGTCGCGGCGTCGCACCACGTCGATGCGTGTTGGCAGGTCTTCCGGAGTCCGGACCTCCACGGACAGTCCGAATCGATCCAGCAGCTGGGGCCGCAGTTCGCCTTCCTCGGGATTGCCGCTGCCCACGAGCACGAAACGCGCCGGATGACGCACGCTCAGGCCTTCACGCTCCACCAGGTTTTCCCCCGATGCAGCCACGTCAATCAGCAGGTCGACCAGATGGTCCTCCAGCAGGTTGACCTCATCGACATAGAGGAAGCCGCGATTCGCCTGCGCAAGCAGCCCGGGCGAGAATACCTTTGCGCCCTGCGACAACGCGCGCTCAAGGTCCAGCGCGCCGACCACGCGATCCTCGGTCGCACCCAGCGGCATGTCGACCACAGGCACGGGCACCTGGCGGGACTCCAGCTTCCCCTTCGTCGCACGCTCGCGGCACTCCTCACACCAGTGGCGCGAAGAATCCGGATCACAGCCGTAACGGCATCCGACCACTGCCTGCATCGACGGCAACAAGGCGGCGAGCGCGCGTACCGCGGTGGACTTGCCGGTGCCCCGGTCGCCGAAGATGAGAACGCCGCCTATGGCCGGGTCGATCGCGGCGCACATCAACGCGAGCTTCATCTCTTCCTGCCCGACGATGGCAGAGAATGGAAAGGTCTGCGGCACCGGGCTACTGCACCAATTTGCAGTTCTGATGTCAACGCATCTTGACACTTCGCGCGACCCAATCGGCTGCCGCGGCAGTGGTACGGCCGTACCAACTTCCTGCCTGAACAGATACCTGATTTCTGTTTCGAAGGTAACGACTTATTGACGTACAGAGGTATCACTTCCAATAATCTCCGCTCGAGAACCAGGCCAAGAGTCCAGGGGGGAAAATGAATCTAAAGGCAGCCCTCGCCGTTGATCCCGCGTCTGCCCAGGCTGGCTATGCCGGCGAATGGCAATCGCAACTGGATCGCGAATCCAGTCCCGCGGCATCGGTACTGGATGAAGTGCGGCTCTGCGCAGCCGGCATCTCACAGGTCGAACCCACGCGGCTCATCACCAGGGCCCTGGCGATGTCTGGCACGCCGATGACCGTGGGCGACCTGCGGGAACAGGTCATGCGTGCCGCGGCTGACCTGATCGCCGAGGAGCCTGCGTACTCGCATCTCGCATGCCGCCTGCTGTCCCGCTGCATCGACCGCGAAGTGACTGGCCAGGGCGTGCACGGTTTCCTGCGATCCGTGCAGCTGGGACACGACCTGGGCCGCGTGAACCAGCGGCTGCTGGATTTCGTCACTGCCAATGCGGAAACACTCTCGGCGGCGATCGATGCCGGCCGTAGTGACAGCCTGGAGTACTTCGGATTGCGCACGCTGTATGAGCGCTATCTGCATCGCTGCCACGTGAATGGCCCGGTCTGTGAGACGCCGCAATACTTCTGGATGCGCATCGCCGCCTCGCTCAGCGACAACGCTGCCGACGCCATCGAGATGTACCGGCTGTTCTCCAGCCTCGACTACCTGCCCAGCGACGAGACCCTGCTGCACGCGGGCACCACCGAGGAACACCTGTCCAGCTGCTACCTGCTGGAGTCCCCGCGCGACTCCGCCGAGTCCATTGCCGACCGCTTCCACGACATCGATCTCGTGTCGAAGAGCTCTGCGGATGTGGCGATAGCCTGGCACCGGACGCGCACGGAAGGCAGCATCACCCATGCTGCGGACAGCATGGGTCCGGCCACCGCGATGCGACGTGGCACCACCTGCGTTTACCTCGAGCCCTGGCATCCCGACATCGAGACATTTCTTGATCTGCAGCAGTCCGGCATCGGCGATGATCCTCAGCAGCAGCCGCTGACGCTGGCCAACTGGATTCCGGACCTGTTCATGCGGCGCGTCGAGGCCAACGAGGACTGGTCGCTGTTTGATCCCGCCGACGTGCCACTGCTTCCCGACCTGTTCGGCGAGGAATTCGAAAAGGCCTATGAACTTGCCGAGTCCCGCGGGCTCGCGCGCAAGACGGTCCCGGCGCGCGACCTGTATGCGCAGATGATCCGCACGATCGTTGACAGCGGCCATGGCTGGATGGAGTTCAAGGACAACGCCAACCGGGCCTCCAACCAGACTGCGATCCCCGGAAACATGATCCACGCCTCGAATATCTGCACCGAGATCCTCGAGGTCACCAGCAACGAGGAGACGGCGGTCTGCAACCTGGGCGCCATCAACCTGGCCAACCACGTGACGGCTGCCGGATTCGATTTCGACAAGCTGGCGACCACCGTTCGTGCGGCAATCCGCCAGCTGGACCGGGCCATCGACCTCAACTTCTACCCGCTGCCGGCCGCCCGCATGTCGAGTGAACGCTGGCGGCCCGTCGGGCTGGGAATCATGGGCCTGCAGGATGTGTTCTTCAGGTTGCGCCTGCCGTTCGACGGTTATGACGCGCGCGAACTGTCGACCCGCATCGCGGAAGCCATCTATTTCCACGCGCTGGATACCTCGCTCGAACTGGCCCGTGCGCACGGCGCCCACGCGAGCTTTGCGGATACGCGCGTGGCCCGGGGTGAGCTGCAGTTCGACGCCTGGGGCGTGCAGCCTTCGGAGAATTTCGACTGGCCCGGCCTGCGCGAGCGGATCCGCGAGCACGGGCTGCGCAACAGCCTGCTGGTGGCCATCGGTCCGACGGCATCGATTGCCTCGATCGCCGGTTGCTTCGAGTGCATCGAGCCGCAGATCTCGAATTTCTTCCAGCGCGAGACCCGCGGCGGCGATTTCGTCCAGGTCAACCCGTACCTGGTCGAGGAGCTCAAGCAGCTCGGCCTCTGGACGGACGCCACGCGCACCGCCATCCGGCTGGCAGGCGGTTCGATCCAGAGCCTCTACCAGTTGCCAGTGGAGTTGCGCACCGTCTTCCGGACGGCCTGGGAGTTGTCGACGCTGGCACTCATCGACCTCGCAGCCGATCGCGGCGCCTATGTCGACCAGAGCCAGTCGCTGAGCCTGTTCATGACGACGCCGAACGTCACGCAGATCGCCCGCATGTACATGTACGCATGGAAGTGCGGACTGAAGACAACCTATGCCCTGCACTCGCGGTGGCCACACGGTGCCCCGCGGAACGCAACACCGGAAGATTCGCTGGCGACAAACTGAATCCAGCGTGCGACGTCAGGTTCCCGGGGCTGGCGTGGCGCGGCCGTCGTGCCACGTTGCGATATGGGCGAGGCCAACCGGGCTGCTTGCACGCAGCTCCAGCGGCAACTCCGGCTGCCATCCTCCGGTCTGGTGAAGGCCGGGGCCTGTCGCGATGGCGCCGCGAAACTGCACATCATTGAAATAGGTACTGCGGGTAACCACCACGGGGATGCCGGCAGCCCGCGCGGCGGCAACACCCGGCGGTGAATCCTCGATCGCCACGGAGTCGCCTGGTCCAACCTCGAGTGCCTGAAGGGCCTGCAGGTAGACTTCGGGATCGGGCTTCTTGCGAATCACGTCCTCACCGCACACCACGGCGCCGAACCATTCCCTCCAGGAGCGGCCTATCTGGCTGCGGAGCAATGCCTCGACATTGGCACGGCTCGTCGTGGTGGCAATGGCCATCGGCACTGCGCTGCGGCGGCACTCCTCCATGAGTTCGCGCACACCATCGCGCAACCCGATCGCGCCCTGCTCCACCAGATCCCCGTACACGTCGTTCTTGGTCCGGTGCAGCCTGCCGGCAAGCGCCTCGCGGTCGGGCAGCCCGGGTGGAGCGTCCTCGCGCCTGTCCATGTCGAACAGCAGGCGTTCGCGCCCGCCGGTCACCGCAAGCAGTTCGCCGTAGTACGCCTGGTCCCAGTGCCAGGGCAGGCCCAGCAGCTCGAATGCGCGGTTGAACGCCACGCGGTGGCCGTCGCGCTCCGTCTCCGCGAGCGTGCCGTCGACATCCCAGAGCAACGCCTTGATCAAGCGCGTCCGCTGATCACATGGCGGGCCATCGGCAGCAGTCCGTCAAAGATCCGCTCCGGCCCGGCCGCCGCGATCGGGAATGCCGCCGTTGTAACCGTAGGGCACGGCCCAGGCCGACACGCCGGCGTTGCGCGCGGCCATGACGTCGATGCGGGAATCACCGACATGCGCCGTGCCTGCGGCCTGCCCTTCGAGGGCGCTGATCACGTACCGCAGGACGCTGGCATGGGGCTTCTTCTCCGGCAGGCTGTCACCACCGATCGTGAGGTCGAAGTATGGCGCGAGGCCGGTCACCGACAGCACGCGTTGCGCGTGTCGCAGTTCCTTGTTGGTGACGCACGCGAGCCTGACGCCGGCGGCACGCAGCCGTTCGAGCGCCTCCAGGCAACCCTCGTAGGGCGCCGCTGTCGTCCCGGTGGTGTCCGCATAGTGCCGGGCCATGCTGGCATGCACGCTGTCGATGCGCACCTGACCTGCGAGCCCGGGCTGCTCCAGCAGCGCCTGTTCGACGAGGCCGACGATCAGCTCCTGTGTGCCATGGCCGATGAACCGGGTGATCTCCGGCACCAGGCGCCGCGCGATGCCGCTGTCCTCGAGTGCGCGATTGGCCGCCTCGGCGATTTCCGCGGCGGTATCGACGAGGGTCCCATCGAGATCGAAACTGACGATGTCGTACCTCATTCGTCAGGCGGGTCTCATCAGAGCGCGCCGAGTGCGCGCTTGCGCCGTTCGATCATGCGCCAGATGAAAGGCGTGAAGATCAGCTGCATCGCCAGCTCCATCTTCCCGCCCCGCACCACGATGGTGTTCGCGCGCGACATGAACGAGCCGTCGAGCATCGAGAGCAGGTACGGGAAGTCGATGCCCCTGGGATTGGCGAAGCGGATCACCACCATGCTCTCGCTGGCGGCCGGTATGTCACGGGCGATGAACGGGTTCGAGGTGTCGACCATCGGCACGCGCTGGAAATTGACATGCGTGTGCCCGAACTGCGGGCAGATGTAGTTCACGTAGTCGGGCATGCGCCGCAGGATGGTGTCGGTGACCGCCTCCGCCGAGTACCCGCGCACGTGCTTGTCGCGCCACAGCTTCTGGATCCACTCGAGGTTGATCACCGGCACGACGCCGATGAGCAGGTCCGGGTAGCGGGCAATGTTCACCTCCGGCGTGACCACGGCGCCGTGCAGCCCCTCGTAGAACAGCAGGTCCGTGTCGGGGGGAATGTCGCGCCAGGGCGTGAATGTCCCGGCCTCCTGTCCATGGGGCTTGGCCTCGACGGGATCGTGCAGGTAGGCGCGGACCTTGCCCGTACCCCGCTCGGAGTAGTCCCTGAACAGGGCCTCGAGCTCCGGAAACAGGTTGGTCTCCGGGCCGAAGTGGCTGAAATGCCCGTTGCCGACGCTCTCGGCTTCAGCCATTCGCGCGCGCATCTCCGCCCGGTCGTAGCGATGAAAGCTGTCCCCTTCGACCACCGCGGCAAGGACCTTGTCACGCCGGAAGATGTTCTCGAAGGTCCGCGTCACGGAGGTGGTGCCGGCGCCGGACGACCCGGTTATGGCGATGATGGGATGCTTCTCTGACATTGCTTGTTGTTCCCGCAGGTCTGGTCCGGGTCTTCAGTCGCGAAACAGGCTGCGTTCGGCGAACAGCGGAACGCGCTGCTCGAGGTTGGCAGGTTCCTGGTGATAGCGCTCGATGCGCTCGACCTCATTGTACGAGCCGAACACAAGCCCGATGCGCTGGTGCAGCGCGGTTGGCACCACTTTGAGCACCGGCTGGCGCCCCGTGCTCGCGCGGCCACCCGCCTGCTCGATGATGAAGCCGATCGGATTGGCTTCATACAGCAGCCGCAACCTGCCGGGTTTGGCCGGGTCCTTGTTGTCGCGTGGATACATGAAGACTCCACCCCGGATCAGGATCCGGTGCGCCTCGGCCACCATCGAGGCTATCCAGCGCATGTTGAAATCCTTGCCGCGCGGGCCGGTCCTGCCGGCGAGGCATTCGTCCACGTAGCGCTTGACGGGTTCCTCCCAGAAGCGGCTGTTGGACGTGTTGATCGCGAACTCCTGCGTATCCTGCGGCACCCGGATGTCCGGATGGGTCAGCACGAACTCGCCGAGATTGGGATTCAGCGTGAAGCCTGCGACACCGTTGCCTACCGTGAGCACCAGCGTCGTGGTTGGCCCATAGAGCGCATAGCCCGCGGCAACCTGGGTTGCACCGGGCTGGAGAAAGTCCGCGACAGTGACGTCACGGCCGCTGTCGACCACGTCCTGCGGCGCGCGCAGTATCGAGAAGATGCTGCCGACCGAGACGTTGACATCGATGTTGCCCGATCCATCGAGCGGATCGAACACGAGAAGATAGTGACCCCGCGGGTACTCCCCGGGGATCTGCCGCGGCTCTTCCATCTCCTCCGAGGCCATGCCCGCGAGATGGCCGTTCCACTCGTTCATGCGGATGAAGATCTCGTTGCTGAGCACATCGAGCGGCTTCTGCACTTCGCCCTGCACGTTGACGCCACCGGCTTCAGGCCTGGCTTCCTGGCTGAGCGAATCGCCGAGCTCGCCGAATGCGACGACGCGTGCGATGGCCTTGCAGGCCAGCGACACGTCCAGGATCAACGCGTTGAGCGCGCCGCTCGCGCCGGGAAAACGACGTCGCTCCTCAATGAGGTAGCGGGTCAGGGTGCGGCGTCGCGACAGGGGCATCAGGGACTCCCGGCACCGAATACACGGCTGGCCCGGATGTCCTCCGGATTGATCGACGTGAGGTCATCCCGCGTCATCTCCCGATCGGGTTGTGCGAACAGCCTGCTCGCCTGTCGCAGGCGGACCCGGTCGAGCGCGTTGCGGACGCTGCGCGCGTTGGAGAAATGGGGCTGCTGGATGCGCCGGGCGAGGTACTCCGCGAACACTTCCCGGGAGCCTGCGCCGAACTGGTAGTTCATGCCCTGAAGCATGCGGTCCGCGATCAGCAGCAGTTCATCGCGGCTGTAATCGGGGAAATCGATGTGATGCGCGATGCGCGAACTCATGCCGGGATTCGACTGGAAGAACGTCGCCATGCGGTCCTTGTAGCCGGCGAGGATCACGACGAGATCATCGCGCTGGTTCTCCATCACCTGCAGCAGGATCTCGATGGCCTCCTGTCCGTAGTCGCGCTCGTTCTCAGGCCGGTAGAGGTAGTAGGCCTCGTCTATGAACAGCACGCCACCCATGGCCCTCTTCAGTACCTCGCGAGTTTTCGGGGCAGTATGGCCGATGTACTGCCCCACGAGATCGTCGCGCGTGACGGCCACGAGGTGGCCTTTGCGCACATAGCCGAGGCGATGGAGGATCTGCGCCATCCGCATCGCAACGGTGGTCTTGCCGGTGCCGGGGTTGCCGGTGAAGCTCATGTGCAGCGAGGGCGTCTGCGCGGCGAGGCCCTGGTTCAGTCGCAGCCTGTCGATGACCAGCAGCGCGGCGATGTCACGGATGCGCTGCTTCACCGGAGCGAGGCCGATCAGGTCCCGGTCGAGCTCCTCGAACACGGGCTGCACCTGGCTCAGCGCCAGCACGTCCCCGACCGTGCGCGCGGCTGACGCCGCATCGACGGACGCGGGAGCGTCGGTCGACGCAACCGGGGTGCTGCCGGGGATGCTGTACATCTGCTGGCTCATTTTCCGTAGCGTTCGCCTTCCGGGGCATCTGCAGCGTAGCCGCGGATGGTATAGCGCATCGAACGGCCATTCGTTTCCTGGCGTTCGATGTGGAAGCCGGGCTCCTGCTTCGGGCGATTCACGATGAAGCTCATCACGATGGATTCGGTTCCGCGCGTCGAATCGAATGCCAGCATCCTTATATAGTGGTTCGGGAACGTCTTGCGGCAGGCATTGAGCTCGACCAGCACGCCAGCGGCATCCCGCATGTCGAACATGGGATTGCCATACATCTCCCAGAATGTGTTGCGGGGGTGCGGGTCGTCCGTGTACTCGACGCTCCAGGCATAGCCTTTGCGCAATCCATATTCGACCTGCAGCGTGATCTCGGCGTCGGTGAGGTCGGGCAGGAAGCTGAACTGGCCCTGCGTCAGCCGACCGGTGGGATTGGTCATCATGATGTGTGGCTCGCTGTGGGGGTGAAGTCGCTGGTGTCAGTCGGGGTGTAGTTGAAGGTGATCTCGCCCCAGGTCTGAAGCGCCTGCTCCAGCGGCGTGCAGGACTTCGCGGCCTTCTTGAGGATGGCAGGCCCCTCGTTGAGGATGTCGCGGCCCTCGTTGCGCGCCTTGACCATGGCCTCCAGTGCGACGCGATTGGCGACCGCGCCGGACTGGATGCCGGCCGGATGGCCGATCGTGCCGCCGCCGAACTGCAGGATCACGTCATCACCGAACAGGTGCAGCAGCTGGTGCATCTGCCCCGCATGGATGCCACCCGAGGCCACCGGCATGACCTTCTTGAGATCCGCCCAGTCCTGGTCGAAGAACAACCCGCGCGGCAGGTCCTGCTTCGTGAAACTGTCGCGACACACGTTGTAGTAGCCCTGCACCGTCATCGGGTCACCCTCGAGCTTGCCCACGGCGGTGCCGGTGTGCAGGTGGTCGCAGCCCGCGAGGCGCAGCCACTTGGCGATGACCCGGAAGCTGACGCCGTGGTTCTTCTGCCGCGTGTAGGTGCCGTGCCCGGCGCGATGCATGTGCATGATCATGTCGTGCTTGCGGCACCAGGCCGCCATCGACTGGATGGCCGTCCAGCCGATGACGAGGTCCACCATCAGGATCACCGAGCCGAGTTCCTTGGCGAACTCGGCGCGCTCGTACATGTCTTCCATCGTTGCGGCGGTGACGTTGAGGTATGAGCCCTTCACTTCTCCCGTTGCCGCGCTGGCCTTGTTGACCGCATCCATCACGTACAGGTAGCGGTCGCGCCAGTGCATGAAGGGCTGCGAGTTGATGTTCTCGTCGTCCTTCATGAAATCGAGCCCGCCCTTGAGGCCCTCGTACACGACGCGGCCATAGTTGCGACCGGAGAGCCCCAGCTTGGGCTTGGTGGTGGCTCCGAGCAGCGGCCGGCCGAACTTGTCGAGGCGCTCGCGCTCCACGATCATTCCGGTCGGCGGACCCTTGAAGGTCTTCACGTACGCCACCGGGATGCGGATGTCCTCGAGGCGCGCGGCCTTCAGCGGCTTGAAGCTGAATACATTGCCGATGAGGCTCGCGGTCATGTTGGCGATCGAGCCCTCCTCGAACAGCACCAGGTCATAGGCCACCCACGCGAAGAACTGCCCCGGCGTGCCCGGAACAGCTTCGACCCGGAAGGCCTTGGCGCGGTAGATGTCGCAGGCCGTCAGGCGATCGGTCCACACCACCGTCCAGGTGGCCGTGCTGGACTCGCCGGCCACGGCAGCGGCGGCCTCGACGGGGTCCACGCCATCCTGGGGGGTGATGCGGAAGACGCAGATCGTGTCCGTTTCCTTGGGCTGGTAGTCCGGAACCCAGTACCCCATCTGGCGATACTTCAATACGCCGGCGCTGTAGCGCTTCTTCGCATCCCCGGTGATCTCGGTGGCATCGGTCTTGATTTCGACCTGGGCAGTTGAATTCATTGGCTTTCCTTGCAGGCCGAAGGGGCGGGTTGTAGGGCCACTGCAGGCGACTCTAGAATTCAGGATAGATAAGTGATAGTCAGTTCTTGTATAGGCACAGTTAAGCAAATACTTATTCATGAACATCACTTTCCGGCAACTGCGCGTCTTCGTCGAAGTGGCCCAGCAGGGCAGCATGGCCCGCGCTGCTTCAGTGCTGCACCTCACCCCGCCTGCCGTGTCCATGCAGATCAAGGAAATCGAATCGCAGGTCGATCTGCTGCTGTTCGACCGGGATGCACGGAAGATCACGCTTTCGACCGCGGGTGAATATTTCCTGGTCCATGCCCGGCGGATGCTGGCCACGCTGAAGGAAGCCGAGGACTCGGTGGCGCGGCTGAAGCGGCTCGATCACGGGCTGCTCACCATCGGCCTGGTCGGCACCGCCACGTATTTCGTGCCGCAACTGCTGGCGCGATTCCGCGGGGAACATCCGGGCGTGGAGCTGCGGCTGCGTGTCGCGGGAAACAGGGAACAACTGGTGGATCTGCTGCGCGCCCGCGAGGTCGACCTGGCCATCATGGGCCGGCCGCCCAAGGCGCTCGCGACGCGCGCCGAGGCCTTCGCCGCGCATCCGCTGGTATTCGTCGCTCCCGCGGGACACGCGCTGCTTCGCGGCGGACCCTTGCCGGTGACCGCGCTGGAAGGACACCCGTTCGTGGTGCGCGAAGCAGGCTCCGGCACGCGCGCCGCAATGGAGCAGTACTTTCTGGAGCGCCACTTCGAACCGCGCATCACGATGGACATGTCGAGCAACGAGACGATCAAGCAGGCCGTTGTCGCCGGCATGGGCATCTCGTTCCTGTCGCTGCATACCGTCGGACTGGAGGTGGCCAGCGGGCTGATGGGACTGCTCAACGTGGAAGCAACACCGGTGATGCGCACCTGGAATATCGTGACGCTGCAGTCCAAGCTGCTGTCGCCGGTGGCGGACGCGTTCCGGCGATTCGTCATCGAGCACGGCGAAGAGCACCTGCTCGCGGGTGATGCGCCGCTGCTGGCGCGGCTGCGCGAGCAACACTGACGGCGCGCGCCGCAACTCAGAACACCGCGTGATCACCGCGCTCGGGAGCGCTCTTGCCGCTGACCAGGTCCGCGTAGAAATCAGACAGCGTCTCGGTGCCCGTCGACGGCGTGGCAGCGGCGTCGTAGCGCCCGGTGGCGGGGTCCAGCACCAGCATCGATTCGGTTGCGTAGTAACGGCCTATGCGCGCGAGTTCAGCCTTCTGCGCCAGTCCCGGCAGCAATCGGCCGCCAGCGCCCAGCACCGCGATGACAACGTCGAGCAGCGCGACCGGCACGCGCCTGAAGCGGGGCGCGCCTCCGAGCAGTGCGAACAACTGCTCGCCCTGCTGCCGCGGCGTTATCGCCTCCCCCGGCCCGCCGATCGGCAACACCCGGTTGTGGCGGGTCACGTCTTCGAGGCAGGTGGCCAGATAGTCGGCGAGATCGCCGTCGCTGATCGGCTTGCACGCCGTCAGCGTGCCATCCCCGAACATGACGAACGGCTTGCCGCGCTTCACGCGATCGACCTGTCCCGATAGCGACTTGAAGAATGCCGTCGGCCGCACGATCGAGTAGGTGATGCCGGACTTGATCAGGACTTTCTCGAACGCGAGCTTGGCGCGCTGGAACTCGAGCAGTGGCTTCTGCACACAGATGGCCGACAGCAGCACGAAGTGCGCGACACCGGCTTGCCGCGCCGCCTCGAGCGCATGCAGATGTGCCTGATGGTCGATGGCCCATGCATCGCGCGGCGCGCCCGTGCGCGAGGCCAGGCACGAGACAACTGCGTCGAACCTTTCGCCCCGGAAGCCTTCCCGCGCCAGCGAGGCCGGATCGCAGACATCACCGACACGGACTGTCGCGCCGGCCAGCATCCGGGCGCTGTCGCCGGGCGCGAGCTGGCCACCAACTCCGGACTGCGCTCGCACGAAGCAGACAACCTCATGACCCCGACGTACCAGTGCACCCGTGGTCGCACGGCCAATCGTGCCGGTGGCTCCGAGGACGAACACGCGCCTGGACGCCAATGCCGTGAATTCGGACATACGTGAATGGTACGTTCGCTGGCTGGAGGGTCGCATTCGAGTTCGTGGATACAGGGTATTGCCTGACTACCTGTTTACCAGTAGTGTCCCCTAAGACCAAGAGATCCGCTCCGGCAGGCAATGGCATCAAAGATTTCCGATCCTGACGAATTCGCAGGCCTCACTGCGGAACCCCCGGTGCCCGAATCGCTTGTCAGCACCATGGAAGGCGAGATCGTGCCCCGGCTGCTCATGCTGTGCCGCTCGGAGAGGGCTTCGAGCGATGCGATCGGCACCTGCGCCAATTCGACCGCCCCTGGTGACGTGGAGGAGTTGGCCCGCCTGCTTCTGGCGCATGGCCCGGAAATGGCCTACGAGTTCGCAGAGGCCTTGCGCCATCGCGGTGTCACGCACGACCGCATTTTCCTTGACCTGCTCTTCCAGGCGGCTCTCCAGCTCGCGGAACGATGGGAGAGCCAGGACCTGGACTACCCGCAGCTGATGCAGGGATTGGGTGCGCTGCGGACGGTGGTCAAGCGCTACCAATGAAGTTGTAGCGGCTCCCGGCGTCGCTATACTTCTCCGGATCAATGCACATAGAGCGGCGGACCGCATGTCCGGAATCCGCGGGAAACCCCTCCATGAGTGCAATCGCGCAATTGCGCACGGCCACCTGGACTTCGCACCAGCGGCTGGAAAAGCGAATCGACTTCAAGGCGCGACTTGAAACCCTCGGCACCTACCGGCTGCACATCCAGGGGATGTGGGGATTCCATGCCGCGATCGAACCTCGCCTGGCATCCGGCAGGTTTCGCGACCACCTCGCGGACCATGAGGTGCGCCGCAAGCTTCCATGGCTGCAACGTGACCTGGAAGTGCTCGGGGCCGCGCCGACCTCGGTCGCGCTGTTGCCACACTGCAGGTTCATCCCGGATTGCGAGGATCCTGCAGCCGCGTTCGGCTGCGCCTATGTGCTCGAAGGCGCAACGCTGGGTGGCCGGACGCTGCTGCCGCTGGTCGAAAGGAAACTCGGCCTGACCGCCGTGTCCGGCGCGGCCTACCTTGCCAGCTATGGCGAGGCCGTCGGGGAGAGGTGGCGGGCATTTGGCGAGGCGCTGAACAGCTACTGTTCAACGGACCAGGACCTTGCGCGCGCGGCAGCGGCGGCGGCGGCGACCTTCAGCGCCCTTGAAGCGTGGCTCTGCGGAGAATGCGCTTGACGCCGCAGGCCGTCAAGTTCGGTGAAGCCGACCTCACCACCTGCGACCGGGAACCCATACATATCCCGGGTTCCATCCAGCCGCATGGCGTACTGCTGGTCATGGACAGGAGCATCCTCGCCATCGAGCAGGTCGCGGGCGACACGCAGAGGCTGCTCGGGCTTGCCGCCAGCGGATCTGCTCGGTCTTCCGATAGCCAGCCTCTTCGACGGCGAACCGGCGGCTTTCGTGACCAGCCAGCTTGCCGCCGCAACGGAGAATGTCGCACCCACCATGCGGCTGAACATCAGGACCAGGGCCGGCGACGCAGCCGCTTGACCTGACGCTGCATGCGATGGCGCGAACCGCCATCCTCGAGCTGGAACCGGCGCAGCATGAAGCCTCAGATGGCGGCGCATCGACCAACGACCCCATCGCGCGCCTGAAGCACCTGCTGTCGGCCGTGCAGATGACAGCGAGTGTCCATGAATGCTGTGCCGCAGCCGCGGTCTCGCTTCGCAGGGCCACCGGCTTCGACCGGGCGATGGTGTACCGGTTCCTGCCCGACGACAGCGGCGAAGTCGTGGCGGAGGACGCGCGCGCGGGACTCGAATCGTTCCTGGGCCTGCACTACCCCGCATCGGACATCCCGAAGCAGGCCCGCGAGCTGTACAGGCGCAACTGGATCCGGACGATCCCGGACATCAACTACGTCGCGGCACCGCTGGTCCCGCCAGACAATCCCCGCACCGGCAGGACCATCGACATGAGTCATTGCTCGCTCCGGAGCGTCTCGCCGATCCATGTCGAGTACCTGCGCAACATGGGTGTATGCGCGTCGATGTCCGCGTCGATCGTCTGCCAGGAGAAGCTCTGGGGAATGCTGGTCCTGCACCATTATTCCCCGCGCCTTGTCGCAGCGGACCTGCGGGTTGCGTGCGAGACGTTCGCCCAGATCTTCTCGCTGCATGTCGACGCCAAGGCGCAGGCGGAAACTTCCGTGCGGCGACTCAATGCGCAGCGCACGCGCCAGGAGCTCGATCACGCAACTTGCGGGAGCGCACGACATCGGGGCCGTGATCGCGGCGTGGGACCTGATGTCCTATGTCGGCGCGAGCGGCGCAGTCGTGCAGCTTGAGGGCAGGACACACTACGTGGGCGCAACGCCACCGTCCGATGAAGTGACCCGGCTGATCGGCTGGCTGAACGAGATGAATCGCCCGTTGTACTGCACCGAGCGACTCTCGGCAGACTATCCGCCCGCCGCGGGCTTCTCTGCCATCGCCAGCGGCCTGCTTGCGGTCGGGTTGTCGCGCGAGCCCCGCGACTATGTGCTGTGGTTTCGCCCGGAGATCGGTCGCACGGTGCGCTGGGCAGGACGAGCCTGGCAAGGAGCTCAAGGTGGACCGTCACGGCGTGCGCCTCACGCCGCGCGGATCGTTCGCCGAATGGCTGGAAGTCACCCACCAGCAGTCCGCCTCCTGGTCGGGTGTCGAGCTCGAGGCCGCGGAGGCGCTGCGGGTGGTGCTTCTGGAGAACGTGCTCAAGAGCATCGATACCGCGACGACGCGAGCATGAGCTCAATGCCACCCGGGCAATGGCCGAGGAACTCGAGCGACGCGTCGCGCAGCGCACCGAGCAGCTGCACTCGCTGGCCTCCGATCTCGAGGCCGTCGAGGAGCGCGAGCGCCGGCAGATCGCCCACGACCTGCATGACGACCTCGGGCAGACGCTCGCCGCGCGCACGCATCCGGCTCGCCACGCTCTGTGACGACGCAGCGCACCGACGTGCAGTCAAGGGCCCGCGAAGTCGGGATCGCTGATCGACGAGGCCAGTCGCTCGATCCGCTCCCTGGCCGCGCAGCTTGCGCCAGCCGTGCTCAACGAAATCGGCATTGCCGCGGCGCTGGACTGGCTGGGCGAGGAAATGGAGCGCACATTTTCGCTGGACATCGAGGTGATCGACGATGGCCAGCCCAAGCCGCTCAGCCAGGATGCGCGGTCCATCGTCTACCGGGCGGTGCGGGAACTGCTCATCAACGTGGCGAAGCACGCCGGGACGGATGCTGCAATCGTCGAGTCGGAGTGCCAGGATGGCATGCGTGGTCATTCGCGTTTCCGACAAGGGCAGGGGCTACGACCCGGATCAGGTGATCGCGGGACCGCACCGGGGACTGGGGCTGATCAGCGTGCGGGAACGCATGTCCTTCATCGGTGGTACCGTGGACATCCGGACTGCTTTGGGTGGCGGCACCCAGGGAATACTGACTGTGCCCATTTCTCCCAGGCCTGATGCTCCTTCGGGCGGATCCAACCCATGAACATCCGCGTCCTGCTCGTGGAAGACCATCGCATGGTGCGCGAGGCGCTTCGCGAAGTGCTCAGCAAGGAGCCGGACCTGGAAGTGGTCGGCGAGGCGGGTGACGCGCGCGACGGACTCGAGCAGGCCCGGTCCCTGTCACCCGACGTGATCGTCCTCGATATCCGGCTGCCCGACCTGAACGGCATCGAGGTGGCTGAGCGACTGCGGGATTCCGGCAGCACCGCCAAGATCGTGGCGTTGTCCGCCTTCTCGGACAAGCGCTTCGTCACCGAGATGCTGCGCTCCGGCGCCTCCGGTTACGTGACCAAGTCCGCTGCCGGCACGGAACTGGTCTCCGCCATTCGCGCCGTGGCAGGCGGCCATGGGTATTTCTCGCCGGACATCGCCGCCACGCTCGTGGCGGATGTGCGCGAGAGGAGCACCGATTCGAAGGAACAACCGCTGGCCCGGCGCGAGCGGGAGGTACTGCGCCTTATCGCCGAAGGCGAGCGGTCAACGGAGATCGCGACCCAGCTGAATATCGCGGTGGCGACGGTCGAAGTCCACCGTCGCAACATCAGCCGCAAGCTGGGCCTCCACACGGTGGCCGAACTGACCCGGTACGCGATTCGCGAGGGAATCGTTTCTCCCTAGCAGGACCTGAACCAGGGAAAGAACTCCGCTCCTGGTGGACGTCCCGAGCTACTAGGGAAAGAACTCCGCTCCTGGTGGACGTCCCGAGCGTCCCCACCGCTCCGACGAATCCCAGTGCTCGGCGATCAGCCCGCTCTTCTCGTCGATGCGGAACACGTCGAACCAGGTCATCACGTAGGTCTCCTCCGGCTTCTCGCGATCCGCACCTTGCGCGCCCACATCACCGTGACGATGTCGCGCTCGGCGGTGATGTCGATCACCGGCACGAGGATCTGCTCCGCCACCGGCCGCGGCTTGCGCGTCGCGCCGATGGTGCGCACGAACCAGTCGCGCCCCGAGGGCACGTTGGGGTTGTGCTGGATGTACTCCGGCGTCATGAATTCCGCGACGCGGTCCATGTGCCCGCCTTCGTAGACGATGCGCCAGAAGTCGAAGACATGCTTCTTGTTGCGCGCCAGCTTCGGATCATCGCTCTGCAGCAGCGCCAGCTGGTCCTTCGCGTGCAGCAGCGGCGCCAGCTTCCGGAGCGGCCGTGAACGCTGCTCCGGCCGGGATCAGCCAGCAGGCGGCCAGGCAGGCAATACGCAAGCCGATTCGGGACATTACGGGGTCTCCGGTCGAGGAAGGATTCCGTGGCGATCACGTTGGCCAGCTGGCAATAGTGCCAGCCCGGCCGCGACGGCGCCGAGGTAGTGCCGACTGTCGCACGCCGCGGGCTTGGCCAGAGGAAACTCCTCCAGCGGATCGGCGAGCAGGTCGAAGAACTCGCAGCGGCCCGGTTCCACCTTCTCCGTGCAGATCACCTTGTAGCGCCCGTTGCGGGCGCCGACCTGGCGCGTGCTGTTGGTCATGAGGTTCAGCGATTCGGTCAGCACGTGGCCCCGGTCCGGATCGCGCACCTGTTTCGCCTTGCCGTGCAGTATCGGCAGCAGCGAGACGCCGTCGACGGCCAGCTCGCCGCTGCCATCGCACCGTTGGCCACGCGCGTGGGCGGCGTGCAGTCCCGCGAGCGCAAGGAGTGGTCGGAAACAGGTCCGCGACCTGCACGATGGCGTCGCTCTGCGCGATTCTCGCCGATGCCCGGCCCGCGGATCGCCAGCGGCACGCGCGCGCCGCTCTCGTACGCCGTGCCCTTTCCGCGCCCGGTGCGCGTGATGTACAGGTTGTCGATGAAGTCGAGCTGCGGCCTGCCGTACATCGGCGTGCCATTGTCACCGACGTAGATCACGATGGTGTCGCGGTCGAGTCGCATCGACGGCAGCCAGCAGCTTGCCGGTCAGCGTGTCGAGCGAATTGCTCATCGCGCGCAGCAGCGCCTCGCCGCTGCAGTTGCCGGTGTTCATCGAGCCGAACTCGCCGCCGCAGGCCTTCATCTCGGCGTGGCTCGGCGCATCCAGCGTGTCCGCATTCGGCACGGCCATGGCGCTGGGCTGCTGCACGATGGTGGCATGCGCAAGGTTGAAGGCCACCCATGCGAACCAGGGCTTGTCCGGCGACTCCTGCCTTCTCGCGCCCTGATCCAGTCGATGGCGTCGGCGACCTTCACCACCGGCGCATAGGTCGTCGGCGCGATGCCGGGCAGCGAGCGTACCGGCGGCTTCTCCGTGCGCCAGGTGATCCGGCGGCGTGTCCGCGTCCTGCACCTGGTAGTCATAGTCCCAGTACGTGCGGATCGCAGCGTGCAGGTTGCCGCGGAACAGCTCGAAGCCCAGCCTGCTTCGGCTTCATGCCGGGATAGTTCGCCTGCTGCCGGGCAGGCCGGCCAGGTGCCACTTGCCGAACAGCGCCGGTGCTGTAGCCGCCCTCATCGTGCAACTGGCGCACGAACGACGTGTAGCCGGTGGCCAGCGGATCGGCGTAGCTGAGCACCCGGGCCTTGTTCGCAGTCAGGCCGGTGAGGATCGACGGCGCGGGTCGGTGAGCAGAATGGCTGTGCCCAGACATGGGTGAAGCGCGTGCCCTCGCGCGCGAGGCGGTCCAGGTTCGGCAGCGAGGCCGGACGGCCGCTGATCCTGCTGGCCTGCGGGTGCTTGAGTCCCGCGGGGGCCATACTGCTTCGCGACGGAATCCACCAGGCCCGGATACATCGTCGTGCTGGCGTCGAGCCCGATGTCGTCGGAGATGATCAGCAGGATGTTCGGCCGCCTGGTCGCGACTGCGCCTGCGCCGCATTCACCGCGCCCGTGGCTGCGGCCAGCATCGCGGCAACGATCAACAGCCGCCCCGGCATCTTCCGTAGTGCTTGCGTCATGGCGCCTTCCCCGAGGTCTTGTGCGGTGTAGGCTACCACGGTGATGAAGCTGGACCTTGAACACCACTACGCTCGCTTCCCACCGCACTTCTTCGCCGAGGTGGCGCCGACGCTGGTGCGCGAGCCGTCGCTCGTCTGGTTCAATGAGCCGCTGGCCACGCAGCTGGGACTGTACGGGGTTGGCCGAGTCTTGAACCCGCGCGCCTGGCCGCGCTGTTCTCAGGCAACGAACTGCCTGCGGATGCGAGACCCATAGCAATGGCCTATGCCGGCCATCAGTTCGCCCACTTCGTTGCGCAGCTCGGCGACGGCCGCGCGCTGTTGCTGGGCGAGAGGCGCGCGCTGGACGGCCGGCTGTACGACATCCAGTTCAAGGGCTCGGGTCGCACGCCGTTCTCGCGCGGCGGGGACGGCCGTGCCGCGCTCGGTCCGATGCTGCGCGAAGTGCTCGTCAGCGAGGCCATGCATGCGCTGGGCATCGCGACCACGCGGTCGCTGGCCGTGGTGGCCACGGGGGAGCGCGTGTTTCGCGACGAGGCGCTGCCCGGCGCCATCCTGACGCGCGTGGCTGCGAGCCACGTGCGCGTCGGCAGCTTCCAGTACTTCGCCTCGCGCGAGGACGGCGATGCGCTGCGACAGCTGCTCGACTTCTCGATTGCGCGCCACTATCCCCGCCTCGCGCAGGCGGACAATCCCGCGCTGGCGTTCCTCGAGGCCGTGGTGGAGGCCCAGGCCGCCCTCATCGCCCAGTGGATGGCGGTCGGCTTCATCCACGGGGTGATGAACACCGACAACATGGCCATCAGCGGCGAGACCATCGACTACGGGCCCTGCGCATTCATGGATCACTACCATCCGGAGACGGTGTTCAGCTCCATCGATCACCGCGGGCGCTACGCCTACGGCAACCAGCCCGCCATCGCGCAGTGGAACCTCGCCCGGCTGGCCGAGACGCTGCTGCCACTGATCCACGTTGATCCGCAGGCCGCGGTGGAACCGGCCACCGCAGTGGTCGCCGGCTTCACGCCACGCTTCGATGCGCATCTGTCCGCGCGCATGCGCGCGAAGCTGGGCCTGGCAGAAGCGAGGCAGCACGATGACCTGCTGGTCTCGCACCTGCTCGGGTTGATGCAGCAGGGCCGCGCGGATTTCACGCTCGTCTTCCGGCACCTCGCGGACGCCATCGGCCCCGAGGCGATCGAGCCCGGCGCGGATCTCGCGGCGCTGCGCGCGCAGTTCCAGGAGCCTTCTGCGCTCGATCCCTGGCTCGCCGACTGGCGTGCGCGACTCGCGGCGGAGCCGATGGAGACTGCCGCGCGCCGCGCGGCGATGCAGCGCGTGAATCCGCTGTTCATCCCGCGCAACCACCGCGTCGAGGCGGCGCTCATCGCTGCGAGCGAGCGCGGTGACCTGGCGCCATTCCAGCGTCTGCTCGCGGCAATCCAGCGTCCGTACGAGGACCAGGCCGGGAACGAAGAGCTCACGCTGCCGCCACGCGACGACGAGCGTGTGCTGGCGACGTTCTGCGGTACCTGAGCGAAATCCCGATTACCCTGGCGGCAGGAACCCCGCCGCGCAGGACTTCAGCACACCCGCCCACTCCTGGAATCCCGCGTTACCGGTCACGAAGGGATTCGGATCCCCGGCGCGGCGCGCCTTCAGCAGCGCGAGCTTGGGCACGGTGCCATCCGCCACGACATGATTGCTGAGCGGCACGTCCGCCTTCGGGTCGTGTTTCATGAAGCGGTCGGCCGAGGCCATGTACTCGCGGATGCCTTCCGGCGGCAGGTGTCCCGCACCATCACCGCCCCAGTAGCCCACCACATGCGCGCGCCCGTTGTCATGGACGGTGAAGAACGGAGAGAGCGTTCCGGGTGTGTGCCCGGGCGTGATCATCATCCGCACGCCCACGCCGCCCAGCGTCAGCACCTCGCCATCCTTCACGGTGACGTCCTGGTCAGGGAACGGTGCCGGGCTGCCGCGCTGCGGCCAGCTGCGCATGTGCGCCCAGTCCGCCTCAGACATCACGATGCGCGCGCCGTAGGTCTTCTGCAGGAAGCGCGCGCCGCCGAAGTGGTCGTTGTGGCCGTGCGAGACGATGACGTAGCGGATCTTCGCCGGGTCCAGGCCCAGCTTCTTCATGCCACCGACAATCGCGCCTTCCACGTTGCCGTGGAATGCGGCATCCAGCAGGAAGTACCCCTCCGGCGTGGTCAGCACCCAGGCCGAGGTCGTGCGATCGCCCACGAAGTAGAGATCATCGAAGACTCGCGTCGGCTCCATCGCCGGGTCGACGGCCGGCGCAGCCGGCGTGGCTGCTGCGCCGGGTGCCGCTGCTGGCTTGGGACAAAAGGCCTCGCGGATGCTGGCATACACCTGCGGCGCCAGGTCCGCCGGCGCGGCCGCGGCAAGCATTCCCGACACCACGCACAATCCTGCGCCGGACAAGATCTTCTTCAACGCGTTCATCTTTGGTCTCCCCCTCGGGTTTCTGTGCCTTCAGTCGCCAAGCGGACCGAGGAATTTCGTCACCAGCACGTTTGCGCCACCCGCCGCGAACACCGACCTGAGTTCCCGCTGCAGCGTCGCAAACACCAGGTCGTACTCGCCGGACACCTGCGTGCTCATCGTGTTGGTCTGAACGCGCAGGCCCTGAACCGCATTGAGCCGGTCGATGAAGCCCTGGATCACCGGGATGTACGTTTCCGTCAGCGGATACAGGCTCATCTCGACACTGATCTTCACGGGCTCTCCTGATCTGCGCCAAGGCGCGCGTGCGCTGCGCGGATCTTTCCTTCCATCTCGTCCCCGCGCAGCGTGCCGGCGGCATAGGCTTCCGCGAGCTGGAACAGGCCCGCGAACGCACCAGACTGATCGCTGTGCTCCGTCATCGTCAACTGTTCATGGTGCTTCCACCATGCATCCCAGTCGGCGACGACGGCCTTCCAGAATCCGCGCGTCTGCGCGTAGTAGCGATCGGCGGCGGCGAAATCCGCGTCCTTCAGGCGCTCGTAGCGCGCCACCCCGTACTCGCGCCCGACGTAGGGCTGTGCGGCTCCATCCGTCGCGCGCTTGAGGTTGTTCTCTTCCTGGATCCAGCCCGTGGGCACGATGGTGTGCCGGTTCGTTCCCACCAGCCGCTCGTAATCCTTGCGCACGCTCCATTCGCGCCGCGGCAAGGGCCGCGCCGTCTCGCCGCTGATCCAGCTGGAGAAGCTCGCGTTGTGCTCCCAGCGGCCGATGCTGCCGTAGCGCGGCGCCTCGTCCACCTGGTAGACGAACTGCGCCCAGTGGCCCGCGCGCTCCACCGGCGACAACGCGCGCTTCGCCCAGCGGTTGTCGCCCTGGTATTCGATCACCGACTCCGGTTCGAACACCCAGTCCTGCCGCCAGTGCTTGGTCACCATCGGCTCGGAGGGCTTTCCGTCTGCGCCGAGTACGCGCATCTCGAGCACATGCACGAGGCTGATGCGACCGGGCTCATCGAGATCGACGTAGACCTTCTCGGTGCCCCACGACTGGTAGGGCCGTGGCCTGTCGCCGTTGCCGGTGAAGGCCGCGATCTCGAGGAAGTCGAAGTTCACGCGGTAGTCGCCCGCCATGGCGAGGATGGCGCGACGATCGCGCTCGCGCGCGGGCAGGCCGGGCTCCTGCAGGTCCTTCCACTGGACGGACGGCGCGAGATCCCGTTCCACAGGCACGCCTCTCGTGGTACCGCCGCGTGGCGCCGGGGCGCCCGGACCCACGGGCCAGGAGAACGTGTAGCGGGAAATGGCCGCGTCCGGCGCCATGGCGGGCGCGGCTTCGCCCGCCAGCGCGGACCCTGCGGCCAGCACCAGCACCGCCGGGAGGCCCGTCAGCAGCTTCATCCCCCGACTCCCAGCTTCCAGCCGAACCCGATGAACATCAGCAGCAGCACGCTCCAGACCGCCAGGAAGAACACCGAGTACGGCAGCATCAGCGCGACGACGGTGCCGATGCCCGCACCCTTCACGTAGCGCTGGCAGAACACCACCACCAGCGCGAAGTACGGCATCAGCGGCGTGATGATGTTCGTGGTGCTGTCGCCCACGCGGTAGGCGGCCTGCGCGGCGTCCGGGGAAATGCCCACCTGCATCAGCATGGGCACGAAGATCGGCGCCAGCAGCGCCCACTTGGCCGACGCCGAGCCGATGAACAGGTTCACCACCGCCGAGATCAGCACGATGCCGAGCAGCGTCACCTGGCTGCGGCAGGCCCAGCGACTGCAGCGCCGCGCCGCCCTCGAGCGCCAATCAGCACGCCGAGGTTCGAATTGCCGAACGCGGCGATGAACATCGACATGAAGAACACGAGCACCAGGTAGTAACGTCATGCTCTCCATCGACTTCGTCATGCCCTTGACGACGTCGCGATGCGTCTTCACGGTGCCGGCCGCGATGCCGTAGGCGATCGCCGGCAGCAGGAACAGCAGGAAGATCAGCGCGACGATGGCACGCATCAGCGGCGCATCGCGTCGCGGTGAGCGATCCGGCCGGCATTGCGCCACGGACTGCCCGCCGGCCAGGCGGTCAGCACCAGCAGCAGGACGCCGGCCAGCAGCGTGAACAGCGCCGCGCGCAGGCCGCGCCGCTCCGCAGTCGGTGGGCGCCTCGAACTTCGGCAGGCCGGCTCAGGTCGCCGTCCACCGGCGTCGTCGCGCCGCAAGCGCGGCTCGATCACCCGGTCGGTGAGCCACCAGCCCAGCCGCCACGATCAGCACCGAGGAGGCCGTGGTGAAGAAGTAGTTGTTGAGCGGGTTGACGGTGACGGCAGGATCGAGCGATCTGCGCCGCCTGCTGCGTGAGCCCGGCCAGCATCGGGTCGAGGGCCACCGGCACGAAGCTGGCGGAGAAGCCGCCCGACACGCCGGCAAACGCCGCGGCTATGCCGGCCAGCGGATGCCGCCCGGCGGCGTAGAAGATCACCGCGCCGAGCGGAATCACCAGCACGTAGCCGGCATCGGCGGCCAGGTGCGAGAGCAGCGCGACGACGATCAGCATCGGCGTCAGGAACGTGCGCGAGGTCACCGCCAGCAGCGCGCGCAGCCCGGCGCTGATGAACCCCACATGCTCGGCCACGCCGATGCCCAGCATCGCCACCAGCACCACGCCGAGCGGGTGGAAGCTGACGAAGGTCGGTGACCATGTCGCCGAGGAACTTCGTCAGCTGCGCGCCGGACAGCAGGTTCTTGACCTCGACCGGCGCGCCGCTGCGCGGGTCGATGGCGCTGAACTCGAACTGGGCGAGAAGCGCCGAAACCAGCCAGGTGAACGCCAGCATCAGCAGGAACAGCATCGCCGGATCGGGCAGCCGGTTGCCCACTTTCTCGATCCTGGCGAGAACGCGCTCCAGTAGGGTCGGTGCAAGCATGTCGTGGCTCCTGTCAGACCTGGCGACAGCCTAGCCGATTGCCGAAAGGGGCGGACGCCCCTGCTGACGCCGCGGTTGCGCGCACGCCTCGCGGGTTGCGAAGATGGCTTGCTTGAGTACCCGGATCTTTCGCGGCTGGTCCGTCGTTGCCGTCATCGCGCTGATCATCGGGTTCAGCGGCCAGGTGTTCATCGCCACCGGCTTCACGATACTGGCCAGCGCGCTGGTCGCTGCGTTTTCCTGGCCCGCGGCCAGTGTCGCGCTCGGCGCCACGCTGTTCCTGCTGGCCCAGGTCACCGCCTATCCGGTCTGCGGCCGGCTGATCGACCGCTTCGGCTCGCGGCGGGTTGCAGCGACGGGTTTCCTGCTGTTCGGCCTGCTGCTGTGGGCCACCAGCCGCATATCGGCGCTGGGCGAATTCCATCTGGCGATGGTCGCGCTGGGCTTCGTCTCCACGATGACGAATCCGGTCACCTACCTGCGCACGCTGTCGCTGTGGTTCGAGCGCCGGCGAGGCCTGGCCATCGGTCTCGCGGCCGGCGGAATGTCGCTGGGCGCGGCGCTGATCCCGCTTGGGCTTCAGGCGATAATCCAGCGGCACGACTGGTCGGCGAGCCTGCAGGCGCTCGGGGCCGTGCACCTGCTGTTCTGCCTGCCGCTGGTGTTGTGGCTGCTGCACGATGAACCGCGGCGCTTCGGGCTCCGGCCCGATGGGGTCACGGGTCCAGTCGGCCATGATGCGCAACCCGCTGCGCTCGACGGCTTCAGCACGACCGGGGCCATACGCACACCGACCTTCCACCTGCTGGCCTTCGTCTACTTCGCCACGGGCCTGGCTGCGTTCGGCGTGCTGGTCAACGCCGCGCAGGTACTCAAGGAGACGGCAGGCCTCGACATGGCTGCGATCGCGCGCACGCAGGCGCTGGTAGGTGCCTCGGTGCTGCTGGGTCGCGTGATCGTGGGCGGGCTGCTCGACCGCGTGGACGCGCGGCTCATCGGCCTGGTCATGAGCCTGACCACCGCGATTGCCGTGCTGGGCTACGCCACGTCGACGACCACAACGATGGCGATGGCCTCGGCGCTGCTGCTCGGCCTCAGCATTGGCGGTGAGAGCGACGTGCTGCCCTACCTGGCCGCTCGCTATTTCGGCGTGCGCTCTTTCGGAACCATTGCCGGCCTGCTGGCCGCCTGCTCCACGCTGGGGGGTGCGCTGGCAGCCGTTGGTTTTGCCGGACTGGCGGCAGCCAGCCACTCCGTCACGTTGCCGCTATTCGTCTGCGTAGCCGTATTGGGGCTGTCCGCACTGGCCTTTCTGGTGATGGCGCCGCCAGAATCCGGCGCCAAGCCCTGACAATGCGAATGATTCGCATTATATTTGCATCGACCACAGTTTCAAGCCTGCCGCTATAGTCGCGCCATGCTGCTCGCCGCCCTGCTCCTGCTGTTCGTCGTCGCCGCTGTCTTTGCCGTGACGCAGATCGGCTGGCTCGTGACGCTGCTGTTCGTCATCGCCGTGCTGGTGCTGGCCTACCAGCGCCTGCCGCTGCTCGCGTTCTCCGTCGTGTTCACGGTGCTGTTCGCGGCCTATACACTGGTTCGGCGAGCCGGCCGGCCTGTGGAAGGGCCTGCTGCTGCTGATGCTGGTGCTGATGTGGCTGTTCAACATCCGCCCGCTGCGCCAGGCGCTGATCTCGCGCCCCTTCCTCAAGACCTACCTGCGCATGCTGCCCACCATGTCGGCCACCGAGCGCGAGGCGCTGGAAGCCGGCACGGTGTGGTGGGACGGCGAGCTGTTCACCGGCAAGCCCGACTGGAGCAAGCTGCTGCGACACGCGCACGGCGCAACTCACCGCCGAGGAGCAGGCCTTCCTCGACGGCCCCTGCGAAGCAACTGTGCGCGCATGGTCGACGACTTCGACGTCACGCATCGGCGTGCCGATCTGTCGCCCGAGGCCTGGGAGTTCATCAAGTCGAACCGCTTCTTCGCGATGATCATCCCGAAGCAGTACGGCGGCCTGGAATTCGGCACGCTACGCGCAGTCCTCGGTGCTGATCAAGCTCGCCAGCCGCAGCATCGTGCTGGGCACGACGGTCGGCGGTGCCCAACTCGCTCGGCCCGGGCGAGCTGCTGGTGCACTACGGCACCGAGGAACAGAAGAACCACTAGCTGCCGCGGCTCGCGCGCGGCGAGGAAATCCCCTGCTTCGCGCTCACCAGCCCGACGGCGGGCTCCGATGCCGCATCGATCAGCGACACCGGCATCGTGTGCCGCGGCATGTACGCAGGGCCGCGAAGTGCATCGGCATCAGGCTCAACTTCTCCAAGCGCTACATCACGCTCGCGCCGGTGGCCACGGTCGTCGGCCTGGCCTTCCGCATGTTCGATCCCGAGACGCCTGCTGGGCGGCGAAGTGGACATCGGCATCACCTGCGCGCTGCTGCCGCGCGACACGCCGGGCATCACCATCGGCCGGCGGCATTTCCCGCTGAACATCCCGTTCCAGAACGGGCCGATCCAGGGCCAGGACGTGTTCGTGCCGCTCGATGCCATCATCGGCGGCACCGCGCAGGCCGGGCGCGGCTGGCGCATGCTGGTCGAGCAGCTCTCCGTGGGTCGCTGCATCTCGCTGCCGGCCATTGCCGACCGGCGGCGCGATCGCGGCCGTGTGGGCCACCGGCGCCTATGCGCGCATCCGCAAGCAGTTCGGCCTGCCGGTGGGCAAGTTCGAGGGCGTCGAGCAGGTCATCGCGCGCATGCGTCGGCACACACCTACATCATGGATGCGGCGCGCTCGGTCACCACCGGCGCGATCGACGGCGGCGAGAAGGCCCGCCGTGCCCGCGGCCATCCTCAAGTACCACGTCACCGAGATGGGCCGCATCGTCGGCGAACGACGCGATGGACGTGCACGGCGGCAAGGGCGTGATGCTCGGGCCGCGCAACTACCTCGCGCGCGGCTACCAGGCCGCGCCCATCGGCATCACCGTGGAAGGCGCGAACATCCTCACGCGCAACCTCATCATCTTCGGCCAGGGCGCGATCCGCTGCCATCCGTTCGTGCTGAAGGAGATGCAGGCCGCGCGCAACCCGGATGGCGAGCGCAGCGTCGATGACTTCGATCGCGCGCTGTTCGGCCACATCGGCTTCACCATCTCCAACGCGGTGCGCTCGCTGGTGATGGCCCTCACGCTGCGCGCGCTTCGAGAGCGCGCCCGGCAAGGGTCCCATCAAGCGCTACTACCAGCACATCGAGCGCTTCTCGGCCTCGTTCGCCTTCGCCACCGACGTGGCGATGCTGTCGCTGGGCGGCTACCTGAAGAAGAAGGAGAACCTCTCGGCGCGCCTGGGCGACGTGCTCTCCTACCTCTACCTGGCGTCGATGGTGCTGAAGCACCACCACGACACTGGCTCGCCGCGCAGGAGGACCAGCCGGTGGTCGAGTGGGCCTGCCGCGACCTGCTGTACCGCGCGCAGGAGCAGCTGCACGACTTCCTGCGCAATTTCCCCAACCGGCTGCTCGCCGGGCTGATGCGCGCGCTGATCTTCCCGCGCGGCCGCACCTACTTCGCGCCCGGCGACCGGCTCGGCGCGCAGCTGGCGGAACTGGCGATGACGCCCGGCGCGACGCGCGAGCGGCTCTGCCGCCATGCGTTCCGCAGCCGGTCGCCGGCAACCCGCTGCGCCGAACTGCACGAGGCGCTGCAGATGTCGCTGACGGTCGAGCCCATCGAGCGCCGCCTGCGCGTCGAGGGCGTCAAGACCGGCCGCATCACCGCGCTGGACGTGCCCGGGCAGATCGCAGCAGGGCCGGCAGCTGGGCATCCTGTCGACCAGGCGGAAGCCGACTTGCTGCTCGACTACGATCGCCGCATCATGCACATCATCAACGTCGACGATTTCGCGCCGGACGAGCTGCCGGCGGGCACGCCGACACCGACACCTTACAGGAGTCCTGACCATGCTTCGCACGATGCTCCACGCTGGCTGCCTCGACGCTGTTGTTCACCGGCCTCGCGCTGGCCCAGGCGCCGGCCACTTCGCCTGCTGCCGACTGCCGCGCCCGCGCATTGCCGCGCACGGCTTCGCCCGCTGGCGCCAAGGTCTACATCGTCAGCCCGGCCAGATGGCGCCACGGTGAAGTCGCCGTTCAAGGTCGTGTTCGGCCTGACGGGCATGGGCGTGGCGCCCGCCGGCGTGCCAGTTCGAGAACGCCGGCCACCATCACCTGCTGATCGACACCGACCTGCCGAAGGACCTGGGCATGCCGCTGCCTGCCGACGCGAAGCATGTGCACTTCGGCAAGGGCCAGACCGAAACCACCGTGACGCTGCACGCCGGGCAAGCACACGCTGCAGCTGGTGCTGGGTGACCACCTGCACATCCCGTTCAATCCGCCCGTGGTGTCCGCAGAAGATCACGGTCACCGTCGCGCCGTAGCGGCGACCGACGCAAGCCATCAGGCGCGCATGTACCTCTCGTTCTACGGCCTGGCGGAGAAGCCCTTCGCGATCACGCCGGACCCGCGCTACCTGTTCCTCGGCGGGCGCCATGCCGAGGCGCTGGCGCACCTCGTCTACGGCATCACCGAGGCCGGCGGCTTCATCCAGCTCACCGGCGAGGTCGGCACCGGCAAGACCACCATCATCCGCTCGCTGCTCGCGCAAGCAGCCGGACAACGCCGAGATCGCGCTGATCCTGAATCCGCGGCATGACGGCGGCCGAGTTCCTGCTGACGCATCTGCGAGGAGCTCGGCATCCTCGTGCCCGACGACGCCGTCGGCAGCGTGAAGGAGCTGGTCGACATCCTCAATCGCTACCTGCTGCAAGGCGCATGCGCCGCGGCAAGCGCGTGGTGCTCGTCGTCGACGAGGCGCAGAACCTGTCGCCCGAACTGCTCGAGCAGGTGCGCCTGCTCACCAACCTCGAGACCGAGACGCAGAAGCTGCTGCAGATCATCCTGATCGGCCAGCCGGAACTGCGCGACGTGCTGGCGCGCAACGACCTGCGCCAGCTGGCGCAGCGCATCACCGGCCGCTATCACCTCGATCCGCTGTCGCGCGACGAGTCCGTCCGCCTACGTGAAGCATCGCCTGCGCATCGCGGGCGCCACGATCGGACATCTTCACCAGTGGCGCGCTGGCCGAGCTGTATCGCGTCAGCGGCGGCATACCGCGCCTGCTCAACATCATCGGCGATCGCGCGCTGCTCGGCGGCTATTCCGAGGACCGCCACGAGATCACCGCCGCGATGGTGCGCAAGGCCGCCAGCGAGGTGTTCGACCGGCGCCTCACTCGCGCCCTGGCTGCCCTGGGTGCTCGGCAGCGCGACGCGCTGGTCGTCGCCGGCGCGCTGTATGCCGGCACAGTCGCTGTGGCTCAAGGATCGCGGGCGCACAGGTGACCGCAATCCGCAGCCAGCGCAGTGCCCGCGGCTGCGGCGCCTGCCGCCACTGCACCTGATCCGGCGCCTGCCACGACCACAGCGGTGCAGCCGACTGGGCGCGCTGCTCAATGCGGCCACTCACCGACGACGACGATGCCGCCTACGGACCGCCTGTTCGCGCTCTGGTCCGCGCGCTACGTGAACGCGGGCCCGAAGATGCCTGCTGACGCAGGCCGCTGCGGCAGGGCCTGGAGTGCCTGAACGCAGTCCGGTGGCACCGACGCTGCTGCGCCTGTTCAACCGGCCGGCCATCCTGCCCCTGGCGGACGATGCGGGCATGCCGCGACCCGTGCTGCTGCAGCGGCTGGATGCGGACCGCGCGCAGCTGCTGATCGGCGGCAGCGTGCACGAGGTGCCGCTCGCGGAACTGGAGCAACGCTGGAATGGCGATTCCAGCTGCTGTGGCGTCCGCCGCAGCTCGACACGCGCAACCTGTCGATGGGCATGCAGGGTGATCCGGTGCGCGAGCTGCGGGTGCGGCTGCGCCAGTGGGCGGGGCTGCCGCCGGAATCACCGGCCAGGGGATTTCTACGATGCATCGCTCGAGACCCTGGTGCAGCAGTTCCAGCGCCAGCACGGCCTCGCCGTGCGACGGCATCGCCGGCCAGCAGACCCAGGCGCTGCTGGATGCGGTACTGCCCGACGCGGACACGCCGCTGCTGGCCGCGCAGACGGCGGGAGGCTGACATGTCTTTCATCCTCGACGCGCTGAAGAAATCCGAAGCCGAGCGTGCGCGCAAGTCCGGGCCCACGCTCGATCGACATGCGCGTCGTGGCGCCGCGTCGCGGCGTTCCGGCGTGGGTGATCGTGCTGGGACTGGTGCTGCTCGCCAATCTCGTCGTGCTGGCCATCGTGCTCGCGCGCGGCGGTCGGGTCACCCGCGACGTGCCGGCTACCGGAGTTGCAGCGGCAGTGCCCGCGCCGGCACCACCGCCCCCGGAACCGCAGGCCACGAACGTGTTGCCACCTCCCACTCTGCCGGATCCATCCCGCGCTGCTCCACCTTCGCAGGCGACGGTACTTCCGCCCGTGGTCTACGGTGGCGCGCCAACCAACGTGGAGGCGCTGCCCCCCGGGGGCCGGTTGATCAAGCCGGCCACCGGCGTCCCGCCCGCGCCGGAGGCAAGCGCACCGGTCCGCACGCCTTCCCCGCAGCGCCAGGACTCATCCGGCCTGCCCACGGCCGAGGACCTGCGCATCTCGGGCATCACGTTGCCGCAACTGGACATGGCGCTGCATGCCTGGGACGCACAGCCGGGCAACCGCTACGTGATGATCAATGGCCAGAAGCTGCGGGAAGGGCAGCTGACCGCCGAGGGCGTGACGGTCGAGCAGATCACCACGGATGGTGCGGTGATGCGCTGGCAGGAGCGGCGCTTCATCGTGACGCCCGGAAACTAGTCGGCGATGTACCACCGCTTGTCGACCTTCTCGACCACCAGCTGGTTGTAGGGCAGCCCCTTGCCACGCAGGTCGAACACCGCGCGCGTGCCTTCGTACTGGAGCTGCGGCGGCGTGCTTCTCGCCAGCGTCAGCGCCGCCAGGCTCCGCTCGCGCACCTCTTCCCGGGACTCGCAGGCCGAGATGAGGGATCGCAGCGCCTTCGGCGCGGTGGTGCGGCGGAAATTCGGGCTCATGTTCTTCGTGTAGAAGTCCTCGCAGCGACCGGCGCGCAGGTTCTGCGACGCTTCGTCGAGCAGGTCGAGGATTTCCTTCGGTGTACCCGGTGAGTCCGCAGGCGGCGGCGCAACGACGCCGCCCTGGGGCGCCGATGTCGATGCCGATGCAGGCGCCGGCGCAATCGTCACGCCTGGCGCGCGCGTGCGGCCCGATTTCAGGTCATCGAGCTGCGCCTGCAGTTCGAAGGGCAGCGCGGCTTTCCAGTCCTCTGCCCCACGGCACCAGCGAGACGAGCACGGGAACCCGGACGTCACCCTGGCCTTTCGACGGCCGCAGGCGCCCCACGGCATGCACCATTCCGCCGTCGTCCTTCACCGCGTCGAGCCACTCGATGCTTTCAAAGGGTCGCGCGCTGAAACGCAGCCTGTTGACCAGCGCGACGAACATGCCCTGCGGCGTCATGCGCTCGATGTCGGCGAGCGGGGTACCGGCGCCGAACAGTCGCGTGCGCAGCACGTTGTCGTTGCGATCGGCCTCCAGTCGCAGCTCCTCGAGCAGGCGCTTGCGCAGCAGCTCCAGCTGCTGCTCGTGGATGGAATGCGCGATCGCGCGCGGATCGCCGAGCACCAGAGCCGAAATGTATTCCTCGGCAGCCCGCTTCTGGTCGCCGCTGATCGCGGCCCAGGCGCTCCCCGGACCAGTCAGCGTGAGCAGCAACAGCGCACCGCCAAGGCCGGCCCGCCGGCAAAAGTCCTTCATGACCCAGTCCTCATTGTTGGTCGCCGCGGGGCGACATGCATCACAGATCCACCAGTCACACCCTCATGGAGGTTGTACCTGCCGGAGGGCCTCGTAAAGTCCCTTGGTACAGGCAGCATTAAGTCTCGCAGCGCCGGAGCAGACCGTGAGCAACCAACCGTTTTCGCTGGGCGAGGAAGCATCCGTCGCGCAGGATCTGCGTGGCACGAGCCCGGCCGCGCCGCGCCGCCTCGTCGCACTGACCACGGATGACGCACTGGCCCAGTCGCTGGCGGACCTTGCCCGCAGCGGCGTCGACATCTCCGTCGTCCCCGATGCCGAGGCGCTGAGCGAGGAACTGCTGCAGAGTACCTCGTCCATCGCGCTGATCGATGCCGGAACGGCCGGTTCCATGCTTGAAGGCCTCGTCGATGCGCTGGCCACGCAGTTCCCGGACCTGCGGCTCCTGGTCGCCGGCCACGGCACCGAACAGAACCAGCTTGCCACGCGTATCTCGAGCGGCCGCGTGTTCCGCTTCGTGCACAAGCCCGCCTCTCCCCAGCGACTGAAGCTGATGGTCGATGCGGCGAGCCGCACCTCCGAACCACAGCGCATCAGCGTGACACAGACCGTACAGGTGCTCGCCGATCCCTCGGGTGGCACGCAGCGCGCGGGGGGTTCCTCGGGGCGTCGTACGTTGCCCTGGTTGCTGATCGCGGCCGGCGTAGCCCTTGCGGCGGTGACCGCGGTCCTGCTGCTCTGGCCGAAGGGCGACGAAACTTCGGCCGCCTCCTCGTCCACTGCACCGGCTGCCGGACCGGCGCAGAGCGCGCAGCCCGAGGTCAACGACCTGGTGCGCCGTGCGGACCAGGCCTTCGCCGACGGCCGCTACGTCGCCTCCGATGGCACCAGCGCCGCGGAGCTGTACCGTGATGCGGAGAAACTCGACCCGCAGGACGCTCGCTCGCGCGACGGCTTCACGCGCAGCATCGAATACGGCCTGCGCAGCGCCGAACAGGCACTGCTGGCCGCCAACCTGGACGAGGCTTCGCGCATCGCGGCCTCGCTGGGCCTGTTGTCGCCCACGAACCCGCGCCTTTCGTTCCTGAAGGCGCAGATCGACAAGGAGCAGGCCCGTGCGAACCAGGACGCCAGCGCGCGCTCGACATGGGAAGCCAAGCAGGCGCAGATCCGCTACAGCCTCGAACAGATGCAGCTGCGCCTCGACACGAACCTTCTGCTCGAACCGCGGGGCGACAGCGCGCTTTCGCACTTCCGCAACGCGGAGGCGGCGGGTCCCGGCGACCCGGCCGTGCGCAACGCGCGCGACGGCCTGCTCGCCGGGTTGCTGAACGCTGCGGATGGCCGCCTTGAAGAGAAGGATGCGGCGGGCGCTCGACGCCTGCTGGATGCAGCGGCGTCCCTGAATAGTGGTGCACCGGGACTTGACCCGTTGCGACGCCGGCTTGCTGCGCTGAACACTGCAGGTTCGCCGGCAGGCACTGCCGCGGCCACGGCAGGAAGCTCAACGCCAGAACCCGTCCTGCCGATGCCGGCACAGACCGCAGCCCCCTTCACGGCACCCGCGACGGCCGAGCCGACGACGTCTCCCGCCGCCGAACCGGCCTCCGGTCCGGCGGTGGTTTCCGCGACGGGGCTGAAGGTCATCCGCTCCATCGAACCTGTCTACCCGCAACGCGCGCTGGCGGACCTGGTCTCCGGCTGGGTCGACCTCGAGTTCACGGTGACCGCCAGCGGCTCGGTCCGCGACATCATCATCCTCGGCTCCGAGCCGGCGAAAGTCTTCGACTCTGCTGCGACCAGCGCAGCGCGGCGCGCGCGCTTCGAACCGGTCATGCGCGATGGCGCACCGGTTGAACAGCGCGTCAGGCAGCGCGTGCGCTTCTCCGCGCAAGACAAATAGACCGCGCGCCCCGAGCCCCACCACCGTGCCCTCACCGTTGCGCATCCTCGTTGTTTCGGAAGACGCCCGCTTCAGCACCTGGCTGCGCCACCACATCGAGGCGTTGCGCGAAGACGTGATCGTCGACGCCGAGACGCTCACCGATTTCGAGCATCGCCTGGCGACCCAGGGCACGGCTGCCTTCGACCTCGTGATGCCGCTGCTGCGCTTCGAGGGCGCGGATGATGGCCCGTCCAACGGCCAGCGACTGGCTCGAGCGACTGCTCGAGTTCCCCGATTCGCCGCCGACGATCATCGTCGCGGAGGACGGCGACGAGCTGACCGCCGTGCAGGCCATGCGCAGCGGCGCGCTCGACTACCTGCCGCGCCGACTGCTGACGCCCGAGCTGCTCGGAGCGAGCCTCGTGGCCTGCCTCGACGCTGCCCGTCGCGTTCGCGAGCCGGCGCAGGTGTCGGCGCCGGCCTCGCCACTGGCCGTGCCCCGCGACCTGATCCCGCGCTACACGCTGCTGGAAGTCCTCGGCGAGTCGCAGCGCGCCACGGTGTACCTGGCGACCAGCGCCGCGCTCGAACGCGCAACGTCGCGCTGAAGGTCAGTCACGTCATCGAGGGCGAAGAGCCGCAGTTCTCGCGCGAGTACGCCGCGATTGGCGCGCTGCGCCACCCCTCCGTGGTCGACATCTACGACTACGGCGTGCAACGACGGGCGCGAGTACATCGCGATGGAGTATTTCCCCTGCGGCGACCTCAAGGCGCGGCTGCAGAACCCGATCTCCGAGGACGAGAGCCTCGACTACCTGCGTCGCATCGCCGCGGCGCTGTCGGTCGTGCACGGCGCCGGCATCCTGCATCGTGACCTCAAGCCACCGAACATCATGCTGCGCGAGGACGGCCAGGTCGTGCTGATCGACTTCGGCCTCGCGAAGAACCTTGGCGACGCGCACGCGCAGCACCGCGGCCGGCGTGCTGCGCGGCTCGCCCTACTACATGAGTCCCGAGCAGGCCCAGGGCGCGGACCTGGATGTTCGCAGCGACCTGTACAGCCTCGGCGTGATCTTCTACGAGATGCTGACGGGCGCGAAGCCCTCACCGGGCACCACGGCCGTCGAAGTGCTGCAGCAGCACGTCACCGCGCCGCTGCCGCGCTTCCCCGCTGCGCTGGGCCACCACCAGGCGACTGCTCGACGGCCTGATGGCCAAGTCGCGCGAAGACCGCTACGCCTCGGCCGACGAGGTGCTGGCCCCTGCGCAGGGCGCGTGACGACTGGACGCCCATGCGTTGCGATGACCAGCAGCTGATAGACGCCTTGCTGGGCACTGCGGGCGTTGCCGGCCTGCGCATCGCTGCGGACCACACCATCCTCGCGATCTGCAATGAAATGCAGCTGCGCGACTGGCTCCCGCCCGAGAAGCCGATGCCACGCGCGGGCGAAACGCTCGCCGTCGTGCTGCAGCTGATGTTCGAAGGCAGCGAGCACGCACGCGTGGAGCAGGCACTCTGCGAACGCCGCGAAGCGATATCGGGCGTCACTTCGCGCGGCCGCGTGCGGGGAATGCAGCCCCGCAGCTTCGACCTCGACGTGCTGCCGCAGCGTGGCGCGGCTTCGGGGGAATGGCTGCTGACCATCACCGAGACCACCGCCGTGCGGGCGCTGACGCTGGCGCTGGAGCAGTCACGCAGTGCACATGACCTGGCGCTGACCGTGCTGGGCACCGAGCCCGGCGCGCTGCGCGCGTTCCTGCAACGCGCCGCGAATGACGTGGCGTCATTCCGCGCATTGCTGCGCCAGCCGGCACGCAGCCAGCCTGCGCTGCACGAGAAACTCGACCGGCTGCTGGCGATCGTCGAACCGCTGCGCCAGGCCGCCGAGGCGCTGCCGATGCACGCCGCTTCCGTGCCGCTGGAGCGGCTCGGGGCGAGCCTCGCGGAACTGCGGGCCTGCGAGGCGCCGAGCGGCGATGACCTGTTGCCACTCGCGTTGCCGCTGGACGCGGTCTCCACGGTCGCTGCCGCGGCGCTGAGCCTCGACGAACAGCGCCGCGCTGCGCAGGCCAGGTCGCCTCAGCGCACTTTCCAGCGCCAGGTGCTGCCATGGCACGAGGTCTGCGAGCAGAACTGCGCCGAACTCGTGCGCCGGGCGGCAAAGCGCCATGGCGTGCTCGCGGGCCTGCGCATGCGTGGCATCGCGCTGGTTCCCGAATCCTGCCACCGCAGCGTCGAGCTGGCTCTGCGACCGCTGCTGAGCAATGCCGTTCGCCATGGCATCGAGCCACCGCCTGCACGCATCGCCGCGGGCAAGCCTGCCGCCGGCAGGATCACTGTCTCGTTCAACGACCGCGGCGCCGAAGGCATCGAGATCACGGTGCATGATGACGGCCGGGGCTTCGACCTGGAGCGCATACGGCTCGCGGCCGAGCGCAGTGGCCTCGGCAGCCATGAGGAGCTGGCGGATGTGGAACCGCATCGCCTCGTCAGCTTCGTGTTCCGCCGCCGCTTCTCCACCACGGGGCTCGACGAGGAGCCTGCGGAGGACGAGGGCGTGGCAGCGTTGCGACAGCAACTGCTGCGCCAGGGCGGCACCGTGTCCGTCGCGACAAAGCCCCAGCGCTATACGATGTTCACGGTGCGCCTGCCCGCCGTGGCCGTCGCCGCACCCCTGGTCACGGCCGCCCGCGAGGCACGGCGCGCGATGCCTTGACAGTCCTTGTGCGCAACGGGTGCAATGCACCCGCGGCGACGCGCAAAGGGATTGCATGCATCTGGTCGACACCACGCTGTTCTATTCGCCGACCAGCGGTGGCGTCCGGCGGTACCTGAATGCCAAGCATGCCTGGCTGACGCGGACGCGGCACCTGGCAGCACTCGCTGCTGGTGCCCGGGGACGTCCACGCCGCTCGAGCGCGGCGACGTCAGCACCATCGCCGGGATCCGATGTTCCCGGCACCTTCAACTACCGCCTGCCGCTGAATCCGCTGCTCTGGGCGCGCATGCTCGAGGAACTGGAGCCCGATCTCATCGAGGCCGGCGACGCCTTTCATCCCGCCTGGTGCGCGCTGGGCGTGGCGGCGCGACGCCGCATCCCGGCTAGTGGCGTTCTTCCACTCGCATCTGCCGCGGCTGGTGGCATCGCGCTGCGGCCCGCTGCTGGGCTGGCGGTGCGCGCCGCTACCTGCGCTGGCTCTATGAACGCTTCGACCTGGTGTTCGCACCCAGCCGCGTCATGTGCGACTACCTGCGCGCACTGGGCTTGTCGCGCGTCGCGCTGCAGCCGCTGGGCGTCGATGTCGGACGTCTTCCAACCCGCCGCGACAGCACGGACCTGCGCGCGCGAGCTCGGACTCTCGCCGGACACGTGCGCCTGCTGGTCTATGCCGGCCGCTTCTCCGGCGAGAAGAACATTCCGCGTGCTGCACGATGCCTTTGCGCGCCTCGGCCGCCGGCTATCACCTGCTGCTGGTCGGCGGCGGCGAAGCACCGGCCGCCCGCGCCGACAACATCACGGCGCATGCCCTACCGGCGCGACAGCGCCGCAGCTGGCCGCCGTGCTCGCCTCGGCCGATGCGCTGGTGCACGCCGGCACGTACGGAGACCTTCGGCCTCGTCGTGCTCGAGGCCATGGCCTGCGGCCGGCCGGTGGTGGGCGTGCGCGCCGGCGCGGTGGCGGAGCTGGTCGACGAGCGAGGTGGGCGTGACTGGCGCGCGGGCCAGCGGCGCGCTGTTCGCGCAGGCCGTCCGCGATCTCTACGATCGCGATCCGTGGATGCGCTGCGGCGCGCCGCGGCGTCGCGCAGCGCGTGCCAGCAGCAGTGCAGCTATCAGCTGGGAGCCGCGCGCTGCAGCAGCAGCCGTGCCGGTCTACGCCGTGCCGCCTGAGCGAGAAGAAGCGCGATCCGGCCGCCGGAGGCTGGGCCACCGCCAGGCGCTTGCCATCCGGCGACCAGCACGTCGATGCCCGGCGGGCCCATCCAGCAGCTGAATATCCAGCGGCCGCGCGGCTGCCCGGCCCCGGCCGCCACAGCACCACGCGCCAGTCGCGTCCGGCGGAGACCAGCAGCGGCCCGCCGCGCCTGCCAGGCCAGTGCTCTCGATCGCGCTCCTCGTGCGCCTCGAGCTGCAGCGGCTCGCTGCCTTCCGGACCCTTGCCGCCGAAATCCCAGACCACGACGCTGCTGGCGCCGGTGGATGCACGTGGCCAGGTAGCGGCTGTTGGCGCTCCACGCCGTCAGGTCCACCTTGCCTTCGTAGCCACTCATCCGCGAGCGCTTGCGGTTGTTCAGGTAGCGGAAATTGATGGTGCCGTCGGCCAGGCCACTGGCCGCGATCTTGCGGTCCGGGCTCAGCGCCAGCGTCTGCGGCGTGCCTTCGAGCACGAACTGCTCGACCTGCGCCGCGTGTCGACGCGATCCACGAACAGCGCGCCATTGCCGGCCGCGACGAGCTCGTCACGGCCGCGCCAGGCCAGGTGCGACAGCGGCACGGTGTGGCCCGTCGAGCGTGCGCTGCAGCTGGCCATCGGCGTCGAACACCAGCACGTCCTTGCCGACGGCGAAGGCGAGCTGCTGGCCGTCGCTGCGCCATGCAAGGCCCGCGGGCCAGCGCGTGCCGCGATGCAGCGACCTGCGCGGCGCGGCGTCGGCCGCGTGCATGTCCACAGGCGCACCGCGCCGTCCTGGCCCGCGGTCGCGAGCAGCTGCGCCCTTGGGCTGCCACGCCAGCTCGAGCACGCCGGGCTCGTGCTGCCACCAGCAACTGCGCGCTCGCCGCCCTCGGCGCGCACGCGGTAGAGCCGCCCTTCGCCGCCCGCCGACCACCAGCGCGCTGCCATCCGGCGACCACGCCAGCGTCCACGGGAAAATCATCGATGCCGCGCGCTGGCGCCCGGCGCCAGCGCCGCGCTGCGCGCGCTCACGCGAGGCAGGCGGAGAAGCCGGCGAGCAGTTCTTCGCGGTCGAGCTTGCGGCCGATGAACACCAGCTGGCTGGCGCGCGGCGCCTCGCCCCAGGGCCGGTCCGGCCGGCCATCGAACATCATGTGCACGCCGTGGAACACGTAGCGGCGCTCGTCGCCCTTCAGGTTCAGCACGCCCTTCATGCGCAGGATGTCCTCGCCGTGGCGTCTGCAGCAGGTACGACAGCCAGTCGTTCACCTTGCGCGCATCCAGCGCGCCGCGGCTCCTGGATGCCGATCGAGCCGATCTCGTCGTCATGATGATGCGAGGCGAACGCGCGCTCGCGCCAGCGGGCCTGCACCGGCATGGCGAGGCCGAACTCCGCCGGGCGCATGTTCGGTGAACAGCGCGTAGGCGCCCGGCCTGCGCGATGTCGATGCGGTACTGGCCGCCCATGCAGCTCATGTCGAGCGCCACAGGGCGCATCGCCCGGCGCCAGGTGACCGCCGCTTTCCACATCGCTGCGCCTTCTCGGCGAACACGCGCACCGCCGGCTCGATCTGCGCAGCCAGCGCCTCGGCGGTCGCGGCCGGCCATCGGCAGCAGCGCCACCTTCAGCGCGGCATGGTCGTGATCGTGGTGATCGTGCCCGCCATGATCATGCCCGTGGTCATGCTCATGGTCATCGTGCCCATCGCCATGCGGCCCGCCGGCCTTCAGGATGTGCCTTCCCGCCGGCAGCTCATAGGCGCCCGCCCACTCGAAGGGATACTGCGGCTCGAGGAAGCGTGCTGTCGACGGCCAGCGCGCGATCCAGGTCGAAGGCGCCGAGGCCCAGCACCACGTCGATGGGCACCGCGGCATTCTACGCGCGCGATGGATCTTCGCCGTGCCGTTGATGCCGCGGATCTTCTGCTCGATGCGCGCCAGGTCGGCTGCGCCCACCAGGTCGGTCTTGTTGAGGATCACCACATCGGCGAAGCCCACCTGCACCGCCGGCTCCTTCAGCTCCTGCAGGTGCTGCTCGAAGTGCCGCGCGTCCACCAGCGTGACGATGGCATCGACCACGAACTGCTCCTTCAGCTCGTCGTCGAGGAAGAAGGTCTGCGCCACCGGGCCGGGATCGGCCATGCCCGTGGTCTCGATCAGGATGTAGTCGAAGCGCTCGCGGCGCTTGAGCAGCTGGCCCAGCACGCGGATCAGGTCGCCGCGCACGGTGCAGCAGATGCAGCCGTTGCTGGTCTCGAAGATTTCCTCTTCGGCGCCGATCACCAGCTGGTGGTCGACGCCCACCTCGCCGAACTCGTTCTCGATCACGGCGATGCGCTTGCCGTGGTTCTCCGAGAGGATGCGGTTGAGCAGCGTGGTCTTGCCGGCACCGAGGAAGCCGGTCAGCACCGTGACGGGAATGCGTGCGGGTTTGCTCATGATCGGTATCTTTTCTCGAAGAGTCGTTGCACGAGCGGCAGCGACAGCAGGCGCAGCGCCAGCGCGCCACACAGGCGCCGCCGCAGCGGCGCGGCGCTGCGGCGGCACCGCGGCGACGGAACTCGCGCTTCCAGCGAGGTGTGCCGCGGCGGCCGCGTGCCTCGCATCACTTGCGCCGGCCGTATCCATTTCCCACACGGTGACCGGGCAGTCGCGCCGCAGCCAGAAGCCCGCGCCCAGGTGCCGGAAGTTCTTCGTCAGCTCGCGCCGGTACCAGGCGCCACCGCGCAGGCTACACCGCCGGGTCGGTGCGCGACTGGTCGCAGTTCTCTTCCCAGTCCTCGCGCGTCAGCACGCCGAAATACAGCAGGCCGCGGCACACGCGCGCCAGGTTGCGCCAGCGCGCGCTGCGTCTCGGCGGCCTTCAGGTACTGCAGCACGTCGTAGCAGATCACGAGGTCGATACTGCTCTTGCGGCGTGAAGTCCTGGATGCCGCTGTGGATCCAGCCGTAGCGCTGGCACAGGTAGTCGCTGACCTCCAGGCCCGTGTAGGTGGCGCGCGGCAGCGCCTTGCTTCAGCGGCGCGCGCAGCAGGCCCACGCCACAGCCGGCATCCAGGATGCTGCGCACCGGCAGGCCCGATGTGATCGGCCATCGCGGCGATCAGCCGCCCGCGCGCGTTCATTTCGGCGCGGTTGGTCACCGCCGTGCGCGGGTTGAAGTAGAAGCGCTGGTAATAGGCCCGGTCGAACTGCTCGCTCATTCGCTAAAATGGACGGATGCCCGTCACATTCTCCTCGCGTCGGTTTCGTCAGCCTCGGCTGCCCCAAGGCCCTGGTCGATTCGGAGCGCATCCTGACGCAACTGCGCATCCGTGGCTACGAGATCTCGCCGAGCTACGAAGCCGCCGACCTCGTGGTCGTCAACACCTGCGGCTTCATCGACAGCGCCATCGACGAATCGCTGGAGGCCATCGGCGAGGCACTGGACGCCAACGGCAAGGTGATGGTCACCGGCTGCCTCGGCGCCAACCCCGCGCGCATCCTCGACAAGCATCCGCAAGGTGCTGGCGGTCACCGGCCCGCACGCCACCGAACAGGTGCTGGAGGCGGTCAACCAGCACCTGCCGCGGCCGCACGATCCGTTCACCGACCTGGTGCCGGCGCAGGGCATCCGCCTCACGCCGCGCCACTATGCCTACCTGAAGATTTCCGAGGGCTGCAACAACAAGTGCAGCTTCTGCATCATCCCGTCGCTGCGCGGCCGGCTGGCCTCGCGGCCCCTGGCCGACGTGATGCGCGAGGCCGAGCGGCTGGTGGCTGCCGGCGTCAAGGAACTGCTGGTCATCTCGCAGGACACCAGCGCCTATGGCGTCGACCTGCGTTACGCGCCCGCCACCTGCGGCGGCCAGCGAGTACGAGACGCGCTTCGTCGACCTGGCGCGCGCGCTGGGCACGTTGGGCGTCTGGGTGCGCATGCACTATGTCTATCCCTATCCGCATGTCGACGACGTGCTGCCGCTGATGGCCGATGGCCGCGTGCTGCCCTATCTCGACATCCCCTTCCAGCACGGCAGCCCCCGCGTGCTCAAGCGCATGAAGCGTCCCGCGCATGCCGAGAACACGCTCGATCGCATCCACGCCTGGCGCCGCGCCGTGCCCGATCTCACGCTGCGCAGCAGCTTCATCGTCGGCTTTCCCGGCGAGACCGATGCCGAGTTCGAGCGAACTGCTGCGACTGGCTCGACGAGGCGCAGCTCGACCGCGTCGGCTGCTTCAGGTATTCGCCGGTCGATGGCGCGACGGCCAACGACCTGCCCGGCGCGGTGGCGCCGGAAGTGATGGACGAGCGCTACGAGCGCTTCATGGAAAAGGCCGCGGCCATCTCCGAGGCGCGACTGGCGGCGAAGGTCGGCAGCGAGCTCGACCGTGCTGGTCGACGCGTCGATGGCAGCACGGCCATCGCGCGCACCACGGGCGATGCGCCGGAGATCGACGGCCCGTGGGCATCGCGAGGGCGAAGGGGTTGCGCGCCGGCGAATTCGCGCGCGTGCGGATCTCGGCGGCCGACACTTACGATCTGCTCGCCGAACCCGCCACCTGAATCAGCGCGAGGCTTTCGCCTCGATCGGCACGATGGTCATTTCGACGCGCCGGTTCTTCTGGCGGCCTTCCGGCGTGGTGTTGTCGGCGACGGGATAATCCTGGCCCGCGCCCACAGTGACGATGCGATTGCGCGGCACGCCCTGGGCCACGAGATGAGTGGCCACGGACTCGGCCCGGCGCACCGACAGCGCCTGATTGTATTCGCGGCTGCCCGTCGAATCCGTATGGCCCGCCACTTCGATCAGCGTCTGGTTGAACTCGACCAGCGTCGAGGCGACGTTGTTGAGGATGGGCTTGAAGTCAGCGGTGATCTCCGCGCTGCTGGTCGCAAACGTCACCTGGCCCGGCATGCCGAGCGTGATGTTGTCGCCCTGTCGCACGACCTCGACGCCGGTGTTGGCCATCTGCTGGCGCAGCTGCCTTTCCTGCCGGTCCTGGTAGTTGCCGATGGCGCCGCCCGCGAGGCCGCCCACTGCCGCGCCGATCAGCGCGCCCTGCAGGCTTCCGCCGCTGGTCAGCAGGCCGACCACCACGCCTGAAGCGGCGCCGATGCCCGCGCCGCGCCGCGTCTTGGAATTGTCCGGGCTGGTGGCGAGCGAATTGAGGCTCTCGCAGGCTGTCAGCATGGCCGCGCAGGCGAGCACGGCGACGAGCAGCGTGGCGGGGCGAGTCCTTGTCAACATGGGAATGCTCCTTGGAAATCCGTGTGCGCAGCATCCTCCGGCGCCCCATGGCGGTCAACCGGCTGCACGCCGGGGCTCAGGGCGCCAGCTCTCCGAAGCGACGCTCAAGCCCCAGGCCCGTGGCGTCAATCCCAAAGACCCGCTCCAGAGTGTCCAGCAGGGCGTCGGCATCGGCGATGACACGGCGCTCCTCTCGGCCGTCCAGGCCGCGCCAGGTCAGTTCCCGGTTGCGCAGTGACCAGCGGCCGTCCTGCATCGGTCGCGCAACCGAAATCTGGGTAGTGAAGGGTGACTGCGGATCCCGCGCCAGCTGGAAGTTCGCGGCCTCGAAATCCACGGGCCACTGCCGGGCGCGATCAAAGCGGTACAGCGGTCGCCAGGCATCGCGATCACTCGCACCGGTGGGCAACGCCTGAAGCAGCAGGTCACCTTCCAGCACCTGCAGAAGGAAGGACTCGTGCGGTGTCGACTGTGGCTCGCGATCAGCGAGGTCCAGGATGCCGGTTGGTGTCTGCCCCCCGAAGCCGGAGTCGACCAGCCAGTGCCGTCCCTCTGCCTCCACCTCCAGCAGGCGATGCGTGCGCGGAGTCCGCGTGGCGGCGTCGCGTCCCCACAGCACGCGCGCGGCCAGGTCCTGCACGCTGAAACCCAGCGCGCGCAGCGCCTCTCCGAGCAGCAGGTTGTGCTCGAAGCACCAGCCGCCGCGCCGGCTGTCGACCAGCTTGTGTTGCACCATTACCAGGTCGAGGCTCACCGGAACCCCGCGAAACGGATCCAGGTTCTCGAAGGGAATGGCCAGCGCGTGCTGGTACACGATACGGCGCAGCGTTGGCAGGTCCGCCGACGCCGCATCGCTCGCGCCGATGCGATCCAGGTATCGCAGCAGGTCGAGGCTCAACGCGCCGCGCCCAGATCGCGTTCCACGCCCCAGTCGGCAAGCGCGGCTTCCCCGCCCTCGCCCGCCTGGACTGGACCGTGCCGTATGGCCGTGGGAGTTCCGCCGAAACGCGGAACGGGCGCGGGCTGCTCCACGCCATCGATCGTCGTGAATGTGCCGCGCGCGCGATTGTGGGCATGGGCCGGCGCCTCGCCCATCGCGTTCACCGGCGCGACGCAGGCTTCCGAATGCTCCAGCATCGCCAGCCACTCCGCTCGCGAGCGCGTCGCGAACAGCTTCTCCAGCGTGACGCGGCGTTCCGGCCAGGTTGCCTGGTCGTGCGCATTGGCCTGCCAGGAAGGATCAAGGCCGGCCTTGCCGGCCAGCACGCTGAAGAACTGCGGTTCGATGGCGCCGACCGCGAGCCAGGCACCATCGGCACAGCGATAGACGCCATAGAACGGCGCTCCGCCGTCGATGATGTTCGCACCCCGCTCGTCCTTCCAGCTGCCGCGGGCAAGGTGTCCATAGAGCATGCCCATCAGCGCCGCGGCGCCATCGCTCATTGCGCAATCGATCACCTGGCCCGTGCCACCCTGCTGCACATGCCGCAGCGCCGCCAGTACGCCCACCGCCAGGTACAGCGCGCCGCCACCGAAATCGCCAACCAGATTGACGGGGGGCACGGGCCTTTCCGGCGTGCCGATCGCGTGCAGCGCGCCGCTGATCGCGATGAAGTTGATGTCATGGCCCGGCAACTGCGCGTACGGACCCTGCTGGCCCCAGCCGGTCATTCGTCCATAGACGAGCCCTGGATTGCGTGCCAGCGCCACCTCGGGCCCGATGCCGAGCCTCTCCATGACGCCGGGCCGCAAGCCCTCCAGCAACACATCCGCCTTGCCCGCCAGGCGCAGCGCGGTTTCGACATCGCGCGGCTGCTTCAGGTCCAGCACCAGCGATCGGCGGCCGCGCGTCTCCACCATGTAGCGGTCGTACTGCGCGCCGGGACGGTCGATGCGCAGCACGTCGGCACCCATGTCCGAGAACAGCATCCCGCAAAAGGGCACCGGGCCGATCGCCGCGAATTCCAGCACCTTCAGCCCCGCGAGCGGCCCGCTCGGCAGTCCATCCGCTCGTGCAGCGCCACTCATCCGCGCTGCTCCAGTGCATCGCGCCGCACCCGCACGCCGGCGAGCTCGCGATCCCAGGTGTCGGTGGTGATTCCCTGTGCGCGCAACCTGAACTTCTCGATCTTCTGCGTCGGCGTCCGCGGGAAGTCGCTGACGAAGCGAACGTAGCGCGGCAGCATGTGCGGGGCAATCAACGGCCGCAGGAATTCGACCAGCGCTTCCGGAGCAAGCTGCGCACCCTCGGCCAGCCGGATCACCGCCATCACTTCCTGTTCGTTGCCACCCGGTGCGGGCACCGCAACCGCGGCCGCCTCGGCGATGGCCGCATGGCGCCGCAACCCCGCCTCCACCTCGAAGGCGGAGATGTTCTCGCCGCGGCGCCGGATCGAGTCCGTGGCGCGATCGATGAAGAAATAGTGCCCCGCCGCATCGCGCCGGAACAGGTCTCCGGTGTGGAACCAGCCATTGCGCCAGGCACGCGCCGTCGCCGCTGCATCGTTGTGGTAGCCATGGCTGATGGTCCAGGGCTCATCCATCCGCACCAGCAGCTCGCCCGTTGCGCCCTCGGCCACCTCGATGTCGTTCGCGTCCACCAGCCGCAGCGTCGTGCCCGGTGCAGCGACCCCGCAGGTACCCACCGCCCGGGGATTCGGGCCGATGAACATCGGCACGGCGAGCTCGCTCATGTTGAACTCGGTGTACACGTCCACGCCGAAGCGCTCTGCGAACTGCAGGGCTGAAGGGCCAAACGGCGCGACCAGCACCGAAGCCATGCCGTGGTCCCGTTCTCCCTCGGCCACCGGCTGGCCGACCAGGAAATCCACCATCGATCCGAGCAGGCCCGTCGTCGTGATGCGGTAACGCTTCACGATCGGCCAGAAATCCTGCGTGCGGAAGTGCGTGGCCAGCACCACCGACCCACCGTGGTAGACGGCCCAGAGGATCCCCCAGACGCCCCCGACGTGGAACATCGGCAGCGTCGTGAGGTTGCGGTCGCGCGGGCCGACATTGCGGAACCCCAGCACCGCGGCATGCGCGTGGCGAAAGGAGGAGAGCACGCCCTTGGCGGGCCCGGTGGTGCCGGAGGTGTACACCACCATCATCGTGTCCCAGGGAGCGAGCGGTCGCGCGGGCGGCTGCAGCCGGGCGCCGTCGCCCGCGAGCGCATCGGCGCGCAGCAGGCGCAGGCCGGGAAGTCGCGGCGTCTCGGCACCGATGATGACCAGCGTCTCCAGTCGGGCAATGTCGATCGGCTCGAGGCGCGACACGAGCTCGCCATGCGCGATCATCAGCCGCGCGCCGGAATTGGCGATCACGTGCGCCAGTCCCTCGCCGCGGTACGCCGGATTGACCGGCACGTAGATCGCACCGAGTTCCGCCAGCGCCAGCAGGTTCAGCACGGCCAGCGGCCCGTTCGGCAGCCAGCTCAGCACCGGCTCGTCGCGCCCGACGCCCAGCGCCTGCAGCGCCTGTGCGTGGTCGCGCACGCGTCGGTGCACCTCCGACCAGTTCCACTCCGGCCCGTCGACGAACGAGATGGCCGGCGCATCGGGCCGGTCGCGCGCCAGTGCCTCGAGGCGAGACGGGCACGAGTTCGCTCGCGTCCCGGTGGTCGCGCCGTCAGTCATACGGTGTGTCCAGTCGCATGCGTCCGAACATCAGCGCCGCGATCACGGCCGGTACCGCGAGCAGCGCGGTGACCGTGGCCACCTGCATGCCGAGCGTGAGCAGCACGCCCGCCACGTAGGGACCGAAGGATCGAGCCCGCGCGTCCGGCCGTGACCACCAGTGCCGATGCCGCTCGCGCGCAGCCGTGGCGGGTAGGACAGCGCGTAGGCCGAGTACACGGTGGCGGAGGCGCCCCACATCACGAAGCCCAGCGCCCCGACGCCAGGTAGATCACCCACAGCTGCGGCGGCAGCCAGCCGAAGACGGCGATCAGGCCGGCCACCAGCAGCATCAGCGCACGCAGCAGGCGCGCCAGCGACATGCGCGTGGCCAGGTAGCCGGCCAGCGTGCCGCCGAACAGGCCCGGCGAAGGTTCATCACCGCGGAGGTCGTGACGCCCGCGGCGTCGCTGAGGCCGGCCTTGGTGACCAGGCTCGTGGCCCAGCTCTGGATGAAATAGAACGAGAACATGTAGCAGAAGTAGGCGACGCAGATCCAGATCGTCACCTGCCGCAGCGGCGGCCGGGCCAGGTCACGATAGCCGCCACCTTCCGCAGCGGTCGGGCGCGGCGGCAATGCCGCCAGCAGCGGCAGCGAGAAACGCGAGGCCAGCCGGTTGATCTTCGCCAGCGCATTGCGCGGTTGCCGGTCGACCAGGAACTCGATCGACTCCGGCAGCCGGAACAGCAGCAGCGGAAAGATCAGGACCGACAGCGAAGCGCCGAACACGAACAGGGAACGCCAGCCATGGTGCTCGAGCAGCCAGACGGCGACCGGGCCACCGAGCGTGCCGCCGAGCGGGAAACCCAGCACCACGAGCGCCACCGACAGCGTGCGCCAGCGACGCGAGCTGTATTCGATGGCGAGCGTGCCGACCGTGCTGACCATGCAACCGATGCCGAGGCCGGACACCAGCGCGGCACAGCGCCATCATGCCGACGGAGTGGACGAACGCCGTGGCCAGCCATGCCGACGGCGATGAGGAACGAGCCGAACAGGATTACCGGTCGCCGGCCGATGGCGTCGGCCACGAACGAGGACAGCAGCGCGCCGATGCCGATACCCGCCGAGCCCGGAGCTGAGCATGAACCCGGTGCGTTCCGGCGTCAGCCCCCACTCGCGCACGATGGCCGGCGCGGCGAACGAGATCGCCAGGATGTCGAAGCCGTCGATGGTGTTGATCAGCACGCACAGCGCCACCACGGCGATCTGCTGGGCGCTCATGGGCCGGTCGGCCATCGACAACCTGGCAGTTGTCGTAACCGTTTTCTCGTTGCCGCTCAAGGTGCCTTCCCCCGTGGCTACCCGAACAGGGCTTGGATCGTAGCGGCACTGGCCGCCCGGGGCTACTCGACCGTCACGCTCTTGGCGAGGTTGCGCGGCTGGTCCACATCGGTGCCGCGCAGGATGGCCACGTGATAGGCCAGCAGCTGCAGCGGCAGCGTGTAGATCACCGGCGACTGGAAATAGCTGACGTGCCGCGGCATCGTGGATCACGTGCACGCCATCGCTGGGCTCGATGCCCGACTCCGGATCGGCGAACACGTACAGCTCGCCGCCGCGCGCGCGCACTTCCATCAGGTTCGACTTCAGCTTCTCGAGCAGGTCGTTGTTGGGCGCCACCGCGATCGACCGGCATGTCGGCGTCCACCAGCGCCAGCGGCCCGTGCTTGAGCTCGCCGGCGGCATAGGCCTCGGCATGGATGTAGGAGATTTCCTTGAGCTTCAGCGCGCCTTCCATCGCGATCGGATACAGCGCGCCACGGCCCAGGAACAGCGCATGCTGCTTGTCGACGAAACGCTTCGGCCAGCTGCGCGGATCTGCGGATCCAGCGCCAGCGTCTTCTCGATCAGCCCCGGCAGCTCGATCAGGCGCGTCACCAGGCCGCGCTCGCGCTCGGCATCCGAGCCATGCGTCTTGGCCAGCGCGATCACCAGCAGCGACAGCGCGGTGATCTGCGTGGTGAACGCCTTGGTCGAGGCCACGCCGATCTCCGGGCCGGCGCGCGTCAGCATCACCAGGTCCGACTCGCGCACCAGCGAGCTCTCGGGCGCAGTTGCAGATCGCCAGCGTGGCCAGGTAGCCGGTCTGCTTCGCCAGCCGCAGCGCGGCCAGCGTGTCGGCCGTCTCGCCGGACTGCGAGATGGTCACGAACAGCGAGTTCTTCGGCACCACGGCGTTGCGGTAGCGGTACTCGCTGGCGATCTCGACGCGGCAGGGAATGCGGCAGATCTGCTCGATGAAATACTGCGCCACCACGCCCGCGTGGTAGCTGGTGCCGCAGGCGACGATGCGCACGTATTCCACCTGCGGGAAGATCTGCGCGGCCTTGTGGCCGAACGCCGCCTCCAGCAGGCGGCCATTGGCCACGCGCTCCTGCAGCGTGTTGGCCACCGCGCGCGGCTGCTCGTGGATTTCCTTGAGCATGAAATGCGCGTACTGGCCCTTCTCGGCGGCCTCGGCCGACAGCTCGCTGATCTTCACCGGCGCGCTCGACGCTGTTGCCCTCGCGCATCGAGGATGCGCGACGCTCTCGCGGCGCACTTCGGCGATGTCGCCTTCCTCCAGGAACTGGAAGCGGCGCGTCACCGGCAGCAGCGCCGCCACATCGGAGGCGACGAAGTTCTCGTGCTCGCCCATGCCGATCACCACCGGGCATCCCATGCGCGCGAGGATCAGCCGGTCCGGCTCGCTGCTCGCTCAGCACCACCAGCGCGTAGGCGCCTTCCAGTTCCGCCACCGTGGCGCGCACGGCCTTGAACAGGTCGCCCAGCGTCTGCAGGTGGTAAGTGGATGCGATGCGCGATGACCTCGGTGTCGGTTTCGGAGGTGAACACGTAGCCCTGCGCGCTGCAGCTCGGCGCGCAGCTCCTCGTGGTTCTCGATGATGCCGTTGTGCACGATGGCGAGGCCATCGTGCGAGATATGCGGATGCGCGTTGCGCTCGCTCGGGCACGCCGTGCGTGGCCCAGCGCGTGTGCGCGATGCCGGTGTGCCCGTGCAGCGGGCGCATCGTCGAGCGCCTCCTGCAGCATCTTCACCTTGCCGACCGTGCGCAGCCGCGCCACGCTTGCCCGGTGCCGTTGATCACGGCGACGCCGGCCGAGTCGTAGCCGCGGTACTCCAGGCGCCGCAGGCCTTCCATGAGCACCGGCACGACGTCCCGTCCGCCACTGCTCCGACAATTCCGCACATGCTGTCGCTTCCGGCGGGAACCTGCCCTCCGGCGCATTGTACGCAGCCGGACTCCTGCGGAGGGCGCCGTGAGGTTTCTCACGCGACGCTTCACCGGGCGCTGCCAGCCCTCGATGGTGACCTGCCGCGCGCGGGCCACGGTCAGCTTGCCGGCCGGCGCATCCTTGGTGATGGTCGAACCGGCGCCGATGGTGGCGCCTGCGCGCCGATCGTGACCGGCGCCACCAGCATGCGCCGGAGCCGATGAACGCGCCGTCCTCGATTATCGGTGCGCGACTTGTTCGCGCCGTCGTAGTTGCAGCTGATGGTGCCGGCGCCCACGTTGACCCCGCGCCCACGGTCGCATCGCCCAGGTAGGTCAGGTGGTTGGCCTTCGAGCCCTCGCCGATCGCTGCTGTTCTTCACTTCGACGAAATTGCCGATGTGCACGCCGCGGCGAGCCGCGCGCCCGGACGCAGCCGCGCGAACGGACCGATGCGCAGTCGGCTCCCGACCTCGGCACTGCTCCAGCACGCAGTTGCGACATGCACGATGGTATCCGCGCCGACGCGTCACGTCGCGCAGCACGCAGTTCGGCCCGATGCGCACGCGGTCGCCCAGCTCCACGTGGCCCTCGAACACGCACATTCACGTCGATGAACACGTCGCGTCCCAGCACCAGCGTCGCCGCGCTGGTCGAAGCGCGCCGGATCGACCAGCGTCACGCCGGCGCGCATCGCAGTCTGCGCGCGCTCGTGCGCGCAACGCGCGCCTCCAGCTGCGCCAGCTGCAGCCTGTCGTTCACGCCCAGCACTTCGGTCTCGCTCCGCCGCCACCAGCGGCGGCCACGCGCAACGCGGTCCTTCACGGCCATCGCGATGACGTCGGTGAGGTAGTACTCGCCCTGCGCGTTGTCGCTGCGCAGCGCGGCCGAGCCACTTCGCGCAGCGGCTTCGCGGGCAGCGACCAGCACGCCGGTGTTGCCCTCGCGGATGCAGCTGCTGCGCGGCGTGGCATCCTTCTGTTCGACGATGGATCTCACGCGGCCGCGCGCGTCACGCACGCACGCGGCCGTAGCCGGTCGGATCCGCGAGCTTCACGGTCAGCAGCGCCAGCTGCCTCGTCCGGCCAGCGCGACGCAGCTCGCGCAGCGTCTCGGCGCGCAGCAGCGGCACGTCGCCATACAGCACCAGCACCAGGTGATCGTCGGGAATGCCGGCATGGCCTGCATGCACGGCATGGCCCGTGCCCTTCTGCTCGGCCTGCAGCGCCCACTGCACGGTCTCGCTCTGCGAAGGCCGCGCGCACCTGCGTCGCCGCCGTGCCCGTAGACCACATGCAGTCGCGGCGGGCGCGAGCGCGCGCGCCGTGTCGAGCACATGCCGCAGCAGCGGCTGTGCCGGCCAGCGGCTGCAGCACCTTGGGCAGGTCCGAATTCATGCGCTTGCCCTGCCCCGCGGCCAGGATGACCACCGACAGCGGTGCAGCCGGACTGGCACGCCGGCGCTTGGCGCGCCGTGTTGCGGCTTGCTTCGGCGGGCTTCTTCATGGTCGGCAACCTATCATGCCGGCTCGGACCGTCTTCACAGCGTCCAGCGCCAGTATGTAGTCGAAGTATTCGTTCGCGCCGACGCGGAAGCTGCCGGTCGCCCACGCGTGCGAAACCCAGCCGCTGCGTAGAACGCCAGCGCCGCCTCGTTGCGCGAGTACACGCCCAGCAGCAGCCGGCGGCAACCGCGCTTCGCGCGCCGTACGCCAGTCGCCTCGTCCATCAGCCCGCGACCGAGTCCGCCGCGCTGGAAACGGTGCAGCAGGTAGATGCGCGGATCTCCAGGTCCCGCGGCGTCGATGTCGCCAGCGGCAGGTCCGGAGGGCCTGAGCACGAGATAGCCGACCGGCGCGCATCCCGGCACGGCCTCCGACCAGCCAGCAGCGGCAGGCCGCGATCGGCCAGCCAGGCGGCATACACGCTGCGCGCGTGCTGGCGCTGCGCACGTGCGCGAGGATGTCCTCGACCGGCAGCAGGTCCGCATAGCTTTCGAGGAACGTCGCCCGCCCGACCAGCGCAGAGCGCGCCTCGTCACCGCGGCGTGCGGCGCGCACCGCGCGGCCGCCACTCATGCGTCACGCGCGTCATCAGCGGACCCGCTCACGCCGAACAGGCGGCCGATCAGCGCGGTGGCACCCATCGCCACCACACCCCAGAACGCCGACGCGCAGCGCCGCCCGCAGCATCGGCGCGCCGCCCAGTCGCGCGCCCAGCGCGCCGAGCAGCATCAGCAGCACCAGCGACGTGCGCGAACACCCAGACCGTCAGCGAGTCGTGCGGCGCGAGCATCGATCATGACCAGCGGCAGCAGCGCGCCGGCGGCGAACGCCAGCGCGGAGGCCACGGCGGCCAGCAGCGGCCGCGCGCGAGTCAGGTCGGTGATGCCGAGCTCGTCGCGCGCATGCGCCCCGAGCGCATCGTGCGCGGCCAGTCTCCGTCGCGACCTGCTCGGCCAGCTCGCGCGACAGCCCGCGCTGCACGTAGATGCCCACCAGCTCCCGGTGCTCGGCTTCGGGCGTCGCCGCCAGCTCCTCGCGCTCGCGCGCCAGGTCGGCGCGCTCGCTGTCCGCCTGCGAACTGACCGACACGTACTCGCCGGCGCCATCGACAGCGCACCGCCGACCAGGCCCGCGATGCCGGTCATGCAGCACGCCGGTGGTGCCGAGGTTCGCGGCCGACACGCCCATCACGAGGCTCGCCGTCGAAATCAGGCCGTCGTTGGCGCCGAGCACGGCGGCACGCAGCCAGCCGACGCGCTCGATCGCGATGGAACTCTCGATGATGAGATCTCATTGGTAGCGCCGTCCCTGCCATTCGATGTAACCCGCCAGCGTGCACGCCCCTGCGGGTCGTCGATGCGTCCAGTGCGATCACGCCACCACGGTCATTCCACTCGTACTCGCCCGAAGCGCGCGACCGTCTCGCCCACGCGACAGACCCTCCAGGCGCGGCGCCAGGTCGATGTTGTGTGCGATCAGCAGCGTCTGGCCGCCGATCTTGCGGATGATGAAGCGTTGATGCCGCGATCCGTCGCGATCGTCGGCCAACATGCGCTCATACTTGCCCTGGTAACTGAGCAATCATCTCCCGCCGTCGCGCTGGATCTGCGAATGCCCGTCGCGGCGCGGAGCCTCGGCCGTCATCCGGAGCCGCCCTGCGCGGCTGAGCCCGCCTCGGACCGACCGCCGACGGGCCGCTGCCCGCAGCGCAGGCCCAACGCGCCACGCCAACCAGCGACTACTGCCAGCGACAGTAACTTCTTCGCACGCATTGTTCGGCAGAACGCCGGATCCGGCGGCCTGCCGAGGAGTCTACCGTGCCGCATGCGGCAGGAACTGATGACCGCGAAACAGGGTCTGATATCGCATATCCTGCCGCGTCGATTCCGGGCTCCCGTCATCGCGTATCAAGTCTCTTCCGAACAGGGGCCAGCCAGTGAAAGATTCTCGCATTACATCGCTGGGCACGCTGGCCCTGTGCTTCTGCCATGGCAATGCCTGCGATCGCGGCGTGCGACGCAGCGCGGCGCCGGCTGACGCACGGCAAGGGTCAGCCGGCTGGGAACTGTTCGGCACCTACTGCACCGAGTGCCACAACGCCGAGGACTGGGCCGGCGGCGTCGCCTTCGACACGATGACCGAGGCGGATATCGCCGAGAACATCGACGTGCTCGAGAAGGTCGTGCGCAAGCTGCGCAGCCAGCAGATGCCGCCCGGCGGCCACAAGATGCCGGACAAGGCCACGCGCGCCGCGTTCATCTCCTGGATGGAAGGCCACCTCGACGAGGCCGGCGAGGCGCATGCGGATCCGGGCCATGTCGGCCTGCATCGCCTGAACCGCAAGGAATACGCCAACGCCGTGCGCGACCTGCTCGGCATCGAGATCGATCCGGCCGACATGCTGCCGCGCGACGAGCCGCGCGAGGGCTTCGACAACATCGCCGCCGCGCTGCAGGTCACGCCGTCCTTCCTCGACCAGTACATCGCCGCCGCGCGCACCGTGGTCGTGCAGGCCATGGGCAACAAGGATGCGCTGCCCGCCGGCACCACCTATCGCGCGCAGAAGCCCAGCACGCAGCTGTTCCACCAGGATGGCCTGCCGCTGGGCACGCGCGGCGGCATCGCCGTCGACCACAACTTCCCGGCCGACGGCGAGTACGTGCTGAACATCGCCAACATGGCGCAGGCCCTGTGGGTCTACAACATGGAGTTCGAGAACCACCTGGTCGTCACGCTCGACGGCAAGCTGATCTACGAAACGACCATCGGCGGCGAGGAGGACATGAAGGCCATCGACCAGAAGCAGGATCCTGCGGTCGATGCCATCAACAAGCGCCTGAAGAACATCCGCTTCAACGCGAAGGCCGGCGTGCACCGCTTCGTCGTGGCCTTCCGCCACCGCACGCTTCGCCGAGTCCGAGGACCGCCTGCAGATGTACACGCCGGGCGGCGGCCAGGATCGCGTGCTGCGCGTGAGCTCCTTCGAGATCCGCGGCCCCTTCAACGCCACCGGCGTCAGCCAGACCGCCAGCCGCAAGCACATCTTCACCTGCTACCCGAAGAGCGCGGCCGAGGAAGCGCCCTGCGCGACGCAGGTGATCGGCGCCATCGCGCGCCGCGCCTTCCGCCGGCCGGTCACCGACGCGACATCGCAGGGCCTGATGGGCTTCTACGAAGCCGGCCGCAAGGCGGCGCGACTTCGACGCCGGCGTGCGCCGCGCGCTCACCGCGGTGCTCGCGCACCCGGACTTCCTGTTCCGCACCGACCAGCCGGCCAGCGACCTGCCGCCGGGCACGCATCTACCGCATCGACGACCTGGCCCTGGCCTCGCGGCTGTCGTTCTTCCTGTGGAGCAGCCTGCCCGACGACGAGCTGCTGGACGTGGCCGCAGCCGGCAAGCTGCACGACCCGGCAGAGCTCAGGCGCCAGGTCAAGCGCATGCTCGCCGATCCGCGCTCCGACACGCTGGCGCAGCAACTTCGGCTCGCAGTGGCTGAACCTCACCAAGCTGCCCGAGATCACTCCCGACCCGGCGATCTTCCCCTACGCCAGCGGCGCCGGCGACCTGCGCGGCGACTTCACGCACGGAGATCACGCTGTTCATGGACAACATCTTCCGCAACGACCAGAGCGTGCTGCGACCTGCTGCACTCGCCGTACACCTTCGTCAACGAGCGCCTGGCGCTGCACTACGACATCAACACGCGTGCGCGGCGACCAGTTCCGCAAGGTCAAGCTGAAGGATTCCACGCGCTTCGGCCTGCTCGGCAAGGGCGGCGTGCTGATGACCAGCGCCTACCCGAACCGCACCTCGCCGGTGCTGCGCGGCGCCTACGTGCTCGAGCGCATCATGGGCACGCCGCCGCCGATCCCGCCGCCGGCGGTCGAGGCACTGCCGGCCACCAACGCCGACAACAAGCCGGCCACCGTGCGCGAGCTGCTCGAGACGCATCGCCAGAAGCCGCAGTGCTTCTCCTGCCATGCCGCCATCGATCCCGATCGGCTTCGTGCTCGAGGGCTTCGATGCCACCGGCAAGGCGCGCCGCATCGACCGCTTCGCGCGCACCGAGATCGACACGCTGGGCGAACTGCCCGACGGCACCATGGTGCGCAATCCCGACGAACTGCGCGCCGCGCTGCTCGCCGATCCGGTGCCGTTCGTGCAGAACGTCACCGAGCGGCTGATCATGTACGCGCTGGGCCGCGTGATCGAGCCCCACGACATGCCGTTCGTGCGCGACATCGTGCGCAGGCTCGGCCGCCGACGACTACAGGTTCTCGACGCTCATCACCAACATCGTGACTGAGCGACGATTTCCCGAAGGCGAGGGTGCCGGTGGCGAAAGGCAGCCCCCGTCATCAAGCAGGCCGCAGTCGTCGAAGTAAGGCAGAGACCAGCCATGTACATCACGCAAGAAACATCTTTCCCGCCGGACCGTGCTGCGCGGCGCCGGCGCCGCCATCGCGCTGCCGCTGCTCGACGCGATGATTCCGGCCGCCACCGCGCTGGCGCAGACGGCCGCGAAGCCCGACGCCGCGCATGGGCTTCATCTACTTCCCGCATGGCGCCATCATGAAGGCGTGGTCGCCCGCGCGAAACCGGCACCGACTACACGATGTCGCCCATCCTCAAGCCGCTGGAGCCCTTCCGCTCGCACATGACCATCGTCAGCGGCCTGCGCAACAAGGGCGGCGAGAGCTCCGATCCGCACGGCATCATGGCCGGCACCTGGCTGTCCTGCTACGGCATCAAGAACCGCGACGGCGACCTGGGCACCACGGCCGACCAGCTCGCCGCGCGCCATTTCGGCGCGCGACACGCCGCTGCCCTCGCTGGAGCTCACCGGCGAAGGCGGCAAGGCCACCTGCGGCCAGGGCGCCACCGGCTGCGGCTTCGGCAGCACCTCGGCCTTCCGCACGCCCTTCCAGCCGCTGCCGATGGAAGACAACCCGCGCAAGGTGTTCTACCAGCTGTTCGGCCAGGGCGACACCACGAAGCGAGCGCAAGGCCATCCTCAGCGAGACCGGCAGCCTGCTCGACTACGTGATGGACGAAGGCGCCGCGCTGCAAGAAGCGCATCGGCGCCGCGGACCGCGCGCGCGTCAGCGACTACCTCGACTCGGTGCGCGAGGTCGAGCAGCGCGTGCAGAAGCCTGGCCACCAGCAAGAGCGTCGCAGATGGATCTGCCCAACGCGCCGCAGGGCGTGCCCGACGAGTTCGGCGAGCACCTCGACGCGCTGTTCGACATGATCGCGCTGGCCTGGCAGGCCAACATGACGCGCGTGGCCTCGTTCATGCTGGCCAAGGAAGTCAGCATGCGCACCTACCCGAACCTGCAGATCACCGAGGCCTTCCATCCGCTGTCGCACCACGCGAACGATCCGTCGAAGATCGAGCGCCTGATCCAGATCCAGAACTACCACACGCAGGTGTTCGCCAAGTTCATCAAGAAGCTGTCGACCACGCAGGACGGCGACGGCACGCTGCTCGACCACTCGATCATCCTGTACGGCAGCAACATGTCGAACAGCGACCTGCACAACAACGATCCGCTGCCCAACGTCGTCCTGGGCAAGGGCTACGGCCGCATCAAGGGCGGCCAGCACCTGAAGTATCCGCAGGACACGCCGCACGCGAACCTGCTGCTGACGCTGCTGAACCGCGCCGGCGTTCCGGTGCAGGCACTCGGCAACAGCACGCGGCCTGTTCGCGGAGGTCTGATGCCGCGCCCCGATGACACAACTTACCCGTCGCGGCTTCCTGCAGAGCTGCCGCTGCCACTTCCGCCGGCGCCGCGCTGGCTGCAGCCCGCTCAATCCGCCTGGGCGCGCGAAGCAGCGGCAAGCCCGCTGCGCCGAGTCGCTCGGCCGACGGCCTGTCGCTGCATCACCGGCGGCGGCGGCAATGTGCTCGCCCTCGGCAGCGCCGAAGGCGCGCTGCTGGTCGATGGCGGCGACGCGCGCGCAGCTCCGCGCGCTGCTGAAGCTCGCGCTGAAGACCAGGTCGGGCGCGAAGCAGGTGCACACGCTGTTCAACACGCACTGGCATCCCGACCAGACCGGCTCGCAACGAAGCGCTGGGCAAGCAGGGCGCGCGCATCATCGCGCACGAGAACACGCGCCTGTGGCTGACACGCAAGATCATCGTCGACTGGCTGCCGCAGCCGCTTCCGGCCGCTGCCGAAGACCGCGCAGCCCAACAAGAGCTTCTACACCACCGACAAGCTCGAGTTCGGCGGCGAGCAGCTCAGCTTCGGTCACCTGGGCCAGGCGCACACCGATGGCGATCTCTACGTCTATCTTGCCGAAGGCCAACGTGCTGGCCGCCGGCGGCGTGGTCTCCAGCAGCGGGCTGGCCGCTGCTGGACTGGCAGACCGGCGGCTGGATCGGTGGCCTGGTCGGCGCCTACGACCGCCTGCTGAAGGTCGCCAACGACGGCACGCGCGTCATCCCGGCCAACGGCCCGGTGATCGGCGCGCAAGGAACTGCAGGCGTAGCGCGACATGTATTTCGCAGATCTTCGACCGCTGCGTGAAGCAGCTGGTGAAGGGCATGGGCCCGGATGAAGTCTACGCCGCAGGCAGCCCGCGAAGGAATACGAGGCGAAGTGGGGCGACTCGACGGCAGTTCGTGCTGCGCCGTCGTTCAAGAGCCTGTGGGGACACTACGCCCCGGACGCCTGAGCCCTGTACGGCACCTGCGGCGGGCACAATGTGCGCCAGGTCCGGGCGGCGCCCGCAGGGCACGGGCTAGTATCCTGGTCTCCAACCGGTCAGGGAGATATTGCGATGCGCAACAAGGGATTCGCCGCGGCACTGCTGGCCGCTTCTGCAATGCTCGCACTGCCCGCGCAGGCCGCCGACAACGGTGTCTACTTTGGCGGCAGCGTCGGTTACTCGCAGCTCAGCGAGGACGTACTCGACCTGGATGCCACGGGCTTCAAGGTGATCGGTGGCTGGCGCTTCATCGACTGGCTGGCCGTCGAAGCCAACTACGTCGATTTCGGTGCGATGAGCGACGAGATCGATTCCGAGGAATTGCAGCTCGATGCGGATGGCTATTCGGTTTCCGCGTTGGCGTTCCTTCCCGTGGGACCGGTCGACCTGTTTGCACGGGTGGGCGCGTTCATGTGGGATGCGAGCATCCGCACCGACTTCGACAGGCTGAGCGACGACGGTACGGACCTGGTCTGGGGCGGCGGCGTGCAGTTCCGCGTCTGGAGCCTCAGCATCCGGGGAGAGTACGAGCGCTACGACCTGGACGGCGCCGACATCGACATGTTCTCGCTGGGCGCGACCTGGACTTTCTTCTAGCTCATCGCGGGTCATCCCTTCTGCGAAACGCGAGGAACACATTCCCCGCGCGCTGGCCACCGATGATCGCGTAGCCGGAGTTCACGAACACGTAGCCATTGGCCGCGACGATCGACGCATTGTCGATCGCGCCGCCATGGCCGGCCGACGCCATTGATGCCCGTGAACGGGCGCGCCGTGTCGAACTGCCAGAGCAGATCGCCGTGCTCGCGCGTCGAAGGCGCGCAGGAATCCATCGACACTGCCCTCGAACACCGCGCCATCGATCACCGTCGGCGCGCCGGACAGTCCGATGTTGGCATGGCAGGTGGGCACGCGCGCCCTGCGATCGCCGCTGCAGTCCGCCGTCGGCCGTGTAGCTCCACTTCACCTCGCCGCTGCCGATGTCCACGGCGTGCAGGCCCGGCATCTGGTTCGGGTCCTTGCCGTCGGGCCCCGGGAAACTTGTGGATGGGCACGTACACGCGCTGCGTCATCGACCGCCATGCCCCAGTGGATGCCGCCCAGCGGCGAGCCCTTGCCGAACTCGCGATTCCACAGCAGCTTGCCGCGTGTCCGGATCCAGCGCCCACAACATGCCGGACTTCTGCCCGGCCAGCAGTACCTCGCCGCCATCGGCCCGGCTCGCCAGGATGGGTGAGGCACCGAAGTCCACGTCCAGCATCCGCCCCTCCTTCGGGCAGTTCAGTCCCTGCGGGCCGGCGCATGCAGGTGGTCAGGAAGATGTCGTCGGGCGTGGCCTGGAATTTCCAGCGCAGCTTGTCCGCTGCTCATGTCGAGCGCGAGGATCGAATCCGTCGTCTCCCAGGCCGGCGCCGAAGTCGCTTCGCCGGTGCCCACATAGATCAGTCCGCGCCGCGGATCCATTGCCGGCGAACGTCCAGATCGGCGCGCCGGAGGGACCCCACAGCATCTTGCCGTCGCCGCGATCACGCACGGGCTTCGCATCGGGCATCGTCTCGTACGTCCACACCATCTCGCCCGTTGCGCGCATCCAGCGCCCGGAACATGCCGTGCGTCTTGCAGCACTCGTGGCTGTCCTCGCCACCGAAGTTGATCTCCGAAGCCGAGATCGGCACGTAGACGCGATTGCCGAACGATCAGCGGCGTGCCGGTGGTGTTCGACAGATCCCAGCGCCCCACCGGCTTCTTCCACAGCAGCTTTCCGGTCCTCGCATCCACCAGGTGCACCCACGGCGGCCACGTCGGCGAAGGCGAGCACCGCGCACGCCCGAGGGCAGCACGCCATAGCCCACGCCGGTGCGCAGCGGCACGTCGCTGGCATAGACCCAGTCTGAAGCAGGGCCGCGTCGCCGCTGATGTCGATCGCGAACAGCCGCGCCTCGTCGCCGACCGGCAGGTAGCAGCGTGTTGCCGACCACCGCCGGCTGCGCGCGCATGGTGCTCGCGCGCGGAAAGGCCAGCGCCCAGGCCAGCTCCAGGCCACCCACATCGGCCGTCGACAGTGCCCGCCTGTTCGCGCGTGAGTTGCCTGCGGTTGTCGCGCGTGAAGCCGAAGCCCAGCACGCTGGCGCCGCCGTCGCCGGGACTTTGCCGCTGCGCCGCAGGCCTTGGGCCCTTGCAGCGCATCGCGTCGATCCAGCGTTTCATCCACCACCTGCCGGCCCACGATGTAGTCGACGAGCTGGCCCGCGCTGCGCTTCGTCCAGCGCCGCGGACTGCGCCTTCATCTTGCCTTCGTTCATCGCGAAGAACAGGTTGCCGAGGCGCATCGTGCGCAGCTGCGCGAATGGAGTGGCGCGGCTGATATCCGGCTTGTCGTGGCAGGCGGCGCAGTGCTGTTCGTACAGCGCCTTGCCGGGATGATCATCCAGCGCTGCGGCAGGTGCCGCCGCGGCGGCGAACTGGGGCAGCGCCGCAATCACGACCAGCAAGGAGAAAGCGCGCCAGCTCACTGTGCCGCACCCGGTGTCAGCCGCAGGATCTGGTCCGCCGCGATCAGGTAGATCGAACCATCCGGCGCCTGGCGTATGTCGCGGATGCGCTGCTTGCGATCCAGCAGCAGCCGCTCCTCCGCCACCACCTTGTCACCGTCCAGCACCAGCCGCACCAGCCCCTGGCACGGCAGCGTGCCGGACATGCAGCCGACGAACAGGTTGCCCTTCCACTGCGGGAACAGGTCCCCCGTGTAGAACATCAGCCCCGAGGGCGCGATCGACGGGAACCAGAAGTAGCGCGGTTCCTCGATGTCGGCCCGCGAATGCCGTCCCGATCCCACCGGCACGCTCTTGCGGCCATCGCTGCGGCGCGCGTCGTACTGCGTGCCGTAGGAGACATCCGGCCAGCCGTAGTCCCGCCCCGGCAGGATGCGGTTCAGCTCATCGCCGCCCTGCGGCCCGTGTTCCACCGTCCACAACTCACCGGTGACCGGATTGACGGCCGCGCCCTCCGGGTCGCGCAGCCCATGCGCATACAGCGCCGCTGGGACCGTGGGCCGAGACAGCCAGGGATTGTCTTTCGGTATCGATCCGTCCCGCCCCACGCGCAACACCGCGCCGGAGTAGTTCCGCCGCACATCCGGAGTTGCCTGGAAATCATGATCCGCGCCATCCAGGTCGCTGTCGTAGAAGCGGAAGCGGTCCGCGCCGGTGACGAACAGGTTGCCATCGTGCCCCAGTGCGATCCGCCGCTCCGCGCCTTCGGCGAGCACCTTCACGTCGGTGATGCTGCGCAGGTCCTCCGACAGCCGCGCGCTGGCCACCTTCTCCATGCCGAGGTTGAGCTTCAGCCGCTCCGCCACCGGCAGCGACCACACGTTCTCGTACCAGTGCGCAAGCGGCCAGCGGCCCGGCGCCTCGCCGGCCGGCGGCGCGGTATAGGTGAAATAGATACGGCGATTGCTCGCGAAATCCGGGTCGAGCAGCAGGTCGTGCAGACCCTGCGCCGACACCTGCTTCACGGGCGGAACACCGGCCAGCGGTGCGGAGATGAAACCATCGGGCCTGACCACGCGCAGCAGACCCTCGGAATGCGCGACCAGCAAGCTCGCCACCGGGCAGGAAGGCCACGCTCCACGCGCCCGTCAATCCCGTGGCAACGACACTGATCTTTGGCGGCACGGATGGCGTGGCCGGTGGCGGCGCATCGGTCTGCCCGGCGAAAGCAGGCGGCGGTTCGGCCGCTCGCACGACAGGCCCGGGCACCGATGCCGCAAGAAGGCAGGCCACCAGCGCGGGAATGGGTCGGTTCATGTCTCCTCCGGTCAGGGTGGAGTGTAGTTATAGTCGGAGCGGGGACAATCCGCCCGGCTTCGACAAGACCTGGTCGCTGCGCGATTTCGAGCGCCTCGAGGACTGGATCAGGCCGACGCCCGTCGCTCAGGGTGGAATCCGGGCCACAAACGGCTTGCCTCGGTAGCAGTACCACCACCCTGGCGCACAATCGTCGGTCAGCACGAGATCTCCGTGCAGGCGCGATCCTTGCCTGAACCCACCCGGCTCCGACGTCTTCAGCCGGAATACAAGCTCATAAGTGGGTGCAACACCGGCGAGCAGGTCCGCTGCAAGATCAAGGCTGGAGTAAAGGTCGTCGTAGTATCCCGTGCGATTGTCGTCGTGGGTGGTCATCATGATGAGGCTCGCAAAGCCGCTTGCGGACAGTTCCGTCAGTGCACGGCGTTGTGGAGAGGTCCTGCTGTCGATATGCCCTGCGACCAGCACCACTTCCACGCCCGTGTCGAGTCTCTTCCTCCGCAGTGACTCCCAGCGGGCCTCGCGTTGCTGGGGTGCAAGCAAGGAGTCGTCATCCCCACCCGTGAAGACAACCAGTGCACGGCGCTGCGGCAAGGGCACCTGGGCAGCAACGAGATCCATTGCCGCCTCCAGCGCGTCATAGAGCGGTGAGCTTCCGCCCAGCTGGGGCGCGAGTTCATCGACCACTCTCGCCCAGCCTGCATGATCGGTCGAAAAGTTCGGTGTCATGCCAGGCGGAAGCCAGACAGGCAGCTGCGGCAACAATGCCGGCCTCGAGGCATCCCCGTCGCTGCCAGCGAACCCCGCCAGGGCCACCTTGTCTGTCGCCCGCGAGCGAAGCAGGAAATTCTGGGCCGCATAGGGGCGAAATCCTGCGCGGTCCGCATCCTGGATGCGCCGACCCTGGTCTACAAGCAACAGTGCGGAATAGGGTTCTCTTGGGGGCGTGGTGAGCGGGGACGGCAGGTGATCCATCAGCCTCCAGGAAGGTTCCGTGGCTGGATCGAATGGGGCAATCTGCCTGTAGCCGACATCCTCTCCGTCGCCCTCCACGCACCTTTGGCCAGGGTCAGGCGACGCACCCGGGCAAACGGCGATCGCCGCACCCACGAGCCAGCGCATGGACCCGCCAACCTGACTGAACGCGTCCCAAGCCCCCGATACCGCGACAGTCAGGTGCAGGTCCAGCTCGGAGCGGTCAGCACTCACCGACTCCACAGGAACAGATGCGGCCAGGATCGCAGCCGTCGGCTCCAGAAACGGTTTGATGGTCGCGGTGGCAAAGGCCGGACGTGCGGCATCGATTTCCACCGCAATGCTCACCGACCCCAGTGCGTTGCTCACATGGACCTGGTGCCCTGCCCTCACATCGGTCAACGTATAGATGCCCTGGGGGTCCGTGGCGTCCTTTTCACAGACGGTGTTGCCTGTTCCGCACGCGTAGTTGAAGGTTGCATTGCGTAATGGCTTTCCAGCCATGTCCAGAACCGTGACCGTCAGGGACCCGGTGAAAGGTGGAGGTGGAGCAGGTAGCGGGGTCCAGGGCTGCGACGAACCCAGCGGGGCGGCTGCAGCGCCCCCTTCGTTACCGCCTCCGCATGAGGCCAGCAGGGCCCCCACGGCCAGGGAAGCCAGGGCGGGTGCAAATCGCACCCTTTTGGGTGTCGTAATTGGCATTCGGAGAATCTCCAGGGTTAGGGAGGTACCGGGCAACTCCGCAGACTCTGGTTGATTCGGGGGACTCTCGTGAATGATGGCGAGCCGATGGCTGTGTGATTCCTTGACGATGATCAGGGAAACAGGGGTCGGTGAGCCTCGCATCGCCGCACCGGCCCAAAGGTGCGGAACCCCTGGCTCAGCACTCGATCACGTTGACGGCCAGGCCGCCGCGTGAGGTCTCCTTGTACTTGGTCTTCATGTCCGCGCCGGTCTCGCGCATGGTCTTGATCACCTTGTCGAGCGACACATGGTGCGTGCCATCGCCGCGCAGCGCCATGCGCGCCGCGTTGATGGCCTTCACCGACGCGATCGCATTGCGCTCGATGCACGGAATCTGCACCAGCCCGCCCACCGGGTCGCAGGTAAGGCCCAGGTGATGTTCCATGCCGATCTCCGCGGCATTCTCCGCCTGCTCTGGCGTGCCACCGAGCGCTTCACAAAGCGCCCCGGCCGCCATCGAGCACGCCACGCCCACCTCGCCCTGGCAGCCCACCTCGGCCCCCGAGATGCTCGCGTTCTCCTTGTAGAGCATCGCGATTGCCGCGGCGGTGAGCAGGAAGTCGATCACGCCACGGTCCGTGGCGCCCGGTATGAATCGCCGGTAGTAATGCAGCACCGCGGGGATGATGCCCGCTGCGCCATTGGTGGGCGCGGTGACGACGCGACTGCCGGCGGCATTCTCCTCGTTCACCGCAAGCGCATAGAGGTTGACCCAGTCCAGCACGATGAGCTGGTCGCGCAGCGCAGCCTCGGGGTTCGCGGTGAGCTGCCGATGCAGGTCCGGCGCACGCCGCCGCACCTTGTACCCGCCCGGCAGCACGCCCTCGGCGGCGCATCCCCGACGCACGCAATCCTGCATCACGTTCCAGATCTTCAGCAGGCCCGCGTCGATGGTGGCGTCGTCACGCCAGTGCCGCTCGTTCACGCGCATCACGCCGGCGATGGACAGTCCGGTCTCGCGACAGCGCAACAGCAGCTCGTCGCCGCTATGGAAGGCCAAGCGGCAGCACCGTGGTGTCGGCGACGATCGTCATGGTATCGGCTCCACCCCCTGCCGATGCCGCTTCCCCGGTGATGACAAATCCGCCGCCCACCGAATAGAAATCCTTCGTGAACAGCTGCGCGCCCTGCGCATCAAAGGCTTCGAAGCGCATGCCGTTCGGGTGCAGCGGGAGGCTTTCGCGGCGGTTGAACAGCAGGTCACGTGCGGCATCGAAGGGCAGCGGCGCGCGGCCCCGCAGCGGCAACACGCCATCGCGGCGAACGGTCTCGAGGTACTCCGGTATCGCCCCGACGTCGACGGTGTCCGGCTCGAATCCGGCCAGCCCCAGCAGCACCGCCTTGTCGCTGCCATGCCCCTTGCCGGTCGCGCCGAGGGATCCGAACAGCTCGATCCGGAGTCGGGCCACCTGGGACAACACGCCCGCTGCCTCCAGCGCCTGCACGAATCTGCCCGGCCGCGCGCATCGGCCCGACCGTATGGGAACTCGACGGCCCGATGCCGATCTTGAACAACTCGAAGCAGCTGACGGCCATCAGGCAGCCTAAGTCGCAGCTCGTTTTGCTGTCAAAGCGCCACGCGCAAGGCCGTCAGCCGGTGCACCGGCCTATAATCGGCTCTGCCATTGCGAGGAACCTCCCCCATGTCGCTTCGACTCCGCCAGCTCGCGCCCGCCGTCGCCACCCCGCTCAGTCTGCTGCTGGGCCTGGCCTTTACCGCGAGCGCCGCTGGCGCAGAGGTCTCGGGCGGCCAGCAGGTCTTCAACGTCTACTGCGCGGCCTGCCACATGGAGAACGCCCAGCCGCCGGGTTCGCCGAACGAGAAGGCACCGACCCGCGCGCAGCTGCGGCAGTTCACCGCCGAGGCGGTGCTCACCGCGCTGACCAACGGCAAGATGCAGGTGCAGGGTTCGATGCTCAGCGATGCACAGCGCCGCCAGGTCGCGGAATTCGCCACCGGCAAGCGCCTGAGCGTCGTGGCGGCCTCCGGTGGCAGCGCGTCAACCGCTGCACGAGCGCCACGCCCATGGGCGATCCCGCGCGCGGCGCGAGCTGGAACGGGCATCGGCAACGGCCCGCCGCCACGCGCTTCCAGCGATCGCAAGGCCGGCGGCCTCACTGCCGCCGACCTGCCACGCCTGAAGCTCAAGTGGGCCTTCGGTTACGCCGACGTCGGCGCGGCGCGCGCCCAGCCCACCGTCGCCGGCGGCCGGCTGTTCGTCGCCAGCGAGAACGGCGAAGTGCATGCGCTGAATCCGGCGACCGGCTGCACCTACTGGACGTTCAAGGCCCAGGCCGGCGTGCGCACCGCGCCGTTCGTGGCGCCCTATCGCGCGGCCGGGCAAGCGCGGCCACGGCGGTGTTCTTCGGTGACGGCCGCGCGAATGTCTACGGCGTGGATGCGCAGACGCGGCACGCTGCTCTGGACACGCAAGATCGACGACCACGCCTCCGCAGGCGATCACCGGCGCGCCCGATCGTGCACGACGGCCGCGTGTTCGTCGGCGTGCAGGGCCTCGGCGAGGAAGGTCGCGGCGCCACCAATGGCTATCCCTGCTGCACGTTCCGCGGCAGCCTGGTCGGCGCTCGATGCCACCACCGGCGAGCTGCTGTGGAAGACCTACACCATCGACGAGCCCGCGCCGCGCGGCGAAGAACAAGGACGGCGTGCAGATGTTCGGCCCGGCCGGCGGCGCGCATCTGGTCCGCGCCTTCGGTCGACGTGAAGCGCGGCCTGGTCTATGCGTCCACCGGCAATGCCTACGCCGATCCGCCGCAGAAGATGACCAATGCGGTGATCGCCTTCGACCAGAAGACCGGCGCGGTGCGCTGGCACAAGCAGATCACGCCGGCCGACAACTGGGCCATGGGCTGCCAGGCCGACGCAACCCGGACAATCCCGCCTGCCCTGAAGTGCTCGGCCCGGATTTCGACTTCTCGGCCACGCCCATGCTGGCGCGCGCCGGCAAGCGCGACCTGCATCGTGCATGCCGCAGAAATCCGGCCATCGCCTATGCACTCGATCCCGACGAACAACGGCGCGATCGTCTGGGAATCGCAGCTTCGGCAAGGGCAGCGGCCTCGGTGGCCAGTGGGGCGGCGCGGTCGATGGCGTGAACTTCTACATCGGCGTGAACGATTTCCTCACCGCCGACGCCGGGCGGCATGACCGCCATCGCGCTGAGCGATGGCGCGCTGCGTCTGGAAGATGCCGCCGCAGCCGCTGCTGTGCGGCGAGAAGAAGCCAGGGCTGCGGCGCCGGCCAGGGCGGCGCGGTCACGGCCATTCCCGGCGCCGTGTTCAGCGGCGCGCACGACGGCGGCCTGCGCGCCTACTCCACGAACGACGGCCGCATCCTGTGGACTGTTCGACGCCAACCGCGAGTTCGACACGGTCAATGGCGTGAAGGCCAACGGCGCCAGCATGGATGGCCCGGGCCCGGTCGTCGCCGGCGGCATGCTGTTCGTGAACGCGGGCTACGGCGGCCTGGTCGGCAGGCCCGGAAACGTATTGCTGGCTTTCGGCCTGGAATAAGTCCAGCTCGCGTCACAACGCGCAAGGAGAGCAACATGTCCGTAGCACGAATCACCGAGATCAAGTCGAGCAGCAAGAAGAGCTTCGAGGACGCCGTGGAAGCGGCGTTTCCGCGCCAACAAGACGCTGAAGAACGTCCGCGGCGCCTGGGTCAAGGAAATGGAAGTCGAGTGCGGCAAGGGCGGCAAGATCACCGAGTACCGCGTGCTGCTGAAGGTGACCTTCATCCTCAGCGACGACTGAGGCGAGCGTCCGTGCACGGGCGGCAGCGCGATCGCAGCCGCTCGCAGTGCGGTCACTGCCTGGCCTCAGGCGGGCAACGCGTCCCAGAACTCTTCCATCCGCTTGCGCATGCGCGGCATCCGGCACGACGGCCGCGGCCGCGCTGCCTGGTTGTCGTCGCAGGAACGCCACCGTGGTGCGTGCCCGGAATCGCCGCGGTCACCGCTCGGGTGCGAGATGATGTACTTCAGGAAGAACTGCGCCCAGGTCGTCGCATCGAATTCCTTGCGCGAAATCCGGCAGCGGCTTGCCCGCCACGCGCGGGAAGCAGCTGCGGCCGCGGCCACCGAAGGGCACGTTGATCAGCACGCGCGATGCCCTTGTCCTGCGCCATCGGCAGGATCTTGTCGGCGGCGCCGCGGTTGCCGATCGGAATAGTCCACCTGGATGAAGTCGAGCTTGTGCTTGTTCATCGCGTCCAGCATCTGCTCGTACTGGCAGTCCACCGACGTGCTGCATGCCGATGTAGCGGATCTTGCCGGCCTTCTTGTACTCGAGGAAATGCGGCATCAGCTCGTTCGAGGCCGTGGAAGTTGTGGATCTGCAGCAGGTCGATCTTGCTCGACCTGCAGCCGGCTGGAAGGACTCATCGAGCACCGCCGTGCCACCCGAGATGTCGCCGCCCAGCGGCGTCTTCGTGGCGAGGAAGAACTTGTCGCGGTTGCCGAGCTCGGCCAGCAGCTTGCCGATCACTTCCTCGGAGGTGCCGTAGCCGCGCGCCGTGTCGATGACGGTGCCGCCCAGGCCGGGCATTTCCGTGCAGCACGCCCTTGAGCTCGGCCAGCTCCTCGGCGCGCGGTGACGCCGAAGGCGTTGGTGCCGGTACCGATCAGCCGGCAGCTTCTCGCCGTGGAGGGAATGGCTTGCGCAGGATCGGCGCGCCAGCAGGTGCGGCGGCCCGGCAGAACCGGATGCCGCCCATCGCTGCGGCCACGCCAGCGGCCACGCCTGCCTTGAGCACGCGCCGACGCGAGAAACCGTGAAATCCTCAGTGGACATGGTGCTCCCCCTTGACGTCTGGACCTCAAGCAAGCCGGGAGGTCCTGACCATAGGCAGCGGCGAGGTTCCCGTCAACGGGTGTGCCGGAGCGGTCGCGGGCACCGGCGGCACTGGCCTCGCGGCCACAGCAGCCACAGCCGCGCCAGTCGCGCCGCATCCGGCCCGCCTGGTCGCCGGCCTCGGCCCCCAGCCCGAAGAACAGGTCGGCCCGGATGCGCGCCGCGAATCGCGCCGCCGGTGTCCTGCGCCACCACCAGGCGTTGCAGCGGCGCACCGGTCGGCCGGATGCGTCGTGGCAAGGAACATCGGCGCGCCCAGCGGCAGACAGGCGCGGATCGATGGCCATGGATCGCCCCGGCCGTCAGCGGCACGCCCAGCGCACCACGCGGCCCCAGCGGCGGGATCGGTGATCTTCTCTTCGCGGAAGAACACGACACTCGGATTGCTGTTCAGCACCTCGGCCTGCGCTCGCGGATGTTCGGCCAGCCACTGCCGTCAGGCCCTGCGCGCGTGGCCTGCTCCAGCGTCAGCTCGCCCTTGTCCACCAGGTAGCGTGCCGATGGCGCGATAGGGCTGGCCGTTCACGTCGGCAAAGGCCAGCCGCACGCGTGCTGCCATCGGGGAGCCGCACGCGGCCCGAACCCTGGATCTGCAGGAAGAACGCATCGATCGGCGCTGTCGACCCACACGCAGTTCCTCGCCCGGCCAGCAGCTTGCCGTCGGCCAGCTGCGCGCGATCCGGATACGGCACGACGCGCTTGCCCTGCAGCTGCCCGCGCACGCGCTCGCCCTTCAGCGCGGGATACAGGTCGCCCAGGTCGATGGTCACGCAGGTCATCGGGCACGGCGTACAGCGGCGTCTGGAACACGCCGCCGCGCTGTGCGCGAACCACTGCAGCACCGGCTCGTAGTAGCCCGTGACCAGCCCTGTCTCGACCAGCGGGCTGCCGGTCCCGGCTGGCCGAGTGATTATCCGGTGCGGAACCAGTTCGGCTTCCAGGAACGCGCGCTGCGGCCTTGTTGTTGACCGTACCCAGTGCGCGGGCCCGCTCGCAGACCTCACGCCAGTCGGCGCCAGGCGCGGTTGCTGGCGCAGCTGGCCAGCAGCGCCGGCCAGGCCTCGGCCGGCTTGTCCGCGCGCCAGCCCGGCAGATCCGACCAGCGCCCGGCTGCAGGCGCATCTGGGCGGAACCACGGGCGGCGGCGGCTGCACGGGCGGGGGTTGAACGGGGGGCGGCTGGACAACGGGCGGCACCACCTCCGGTGTGGTGGAGTGCGGAGCAGCCCGCCAGCACGGCCAGTGCGGCCAGGAGCGCGGGCGCCGGGTAGCCAGAACGCCGGAAGCTCATCAAGGCTTGCCCGCAGGTCCTGCAGCACCGTTCCGGAGGCCAGGATCTCCTTCTCATGCGGCGCGTCGCGCCAGGTCTCCGCGAGGCCGGCCTCAATCCACTCCTGCACCGCCGGAAACTGCCAGCAGACGGCGAGACATACGGCCGCGGGACGCGGCGCCAACGGGCAGCCCGTAGGTCTGGATGCGCGTGGCCACCGGCGCGAAGAACGCATCGACGGCGGTGAATCGCGCGCCACCGAGGAAGGGGCCGCCATGCCGCGCCAGGCCGTCGGCCCACAGCTCCTCCATCGCGCCAGGTCGGCCTGCAGCGCATCCGTCCACCGCATGCAGGCGGATCCGCACGCCCACGCTCATCGAGCACTCGTTGCGCAGCGTGCGGCGAAGCCGGAGTGCATCTCGGCCGCGGCGCAGCGCGCCCAGGCGCGCGCAGTGCGGCCTGGACGGCCACACGCCCGGATGCCGCTCGCGCCAGGTATTCGACGATGGCCAGCGAATCCCAGACGCGCATGCTCCCCGTGCAACGAGGCAGCGGCACGCGCCCGGATGGCGAGAACGTCCGGAAATCGCCCGCGCCCGTGGTTCAGGTGGAACGGCCGCAGCTGCTCGGTGAAGCCGATGCCCAGCGCGCGCATCAGCACCCACGGGCGCATCGACCAGGAGGAGTAGTTCTTGTTGGCGATGAACAGCTCGTACATGGCGCAACTCCTCAGCCGTCGATGGGTCGCTCGTGGCGTCGGGCAGCAGCAGCTGGTAGAACGCCAGGTCCAGCCAGCGGCCGAACTTGTAGCCCGGCCTGCGCGATCGGTACCTGCGTGGCGAAAACCCAGCTGCTACGTGCAGCGCAGATGCTGGCCGCGTTGCTGGCATCGATGCCGCCGACCAGCAGGTGCAGCTAGCCCGGGCCTCGGCGCGCCGCGATCAGCACGCGCCAGCAGCGCGCGGCCCACGCCCGCCGCCGCTGGTCGCGGTGCACATAGACCGAATGCTCGACCGTGTATTTGTAGGCCGGCCGGCGCGGAAAGGGCCCATAGCTGCGCGAAACCCAGCAGATGCCCCGCCCGTCCACGGCCGCCGATCACCGGGTATCCGCTCCCGGGCCTTCGCGCCGAACCACTTCAGCACCGTCTCGGGCGACCGGGGCCGGTAGTCGTACAGCGCCGTGGTGTTGAGGATGGCGTCGTTGAAGATCTCGCGCACCGCGCGGCGTGGGCGTCGGGTGGCAGGATCGACGATCTGTGAAAGCCATGCGGCCGACTATAATCGCGCAGGCGCAAGCGACGCGCTCCGCAACCGCACACTGGGGAGTCGTCATGGCGAAGGCCAAGACGCCGCAAGGCAGCCGCGAAGCAAGGGCATGGATCCGGCCGTGAAGCGCAAGGTGAAGCGCAAGGCCACGGTTGCAAAGCGCAAGGCCTCACGTGCGAAGGGCAAGGTCAAGCAGGACCTGAGCCGCGCGAAGGCCAGGCGCCGCAGCGCCGCCAGCGTGCGCGCCGCGCGCAATGCTGGCGGCCAACAAGCGCCTGGTGCTCGCCTTCTACGAGCAGATCATCGGCCGCAAGGATTTCGAGGCGGGCCGCAAGTACATGGGCGCCACCTACCGCCAGCATTCGCCCTATGCCACCGATGGCCACGAAGGCCTGCGGCCTGCTCGTGAAGTACTTCCAGGCGAGAACTTCCCGAATCACCGCTACGAGGTGAAGAACGTGATCGCCGAAGGCGACATGGTCGTGCTGCACCTGCACGGCATGGGCGGAATGAACCCCCACGGCGAGCAGGTGGTCGACTTCTTCCGCGTCAAGGACGGCAAGGTCGTCGAGCACTGGGACGTGATCCAGCCCATCCCGGAGAAGTCCGAGAACGCCAACGGCGTGTTCTAGGGCGGCCAGCTCAGGGCGCGGTGGCACGATCGGTGGCGTGGCGCAGCTTCAAGGCGCCACTGCCCGCCGCCGCTTCTTCCCACACGTGCGTGATGCGCCGCTGCACCTGTCTGCCCGGCCTGCGCGCCCGGTGTTGCGGCACGACGGTTTCGAGGCCCGTGGTCACCACCACGTCCCGTTGCACCCGACATCTGCGTCTCGTAGACCGCCGAGCGGTAGGGTGACGTGCCGCGCCAGCAGCAGCGCCAGCAGTTCTTCCTTGGTGGCGACGGCGCCGGACGGATTGATCGACGCGGAAATCCGGCGCGAAGATCTTCTCCAGCGCCGCGCGATCGCCGGGCAATGGCCGCCTGCACCTGCTGCTGTTCCAGCTCGCGGATCCGCGGCTCAGCGCGAAGCCGTGGTCGCCAGGCCGCCAGGGCAAGGCAGCAGCAAGGGCATCACGCGCATTGACATGTCGAGGACCCGAATGCAGGTGTCACCGCAAGTACCGGATCGCCTTCTGTCCAGCAGCTCTCCCACGTTCTCCAGCACCCGATGCGGTCCGCCGGTTCAGCGGCTGCTTCAGCCCACTGCGCGCGGCTGGTGGTGCCCGTGCAGACGCCAAAGCCCGTGGCGCCGCCCCGACGCGCCATGATCATCTCGACCAGCGGATCGTCGCCCACCACGCCCACTTCGCGTCTTGCGGACGCCCAGCTGGCGCGCGACGAACGACAGCGCATGCAGCGATGGCTTGCCGGTGATGATGGCCGGCGCCTTGGTCATGCGGCGCATGGCGGCGGTGATCGCATACGAATAGCCGATGGTGCGCCCGGTCTTCGACGCAAAGAAGGGCACGTCGGACGCCACGTAGAGCTTCGCGCCCGCCCAGATGGCGTTGCAGGCCGCCTCGATGTCCTTCATGCCGCAGTCCGGATGCCAGCCCACGTAGACGGCATCTACGCGCTCGCAGTCCGGCTCGCCGGTGAAGCGTGATCTCGATGCCGGCCTCGCTCCAGCGCATGGCCCACGCCGGGCGATCCCAGCACCAGCGCGCGCTTCACGCCGCGACGCTGCCAGCACGCCGGCCGTGACGCTCGAGGGCGTCAGCATCTGCGAGTCCTCGATCGGCAGCCCCACGGCGCGCAGCCTCGGCGCCTGCACCGCGGCCGGATACGCGCTGCCATTGGTCAGCACCACCTACGGAATGCCGCGCTGCGCTGAGCGTCGTGCAGCACCTCGATGGCGCCCGGCAGCACGTCGTAGGATTTTCCGGTGCGATCGCCCAGCACCAGCGTGCCGTCCAGGTCGAACATGAAGCCCCGGATGCGCGAGCGTGGACTCTTCTTTGCACGGCATGCCATCTAACTCCTCAGCTCCAGCCGGAATCCCGGCTTCTCCACGAGCACATCGCCGCAGGTCACGCTGCGCGCACAGCCCGCGGATCAGCTCCAGCACCGGCCGCAGCAGACGGGTTGTAGTCGCGCGGCGCGGGACCCGCGGCCTGCATGGCATCCACCAGGTTCGCCGGCATGGTGGCGCGCAGCAGGAACTCCTCGTCCGAAAGCTGTGCACCCATGCGCCGGCGCAGTTCCGGCAGCGGCGCCATGCCCGGCTCGGCCAGGATCTCCTTCGTGCGCGGCAGCGACATGATGCGATCCATCACCTGCCGCATCGATGGGAATGTTCGGCCGTCCGAACCGGCCCACCGCATAGCGGATCACCTCGTCGGGAATCACGGCATAGCGCTCCTTGCCGGTGACGTTCATCACGGCAAGCGTGAGGATCATCTGCGCGAAGGGCGTCATCACGATGGGCCAGCCCAGCTCCTCGCGCACACGACCCAGTTCCGCGATGACCGCGCCTTCCATATGCGACAGCCGCGCTTCGCCGCAGGTGCCGGCGCATGGTGCTGACCACGCCGCCGGGCAAGCTGGTGGCGCAGGTACGCCGCATCGAAGGCCTGCGGCCGCCCGGCCGGCAATCCTTCGGCCTCGGCCAGCTGCGTGAAGATAGCGCGCCCACCTGCGCCAGCGCTTCGTCGTCGATATCCACCCGGTGGCCCAGCGCGCGCAGGTTCGCGACCACGCGCTCCGAGGGCGGATTCGAGGTGCCATCGGCGGCGGCACCCGAGGCGCACTGCAGCGCACTGACGCCGATAGTCCGGCGCATCCATGTAGGCCAGCTCCGCCAGCCCGATCGTGCAGTGCGAATGCAGCTCCAGCGCCTTGTCGCCGATCACGGCCTTGATGGCGGGAATCAGCGTGCGCGCCCGCTGCGGCAGCAGCAGGCCGCCCGGATCCTTGATGTACAGCGCATCCACGTCGGCGCAGGCCGCGAGCCGCGCGCGCGTTCTCCACGTAGTGCGCGTCGTCGTGGATCGGGCTCAGCGTGATACACCAGCGCCGCGATCACGTACTCGCCGCCCGCCTGCTTCACCATGCGCGCGCAGGCGATCTGCGCATCCACGTCGTTCATCGGATCGGCCAGGCAGAAGCGCCGGATGCCGTTGCGCGCCAGCGTGCGGAAGGCCAGCGCCATGAACTCCGGGCTGGCGGTGTCCCAGGCGATGAAGCGGAAGCCCGTGGACATGAACTGCAGCGGCGTGTTCGGCGTGGCCGCGGCCATCAGCCGGATGCGCTCCCAGGGATCCTCGCGCTTGTAGCGCACCGCCACGCCCATGTGCGTCGAGGTGGTGAAGTCGATGGCCTTGAAGCCCGACGCGGTCCATCACCGGCGCGATGGTCAGCGTCATGGCGGTATCGATGCCGGTGGCACCCCAGAGGCTCTGGTTGCCATCGCGCAGGCTGTTTCGACCAGTTGGATGTCAGCCACGTTGACTCCCGCCTGAATCGCGCCAGGAAGCCGGTGTCGACGCCGCCCGCCGCGAACTCCGGATCGGCGCAGTATCGCTGCCTGGAACGCGAGATTGGTGCTCACGCCCTCGATGCGTGTCGCCGCCAGCGCCGCGCGCAGCCGCGCCAGCGCCGCACGCGCGTCAGGTCCTGCAGGCGATGATCTTGCCCGAGCAGCGAATCGTAGTACGGGCGGCACGCACGATCCGGCCTCGATGTGCGTATCCACGCGCATCCCCTCGCCGGCGGCCAATCGCGCAGCGTGACGCGTCCCGGGCTGGGCATGAAGTCGTTGTCCGGGTCTTCCGCATTGATGCGGCATTCGATGGCCCAGCCCCGCGGCATGTCAGCGCGGACTGCCGCAGCGGCAGCCCCTCGCCCTGCCGCGATCGCGATCTGCTCGGCCACCAGGTCGAGCGCCCGTGACCATCTCGGTGACCGGATGCTCCACCTGGATGCGCGCATTCATCTCGAGGAAGTAGAAGCTGCCGCGTGTCGACATCGACCAGGAACTCCACGGTGCCTGCGCCGCGATACTTCAGCCGTGCGCGCAAAGCGCAGCGCCGCCTCGCAGCAGCGCGCGCGCAGCCCGGCATCGAGCCGTGGCGCGGGAGTCTCCTCGATCAGCTTCTGGTAGCGCCGCTGCACCGAGCAGTCGCGCTCACCCAGCTGCAGCACCTGGCCCGCGCCGTCGCCCAGCACCTGCACCTCCACGTGCCGGCCGCGCGCCACGTAGCGTTCCAGGTACACGCGCGCGTCGCCGAAGGCCGCGCCGGCCTCGCCGGATGCCATGTCCAGCGCCACCGGCAGGTCCTGCAGGTCATCGACGCGCTTCATGCCGCGTCCGCCGCCGCCACCCACGGCCTTGATCAGCAGCGGCGCGCCAATGCGCGCGGCCAGCGCCTGCGCCTCCTCCAGCGTGTGCACGGCACCGCCGGGCACCACCGGCACGCCGGCGGCCTCGGCCTCGGCGCGCGCGCGCAGCTTGTCGCCCACGGCCTCGATCTGCGCGGCGGTCGGGCCGATGAAGATGAGGCCGGCTTCCTCGCAGCGCTGCGCGAAAGCGCGCGCGCTCGGAGAGGAAGCCGTATCCCGGATGGATGGCATCGCATCCGTGCCGACAGCGCCGCCTGCACGAGCGTGTCGATCTTCAGGTAGGAATCGGCGGGCCGCCCGGGCCCGATGCACACCACGCGGTCGGCGCAGGCGCGCCGGCAGCGCAGTCGCGATCGGCCTCGGACACGGCCAGCACCGTCTCGATGTCCCAGGCGCCGGCAGGTGCGGATGACGCGCAGCGGCGATCTCGCCGCGGTTGGCGATCAGCACTCGGCGGATCGCCGACAGTCTCAGCCCGGGCGGACGAAGAGCAGCGTCTCGCCGTATTCGACCAGCTCGCCGTTGCGCGCCGGGATGGCGACGACCTCGCCGCGCAACGCCGGCGCGCACCGTGTTCATCAGCTTCATCACCTCGATGATGCCGATGATGGTGTCCGGGCTCGACCGACTGCCCACCTCGACGAAGGGCGGCTCGCCCGGCTTGGGCGCGCGATAGAAGATGCCCAGCAGCGGCGCGGGAACGGCGCTGGCTCCGGGCGGCACTTCCACTGGCGCGGCCATCGCCACAGCCGTGCGCGCGGCCGGAACCGGCGCGGCGACTGGTGCAGCCGACTGGCGAACTCACGGCGCGGCTGCGCGTTGCCCGGCCCCGCCACGCCGCCGCGGCGCAGCTGCACCTGCACGCCGTCCATCTCCAGGTCCAGCGTGTCGAAGCTCGACTCCTCCAGCAGCTTGCAGGATCTCGGCCACGTCCTTCGCGGTCAGGCTCACCGTCTGCCCTCCGAATATGCTCATGACATGATGCAGCGGATTCTCCTGCGACTGCGGCCACCGGCGCGGCCTCCTGCGCGGACCAGACGGTTTCGGGCCGGCTCTGCAGGATGCAGCAGCGCTGCCGTCCTGGTCGATGGCCCACTCGATGTCCTGCGGGCGGCCGTAGTGGCGCTCGATGCGCCGGCCCAGGTCGCGCAGCGCGCTGCAGCTCGTCATCCGACACGCAGGGCTCGTTGCGCAGCGTCCGCCGGCGTTTCCACCTCGTGCGTGCCGCCGCCGGGCAGCGGCACATGCCGGATGTGCTTGTCGCGGATGTCGCGCACGCGTGATCTCGCCGGTGATCTTGCCGACCACGAAGCGGTCCGGCGTCACTTCGCCGCTGACCACGGCCGAGCCCAGGCCCCACGCGCCCTCGATGACGATCACCGAACGGTCGCCGGTGGTGGGGCTGCGCGTGAACATCACGCCGGCGGTGCGCGCATCCACCATGCGCTGCACGACCACGGCCATCGCCACGCCCGCCTCCGGCAGTCCCTGCTTGCGCCGATAGGCGATCGATGGCACCGAATACAGGCTCGCCCAGCAGGCGCGCAGCGCGCGCACCACCGCAGTCGACACCGATCACCCACAGGTAGGTGTCCTGCAGGCCGGCGAAGCTGGCGTCCTCGGCATCCTCGGTGGTGGCGGAGGAGCGCACGGCAAGCGGCTGCGGCGCCCCACGCACCGCAGAGTTCGGCGCAGGCGCCATCAGCTCGCAGCGCAGTTCTCGCGGCAGTCGGCACGGCCTCGAACGCGCGCGCGCAGCTTCAGCCGGAAGCGCGCGTGATGGCCTCCAGGTCATCGGCACCGAGCGCCTCGACGCACGCGCGCAGCGGCGCTCGCTGCTCCAGCGCTCGCGACGAAGTCGTCGAACGCCGCCGTGCGCACCACGAAACCCGCCGGCACCGGAATGCCGGCGCGGGTCAGCTCGCCCAGCGAGCCGCCCTTGCCGCCCACCGTGGGCCGGTCGGCAAGCCCGACGTCGGCAAACCAGCCGATCAGTTCCGTCGATGCCATGGCCGCGTCTCAGTCGAGGATGGTCACGATGCCGCGGCCGCCATCGACGCGGATGCGCTGGCCGTCCGTGATGCGCCGCGTCGCCGTGCCGGTGCCGACCACGGCCGGCAGGCCGTATTCGCGCGCCACGATGGCCGCGTGGCTCATCGAGCCGCCGATGTCCGACACCGCCGCGGCGATCTTGCGGAAGATCGGCGACCAGGTCGGGTTGGTCACCTGGCACACCAGGATGTCGCCATCGCGCAGCCGCGATGATCTCGTCCACCGACTTCACGACGCGCGCCGTGCCTTCGACCACGCCGCGCGAAGCGGCGAATCCCTTCAGCTCCTTCGAATCGCCACCGCATCCGCGGCCTGCAGCCAGGCATCGAGGCTTTCGCGCGTGATGCCCCACAGCATCACGATGGCCGGATCGTCGATGATCTCCGGCACCGGACCCGAGCGCCGGCGGCGTGTCGTGCTTCGCCCAGACGCGCGATCGCGGCGCGGCGCTCGGCGACGATCGGCCGGCCAGTGCGCCGGCCCGCGCGGCGGCGAGCCGGCCGACCAGCGACTGCATCAGGTCGATGATCGCGCGACTCCAGCTCGTAGTGCGTCAGGTGGAACACGTCCTCTTCCTTCGCGAAGAAGCCGTGCTCGCGACAGCAGCGCGCCGAACTCGCGGATCCTGTTGAAGAACAGGTTCGTGTACCAGTGCTCGCAGTAGAACTTGTGCCCTTCCACGTACGGGAACACGCGATGCGCCAGCTCGATCATCTGGTCGAAGGCCGCGCGGTCCTCATCGGTGGCCAGCAGTTCGCGATAGTCCGCGATCAGCTGCTGTGCGCTCCTCGAGCAGCTGCTGCACCGGCCGGTCGAGCGTTGTCGCCGCCCTGCACCTGGCGGATGTAGCCGGGCAGCGCCGAGAACGGCATCGACAGGTCGTCGTTCCACGAACGGTGGTAGTGATAGAAGCCATCGCCGACGTTCACGTTGAACCAGGGATGGCGCGAGGATCTCCAGCTCCTCGAGCCACTTGCGCTCCCGGGCGCCCATGCCTCGCAGGCTCTCGAGAACGTGTTCGACGGTGCTGCCGTCCTGGAAGGTGCCTCCACGCCCAGCTGCACGGCGCACGCGCGCCAGGCGCCGCAGCTCGTCGTCGGGGCGGAAGATCTCCGCCTCCATGCCCGCCACCATGCGCGCGATCGTCTGGTCGCTGATCTCCGGAAACGCCTTCTTGCAGAAGCCGAAGAAGGTCATGTAGGCGCCATAGCCCAGCAGCAGGAACTCGAAGTGGTGGTGCCACATCCGGAAGTAGCCTTCCAGCGTCTTCTGGTAGGTGTCGAGCAGCGCAGTGGTTCGAGGCGATGCCGCTTGCCCGCGTGCACGTTCTCCAGCGGCTCGTACTTCGGCAGCGTCGAGCGGCGGCAGCTCTGCGCCTCCTCGATCAGCGCGCGCATCTTCTCCTTCCACTGCGCGTAGAGCGTCTCCCAGTTGCTCGTAGTAGTAGAACGCGCGCTGCATGAACTCGTCGGTGCGCTCCTCGATCTCGTCCGGATCGGTCACGCCGATGCCACCGATGTAGACGCGGCCGTTGATGATGCGCTCGTCGATGCCCTTGGTGGTCGGCAGGCAGTGCACGCGCGTGTTCGCCGCGCCCAGCGCGCAATACGCCGCCTCGCCCGGTCACCGAGTCGAAGGCATGCATCGGCTCCGGGAAAGTGCATGGAGTTGTAGAACCAGAAGCGCTGGTCGTCGTCCGGTCGCGAACTGCATGTAGTACGGATAGGCCGCCTGGGCGCGCTCGGTGCCCGGCACCACCTTCAGCGAACTCGGCAGCGGAAAGCCCTTCTTTGTCATCTCGACCCCCCGGGATGTAGCTCCGATGGTACGCCTTCCGGCGGGCGGTCAGGCACTACAGCAGCCGGGCGACCCCCGAAATCCTTACAGGGGTACGGTCCCGGAGGTCCGCGGTACCATGACTCTGCACACCCCTCGTGGGAAGATTCCCTTACCCAATGCCCTGACGGATGCACGCCATGAAAACCAAGAACAGGCCGAATGTTGCCCTGCCCTCCCTGCTGTCTTGCCGTCGCCGGTCTCGCCTCGTCGTTTCCGGCCTGGTCGGCCGGCGAGGATGACAGCCTCCTGACCAACCGGTTCACGGCCTCGCTCGGCACCTTCCTGATGTCCACCGACACGACCCTGGCACTGAACGGTGTCGGCGGGCGACGTCGGGACGGAGGTCGACCTCGAGAAGGACCTGGGCATCCGGGGCAGCGACCGGTTTCGCGTCGACCTGAACTGGCGCATGACCGACCGGCAGCACCTACGTGCGTTGTACTTCGATTTCGGCTCTGAAAACACGCAGGACGATCGACACTGAACTGGTGATCGGCGATACGACCTTTCCGGTCAACGCCGAGGTGACTGCCGGCCTCAACGTCAAGGTGTACGAACTCGCCTATGAGTACGCATTCCTGCAGCGCGACAACATGGAACTGCTCGGGATCCTTCGGCGCGCACGTCCTCGACGTCGGGTTCTTTGCGCGCGGCCAGGGCTCGATCGGCGGCCAGTCCAGCTCGCGTGCGTACGGAGACTAGGTTCGACGGCGGCACCGCTTCCGGTCCTGGGCCTGCGTTACCTCTGGCAGTTCGCGCCGGAGTGGTACCTCGAGGCGCAGGGCCAGTACTTCCAGGCCAAGATCGACGATCTACGACGGCAATCTCTACGACCTTCGCGGCGGAGTGACCTGGATGTTCAGTCGCCACGTCGGCGTGGGCGCCGGTTACAACCTCTTCGGCGTCGATGTGGATGTGGATCGCGACAGATTTCGCGGCTCACTGGACTGGAACTACTCCGGCGCGCAGATCTACGTGACCGCCACGTTCTGAGGAAAGGCGGGCGGCGCTACCAGCGCCGCCCGCTCTCATCAGACCATCGCGGCCCTCAGGCAGCCTTGAGCTTCGCGCCCCAGCCGCGGACCTTGAACGCCAGGATGACCATCAGCACGCCGAGGATCAGTGCATAGGCCGCGATCAGCCATAGCACCGCCAGCACGCCTGCGCCCGGATGCATGATCAGCAGGATGCCGAACACCAGGCTCAAGAGGCCCGCCAGGCCCAGCAGCCACTCGCCCTGGATCTCCTTGCGCAGCTTCACCGCGGCGATGATCTCGAGCACGCCCGTCACGATCGCCCAGATCGCGATATAGAACAGCAGTGCGAGCGCCGTGACTGCCGGCGCGACGAAGGTGATGATGCCGATGCCGATGCCGACGAGGCCCCACAGCATCAACACCCACCAGTTGTTGCGGTCCTTGCGGCTGGAGAAGGCGCTCCACACGCCCAGCACGCCGTCAACCAGGGCAAACGCACCGAAGAGGATGATCATCGCCTTGAGCGTGATGGCCGGCTGCATCCAGATCAGCACGGCGAACGCGATCGAGACGAGTCCGCGCAGCAGGAGCACCCACCATTTCTCGAAAAGGACTTCACCGATCCGCTCGGTGATGGCATCTGCTGAAGTTGTTGCGATCATTTTCTATTCTCCTTTTTCATTGTCTTGCTGCCTGAAAATCAGGGCTCGAGACCGGCGGGCAGGCCATTCGGGTACTGCTGGTCGATCGCCACCTGGATCGTCTGGATGCGATTTGGCGCGCTGGGATGCGTGCTGAAGATCTCGGGCTGCGCCGCGCCACCGCTTTCCGCCGCGAGGACCTCCTGCACGGCGATCATGGCGCGCGGGTCGTAGCCTGCCTGGGACATGAAGCGCACGCCCAGCGTGTCGGACTGCAGTTCGTCCTCGCGCCCGTACTTCATGTTCACCATGTCGCCAATCATCTGCGCCAGCCGCGCCTCGCTGCCACCGCCGCCGGCTGCCACCAGGACCGCGCCGGTGATTCCCTGCGTGAGCTGCTGCTTGGCCATGCGCTGGGCGGAATGCCGTGCGACGACGTGCCCGATCTCGTGGCCCAGCACGCCCGCAAGCTGGCCTTCTGTCGTCAGCTTGCTGAGCAGCGCCGCCGTGATGAACACCTGCCCACCCGGGAGCGCGAACGCATTGATCGTCTGCGGATCGGCCAGCAGGTGAAAGTCGAACTCCCAGTCCGTCTGCGCCGCATCGCTCTGCGCAACGATGCGCTCACCCACTTCATCGACCACTGCCTGGGCCTGCCGGTCGGGATGCTCGCCACCATATTGCGCGAGCATTTCGGGCAGCGCCTGCAGGCCAAGCGCGATCTCCTGCTGCGGGGCGATCGCGATGTGCTGCTCCTCGCCCGTCACCGGGTTGTACGACGTCGAACACTGGTAGGAAAGCAGCGCGAAAGCCGACGATCGCCAGTCCGATCCAGAGTCGCGGACCCAGGAAGCTGCCTCGACCCCGGTGCATGCGGTTCTCGTATCCGTAGGACATGTTCAGGTCCCGCCTTCCTTCACGGCCTGCATCTCGTAGATCTGGTCCTCGAGCAGCTCATAGACTCCGCCAGCGAGCGCACCGAACAGGATATGCGAAGCCAGTATCGAGCCGTGTCGCAGCGCGAAGAACTGCGGAAAGAAGTAGCTCAGCGTGTAGTAGTTGATGAAATAGAACGCGCCGCCGAGCACTGCACCGCCCAGCACGCCGCCGACCAGTCCCCCGCGATGCACGACGAACGCGATGATCGCGGCCAGGGCCAGCGCCAGGGTGTAGTGCACGGCTATCGCCGCCACCAGCGCGCCCGCGTGGAAGGTCGCGGGCGGCGCCAGTACGCCCTCGCCGAGCAACACGGAGCCGACCAGCCGCGCACTGATCCAGAAGCTCCCGCCCATGATCCGCGGCACCACGAACAGGTTCACCAGCAGGAATACCGTGCCGGCTATCACGCCCGCCCACAGCACGGCCTTCCAGTCGATGACCTTGCGCTTCATGACACCGTCGCCCGTCACGGTCTCCATTGGCGGGTCAGCCCTGCGTATCGGTGACATCGAACTGGATGCCGCCGAGCCGTGAGGCGACCAGGTTGTAGATCCAGCAGCCAATCGGCACGAAAATCAGCGCCGCAATGGCATAGACAAAGGGCAGGACGAGGAAGAAGCCCCAGCCCGGCTGCGGCTCGCCCGAGGCCTCCGCCATCATCGGCGAGAGCAGCGCGAGCGGTATCGCAAGCAACACGCCGAGAAGGAAGTAGACGCCCGCCAGCGTCTTTGCGGTCTGCCAGGGTTCGATCCGCGAGATTCGCTTGGCCATATCCACGCTCCTGTATTCATTATTCTACCTTCCCTGTGGCAACTATCACCCTGCGTCAGATCGCTGGCAAGTCACGCCTTCTGGAGGGCAGCTCGGGGAATCAAGCGTGGTCGTCGATGAGTGTCCGCAGGATGACGGCCGCCCTTTCGCACTGGCTTCGCGAAACATCCAGGTGCGTCACCAGGCGGATCCGGCGAACGCCGAAGGCGAACATCAGCACGCCGCGTTCGCGGGCCGCGGCAACCAGTGTCTCCGCGAGCGGAGCCTCCGGCCCCAGCTCGAATACGAGGATGTTCGTCTGCACTCGCTCGAGGTCGAGCCTGACCCGCGGACTCTGCGCCAGCAGCTCGGCCATGCGCCGCGCATTGGCATGGTCCTGCACAAGCCTGTCGTAGTGATGCTCCAGCCCATAGAGGCCGGCTGCGGCCAGCAGGCCAACCTGCCGCATCGCGCCGCCCGCCATTCGACGGTACCGATGGCAACGCGCAATCGCGGCACGAGAGCCGGCGAGCAGCGCACCGGCCGGCGCGCCAAGGCCCTTTGACAGCGCGACCCCTACCACGTCGAAGGGTGCTGCGAGTGTCGCGGGCGACGTGCCGGTCGCAATGGCCGCGTTCCACAGTCGCGCGCCGTCCAGGTAGCTGCCGATGTCACGTTCGCGCGCAGCTTCGCAGATTCGTCCTGCTTCGGTCTGCGGAAACACGATGCCGCCGGACCGGTTGTGGGTGTTCTCGATGCTCACCAGCGTGGTCGGCGGGAACACGATGTGCCCGCGCGGCTTGACGGCCTCGAGGAATTCCTCGCAGCGGAAAACACCGCCTTCGCCAATCAGCGTGCCCTGTACACCGGAATTTGCGGCCGCCCCGCCTGTCTCCGATCCAAAGACATGCGCGTCGCGGCTCGCGATCACGTCATCACCCGGGCGTGTCAGCGCTCGAACCGCCACCTGGTTGGCCATCGTGCCTGTGGGCAGCCACAGCGCGGCTTCCTTGCCGAGGAGTTCGGCGGCTCGCTGCTGCAACAGGTTGACGGTGGGATCCTCGCCGAACTGGTCGTCGCCCACTGGCGCCGCGGCGATGGCGGCGCGCATGGCCGGCGTCGGTTTCGTCACGGTGTCCGAACGCAGGTCGATGAATTCGGTCATGGCGCGGCGCCGCCTTCGTCGGGATCGGGCGGACTCCCCTTGTCGAAGATGATCTTCCAGTCGCCGCCAGGCGTTCGTCGCCAGATGGAGTTATAGCGTGCGATGACCCGTCCCGACGGATCCCTCACGGGGCCGGTACTGAGCGCCAGCGTCCCGCTGTCGAGCACCTGCACCGAATCCGGCTCCCACGAGAACGGGGCCTCGTCGCCCTCGAAATACGCGCCCCAGGTGGCAGTTACCTGCTCACGCCCCCGCAGCACATTGCGGCCGGAATAGAAGATTGCCTCCGGATCCAGGAAGCCCGCAAAGGCCTCGCGATCGCGCTGGGCCATCGTCGCCGCAAACGCACGCTCGGCGGCCATGACCTGCTCCTGCAGTTGCGCATTGGGCGTGGGAGGGATTGGCGAACCGCAGCCGGCAAGCAGCAGGACCCCGGACATCACGACCAGGATCCCGGGCCCTCGCCGGACCCGGGATTGCTTCAGCGCAGGTACTGCTTCTTTCGTTCGCATAGCGACGTGGCATCACTTTAGGCTCTCCGCGGTGATCCCGCCAAGCGCAGCGGGGGTTCATCGGCGCCGCAGCGGACTGCTATTGTCCGCACATGACCCGCCCCCTGAAGACGCTGACCAGCGCCACCCTCCTGCTGCTGGTCGCGGCCTGCAAGGACGCCGCGCCACCCCCCCAGCCCCCGCCTGCTGTCGTCGTGGCGCAGCCGCTGGCACAGCGCGTGACGGACTGGGACGACTACACGGGCCGCTTCGAGGCGGTCGACTCCGTGGAACTTCGGCCACGCGTGTCCGGACCCATCCAGTCCATCCACTTCCAGGATGGACAGAAGGTGGAAAAGGGCCAGCTGCTGTTCGTGATCGATCCGCGTCCGTACGCCGCCCAGCTCGCGCGCGCCCAGGCCGGCGTGGCGGGCGCCCGCGCGGTGCTCGCCAATGCCGATGCGGAGCTCAAGCGCGCCAACTCGCTGGTGGCCTCCAACCTGATCAGCCAGTCGCAATCCGAACTGATCGCCGCGCAGCAGCTGCAGGCGGCCGCAAGCCTCGCCGCGGCCGAGGCCGAGGTGACGACGCAGCAACTGAACCTCTCCTACACGCGCATCACCGCACCGATTGCAGGGCGCGCGTCCTGGCGACGGCTCGCACCGGGGAACCTGGTGATGGCCGACACGACGGTGCTCACGACGCTGGTCAGCGAGAGTCCGATCCGCTTCGTGTTCGATGCCCCCGAATCCGCACTGTTGCGTTACCGGCGGGAAAGCGCCGAGGCGCGCATCATGCCCGTGGAGATACGCCTGCAGGACGAGACGGAGTACCGCTGGAAGGGCAAGGTCGATTTCATCGACAACGCGCTGGACCGCAGTTCCGGCACCATTCGCGGCCGTGCGGTGCTCGACAATCCCGACGGATTCCTCTCGCCCGGCATGTTCGGGCACATGCGCCTGTTTGCCACGGCGCCCTTCGACGCACTGATGCTGCCGGACGAGGCCATCGTGACGGACCAGACGCGCCAGGTTGTCTATGTGGTGGACGCCGAAGGCAACGTCTCGCAACGGGTCGTGCGCCCGGGCAGGCTGATCGAAGGGCTGCGCGTGGTGCGCGAGGGCGTTTCGCCCACCGACCGTGTCGTGATCAGCGGTGTGCAGCGTGCCCGCCCCGGACGCAAGGTGGTCGGCGACGGACGGCACCGTGACGCCGTTTCCCTCCGGCGTTTCGCGCGGCGAGACCAGCACGCTGACCATGCCCTCCGGCAGCAATCCGTAGCTCCGGGCCCCGCCGATGCGCCTGTCCCATTTCTTCATCGACCGGCCGATCTTCGCGGCAGCGGTCTCGGTGGTCATCACGCTGGCCGGCCTCATCGCCTGGCTCACGCTGCCGGTCGACCAGTATCCGCAGATCGCGCCGCCGACTGTCAGCGTGAGCGCCGTCTATCCGGGCGCCACGGCCGAGGAGATCGCCGAGACGGTGGCCGCGCCGCTGGAGCAGCAGATCAACGGCATCACCAACATGCTGTACATGTCCTCCTCGTCCACGGGCGAGGGGCGCATGTCGATCACGCGTCACGTTCAACACCGGCACGAACGTGGACCTCGCGCAGGTGGAGGTGCAGAACCGCATCCAGACCGTGCTGCCGCAGCTGCCGCAGGAAGTGCGCGACCTCGGCATCAACGGTGCGCAAGGGCTCGAACGACACGCTGCTGATCGTGCACATGTTCGCCACCGACCCGAGCGTCGACCGCAAGTACATCGCCAACTACGCGAGCCTGCAGGTGCGCGAGCGCCTGTTGCGCACGCCGGGCGTCGGCGACGTCAACACGAACGCGGCGCGCGACTACGCCATGCGCGTCTGGATCGACCCCGAGAAGGCTGCGGGGCGCGACCTCACGGTGCAGGAGATCGTCGCCGCGCTGCGCAACAACAACCTGCAGGTGGCCGGCGGCGCCATCGGCGCGCCGCCGTTCACGGACGAGCCGGCCGCCTACCAGCTCAACATCCGCGCCCAGGGCCGCCTCAGCTCGCCGGAGGAATTCGAGCAGGCCATCATCAAGCGCGACGCGCAGGGCCGCGTCACGCGCGTCGGTCGACGTCGCGCGCGTGGAGCTCGGCGCGCAGAACTACGCGATCAACGCCTACAAGGACCTGGAGCCGGCGGTGTCGCTGAGCGTGAACCAGGCACCGGGCACGAATGCCATCGAGACCATGCACAACATCCACAGCACGATGCGATGAACTCGAGGCCGCGTTCCCGCCGGGCGTCGCTTACGAGATCATCTTCAACCCCGTGTCGTTCACGGCCGAAGCCGTGAAGGCGGTGCAGCGCACGCTGCTCGAGGCCATGGTGCTGGCGGTCATCGTCGTGATCGTGTTCCTGCAGCGCTGGCGCACGGCGCTGATCCCGCTGCTGGCGATCCCGATCTCGCTGGTCGGCACGCTGGCGGTGATGGCGGCCTTCGGCTTCTCGCTGAACAACCTGTCCATGTTCGCGCTGGTGCTCTCGATCGGCATCGTCGTGGACGACGCGATCGTCGTGGTCGAGAACGCCGAGCGCCACCTGCGCGCCGGCATGTCGCCGAAGGAGGCCGCCCACCTGACGATGGACGAGGTCGGTGGCGCGCTGATCGGCATCGCGCTGGTGCTGGTGGCGGTGTTCGTGCCCACCGCGTTCATGGGCGGCATCGCCGGCCAGTTCTACAAGCAGTTCGCGCTGACCATCGCCTCGGCGACCGTGATCTCGCTGGTCGTGTCGCTGACGCTGTCGCCGGCGCTGGCGGCCCTGATCCTGCAAGCCCCACGACGCGGTGGTGCCGCGCTCCTCCATCGGGCAGCGGCTGCACGCGCTGGGCGAGACGCTCAACGACTGGATGGAGCGCCTGTCCCGGAGCTACGGCCGCCTCACCTCCGTGCTGCTGAGGCGCAGCGCGCTGATGCTCGTGCTCTACGCCGGCCTTGTCGCTGCTGACGGTGTGGCGCGTGCTCGACACGCCGCGCGGCTTCATCCCCGTGCAGGACCAGGCCAACGTCGCGATCTCGATCACGATGCCGCCCGGCACCAGCCTCGCGCGTACCGATGCGATCGTGCAGCAGGTGATGCCCATCGTGCTCGACACGCCCGGCGTGGCGCATGGCTCGGTCTACTCGGGCATGGACGGCATCACGTTCAGCAACTCCACCAGCTCGGGCCAGCTCTGGGCGATCTTCGATCCGTTCGATGAGCGCCTTGCCGAAGGGCCAGACCGCGCAGTCGATCGCCGCCGAACTGCGCAAGCGCCTTGCGCCTGTCACCGCGGCCGAGATCCGCATCGTGATGCCGGCCTCCGTGCGCGGCCTGGGGTCAACGGGCGGCTTCCGCATGATGGTGGAGGATCGCGGCGGCCTGGGCTACCGCGCGCTGGAGGAGGCGGTGAACCGGCTGGCCGAAGCGGCCACGGCAGACCCGGCCATCGGCCAGGCCTTCAGCGAACTTCAACACGCGCAATCCCTCGCTGGACGCCGACGTCGACCGGGACCGCGCGGAGATGCTGGGCGTGCCGGCACGCAGCGTCTACGCCACGCTGCAGACGTATCTTGCCGGCACCTACGTCAACAACATCAACCTGCTCGGACACACCTTCCAGGTGATCGCGCAGGGCGACTCGTCGCTACCGCCAGGACCAGAGCTGGATCGGCGGCCTGAAGACGCGCTCGGACTCCGGCGCGATGGTGCCCATCGACGCGGTGGCAACGCTTCGGCCCGTCACGGCGCCGTCGCGCGTGATGCGCTACAACCTCTATCCCGCCGCGGATCTCCAGGGCGACGCCGCCCCCGGGTTTTCGTCCGGCGATGCGATCGCCGCGATGGAGCGCCTCGCGCGCGAGCATCTGCCAGCCGGCATGAGCTTCGAGTGGACCGACATCGCCTACCAGCAGCAGCTCTCCGGCAATGCAGGCGCGCTCTCCTTCGCGCTTGCGCGTGGTCTTCGTGTTCATTTTCCTTGCCGCACTCTACGAAAGCCTGACGCTGCCGCTCGCTGTGATCCTGATCGTGCCGATGTGCCTGCTCGCTGCGCTGATCGGCGTGAGCCTGATGGGCCTGGACAACAACATCCTGACGCAGATCGGCATGGTCGTGCTCGTCGGCCTCGCCGCGAAGAACGCCATCCTCATCGTCGAGTTCGCGCGCCAGGGCGAGGAGAAGGACGGACTGACGCCGGAGCAGGCGGCCATCGCGGCGGCGCGTACGCGGTTGCGACCCATCCTGATGACCTCGGCCGCCTTCATCTTCGGCGTGATCCCGCTTGCCTTCGGCAGCGGCGCGGGCGCAGAGCTGCGCCAGGCGCTCGGCGTCGCGGTGTTCTACGGCATGATCGGCGTGACGGTGTTCGGCCTCGTGTTCACGCCGGTGTTCTACGTGCTGTGCCGCAAGCTGGCCGGCCGGTTCGAGCGTGTTCCCCGCATCCGGCTGACCGGCAGTGCGGCGGAGCCTCCGGCCGGGCAGGCTTCGCTCAGCGCGTGAGCCCTTCTATCGCATCGACAACGAGCAGCGTACCTGCGGCCAGTTTCAGCAGGTCACCGTCGACCGCTGCATAGATGTAGCCTGGCGGTGGCGCCCCGACTCGCCGCTGACAGGTCGCCTGGCAACGGCTGGATGATGATGCCGGAAGGCAGGGACTGGCCAATGCTGTACCGCTTCTTGGCCTGCCCGGGTGGCAGGCAGCCATTTCCCTTCTTCGCAAGGCCGGGCGGACAGGAGTTGCGGTACGTCTCGGCATACCAGGCCTGTACTTCCTCACGCTGTTGCCGCGAGAAGACCGGCGCCGCAGCGCCCGGCTTGTCCGTGGGTGGTCCGGCAGCCTGCGGGTGGACGCCGCCAGCAGCAGCATTGCGGGAAGGGTAAGGGCGAGGTGTCGCATGGCGGACTCCTTGAGGGTCAGGGCGAATGTAGGTGGCTTGCCACACCTTGCGCTGTTGAGCGCGTCACAGGCTCCCGGGTTCAACCCACGACCGGCGGGCTTGCGGCGAAAACAGCCGCTCCCGCGAATAGAAGCGCAGCGGCCAGCGGCTGTCGGACAGGTCGGATTCCAGCAGGGTCCGCAGGCTGTCGGCAAACTCCAGCTGCGGATGCTCCTCGAGATGCGTGGCAATCGCCGCGAGGTACAGGCAGGTGATCGTCTCGTGGTAGCCGCTGGCATCCGTATTGGCCGTACCGACGCTTTCGTTGTGCCGCCGGATGCGGGTCCGCATCTCGTCGAGTGCGCGGGTCGCGCCGAGCCTGCGCACGTACCAGAAGCCGGCGGTGAGGTGCGCCCGGTGGGTCCACTCTTCCTTCGTCACGCCGCAGGCTTCGAAGCGGTCAATGAACGCGCCGACTTCCGTCTCACTCCACATGGCGACCAGGACTCCAGGGCGGCCTAGGACTTCTTGAGCCGCTTGATGAACTCGACGAAGTGCGGTCGCAGCGGGGAAAACAGCTCGTGCTCCCGGTGCTGCAGCATGACTTCACCGAAGAGCTTCAGGCCAATCGCCAGGGCCGCCGCCTCATCGGCATCGAACAATCCTCGGGCACGCATCTTCTCCACGATCGGAAATAGATCGTCGTGATTGCGCGTCTGGAAGGTAAGCGGCGCAGCCTCCCTGGCGTTGCCCTTCGCGTCTTCCAGGTGTTCCACGGTTACGCGGTAGAGATGTCCCTTCACTCAAGTCTCCCGGGCGACATGTCCGCCCTCAAGCGCTGACCGCAATATCCCCAGGTCGGCCCGGATGGTCTCGAGGTCGGCCTGGAACTGCTCGTCGGTCATGTCCGGCAGTTGCAGCATCGTGAACAGGATTTCGCAGCCATCCCCGTTCGGAACTACCCGCATCGGGTTGTGAAAGGATCCCGCCGGCAACTGCACGTCATGATCGAGCACACCGAACTCATTGGCCGGCGCGAAGCGGAAAGTCGCCTCTCCGAGCGTGGTCTTCGCGACCCATGCATCGCCCCGACGCTCGATGGATTTGACGAATCCCGGTGCCCAGCGGGGCAGATTGCGCGGATCGACTGCATACGCATACGCGGTCGCAGGGGGAACAGCGACGGCTATCGACACGGTGTGTGCCCTGAACAAGTGAGACCCCGGGGAAGCTACGGACGCGCGGTGCTGGGGGGCGGAGTGTTGGCGGGTGCGGCGTTGCCGGTGTACATGCCGCCCTCGACCCGCACGCAGGGGAAACCCCAGGGAACCTGGTCGATCTTCATGGGCTTGTCCCCTTGTGACTGCTCAAGGATTGTCGTGTCCTGGCATTCTAGACCGATTCACCGCGCCGGCGGTGCGGCCAGTCAAAGCCGGAGTGTCATGAAGACGCTGTTCGGATCCGGCCTGTATTGCCCGAAGGGTTCGCAATACCTGAACCCATATTGCTGATAGAGACGTTGCGCCGGGAGGAATACCTCCATGGAACCGGTCTCGAGACTCAGTCGCTCGTACCCGCGCCCGCGAGCGACCCCGATGATGTGCGCCAGCAAGGCCCGCCCCACTCCCTGGCGCCTGAGCGCTGCCGGCGTGCGCATCGACTTGATCTCGCCATGCGCAGGATCCAGCTGCTTGAGTGCGCCGCAACCCAGAAGCCGGGCTCCTTCGCGCGCGGTCCAGAACGTGATGTCGGGATGCTGGAGCTTGCCCACGTCGAGGGCGTGGACGCTATCGGGTGGCGAGTGCGTATGCATGTCTCGCAGGTGCTCTTCCAGGAGTTCTCGCACGTCGGGGGCGCCCGGATCATCGATTGCGATCTGCATGCGGGAGCGTTACCGGAGGCGAGCCCTGATATCCGCGTAGGCGGCATCAATCAGCATGGCAAGTGCCGCGGCGTCGGGTTCACGACCCGGCCCTGTCTTCACGTGCCGCATTCGCTTGCCGCTCCCCTCGAGGATCCGGGCGGGGTCTGCAAGGGACGCTCCCTGGAAGAAGCCAACGTTGACATGCGCCTTGAATGAATTGACGCAGGCGAACGGCGCATCATCCACGCAGGCGACAGGACACCCATCGTGCATGAGCTCCACGACATCGTCACCACACGCCCGCATCCGCATGAACCACTTCTTCGCGAGAGTCCGCAGTTCAACCGGTCCATCGTTCAACCAGGCGTCGACTGCCGGATCAAGCCTCACGCCGCCGCTTACCCGCAGGATGCCGACCTCGCCGGTCATTCCGCGCAGATCCAGCCCGATACGGGGACGTCTACCCGCGCCCATGACCGAGCGGCTTGACCACCCTTTTCGTCGAGGCTGGATTCAGGACCAGCTTGTCGGCCGGGCGTCTCGGTCGAGTCACCAGCTCACCGCCGCAATTGGGGCACCTGCCAGCCAGGACGCTGGTGGCGCAGGTCTGGCAGAACGTGCACTCGAACGAACAGATCAACGCCTCGGGCGATTCGGGCGGAAGATCCTTGTCGCAGCACTCGCAGTTGGGGCGAAGCTCAAGCATCAAAGCCTCCTCGAAGAGTCCCCGCACGCCCATGCCGGGCTCAAGCCGTGGCGATCTCGTCGTAGCCCCGGCCAACGAACTGCACCAGGCAGAATCCGTGTCCGAACGGATCGGCCATCAGGGCAAGCTTACCCCAGGCGCTTGATCGGGTCGGGCTCTCGAGCGTGGCGCCGGCCTGCAACGCCCTTTGAACTGCGCTGTCGATATCAGAGACCACGAAGTCCAGGTGCACTGGCGTCCAGTGCCTCTCGTAGCTGCGTGTCGGACCCGGATGGTCGGTGGGCTGGCTGCCCTGGCACTTGACCAGCAGGTAGATGGTGGAGGACGCACCCAGCAGCTCGACACCGGCGTCTCCGAAGCGTCGCCCGATGACGAGGTCGAACGCCCGGGTATAGAAATCCATCGCTCTGGCCAGGTCATCCACATCGATATTGACGAGCAGATCCATTGACGGGACTCAGGCCACCTAGGCCCTCAGCTCTCGGGGATGAACACCACATGCCCCACCGCGGTGTTCGAGGCCGGCACATGGTAGAAGCGATGCAGCTCCCGGATCTTCGGTCCCAGCGCGCCGCGCATGGTCATCCACATGATCAGCTCCATTCCCTCGGAGCCCGCTTCGCGGATGTACTCCTCATGCGACAGGGTGCGCAGCGCATCCGGATCCGACGTGAGCTCGTCCAGGAACTGGGTGTCCCACTCGCGATTGATCAGCCCGGCGCGCTTGCCCGACAACTGATGGCTCATGCCGCCGGTGCCCCACACCTGCACGTTGAGATCCTCGGGGAAGGATTTCACGGCGCGTGCGATGGCCTCGCCCAGCCGGTAGCAGCGATTGGCCGTCGGCGTCGGATACTGGATGACGTTGACCGCGAGCGGGATCACCTTCACCGGCCACTCCTCCGGCTGCCCCAGCATCAGCGACAGCGGCACGGTGAGGCCGTGGTCCACGTCCATCTGGTTCATCAGCGTGAGATCGAACTCCTCCAGCACCACGCTGTTGGCGATGTGCCAGGCGAGCTTCGAGTGACCCTGCACTACCGGTACGCGGCGCGGACCCCAGCCTTCGTCGGCTGGCGCGAACGAGTCGGCGCAGCCCAGCGCGAAGGTGGGCACGGCATCGAGCGAAAACGCAGAGGCGTGGTCGTTGTAGACGAGGATGACGACGTCGGGCTTCTGCTGCGCGAGCCACTGTCGCGTCCACTCATAGCCCTCGAAGATCGGCGCCCAGTCGGGATGCTCCGTGGCGCCGCGATCAAGTGCGGCGCCGATCGCAGGCACATGGCTCGAGCCGATGCCTGCGGTGATGCGACCCATCAGAACCCGCCGGAAATCGACCTGATGCCCTCGGGGCTGCGTCCACCAGTGCGCATCATCGCAGCGTACTCCTCCGTCGACTGGCCTGCGAACGAAGCCGAGACCGACTGCGTCGCCCGTCCATCCAGCGCCGCGAGCTTGAGCACGAAGAAGATGTTGCCGCCCAGATCCAGCAGCTCCTGGAAGTCACGCGCAATCACCGCGCTGCTTCTGCGCCTCGGTCATCGGCCACTCATCGAGGTACGCGCGCTGGTCGGCCTTGAAGCGGGCGCGATTGGCCGCGCTCATGAGCGACATGCAGAAGCGGTTCAGGTGCCGACCCTGGATGGCACGGTCGCCGTCGAACACGTAGGTGCCGGGGATGTCGCTGAAGTCCGGGTTGCTCATGAGGTGGACCTGCTGGGTGGGTTGGGGCCTGTCCAAATCATATTCATTGCGATACGCAACAACTAGGACCATATTACGACCTCAGTTTTCGCGATTTGCGATAAATCATGGACATGATCGCCAACCTGCGGGCCTTCCTGGCCGTGTCGCGGTACGGGAGCTTCTCCGAGGCGGCCCGGCAGCTGAACGTGGTGCCCTCGGTCGCCGCCAAACGGGTCACCCAGCTGGAGCACACCGTGGGCCTGCGGCTGTTCGAGCGATCGACGCGCAAGGTCGCCCTGACGGAGGCGGGCGAGAAATTCCAGGGACGCGCCCGCAGCCTCATCGCAGAACTCGACGACACGCTGGCCGGCCTGCGACGCAGCAGGCGACCAGCTCGAGGGACGCATCCGGATGATGGTGCCGACGACGCTCCACATGCTGGTGCTGTCGGACGTGCTGAGCGCATTCCTGCGCGAGCACGAACACATCACGCTGGAACTGGCGCTGGTCAATCGCTCGGTCAATCCGGCGGAGGAAGGCTTTGACCTGGCCATCACCGGCCACGCGGCCAACAGCTACGAGGGCGTGCTCGACGTGCCGCTGCACCCGTTCGATCAGGTGCTGTGCGCTTCGCCGGAATACCTGCGGCGCCGCGGCACACCCTCGCAGCCGCATGACCTGGAGGGACACGATGGCCTGTTCTTCAAGCCGCTCGGTGCCGCGTGGCGCTTCGACAGCGAGCAGGGTCAGCTCGCCGTGGACGTCCGCCCACGGCTGATCGCCGACGACAATCTCTCGCTGCATGACGCCGCGATGGCGGACAACGGCATCGCCATGCTGCCCCGCTATGTAGCCGGCGACTGCCATTCGTGCCGGTAAACTGGTGGAGCTGCTGCAGGACTACCCGCTGCCGAAGTCCTGGTTCCGCGCGCACGTGACGCAGAATCGCGCCAGGCTGGCCCGCATCGCCCGGCTGCTGGAGTGGCTGAAGACCGAGCTGGAGAAATCACTGCCCCCGCTCCAGAATCGCGCTTGAACCCATGAACAAGACTGAAACACTCGTACTGGTGCCCGGACTGATGTGCGACGACGGCGGTCTGGGAGCACCAGATCGCTGCGCTGGGCGCCGGGCGCGACATACAGGTCGCCGGGCATGCGCTGTGCGACTCGCTGGGTGCGATGGCGGAACGCATCCTGGACAAGGCCGCGCCGCGCTTCGCACTGGCCGGACATTCCATGGGTGGCCGCGTCGCGCTCGAAGTGGTCGCGCGCGCGCCAGAACGCGTATCGCGACTGGCGCTGCTCGACAGCGGCTACGAAGCCATCGCGCCCGGTGACGCCGGCGAGCGCGAACGCGCCGGTCGCCTTCGCCTGCTGGATATCGCGCAGCGCGAGGGCATGCTGGTCATGGCCCGGGACTGGGCGCGCGGCATGGTGCATCCGGCGCGACTGGCCGATGCGGACCTGATGGACAGCATTCACTCGATGATCGCGCGAGCGACTGCGGAACAGTTCGGGGCGCAGATCCGCGCCCTGCTCGCCCGACCGGACCGGACGGAACTGCTGGGGACTCTTCGAATGCCCACGCTGGTGCTCTGCGGGCATGAAGACAGCTGGAGCCCGGTTGCGCGCCACCAGGAAATGGCGCGACTTGTCCCGGGGAGCAAGCTGGTCGACGTGCCTGACTGCGGGCACATGAGCACCATGGAGAGGCCGGAGTGCGTCACGCGCGCGATGCTTGAGTGGCTGTCGTAGCCCTGGTCTTTTCACCTGCTGCTTGAGTTGAGCCGGGACCGACGGGGAGGGAAGTACCACCAGGTCGCTGCAACGACGGCGCCAAAGAGCGAGTAGGCAACCGTGAAGATCCAGGTGGGGGCCCGGTAGAAGAGCACCCTCTGCACCCAATGCTCGATGAATCCGCGGTCATAGGCAGCAGAGCCCGCCTGACTCCGAAACCAGGACTCGAGAACGGTGAGCGGGCAGTCCTGCCCAAGCCAGGCCTGAAGCACCACGATGCCGATAGCCGCGGCGTGAAGGACACGGAATGACAGCGAATTGACCCAGGACCAGCCACGCAGGTTGCCCGCGATGATGGCGATCAGGCCACCAATGACAAAGGTGACGACTGCAAGATGGACGAGCAGGACGACGTCTGCGAGAAGCTGGTACATGGC